>NZ_BAWM01000101.1 GCF_000759675.1 Neobacillus niacini | reverse complement strand
TCTGAAGAGCCCGGTGCGGGAAATCCGCACGCCGGGTTCTGTGGGGGTTTGAGTCGCCAATCAGGCGACCTTTCTACCCGGAGGGTGGAGTACAATCTACCGCAAGGTAGAAAGGCTCCCTTCTACTCGACTAGTTGAACTTTCGTCACTAGCTCTTTTCAATAATCGGGCCATTATGTGGAATAAGAGGTTGCATAAAACTCTAGTTTTTTATGCAGCTGCCAAGCTTTTTCAGAAGCCAAAAAAGTTGATAAATCAAAATTCACATCAATAAAATTTTCAAAAAGCTAAATGTAAAGAGCCGTTCACAAGCAGTTATTCATGCGGCCGAAATAAACTTGTTCCGTTCTCTTAAAATTAAGGATATGTAAATCTTTATTGTTGGTATTTAAAAAGTTAATAGAGCTATCCAGTGCCTGATAATTTCATTCAGAATAAAAAGGCACTGGGTAGTTTTTTTGTTCTATTTTGAAGTAGTACAAAAGTTAAAAAAAGTTATAACTTATGATGAATTTTCAGAAAATTAAAAACGTGAAATAATAGGAGGTAATATGATCTAACCCAAAAAATTTAATAGATGAGAGGAAGTACAGAAAATGAAAAAAGAGTTTATGAAAAAAGCTACCGCGCTTGCGTTAGGCGTAGGTTTGGTTTCAAGCAGTCTAGTAGCACCATATCTTAATTCACCATCTAGAGTCCATGCTGTCACAACTTCGAGCTCAGAGTCTATTCTTGCAAATTTGACTCCAGAACAAAGACAGGCCTTAACGCAACTTTCCACAAATGATCAAACTGGGTTATTTCTAGATTCAAATGTAAATGTAGATAGTGATAACCAAGTATCCGTCATTGTTTCATTTAAAAATAAGCCACAAAAAATTGCCATTTTAGAATCAGCTGTAAACGGAAAAAGCTTATCCAATGATCAAGCAAAAAACAATGCGGAAGCAGACCATGTGACGTTTAAAAAAGACTTAGATTCTCTTTTTAAAGATAAGTCAGATGGATTGTACAAAGTGAAAAGGGAATATAAGCATGCATTCAACGGAGTCGCGTTGGAAGTTCCTGCAAATAAGTTAAATGAATTAATGAAGTCAGACGCAGTTTTAGCTATTTACAGTGATGTAATCGTACAAGCAGAACCTTCAATTGAACCTTCCTCTGATAGTAAGGGTCAAGGAATGGCAGACGAGCGATCCTTCCTTAAGGTAGATCAATTACATCAAGAAGGTTACACAGGTAAAGGTGTAAAGGTTGCTGTACTAGATACAGGAATTGATTACAACCACCCGGATTTGAAGGATGCCTATAAAGGCGGCTACGATTTTGTAAACAATGACAGTGATCCAATGGAAACTACATACGAAGACTGGATAAAGGCTGGAAAGCCTGGTGGAAATGCAGCTGCTTATGTGACTGAACATGGAACCCACGTTGCGGGTACGATTGCGGGTCAAGGAAAAAATGAAAGTGAATACGCTACTAAGGGAATTGCACCTGATGCGCAAGTTTATGCGTATCGTGTCCTTGGTCCAGGTGGCAGCGGAACGGCAGAGGGTATCATTGCAGCCATTGATCATGCAGTATCTGAAGGCATGGACGTGATGAATTTATCATTAGGTGCCAATTACAATAATCCAATGTATCCGACAAGTATTGCCATTAATAATGCAGTGCTGAGCGGGGTAACTGCAGTTGTAGCAGCTGGAAACGCAGGTAACAAGATGTATACACTTGGTTCTCCTGGTACTGCAGCTTTGGCACTTACAGTAGGGGCAAGCAATGTTCCGATTTCAACCTTGGCAGCTAAAGGAGCCATTGACAATGTATCTGCAGACCTACGCTTCATGGCAAGGGGATACACAGATGACATCACAAAGTTAAAAGGGCAAACGAATACAATTGTCGATGTAGGGCTCGGTGATAACTATACAGGTAAAGATGTTAAAGGGAAAATCGTCCTCATGAGCAGGGGAGTATATACATTGGACTCTAAGATTGCCTTTGCCAAGGCGCAAGGTGCAGCAGCTGTTCTTATGTATAATGACAATGCAGCAGAGGGGCACATTCCATCTCACTTAGGAGAGGGAGTCAATTTCATCCCAACATTCTCCTTATCAAATGCAGACGGTCTGGCGTTGAAACAAAAATTACAAGCTGGCTCCGCTTCCTTCACTTTCAATGAAATGAGTGAAATGAAAACAGTAGGAGATACCCTAGCAGACTTCAGTTCTCGCGGGCCATCACGGGTGACGTATGATATTAAACCAGAAATCACGGCACCTGGTGTGAGTGTATTATCGACTGTTCCAAGCTTTATTAACAGTCCAAATGATCCGACCAATTATTCGATAGCGTATAAACGTATGTCTGGAACATCCATGGCAACTCCATTTACATCGGGTGTGGCTGCATTATTATTACAAGCTAAGCCTGAACTCGAGCCAGAAGAGGTAAAAGCAATCTTAATGAATACAGCAGATCCATTAAGTAAGTCATATAGCGTATATGAAGCAGGTGCAGGACGAGTAGATCCTTATCAGGCGATTCATTCCACTATTGAACTCAAAGTAAAAGATAAAACACCAACCATTATTAATGGGAAAGAAAAACAAATAAAAGAAGATACAGGTGCCCTAAGCTTTGGTAATGAAGTTTTCAATGGTAAAAATATAAAGGATTCACGTTCAGTGACGATTGAAAACAATGGATCAAAAGACAAAACATTTGATGTTAGCGTAACATACCAAACAGATGTAAGAGGATCGAAGGATGCAGTGAAGAACGGTGTAGTAGTATCCACTGATAAGTCGATTAAAGTACCAGGAAATAGTAATGTAGCTAGTAATGTAACTCTTTCAATACCAACAACAGCGGAAAAAGGCATTTATGAAGGATATATTGTGTATACGAATCATGATGATCCATCTGAAACGTATCGAGTTCCATTTGGTGCGCACTTTGTAGAAGAAGGATTCCAAGACTTAAGTCTTGAGCGTCAAACAATATCTTCTAATCGTACGAATGTGTCGAACATATTTTATAATCCTGTTTTATTTGGAAGTTTTACATTAAAGTCCCACATGAGATACATTGATGTTGTGCTTGAAGATACAGCTACAGGAAAAGATGTAGGCTTTATAGGTACAATAGATGGAGTATCGCGTGATGAAGGTGTACAATACGGCGGTGGTTTATTTATGGGATATTATTATCCATTTACGAATGATAAAAATAATCCAATCGGTTTGGATGCCGTCTTAGCACCAGAAGGCCATTACAAACTAAAGTTCATCGGATATAATGACTCTGGTAAATCATTTACTACTGCACAAGATTTGTATGTTGATAATACAATGCCTAGTAAATATGATGTGCATCTAGATGGAGAAAAAGAAGGAAATCCATTTGTAGAGTACAAGCAAGGTCAACAAACCGTTCCGTTAACTGCTTCGATTAATGACAAAATGGTCGATGAGATGAAAGCAGCTGGTATGAATGTCAATCAATCAATTAATCAAATCTATTATTTTTATAATAGTCACTTTCCAAATGGTCAGCTAACAGTGGACGAAAATGGTAATGTTAAAGACGAGGTTGCAACTGATCCAAAAGGAAATTTAATCGATCTAGAGTTTGAAGGTATTGACCAAGCAACCAACTCTTACGGTCGCAAAGTATACTATGTTGTACCTGACAATTACCAGTATGTTTACGGTCAGCCAAATACACCTACAAGATTAAATAAAGTTAATGCTCATATTGGAGATACGATCACGATTACGCTAACGGCTAATAATGTGAACAAAATAAAACAAGCTTCATACCGCTTTACAACAAAATATGCCGACACAACAGTTGAGAGTATTGCATTAAATCCGGCAGCACAAAAGCTTGGTGGAACGTTGAATGTGACATCAACACCAGGTAGTACAAGCGTTACATCAAATGTCAATGTAACATTTGATGGCACATCAGAGGTAACGGGTGATATTCCAATGGTGGATGTGACTATTAAAATACCAAATATGAAAGATGGATATACTGCATCTAGCTTTAGTTCTGTATCTTCAACTTTTACAAGTGTTGATGGTACTGTAACAAGGCCATTTACTGCGATCGCGCCTATTACGATTCAGCCTAATTTCTCTACTGCTATTAGTTATATTCATCCAGAAGGTTTCCACAATGAAAATGGACTCCTTAGACCTCAAGATTATACAAAAGTTGGAGCTAACGTAACGATTAAAGATAGTCAAGGAAAAACATACACAGGGACAATGGATAAAGTTGGACAATTTTATATCACTGGATTACCGGTTACAAGGGATTATTTTACGGTTATTCAAGATATTCCTGGCCACTTCACAACATATGGTCAATTCACCAATGCTTACAAAACAATGGATGGTGTGGATTACGGATACAATAAGCGATTAAGTTATCCAGATGAAATAGGAAAAGCACTTGGAGGCGACGTAAACAAAGACAATGTGATCGATCTGATGGATGCATTAGCGATCCAAAAATATTGGGGAACGAATGAACGGAGTGCTGATATCAACTTTGATGGGATTGTCGACACGAAAGATTTTGCCTATGTCGAAAAGAACTTCGGCATGCAGAACCCGACCGTTGATAACGCACCAAAGCCTGTGAACCAAGTGAAAGGAAAAACGCTTGCAGATATTAAGAAAGAATTAGGACTGTAAGAACCATGTGCCGGCGGCGATTATTACGAGCTGCCGGCATTTTGAGGGATAGCCTCCAGGGGCGGCGTGGAGATGTGTATTATATGGTAAAATATGGAGTGACTCCTTTATTTAACTATGCCTTCACGAAGCCAAGATGATCTGAACTCATTTCAATTACCCGTAAATCCAATTACAAGGGTTATGAAATCCTGCGAATAAGTGAGCATTCAAGAGATATTCGTATCAAACTGAGGGAGTTTAAGAGTGTAAAATACAATTTTCCAAAGAACTCATTATAAAATAACAATGAATGGAGGGATATTTTTGAAAACGTTTGAGGAAAAATTAAAAAGCTATGGAGAATTGGTTGTAAAAGTGGGATTAAACGTTCAACCGAACCAAATCCTTTATGTAAGAGCTAGTGTGGATGCGATTCCATTTGCTAGAGCTGTCGCTCACGAGGCTTACAATGCAGGTGCAAAAAATGTGTATGTGGACTATACTGATCCTGAAATCACACTCTCACGCTATTTGAGAGCATCAGATGATGTTTTCACAGAGTTTCCTGAATGGGAGCGAACTCAACGTGAGATGTTGATTGATAAGGATACGGCATTTTTATTTATCGTTTCCGACGATCCGGATTTATTGTCCAAAGCTGATCCAAATCGTATTGCGAATTACCAAAAAGTAAGCGGAGAAGCCATGGTAAAATGGCGAGAGCAGCATGATGATGTTAGTTGGGTTATCTGCGCAGCTCCAAGTCAAGCCTGGGCAGATAAGGTTTTTACAGGCGAAACGAATAGCTTGGACAAACTTTGGGATGCAATCTTCAGTTCAGTACGTATAGGGGAAGTTGAACCTGTAAAGGCATGGAAAGATCATATTGGAAACTTGCTCCAAAAGGTTACTTATTTGAATGAAAAGAAATATAAGAAGTTACATTACAAAGCTGAAGGCACAGATCTAACGATTGAGCTTCATCCCTTACATCTATGGAGAAGTGGTGGAACCAAAAATCGACATGGTGTTCAATTTGTTGCGAATATGCCAACTGAGGAAGTCTTCACTTCGCCATTACGTTCAGGTGTTAATGGTTTCGTTTCGAGTAAAAAACCACTTAGCTATGCAGGTAATTTAATTGATGAGTTCAAATTAACTTTTGAGAATGGTCGAATTGTTGAAATTACAGCTAAGAAGGGAGAAGAAGTATTAAAGAACCTAGTAGAAACAGATGAAGGCTCCCATTATCTTGGTGAAATAGCCCTGGTTCCACATGACTCACCTATTTCTAACACAAACGTACTTTTCCTAAATACATTATTTGATGAAAATGCTGCAAACCATTTAGCATTAGGATTCGGTTTCCCTAACTGTATTGAAGCTGGAGAGAAAATGACGAAGGAGCAACGTGAGGAAGTAGAACTTAATTCGAGTATAACTCATGTTGATTTCATGATTGGTTGTGCGGATATGGATATTGATGGTGAAATACCTGATGGTACACGTGAGCCAATCTTCCGTAAAGGGAATTGGGCTTTCTAATTGATTTTGTAGAAGAAGGAATCTTTTGTTAAATGAAGATATTCCTCCTTAAGGTAAAAAGGAGGAATAAGATGACAAGAAAAGGCTGGATTTTATCAACTCTTTGTGGTTTTTTACTTATTTTTGCCATTGAACTGTATAGTACAGTCAATTCTTATCAGAACATTATTATTCCAAAAGGGATGGATACCTTTCCTGTATACTTAATGGATTTTAGAATTGGCGAAGGTTCTACAACAATTGAATTAAATAGTTTTGCTAATACCTTCATGTGGTTAAGTTTAGTTCCGCTTTTGTTAGCAAGCTAGGTATTTCAAAGATTGTTAAAGCGTAATTTCTAGGTGCTTTTGTCTAAATGGGCTTTTCCAGCATAACGGGAAAGTCTATTTTGTTTTTCAATGAACAGGTATGAATCTTCAATTAAGTGATGGTGTCATTTTAATAAAAACAAGTTTGTGAAGTAATGTACTTAAACCAATGGGTGCGTTAGTTTAATAAAAGGATATTTCCTATCCATCTGCCATTATGGTGGCTTTTTCTTTTGCACCAAAATGAAGGATATTGTTTCAAGGCGTTGAATTTTTATTAGGTAAAATTTTTTAGATGGGGAATGGGGGAACACATGAAATTTTGTCCACAGTGCGGAGAAAAACGTTTCCAAAAAGCGAATTTTTGCTATGAATGTGGTTTTAAATTTCCATGGCTTTCTAAAAAAAACGAAAATCAAAGAGTAATGGAAAACCAGCTTAATAATGGTTTCGCTAGAGGAACGGCTTTAGATAAGAATTTAAAAGAAGCACAAGAAAAGGAAATGGTTATTGATACTCGTATTAAGGCTTTAAAGCCATGCGATACCTGCTCCTTTTCGAAGAAGTACAATAATGGCAGCTGTGAGATTGAGGAGAAACATTCTCTATCACCTCAATGCCCTTCTGATACATGGGAACAGAAAAAGAAGGCTATGAATGTTGGAGGAGAATTAGAGATCAGAATTGCACAAAGTGGTCAGACTGAGGATGGTGTGTATCAAGAGGGATTGTTTATTGGTGTCCATCCTAAAAATAGAAATACAATGCGTATGAGAACACTTCTGGAGAAAACCTTCCCAGGTCAAGACGTGGTGGTCAATGCCTCTGTATTGGAAGAAAATCCCAATTCTATCTATACAAATGTCTTAATGAAAGTCATCGGTTTGTCAGTGCCTCCTTCTTCGAAGTAATAGGTTTATTTATAAAAAAGAGGTGAAATTTTATGGTTATCCAGTTTAAAGATAAAGAAGCTGAATATAAGGAATGGTGCGGTACTCATAAGGACGGTTATGTTTTTAATCGGGCAGGTGGACCGACTGGTAACGTTTTGCATGTAGTTAGCTGTTGGCATTTAAACGTTCCTTCACGTAAAGGAACTTACACAACACGTTATCCAAAATATTGTTCAAACAATCTTAACGATCTAATGGAGATAGTTGAAGAAATAAGTAAGCCGAATAGTTGGAGAGAGTGTACCGCTTGTTTAAAAAACACAAAGGGCTTAGCCTAATGCTAGGACAGCTGCCATTGCAAGACAGCTATTTTTTTGTAAAGAGTTTGGTTAGATTAATTTAGTAAAATAAAAAGTTATAAAATAATAATATTTCCCCAGTATGGTAATAGGATTTAACTGTTAGGTTTTAATAATTAAAGAGGGAAAATATATGACCAAGTATGTAAGACTGGAAGTAGACATTTGGTATGATGAAGACGAGAAAGTAATAAAGTTGGGATCATCTGATGGCAAAACTTTCATCTCTACTGTGCATAATAAGGAACTCTATAACCCCAATAGTCGTAGACATGCCCATTTATACAACATTTTTAAGAGGTTGTTAAAGCAACATAATAAATGGAATGGAGAAGAATGATAAAAGCCCTTCATAAAAGGGCTTTATGCATTTAAAGAAACGTAGGAAGGGAGTCGAAGAAGACCAGCCTTCGTTATATTTCTGTACTTAACATAGCATGAAACTGGTTCAATGAAGACAAACTTATCATTCTGGTCTCTTTTATCCATCCTGTAGACTCTATTTTTTTCTTCTTTTGGAACCCCAAGTTCCATGATTCCTGCATACCTACCATCATCATACGATAATAGCCAACCAAAATCGTCTTTTCGGTACCCGTTCACGATGACATTGGTATATTGGTAATTAATAACCTTAAGCCATGAGTATGAACGCTTACCGATCTCATAAGTGCTGTCTTTTTTCTTAAGGACAATTCCTTCAAGGTTTTGCTCCTCTATGAGTTTAAATAGGGTAGTGCCGTTGCTATTAACACTCATTACCTTTGAAAGAACTGGGGTATTAACTGGTATGATCACATCTAGAATTTCTTTTCGTTCATAGAGTGGCAGGCGGGTTACTTTCTCGCCTTTATAATATAGTATGTCAAATACAACGAACGAAACAGGCTCATCCTTTGCCAAATATTTTACCTTGTTTGTATTGGAAATTGAAAATCTACTCATTGCTGCTTCAAAATCTGGTTTTCCAGAAGAATCTGTAATTACTACCTCTCCGTCCAGAACGGTTCCTTTAGGTATGTCTGGGTTTAATAATTCAGGAAAACGGGTGGTAATATCGGGATAGTTTCGGGTATAAGCCTTTTTTAAAAAGAATAAATGAATCAGAACCCATCCATTTTTAAATTAGGGGATAAATGGAATCCCTTCTCGAAAATACAGCAGATGCAGATAATTCATATTAAGTTCATAACTTTCCCAGCCACCTTAATTTACTAGCCTCATAATAAAGGTAAAAGGAGTGGTTGAATTGAGCCGATTTGTTATTATGGAATTACAAATGAAAGAAGAATTACCTATGTTATATGACATTTATTTTAGGGGACAGGTTCTACTTCATTATGAAGAGGAGATTCCTTCTATCGTTGTTGGAACAACTTCAAAAATGGATCGAGAGGCTGCAATTGAATTTTTAAAAGGTTGTGAACAATTTAAAGCATACCACAAGCATCTATTTGGAACTGAAGTAAAAGCATTTGTGATGGATGATAAACAATTTAAAAAGGTGGCTAATTGGATGCGCTATTTTCATCCAAATGGAATTTATAGATAATTTTGGGTGTCTAGTAATATTGGATTTATTTGCTTCCGTTGGGTGAATGGTCCTGTAGATAGAATAATGAAGGTTGATGGTGCCCATGTATAACCAGGCTACATGTTTAACATAGGCTAGTTTGATTACTATAGGTCCCTGAACAATAATCTGTTCCTGAATGAAATAGCCCTTCCGGATTGGAGGGGCATCACTTTTGTTAGTAGATGAGATGACCAAAGCTACTCATACATGTGCTGCTTTCTCTAGGTTCTTAACCAGCTGCGTATAATTCTCTCCATTAGCAATCACCTTTTCCAGTTCACATGGAAAGGGATGCTCTTTTTTTATCCACTTCCAAAAATCATAAGCTACTTCCTCAGGTTTCCTATTCTTTAATGGATAATTTCCCCTCTGAAAAACACTATTGTCGTTTGTGGTGTAGAAAATCTGAATCAGTACGTTCATTCTCTTCATCCTCGTACAATTTCTTCAACATTTTATCGGTTTCCATTGTCACATCATAAAAATGCACTATCCTTTGAATGTCACTATGAGTAAATCCGTTTTCCTCAAATTGTTGAATCAGTTTCTTCTACTTTTCGTTCATAGAGATCATCCACCTTTACTCCTAGAAAGTCTGCTAATTGAAAAGCCTTGTCAAGAGAAGGCAAGGTTTTTCCAGTACTCCAATTAGATAATGTATTAGCTGATACCCCTAGCTTTTTCATTATGTATTCCCTTTTATACGGTGATTGTTTAATTAATTGCCCAATGTTGCTTTTATACATATGAACACCTCACCATATAATTCGACAAAATTCAGTGTTATCCCTTTACTAATATTACTTACAAATAAATCAAACTATTTTTGTGATAGATGGTTATATATAGGTCATAGCGCTCATACCATTTAGTAAAAGAGTGAAAGGAGGGAAAAAACATGGGCAACAAGAAAGTAAAATCAGTTTCTTTCAACATTACCAATCTAAAGGAGCGAGAATTATTAGAGCGCCTGCAGCAGGAAAAAATAGAATTCAGTGGGTATGTAAAGGAATTAGTTTTCGCAGATATGCAACGACGCAATGCACCGCTCAAAATCGTCAAACGAAGCGAGGGCGGGGGAATCAAAATAGTCGTAAGGAAGTAATACCGCCACCCTCAGCTTGATATTTCTGTAACACTGTAACTCGGTCGACACTGTCAATTGTCACGACAATCTCAAAAGGGAGGCGAAAAGGTGATAGAAGGTAAGGGGTTAGGTGGCAAGAAGATTCATCGTGTGAACTTGTCTCTTACAAACAAGCAGGCTTTCAAACTGAACCGCCTGGCGACAGCATGCAACATGAAGCCAACGACACTGGCTGCAGTACTTATTGAAAAGGGGCTTAACGATGATAGGCTTGTCTCCATGCTGCAAAAGGAACATTGCACCGAAAAAGCTTACCGAGTGGTCCTCGTCAATAATAACGGTGAACTGAACTACGTATTGAGCGGAAGAGAGGACATAACATGAGCTGGATCAGCTATATTACGGGCGGTATGACTGTGATATTGGCGTATACGTTTTATGCGGTAGGGATGGAAGATGGAGAAGAGGAACAGGGTGACGAAGAAAACAATGTAGTGGTTAATGATTTCTCTGGTCGATATGTGACGTTAAGCTGCCAGACATGCAGGAAGTTGAAAAGACATAAAGAATTGGAACCAAACTTGTTTCAGTGTATGAAGTGCAAACGGCATGTCGATATAAGAGTCTCTTAGTTAAAAAGTTAATGCTGATTGATGTGATTAATTACTAGGAAAATCTATTAAATTTCAGGAGGCGTTTTCCATGAACGGTGAATATTACCAAATGACAAAGGCTGAACTTATTAAGATAATTGAAAATTTAAATGATCAAATTGAGTATTACAAAGAAAGAGAAGAGGATTATGATGAACGGCTGGAACAATTAAATTCAGAAAATGAACGTTATAATAGGAGCATACATGATTATGAACAAAAAGAAAAAGAAGAGGAAATATACAGGCAACTTCCTCATATGAGGCCATTATGGATGAGAAAGGGTTTTGACTATTAAATTTGTCTTTACAATTAAGGACAGTGATTGCCTTTTATTATAGGAATGGATAAAGCCCCTCTCCACTAGGAGAAGGGCTATTTTAAACATATTCAGGTAATAATTCTTTAATCTCTTGTTCTACACTGACCAACCCACTTAACCACAATTCAACAAGTCTCACTCCATCAATTAATTCAATACCTAATCCTTCAGAATATTGCCTGGCAGACGGGGTAAAAGAACATGTTGGTAATCACATAGCCGCCCTTGGCTCCCGTTTTCACCAATTAGAATGAATAAGAGCTATTGGCTTAAAGTCAACATCATGTTGATAACACTTAACTTGTCCTAAAAATAATTCACCTTTAATAATAAAAATCTTTATTGATCTCTGCTCTCTTATAGTAAATTTCGAGGTCATTCAGGTCAATATGACCTATGTGACCTCAAAAATATATAAAACACATGTGTCCTATTATTAAATAAGTTTCCTTACTGGCAGTCTTACTGTGCAAATAAAATGCGCCTGTCCACTTAATATTTTTCCTTGAAACTTCCCCCAAAACCTCCCCCAACAAATTGGGGAATAATACATTATTCTACAAAGCAGACAAAAATAAAAAACCCTAGAAGTTGAGTAATATCAACGTTTCTAGGGTTTTCATTCGTACAGTTTACAACTCGTATTAATTAACGAGAGTAATGCTCTATGCCGCTTGATAATTGCGTGCCAGGTCCTGGAGGAAAGACTAAACCTCAGCACAGTAGAAATTATTGTGGATAAGGAATCAAAAAGCAGCAGATGTAACATTAACGGGTTCGGTTATTGGGGAGAAAATTATAAATAACAACCTTATTAGAGACACAATTCGCATATGAATTGGGGTCTCTTTTTTCATTGATATATCAATGTTTTTACTGTTTTAACCCACTTATTAACATACCAATTAGCGGATAAACTAACAACACCGCATAAATTTATGGGGTGTTGTTAATTTATCCGCTAAAAATGGCGCTAATTTGGTATTTATTTAAGGTAGCAGAGCAAGTACGTACAGTTATCTTAAATAAAAATTTTAAGGTTTTTTGGAATTTAATGTTAATATATTGATATATAAGAAAAGCAGTTTATATGTAGAAATGAAAAGGGAGTTTAAGGGGGTGTAAAAAACGAATAATTCCAAAGAAAGAAAAGTTAAAAATCATTTGAGCCTTTTATTATTTCTTATTATAGTTGTCTGTGTCTCATATTTTTTAGTTTTTAAAGTTTCCTTTTTACCAAATGGTTATGACCTTGTTTCACAACAAAAAGACAGTATATCTATAAAGTCATTTAATGTATTAGGGTTTGAAGAAGGTATTTCAACCATATCCTTCTCTGAAAAGGATATATGGAAAATTAATGATATTGCTCACGAAATAAATAGACAAAAAGGATTTTTATGGATACTTTTTTCTGCTGTTAGTGTATCTATATATCTGCTTGTTTCTAAGTTTCGTAAAGGAATAAAAATTTGGAAAGCAATCTTAGAAAGTAATATTATTATTACTTTATTGCTGCCTTTATACATTATTATTAACTCATTAAATCGAATACAAAATTTAATTTCTTGATTCTTCTAACATATAGGTTTAATTGAGAAATACTGTAATTTTTTCTAAATCAATATGTACTGAAATGTAAAGCAATATTAGAAAAATAAAAATAGCAACTGAATAATTCAATTGCTATTTTTTGTGTAAATTTAATGCTGAAACTTGTGTTAAAGGTAATGTGAAATGTTCTGTGAATTGACGTTTTCTCCCCATCAACCGAACCCGTTAATGTAACATCCCTGCTTTTCTTCATAGTCGATTCTACATGCTCATTGTATCTGACTTATCATTTTTAAAAGGTTGATATTCAATGGTTTTAGCTATAGGGCTTTTATGATTAATCCACATTTCAACAAGATCAATCCCATTGATTAAATCGATGTTTAATCCTCCGGCATAGGAACGGGCATTTTCGTTGAATCCTGCGGTCGAAACAACATATCCTCTTGATGCATTTTGTTTAACCATATTGGAATGAAGAATGGCAATCGGTTCATAGCCCATATCTTCCCGATAACACTTGACTTGACCTAGCACCTTGCCTTCCCCAACTCCATGCTCTATGTCAACACCAAAGTCTCCTGAGCTTTTGGTCACAAAGGCTTCAAATCCGTACTTATGTTTTAATACATCAGCAATAAAATGTTCAAAGTCTAAGGGATCACTTTTTAAAAATGTGGGGGAATATCTTTTTTCTTCTACTTCTTTGCAAAACCTTTGATAAAGTCCCAATGCAATGGTCTTTTTAAATTCTTCTGTCACCGTGATTTGTCTATAGTATTCTTCATCTTTTAAACTACGTCGATTCTTCCACTGAAAAATGAGTAATCCTAATAGAACCGCAATAATTAAATATTCCATATATTAACATCACCTCAATTGTAAGGATTATCACTTCAATTGAAAAATATACGGATATTAGTCAATAATTGATTTATAAAGGCAATAAATTTTAAAAGTGTTTGTCCTCCTTACATTTTATTTTTATTAGAAAACATTAAAAGGAAACTTGGGAAAACAGCTATAATAAGCGCTCTTTTTAGTATTATTTCTCATTATTATAAAACCAAATGAATGGGCGGCATGATGTAATAAGTTGCAACTAAATCTTACTTGTCTTGCCATAGGTATTAAAATTCGATCAATCAGTCTGAGTAGGTCGTGTGTTTATTATTAAGGTGAACACCACTATATCTTTCGTTTTGTCTATAGTCAGCACACCAGACACGTCGAATGTATCTCGCAGCTCATTTTAAAGAAAGGCAACTAACCCTATTGAGGTGACCCCCGAAAGTTAGAGTTTTATATTATGCAGCTAATTGGCTGGTATGGATACGGTATTGGACCGGACTCATGCCTGCCAATTTTTGCTTTATACGCCTTAGGCTTAATAAAAATAAATATAGTCAAAATTTTGCACCTTCTTTGTCAATTTAGGTTCCCTGTTTAAGGAAGCGTCACCGCTATAATAAAAGAAAGCGATTACAATTTTAGGGGTGGTGATACGGATGGAAACAAAAATTCAAACTGGACTAGTAAACAATGAAGCTCAAATTAAGTCTGTACCTAAGAAGAAAGTTAAATATAAGAGTTTATTAACGTACGCTGCTTTTGTTGGACCGGCACTTTTATTTTTCTTAGTTATTCAAATTCTTCCATTTTTAATGGGTGTCTATTATTCGTTTACCTCTTGGAATGGAGTTAGCTCAGTTGTTGAGTGGGTAGGAATCGAGAATTATAAGCAGATTTTTTCGGATGATAAGACTTTCTTTAATTCCTTCATGTTTACTACTAAGTTTATGTTTGCAGCTGTTATTATTAGTAACTTAATAGGTTTTAGCTTTGCTTTACTTTTAAATGCGGCATTAAAAACTCGTAATATCTTGCGAACGGTGTTTTTTATTCCAAACGTAATTGGCGGGTTATTACTTGGTTTTATCTGGCAGTTTATATTTGTAAAAGGATTTGCTTCAATTGGAAACATAACGGACATTGGATTTTTTAAAATGCCATGGTTAGGGGATGAAAAGACAGCATTTTGGGGCATTGTTATCGTATTTGCATGGCAGATTAGCGGATATATGATGGTCATCTACGTTGCTGCTTTACAAGGAGTAGATTCTTCGCTTCTTGAGGCTGCAAGAATAGATGGTGCTTCGAGCTGGACACTCTTAACGAAAATCATTATTCCATTAATTCTACCAGCCTTCACTATTTGTTTCTTCCTAACGATTTCTATGGCCTTTAAAATATTTGACTTAAATATTTCCTTAACAGGTGGAGGACCATTTAACTCTACGCAATCTGTAGCGATTAATATTTACCAAGAAGCCTTCCAAAACAATCGTTACGGGTTAGGAACAGCTAAGTCTATACTGTTCTTTGTAGTTGTTGCAATCTTTACAACCGTCCAAGTAAGGTTAACGAAGAAGAAAGAGGTTGAGGCGTAAATGGGCAATCAATATACAAAAAAGACGTTTGTGTTAGAGATTGTGGGAATAATTGTCGGTCTCATTTTTCTTATACCTTTTTACTTCGTGCTAATCAACTCGATCAAGCCATTTGCAGCTATTCTAATTGACGCAGCAGCCTGGCCGAAAGAATTTAAGTTTTCAAACTATGCAAAGGTATGGAATGTGATCAACTTCCCACGTGCTTTCTGGAATTCTCTCGTAATTACAGTCATGAGCAATATTGGTTTAGTCGTCATTAGTTCTATGGCTGCGTGGAAAATGGTCCGTACGCCAGGAAAGTTTAGTAAAATCTTATTCATTATCTTTGTATCAGCCATGGTCATTCCATTTCAAACGGTGATGATTCCTCTTATGAAGATTGGTGGCACGTTGGGACTAACAAATAGCCTTCCGGGTTTAATTATTATGTACTTTGGATTTGGTGTTCCAATTACCTTATTCTTATATCACGGGTTTGTAAAAACAGTTCCTGTTGAGATTGAGGAATCAGCTATGATTGATGGATGCAGTCAGTTCGGTGTGTTTTGGAGAATTGTATTCCCTCTTCTTAAACCGATAACTATAACAGTCATTATTTTAAATACACTATGGATTTGGAATGATTATCTGCTGCCACTCCTTGTTTTACAGGATCCTGAGTTACGCACGATTCCATTAGCCGCGAGCTCGTTCTTCGCTCAGTATACAAAGCAATGGGATATGGGTCTTGCCGCTTTAGTGCTTGGTATTACACCAATCATTATCTTCTTCTTATTTTTACAAAAGCATATTATTAAGGGTATTGCATCTGGATCTATTAAGTAGATATAAAGTTTCTGTATCAATTCTATTAAATGGATACAGAAACTTATATACAATTATTTATATTAAGGAGGTCAATCTTTTCATGAAACGAGTTCTTTTACTTTGTATGGCTTTCATTTTAGTTATTAGTTTTATTGCTGGTTGTTCTTCTAAAGACACTGCAAGCAATTCAGAAGGGGATTCTAAGTCAGGCGATGATGTTGTAACTCTTAATTTCTTCCAGTTCAAAGTGGAAATTGCTGACCAGCTTCAAGAGATGATTAAGGAGTTCGAAGCTGAGCATCCAAACATTAAGGTAAAGCTTGAAACAGTTGGTGGAGGTGCCGATTACGGTGCAGCACTAAAAGCAAAATTTGCTTCAGGTGAAGAGCCAGACATTTTTAACAATGGTGGTTTTAAAGAATTAGAGCTTTGGAAAGAGAAACTAGCAGATCTTTCAGAAGAGCCATGGGTAGAGCATGTACTTCCAATTGGTAAAGTTCCAATGACAGATGAAGAAGGAAAGCTTTATGGCATGCCAGTTAACTTAGAAGGATATGGCTTTGTATATAACAAAGATTTATTTGAAAAAGCGGGCATTACGGAGCCGCCAGCTACAATTGAAGAATTAAAAGCTGCATCTAAAAAGCTTAAGGATGCTGGCATCACTCCATTCTCTGCTGGTTATGGTGAGTGGTGGGTTATTGGACAGCATTTACTTAACATTCCATTTGCTCAACAGGAAGATCCAGTAGCATTTATTGAAGGACTTTATGATGGTTCTGAGAAAATTGTTGGTAATGAAAAGTTTAAACAATTTAAAGAAGTACTAGATACCGAGCTTAAATATGCAAATGATAATCCATTAACAACAGATTACAATACTCAAGTAACATTATTTGCATCTGGTGAAACAGCTATGCTTCAACAAGGTAACTGGACAGAGAATATGATTTATGAAATTAATCCTAAAATGAACATGGGCTTCCTTCCCATTCCGATTAGCAATGACGAGAGTGCAAATAGCTTACCTGTAGGTGTACCAAATAACTGGGTATTAAACAAAAATTCAGAGCACCTTGAAGAAGCGAAAACATTCTTAGAGTGGATGGTTACTTCTGAAACAGGAAAACGATATATCACTGAAGAATTTGCTTTCATTCCAGCATTCGATAACATTGAGCCGAAAGGTCTTGGTGATTTAGGGCAGTCTATTCTTGCCTACTCTAAAGAAGAGAAAACAATTCCTTGGACTTGGTTCAGATGGCCGGATGGAGCGAATAAAGAATTTGCTGCAACAATCCAAGAATACGCTGCTGGCAAGATTGACTATGACACAGTTCTTGAGCGATTCCAGCAGACGTGGGATAACTTAAAGTAAAAAGAATAATAGAAAGCATGTCCTACTAGGCATGCTTTCTATTAAATTTTGATGGAATATTTCGAAAAAAACTTTTAAGAGTGATGATTCTCATTTATTCTAATATATAAGTGAGACTGGGGAGGTCTGTCCCTTATGCTAAAGACAAGTATTCGAAATAAGCTAATTGTTTTATTGATGATCATGACGATTGTTCCATTTGGAAGTTCGATTGTTATTACATATTTGTATACGAAGAATTCGCTTGAGGATCAAGTGGTACTAGAGAGCAGCAATCTTTTGTATCAAGGAAAAGTGAATTTAGAAAGTTATATTAATGAATTGAATGGTTTAACTCTTTCACTCTATAATAATCCTGATTTTATCAATTACATGAGGTCACCAAGAAAAGAGAATAATTCCTTGACGATTGGTATTGTGAAGCACGTTGTGCAAACGCTTCTCTATACAGAAGACACCGTTAATGGAGTTCGGATCTCCTTTGCAAAGGATGATCGAGCGATTACTGCAACAAAGCGTTCCACAGTTGTTTTTTCTAATAGGATTATGGACTCAAATCGAGAAGCGTTTATGAGAGCTCAACGAAGCCCTTATAACATGTTCATAGAACCCACATATGCTCAGCAAGAGAAAAGTATTAAAAGCTCTAAAGACATTATCACCATTCACAGGGCATTCATGAATGTTCCGGAAGATGAGATACTTGCGTTTATTTCGTTAGAGATTTCACCTGATAAGATAGTAGATTTAAGCAGAAATCTATATAACAGTGAAACCGAAGAATTCTATCTTTTATCTTCAGAAGGAGAAATGATCTATAGCTCTGATATCGATGTTAACGACGATCAAAAGGATCAGAAGTGGATTTCACGAATTTTAGGAAAAAAAGAAGTTTCAGGTACGTTGGAGTGGAAAGAAGACTCCTTTAACGGTGTGATGATGTATGATCAGCTTTCTGCTTCAGCAGGTGGGTGGATTTTAGTGAAAAGGGTTCCTTTCACTAATTTGTATGAAAGTGCCTTTAGTGTTGCGAAGATCAACATCTTATTCGGAGTCATAGGATTATCACTTGTTGTGTTAGCTACTCTTTTCGTATCCTTTAAAATTACGTCACCAATTCGAATTCTGCTGCAAAATATTCAACAAGTAGAAGAAGGGAATATGAAGGTTCAAGTTGAATCCTTCGGGTCAGATGAAATCGGCATTCTTGGTTTTAGGTTTCAGCAAATGATTGAACGAATTAATCACTTGATTAACCGAGAATACAAACTTGAATTGGAAAATAAGACAAATCAATTAAAAGTGCTTCAATCGCAAATCAATCCTCACTTCTTATATAATGCATTACAATCAATCGGTACCATTGCATTAAAGAATAAAGTTCCGCAAATCTATTCATTAATTACACATCTCTCTAAAATTATGAGATATGGAATGAATATGGAAGAAGATGTAGTCACTCTAAAAAAAGAAATTAATTATACAAATGCCTATCTTTTATTACAAAAAGAGCGTTTCGGTGAGAAACTTGACTACATTGTGGAGATTGAAGACAAAGTTCAAGAAATAGAGGTCCCCAAAATGATTCTACAGCCTATTATTGAAAATTACTTTAAGCATGGATTCGATATTCGTGATGGAGTAGGGCGTATTTCCCTAAAATGCTTTCAGGAGAACGATCTATTAGTCATGATTGTGAGCGACAATGGAATAGGGGTAACAGAAAGTCGATTGAAGGATATTCATGAACATTTTCAAGCCGAAGCAAGGAACAAATCGGGAGAAGAAACGAATATTGGATTAAAAAATGTGTATGTCCGTTTGAAGCTCTATTATAATCAACGAGCTGAGATAACGTTAGAAAATCAAGAAGAGGGAGGCTTCATGGTAACCATGAGGCTGCCACTAAAAATAGAAGGAGAAGCGAATGAAAGCAATCATCATTGACGATGAAAAACATGTACGTGAAGGGTTACTTTTATTAGCAGAATGGGAAAAGCATGGAATTCACACGATTTTTGAGGCAGAAGATGGAGATGAAGCGATCGAGTTAATCATAAAGCACAGACCTGAAATTATTTTTACTGATATGAGAATGCCAAAAAGAGATGGAATCAACCTTTTAAAATGGCTTCATTCCTCAGATTTTAGAAGTAAAACCATTGTGGTAAGCGGGTACGATGATTTCGAATACATGAGAAACGCGATCTTTTATAAGAGCTTTGACTATATTCTAAAGCCCATTGAACCAGATGTATTGAATGAAACATTAGCAAAAGCCGTGAAAGAATGGAATGATCAAGCTCGTTCAAGAAAATCTCATGTTGAGGAAAACCGTGTCTTCAATGAAGTGAAGACTCTTTACTGGGATCGTTTATTTTCAAGTCTTTGTTCGAAGGAGGACATTTCAAAATCAATCGAAGAGAAAATTGATAAAGAGTTTGGAATTACCATTACAAATAAGCATAAGACGGTGGCATTACTATCAGTCAAGCCCCTTGCTATGAACTCATTTCAAGGTGATCAAGATCTTGCATTCTTTACATTGGTTAATGTAAGTAATGAATTATTAAAAAAGCAGAATGATGGAGTGTGTTTTCGAAATAGTAACAAGAAAGAAGAGCTCGTCATTCTTTTTTGGAATGATAAAAACATTTCGTATTTGTTAAGGGAAATCTCCTCGTTAATCTATCAATATAGCAAGGTTTGCTTGATTGTTGGTCTAGGGAAAAAGTCTAAGAATATAAATGAAGCGTATGAATCTGCCCTACAGGTTTTTTTAAAACATAACTTATTAAGTCAGAAAAAGATTGTCACGAATAAAGATGTGAAACCGAAACCCCTTCTACACTTACTAGATTACTCAAACGATTTAAAGTGGGCCATTCAATCAGGAAGTAATCACCAAATTGATTCTCAGCTTAATCAAATATTTACTATGTTAGAAATTGATTTCTCGCTCTCACAAGAACAAATACAAGTATGGGAAAATCAATTTGAATTACTAAGAAATAATTGGTTAAAAGAGTACCAAATTCATCATAAGACATCTTTGTATCGAGGCATGAATTATTGGAAGGAAGATGGCACCTTTTCATTTATGAAATTTAAAGAAGAAAAGGTGAGAGAGTTTAAAGAGTTAATCAATACTCTTTCAAATGTGAAGTATCAGAAAGAGAAAAATAATATGCAGCAAATTGAAGAGTATCTTCAGCAGTATTATCAAGAGGATATTAATCTTCAAGAAATAGCCGATCGATTTTTTTTGAGTAGGGAATACATTTCACGAAAATTCAAACAAGATTACCATGCTACCATAACCGATTATTTAACGAAGATTCGTATGGAAAAAGCGAAGAAATTGCTTGAAAATCCCTATTTAAAAATATATGAAGTGGCCTATGGAGTAGGCTTTCAAAATGAAAAGTATTTCAGTAAGGTGTTTAAGAAATACGTCGGATTCACACCAAACGAATTCCGGCATTCCGTATCTTCTAGATCATAATCTTTGGAGATTTTAACATCGATATCCAAAAGCTCCCCTTTACTCTTCTCCAAATAAGAACAGAATTTTCTGTTCTATTTGGAGATGGCCAGCAAGCGAAGCGCGGTAGCTATTCTTTAAATCTAATACATTAGAAAACAAGGAAAACTTTAGATTAAGACGAGTTTTTTAAAAAACGGTAACACTAAGGATATGGCAAAAAGATCAACACTTAGCTACTTAAATCGCGAATGTCAATGAAAGCGCTTGGCGCGATATTGATAACTTAAGATTGAAAAATACTCACAAAGAAACAAAAAAAGTGCTTGTCTATTCATTAAAAAAGGATGTTTTCTATTGGTCACATTGTGGTCACGAAATCAAAATAAATGGAGTATAGAAAAGGAAAAGAGAAGGAAAATAAAAAAATCGAAAACCATTATTTCAAGCGGTTTTGCGGAGGTTATGGGATAATGGAGTATAAACGCGTCCTTTCATCCTAAAAATAATATCTAAACACGACTATATTACTTTAAATAATATTATGTATTTCATTTTAAACAATACTCATATATAATATAGCTAATTGAATATAAATAACTAGGGGAGCCCAATAAGTTGGGCTGAGAAAGAAACACGATGAAGTTTCTTGACTCTTGGGACCTGATCTGGATCATACCAGCGTGGGGAAGTTAGAATAGACAATCTTCAATGCACTTATACTTCTGCATACATATTAGCCGGGTCCAACCATTTATGGTCCCGGCTTTTTGATGTACTTTTATAAGCTTTTCCACTTGTTATGTACTTTATCTCGTCCTTTATATTCAAAAAAAGGAGAGATTTATTATGTCAACGACTTCATTAAACGAACAAAATATTTCCATCATGTCTAGTTTTCCAGGAAGTAAAAAAGTATATGTAACAGGTTCGAGATCCGACATTAAAGTACCAATGCGTGAAATTGAGTTAAGCCCGACAACTGGTACGTTTGGTGAAGAGGAAAATCTTCCTGTACGCGTGTATGATACAAGCGGTCCTTATACGGATCTAAATTATTCTGTTGACATTTCAAAAGGTCTTCCTGCTATTCGAAGCACATGGATTCATGAACGATCAGATGTTGAAGAATATGAAGGTCGAGAAATTAAGCCTGTAGATAATGGGTATAAGGAAGAAAATGATCCTCGTGCCAATCATAACGTGTTTCCAGGTTTGAAGCGCAAACCATTACGTGCAAAAAAAGGGAAAAATGTCACACAGCTTCATTATGCAAAAAAGGGAATTATTACTCCTGAAATGGAATTTATCGCAATAAGGGAAAATATGAAACCTGAATTTGTGCGTAATGAAGTTGCAAAAGGTCGAGCGATTATTCCTTCTAATATCAATCATCCAGAGTCAGAACCTATGATAATAGGACGTAATTTTCATGTTAAAATTAACGCGAATATCGGTAACTCTGCTGTTTCATCATCCATCGAACAAGAGGTTGAAAAAATGACATGGGCGACACGCTGGGGTGCTGATAATATTATGGATCTATCAACAGGTAAAAACATTCATAAAACACGAGAATGGATTATTCGAAACTCAGCTGTTCCTGTCGGCACCGTCCCCATTTATCAAGCACTTGAAAAAGTAAATGGTGTTGCTGAAGATCTTACATGGGAGATTTACCGTGATACCTTGATTGAACAAGCTGAGCAGGGTGTTGATTACTTCACAATTCATGCTGGTGTTCTTTTGCGATATGTTCCATTAACTGCAAAACGGTTAACAGGTATTGTATCTCGTGGTGGATCTATCATGGCACAATGGTGTCTACACCACCATAAAGAAAGCTTTTTATATACTCACTTTAAAGAAATCTGTGAAATAATGAAATCTTATGATGTTGCATTCTCTTTAGGGGATGGTTTACGTCCTGGGTCTATTGCAGATGCGAATGATGAAGCGCAGTTTGCTGAATTAGAGACTCTTGGAGAGCTAACAAAAATTGCTTGGGAACATGATGTACAAGTGATGATCGAAGGACCTGGACACGTACCCATGCACCTAATTAAAGAAAATATGGATAAACAACTAGAAGTGTGTCAGGAAGCGCCATTCTACACACTTGGACCTCTTACGACTGATATAGCACCTGGTTATGATCACATTACATCTGCTATTGGGGCTGCCATGATTGGTTGGTATGGTACAGCTATGCTTTGTTATGTAACGCCTAAAGAACATTTAGGTTTACCGAATAGAGAGGATGTTCGTGTAGGGGTAATTACTTATAAAATTGCCGCCCATGCTGCTGATTTGGCAAAAGGACATCCAGGAGCACAAAAAAGAGATGATGCCTTATCAAAAGCTCGTTTTGAATTCCGTTGGAGAGATCAGTTTAATTTATCTTTAGATCCTGAACGAGCGATAGAATATCATGATGAAACTTTACCTGCAGAAGGTGCAAAAACAGCTCATTTCTGTTCAATGTGTGGACCAAAATTTTGTAGCATGAGAATCTCTCAAGATATTCGTAATTATGCGAAAGAAAACAAACTTGATACGAAGGAAGCTATTGAAACAGGTATGAAGGAAAAAGCTAAGGAGTTTAAGCAATCTGGAGGCGGCATATATCAGTAACTTTCTTGGGAGGTTATACGGATGAATGTTCAAAAGATTAAAGAGGAAATTACGCAAATGAAAACTAGCCTTACTTTTTTAGAGGAGAGTTTAAAGGGGATTCAGCAAAATTGTGATCATCGTTTTGATGGCGATCAATATTATGAAAAATGTTTGAAGTGTGATAAGGTAAATGTATTATATTATTAAACAAAAATCTCGACAAAAAGACACTCTCAACAAGAGGGTATTAATAAGATAGCCATGTAACCTTACCTTGATTAATAATCGGGGTAAGGTTTTTTAGTTTTTTCTATAAAAATTCCATAGTAAAAACTATTAATCACTTTTTATTATTACAAATGTAAGAGAAGGTAATTCGCCATTATTAGGATTTTTATTTCACATTCCAGAAGCAGGGCATGACTATTGTGAATATGATGAGGTTTATCTTTCAGAATGTTTTTTAGAAGGCTCTGTTAAATAGTATTGGTGATTTTCTCCTTAAATTAATAGAACGGGTTCGGTGAGAAAGCGATAACAGTCTTCGTGAAACTAGAAAACACCACTCTGAAGTGATGTTTTCTTAGAAACTATGCTTTCACTCGGAGAAGATTTACCTAATCAATGTTCTACCAGGCTTGATACAGAAACACTTTGTTTATTATTTGGTTCATCGAGAGGATGGATTGTAGTTGTTCCGTTTTGTTGATCTACATGCTCAATATAGATACGTGTTCCGTTATACGTTACATTAGCCATAGTCGGTGAATTAGTAATTTCTTGTGCTCGTTGTACGTCCATGTCACGACCTCCTTTCCGTATTAAAGCCATTTTAAGTATTTCCTCTGAACTACTTGTTATACGTTTATTTTAGAAATGATGATATTTGATTACCTTTTTTTGTATATTTCGGGCCAAATGCGACATAACAGAGAAAAAGAATTTAATCTCCTTCTTCAACTCCCTCAGTTTAATACGATTTACTCACCAATACTCGCTTATTTGGAAAATGTAGTGACCTTGCCTCAATAAAATAGACAGAAAGAATCCGTATTTCTCTTCTATTTACGTAGATTTACTATGATACCTTGTCCAACAGAAAAGGTGCTATGTATCCATTAGTAGAGTGAGTTCTCTTACAGTTGTAGAAGAGCTCAATATACTCAAATACTTTTTCTTTAGCTTCAGATCTAGTATTAAAATCATAGTCATTAAGCCATTCCATCTTAAGCTTACCCAAGAAGGACTCTATAAATCCATTACTGCTGATAGATATAGCCACCCCTCTTTGATTTGAATACGTAGTCCATATATGATACTTCCTGTTGCTCTGTTAATACCTATAACATGGTCTGCTGCAGCAATCAGTGAACTCCATGTAGGCTAAAATTATCCGACTATCAAAAAACAAAGAAAAATCAAAATTTAGTTAAGAAATATCATTAAGTATTAACTTAGTTTGAAATAATATTAAATTAGCTGGAAATTTGCAACATAACACATATTTTGAGTATTAAGGGAGGTGCATGGAGTTGCATGAAATTATTAATAAGAGAGGGGGAAAATGTATGAAGAAAAGGGGAAATTTAAAAGTTTATAAAAAAACAATTAGTTTATTTTTATCAGGCTCTTCGCTATTTAGTATTGAAAAAACTACTTACTAGTGTCTAGTAGTTTCTACCTTTTCTTGCTTGCCATCTGTATTACGTTACCTAACTAAGCTAGATTAAACCCCAGTCAGACTTTCAACTCTATTCTTTCAGCCATCATACTGTTTATGTAGTAACCCCGACAAATAAGAAAGAAGTTCTCATTCATTTAGGCAAAAATAGTAGAGAGAGGTAAAGATATGAATTTAGCAATTTTCAAGAAAACTAGTATTTTAACAGCAATTCTGCTGCTAATATTCTCCTCTCTTGCTTTTGCTGCAACAAACCCTGGAGGCCCGTCAACAAATGGAAAAACCAATCTCAGACAATCTTGTCATACCCTGAAGTGATAAAGATTCTAGGTGATATTGAACATTCCAGCAAAGGGAAAGTAGAAGTATTCACTTTAGATCAATACGGTAAATCGGAAGCAGACCGGAGCATTTATGCAGCCAAGGTTGGAACCGG
Organism: Neobacillus niacini; assembly: GCF_000759675.1. GTDB lineage: Bacteria > Bacillota > Bacilli > Bacillales > Cytobacillaceae > Neobacillus > Neobacillus niacini_A. The sequence continues at coordinate 103,202 of NZ_BAWM01000101.1, read as the reverse complement.
TTCAAAAAAGATTTAGATTCAGGCCCAAATACATGGGAATGAAAAATTAGTGACAGAGGCCGCCCTTGACCTATTGAAAACATATGCAAGCAACAACTCCAAGGATGTTCAAAAAGTATTAGCTGAATCTACCCTATATTTTATTCCGATGTATATTCCTGACGGGGCGGAGATGAATACCCGTGGTACTAAAATCATGGCGACCGGCAAGTCCCTGGACTTGAATCGCGACTGGACTCTGAGTGGCGGCTTTGTCGCGAAAGAATCACAAGCTGTATACGCATACTGGGGAGATTTAAAGCCGACTTTGCTATAGACCTACATCAACAGGGTATCAAGCAAATGTATGGAACCAATGAAGCAACTGGAAAGCACCTTTAAAGAACATAAACAAAACCAAGGAATAGTTCAATGTCCATCTTGTGAAGGTATCATCGTAGAGAAGAAAACGAAGAAAGGGAGTAGCATTTAGGGTTGTTCCAATTATAAAGAAGGCTGCAAGGTAACTTATCCAAGTAAATTAGCAGGAAAGTCGCTCACTTATGAATGGCGCCAAACAAAGTGATTATAGTTCTTATAATCATATATTTAGTTTGAAGGAGGTAATTTAAATTGTTCAGTTACAGACCAAAAGCAAGAAAAGCAATGGTACTGTTGGTGCTAATTGCGATATTTGTTAATTTTGCGCCTTATGCTAGGGCTGCAGACAATGGAAATGGTACATACACCAATCCAATTATGTGGGGAGATTATCCGGACAATGACTTGATTAGGGTGGGAGACACATATTATATGTCATCAACGAGTATGCACCTATTTCCCGGAAGTCCAATCATGAGTTCGAAAGATTTGGTTAATTGGAAATATGAGAGCTACGCTGTTGACCGGATGGAAGGCGACATGTACGACCTAAAGAATGGGCTGAATGCTTACGACGAAGGTCCATGGGCAACCAGCTTAAGGTATCATAACGGTAAATTCTACTTGATGTACAACATTAATAGGGATGCGGCGTACGTGAGTATTGCAGATAGCGCAAAAGGTCCATGGACGATTTACAAGTTAGAAGATGAACTATACGATCCCGGACTATTTTTTGATGACAATGGAAAAGTCTACGTTGTACATGGTCAAGGTCAACTTTACCTAAGTGAGTTGGAAATTGTGAATGAAGAAACAGGTGAACTTTCTATAATTTCTAAGAGAGAGCCTGGAGCATCAAGAAATGGAAAGATGATCTACGATTATAAGGGTGGTTATTATAATGAAGGATCACATGTATATAAAATCGGTGAATACTATTACATCCTAAGTACGCCGACCTGGGATAAAGGTTCAAAGAAGGAAATAGCGATCAGAACAAAAGACTTGGCTAATGGTCCTTATGAAGTAAAGGATATCATGACAAGCTTTATGAATTTTACAGGAAATGGTATACACCAGGGTGGTATTGTAGATGTTCCTCAGGGTGAAGGAAAGGAATCAGAATGGTGGTCGGTCATATTCCAGGATCGAGGAAAGCTGGGACGTGTTCCAACATTGCAGCCCGTGTACTGGAAAGATGGATGGCCATATATGGGAGAGCTGGATGGAGAAAAAGCGGTTGTTACTTTAAAGAAACCTAATATACCAGGTTTGGGTACAACGGAGCCAAGGGCACCAGAAGCATCAGATGATTTCAGCAGCAGCGAGCTAGGTCTGCAATGGCAGTGGAATCACAATCCTGACAATGAAAAGTGGAGTCTTACGGAAAGACCAGGAAATATAAGACTTAAGACATCTAGTGTAACAAATTCTTTAGCCTATGCAAGAAATACACTTACGCAGAGAATCATTGGTCCGGACTGCATAGGAACTGTAAAGATGGATATAAGCCATATGGCTGATGGTGACCAGGCTGGATTATCTGTCATACAAAAAGATTCAAACTTCATTGGAATAAAGAATGAAGATGGAAAGAAGAGAATCGTTGTTCAGGACTTATGGACAGAAGAGGCATCCATTGATCTCCCAGAAGGAACAACTGATATTTGGTTTCGAGCTGAAACCCCAAGATTTGAGTACAGAACAGAGTTCTCATACAGCCTAGATGGAGTGAACTTTACTAGATTAGGCGGAAGATATGAGATGCGTTACGGAACATACGTCGGTATGCGTTTTGGTATTTTCAATTATGCAACAAAAGCCCTTGGCGGATATATCGATGTGGATTCGTTTGAACTGACAACGACTGAAAATCAAGGGAATTTATTTAGTGTAAATAAGAAGATTGATGCTGAACGTTATGATGATCAAAACTACGTTACAGATAAAAATCTTAATATAAACGCTAAAACGGAGTGGACAAATGATGATGTATACGACGGATATGACCAAAGTATGGCGAATATCAAAAATGGCGACTGGCTGCGTTTTGATCATATCGATTTTGGTAATGGGGAGGCAAAATGGTTTAACGCAAGAGTAGCAAGTGATAAACCAAACGGAACTATTGAGGTAAAACTAGCTGATGCAGAAGGAAACCCTGCTGAAACGATAGCCATACTACAAATTCCAAATACAAGTGATTTGAATGAGTATGTAAATGCTAAAGCAGAGCTTACAAGAGAAGTTACAGGTAAGCAAAAGATATTCTTAGTATTTAACGGCGCTGAAACGGAAATGTGCAAGCTAAACTGGCTTATGTTTGGCTCTGGTGATTATCCGGAGATTGCAGCAGTTCCTAGTAATGTTCAAGTAGATTCACCAAACAGCACGACGATTGATATCGCATGGGATGCTGTATCCGGAGCATTACAATATGATATCAAGATTGACAATAAGATTATAAGCAATGCAACAAGCACATTTTCAGAAACAGGGTTACTTGCTGGATCCACTCATACAGTACAGGTTAGGTCAAAGAACTATGCTGGTTTCAGTGAATGGAGTGAGGGTGTCAATATAACAACAGAAGCTGACCCTGAACTGATTCCTTCAAGTGGCATGACGGTAACTGCTTCAAGTGAAGAAACGCAAGCCGAAGATAATAAAGCAGCGAATGTCTTAGATGGAAACATAGATACAATATGGCATACCAAGTGGAGTGGTGGAAATACGCCTCCTCACACCTTGGATTTTAACTTAGGTGAAACATATGACGTTTATAAGCTTAAATATATTCCAAGACAGTCAGGCGGAGATAACGGTATAGTAACCAAGTTCAACATCTACACGAGCATGGATGGTGTTAACTACACCTTGGTCAAGGAAAACGGAACATTTGTAAACGATTCCATGCCAAAGACAGTAACATTTAGACCTACTCAGGCTAATTACCTAAGATTCGAGATATTGGCTGGTCATAATGGCTTCGGATCCGCTGCTGAAATTAACCTTTACCAAAATGTGGATCCGTCAGAAGAATATGAAGTAGTCGTAGAAAATGGTTCAGGTAGTGGAAATTATGCGAAAGGAGCCACTGTTGCAATAACAGCAAATGAAGCACCAGAAGACCAGGAATTTGATAAATGGATTACGGATAACAGCAGCGTTGTATTCGAAGATGCCAGTGCACAAGCTACCACATTTGTAATGCCTGGTGAAGCTGTTAAAGTAACAGCAACTTATAAGGATGTTACAGCATCAGACGAAACTGCACCAACATGGTCAGAAGATAAAGCATTAACGACTTCAAAGATTAGCAAGAATCAACTTACACTTTCATGGACAGCAGCAGCAGATGATACGGGGGTAACGAGCTATAAAGTTTACAAGAATGGAAGTGAACTAGTTACATTAGCAGGTGATATCACTAGCTATAAAGTCAAAGGCCTGTCATCTGACACGAAGTATACCTTTAAAGTTGAAGCATGCGATGCAGCAGGAAACTGGAGCGTGAATGGTCCGAGTGTAGAGGTGACGACTAAAGCTAAATCTCCGGGTGGTGGCTGGACACCATCAACAGATCCAGAACCAATACCGATCCAAAGCGCCTACACCAATACCAAAACCAGGAGATGATAATAAGAAATGAAATAACCAGAATGAATTAGTCGTTATTATCGATCGTTACTGGGTCTTGAAGTAATTTCATTGAACACAAAGGAGGTGATCCTGACTTAATGGCAATTGCACTAAAGGTTAATTAAAAGCAATTGAAAGTTAATGGATAAACCTAGAGGAGGTAAATCATGTCACTGTCAAAGATAATTAAAAACTTAGCAATTGTGGTAGCTTCTGCACAGATGATTAGCATTACAATTCCAGCATTTTCAGGAACTGCAGATGCTGCAGCTTATGATGGAATAATAGCATCAAATCAAATGAAAGTTGAAGTAGATCAGAATTTTCCAAGAGTAATAAAGTATGAGTTAAACAGCAAAGTATTAAATGGCTCAGAAGATGTATTAAACACAATAAGAATTAACGGAACAGACTATGTACCGAAAGTAACCTACACAGAAGCAGCAGATAATAAAGCTGACTATGTTCTAACCGTTGATGAGTTAAATGTAGAAATATTTCTATCCATAACAGTAGAAGAGAATACACTTGATTTTGAAGTAACAAAAGTAGAAGAAAATGGTACAACGAGAATACACACCATTGAAATTCCAAACCATAGCTTGGCATCGGTAAGAAGTACAGAAGCGGGCGCAGAATTTGCCGGTTCCAGAATGGAAACCGCTGTTTATAAAAAAGGTGATGTGTATCAACCTGTATCAGGTACTCCTACGGTAGATAGTACACCAAAAAACTATATGTACGCGTTCATTAACAATGATGAATTGGCAGCAGGTGTTTGGTCAAATGCATATGGTGATACAAATAAAGATGGAGATAATGACAACCACCGTATTGTTAAACAGACTACAGAGAAAACGGATTACTCCCGTACAGCTTTGTGGAGTGCTTCGTGGGTATATCGCGGAAATGAAATGCCTGATGATATAACGGAGCCATTACCACACGCTAAAGTAGTGATCACAGAAGATGCAAATGGTGATAGTCAAATGGACTGGCAGGATGCAGCTGTTGCATACCGTAATATTATGAACAATCCTGTTGGCAGCGACAGAATGTCCGAACTTGTTGTTCACCGTATACCAATGAACTTTGGTAGCCAGGCAACAAACCCATTCTTAAAGACATTAGATGAAACAAAAAAAATATATTTATCAACTGACGGGCTTGGACAGTTTGTGGAACTAAAGGGTTACCAAGCAGAAGGTCATGACTCGGCACATCCGGATTATGGCGGACATATAGGTGTACGTCAGGGCGGACAGAAGGATATGGATACACTTGTAAGAGAAGCACAGAGCTATAATGCTTTCATGGGTGTACATATTAGTGGTACAGGCGCTCACCCAGAAGCAAAGGCTTTTGATGATCAATTAGTTAATATCAACAAAGGCGGTTGGGACTGGCTTGACCCATCATATGACTTTGATGACCCAACATACCGTAGAGAAGTTTATACTGGCAACAGAATGAACCGTTTACAGATGTTAAAGGACGATGCACCAACACTTGACTTTATTTATGCTGATGCATGGTATGAACAGGGCTTTAATGGAAGAAGATTTGCAAGAGATGTGAATTCTTTGGGATGGACCCTTGCTACTGAGTTTCCCAATGTATTAGAAGATGAAGCCGTTTGGAATCACTGGTCAGTTGACTATGATTACGGTGGAAAACACACAAAGGGCTACAGCAGTGACATCGCAAGATTTGTAAGAAATAACCAGAAGGATACTTGGATAGTTCGTCACCCAATCCTCGGTGGTACTGAGGCAACAGATGCTGAAGGATGGCAGGGTAGAGTAAATTATGATGAAATGATCGATGTTGTATTCAAAACAAATCTACCAACCAAATATCTGCAAAGCTTCCCAATGACGAAGTACGATGTAACCAATAATGTGGGACGAGCTGAATTTGAAGGAAATGTTGTCGCCGAAAGGACAGAAGACGGAAAAAGAGTATTCACAAAAGATGGAAAGAAACTTCTTGAAGAAGATGTAACAATACAACAAGGAACAAGTGACGGTAACGTTTATGATGATGTAAGGTTCAATAACCTCCAATATTTGTTACCATGGTCCCCAAATGCCGATAAGACAGAAAGCGAATTGGCTGGTGCTGAAGAAAAACTATATCACTATAATGAAGTTGGCGGATCATCTACTTGGGAACTTCCAAATAGCTGGAACAATGTATCAACAGTTAAGTTATACACATTAACAGATACCGGTAAGAAAGATGAAAAAGTATTAAACGTAGTTGATGGCAAAATCACGATTGATGCAGAACCAAAACAAGCTTACGTTGTATACAAAGGTGATGTTTCTGTAACTGATGAAGATATGGAGTGGGGATTTGGAATGCCTACAAAGGATCCAAGCTTCAACAGCGGAACATTAGATCACTGGAAAGTAAAGAGCGGTGCTGCAACAGTAGAACGTAACAATCGTGGACAATATGAATTAGTAGTAAAAGAAAACAATAAAGAGACTGTATTAGAAACTAAATTATCAGGATTGAAGCCAGGAACATACTCAGCTTCAATATATGTTCAGGTTGGCAATACACCAAACCGTACAAATGCTAGCGATCCAAACACTGCAGGAAATGCAAAACGTAAAACGACTATTGGTGTTAAAAATTTCGGCGGAGCAAACATAACTAACTATACTGAAAGTTCACCGCTTAAAAACTATATCTCAGCTGACTCAAAGCACAGCACAAATATGCAGAGAATGAGAGTAGTATTTGATGTAGCAGAAGGACAGGAAACTGCAAAATTATACTTGCATGTAGCTCCAGGAACAGCGACTGTAACATTTGACGATGTACGCTCTGTACCTACAAAGAGAGTTGTTCCACAATCTTCAGATGTAGTATTAGCGGAAGACTTTGAAAATGTTGACCAAGGGTTGACTCCATTTGTTATAGCAGATGCTGACGGAGTAAGTGATCCACGTACTCATTTATCAGAATTACACGCTCCATACACTCAAAAAGGTTGGAATGGAAAAGCAGTTGATGACGTATTAAATGGCGAATGGTCCATTAAGTCCCATAAAACTGGTAGCGGTCTCATCATGAGAACATTACCGCAGACTTTAAGATTCGATAAAGGAACAACTTACGAAGTATCATTCAAATATGAAAGTCAGTTTGATAAGAAGATTAATTTCGTTGTTGGTAACGGTACTAAGGAAGTGATGAATGTACCAATGCCACAGGCAACCGTTCCTACACAGTTCACTGTTAAATTTACAGCAAGTACGGAAGATTTCTGGATCGGAACAAGAAATACTGCTGGAAGTTCAGCAGGAGACTTTATCCTTGATGATCTAGTGGTTAAGGAAGCAAAGGATGCTACAATTGAACCGCTGCCAATTGCACCTGTTGACTTATCTGTTATTCCTGTAGATGGTATCAAAGCAAGTGCAACTGGTTATCAAGAAGGTGATAACCCTGAAAATGTTCTTGATGGAAACACAGGTTCATTGTGGCACACAGCTTGGGATGGAAGCGATACATTACCACAATCCATTACTCTTGATTTAGGTAAAGCTTACAATGTAAACAGATTAGATGTAACTCCAAGACAGGAGACTAATAGTAGAGGAGAAGCAAGTGGTAATGGCTTCATTACAAAATATGACCTATATGTTAAGTATGCAGATGCTGAAGACTTTACTAAAGTTGTTTCAAGTGGAACATGGGAAAGAACAGTTGCTACAAAACAAGTAGCTATTGATAGTTCAAAGCCAATTACTCACGTTAAGTTAACTGCATTAGAAGGAATCAATCGATGGGCTTCTATAGCTGAGATAAGAGTTGCTCAAGAAGCTCCATCTATAACTGGACCAGATACCGTTGAGGTCAGCACATCAGTGGGAATGCACCCGGAATTGCCTTCAACAGTAAAGGCAACATTGAGCAATAACACAGAAATGGAATTGCCAGTTCAATGGCCAGCAATTGCCCCTTCAAAATATGCTGAAGAAGGATCATTTGAAGTAGTAGGACACATTAATGGCGTTGAAGCTGCAGCTATTACAGCTACTGTAACTGTAACGGCTAGTGAAGAAGTTGATATAGTAGATGCAAAAGTGATGAATGTTTACACTACAGTAGGAACTTCACCTGTTATGCCAGAAACTGCGAAGATGATCACATCAAATGGTACAGTTATAAATGTACCTGTAACTTGGGATAAAATAGCTAAAAATAGCTATAAGAATGTTGGATCATTCAGCGTAAAGGGTAGGGTAACAGGAACTAAAATAAAAGCTCAGGCTATTGTTATAGTTACAGATCCAAGGGCTACAATCACTGAAATTCCTAAGTAAAAGTAAATACAGTAATTGGTAAAATACCAATACTCCCAAGCATGCTTGAAGTAAAAAAGAGGTTTCACCGCAGGTACTTATAGATTAACTATCACTCTTGATGATGGAAAATCATATTCTGTGCAAATTAATCTCAAATAAATAATACTGTAGAGGAAAGAGGACGACTTTCTCTCTTTCAATGCTAGATTACGTGAATAAAAGGAGCCAGTGATTAAACTTGCTGGCTCTTTTCATGTCATATAGTAGCCTTGAGGAAGGCTGTTGATGAGTTTGTATCGAAGAAAAATACTGCAAATGTGACAATACTTCCTAAGACAGGCTCCTTTGCAGATACTAATATGTTAGTTGGGCTTGGACTAATCATCAGCACTATAGGCATTGGTTTATTCAGAAGAAGAAAAACTATAATGAGATAATTCTTTATAAAGAGCATTTACATTTTTCGTAGATGCTCTTTAATATTAATATTTATTACATATGCCATTTTATATTATTATTAAAATGAGGTGGTAATTAAATGATAAAGAGTAGAAGTATGTCGAAAAAGTTTATAAGCAGCTTTATTTTATTTATAGTTATACCCTTTATTGTCACTAGTGTTGTTGTTAATAAGCTTTATGAAGGAGTTTTGGTTTCTCACTACAATGAAAAGACTCATCAAAATATGGAACAGCTATCAATGGATATTGAGCTTGAGTTAAGGCGGATATACCTCAATGTAGCAAAGGTTTCAAATGAAAATGAACTATTACCCCTTGTAAATAGCTGGTATGAGGAAAAGGATTCTGTTAAAAAGCTTGAAATTTCCACAAAGATAGAATCAAAGCTTGATTATTTATTTGCCTATCAAGGGATGATAAATTCAATAGTATTTTATTCAAAGAATGGCCAGATATTTAAGTATAAGGATCCTCTATATAAAAATGATTCTGATGTAAAAGACAGTTCATTGTATAAGGACAGTATAAAAAATAAAGACAAAGTATTTAGTATAAATAATTTTAGTAGCTCTGATGATGTAAATGCTAATGGAATTGATTTTTTAGTTGGAATTAGTCCCGAATATAGTTGGTACAATACAGCTACTGAGTTTATATATTGTGAAATTAAAACAGAGGCACTAAATTCTATCTATTCAAGATTTACAAATGATTCTGTAGGAAAAATGATTATCGCTGATCCTAAGGGGAAAATTGTAATATCACCGGATAAAAGTTTGCTTGGAAAAGATGTTTCTCAAGTAGATTATCTTAAGGATATTAACAATAAGGACAATAACTCTTATCAATATAATTATAAAAAAGACACTAAGTATATATCAAAATACACCTCAGAAAAGTCAGGATGGACTGTTATCAATATAATTGACGAAAAGGCACTAACAAAGGATACAACTAACATTATGAAAATACTATTTGCCATATTTGTAGTATTCAATTTGTTTTTTATTTTATATTGTAAAACCTTCTTTAAAGATATTTTAAAGCCAATAAAAGAACTTATAAAAAAAATGAAAGGTATTAAAGATGGAAGGCTTGATGAAATCACAAATATAAATACTAATTTGGAAGAAATTAATGAGCTAGGAAGCAACTATAATAAGATGATTAATGATATTAAGAACCTTATAGTAGAGAGGGATTTGAAGGAAAGAGAACGTTCTAAGGAAGAAATGAAGGTCTTACAAGCTCAAATAAATCCCCACTTTATTTATAATACCTTAAATGTAATTAAATTAATGGCTATGATCTCAAAGGCAGAGAGCATTAGAAAGGTAACAGATTCCTTTATGAAGCTTTTATCTGCAACCTTTAGAAGTGAATCCACCTTTATTACTGTAAGAGAAGAATTGGAATATCTTGATAATTATGCAGATATAATGAAGGTTCGGTTTGGAGATGATTTCAATTTAGTGGTTAAGGTGGAGGAAGAAGTAAGAAATCTTTATATAATAAAATTGATATTACAGCCTATAGTTGAGAATGCAATCGTTCATGGAATTAATGAAATTGATGGAGAAAAAAATATCATTATAGCTGGATATGTGTCAGAGGAAAATCTTATCTTTGAAGTAGAAGACAATGGTAGAGGGATCACAGATGAAGAAATTGAACGTATTTTTACAAGTAAAGAAAAAAGCAACACAAGCTTTAATCATATTGGAATAAAAAATATTGAAAGCAGGATAAGACTGAATTGTGGACAAGGATATGGAATAAAAATAGAAAGTGAAAAGAATAAATTCACAAAAGTAAAACTTATACTTCCTATACTAATGAAAAAGGAGAGCTAAGTATGTATAAAATGCTTTTAGTTGAAGATGAGCCTATAGTAAGACTTGCTTTAAAGTCCTTGATAGATTGGAATAATTATGGTTTCGATGAGGTTTTAGAGGCATCTAATGGAAATAAAGCTTTAGAGATAATGAAAGCTAGAGGGGATATTGATATAGTAATAACAGACATTAATATGCCTGTTATGAATGGCATTGAGCTTATTGAGGAAAGTAGACAGCTTGGCATTAATACTGAGTTTTTAGTGTTAAGTGCTTATGATGATTATTCACTTGTAAGAAGTGCCTTTAAGCTCGGAATAAATGATTATATTTTAAAAACAGAAATGGAACCAGATAAAATTCTTAAAATGGTTATGGCTGCTTTAGAGAACAAAAAAAGAAAAAAAGGTAGTAAAAATCATAGTGTTAATAGAAATGAACTAGTTAGGAAATTAATTGCTGGAGATTTTACTGAGAAGGATTTGGAGAATAGTGTACTAAGATTAAAAGGAGAAAATTATATTTGCTGTTCTCTACTTATTGACAGTTTTAATATAGTTAAGAAAAGGTATGAGGATAATGATCTTAAGGAACTTATGAGTTCTGTAACAAATGCTGTTATTCAACTGTTTGAAGTAGTAAATATGGGAGAAATTCTACCAATGTCTCCAGAAGAATATGGGATTATTTTAGCCTTCGACAATTCATATGTTAACTGTTTAAAGGAAAAACTTTCAGATATTTTAAATAAAATAAGAAATGCTCTTTTAAATTTCTTAAATATTGAAGTAACTATTGGTATAAGTGAGGTTAGCAGCGATATTACAAAGATAAGCTCATTAATTGATGAAGCACAGAAAAATGCTAGATTTAGATTTATTTATGGCAAGGGAAAAAATATTTATCCTGAGAATGTAGAAGAGTTAAATAGGATTAAGAAAATTAAGAATTACAATATAACTCAACAAATAGTTATAGAAATGAGTAAGGACAATGGGCTTTTAGAAGCGTTGGATAGGTTAGATGAAGAAAAGTGTTTAGAAGAGATGAAAAGGGTTTTTCAGTTGAATGAACTATCCGGAGCAAGTGAAATTGAAAGCTTTTATATTTATTATTTAGAGATAGTATTAATGGTGATTTACTACATAATTAAGGATGAAGAAGTTAATCTTGAAGCTATTATTGGGGAAGATATGGATTTTTATAGCGAAGTAAGAAAATTTGAAACTAAATTAGAAATTGAGGAATGGATACTAATGCTTCTAACAAGAGTTATTAATTCTTTAAGAAAAATAAACCAGAGGGAGAATGCAGCAATTAAAAAGGCAAAGGATTTTATTCATAAGAATTATGGTGATAGAGTTACCCTCGATCTGGTAAGTAAATCTATAGGCTTTAGTAAGGCATATTTCAGTAAAATATTCACAGAAGAAACAGGGTATAACTTTACTACATATTTAACTAATATAAGGATAGAAAAGGCCAAGGAGTTTTTAGCTAAAACTGATATGAAGATATATGAGATATGCGATAAAATCGGTTATCCTAACATTGAACATTTCAGCAGAACCTTTAAAAAACTTGTAGGCATTAGCCCTATGCAGTATAAAAATGACAGAATGAGGGCTGTTCCAAGTGAAAGGAGGAAAAATAATGAAGGGATTATTTAACTTAGATGGACCATTGTACAAGTTTTGTGTATTAGTTTATGAAACCTTTATGTTGAATTTATTATGGTTTATAGGAAGCTTGCCAATAGTGACAATTGGAGTTTCCACTTCTGCACTATATTATGTTTATGGAAAAAAGGTAAGAGATGATAGCTATTACATATATAGTGACTTTATTAAGGGATACAAAGAAAATTTTAAACAAGCTTTACCTATAGGCGCAGTTATAACAATAATTTTATCTTTCAGTATTTATAACATATTTAAATTGAATGAAATGGGCAGTGCTTATCTATGGCTTCAGGGCTTTCAACTATTTATGATCTTTCAAATACTACTTATAAGTGTTTTTATATTCCCTTTAATAGCAAGGGTTAGTATGAAGCTTATTGATATACTTAAGAATTCACTTATATTAGCTTATAAACACATAGTTATAAGTGCTACCTCTGTGGCACTCCTTATAGCACTAATATTGTTTACCATATATAAGCCTTCCTTTGGATTATTTTTCGTTAGCTTTTATGCTCTAATTTCCACCTATTTAATTGAGAAGGTATTTAAAAGATATATTAAAATTTAAACCTAGTAATAAAAACATCTGTACTTTTGCGAGGGCACTGAAAAACCGCCATTTGTTTGAGTATCGGAAAAAACAGAATAAATGACTATTTGTGATGCGTACCGGAAAGGTGCGCTTATTTTTATAATTCGGGCTTACCTTTAATCATTTAGCAAGTTTAAATCAAGAGGATAATATAAATCAAAACAACATTAATATATATCATTCAATAAAATTGTAAAAATAATAAAATATACCTATAAAGTGTGAAGGGGGAAAAAAAGTGATTAAAAAGAAATTATTTAAAAATTTAAGGTTAGCTTTAGTAGGAGCAGCACTACTAAGCACCGTTGTTGCAGGGTGCTCAAATACAAATAGCACATCATCAACAGCTAGCGATAAAAAGGTAACCTTAAAAATGGCTCTTTGGGGAGACGACGAGTATAAGTATATGACAGAAACTAATAAGATAGCAGATGCTTATAAAAAGGTGAATCCCAATGTAACTATAGAAGTGGAAAAAATTGCAAAAACTGAATATGATAATACAATGAAGATAAGAAGCACAGCAAATCAGCTGCCAGATGTATTCCCAATTAGACAAGCAAATCTTTCACTCTATGGTGATACTATGGTACCTTTAAATGATTTAAAGGCAACTGCAAACAATATATATGCTAAGGAAACGATGATTAAAGGAAATGTAATAGGGTTACCAGAAGCAGTATTTAATGAATTTGTTTTTTACAATAAGGACATTTTCAAAGAATACAATTTAGAAATACCTAAGACTTGGGATGAGTTTATAAAGGTTTCTCAAACAATAAAAGATGGTAAGAAATATACACCACTTGCATTAGGCTTAAAGGATTCTTGGGTAAATTATCCATTAAATGAATATATGCCAATGCTTGAAGCAGGAGATGGACAATACTACAACGAGATGGCTACTAAGGATGATCCTTTTACAAAAGGACAGCCATTCTACGATGCATATACAAAGATTCAAAAATTGTATGATGCTAAGGTTTTTGGAGATGATCCACTTGGCTATGGTTGGGATCAACAAAGAGCAATGTTTGTAGCCGGAAAAGCAGCTATGTTTGCAGCTGGCTCCTGGTATAAGAGTGATTATAACCAAAATGGAGGTAAGGATGAGAATTTAGGAGTTTTCTTATTACCAACAAGGAATACTACCAGCGATCCATTCTACACTACTGCAATGACTGAATTCTTCTGGGGAGTTCCTAAAACTAGTAAAAATCAAAAGGAAGCAAAAGAATTCCTTGAATGGTTCTTTGGCGATTATTATACTCAGCTTGCAACCGCTATTAATATAAAGCCTACAATGAAGGGTGTAAGTTATAATGATAAATTCTTTACTCAAGCCTTTGATGGTGTTGATGCTAAGTCAGTAACTGTTTTCTATGATGATAAATATAACAAGGTAAAGAATGCCATGAAATTTGACGTTAATGGCATAGGTCAACAGATGATGGCAGGCAAAACTAGTTTAGATTCTATAATGAATGATTTAAATGCACAATGGAAAAAAGCAAGAGGTAACTAAAAAGTAAAATAATTAATTAAAAAGAAGAATAAAGTGCCTTTAGCTACTTTATTCTTCTTTTAATTTGCAGGCTAGGAGGCGGGTTATGCTTAAAAATAATGTAAAGATGCAGAAGAACTTAGTGCTAGTTACATTTTTATTTATTCCCACTATTTTAATAAGTTTATTTATGATATACCCATTAATCAGGCTAGTAGCATTAAGCTTTACAAGCTGGGATGGACTGAGTCTAACAAAAACCTTTGTGGGATTAACAAATTTCAAGAAAATAATATTTGATTCACCGGAGGTATGGTTATCGCTAAAAAATAACGGTATATATTTTGTGGGGCATTTGCTTTTTATACCTATTGAATTATTTTTAGCATTTTTATTAGACAACAGAGTGAGAAACAGTAAGATGTTCAAAACTATTACATTTTTACCTTATATGATTAACACAGTTGCAGTTGCATGTATGTTTATCTTTCTTTATAGCTCACAAGATGGAGTGTTAAATAGTATGCTGCAGTTTTTTCATATGGATAAAATAGGATGGCTTAGCGACCCGGAAATTGTTAATTATTCTCTTACTGGAGTTTCTCTATGGAAATTTTCTGGTATCCATATAATCCTTTTTTTAGCGGCATTTCAATCCCTTCCAAAGGACATGATTGAAGCATCTATTATTGATGGAGCAAGCACCTTTAAACAGTTTTATCACATTGTATTACCAAATATAAAGCCTGTTGTTGAAATAGTATTATTTTTGAACGTGAGAGGCGCCTTGCAGATATTTGATATTCCTTATGTTATGACTAGCGGTGGTCCAAATCATGCTAGCGAAACTTTTACAGTACAAACAATAAATACAGCCTTTCAATATCAAAATTTTGGATTAGCCTGTGCAATGGCAATTGTATTGATGATAATAATAATAATTTTCTCCATTATTCAAAAAAAATTATTTAACTTAAAGGGGTGAGAAAATGGAAGCTAACTTAGATATAAAAAAGGAAACCACTATTAATATTACAAAGAGATCTGGCAGTGGAGGTGAAGCACTAAAAGTACTATTATTTATATTTATATCAGCTATAGTAATTTTGCCAATACTAATTACAGTTTTTGCATCATTTAAAAGCTTACCTCAGATTGGTTCAGAATCAGCACTTAAACCACCTACTAGTCTTAATTTTGAAAATTATAAAGAGGTTCTTAAAAGTGCAAATGTGTTTGTTGGATTTAAAAATTCCATGATATTGGTTGTAGCTTCAGTTGTTATAAATTCTTTACTTAGCACTATGGTTGCATATTGTTTAACTAGATTTGATTTCAAGTTAAAAAAAGCATATTTTGCTATATTCCTAGTTGGATTAATAATACCAGGTATTGTTACTGAAATATCAAGATTTGGATTAATGACTAATATTGGTGTATATGACACTCTTTTAGCACCTATACTCATTTATGCCGGTGCAGATTTAATGCAAATATACATTTATAAACAGTTTTTAGAGCAGGTACCGGTTTCAGTAGATGAAAGTGCCATGATGGATGGAGCATCTTATTTTACAATTTACTGGCGAATAATTTTTCCTATGGTGATTCCTGCAACAGCTACTTTAGGAATACTTAAAGCTGTTGATGTTTTAAATGACATGTATATACCATTTTTATATATGCCAGGAGTCGAGAATAGAACTTTAAGTACATTACTTTTTAATTGTATTACTGATCCTAGAACTTCTTCTATTCCAAAGCTAAGTGCAGCAGCGGTTATAGTTATGATTCCAACTCTAGTAATCTACTTTATATTCCAGAAATATATATTTAGTGGAATAGCAGCAGGTGCTGTGAAGGAATAGTGTGTTGTAGTGAAAATCCAGTGTTCAGAGTAATAGGAGGAAAAGGAGGAAAAGGCAGTGATAGAGGATTTAAGAAAAGGTAGATTTACTTTACCGGCGGAAACAGGAATTGATAATGATGTTAAGCGAATTATAGAAAAATGGGGAGCAGATGCCATTAGAAATAGTGATGGTACTATACTATCAAAGGAATTAATAAAGGGTTTAATCATAAGGTGAAGTTAGAGGTGTAGTTGCACTTATGTTTGATAGGCAAGTGATCCTTTCCTATCGGATAAAAATTTTGGAGGAAAATCAATGATTACTTATGACCAAAAAAGCTGGAAGATTAATAATGAAAGAATCTTTATTTTATCTGCTGCTATCCACTATTTCCGCCTTCCAAGAGCGGAGTGGAGCGAAGTCTTAGATAAGGCGAAAGCAGGGGGATGCAATACAATCGAAACGTATATCCCTTGGAATTTTCATGAAATGAATGAAGGGGAATGGGATTTCTCTGGCGATAAGGATTTAGCGCTTTTTTTTGAGCTATGCGCTGAAAAAGGATTATATGTGATTGCAAGACCAGGGCCCTATATTTGTGCTGAATGGGATTTTGGTGGATTTCCTTGGTGGCTCTCTACGAAAAAGGGGATTCAATATCGTTCCGCTGAACCTATCTTTTTACAATATGTGGATAAATATTTTGATCAAGTTATACCAATCATTAATGAATTCCAGTTGACGAAAAAAGGGACCGTCATTATGGTTCAAGTAGAAAATGAATTCCAGGCATATGGTAAACCTGACAAACAGTATATGGAATACTTAAGGGACGGTATGATGGAGAGAGGGATTGAGGTACCATTTGTTACATGCTATGGAGCCGTTGATGGGGCTGTCGAGTTTCGCAATTTTTGGTCGCATGCCCAATCGGCCGCTGAGATTCTAGATGAGCGGTTTGCCGATCAGCCGAAAGGGGTTTTGGAGTTTTGGATTGGCTGGTTTGAATATTGGGGCGGAAATAAAGCGGATCAAAAAACTCCAGAGCAGCTCGAACGTGAGTGTTACCAGCTATTGAGTAATGGATTTTCTGCAATCAATTATTATATGTATTTCGGCGGCACCAATTTTGACCATTGGGGTGGTAGGACAGGTGGAGAACAGATTTTTTCCACGACATCGTATGATTATGATGTTGCCATTGATGAATACTTGCAGCCAACGAGAAAGTATGAGGTATTAACAAGATTTCATTCATTTACCAAATGGCTTGAACCGGTATTCACAAATGCAGAACAAATGGGTGCGGATTTAAAACTTCCTAGTTATTTAATATCTAAACGTGTTGTTAGTCCCCATGGTGAAGTGATATTTATCGAGAATAATAGACAGGAAAGAGTTCAATCACAGGTTTTACTTGATGGTCAAACGATTCCGTTTACGATTGAGGCGAATGCGGTTTTACCGATTGTCCGTCATGTGAACGTAGGAAACCGCTTTTCCATTGTGACACTCACAGGTCAGACGACTGGATTCGATAACGATAAGGCGGTCATTTATCATGAGGCAGGGCAGCGTTCATTTTTGAAATTACAGCTTTATAGAAAGGCAGAAGTTCATTGTCCAATGCCGAATCGCTTTGAAATCAGTGAAGATGGCATCATTACGATTCATTTATTCCATGGAAACCAGCCGCAAACCGTTCAGCTTAACTTTGAAGATGGTACCAGTTATTCGATTGAAGTGGTTTCAAGAAAATCTTTAGAAAAAGCGATTCCTCATTTGGAAAAGAGTTCAGCAAATCATCCATTAAATTGGGAAGCGGCAGATGAAAAGCTTTGTTTTTTAAGCGGAAACGTGAAAGAGGCTGACAAACCGCTTGATTTTAGTAGCTTCGGACAGTTTAGCGGGTATATTGGTTATGAAAGCGAATTTTATGCTGAGGAAACGAAGGATACAACGATTGTTTTTTCGAGAATTGAGGATCCCGTTTTAGTCTTCTGTAATGGTCAGTATGTCGGCAAGCTTAGTATGATTGGGGCTGCAGCTATTGAGGTTCCTGTTAAGAAAGGGAAAAATACATTAACCTGCCTTGTCCAAAATATGGGAAGATATAATTATTCTCAAGCCATTGGTGAACCAAAAGGGATGAGTGAAGCGCCTGCTCTTAATGGTAGGTATTTATCAATACTGGAAGGATGGCAGGTTGAAGGGTGCGGTGTACATCATCATTTAGCCAACATCCCAAAAATTGAAGGGCGTATTGGGTTTTTGAATTCCTTCTTCAATGACGGCTATGATCGTGCAATTCTTGTTGGTGAGGGAGTTTCACGAGTTCAGGTGAATGGAAGGTCAGTAAAAATGTTGATGGAAAGTCAAACGGCTTGGTCAAGAGACAGTGCTGTATACGGGGTTGCAGATATTAGCGATACCTTAAAGCAGGGAGAGAATGAATTAGAATTAGATGTTCAGAATGTTTCAAGTATAAGCAGGTTTGATCTCTATTTATTTAAGGAAGAGGAGCAAATTTGCAACTGGAAAACAAAATCATTTGCCCAGCTTGAAGAGGAAAAGGAATGGACAATTGTAGATTCGCAAATGATTTATCCACGCTGGTACAAAAGTTCTTTTGACTGGAAGCCAGAAAACGGTCCGATTGTAAAAATTCGGTTAGATGGTATGAGTAAAGGGTGTTTTTGGGTTAATGGCCAATGTTTAGGACGGTACTGGAACATAGGCCCGCAGGAGGAATATAAGATTCCTGCCTCGTTATTAAAAGAACAAAATGAAATCGTAATATTTGATGAAAAGGGCTTAAATCCAGATCAGGTCGTTATTCATTCATATATTACATTAATAGAGAAAGATAAAGAATTTGCCGTTAATTTACAAGCGCAATAATCATTAACATAATTTAGTGAATCATGGGGACGGTTCTGCTGCTTCTTTCGATTGTCGAAAGAGCACATGAATCGTCTCTTTGCTTCCGAAAATACTAGTGGATGACATGTAAGGTTAAAACGGTCGATATTCATAACCTTGGCCCAAGTAGCTTTATAGTCCCGCACAAACGTCTCATTTTTATTGTCTTAAGCATAAACTTCATAGTGTCAGGCACCTTTCGTGGACAATTTCTCAATTTTTGTCCATGGGTGGTGCATGGTGTATTAGATAATAATGTCGAAAGGTTTTTATTTTGAACAAAAACAAAAAGACCCCAGCCCACTTCATCGAGTAAGATAGAGATACCTGACAGAAAACCTCAGTCTTACAATCCAAACAGGAGGATGAAGTGATATGGGGTTAAATAAAACTAATAACAGATTTAATAATATACAAGGAAAGAAAGGTAGTCAATTTAGTTCTCAATTAAGAGGAGTATTATTGGAAAGAGTTCTAATTGTTGCGATTGATGCGGCGAAGTTTTATCAAAAGGCATTACTTTGTAATTACTATGGGGATGTTATAGAGAAACCATTTTTCTTTGGGGTAAATCGGGGCGGGTTAGATCAGCTCACTATGAAAATTGAAAAGGCGAAAAATGAGATTCAAGCTGAAAGGATTTTCATTGGTGTAGAAGCCACCGGACATTACTATGAAGACATTGTAAGAGAACTTGGTAGAAGGGGTTATGGAGTCACAATTATCAACGCAGCAACTACTCATGAGGAGCGTGCAAGTGCTTTAAATTGGAGTAAAACCGACGATTTAGACCTTTATGCCATTGCCCATGCCTTAATGCAAAACAAGGGAATGGAGAATAAGCTCCCAGAAGGTTCGTACAGGCAATTAATGACTTTAACTCGTGCTAGAAGAAATGAAGTTCGTAAAAGAGCTCTAGTAAGAGTACACATTCGAACATTAATGGATCATATCTGGATAGACTTTCAGGGGTATGAAGAAGTCATTAATAATAGACCGAAAAAAACACTAATATTTAGTGACTTCTGGGGAAAAGCTTCTTTGTTTTTCATGGAATACTATCCTCATCCTACAAGTGTTTTAGAGTTAGGAGAAGAACTACTCCTCCAAAAAGTAAAGGAAGCGAAGTTGAGAATAGGACAAACTACTATTCAAACCCTTTTAAAAGTAGCTGAACAATCGATAGTAAAACCGAAAGAAACAGTAGCACCTGAGTTATTTTTACTGCGAATGGCCATTCAAGATTTAAAAAGGTTAGATGAAAATGTGAAAATATTAGAAAAGGAGATTGAAAGAGCACTTCTCCAAACAGATGGTCGTTTACTTCTAACTGTGCCAGGGATTGGAGTAGTGACTGCAGCAGAGTTTTATAGTGAAATCGGAGATATTTCCCACTATGAACACGCAGGGCAACTGATTAAGAAAGCAGGAACAAATCCAATCATTATTCAGTCTGGTGGAACAGAAGGTTTTTATGGACGGATTTCCAAGCAAGGTAATAAAAATCTTCGATTTGTGGTGTATACAGTTGGAAAACTACTAGCTCAACATAATCAAGATTTACGACCATACTATGAAGGTTTGAAAGCACGTGGAAAGCATGCACGAAAGGCTTTTATAGCATTAGGAAATAAGTTTATAAAAATAGCCTTTTCGATGTTAAAACACAAGAAACCATTTGAGTCTAAACAAAAGGGTTATTCTATACTTCAAGAAGTTAAGAAAAAGCTTCAGCACACAAAATTAATACTTATTTAAACATTGCCTTAGCAGCATAATTAATAAAAAAATAATGAATCTCTCTTCTGGGATCAAGGGAAAATCGACTTTGGTGCCGGAGGCTATGACCTCGAGTGACAGCATGATTTACCTTGTCCTGTAAGTGCGAATTGTACGTTAATATTGACCGGTTTGAACTAACCAGGTTGCATCTCTGCAGTATTGAAGCAAGGTAGATTTCTATTCAGATCCGAGAAGAAGAGATTCATTAATAGTGTTTTCTGTCAGTTGCTTATTGTAAATTTTTTACATTTTATTGCATAAGGTGTATTTCCTATACTCAAAAATCGAAAATTCTTACTTGACATAGTACGCTGTCACTACCCGAAAAATCTTGTTTCATAAGAATGTTTCACGGAACAAATACCAGGGTAAACAAATAGTTACGGATTTTTCTTATTGATATTTGGGCCATTTCCCAAAATTGGCTCATTTTCCATAAAGTACACTTATTAATCTAGTATATTCTTCGACAAAATCTATCAAACTTCGGTTAGTGATAGGCACCGAAGTTGAGGGGAAATTAATCAGGTGAAATTGAAAATCGATAAGTTATCGTAGGAATACCGTTATTATCTACCTCAATGCGCTCAACAAAGTGATGAAGTATCTCCTCCGTTACTTCATGAAGAGGTAAAAAGAGGTTAATGGTATTCCAAAGGTTTTCAATACGTCATAAAAATTCATCATGTTGGAGTGAGACTTCAAGTCCACTCCTTTTAATATTCAATTCACTTAGAGTGAGTTCTTATGTTGAATTTTCCCTTCTAAGATGACAGCAATAGGCAATCCTTTATACTCCGTATCAATTTTTAGCAGCCTTGGTGTTACAGGGACTAGATCGACTTGAGGGAGTATAGTTATCTCTCCGTTTGGTTCGAGAATAGCATATTCGATGTCTTCAATATCGGGTATTCCCGCTGCTCGAATAGTCGATAATAATTCCATTAGTGAGTATCTTGAACGTTTCAGATTAATGGGGATTAATTTCCCGTGTTTGATTAAAATGGTAGGTTCCCCCGTAATAATATGGTTAAACCATTTATAGAGGTTTAGTTTTGAAATCAAAAAGTGCAAAACTGCAATTTCTGCAACTGATATATCAGTTCTTACCAGCAAATCCTTTACTTTATCAAGCCTAGTTTTTGTAACAAATTCATTTGGAGTAACTCCCATGGCTTCGGTAAATATTTTGTGAAATAGTTGGGGCTCAAGTTGGATATAATAGAGAGAATAAATATAAAAAGGGGGATCCAATTTTATTGGTTCCTTTTTTGTTTACTTAATCACAAAATTAAATAGATTTTTACGATATTCCCCCAACTTTTAGACAAATTATTATTATTAAAAAATAGAAAATACGACAAAACAAAAGAATTTTCGAGCAAATTACTACGCTGTTTCCTATTTAAAGATAATTTACTACATAACCACTGAAAAGAAAGATGAGTTTATGAATATACATTCAATTAAAAATTCCCCCAATTTACAATAATGGAAATCTTTTCAATAATAATAAGTGGATAAGTAATTTAAGAGATTACTATATTAAATGAAATATCCAAAATATTTAGAAAGGAGCAGTTATTTGTTAGTATTCTGAAAAGTTTATCAAATTTGGAAAGCGGGGGTCTTATGGAAATTAATTCATTAATCAAGAAAGCAGCTGCTGTGGCATTTTCAGCAGGCTTAATAATCTCACCTATTCATTCGGTACTTTCTACTGAAGCAGTAGCACAAGAACTTAAGGCAGAGGACATTCTTTTATCCTTGACAAAGGAACAACGTGAAGCATTACATCAATTGAAATTGGACGATCATTCGGGCCTGCAAGGATTTAGTGAGGCAGATCTGGAATCGAAAGAAGAACTATCCGTCATTGTCAAATTCAAATCAAAACCTGGCAAAGTGGCTGTCTTGGAAGCTGAATTCAAAGGCAAAACATTGAAAAATGAAGATGCCGAAGCACAGGTCGAAAAAGAGCATAAAATCTTTAAGGAAGACATCAAAAAGTACTTGCCTCAAGAAAACTCCAAAGCGAAGAGCAATTCAAATTCCGTCACCCAGACATTCAAAAAAGCTTATAACGGCGTAGCCATGAAATTGCCGGGCGATAAAGTCAAGCTCCTTTTGGAATCAGATGTCGTCCAAGCCGTTTACAAAGACCAGACCTTTACGGTAGATCCTATTAAGCAGGATCTTCCCAAAGATGTTGATAGAGAAATCACAACTTCTGTTGAGAGTATTCCTTATTTAAAGATTGATAAGCTACATAAGGAAGGCATAACGGGGGACGGAGTAAAGGTAGCTGTTCTTGATACGGGAATTGACTATAATCACCCCGATTTAAAGGATGCTTACAAAGGCGGATATGATTTTGTGGATAATGATAATGACCCAATGGAAACAACCTATGCAGATTGGGAGAAATCGAATCAGCCTGAGTATTCCCCTTATGGAACTGCCTATTACACGTCACATGGTACTCATGTCTCTGGAACGATTGCCGGGCAGAACAAAAATGACAGTGAAGTGTCTGTTGTGGGTGTCGCGCCAGACGCCGACCTTTATGTATACCGTGTTTTAGGACCATATGGAAGCGGAACATCTGAAGCTGTTATTGCTGGGATTGAAAAAGCAGTGGAAGACGGAATGGATGTTATGAACCTTTCATTAGGTGCATCGATAAACAATCCGTATTATCCAACGAGTACCGCGATTAATTATGCCGTATTAAATGGTGTAACAGCTGTTGTTTCTGCAGGTAATTCCGGTCCGAATTCCAACACAGTAGGCTCTCCAGGTACAGCGGCTCTGGCGCTTACAATCGGAGCAAGTGATGTCCCTGTTGCACTCACTTCGTTTACAGGAAGTATTTCAGGAAACTGGTCCACTGAGCTCATCAGCATGGGAAGAAGCTTTGCGGATGATTTCTCTGCATTAAATGGGCAATCACTTGAGCTTGTCGATGTAGGTTTAGGTTCACAAGAAGAATATGCTGGAAAAGATGTGAAAGGGAAAATTGCTTTCGTCCAGCGCGGGAATTTTGCCCTTAATGACAAAATCAAATTTGCCAAAGAACACGGTGCGAAAGCGGTTATTATGTATAACAATGCTGACGGACAGATCGGCGTTAATTTAGGGGAATCAACTGTATATGTTCCCACTTTCTCCATTACAAAAGAAGCAGGCGAGCAATTAAAGGCGAATATTGCACAAGGAAACACTGCATTCACTTTCTCTAATATGAAAGATATCGTTTCCGAAGGAGATAAATTAGCTGACTTCAGTTCAAGAGGACCGGTCAATCTTAATTATGATATGAAACCAGAAGTTGTTGCTCCCGGGGTGAGCGTGCTATCTACATTCCCTTCCTATATGATTGATCATGAAAATCAGGAAGATTACAAATATGCCTATGCACGTCTTTCAGGAACATCTATGGCAGCACCGCACACAGCTGGAATTGCCGCATTATTATTAGAGGCGAATCCTGAGCTTGATCCAGATGATATTAAAACAGTTCTGATGAATACGGCAGATCCTTTAAATGGCAGTTATAGTTTGTATGAAGCAGGTGCTGGCCGAGTAGACCCTTATCAAGCCATCCATGGACAAATGAAAATGCAAGTGACTGATGAAACCGATATTCCAGATGGGGAATATTTAGAAAAATTTAAAAATCCATCCGGAGATATTAACTTCGGGATTCATTTTGTGGCGGAAGGAAGCAATGTCAGAGCGAATGAAAACATAAGTTTTACAAACAACAGTAATAGTACCAAAAATTTCTCCGTTTCTATCGAAGAAAATGCAGCGGAAGGTACGAACAGTCTAAGTAAAAATGGCATCGCCGTCAGCACCAGTAAAAACATTAAAGTGAAAGCAAATCAAGAAGTAAAACAAAATGTGTTCTTGACAGCACCTAAAACGGCTAAAGCAGGGCGATACGAAGGGTTTGTTGTATTTACGAACAAAGCAGATTCATCTGATCAATATCGGATTCCATTTAACTTCAGAATTACAAAGGATGGAGTAGGCTCTTTAAACCTGATTATAGAGACCATTTCACCGGAATATTTAAATCAGGCACCGTTGAGGCTTGATAAAACTCAAACTGTATATTCCATTATTAATTTTAGTTCACCAGGAAAAACCATGGATGTCACTCTGCAGGATGGAGAAACCGGGAAAGACTTAGGTCTGATCGGAACGCTGGATTTAACTGGCGCGCCACTGGATAAAGACCTTTTACTAGCTGTGTTTAATGGAAAGTACTATTCATTTACAGGAGACTCCAAGCAGCCTATAGCAGAAGAAGTAAGTTATGCAAAGCCAGGGCACTATAAGCTGAATTTTTTGACAACAAGCCAGACTGGAAAAGTGACAAAAGAAACACGTGATATTTACATCAAAATTGACGATCCAACATTTACAAGCTCTTTAGATGGACCATCTCCGTTTGTTGAATATAAGCAAGGTCAAGCAACCTATCCATTTGAAGTTCAAGTATTGGATCCGCTCATGGAAGAGATGCAAAATAATGGAGTAAAACTTGATCAATCTGCGAATACAGTCATTTATACGTGGGGAAATTCGCCATTCCCATCCAGTCCTATTCGAATGGATAAAGACGGCAAATGGGCAGAGGAAGTAGCAATGGAAGAATCCATCCCAGCCTTGAAATTTACATTGTCTGGTTATGATGCTGCCGGTAATGCACCGCTAACAAAAGAATATTTCTTTGTTAAAGAAGGGACACCAGTTACCTACGCAAAAAGCGATATCAAAAAAGTAAAAACAGGCGAAACGATTAAAGCCCAATTATTTTTGGATAACGTAAGTGATGCAAAAGAAGTCATTTGGAACTTGAAAGAACAGTATGGAAATTACATGGACTTAATTGATGCCAAACTGGCTGAAGAATTTTCCGATAAAGGAACTATATTGGTAAATGGTGACGAAGTGAAGGTGGTCTTCAACGATGCGAATGTGACATTTGATCATGCGGCAGTAGTAGATGTTACGTTAAAGATAAATGATGAAACCTTCACTACAAAGGCCGGCATCATTCCAACAGCAACAGTGAAAAATAGCCAAAGTCAATCAAGCAATCTGCTTAATGCCGGTTATGCTTTTGAGATTTCGCCGCAATTCAACGCTGCATTTGGCTACGTGCTGCCGGACGGATTCCGTAATCCTGCGAACGGTCTTTATGATAGAAAGGACTGGACAAAGGTTGGCGCATCGTTAAAGTTTAAAGAATCAAGCGGGTATGTTTTTGATGCTGCTTCTCTGATAAAAGAAAGAGCAGACTACAGGGTAGAAAAGCTTCCGTTAAGCAAAGATCCATACATTTTAGAAATTAAGATACCTGGTCATTTTAAAGTGCAAAGCAAGCAAAATATTGGGTTTGAGTATAAGGGAGAACTATTAGGTAGAAATCATTATGTCACCCCAATCAAAATTAAGGCAGGTGATGTCAACCAGGACAACGTTATTGACGTCTTAGATGCTATAGACATCCAAAAAGCTTGGAAGACGGATAACCGTGCAGCTGATATTAATTTTGATGGAATGGTGGATGCAAAAGACATTGGCTTTGTCAAAGACAATTATCTACTGCAAAACAAATATGTTGATAATCCTCCAGCTCCAAAAGAAAACCATGAAGGCAAGACATTAGAAAGTATTTTGAAAGAGTTAGGGATTCAGTAAACATAAGAAGAAAACTGAATAATAATTAACAAATATAGAAAACGTACAGAAACCTATTGTTTCCCCTGCAGCTGTAATTAAAATTCTTATCTTGATAGAAAGCGGCAGGGGAACAACAAGAGGTAAATATTTCACAGTGAATAAATTTACTGACATCAATATCAATTAGAAAAAAACACAAAAATAATGATGTTGGGAGCAAAACTATGAAAAAAAGATCGATAAAATGGCTTTCAAATATTATTTTTTCTATTTTCTTTCTACTAATCGTCTATATCGGTGTAACTGTATTCCAAACTAGTAAAAATCCCGGCAGTTTGCCAAGTTTCTTTGGATTTACACCATTAACTGTACTTTCGAATAGTATGCAGCCACACCTGCAATCGGGAGATCTTATATTTATTAAAAAAGCAGAATTCGAAGATATAAAAGTGAATGATGTTATTACCTTTAAAGAATCGGATACAAAATTCATTACACATAGAGTAATAGATGTTAAAGAACAAGCTGGACAGGCTGGACAAGCTGGTTTGGTGACAAAAGGTGACAACAACAATGTTGAGGATTCCATGATTGTGACGAAGGATCATTTTGTTGGAAAACAAGTAGCTGCAATACCTAAACTCGGATATGTATCAGATTTTGCAAGCGGTCCGATTGGGTTTTTGCTGTTAATCACCATTCCTCTCACAGGCTACATCTGTCTAACGGTATTTGAACGTCTTTCCCGTAAAGAAAAACAGCATACAAATGAAGAAATTGTATCCAAATAAAAAACTATATTAAGTTGGGGGAATTATTTATGAAAATCGCTAAA
This sequence comes from Neobacillus niacini, assembly GCF_000759675.1. Classification (GTDB taxonomy): domain Bacteria; phylum Bacillota; class Bacilli; order Bacillales; family Cytobacillaceae; genus Neobacillus; species Neobacillus niacini_A. The sequence continues at coordinate 75,709 of NZ_BAWM01000101.1, read as the reverse complement.
GCAAAAAAAGTATTATTAGGTACAACACTTGCGGGTGCAATTGCAGTTTCAGCAAGTTATGGAACATACTCTTGGTTTACTTCTGAAACAACTGCTAAAGGTGAAATAACAAATGCACTTGTGCAGCTGAATAATGGTGAAGATATTAACGAGAGCATTGTCGCAGTCAAAAATTTTGCTCCATCACAACTAATATTTGGAGATTGGCTGACGATCGATAACACAGGGACAGTCGATACATTCTTACAAGCAAAACTGCACCAATCATTAGATAAACCACTTTCCGTAGATACATACAAAGTTGGCTATGTTGCACTGAAATACAAAGTGAAACCAACGGAAGAGGTGTTAAAAGCATCACAAATTAAACTTAAGGAATTATTCAAAGGAACAACAAATGAAGTTACTCGTTCGGTTTCGGACGAACCAGTTGAAATTGCAGAGGGGGTAGAAATTATTACAGGCTACCTAAATTCTTCTGAGCTGCGTTCTGCTGCTACTGGCGAAAAAGAATTTCTTTTGGGTGATGGTGCAGAATCAGGTAAAGGCAATAAGTTCTGGAATTTAAAGACAAATGAATACATTGATCTTTCATTTGGTGTAAAACTGGATGAGGCAGCAACTAATGAATATCAAGGCGTGACATACTCTGCGAATCTATCAGTGAAAGCGAAACAAAAAGATGATGGTGCTTTATACGAATAATGGTAATGGGTAAAACAGACGACCACTGGTCGTCTGTTTTTTCAATATTATGTAATTACCACTTCTCAATTATTGCCCTATCATTTGTTCTGACTTTTTTATAGAGTTAAGCGCAAAAGTTGTTGCTGCTGGTCGATAAGCTGTAAATCGGCTGCTAAGAATACTACAGAAAAAAAGGATTTACATATTGTTCCTATCAAATTGAATCTAAGAAGTTTAGCATTATAGCTAAAAAAACTGCCATTGAAAAGAGGTTTAATAATATACGAATGTAAGTGGATTTTTTTAATGTGAAAATCTATCAGACGATGATAAAGTAAATCTAATTTCGAAGTAGGAATACTATAGGATCCGTGAGACCAAAATAAAAGATGAATGTATTAGACAAGAGTAAAAGGGGGAGGGATATTAGTCATGTATAGTATCCCTAACCCATTATGCTTTCGAAAAAGGGTAGTTTTGCCTTACTGAAAGATTATAAAAAGTAGTTTTGAGGATTTTTTAATGCCCTTGCAATTTTCCTAATTCCTTCTTCAATTCGATGGGCGTCAACATTTGAAACATTCAACTTCAAAAACCGTTCGTGATAAAAGTCATCTAAATAATTTCTTTCAACTGAAAATAGATTACTTTATCGTGGTAGTCATCAGCAAAAAGAGGATCGTTCTTCAGATTGTATTCAAAATCTGCTAAATAAAAATACCATTCAGGACCGATTTTAGTTAAAATAAACATTGCCGATTTTCACAATAGTTTTTCTCAAATTATAAATGTCCAAATGTACTTGTGTTTGATTATAAGTTATTAAGCATGATATAAGTGTAAAAGAAGTGGAACATTTGGCTTTATATTTTTTGACCGAGAGTTTGAAGTTGTATCCATAGTGAGAGGATTTGAGTTTGAAATGATAGATAATTTTTGGCGTGATTTACCACGACCATTTTTTGTACTTGCACCAATGGAAGATGTGACAGATGTTGTTTTTCGTCACGTAGTAAGTGAAGCCGGTCGACCGGATGTATTTTTCACAGAGTTTACAAACTCGGATAGCTATTGTCATCCAGAGGGTATGAAAAGTGTGCGTGGCCGTTTGATTTTTACAGAAGATGAACAGCCAATGGTGGCACATATTTGGGGGGATAATCCCGAATATTTCCGTCAAATGAGTATTGGCATGGCAGAACTAGGATTTAAAGGCATCGATATTAATATGGGCTGCCCTGTACCGAATGTGGCATCAAGAGGGAAAGGTAGTGGCCTTATTCTGCGCCCAGACGTTGCGGCAGAACTTATTCAAGCAGCAAAAGCGGGCGGACTGCCTGTCAGCGTGAAAACACGACTTGGCGATAAGGATGTAGATGAGTGGGAGGAGTGGCTAACACATATTTTAAAACAGGATATTGCGAACCTTTCTATTCATTTACGTACAAGAAAGGAAATGAGCCAAGTAGATGCGCATTGGGAGCTAATTCCGGAAATCAAAAAATTACGTGACCGTATCGCACCAAATACGCTCCTAACAATCAATGGAGACATTCCTGACCGTCAAACAGGGCTGCAGCTTGCTGAACAATATGGTATTGATGGCGTTATGATCGGGCGAGGTATTTTTAAAAATCCTTTTGCTTTTGAAAAAGAGCCAAAAGAGCATAGCAGTAAAGAATACCTTGATCTTTTAAGATTGCAGCTTGATCTTCAAGATCAATATGCGGAAGCACTGCCACGTTCAATCACAGGGCTTCATCGCTTTTTCAAAATTTATGTCAAAGGATTCCGTGGAGCTGGTGAATTAAGAAATCAACTGATGAACACGAAATCAACAGATGAAGTGCGTGCATTGCTTGATAACTTTGGAAAAGAATGTTGATGGGACGGGGACAGTGAAATGATGTAACTCTCAAAAAGTTAGAGAAAAAATGAGTCACATCAACTCATGTGTACTCATTTTATTCAATTTCAAGTTCCTTTGCAGCCGGCAACTTTTGTTTTGTTAAAGACTGTTTTCTGAAAGAAAAAGATCTCAAGAATGTAATAAACCCACCAGCACCTTTGTGTTGCCACATACACTCTGTCAATACTGTAAACCACCAAACCATCATGTGTTGCCAAATTCAATCGGAAGCAGTTGCTAAATTAATAGTAAAAGAAAGCAATGAACGTTAAGTTACCCCTCTTAAAATAATTTTTTTATAGTCATTACACGAAAGGATGGTCTTTGAGTTCTACAAGGGTCATCCTTTTTTTATTTCACTGATACTCCTGAAAACTCACTGTTTTTTTAATGATGGTAGTTTAGTTGCAGTTCAAAAGAACTATCGTGTTTGCTAAATCATCTTCTTTTTAGTATTTCACTAGACTATATTCCTGTATTATTTAAAGGCCATTTATCGACATTTATATAAATTGGTAAGTTTGATATTTTAAGAATATTAAGAAAAGGAGGAGTGGAATAAGCGTTAAGTCATTAAAAAATAATTTCAAGGATAAGGAGTGGAATGGAATGAAGGCGTTTACAAAGTCTCTTACAATTCTTTCAGTTGCACTTGAACTAGTTGTCTCTTCTTTATTCTATAGTCATCCTGCTAATGCAGAAGTAGAAAAAGGATTTAAAGAACCAATCAATTTAGGTTCCCCGATTCAGAGTGTAGCAGTATATGACTCCGCTTATGGGATTGAAAATGGAAGGGAAATGATGTACACAACTACCAGCGGTAACCCGGCCATCTTTCAAGTAATAGACCTTAAAAGCCAGGATGTTCTTAGAACCTATCCTTTGGAAGGAACAGGGGCTGTTTGGACACATATTACTGTACCAAATGGGAATGTCTATATTGGTGGTAATGGGCATCTTTATGAATATTCTCCAGTAACAAAGGAAGTAAGGGATGTTGGCGGTATAGGAGAAAGTGTTGTATACGGTTTGTCCTATGATGAACAGGGACGTGTATATTTCGGTTCCTTCCCAAATGCAAAAGCAGGTCGATATGATCCCAAGACTGGAGAAATGGAGGACTACGGCAGTGTTGCCCCGGGCGAAAGCTACTCCCGATCCACAACGTATCTTAATGGTTACTTATATTTAGGTATCGGTGTTGATAATCGTATAGTAAAACTAAATGTAGAATCAGGGGAATATGAAACAATAAAGGTACCAGATCATGTTGTTCCTGGCAGCAGTGTTTGGCAATTGGATGCTGAAGGCAAATATATTATAGCCGGAGTTGGCGGCGGCAGTAATACACTCCTGTTTTATGATACAGAAACAGGCCAATGGAGTGATAAGTATTATACGAACAATAAAGGGTTGCGGTTGATCCATGGTCAGCCTGACAGTAACAAAGTATACTTTTTGCAAGGGAACAAATTGAAGGAAGTGGACTTGAATACGCTAGAGGCGGTTGATACAGGAGTTATGTTTGGAACCTTTTTGCGAAACACAACCTGGGTTGAATTGGATAACGATCCGGACTTCCCGGGCCAATCATTGGTTACTGTCCAATTTGGCGGCCAAGTCACCTTTATGAATTTAAAGACGAAAAAAGTAAAAACCATTCAATACCCACTTGCCGGCAATCCTATTCCTATCCAAACCTTGGAAAAGGGGCCTGATGGCAATTTATATTTAAGTGGTTACCCTGGAGGGAAAGGTGCCGTATACAATCCAGAAAAAAATGAAAACAAAAATTTCACCTTAGGTCAAGCAGAAGGTATGGTCCCGCTTGGAAATAAAATGTATTTTGGGGTTTACCCGGGTGCTACTATTTTTGAAATGGATGTTGCGAATCCAGTCCTTTCTACAAAACAAATTTACGATATACCCGATCAGGACCGCCCGTTTATTATGACCGCAGCTAAAAATAAATTATATATCGGAACAATCCCAGACTATGGGCATCTGGGAGGATCATTAACAGTACTTGACCCAGCCTCTATACAAGACACGGTTGTTTATCCTAATGTTGTTCATAATCAATCCATCGCTGGTCTGGCTGAAGTGAATGGAAGACTATTTGGTTCAACAACAGTTGCCGGGGGATTGGGAATAGACCCTACAGAGACTGCCGCCAAAATATTCGTATGGGATATGGAAAAGGGTGAAAAAATCATTGAGTTTGTACCGGATATACCGGGTGTTACAGTCCAGCCAAAAATGATTAGCGGGATGAGCTTAGGTCTGGACGGACTGTTATGGTCAGCGGCGGGCGGAACAATTTTTGCAATGGACCCGGAAACATTAGAAATTGTGAAAAGCAAAAACGTTTATCCTGAAGTTAAAGATTATGGCAGATGGCGGCCAATCCATATCCGCTGGAGTGAGGATGGTCTTATGTACACAAATCTTGCTGGTAGCTTGACAGTGATAGACCCCGATTCATTGGAGTATGAAACACTGGCTAAGACAGAGTTGATGACAATTGGGGATGACGGAAATATTTATTATGCAGATAAAGCTAATTTAATGAAAATCGAAGTATCAGAAACTTTAGAGTCAACACTGAAATTTATTCAACAACATACGGACGACGGGAATATCACAAATTCATTAAGTAAGAAACTGTCCAATTCTATAACCTCAGCCATCCATCACCGAGATATGGGCAGACAAGAAGAAGCTATGAAACATTTACAGGATGCTATAAAACATTTTGAGAATGCTAAAGAAACGGATATAGTAGCAGATTCATATATAAAATTACAGAGACTCTTTAACTCGATCGAAATATAATAAACAGAAACTATCCTGACTGCTTTAAGACATGAACATAGCAGTCAGGATAGTTTCTCTTGCTTAGGTAACTGTTACTAAGGTTATAGGGGCAATAAGTATCAATATGTCATTTATCGGAAAAACTTTAGTATGATTGAGAACGACACAGGAATGCAGGTTTGAGGGGGGAAGAGTTCAAAAGGGTTCTTTATTTACGTACAAAACGAATGCGGTTAACTCCTGTATGTTGTAGCAATTTTACTAATAAAAGGATAAATCAAGTGCCTGGGCTGCCAGTAATTTATCGATGTTCTCTCGACAAAATTTTGGCGGCATGGCATGTCTGTATTAGTTTCTCCATGAAGCGGTCTTACCGGACGTGACCATGTATTTCGAATACCAGCGTTTCCCGTGCAACCGTTGATAGTTCCAGGCAAACGCCGGTAATGGTCCTTTCTTGTGGAGCCAAAAATGGTAAGGTACTTGCTGTTTAGTAGGTGCAGGTACCACGTCACCCATAACGATGCCGGGGCCATCTAGCCTGTCACGTACCGCCAACACTTCACCTTTAGCATTCACGATCATCGCACCAGCCTCATAGTAGCCTTTGTATTTTAGAGGTATCCAAGGCATGGCACACTCAATATTCCCGCAATGGGAAGCATGGATGACCGGGTCCCCAACAAATATTGAAAATGATCGAACAGATTCCATCGCTGTCCTTGAATTTTCCATTTCCCATTTATCGGTTATTGATTTTAGCCCAAACAATTGATGGATAAATTCTTTCTAATTTTGGGCAGACTGATCCCGTAAATCAATCTGTTCTTTTTTGATCATATGCATGGCTTCTACTCCCGAAAGAATGGATGTAGCTGTGTCAAAAGACTTGAACCCTAACATAGGAAGGACTCGCCTCTTAATGAACCGATGATCCTGTTCCACAATGTTGTTAAGATATTTCACTTGCATTAGTTGGATGCCTTCTGGCATCTTTTTTTCTTTTCTTAACTCCTCAATTGCTACCGGATAAACTGGATTCTTATTTACAGTAATGACACGAGGATTGGATACATGCGAAAAAGCCAAGGCTTTTTTGAAAAAGCGCTTGGCTGATTTGGTATTCCTATTTTTACTTAAGTAAAAATCAATGGTATTCCCTTTTGAATCGACTGCACGATACAAATACATCCATTGCCCTATTACTTTTATGTATGTTTCATCTACTCTCCACGAGTCATTGCTCTGCTTGAGATGACGTCGGATTCTCTTATCCAACTCAGGACCATATTGATGGACCCAACGCATAATCGTTGTGTGAGCTATCGATAGGCCTCGTTCTTCTATTATTTCCACCAAATCACGAAAACTTAAGTTGTACCGTAGGTACCATCTCACTGTAAGAAGGATGATCTCAGGCTGATAATGTTTCCATTTGAACAAATTTTGGTTTCCCATACTGATCATGCCCCTTTTTTAGAGTAGTAGTATCAGTATGTCCAAGATTTAAAGATTAATTGCAAGTGTCTTGAAATTTTGCACCAGAACCTTGCATCCTACTAAGTAGTTCACGGGCTTGTTCGATAATTCTATTTATAAAAATTCGCTCCTTTTTATTGACAGAAAATTCAAACTTAGTATATGATTTTTGGTATTACCACTGTCTTTAACCTGTATTACCATAAATCAAAGGGGACGAGGATTTGAAAGAAAAGGAACGCTCCTCAGATAAAATTGAAAATGAATTAATTAGATCCATATTGGCTGGTGTTTATTCTATTGGAAGTACTTTACCGCCGGAAAGAGAGCTTGCAAAAGAATTTGGTGTTGGTCGTCCAACTATTCGGGAGGCACTTCAACGTTTAGGAAGGGGTGGATGGATAACAGGGAGAAAAGGAATGCCTGCGATTGTTAATGATTATTGGAGCAAGGGGAATCTAACGACACTTGTTAATATTGTTGAGAATCATCATACCATTACAGATGAATTTATCATGTACTTATTAGAATTAAGAAGTTCGTTGACTCCGACTTATATTCGTGATGCTGTTACGTTTAATCAACCTAAAGTGGTTGCTCTCCTTGCCAATTTAGAGCAGCTTGAAGATAGTGCAGAAAGCTATGCAGCATTTGATTGGGATTTGCAAAAAAGGTGTGCTGGCCTTACTACCAATCCGATCTTTCTACTCATTTTAAATAGCTTCGATTCCATTTATGTAGATATAGCGAAAAGATATTTTTCTGTAAAAGATCATCGTGGGTTGTCCTTCAACTATTACCATGACTTATTAAAAGCTGCATTAAAGGGAGATGCAATGGAAGCGGAAAGGTTGTCTAAGACAACAATGGAGAAAAGCTTGACTCTCTGGAAAGATAGAAAAAAATAAAGAAAGCTGGAGGCGTGATAAATGAGATTGAAATATTTTAAAGAATATTTTTCCTACCCTGATATATTAATCATGAGCTGTCTATTCCTCATTAGCTTTGTATTTATGATTCTACATTTAACCTCTATCGGAATTTGGGGTGCTTTTATTCTGGGAATGATTATGTATTCCTTAGCTGAGTATGCTACACACAGGTTTCTTTTTCATCTGAAACCACCAAAGAATGTATTTTTGTTAAAAATGCTTAAACGATTACATTATGACCACCATACAAATCCGAGTGAATTACATTTATTATTTTTACCCTTATGGTATAGTGTGCCAAACATTGCAATTGTAGCATCCATTTTTTATTTTCTTTCATCTAGCTTTGTAATTACAAACGCATTTATTGCAGGTATCATGCTCTTTTTATTATTTTATGAGTGGAAGCATTATATCGCTCATCGCCCCCTTCAGCCAATATCTCCATGGGGGCGTTGGATGAAAAAGGTTCATTTATGGCATCATTTCAAAAATGAAAATTACTGGTATGGTGTTACGAACCCAGCCTATGATTTTCTCATGGGTACCTTTAAAAACCAAAAGGATGTTGACCAAAGTAAAACTGCTAAAAATCTAGAAAAACGTGGCGACCAGAAAATAGAATTATAAAAAATAATCCATTGTCACTCCTAGAAGAAATCTGTTTCGTGAAGTAAAAAAATGTCCTATAACATAGGGACAACGCCTAATAAGATATTTATAGACTTTAAATAAACAAAAAAAGCTACAACCCATTCATAAAGAGGTATAGAAATATTAATTTATCAAGGAGAAGAATATGAATGAAATGTATATACTGTTGATTGGGCAAGTAATTTTATTTCTGTTCGGTACAATTTATGCAATAAGACGATCAAAACAAACAAAGAAAAATGAACCATTACCCTTATTTATACGTTTACTTCTTAGTTTTTCATTAACTGGAGCTGCAATATGGATGTGGGTACAAGACCTGGAAGCGCCTTACCGACAATGGGCTGCAATTGGTATGGCTTTATCAACAATTGGCGATTTATTTATGGCAGGCTTAATTCCATTTGGGCATCGTCTCATTGGTGGAATGGTGACATTTGCTATTGCCCACTGCTTATATGTTACAGCCTTTTTAAAAACGGGTATTTCATGGAATAGCTTATTTATTGTTTTAACGGGATACGGCCTGTTTTTAATTATTGGCTGGTTCTTTTTTATTCGAAATCATAAGCAGGATCGATTATTTACAATAGGGGCGCTTGTATACGGACTTTGGGTTGGCGGAATGGCGTGTTTTGCGTTTGCGCTTGCATATTCTTACGGTGGAATATGGTGGATTCCAGCACTTGGTGGTTTCTTGTTTGTTATTTCCGACTTTATTATTGGAATTACTGATATTGGTGGACGGAATATAAAATATGATCCTCTTTTGGTTTGGGGAACATATGTGGGAGCGCAAATGTGTATCATTTATGTTGGAATGTAATTGTTAAATGAATCGAGCACTAATGAGAAGTTTTTATAAAAAAAGAAAAGTAAACGTCGAGTAACTCCAAAATCAACTTTTATTGTATGTTATGAAGTTACTCGACGTTTACATTTAAAAAGATACAAAAAAAGAAAAAGGAGATCACAATGGGAGATATTAGCTATTTCGTATAACTAAGGGATCAATAGAAGAGCTAGAAGGTCGATCCTTAGTTATTGGAAAATCTTTACAAACGAAAATTGTTTTATCCATAACTTTTCTGCTTCTTTTTATAATCTAAATTGGATTTATTCATTAGCTTTTCTATAGCTGATTGCATAGCCTTTTCTATTTTAAAGAAGTTTATTTCGTCTTTTAAATATACTTGAAAGCATAAGTATCACAAATCTTGTAAATTAAATTCTTATTGAGAATACAATTACTGTGTTGCATTATTAGAAATTTATTGCATGTTTTAAAGCTTCATAATCGAAGTATCAAGGATAACTTCGAGGAGGATAAAAGGTTATGAGCAAGGCTTTCAATAACTTACTAAAGCATTTGAGCAATTTAAATTCCACGCAAAAAGAACAAGCATATCATTGGTTGAAACGATTTTGGTGCAAAAACTTCAGGGAAAATCGCTTTGGTAATCAATGTCATTAACTTAAGGAACTATGGATTACATTTCAGTTGGAATGTGATTCATAGTTTTTTTTCAATTGAAGGAAAAAATTTTCAAGACAGCATGAAAAGAGAGAATTTTTCTCCCTTAAATCGGATTTTAAGTTGTTTTATTTCATCTTATCCATTAAATGGCTTTCCTTTTGTTTATGTAATGCATGTTTTTCGAACGCGTTGTCAGTTCATATTTCCTTCCCTTTCGAATAGGAACTATTTCCTTGAGAATTTTGTTGTGCAATCGATTATAGAACTGCTCCCGTTCCGATGGCTCTTCCCTCAACATAATGACAATAAAGTATCGTTTTATATACCCCACCGCCATATTTATGTTGATTTTCATTTTGTGCTTATAATTCTATTGAACAATCTCTTCTTCAGCTTCATTTTGGACATTTGCAGAAGGTTAAAAACATATATCTCTCGTACCTGTCACTACCCGAAAAGTCTTGTTTCATAAGAATGTTTCACGGAACAAATACCAGGGTAAACAAATAGTTACGGATTTTTCTTATTGATATTTGGGCCATTTCCCAAAATTGGCTCATTTTCCATAAAGTACACTTATTAATCTAGTATATTCTTCGACAAAATCTATCAAACTTCGGTTAGTGACAGGCACCCAAGTTGATACCGATGGCGATATAGTCCTAATTAATTTTGTTTTATTATTTGACGATTGTGTGTCAAAATACACATCTGGTATTCTATTACTGTGTTATCCTATCTAATAAATAATTTTTGGAGGTTAAGAGCTATGCAACTTACTTTGGAAAATCCTCAAAATACCAAAAGTGACACACTACCATTCTCAAGAAACAATCCATTTCAAGCGAAGGTACTTAAAAATATTAATTTAAATGGAACAGGATCTAGTAAGGAAACAAGACATATTGAATTATCCCTAAAAGATTCGGGCCTTTCTTATGCCCCAGGTGATGCACTTGGTATTATTCCTGAAAATGATCCAGAGCTTGTAGCAACCCTTACAGAGGAAATGGAATGGGATGAGGAAGCGGTTGTAATTGTAAATAAGCAGGGTGATACGCTACTGCTAAAGGAAGCGCTAACAACCTACTTTGAAATTACACTGTTGACGAGGAAGATTTTACAACAGGCAGTAGCATATACAGATAACGAAAAGTTACAAAAACTTGTGTTGGCTGAAAATGCAAACCAACTAAAGGAATATTGCTATGGGCGTGATTTGCTTGACATGTTACGTGATTTTGGCCCATGGAAGGCATCTGAGCAAGAAATCGTCTCGTTACTAAGAAAAATGACGCCGCGTCTCTATTCTATTGCAAGCAGCCTTACAGCCAATCCTGATGAAGTGCATCTTACCATTGGTGCAGTACGCTACACGGTTCACAATCGGGACCGAAATGGTGTTTGTTCTGTATTATGTGCAGACCGTGTTAAGGAAGGGGATACACTTCCAGTCTTTGTGCAAGTTAATAAACACTTCTATTTGCCGGAATTCAAAGATAAAGATATTATTATGGTTGGTCCTGGGACAGGTATTGCACCATTCCGTTCTTTTATCCAGGAACGTGCAATATATAAAGCAACTGGACGCTCTTGGCTATTTTTTGGGGGTCAGCATGCAGCTGCGGATTTCCTTTATCAAAATGAATTGGAAAAGTATCAACAAGATGGGGTATTGACAAGGCTTGATTCTGCATTCTCCCGTGATACGGCTCATAAAGTGTATGTACAGCATAAAATGCTTGAAAATAGCAAAGAATTATTTAATTGGCTTGAAAATGGAGCTTATTTCTACATTTGTGGGGATAAGGAACATATGGCGAAGGACGTTAACGAAGCGCTTATTAGCGTAATTGAAAAAGAAGGCGGGCTGGCCCGCGATGCAGCAGAAGCGTATCTTAAAGATATGCAGCAGCAAGGGCGTTATCAACGTGATGTGTATTAAAATGAAAAGGTCATAAGTATCTTGATTTACAGTTTTATAAGAAAGAATAAAATTTGTCACTTGAATATAATGAGGATTGTGTAGAGATACCTTAAAGAAAGGGGTTTTTTGGGACATTATATTATTGAAAAGCTTGGAGAAAATACACAAGTTATTGAATTAGAGGGGGTTCCTGGGGCATCTGCCACACGTGAAAGGGGTAAGGGATTTCATAACGTAGCAGATCAAAAATTGAATGTAACTGCTAAACAAGCTGCTGATTTTGATCGTACAAAAGGATTAACTGTAATGGAAAATCTTCTACAAGCAAATCCTGATATTAAAGCTGTATTTGCTCATAATGATGAAATGGCATTGGGGGCTATTGAGGCAATTAATAGCTCTGGTAAGGAAGTTATGGTCATTGGATTTGATGGAAATGACGACGCACTAAATGCGATTTAATCAGGAGATATGGAAGCGACAGTAGCCCAACAGCCAGAGCTAATTGGTAAGCTCGCTGTGGACGCTGCAAGAGACGTTTTGCAGGGTAAAAAGGTTGAGAAAATAATAGCAGCTCCGCTAAAATTAGTAACTAAAGATAATTAAATTTAGGTGCCTGTCACTCCCAAAAATATGTCGGTTAATGTTCGACGAAAATAGGGGATTGACAGGCACTTTATATTTATTTTCTATGCTGCTTCCGTTTCTTTGGAGTGAACTTTTTTCATAAAGTCGTTTACATCGGCAGGCACTCTGCGATCAAGCTTTGAGACGATATAGACAGATAGGAATCCAATTGGCACTGTAATTAATCCTGGTACATTGAACTGTAGGAATTCAGGAAGAGTCGTCTTAAAGAAAATCATGTACATTGAAGCAAGAAGGCCAGTAACGAGCCCGGCAATTGCTCCTTTCTCTGTCATTCCTCTCCACCAAATGCCCAAGATAAAGATTGGAGTAAACGTACTGGCAGCAACGGTGAACGCTAGTGCGACCAGATGGCCGATGGAAGCTCCTTTTACCATGAGACCGAGGACGCCGTATAAAACACCAAGGATTACAATTGCAACTTTACCTGCGATTACGCGCTCCTTCTCTGTGATGTTCTTACGGAAGAAAGTTGCATACAAGTCATGGGCTAAGGCGCCAGAACTTGCGATGAATAATCCTGAAAGGTTCGAGAAGACGGCTGCAAATGCGCCCGCGATAACAAGACCAAGCAGCCATTCTCCACCTAGCGCCTGTGCAGTAGATGGAACAACCATATTGTTTCCGCCTGCGATAAGGTCCTTCATAACTCCTGAATCTATATTGCCGCTTAGAAAAATGGAGCGGCCAACTACTCCAAGATACACAGCGAAGAAAAAGAACACGCTTGCAATACCAATCGCCATAAGAGCGGACTTACGCGCTGCTTTTGCACTTGGATTTGTATAGAAGCGAAGCAGGATGTGAGGAAGTCCAATTGTACCGAGTGAAAGCCCGATTGTCATCGATATTGTTTGCCAGAAAGATGGGAAGTAGTTACCGGTACCGGTCCAAACAGACCCATCAAATGGTATATCTTTTCCGTCAACCGTAAACGCTGAAGTACCAGTAATACTACCTTTAAATTCATTAATAGCTGCTAGAATTTCCTGATAATGAAGTCCGCCATAGATGGCAGCGCCAACCATGAGGAGAAAGGCGCCGAGACGAATCCATAATTCGAGCGCTTGGTTTAGAGTAGTACCCTTCATTCCACCGATACCAACATAAAAAATCATGACCGAGCATGTAAAGATGATTCCAAATTCATAGCTCGTACCAAAGAACATGCTTAAAATTTGTGCAGCACCAAGTAACTGTGGAGCTGCATAGAAACCTGAAATAGCAAGTACTACAGCGACAGCAGCGAGGCGTGCACGTTTGCTGTGAAAACGATAGGCTAAAAAGTCTGCTACTGTGTAGGCTCCAAATCGGCGAAGTGGTCCTGCAACGAAAATAGCAAGAAGAGTCAGACCAATAGAGAAGCAAAAGGCATAGTAAGCACCATCATAACCAAGCTGATACGTTAGACCGGCAATACCAAGAAAGGTCGCAGCACTTAAATAATCTCCGCCAATGGCTGAACCATTTGTAAACCAGCCGAAGCTTCGTCCGCCAACGAAATAATCAGAAGCAGTAGCACTTCTTTTTGATAAATAGGTGATATAAACAATCGTTCCCATAAGGAGGATTGTTAAAAGCATTTTAGGTTCTAATAACATTGCCATCAAATAATTCTCCTTTCTTCAGAGGGACCAGAATTTTTTTGATAGTTCTTTAAACGTTTTTCATAAAGAGTAGTATGAGCGAAAGCAATGATAAAGGCCATTGCCATTGCTATAACACTAGTCAAAAACCAACTATATGTCATGCCGCCCCACATACGGGAAAACATAAAATCACCTGCGAACCAATTTAATACCGGAATTGCCAGGATAAAAATATAATAAAAGATCGTAAGTTTAAGACCAGTACTAAATTCACCTTTCATGATTTTCCTAGTTTCGGGATCGAGCGGCTTAAGTTCGCTCACGTCGATCGTACCTGCCGCAACATAGTCGTATTCAGAATACTCTCCAGCCATATGATACTCCTCCTTAATATTATTTAGGCTTCCGCCGTTTTCTAGTACCCTTCCTTAGCCCGGCCAAGATACTATAAAAATGATTTTACGTCATAAGCAGGACATATACCTTACAATAAATTATCAGAAATATACAAATATTTATTATAGTCTAATTTTTGTACTATAATTTGTATAAGAATATAACTTTTCAATGCCGCATCATAGATAGGAAGGGGGGAAGATAGAGTGTATTCAATTAGTCTAGCAGTAGAAGATGAACTGGAATATGAAAAGCTGGCAGACTGGATTAAAGAAGAATTTGTGGAAAACTGTGTACTGGCAGAAGCTGAAACTGAGTTTAATCAACATGATGTACATATAGCTGTTATCGAAGTAAGAAAATGGCATGATTGGGTTAAAATTCACCGATTTCGCAAAAGGAATAAAGAATGCAGGATTATTCCATTACTAGACCCATCCTTATTGTATACTTCACCGCTTGCCATTGAGTTCAAGCTAAAGTACTTGCTAGTGAAATCCGTGAAAAAACATATATTTCTTCGTACCTTGAAACGGGCCATTAGTGAGCTGTCAATTACGAATACTAAATCTATTGATTATGATGAATTATTTTTTCAGATCCATCAGGAACGTAAAACGGAACGCAATACGTTACCATTTCAAGAGGCATTTTTGCGCCGGCTGCTGACTGGAGATATAACAACTGAAGAGGATTTAATTCAATCTCGTTTTTTTCTTCCAGGTGAGGCGATGCCAAATGTGGTTTGTTTTATTCAGGGATTTGTCCGATGCCCTGGCAGCAGGGGACAGGAAGGTTTGGCACCGAGGAGGATTCAGGAATTTTTTAGAAACCGCTTTCAAGGATATCAGCTTACTTTTCTTTCCTACAGAAAACATTTACTTATGCTTATCCAGGTGCCTCCCGAGTACGTTTCCTTAATGCACTGGAAAGAAGGGGAGAATAGGATCCTTGATACTATTCAAGCGTTGGAAAAGGAATTTGGAATTTATCTATATATAGGTGTAGGCTCCATCTACCGTGAACCACTGCTCCTGCACCATTCCTATCGAGAGGCATGTAAGGCTAGGCGTACCACGCCGTATGAGAGGCCTTCGCTGCGTTATTTTGAAGAGATTACAAAGGATGTTCAGATTCAGAAATGTACAGACTATATTGCTCGGTATTGTATCGAAGATCTATCGATAAAACGGGTAGCCGATCAAATTAATCTTAGTGTACCGTACTTCTGTCGGATTTTTAAACAAGAAACAGGACGCAATTTTGTTGAATATGTCACCTTTGTCCGTATGCAGCGTGCTGTGTGGCTTTTGCGTCATACGAATCATACGATTGAGTGGATAGCTGAAGAACTTGGTTTCAATACGCCAAATTATTTCAGTTGTACATTTAAAAAGTATGTTGGCCTTTCTCCAAGGGAGTACAGAGCGACAGAAGAAATTATCTTTGTATAATAAAGGAGAAAGTGGAAAAGATCAATATTTTGTGGAGGTCATTTAAAATAATAGGGCAATGAAAAGTGCATAAATCTAAAAATTTCACCAACATCTCATATGATGTCACATACACTTTGAACATGTTGAGACAGTTGCGTTGATAGAGTTGAAATAGTTTGGTATCAGTAGTTTTAGCGGATTTTAGATGAAAATTGAAGTGTGTTTTATGTTCCCTCAAACTAAGAGTTTGGGGGATTTTTGTTATGGTGACCATAAAATTGCCTAATGGTAAATTATACCTATAAAAACTCGTTAATTAGGCTTATTTTTCCATATTTAGAAAATATTTAAATAATTCGAATTATTCATGTTATTTGATTTTTACTAATCTATAATAAACTCTATGGAAATAAATAGGAGGTATCATTGATGAAGAAAAAGTTTATTTTACCAGTAGCTCTGTCGTCAGCGATGTTGGTAGGTTCTATCCCAGTTAGCAGTGTATTTGCGCAGCCGGCTGATTCGAAGGTCGTTAGTAGTGTACAAGCTTCTAAGGAGTGGAATGAAAAAGCAAGTGTTCCATTATTTGTGAAGGAGCGATTTGCAGAGAAATTCACATCTAGCACTTCTTCCGAAGCATTAAATTATTTGAAGAAAAACGAAGGTAAAACCGGAATTAATAATCCGGATAAGAGCTTAAAAGTGAAGAGTGTACAAAAAGATAAACTCGGTATGACTCACGTCCGCTTTAATCAGTCAGTAAATGGAGTGAACGTAGAAGGATCTGAGGTTGTTGTTCATTTTAATAAGAATAATGAAGTCGTATCCGTCAACGGAAGGATAAATAAAACGATTGACGATGTTGCAGTGGACACGATTGCCTCTTTAAGTAGTGATGCTGCACTAAAGGCGGCATTATCCTCTGTCAATGCTCCTGAAGAGCTGACCTATGATCCTACTACTGAGCTTGTTGTCCTTCCTTTTGAAGGGGAAAATTATACAGCCTATAAAGTGAATGTTAACTTCATGGGGGATGAGCCTGGAAACTGGTTTGTCTTTGTGGATGCAAACACAGGTAAAGTCATCGACAAGTATAATGGCTTAATGCATGCTGATGAAATGAAAACACAAAAAGGTGCTGGAAAAGGTGTACATGGTGAGCATAGGGAATTACATATTACTCAAGTAAAGGAACCGAATTCTGGAACTAAGTTTGCGTTAGCAGATTACTCTCATGAGAACCTTGGAGGAATCGTAACGTACGATGCTAAAAATGATAACACTTCTAGTAATGATACTATCTATGTGGGGAATTCTGCTGCATTTATCGGTGACTACGATCGAGCACTTGTGGATGCACACTATAATTCTGAAAAGGTATATGAGTATTACCTAAATGAGCATGGCCGCAATTCCCTTGATGGGGAAGGAATGGCAATCATTTCTAGAGTTCACTATGGTAACAATTATAACAATGCTTCCTGGAATGGGCGCTGGATGACTTATGGTGATGGTGACGGTGTGTTCATGACTTCTCTATCAGCTGGTCTTGATGTTGCTGCCCACGAAATGACTCATGGTGTGATCACTCATTCTGCAAATTTAGTATACCGCAATCAGTCTGGAGCACTAAACGAATCGTTTGCAGACGTCTTTGGCGCACTCGTTGATGATAGTGATTGGGAAATGGGCGAGGATATTATGGCACCAGCCGCTAAAGCTGATGGTGTAACCGTATTGCGTAGCTTAAGTAATCCAAACAGTGTTGTCGTCAGCAACGAGCAAAGAAGGGCGTATAGTACAAATGGCGGAGTTTATCCAGACCATATGGATGAGTTTTATAATATGCCAACTTCTGTTGATGGCGGTGGTGTTCACGTTAACTCCTCCATTACAAACCATGCTGCATACTTGATTGGTCAAGAAATTGGAAGAGAAAAATTAGGGCAAATCTACTATCGTGCTTTAACGGTTTATTTAACCTCTAATTCCGATTTCAGCGACGCCCGTCAGGCTATTGTTCAGTCTGCTATCGATCTTTATGGTGGAGGCAGCGAGGAAGTGGCTGCAGCAAATTCTGGATTTGACGCGGTAGGAATTTACTAAGTATCAGATTGCCTGCAAGAAATTTTTTGCTGACTTATATGAATAGTGAAGTGCGTTTTGTGCTCCCTCAGACTAAGAGTTTGAGGGATTTTTTATTATGGTTCAGCAGAAGTAAGTTAAAAAATAGTTTATAATGGTGTTTAGACTTTCCAGAAGGAGGGCTATTTTGGAAAAACAAGGAGTTATATCATTAGGAGAAGCTTTTATAGATTATATTTCAACTGATAGTACCAATACCAAATTTCGGCAGCTGTTAGGAGGTGCTACTGTTAACCTGGCAGTCGGTACCAGCAGACTTGTGCTCCCTACTTATTATTTGTGTAAATTGGGGACAGATTCAATCAGTCAATTTGTGGAACAAGAGTTTAATAAGGAAGGAGTCAATCTTGAGTTTTCTGTTCGTACTGATACGAAAAAAATTTGTGGGGTCTATGTTCATCTGACAGAAAGTGGCGAGCGAAACTTCCATTCTTATATAAACACTACTCCGGATGAAGTATTAAGAGATGATGAATTAAGAAGAGATGTTTTTGAAAAGACAAGAATTTTTTATTTTGGCTCCGGCACCCTTTTTCAACAAAAATCCAAAAAGACAACCGAGACCGCACTAAAATACGCAAAAGAATTTTCCAATCTGATCGCTTTTGATGCGAATCTTCGTTTAAAGCGGTGGGAAAGCGAAACACATTGCCGTCAAACAGTTGTTTCGTTCCTTAAACATGCTAATATCGTCAAGTTGGCTGAAGATGAGTTGAATTTTTTAATGGAAACAAATTCACTTGAGGGTGGATTGGAAAAAATATCAAAATGGGACATTCCTTATCTATTTATCACGATGGGAGGGAAAGGTGCTTGTGGAGTGATGAATGGAAACAAAGTTTTCATCCGCGCTCCGAAGGTAGATACAATTGATACAACCGGTGCAGGAGATGCTTTTATGTCCGGACTTTTGTATTGCTTCCACGAAAAGGGAATGCCTGCAGGGAAAACGGAATTAACGGAGTATCTTCAGTTTGCCAATCGTGTTGGTGCTGCAGCAACAACCGAAATTGGATCGTTAACTTCCAGCATGGATTTAATGGAGTTGAAAAAACATTTTAAGAAGTGGAGTTTTTAAAAGTGAACACCATTTCTTTGTTAATCTTTCATTGTGTCTCGGAACTCATTTTAAAGGAAGGCAAGCGGCAGATTCCCGATAAGGGATTCCTGCCGCTTTTTTTGTGCTCCAAGCATGGGTGCAGTCAATAGGGTGCAAGTCCCGAACTGTGAAGGCAGAAGTAACAGTAGCTCAACGCAAGGGTGTCCGCGGTGACACGGAATCTGAAGGAAGCGAGCGGTAAACCTCCGGTCTGAGGAACACGAACTTCATATAAGGCTAGAAATAAAATCATGTAAGGCTAAAAGCCTTTTAAAGACAATTTAAAACCCCTGAAGACATCGCTCCAAGGGTTAAATCCATTTTGAAAGTTAACAACAGTACCCGTGATGAAATCCATGATGATGGTGAAAAGGATAGCCACCGTATCCGTGATGGAAAGGATAGCCACCATATCCATGATGATGGAATGGATAACCTCCATAACCCATGCCGTAACCAGGATAGCCTCCATAACCCATGCCGTAACCAGGATAACCTCCATAACCCATACCGCTACCAAAGAATTGTCTTTCCATTATATATCTCCTCCTCAAATTGTTTCAAAAATAGTGTATGTGTCCATATTCAAAGAGGAATGGATATTTGCCTATTTGATAGTGTATTCTTGATTGTTATTTGTTGAAACAAACATATCTATAGCCACGGCTGTACCCATAACAGCCGTATCCGCCGAAAAATAAAAACAAATCTATTCTAGACTAATCATGTTAGTTATCTTTCCCTGGCTTGTAGTAAAAAGGATTACTTTTATAGTCCTTCTCTTCATTATTATCAATAAATAACTTTCCATCATCTAATAGAGTTGCCAAGGTAATATTTTCTACTAGTTCTCCCTTGTTTTCAAGCTCATTAATTAGCCATTCACGGTCTAATTGTAGATATTTTAAATTATGGTAAATGATCTGTCCGTCCATTATCAATGGTATTGGAATAAATTCTTTCTTTACTTGTAAATTTAAATCATTTGGTTGAACAGGACGATATTCCGACTTAGGGATAACACTAATATTTCCTGTTTCCTCCATCACTGCAATAGAAATACTTTGAATATCTGTATACCCTTTTACTCTTAATTGTGATAATAATTCATTCATAGGCATCCGTACCCTCTTTAAGCCTTTTCGATCAATATCACCATTATGAATTAACACTGTAGGACTTTCATATATAATCCATCTCAATTTATTATGTAACGATAATCGAATAAAAATTTTATATAAAATTACTGTTATTCCAGCATAGATAATGGCTTTACCAATATTATTATCTTCTACAGGAGCACTAATAATATTGGTAAGAATGAGGATATATAATATATCAAATGTGTGCATCTGAGCAACTGCTTTTTTCCCAGTAAATCTTATAAACAAATAACCTGCCACAAAAACCAAGAAAGTACGGTATAATGCTTCCAAATTTGCACTCCCTTAAAAGAATGTTCTAGAAATAATATATAGTATTTGACATTTAACTCGAGCCTAAACCACCATTGAATATAAAAACACACAGATGTTAAGAAAAAACTGTGTGTTTTCCTAGCTGCTTTTTTGAGATACTAGCTGTACCAACTCATCATTATTTATCTATTACCTGGGGCTGGCTGGTCAACCCCTCTTACATGATGCCTATGCCCATTATCTTCGGTAGTGTAAAAATCATAATAATGAACATGCATCCCATTCCCTACTGGTATAGCAGGACCTGAATACGCCTTATAATGATGGGTATGCCCATCTTCAAAAACAACATATCCCTCTGTGTAATGAATGTGATTTTGATCCTCCGTTGGTATTGGAGGTGAAGTGACATCTAAACACTGGTGGACATGACCCGCTTCCACCGAGGTATAATCAACAGAGCCATGATTATGATGTGGTACAAAGCCATTTACAAAATCATCTTTTCCTACCTTAGCCATAAACCACTCCCCCTTTAATACATTGCATTCATCTTTTTTGCATGTAACCTCTCTTCTAAGACATGGAGCAGGTATAAGAAATGATCAGCTTCTCTTAATACATGGTCGGCCAATTACGGATTAATAACATTCCTGATTTGGCATGACTTAATTAGGTCTAGTACCGTCTGCTTAAACGCACGAATTTCTAGTGCAGTATTTTCACTATCTTTATTCATTTTTCCGATTATTGACTTCCCCCTCCTTTATTCCCCTTCTTTACACATGATATTTTCTCAACTATTCAGTTATGTTATAGAAATGTTAAGTATTTATAAGAAAACTAAAGACAATTTATAGACATTCTATTTAGAATATAATGAAAATTGTGTAGAGATACTTTAAAGAAAGGGGTTTTTTTATGAAGAAAAAGAGATTTTCTCGTATTCTTTCAAGTCTACTAAGCTTGGTACTGATTGTGTCGTTACTACCAATCAATACCTATGCTGAATCTGAAGAGCAAGTTGTTGCGAAGTTAAATAACAGGGGCTTTAAGGAAGTAGTAGAATTGGGAGTGGGTGCGTCAGATGTTGCGTTAACTAGTGCTGTTTTTGGGAAAGAAAACGGTCGAGATGTTGTTTACTCAACAGCAAATGGCGGAAGATTTAATGTTGTAGATGTAAAGGATAATAAACTGATTTTTTCTGAGCAATTAGGAGATGTCAGTCAGGTCTGGTCTCATTCCATTGCACCAGATGGAACGGTGTATATAGCGGGACTTGGAGTCGGAAATGTAGGAGAATTATGGAGCTATTCTCCGAGTACAAAAAAGGTTGAGAAAATTGGTGTCCCCGCTGCTGGACATCAGCTTTGGAGCAGTACGACTGATGAACTAGGTAACGTCTACTTAGGTACCTTTGCTGACCGAGATGGAAGAGTCGTTAAATATGATGTGGCAACTGACAAATTTATTGACTATGGAAAAATTGATGATGGGAATGGCAGCTATGTACGTTCCTTAGCGTATCATGATGGCTATCTATATGCCGGCTTAGGTGTAGCAGGTAAGGTATATCGTATTAATGTAGAAACGAAAGAAAAGGAAGACATCACAAAAAATGTTCCGGATATTATTGGGAAACCCATCGACCAAGTGAAATTTGCTTATGATATGGCAGTTGTTGGTGATTATCTTTTCGTAAAGTTCGATGAAGGTGGGGAAAATGCTCTCCTATTTTATGATCTTATGACGCAAACGTGGGTGGATAAACAGCTAGGGAAAATAGGTGACGGTTCTGCCGATGACTTCGGTACATTTGGTTTCATCCAGCTCCCTATTAATGGTGACAAAGCATATGTTATATATAATCGCCATATCCTTGAAATCGATATCAATACCCTTGAAACAAGAGAAACTGGAATCCGATACGCAGGTGGATGGAGAGGTGGAGCGTTTGTTGATTTAGGCAGACAGGATCTACCTGGTCCATCTTTAGTTACAATGACGAGAGCTGGACAAGTTTTCGTAGCAAATTTAGAGACGAACAAGACGACGAACCTGCCAACCGTTATGGAAGCAAAACCACTTACCTTGCACAATCTTGGAAAGGGTCCAGATGGAAATCTGTATATGACCACTTATCCAGGGGGACCTAAAGGGGCAAAATTTAATCCGAAAACAGAGCAATTTGTTTCGTATTCTCAAGGACAAGCAGAGGGAATGGCAGCGGGAAATGGTTCAGATATGTATTTTGGAATTTATCCCGGTGCTGTTATTCAAAAAATGAACACTGACACCCTTGGAACAGAAACACTCTTTAACTTAAAAGATGAATATGAACAAGATCGTCCATACATTATGGAATTTGAAAATAATAAATTATTAATTGGTACAATTCCAGATTATAAAAAATTAGGTGGCTCTCTTACAATCTATGACACTAAGACAGGGGAGAGAGAAACGTACCGAAATGTTGTTCAAGATCAAAGTGTTGTTGGACTTGCCTACAAAGATGGTAAGATTTACGGCTCTACCTCCATTCGAGGTGGGTTGGACATCCAACCAACAGCTCAAAAGGCAAAAATGTTTGTTTGGGATGTTGAAGGGAAACAAAAGATAACTGAATTTGAACTCAATCTGCCAGGGCTTGATGCTCCTCCAATGATTAGTGGACTTACTTTTGATAAGGATGGTCTTTTATGGGGGGCAGTTGATGGGATCTTGTTTGCGATGAACCCAGAAACGTATGAGGTTGTTAAATATAAGAACTTTTATCCCAACGTGAAAAATAGAGGAATGTGGAGACCAGTCCACATCGAGTTTGGAAAAGATGGGCTTCTTTATACAGACCTTGCAGGCAAGCTAACCGTTGTTGATCCAAATTCTGAGAATCTCAACCATGTTACCTTAATCGATACTGCACCAGAGGTCGACTTTATGGTCCTAGCAGAGGATGCCAATGGAAATGAAAACATCTATTTCCTTGATAACAGCACTACTATATTAAAAATGGTACCTGTAATCGAAGGTGGAACGGTTGTAGATCCAGAAGAACCAGTAGTAGAGGTTGTTGAGGTACCAATTGCAAATGGAGGATTTGAAGAGGCTATAGTGGATAGTACCATTCCAGGCTGGTCATCCCTGTTTGGAAATTTCTCGGCTAATGTATCCTATGCTGTTAGCGGTGAACGAAGTAAGACTGGGGAAAATAGCTTAAAAATAGTAGACACAGCCGGAAATGAAACGGTATTTGCGCAATCTGATTTGATTCCGATTGAAGCAGGGATTGAATATACAGCATCGTCTCAACTCTTTTTAGAGGATGGAAGTGTGAGCTTCTTCTTACGTTATTTTGATGATGCAGGAAAACAGGTTGGCACTGATAAAGATGGTGTCAATATCATTCATGTCCGTGGTGGGCATAAAGAGTGGCAAACGGTAAAAGCGACCGTAACGGCCCCTGAGGGAGCAAAATATGCTCGTGTGTTTGCGGGAGCATCCAATTTTTTTACAACAAATGGCGCGTATTTTGATGACTTTACATTAACGTATGAAAAAGTAGTGGAAGAACCAGTAGATCCAACAAAGGAATATTTGCCGATAGCAAATAATAGTTTTGAAGATTCAACAGTGAATGGAACCATTCCAGGCTGGTCGTTCTTATACAAGGATACAACACCAGGTACTTCATTTGGAGTGAGCGAGGAACGAGCAAGGAAAGGTACACATAGCTTGAAAATCGTGGATACAGCAACAGCAGGTCCTGTGCATGTACAAAGTGCTGCCATTGAGATTGAGCCAGGAGTTGAATATACGGCTAATGCCGATATGTATTTAGTAGATGGTAGAGCGAGCTTTTTCTTGCGTTTCTTTAACGAAGCAGGTACTCAAGTAGGAACAGATGATGCCAATAGTCTGATCCATGTAACAGGCAATCACGGACAATGGCAAACAGTAACAGCAAAAGCAACTGCGCCAGAGGGTGCTTCATATGCAAAGCTGTTTGCGGGAGTATCGACTGCATGGACTACAAATGGCGTATATTATGATAATTTTACCCTGAGCTTTGTAAAAAAAGATGAACCAGAACCACCAATTGAAACGTGTGAACCAAGTGATGGAAAAAATAATGAAAAAGCAAAAACAATTGTGGTGAAACCAGTTATAGAAGGTGGCATTGCAACAATTTCAGACAGTGATGTAGAAAAGGCAGGGAATGGCGAGCGGTTAGTTATTGTCCTTAAAAAGACATCTTCCGTCACAGTAAAACTAACAAAAGAACAGATTCAGATGCTAGATGCCAAAGGAGCATCGTTCGGAATCAAAAATAAATATGTCGAGCTGTATATACCGTTATGTATATTACCTAAAGATAAAGTAATAACAATCGAACTAAACAAATTGGACGATTTAGCAAACTCAGTTAGTAGTGTATATGGATTTGCGATTTATGCAGATGAGGATGCAGTAACTTCGTTTGAAGAGCCAGTAAAAGTTGTGTTTGATATCGAGCGAAATGAGGTAAAAAACAGAGATACTCTTAATGTTCACTCTTTAAATGAAGAAACTAAGAAATGGGAGACTGTTTTGGACGCGGTGTTCACAAACGTGAAAGCAACCTTTGAAACAAACACCGCTGGTACATTTGCAGTATTTAAATGAAATCTCAAAAGCATCCCATGTGTGCCACATACTCTAGTGTTTTGAAGTAGATCATGAAAAGCCTATTCCATTTTGGATTAGGCTTTTTTGAATGATGTCCATTATGAATCTTACTCGTGAGTCTGCTAGGCACCTGTACCTTTCCTTGATAACCTTTGGGCGCCTACCCGATAACCTTCACGATTCTATTAATTATCGGATTGTATTTTAGAAGGAAAAAACTAACTTAATAGATTTCTAGTTCCTCCACTTTTTCTTAAGTGGAGGATTTTTTTAATAGATAGGGTCATCACCAGATTTTTGTCGGTTTGAAAACTCATCAGCATTCCAGGTGTTGCCACATATACGACTGGATACGTAAAACAGTTGCGAGGATGGTATTGAAAATTTTTAATTATAGGTAAAAAAGGAATCTGACCTAAAGATAGAGAAATACTTACATGATAGAAACTTCTTATGAGAATACTTAGATGATATATGGAAATAATGGGTTATTATTACTTGAAAAATAGGAGGAAATCATGGGAAGATTAGTTCATTTCGAAATTCATGTGAGTGACATGGATCGGGCAAAGAAATTTTATGGAGAGGTATTCGGATGGTCATTTCAAGATTGGAGTGATTATGCAGGAATGCCTTACTTTGGTGCAGTGACTGGCGATGAAAATGAACCAGGAATCAATGGTGCTTTGATGCAGCGTCAAAGTGCTCCGCCTGAACAAAACCATGCTTTAAATGGATTTGCTTGTACAATGGGAGTGGAAAATTACGATTTAACGGAAGCTAAAATTATTGAGAATGGCGGCAAGGTCGCAATGGCCAAATATGCCTTGCCTGGAATGGCGTGGCAAGGATACTATATTGATACCGAAGGAAACGTATTCGGAATTCATCAACCAGATGCGAATGCAAAATAGAATCCATGATAGGTGAATAAAAACATGAAATCACAAGGCACGGAGGCCATGCTTGAAAATGTACGCAAGATCTGTCATGTGCTGCCCGAAGCAGTTGAACTTATCGACGGTTTTGGTCACAATACTTTTAAAATCAATGGAAAATCGTTCGTGATATCAGGTGAAGGCGAGAAAGGGTTCAGCTTGTCATTCAAGTCAGACAGGGAAACCTAAGAATAATTTTGATGGCAAAGTTGATGCAGCGGATATGGTTTATGTAGTAAAGAACTTTGGTTTGCAAAACCCGACTGCATCAAATCCACCAAAAGCTAAAAAGACTTATAAAGAGACAAGTCTGGATGAGATTCTTAACCAATTAGGAATAAATTAATCTGCCCTCTGTGTTGAATAATTCTCATATAAGAAAATAGTAAAATTCTTTAATAATAATCATTAAAAAGAACAAAGAAGGTGTGAGATTTACCTTCTTTGTTCTTTTTTTGTTAACAGCATCTTGAAATCTTACCGTCTTTGGCGTTGTAACGGGCTTCTTGTGCCTCACAGAAAAATTCTTTCCTTGATTTAACAGAATCTCCGGGGTGGTGCTTTTTCATATGCTCGACGTATGTTTCGTAGCTGGGAACGCCGACAAGAAGACTGAGGAATTGCTTTCTGTACGAAATGATTTCCTTTAATTTGTTAAGCATAATGTTTCAAATCTCCTCCGTCACGAGGCACTGGTGGTGTCTCATGCAATGGTAATTTGTGGTTTTTAATAATTTTAAACCAAATCTTAATCGCAGAAATTAATACTACAATGACAACCGCCATAAAAATAGCACATAGCGTGGCATCAACATAATCATTGATTAGAACTTGTTTCATTTGTACCGGTGATGTTGCAGGTGCTAGAACTTTTCCATCATTATATGCCTCTTTAAAAATGTTAGCATGGGCAAGGAAGCCGATTTTTGGATTTTCATGGAATAGTTTTTGCCAGCCTGCAGTTAAAGTGACAATTAGCAGCCATGTTGTCGGAAGCAGTGTTACCCAAACAAATGCTTTTTTGCCCATTTTATAGAGAATAGTTGTACCGAGCAGGAGGGCAATCGCAGCCAACATTTGGTTTGCAATACCGAACAGCGGCCATAGTGTATTAATTCCTCCAAGCGGGTCAATTACACCTTGATATAAAAAGTAACCCCAAAACAGTACACATAGCGCCGTTGCAATAATATTTGGAAGTAAAGCATCCGTTCTAGCAAACGGCTTATAAGCAGTACCGATAAGATCCTGAATCATAAAACGTCCAACACGTGTTCCTGCATCAATCGTAGTTAAAATAAACAGTGCTTCAAATAGGATGGCGAAATGGTACCAAAATGCCATTAGCGCCTTTCCGCCAATTACATTCGAAAAAATGACAGCCATACCAATTGCAAGAGTCGGTGCACCGCCAGTTCGTGAGAGAATGGTTTGCTCCCCAACGTCGGATGCGAGTGTTTTTAAATCATCAGGTGTTATGGTAAAGCCCCAGCTAGAAACCGTAGTGTATGCTCACTCCGGTCTTCCTTTTTGGAAAAAACTATGGAATTACGTTAAGGATCAACCCAATATATTTGTTGACACATCAAGTGATTATCTTAATCCATTTATTGTAAAGAAGGCAGTGGAATCTTTAGGGTATCGTAAAGTTCTTTATGGCTGCGACGGACCATATGGTATGAAAAAATTTAATAAATATGACTATTCAGCTAAGAAAAGTTGGATTGATTCACTTCAAATTCCTGATATCCAAAAAGAATTTATACTTGGAAAAAACTTTTTAGGATTGATTAGGTAATAGGGGAAATATTCATGGAAACTAATAGGCACTGCAAAACACAAGCTATGATTCGAAAACACAACATGCAGGAAAACAGAAAAAGGATGAAACACTTGGCCAATTACCATTTATAGTTGTGATTTTACCGAACTAATGTTCTTGTATAAGTGAAAAAATAGCGCTCATGCATGAGCGCCATTTTAATTTGCTGAGCATTTAGTTAGATAGAAATCCCCTTCCTATGTATCGAAGGATCTCATTCTTTTCCATTTTTCCAATTAAATTTGTCTCTATTTCCTTTGTATTTAATGGTGTAAAAAATGGAGCATTATTTTTTAAAGTAGATGGCTGAAAAACGATTAGTTCCCCTTTTTCGGCTCCTTCTTTCACTTCTTGTACTTGGTTTACATGCATGCCTGTTTGAATGCTACGCTTTTCAATGGTTCCATTTTGTTGCAATACATAGATGTAGGATTTAGCCTCTTTGTTTTTGATAGATTTATATGGGACGGTCAATACGTTATTTACTTCTTGTTTAATTATTTTCAGATCGACATGGGCGCCGTTGACGATTTCTTCTTCAGAATCTTGGTTTAATTGGACAGAAAAGCGGTATTGACTTTTCCTATTTACTTTTGGTTGTTCAATAGGGTTAGAAGATATCTCCGTGATGGTACTTTCTTTTTTCTTTTTTAGTGCAGGTGAAGTCACAAAGACCTTCATTCCCTCCGTAATTTCAAGAACTTCTTCCTCTTCAAGGATTCCTTCGACCTGTTGTTGATCCGAAGAAATTGTGATGAGCGGATTTTTTAAATTACGACTTATTTCTTTGACGACTCCTGAAACATTGCTCTTTATCATGAGATTGTCCAAGCTTTTACCATTGCTGTCAATAAGGGTATTGTATTTTTCTATTTCGCTTTCAATTCTGCCCATTTGTAATTCTTTATCATATATTTCTGCTTCGATAAGCATCAGGTCATTAGAAGCAACTTCCTCTTCATTTTCTAAACCAGCTGAAAGATCGGTTTTTAATGATTCCAATTGAGTTATATTTTCTTCAATACTGCCTAATTCACTTTCTAATCTAGTGATTTCCGCCTCTAGATTTGCTTTGCTTGACTCAATATCGGTAGAGGAATATGCAAACAGCGGCGTTCCTTCTTGAACTTTTTCTCCTTTTTTTACAAGAAACTCTTGAAACTGCCCATTTTTGTCATCGAAGTAGACATATTGCTCTTCTGATGGGGTAATGACACCCGCTTTCTTTTTGGCTAGGATCAAATCTTGTTCCTTTACAGCTGTCCATTCATCTATGTAATTAGTTTTTATTATTTTGCTGTCTTTTTTGTAGGTCAGAAAAAAATTCACGGCCAAAAATAATGTGATGAAGATAGTAATGGTCCATTTCTTCCAATTCAATGGGGGGCACCTCCTTTAAAGTAATACTTTTATGTATGGAAAAAGAGCCATAATAATCCAAATAAATAGATTGATAGGGATGACAATGAGCAGACAAATCTGTGTACTTTTTTCAGAAAGAACTTTTATATAATGAGCTTGAAGAATAACCGACCAAATTTTAAAAAGAGTGATAGTTGAAAAAAAGTTTATGATCAGCTCGTTTTCCGTTAAATATTGAGCGATAACTCCAAACGAAAAAGGTAACGAAACCTGATCGATTCCAAGTAAATGAAAGGGTATACTCAAAGCTTGTTCGATTAGATAGATTGTCAAAATAAACAGCTGCATGATAACTAGTTTTTTATAAACCACAGCCGTAAATACCCAGAAATATAATGCTTGAAGATATAGTAATAGAATTGAAATGAATACCCCTTGGATTACTTGTCCTACTCCAAATAACACTTTGATGGTTTCAAACTCAATTGGTGATAATTCATAGATTGTCTTCGAAAGAGCTTCATTTCCGATTCCGAAAAAGGCGCTAATACTGAAAATAAGCAAGCTAGTAAACAATAAGAGTGCTAAGCGTTTCCAAATTCCCTTGATATGCTCTGCTTCCTTCATTTGATGAGAGCATATGTCCGGTTGAAAAAGCCCCCGAAGTAGCTGAACGCGAAAAAACATGTAAAATCCTCCAAGAATTTGTCGTAATTTTGTGAACATATACTATATTAACCGATAACAAATTTTTGGGAAACGTAAATTCTTCCTATCTTTTAACAAAGTTTGGTTTGGAGCAGCATTAGCGCTGAAGAACGCGATTCCAAATTTTAAAGGAAAATCGTTGTTCTCGGAACGCCAGCAGAAGAAGTTTCAAAATCATTATTCTTCTTGAAGGTTACCAATTCTGAAGCGGTACTTCATTTTTCTATGGAAAGCGGAGTCTACCAAACTAGTTGGGAGGGAGAGGTAGTTTTATATGTTGTAATTGGAAGGGGCTGATATCCCGTTTCCTTTTTTTGCTTTTTTTAAAATATGCAAAAGCTGACATTTTTATGAGATTATTCTACATTAAATTACAATTTAATTACAATTCCGACTCATTTATTGTTTTTAGTCCTTTTGGAATATAAACTAGGAATATATAAGAAATTTGATTAAATGATAGGTTACTAGAGGAGACTTTGTGATGATAAAAAAATTTATTAAATATACGGTAGCGGCTGCTATCCTCGCCACTACGATTCAAGTAACACCTGCTTTTGCAACTCCAGTGTCAAAAGAACAAATTGATGCTACTAAAGAACAAATCAATAACTTTGAAACAAAGATTCAACAATTGGACAACCGAATCACCCTATCGATGGAGAATAGTCAAAGACTTAACGAACAAATCATAAGTCAACAAGGAAAAATTGAAGAAACAAAAATTGAAATGGAAAAAGCTGAAAAGGATTTAGAAAATCATAAACAAGTCTATTCTGAACGACTGAAAAGCATTCAGTTAAAGGGAAATCAGTCAGTTGTTAATTACGCAGAACTTTTGCTTTCATCTGAAAGCATATCTGAGTTTTTTAATCGATTTACTGCTATTTCGCAAATTATTGAAAATGATACAGATTTACTAAACGGTTTAAATGAAAAAGAACAATCGTTAAAAGATGCAGAGGTACAATTACATACTCAGATCAACCAATTAAAACAGAGCCAAGTGGAATTAGCCTCTGAACAAAAACAGATTGAGGAAGATAAAAAACAAATTGAAAAAGATTTAGCCGATGCGCAAGGCACATTACAAAATCAACTGGCACAACAAGAGGCTGAACAACAGGCTCAAATAGCCCTTGCTCAACAAGCCCAACAACAGCCTCAACAGCAATCTTCTGTAAACATTTCAACACCATCAACACCATCAACACCATCAACACCATCAACACCAACTTCTGCAACGGCAAATATGGTTATTGCCAATGCTAAACAATATTTGGGTGTTCCTTATGCTTGGGGGGGAACTACGCCAAGCGGGTTTGATTGTTCAGGATTTGTTTCATATGTGTATCGTTCCGTTGGCATTAGTCTTCCAAGAACGTCTAGTGCTCAGCAAAATGTCGGAACAAGAATCTCACTGAATCAAGTACAACCAGGAGATTTAGTATTCAGGGGTTCCCCTGCCTATCATGTCGGCATATATATTGGTGGCGGGCAATATATACATGCTCCGCAAACGGGAGATGTTGTGAAAATTGCTCCATTTAATCCGTCTCAATTTTCTACTGCTTCTAGAATCTTACGTTAGGCTCAAGATTTTTGACAAAGCCTACTAATATAAAAAAAAGGCAACGAACCCTGATCTGCCCCGTAAATGTTAGACACTAATCTAACATTTACGGGGTGTTTTTTATGTAACCGCAATTATATAGATTTGGCTTTACTCGTGCCCTTAGAAGTGAGTATTCCTTTGCCAGGTCTTTGCGAAAGATGAAAAAGTATGATTATTTGACAGCTCCGTATGCGTTTACTTTTACGTTGACAGAAACATTGATATCGGATTCAGCCAGTGCTTTACCCCAGTCGTTATCCACTTTTTTAAATTGCTCATAATGGTAGGCACGTGCGTAAAGCCCAAATCCGATGGGATCAATTTTTTTCTTTTGAATTTTCTTAATGAGATCTGTAAATTGCTTTTGCAATTCTTTTTCAATTAACTTTACTAGCTCTGCTTTTTTGACCTTGTCCTCTGGAAATATACGTTCCATAATATTTACGGTCATATTGACTTTAACGTCAAAATGGAAAGCGTTCTTTTTATATCCTGTTTTTATCTTCGTTTTCACTCTACTGGCCTGGAAGCTCAGCTCGTTTTTATGGAAGATGTTGTTCTCTTTTTCGATTGGGAAAATCGGAATCGTCATGGTGACTTCATGCCTCTTTTCATTCTTTAACACAAGAAGTAATGTCGATTCAGGAACATCCAGGGAGGCAGCATATTTCCCTTTATTATAAAGGAGAGCCATGCCCGATAATTCCAGTTTTTTTTCCTTTTTCACTTCGGAAATAATGGGAGTCATTCCCTTCTCGTAGACCTCCCTGTGTAATTCTTGAAGAGTACCTTTTACTGCCCTCGTTCGATCATAACTTTTATCAATCACTGCTTTTAAGTGCAAAGATAATTCCGGTTTTTCACCAGGATTGTAAAAGACAACATCTGAAACAGGACCCTTAACCGCTACTACTCGTGTATTCATAGAAAAATTGGGATTCCGGTAGACGCTATCCAGAATAGAAAACCAGCCAGCATGTTCCAGGACACGTTCGCCAACTAGTAAGACTTGGATTTTTCCAGCGACAACTTCTCCAGTTGTTAATCCGTCAAATATTCTTCTGGAATCTCGAATCGTTTTCGCCCTTACTTCATATGCCTCCAATCCTTTCTTGGAACCTTTATGAAAAACTGGATTTAATTCATAAAAGGTCAGATTATTTTCATCATCTAAATCCACACCAAGGATAAAGGCAAGAGTCAAATCCTCTAATGGAGCTCTACCTCCACAACTAGAAAGAAGGAAAATGAGGAGGATGGAAACCAGCGCAAGTACCCAACGTTTCATAGATTGGCCCTCCCTTTAATACGGTCATGAATCGAAACATAAATTAATAAACAAATTGGAAAAGCGTAAGCAAGGAATAGACTTATTGGCTGAACTAGTTTTGAAAGCTGATCATTTCTATCAAACGTTTGAGTGATAAACATAATATATACAAGGTTTAAAAGGAGATACCAACCTACAAATTTACTGTGATTTTGTGCGCCAAATAATTGACTTAAACAGAAAACAGTTGAATACATTAAAGGCAAGACTGTCGTAGAGATGACAAATATATAGAAGGAGAGGAAGACAATTTCCACTCTTTCCAAAAACTTAAATTCAACGATTTTTAACACACTAATGGTTGGTTCTTTAAATTGAGTAATTTCGTCTGGACTAAAAAAAGCAAAGATGACTATTGTGATCGTCAATAGAATAAGGAGTGTAAGTGTATTCGCAATGATAAACCCTGCTGATGCCTTTTGTTTTTTCTGCAGTGAAGGATAGAGAAAAAAGGCGATTTCAAAGCCTATAAAGGAAAAAATCGTTACCTTAACTGCTGTGAAAATGGGTATCCAGCCTTCCTTTACAACAGGAAGGAGATGGAGCCAGTGGGCTTCCTTCAAAGGCGAAAAATAGAAGAAAATCATCCATGTCGTCATAAAAAAAACTAATTGGGAGTACCTGGCGATTACTTTAATATTATTCCGCACAATCAGGTAAGTAGGAATGGACAACAATAACATCAAGATAAACATGTCTGTTTGCGGTAGAATCCAAAATTGGATAAAGAGACATTCCCTAATAAAAATGATCGATGCTAAAAAGGCAAAATACAAGCCAAAAACGAGAGCAGCGATCTTTCCGACCCACTTTCCAAAATAATGGGTGATGAGATCAAGGATGGTTCCATTTGGGTGTTTTTTCATTACCTGAATGATGAGTAAACCAGCAACTGTTGATAAAAAATAGCCAATAATAATCGAGATCCATCCGTCCGTCCCTGCTATTTCTGCTAATTCACGTGGTAGTGTTAATAGTCCAACCCCTACTTGGACACCATGAATTAAAAAGATATATTGCATAAGCGTTATTTGATTTTTATTATGTTTCACCAATTTTCTTCACCTTCTGGAAGTTTGGGATTCGCTTTTTTCCTTTGAATGGCCCTAGTACTTTCAGGGCGTTTTACGGTAGACCACATCGGAAAACGAATAAATAGATCCTTCCAATCAGTGAATCGTAATGGAGCGATGGGACTGCCATAAGGGGTGCCTAATGATTCAAGGGCAACAAAATGGGCAATTAAGGTCATTAACCCCACTGTGAGTCCAACGAAACCAAATAATGAAGCAGCAATCATCATCGGAAAACGGAGCATACGTATCGCCGATCCCATATCATAATTAGGAATAATAAATGAAGCGATCGCTGTTAAAGCTACGACAATCACCATAATATTACTAACGATACCTGCTTGAACAGCTGCTTGGCCAATAACGATACCACCAACAATTCCCACTGTCTGGCCAATTTTGGCAGGAAGACGTACCCCTGCTTCGCGCAACATTTCTAACGTGATTTCCATGATGATGGCTTCAATAAATGGTGGAAATGGAACTTTCTCCCTTGAGGCACCAACAGATAAAAGTAGCTTTAAGGGTATGATTTCAAAATGAAAGGAAATGACAGCAATATAGGTAGCCGGCAGAAAGATCGCAGCAAAAAAGCCAAAATACCTCATGAATCGTAAAAATGAGGCAGCCATCCAGCGAACACTATAATCATCCATACTCTTAAAAAAAGTTTCAAATGTTACCGGTCCAATGAGGACGTTAGGCGATCGGTCTACAACGACAGCGATTCGCCCTTGAAAAATTTCCGACGCTGCAAAATCAGGACGTTCTGTTAGAAATAATTGCGGGAACGGAGAATACGGGTTGTCCTCAATATATTCTGCCAAGGCAGCCGTATTTATGATGAAATCGACCTTTAGTTTGTTGATTCGGTTAACAAGCTCTTGCAATACTTCAGGATTGGCAACATCGGCTAAGTACATAATAGAAATTTTGATTTTCCCTCTTTCACCAATCGTCATTTCTTTTATTTTCAGCTCACGGCTTGGAATATGCCTGCGAATCAACGCAATATTAGAGCTTCCTGTTTCTGTAAACCCTTCATGTGCCCCTCTTAAAGAAGACTCAATTGAAGTATCTTCTATTCCACGTTGAGGCCATCCTTGTGTATCAAATTGGTACGCCACAGTCCGTCCATCTATAAATAAGACACTATTTCCTTGTAGAATGGCATCTTCAATATTCTTCCATGTATTCGTTTCTTTTATTTGACCAAGTGCCACTTTTACTTCAAGGTCTGCATTCTCCTTATCAACTTCAAATAATAGTGGCTTTAACACATCATTATTAATAGCATTTTTATCCGTTAGTCCGCTTAAATAGACTAGTGTTGCAGGTCTATTTATTTGTTTGATTACGAAGTTTTTCACTACCAGGTCAGGGGTATCGCTAAAAATGTCCTGAATTTCTGCAATGTTCTCCACAATTTCCGAACTTATTAAATTTTGGGAGGGCATATTTTGCTGTTTTGGAATTGAAAGTTGGTTCTTCTTTTCTTTCTTGTATCTTCGAAAAAAAGGCATAGGAGAATCCCACCTATAATGGAATATGATAGGATAGTTTGTGTTTCAAAATGAATGGTTATGCAAGTCCTAAACAAATAAGGCCTTCAGGCATTTTTCTCCCATTCAATGGATAGACACGCGATTTAAATTTTATTCGTATTCCTAAATAACATGCGATAATAAAGACTGTTTTTATCCAAATTGATAGAAAGGTAAGGTTTATCCATATAATGTTTAAGAATAGTAATGCTTTCCTAAGCTTATTGTTAGTTTCTACATTGCTTGAAAATTATTGCTTTAGTTATCACAACCTTTTGATTTACAAAAATATGTAAAAGTGAGATAATAAAGAAAATTTTGAAGGAGGAAAGTAAGTTTATGGAACCAACAACTAATTGCTAATATTAATTTATTTTAAAATTAATATCGATTTTGTAATGAGTGTCAATTCACCTATAAAAGTTAGGTTTATTTGTTATGCTCTTATGGAATTAAGGCAATTTAGAAGGTAACTTACTTTACTGAAATCAAAATTATAATTTACTACCATACTACTAGTATGAGTTTATTGGCATAATAATGTGCTTTTTCTTACTCTACTTAAAGTAAATTATATTGACTGATTATTTAGACTGTGAGAAGAAACCATCTTCTTATGGTCTTTTTTATTTTACAAATAAATAAGGTAATGCAGGTTCTTCTTTGTCCTGTCCATAAAGTGCGTAACTTAGATTATGGAGGAAAGAAGGCGATTTTATGTTAGAAATGAAATTACATGGCGTGAAAAAATTTATGGAAGCTACCCTTGTGATTAAAAATATAACGTTTGAAGCTTATGAAGGAGATAAGGTTGGTATAGTCGGTGCCAATGGAAGCGGCAAAAGCACGATTCTTAAACTAATCGCAGGAATCGTGAAAATGCATTATTATCCAGGTTACCCGCAAACCTCAAGCCCTGGTTATGATGAAGGTCTGATTAACCTGCCAAGAGGAGCGACTAAGGCATATCTCGAACAATCCCCTGTGTATCCGGAAGGTCTAAAAGTTATAGATGTACTAAACCTTGCCTTTGAAGAGATTGTCATCATAGAAAACCAAATGCGGGAATTAGAAGAGCAAATGAAAACACTGGAAGACACTGCCCTAGAAAAAGCCTTAAATAAATATAGTGATCTGGTTCAATTATTTGAAGTAAAGGGAGGTTACGAACGTGAGGAAAAATTAAACAAGGTTTGCACTGGGCTAAATTTTGCAGAAAGGTTTTTAAACCAGGATTTTGATTTATTAAGCGGCGGGGAAAAAACGACTGTCGTACTTGGAAAGCTGTTGATTCATAACCCGGATATATTGCTGCTCGATGAACCGACCAATCATCTAGACATGAAGGCAATTGAATGGCTTGAAGGCTATCTTAAGAGCTATAAGGGAATTATCATTATTGTTTCCCATGATCGCTACTTTCTGGACAATGTAGTCAATAAAATTGTCGAAATTGAGGATATGGAATCAATCTCCTATAAGGGGAACTACTCCTCATTTGTTAGTCAAAAAGAAGAAAATATGCGGATTCAATATGAGCATTTTCGAGAACAGCAAAAAAAGATCAATAACATGGAAAAGACCGTTACGAGTCTGAGAGACTGGGCGATGAGGGCTGATAATAATAAGTTCTTTAGAAGAGCTGCCAGTATACAAAAAAAGCTCGATAAAATGGAGCGAATAGATAAGCCCGTTTTTGAAAGAAAGAATATGAGGTTGGACCTAAAAGTAACACAACGCTCGGGAAATGAAACCATCAAATCGATTGGACTCTCAAAAAGGTTTCACGAAAAGATTATATTTAAGGACACTAATTTAATGATTCATTATGGTGAGCGAGTAGTGATGGTTGGTCCTAATGGCAGTGGAAAAACAACCTTTTTAAAAATGCTTCTAGGTGAAGAACAGCCGGATAAAGGGTTAGTAGAATTAGGTTCTAATGTGATGGCAGCCTATTTACCTCAAAAGATTACTTTTAATAATGAAGAGCACACTGTGCTAGAGGCTTTTAGAGAAGATATATCAATTCTGGAGGGAAAAGCTAGGGAATATCTATCAAAATTCATGTTTTATAAAAAGAGCCCCTTCAAAAAAGTAAAGCATTTGTCAGGTGGGGAGCGAATCAGGCTAAAGTTAGCTATGCTATTATATCAAGACATAAATTTATTAATCCTGGATGAGCCGACGAATCATCTTGATATTGACTCAATAGAAACCCTTGAGGAAGCCCTCGAGGATTTTAAGGGTACGATTATCTTTATCTCTCATGACAGATATTTTATTAATAAAATCGCTGAAAGAGTAATTGCTTTGGAGGATTATGGCTTTAAAAGCTATCAGGGAAATTACGATTATTATAAAAGTCAGCAACCAAAGGAAGAACCCATCGTAAATAGTGAAAAAGGTAAGAAACAAAGAATTAAACCCGAAGGTATAAACCAAGAAGAAGTAAAGGCTAATGCTCTAGCAAGGATTGAAAGTCTGGAAAATGAAATAAAAACAATAGATTTAGCGATGGCTGATGATCAACTCGATTATGAGGAACTTAATAAGCTTTATTCTAAAAAAACACATTTAAGTCAAGAACTTGATTCAGTTATAGAATTGTGGATAAGCAAATGATGCAATTGAACAAGCAAATGCAGCTAGAGGCGAATAATAACATAATAAAGTAATATATAAGATAGAGGATAAGGCCAAGCAAACAGCATTATTCTCTATTCTACTTTAACCAAAGGAAGTGGTTATATGGAAAAGACTAAAATTTATGGTCATCGCGGCAGTATGGGGGATTTTCCTGAAAATACACTATTAAGTTTCCAACAAGCTATTGAACAAGGTGTGGAAGGTCTTGAGTTAGATGTTCATATGACAAAAGATTTGGAAATTGTTGTTATTCATGATGAAATGCTTGATAGAACGACCGACGGAACTGGGTATGTAAAGGATTTAAGTTTAGATGATATTAAGGGATTTAGCGCTGGAGTGAAGTTTTCTCATTTTCGGAACTACGAAGAATCTCTATGGAGATTAGAAAGTGTGCCGACTTTAAAGGAGGTACTAGAATTAATATGGCCATATGATATTGAATTAAATATAGAATTAAAGACAAATATCATTCCTTACGAAGGGATTGAAGAAAAAGTATTATCTTTAGTAAAAAAATATGGGAACGATAGAAAAGTGATTTATTCATCTTTTCATTTACCTACCTTGATTCGAATTAAAAGGATAGATTCATCAGCAAACATCGCTTGGCTGCTCGACCAACAGATTACACTTGCACAAGATTACATTCACAGTCTCGAATTGGAAGGATTACATCTATCTAAAGATATTGTATTGATGGATAATTGTAATTTGAAAGAGATAAGCAAAAATATACGGGTATGGACGGTTAATGATAGTAAAGAAATCAATCAACTTTTAGATTTTGGTGTCAATGCTATTATGACGAATTTTCCGGAGAAAGCATTGTTAATAAGAAATGAGCGGAAATAATTTGCATATAAAGTTAGCGGGAATTATTCTTTCTCGGTAATTGCCCGATAATAGGCATGGAATCAACGGATGTAACAATGAAAAATGTTAATGAATTACATCGACAAGGGAAAGAAGTGCATGTCTTTTCAATAATCCAGATACCCAAAAAGAGGAGCAGGAAAGAGTAAAAGCACTTCACGTAGATGGATATTTTACGGATCATATTCCTTTTACAAAAGAATTATTAATGGGTTTGTGACTGGCATACTTTAATATGGGTAAAGGATAAACTAGGTAGAAAGATAAAAGAAGAAAAGGGGATACGATGACAAAAGAAATAATCGAAACAGTATGGAACTATGATAACAGTTACGCACGTTTGCCGAACATATTTTTTAAAAGGACCAATCCAACCTCTGTACGTTCTCCAAAGGTGGCTATTTTCAATGAACCTTTGGCAACATCCCTTGGATTGAACATAGAGGCTTTGAGAAGTGAGAATGGTACTGCGGTCTTTGCCGGCAATAAAATACCAGAAGGAGCCTCACCTCTTGCACAAGCTTACGCGGGGCACCAGTTCGGGCATTTTACGATGTTAGGGGATGGCAGAGCAGTGCTGCTCGGCGAACAGGTAACACCTAATGGTGAGCGCTTTGATATTCAACTCAAGGGTCCTGGAAGAACGCCTTACTCCCGCGGGGGCGATGGCCGGGCGGCACTTGGACCAATGCTGCGTGAATATATTATCAGCGAAGCCATGCATGGTTTAGGTATTCCTACCACCCGGAGTCTTGCAGTGGTATCAACCGGGGAGCCTGTCATTCGCGAAACGGATCTGCCCGGTGCAATTTTAACTCGTGTAGCTGCTAGTCATCTGCGTGTTGGTACCTTTCAGTATGCGGCAAGATGGGGCAGCGAAGAGGAACTTCGGGAGCTGGCAGACTATGCAATAAAACGCCATTATCCTGAAATTGAAGATGATGAGAACCGATATCTCTCGTTTCTTCAGGAAGTGATTAAACGTCAAGCGATGCTGATTGCTAAATGGCAGTTGGTTGGCTTTATTCACGGGGTGATGAACACCGACAATATGACGATTAGTGGAGAAACTATTGATTATGGACCTTGCGCCTTCATGGATACCTATGATCCCGCTACTGTTTTTAGTTCCATTGACAGAGAAGGCCGGTATGCGTACGGTAATCAACCGAATATTGGTGTATGGAATTTAGCACGGTTAGCTGAGTCTCTGCTGCCGCTGCTGCATGAGGATCAGGAGCAGGCAGTTACGCTCGCACAAGATAAGCTCTCTGACTTTGCTGGGTTATTTGAATCGAATTGGCTCGAGGGAATGAGAGCGAAATTAGGATTATTTAATGAGGATGAAAAAGATAAACCCCTTATTAGAGACCTTCTAGAAATGATGCAGAAGCACCGTGCAGACTATACTAACACCTTCAGAGCATTAACCTTTGATAAACCAGAAGAAACAATTCTGCAAGGAACAACAGAATTCACTCAGTGGCATAAGCGATGGGAGGAAAGATTAGGAAGACAAGATGAATCGGTGGACGCCTCCAAAAAGTTAATGAGGAACAGTAATCCTGCTGTAATACCTCGGAACCACCGTGTAGAGGAAGCACTGGAAGCAGCGAATAATGGAGATTATAGTGTGATGGAGAGGCTTATTGAGGTCTTATCCAATCCATATGCGAACTCTCCAGAACAGATAGATTACACTACTCTGCCAGCGCCATCACCTCGTCCATATCGAACCTTCTGCGGAACTTGAGAATGCTAAATTACAAAGTAAAAGCCTTTCAGCTGAAAGGCTTTTTGTCTTTGTATGGAATCTATCGATTAAAAATAGAAAAATTCACCATTAAAAACTATTGAAAATATTTCCAGTACGTTTATAGTTGATAGTAGATGAATAATAGAATTGACGGGGGTATATAAGTGAAGAAAAAGGTATGGATTTGGGTAGCGACTATTATAGGAATACTTGTCATTGCGAGTACGGGTACATATTTATATGCAAAAACAGGTACACAATCAGTTAGTAATGATAACGGTGTAATGAGTATAAGCGTTCAAAAAGTAAGTGAACAAGAATTGGTAGAATCCATTCTTGTTACGGGTAAGATTGTCCCGGAAAGTGAGCAAAAAGTCTTTTTAGAGCCGGAAAAAGGGGAGATTAGTGAATTTAAAGTGGCAGAGAACCAAGCTGTTAAAGCTGGTGACCCGCTAGTAGTCTATGACTCTTCAAAAATAGATAGTGAACTTAAAAGAGCCGTCCGTGAAAAAGAATTGCTGCAGAGTAGAGGAAAAACAGAACAAAATCAAATTGCAGATCTAAACAAGCGATTGGCAGAAGCTAAAAAGAAGATAGAAACACAAACTCCAGAAACAGAAGGTGCCGCTGAAGGGCTTGTTACACAAGAAGACGTGAACCAGCTTTCGAACGACAAGATCCAACAAGAGATGCAATATGAAAATACAAAGTCGGAAATTACAACTGCCGAAGACCGAATAAAAGAATTAAATGCACAGAAAAATGAAATGACGATTGTAAGCAAAATGGATGGGATTATTGTTAAGGTTAATCAAAATGTAGCAAAAACAGAAGCAGGTGCAGCAGAACCTGTTATCCACATTATTTCAAGTCAACCCTATAAAGTTATTGGTACGATGAGTGAATTCGACACAGTCAAGATAAAGGAAGGACAACCGGTTATTATCCGCCCAAAAGTTTTTAAAGATCGTGAATGGAAGGGTGCGGTTGAATCTGTTTCACAATTCCCAAATGCTGAAGGCGGCGGTGGGGAAGGATTTGAAGGCGGTGCCGGAGCTGGTAACGTGACCATGTACCCTTTTAAGGTTGTGATTACAGATGATACCTCAGAGTTACGTCAAGGCTTCCATGTTTCTTTAGAAATAAAAGCTGGTGATTCCACCAAAAAGATTGCGATCCCACATCCTGCTCTAATCGATGAAGCTGGAATTAAAATTGTTTATATTTTAAAAGATGGGCTGCTAGAAAGACGTGAAGTTCAAACGGGAGTTATGAACGATGCTTTCATTGAAGTTACATCAGGAGTTACGCCGGGAGAACTTGTGGTTATTACACCAACTGAAGAGATGCATGATGGAATGGAAGTGACCTCCTATGATGAAGTTGAGTGATATTACAAAAGTATACGGCAAGGGTTCGTTAGAGGTTCCTGTGCTTCATGGCATTGATTTAACGATTGAAGACGGGGAATTTGTTGCTATAATGGGGCCATCTGGATCTGGTAAATCTACTTTGATGAATATAATTGGTTTTTTAGATTATCCGTCTTCGGGTACATATGAATTAAATGGGGAACAAATCGCTTCGGCAAAAGAGAGTATCCTAGCTAGGCTAAGAAATGAACACGTGGGTTTTGTTTTTCAACAATTCTTTATGTTTCCAAGAGACAATGCCATTAAAAATGTGGCCTCACCGCTTGTATATTCTGGGGTTTCCAAGCGTGAAAGAACAGCGAGAGCAAAGGAC
The DNA here is from genome assembly GCF_000759675.1 of Neobacillus niacini. Classification (GTDB taxonomy): domain Bacteria; phylum Bacillota; class Bacilli; order Bacillales; family Cytobacillaceae; genus Neobacillus; species Neobacillus niacini_A. Next base: position 33,015 of record NZ_BAWM01000101.1, on the reverse strand, counting down.
CTCCTAGAAAAAGTAGGTTTAGGAGACCGAATGAAGCATTTACCCAATCAATTGTCTGGAGGTCAGAAGCAGCGTGTTGCTATCGCTAGAGCACTTGTCAATAATCCTACTATACTCTTAGCAGATGAACCGACGGGTGCCCTTGATTCGAAGACGAGTGAACAAATAATGAAACTATTTACACAGCTCAATGAAGAAGGAAAAACGGTTATCATAGTCACGCATGAAGAAGAAATAGCAGCATACGCTAAGCGGATTATTACGATAAAAGATGGCCTGATAACCGAAGACCGGAGGGTAACTTCATGAATATATGGGAGAGTTTCAAAATTGCCCTTTCGTCTATCTGGAATCATAAGATAAGGTCGATTTTAACCATGCTTGGGATCATTATTGGTGTGGCAGCTGTAATCATTATTGTAGCAATTGGACAAGGGACTAAGAAACAAATGACGGATGAATTGTTCGCTACTGATAAGAATGCTATTCAAATTTATTATGAATACATACCACCCGAAGGTGAGGAAGGGATGTTCTGGGAGGAACCTGAATTAACCTCTGAAGATATCCAAACACTCTCGGAGGTTCCTGGTGTTAAGGCTGTTCTTGCAACCAATCAGGGCTGGGGAATGATGGTGCATGATGAAGAGCAAGGGGAAATGCAAATAACCGGAGTGGGTCCAGAATTTTTCTCTGCTCGGGATATTAAGGTCGTAGAGGGACGAGCTTTGTATGCTGCGGATAATGATGGTTTGAATCGTGTATTACTGATAGATACGATTGCCAGGGAAAAGTTTTTCAAGGAAACCGAAAATCCAATTGGTGAGATTATTGACCTAAATGATAATCCCTATAAGATTGTGGGCGTGTATGAATCACCACTGCCCGAGCAATTTCGAAATATGGAAAGTGGAGAAATGATCATGCCGCGTTCAGTCATTTCGATGATGTTCGGCAACCGTGAAATTGAACAATTATCGGTGATTGCAAGTGATCCTGAAAGCATTTCTGAAACAGGCAGGCTGGCTGCCGAGACATTAACAGCAGAAAAGGGTCTTGAAAACGGCAAGTATTCTACAAATGACTTCGAAGATTATGAAAGAGAATTAAACACAATGATATCTTTACTAACATTACTAATTGGAAGTATCGCAGGTATTTCTCTCTTAGTAGGTGGGATTGGCGTCATGAATATAATGCTTGTTTCGGTAACTGAAAGGACAAGAGAAATCGGACTTCGGAAAGCGATTGGTGCGACTAGAAGAAAGATCCTGCTACAGTTTCTTATTGAGTCCATCACGTTAACCTCATTAGGAGGAATGATTGGAATTGGCTTAGCGGTGATTGGAAGTATCATCGTTTCAAAATTTTCTCCGATTACAGCCACCATTAGTCCGTTAATCGTTCTCATTGGTGTGAGTTTTTCAGCCTTTATTGGCATTATATTTGGGTTACTTCCAGCAAACAAGGCATCTAAACTTAGTCCAATTGATGCATTAAGATATGAGTAACATAATAGTTTATGAAAGAATTAAATTTTCCCTCAGATGAAAGTTCTGAGGGAATTTTTCATTTTATTTCGAGTTTGGTAGTTATAAAGCTACTGGTTACGTGTATTATTAATATACATACATACTAAAGTGAACATGAAGTTGAGGTAATGTTTGAATGAATAAGGAGTTATTAATAAACGAAGATACCTGCTATTTAAAGGCTGAGCAGAAGGCAAGCGATTATTTTCAATCGCTTTATCTGCAGGTTAGGCAAAAAAATTATGTTCCTACTCTGACAAGAGATATACAATCCTGGAAGCAAAACCATATTCACCATCATTCATTATTCTCTTTTTTTTCTCGTGGTAAGAGAAAATCAGATCCCGGTGATTATTACAATTATATTAAATATCTGGATTACACTGGCAAACTAGATAATTACCTGGATAGAAGCATTTCTTATATTTTCATGCGTGATTTGGGAAAGGCATTGGATTCAAATGAGACCCAGACCAGGATTCAGCAAGTAGTCAGCAATTTGAAAAATCATCTGCTTACTTCAAAAGCAGCAGAAACGGATACATTTAGTATGGTCGGAATGTATAGGTGGGCTCAGAAAGAAGGAATTGAATCAACTATAATCTGGCTGCTAAACAAACTTAAGATTGTATCCTCCCATATTCCCCAAGGGATGGATCCTGACCATGCACAGCGAAAATTGATTAAAATCATTGCTGGCGTATTGATGCACGAGATTGAAGAGATGGGCATTGAAATATCTCCTGAAGAACGTTCTCAAAAACTTGATAGAGCTATTAAGCTTGGCTATTCCTATGGCTTGACCTATCCGTTTATTGACGATCTTCTCGATGCCAACGTCTTATCAGATAATGAGAAAAAACAATATTCCGAATTAATCCGTACCACGCTCATCACTGGGGATGTACCGGAAGTAGGTGAGTGGGCAGAAAAGAACAAGAATCTGATTACCTATGTCCATTCGGAACTCCGTGAAGCTTTTGAGTTTATTAAGGCAAAACAGAGTCCAGAGACATTGAAGTCCTTTTTTGAGCAATCTTATGTATTCTTTCATTCGCAAGAAGTGGATCGTGTAAAGGATCTATCCAATGAAAATTATACTAATGAAGACCTTTATATCCCAATTATATTAAAATCCTCTTCTTCACGATTGATTGTTCGATCTGTTATCAATGCAACTGATGATGAGGGCTTTGACAACAGAACATTTTTTTATGGTATCTACAACCAGCTGGCGGATGATTTTGCAGATATGTATGATGACATGAAAAACGGTGCCGTAACACCTTATACCTATTATTTGAAATATCATGATAAGCGCACAGATCTTATTAATCCTTTTGAATTATATTGGACAGTGATCTCCAATTTGATCCATAACGTGTATCACTCAAATTCCAAGGCCTGTGAGGTGATTTTGGATCGTGCGATAAACGGCCTAAAAAGATTTAAAGAACGAATGGGTACAAAAAAGTACAACGAAGTAATGGAGTTATTTGCTTCTGGAAATCCCAAATTTAATACTGTTATTCAAAAAATGGTAAGTAAAGCAGATGATGTAGATTTCTTTGATAAACTGCTTCGGGACCATATGATTACCAATCTAAAAAATGATCGCAGAGAACAGGAAGAATTTCAAGAAAGTATTGAAAGTGTACGGGAACAGATAAACGAACTCTTACCTATCCCTAATGATGAAACGGCATCTTTGTTGAAAGAGCCGATTACTGAGGCTGCAAACTATAGTCTTGAAGGAGATGGAAAACGGCTGAGGCCGATCATTACGTGGATTATGGGTATAAACGAATATAAATTAAGTCAGTCGGCTATTGTCCCGCTGCTAAGATCATTAGAATTTATGCATACTGCTTCACTAATTTTCGATGATCTGCCATCCCAAGATAATGCGTCCATCCGCAGAGGACGGTCCACTCTTCACATGGTTTACAACAATGCGATAGCCGAATTAACGGGACTCTTTCTTACACAGAAGGCCATTGAAGAACAAGCATCACTTGACCAATTTGATTCGAATTCGGTACTTAGCTTGATTCAATACTCTGCTCAAATGACAGCAGAAATGTGTAAAGGACAGGCGATGGACTTAGGTTCCAGAGGTAAACCATTATCATTGGAACAATTGAATATGTTGTGCTTTTATAAAACCGGAATTGCCTTCGAAGCTGCTCTCATTATGCCTGCTATTCTTGCAAATGCAACAGAATTGGAAAGGCAAGCTTTGAAAAAATATGCTTATCATGCCGGAATAGCATTTCAAATTAAAGACGACCTCCTGGATGTTGAAGGGGATTTGAATACTCTTGGAAAATCTATCGGAAAAGATGCAGAAAATAACAATTCAACCTTTGTATCAATCTTAGGTTCTGACGGTGCTAAGAAAGCAATGTGGGAACATTATTGTCTTGCGATGGAAACACTAAAAGAGGTTCCACGAAATACCGCTTTTCTAAAGCATTTATTGAATTATATTGTACACCGGAATCATTAAGAAGTTTATTCAAAAGGAAGGTAACAATCCAAGGGCTGTTACCTTTTTTGTGTTACTACTTGAGTATATAAAATTTAAATTTCAAATAGTAATGAATATTTCTAGAATTTGTAATAAAATAATATTTCGCGAGGGGGATTATTATGAATTTATTAAAAACTACAGTGGATCATTTTAAACCATACTGGAAAAAACTACTGCTCGCTCTTACTTTTTCATTAATAGGCGGAGCATTTACGATTTTGCCTCCAATACTGGCTGGAAAATTAGTGGACGAAGTAATTGGAGCAAGAGAGACAACCTTTTTGCTATGGATTGTCGGTGGTGTTCTTGTCGCATTCTTAGGCAAGTCACTGTTTGAAACCTTGCAGGAATATGTGCAGGTTAAAATCGGACTGGATGTTATAACGGACATGCAGATTCGTGCCTTTAAAAAGCTGCATCGGACACCGATGTCATTTTTTACTACAACACCAAGAGGTGACATGTTATACCGGTTAACCCATGATGTGGAGTCCGTTCAAAACTTGAATAACACGGTTGTCCCGCGTATTTTACAACAAGTGATCGGTGCGGTTGCCGCATTCACCGCAGTATTTGCTTTATACTGGCCGGCAGCTATAGTAATGTTTGCCGTATTTGCTATTTATATATATCCTTCATTTAAGCTAGGCAAAACTATGCGGAAAATGAGTGCCGTCCAAAGGGATATGAGTGCAGATATGTATCAGCATTTACAGGAAAGTATTGAAAGCACTAGGCTTGTGAGGACGTTTCAAACTCAAAACAGGGAAATTGAAACTCAGCAGAAAAAACAAACTGAATGGAAGAACTACTCAATTCGTGCAGCTTTAATTGGGAAGGTTAATTGGCGGCTGGGGAATTTATTTAATATAGCTACTCCCGGCGTTGTCATGTTAATTGGGGGCTTTTCCATCTGGGAAGGTACTCTGACCATTGGAACCTTGATTGCATGCCTTAGTTTCATTCCTATTATGTTTTTGCCGGTCCGATCGCTGGCTGAAAATGCCCTAACCATCCAACAAGCGATTCCGGCTTTACAGAGAATTTATGAATATTTTGATTTACCGGAAGAACATGAAGAAAATCTGCCATCCTTTGGAGTGGTAGAAGGAAAGATTGACTTAGATAATATCTGGTTCACTTATCCTAATAGCGATAAAAAAATCCTAAAAGGCGTTTCGCTCTCAATAGAACAAGGGAATCACATTGGTATTGTTGGTACAAGCGGCGGAGGGAAAAGTACACTAATACAAATTCTACTAGGATTATATGAACCTGAGGATGGGGCGGTCCTTATAGATGGAAAGAACCTTTTCTCCTACAATCGAAATAGTTTTAGGCAGCAGGTAGGAGTTGTATCTCAAGAAACGTTTCTCTTAAACAGTACACTGCGCAATAATCTTTTATATGGAAAGAAGGAAGCGACCCAAGAAGAATTGGATAAAGCTGTTGAAGCAGCGGGGTTGAAGGATTTAATCGAATCCTTAGAAGAGAAGTATGAAACCGTGGTCGGGGAACGCGGCTTGAAGCTCTCCGGAGGACAGAGACAACGTGTGGCACTTGCAAGAGCAATTTTGCGGCAACCACCTGTATTAATTTTTGATGAAGCTACTTCCTCCTTGGATGGAGAAACAGAAGAAAAAGTTCAAGAGGCACTTGAACAATTAATTCCAGGAAGAACTACCATCACCATTGCCCATAGACTTGTTACAGTTAGGAACGCCGATAAAATTCTCCTCTTAGACCAGGGCATGGTAGCAGAACAAGGAACACATGAAGAACTGCTCGCATTAAGAGGCCAGTATTATGAATTATACAAAGCCCAATATAGCGAGTTGGAAAAGGAGATGATTGGATGAGTATAAACACTGTCTCCCAACAAAAAAAGAATCGTGATGGCCGCAGAGTTCTCGCTTTTTTAAGGCCTTATAAAAAATGGGTAATTGCTGACTCAGTGGTTATCGCAATAAGTCAGGTTTTTTCAGCATTAATCCCAACATTAGCACTTAGCTGGCTTGTGGATACGATCATTCCGAATGAAAACCACTCCTGGCTGTGGGGGTTAATGTGGTTATTAATCTTCTCTGCCATCTTTGATTTAGTTATGATGGTTATTGATGAATATTTTTGCCATCAGACAGCCAAGACGGTAACCAATTGGCAAAAGCTGCGCCTTTTTAGTCATTTGCAGGTGCTTCCATATTCCTTTTATCATAACAATTCATCAGGGGAACTACTGGCAAGAGTTTCGGATGACCCTGATACGCTCCACAATTTTCTTGCATGGGAAGGTTCAACCTTCATGGCAAGCGTCCAGGGAGTTATCATTTATAGTCTGGTACTGCTTTGGATTCATCCTTATTTAATGATTACCAGTGTTATTCTAGGTGTTATCTTTTATTGGACCTCCAATTATGTGGGGGCCAGGACTAGAGCTGCCTCAGCTGACGCGAGACAAGAGGCTTCCAGGTATCTTGAAAGACTGAGAGAATCGGTCACGGGAATTCATTTATCACGGGTTATGGGAGTTTCCGAAAATGAGGTGGAAAGTGTCATTGCCATCAGGAATACCTTCGTTAAGCATTCGATTAAGGAACTAAAAGCAAGAATGCAATCGGTAGTGGTAATTGCCAGCTATAATGGTTTTGCTTTAGGCGTTGTCTACTTAATTAGTACTTTATTAATTTGGAACGATAATTTAACTAGTGGACAAATGCTTACTGCGGGCGGATTAGTTACGATTGCAGCCAACGAAATGCAAAGATTACTGCGTAACTGGCTTTCTGTCAGAAGAACAGGACCGGCACTAGATCGTTCAGACATTCTCCTTTCACACCAGCCAGCGGAGGCTGAAATAAAGGAAGGCATTCGTGGTAAAAGGGCAAGCGGCAGTATTAGACTAAAAGATGTGACGTTTGTATATCCAGAAAAAGAAGAAAATGTATTATCAGGTGTTACATTTGATATCCAGGCAGGTGAAAAAGTGGCTTTGGTTGGACCAAGTGGTTCAGGAAAATCTACCATCGTTGATTTGTTATTTAGATTATATGATACTAAAAATGGTCAGATTGAAGTCGATGGCAGAAATATTACTGAATGGGATACAACATGGCTGCGGTCACAAATGGCGATTGTAACCCAAGATGTCCAATTACGTAACGGTTCATTAGCGGATAATTTAAGAATCGGAAAGCCAGAAGCTACTGATGAAGAATTACTTAAAGCCTTGCATGATAGCGGTCTGGATGAACTGGTGGAAAGCTTGCCAGAAGGTTTGAATACAAAGGTCGGAGAACGAGGCAGTCTTCTTTCTGGGGGACAGAAGCAGCGATTATCGCTGGCAAGGGCCATTATAAAAGATGCACCAATCCTAATTCTTGACGAAGCAAGTTCAGCCCTCGATCCAATTACAGAAACGAAGATTAATGAGTCTGTTTTGAAAACCGGTAAGAAACAAACCATTCTCATTATATCTCACCGTCTTTCCACGGTTCTATCAGCAGATAAGATTATTGTTCTAGAAAATGGAACGATTGTCGAACAAGGCGGACACGCGGATTTGCTGGAAAATAACAATGGTGTCTATGCAAGACTGTTTGGAAGAGAAGCAGAAATCGGTGAAGAATCAATTAGCCATTCAATGTAATACAGTCATTTAAAAGAGTCTTTCGTTCCATAGAAAGACTCTTTTTTTAGAAATGGGCTATTTGGTAAAATTACCCCGAATTTTTATCAGCACAGCTATGGTAATATTTTAAATAAGGTATTATAGAAAGAGTAGGGGGGAACATAATGAAGAAGCATAAAATAGAAGCTATTCTCGAAAAAGAATTAGTCATTGCACTTGGCTGTACGGAGCCCGTGGCGATTGCATTGGCCGCAGCAAAGGCAAGAAGCTATGCCAAAGGGCAAATAGAAGAGATACGTTTAAAAGCGAGTGGAAATATAATAAAAAATGCTAAATCTGTTGGGATTCCAGGAATGACTTCCAGTGGTCTCGATTTCGCTGTGGCACTTGGAGCTGCAGCGGGAGATCCAGCGAAACAACTGGAAGTATTGGATGGACTTACTTTTGAAGATGAGCAGTCTGCGTTAAAACTAATAGAAGAAGGTAAAGTATCATCAGGTCAAGCCAATACGCCAAAAAGACTTTATATTGAAGTTATCCTAAAAACCAATCAACATACTTCTAGAGTGGTTATATCGGATAATCATAGTAATATTACGTTAATTGAGGTTGATGGCAAGGTTGTTTTTCAAGGTGGATGCGAAAATATCGGCATTCAATCAGATGAAGAGGAATTAATATCACTTACCATCGATGAAATTGTGGAATGGATTCAAACAGTTGATATAAGCAGCTTATCTCTCGTAAAAAAGAGTATTGAATTAAATAGAGTGATTGGCAAAGAAGGTCTTTCTGGAGATTATGGATTAAAAGTAGGAAAGACCATTAAGGAAAATGTAAAAAAGGGAATTCTATCCGATGATATAGCCACTGCAGCAATGTCTCTAGCTGCCGCTGGATCAGATGCGAGAATGGCAGGTTCCACACTCCCGGTAATGGCGAACACAGGAAGTGGTAATCAAGGAATAGCCGTGACACTTCCAGTTGTGGCAGTCGCAGAGAAACTACAGGTTTCAGAGGAAAAAATGATTCGAGCTGTTGCACTGAGCCATCTTATTACGATTCATATCAAATCAAAATTTGGGCGGCTTTCAGCATTATGCGGTGTAACTGCCGCCGGAATGGGAGCAAGTGGAGCCATTGTTTATTTACTTGATGGACATTTGGATCAAATTAAAGCAGCGATTCAAAACACCATCGGTAATGTTTCCGGAATGATTTGTGATGGTGCCAAGGCTGGCTGTGCGATGAAAGTATCCACTTGTTCGAATGTTGCAGTACAATCAGCACTTTTGGCACTCAACAATCAAGAAATTAAATCTACTGATGGGTTTATCCATGATGATGTAGAAAAAAGTATTGAAAGTTTTTGTAGGCTTGGAAATGAAGGAACAAGGCACACAGACGAACTAATTTTAAAATTAATGATGGAAAAGTGAATTAAGAACGTAGGGTGGGAAGTTGAGTGATTTCCTTCTATCTTTTCTATTGGAGAATACGACAGTGTCTTTAAGGAATACCCTTAATATTTTTGGAATATGTGCAGATACTATTTCTGAAATAATTAAGGAGGTGCACATATGCCAAAGGCTAAACAATACGTTGACCAAAGTATGTCATCGGTACAAAGTACGGTTGATACATTGCAACAAGCACTTAGTAACGCTGAAAAACCAGATAACAAAAACAAGATTCAACAAGCGATTAATTCCCTAAACGAAGTGCAGGAACAATTATCTGGATATCAAGATTAATAAGAATAGTGCCTGACACATAGATGTCAGGCCTTCTTTTGGTACTAATATTTGGGCTTCATCCATAGTTTCGATAAGTCAACATAACCGAAATGTTTCATTTTGATGTTCATTAAATTAATCGAGAATGGTATTTGCCGTTTTGAGTAATAGAGGGGAATACAAAGAGAATTTTCAATTAAATATTTTTCTATTTTCAAATGCTGTTCGATCCATTGTTTAAAGGGCAATTCATCATAGGCTTGAATAAACTCCTGTAAAAGAGGATCACTTTTTGTTAATTTACGCAGTGGTGAAATGTTGTTTTTTATAAAATTAAAATAGGAAAAGCTTTGGTTCAGCTCGAAAATTTCTCCATGAATAAATAAATCTGCCTCTGCTTTTAAATGATCATAATACACGGCATCATGAAACGAGACTTCTTCTAACTTTGTACTAATTCCAGCATGATCAAGGATGGATTTTAACCAATTTGATACATCCTTTGTATATCCTGTGTACTTCATTCGTAATGGCTTTAAAAGTGAGGGCTTTGCTATTTTTGGCAGCGAATAGGGCATTGAATAACCTATTAAACAACCAGAGTTGTTTTCTGAAGTACGTGAATCTATAGTAGAAATTTGTGAGCGATTTTCGTCTATCAGCATATGAATGTAATCTCTAACTTCTTTTCTTGCAATATCCGTTTGGCGATATGGATTCATCACCACAATGCCAAAGCCAGAATCACTTTTGACTTCGAATGTGCCTACCTCTCTTGATTCATGAGCGCCATAATAAACATTTCCAAACTCGCTCGAAACCTGAATGAATTCAACCGTATCCAATAGCGGACGCTTCCCATAATAATGTTTAAAAGCATGTAATACGGTTTTCTCCTCAGAATTTTCCCCCATATAGAAGCTGCCTGTTCCAATGACCTGGCCGTTGGATTCTTTGTAAATACTAGCAGGCATCATACTAAGCAGAGGTAAAATATAAGTACAGCCATTTGGAAACTCAAGCTCAACTACGAGTGAAGCAGGAGAACTTATTTTTGTAATTGGTTTCCAAAGTTCAGCATATATTTCATCTTGCTTCATTTGCATAAAAGATTGGACGACGTCCTCGGCTTTTAGGATGGATCCATCATGAAAAGCTACATCCTTTCGCAAATATAAGATTAACTTCTTATCGTTTACTTCCCAGCTATGTGCAAGCTCGGGGATTATCGTATCATCTTCCTCCAATGCTACTACTCTGTTATAAATGTTTGCAACCAGATTTGCGCTATGTACATCTGCAGCCTTTAATGGATGATATGTTAAGAAACGGTAAAATCGCGGAATAATTAATCTTTCCTGCTCCTCTTGATGAAATCCAAATTTGGATTGAAATCTGGTCATTAAGCGCTGTTTGGTTTCGGCTGACCATTTATATAATAAAAGTTTACTCACTTGCTCAATGGAGAATTTTTCTAGTTGAGCTATGAATTGTTGTTCATACTCTGTTTCTACGTCCTTATTCCAGTGCAGCTTTGAGTCATTTCCTCTTCCTCTGCCCGCCTGAAATGTCAGCCATCCCTCTTCTTGCCATTTATTAAGTTTACGGCGTGTTTGCTTTGAGCTAAGATTTAATATTTCAGCCAGCTGCTGTACTTTGACTTGCCCAGAAGAAGTTGAATTCCATAATGATAATAAATAGTGGTCCATATTCTCATTCCTTTAAAAGTAGACATTATTTTGAAAATTGGTCATTTTTTAACTGTTACGTCTAGTTTACTATAAATAGTAGGAAAGGTGCTGATTATATGGCTTGGAAGGAATATCCTCAAAATATTAAAGTAAGACTGATAACTTCGTTTTTTAACCGAGCAATTGGAAGCTCCGTTATGCCATTTATGGCTCTCTTCTTTGCTCAACATAAGGGTGCCATTTGGGCAGGGATTTTTTTAGTCATCAATGTGGTTATAAGCTTTTTTATAAACTTTATCGGCGGCTATATTTCTGACCGCTTCCCTCGAAAAAAAATAATCATACTATCTTCAACAGCTAGTGCACTCATGTTTGCTCTTATGACGGTAAGTTTATTACCAGATCAAAAATGGATCGTATTATTTGCTATCAGTTATGTAATTTTTACGATCACAAGCAGCCTCGGTCGTCCTGCTGTACATGCTGTGATTATTGATTCGACCACACCAGAAAATCGAAAGAGTGTGTATGCCCTCGATTACTGGCTTGTTAATTTAGCGATGGCAATTGGCGCAGCATTAGGGGGACTCCTTTATGTGAATCATCAATTAGAACTATTCATTGCTTTAACCGTTGTGTCTATTAGCTTGCCGATTGCATATGGCATATGGTTACAAGATACACGTGTGAAGCTGCTTGAGAAAAAACATAAAAACATTTTTGTAGATTTGCTTCAAAACTACAAGGTCGCGTTTCAGGATAAACCCTTTGTCATGGCAGTTGCAGGGTCAATGTTTATTTTTGCTGCCGAATTCTCACTAAATAGTTATATCGGAGTACGATTAGCGGAGGAATTCAAGTCTGTATTTGTAGGGGATTTTGAAGTTGCAGGCATTAGAATGCTTAGTTTTTTAAATATCGAAAATATGCTTACGGTTGTTGTACTTACGTTTTTTGTTACGAAAATAACCGATAAATTTTCAAAACGAAAGATGTTGCTGCTGGGGTTGTTTTTATATAGTGTGGGATATACAGTCGTTACTTCCGCGAATATTTGGTATGTTCTCGTATTATTTAATGGTTTAGCAACGATTGGTGAGCTAATCTATTCCCCAATTGCCAATGCTGAAAAAGCGAATATGATGCCGGAGGATAAACGAGGCTCTTACTCTGCCTTTTCTAACTTAAGTTTTAGCGGAGCTGATATAATCGCACGTGCAGCGATTATCTTAGGGGCTTTTTTAATACCAACCATGATGTCAGTGTATCTCGGTATGATCTTAATGGCAGGAACCTTCCTGCTTTATAGTGGACTTTTTTCAGCAAATAAAATCCAAAATAAAAAGAATCTATCAGCTTGAATCATTTTTAGAAGTGGGAGGCTTTTGGGAGTGCGCCATGTGGAGATAAGAAGACCAAGGTTTGAGGAAATAGGAGATTTACATGAATTCTTTAGAATTGTCATTACCGATACCTTTATTAGAGAAGGATTAGAGGAGTTGGTTAATGATATTGAAACGGAAATTGAAAGTAAGATCAATTTTTTAAAAAGTGACTTTGATAGTAATGGGGAGAAGCGGTTTTTCTTAATCGCTTTAGAGGAAGAGAAAATTATCGGAACAATTGAATACGGACCCTCTAGTGAATTAATTCATGTTTGTACAGATGGAGTATTGAAGGATCTGGTTGAAATAGGAACTGTATTTGTACTTCCAGACTATCAGAGACAGGGAGTAGGGAATCGGCTTCTAAACGAAATGGTTCGAACCTTACATAACCGGGAGATAGAAGAATTTTGTCTTGATAGCGGCTACGGAAATGCACAAAAGATATGGAAGAAGAAATTTGGAGAACCTGATTATTTACTAAAGGATTATTGGGGTAAAGGGCAGGACCATATGATTTGGAAAATATCGATACAATAACAAAATGGGAGCCATTCTTTGAAGGAATCGGCTCTTTTTATTATTTTATTATAGTTGTTGTGTTTTATTATATTATAGTGTTATAATGTGCTAGAGTGATAATACGGTAACGTACTAAAGTGAAATAAATTTATATAAAAGGTGGTACATACAAATGATGAAAAGATTAGCAACTATGTTTCTTATCTTAGCTGCAGTACTTGTGATTTTTACTGGATGCTCTAAATCAGCAGAAAAAGATGATAATAAGCTTGTCATTGGTATTGATGATAAATTTGCTCCAATGGGATTCCGCGATGAGGATAATAATATTGTTGGATTTGATATTGATTATGCTATAGCGGCAGCAGAAAAAATGGGAACTGAAGTTACCTTTCAGCCAATTGACTGGAAAACAAAAGAAGCTGAGCTTAGCAGTGGACGAATCGACCTTATTTGGAACGGATACACTATTACGGATGAGCGGAAAGAAAAAGTCCTTTTCACAAAACCATATTTAAAAAATGCACAGGTAATTGTTACTCTCTCTGATTCAAAGGTTACAGCACTAGCTGATTTAGAAGGTAAAGTGGTTGGGTTGCAGTCACTTTCTTCAGCTTCTGACGCCCTAAACGCTTCACCTATTAAAGAAAAAGTTAAGACGGTAACTGAGTTTGCTGACAATGTACAGGCTTTAACAGATTTAAAAAGTGGTCGTTTAGATGCTGTGGTTATTGATGAAGTTGTTATCAATTATTACATGGCTAAAGAGGAACAAACATTTAAGGTGCTTGAGGAGTCGCTTGCTCCTGAAGAATATGGTATTGGTGTTAAAAAAGGAAACGAGGAATTACTAGAAAAGCTCCAAAAGTCACTGGATGAAATGAATGAAGACGGAACAGCTGCAGATATCTCGAAAAAGTGGTTTGGTGAAGATAAAGTACTAAAGTAATAATGAATATAGGGCAAAACAGGATTTCCTAAAGGGAACCCTGTTTTGTTTTTGGAGGAGTTACCATGTCATTTGAATATTTCACATCAATACTTGTGCCTATGCTTGAAGGGGCACAGATGACGATTCTATTGTTTTTTATTGCGATTATCGTCTCTGTACCACTTGGTTTCCTGCTGACACTTGCTGTTAAAAGCAGCTTAAAGCCTTTATCATTACTTGCTCAGGGCTATATTTACGTTATGAGGGGTACTCCTCTATTACTACAATTGTTGTTAATATGCTTCGGACTTCCGATGCTTCCTGTGGTAGGGGAATATTTAGTATTTGATAGATTCGTGGCAGCATGTTTGGGGTTTGTATTAAACTATGCTGCATACTTTGCTGAAATTTTCCGCGGTGGTCTTTTGGCAATTGATAAAGGACAATATGAGGCGTCTCAGGTTCTTGGTTTAAGCAAGTGGCAGACAACAACAAGGATTATTTTACCGCAAATGTTTCGGGTCACACTCCCAGCTATTGCAAATGAATCGGTGACACTTGTTAAAGATACAGCGCTGCTCTATGCGGTTGCAGTGCCAGAGTTGCTGCACTACGCTCAAACCGCTGTGAACCGTGACTTTACGATTATCCCATTTTTCGTAGCTGGTTTGATTTATCTCATAATGACGCTCCTGTTAACTTTTATTTTTAAAGGAATTGAACGAAGATACAAATTTGAATAAGAGGGATTGGTAAATGTGGCTATCATAGAAGTATCCAACCTGAAAAAATCGTTTGGCGATTTGGATGTACTAAAACAGATAACTTTTGATGTTAATAAAAATGATGTTGTAGCCGTGATTGGCCCTTCTGGATCGGGGAAAAGCACGATGCTCCGAAGCTTAGTCTATCTAGAGGAAATAAATGCAGGAAGTATTACAATATCAGATGATCAACTTGTTAAGGATGGAATCTACACGAAACCACAAGAAATCAAAAGAATTACATCTAAAATGGGTATGGTTTTCCAGCATTTTAATCTATTCCCGCACCTGACCGTTAAGGAAAATTTAGAGCTGCCGCCCAAATTAGTAAAAAAAGAGCCTACTGAGGTAATTCAAAAACGGAGTACGGAGCTTTTAAAGAAAATTGGGCTCAGTGATCGGGCTCATTTCTACCCAGCCAATTTGTCAGGTGGTCAAAAACAAAGAGTAGCCATTGCGAGAGCACTGATGATGAATCCAGAGATTCTTTTGTTTGATGAGCCTACATCAGCATTGGACCCAGAATTAACGGGAGAAGTTCTGCAGGTTATGAAGGCTCTTGCTGAAGAGCAGATGACGATGATTGTGGTTACTCATGAAATGGGATTTGCTAAAGAGGTTGCAAATCGAGTTATTTTCATGGATAACGGGGAAATAATAGAAACTGGTAATCCTACGGAAGTGTTTACCAACCCTAAGAATGAACGTACAAAAGCTTTTCTAAACCGCAGTTTAAAGTAATAGAAAAGGGATACAGTCAAAAATACTGTATCCCTTTTTTATTAAATTACATCGCCATTTCACCATTGTCATAGTTGAGCTGCCAATGAATTCCGAATTTATCAGTTACTTGACCGTAAAGTTTGCTCCAGAAGGTTTCTTGTAGTTCCATACCGACAGTGCCGCCATCTTTTAATTGCTCAAACCAAGATTTTAAATCATCCATATTTTTACTTACTAAAGCAAGCGTTACGTTGTTGCCTTCTATAAAAGGCATTCCAGGAAAAGTATCAGAGAACATGACATTGCTTCCATCGATGTTAAGGCGTGTGTGCATAACTAAATTTTTAGCTTCTTCTGGAAGTGGATAATCTGGATGTTGCGGTGATTCCCCAAAGGTCATGATATTGGGTGCTTCTGTTTTAAAAACCTTTGCGTAAAAATCTACTGCTTCACGGGTGTTACCATTAAAATTAAGATAAACATCTACTGACATTCTCTTCACTCCTCTTTAGTGGATATGTACAAATTCTATTCTATCCGATTAATTCTATATTAGACTATATTTTCCTGCTATTTTTATTATAAAAATATTAAAGGTTTTAAACTGAAATAGTCCAAAGCCTGATTGACATGGTAAAAATCATATATTTTTTTCTCAAGACAGAACTGAATGACTAAATCAAAGGTATCACTATCTGACAAAGAGTAACCGGCAGAACTTAAGAGTTTATCAGTTTCTTTTTTATTTAGTTCAAGAGCTAAAGCCAGAGCGATTACGGTATTCTTACTTGGTCTGTAATCAGAGTTTGATCGAATTTTTGAAAAATGCCTGCGGTCCATTCCCGCCCGTTTGTAAATATTAGAGTCACTGGCACCTTTTTTATCTATAAAGCGAAACAACCTCTGGTTAAAGGCAGGCTGCCGTTTAATTTTAATAAAGTTCTCGATTTCGTTATTTTGGATTTCTTCGGATTTTTGATAGCTGTGGGATTCAAATGTTTGAAAGACTAGATTGCTTAAATGGTTTTTTACATATTCCTGTAATTCTATTAATATCTCTTTTTCAAGCATAATCTACCTCCAAAAATGTCGCTTAGCAAGCGACCAAATAATGGAGGGAAGGTTATTTTTGTCATCACAACAGATGGCTTTGAAAATGCCAGCCGTGAATTTACCTATAAAAAAGTGAAAGAGTTGATTAAACACCAGCAAGAGAAATATAGTTGGGAATTCATTTTCTTAGGTGCAAATATCGATGCACAAAAAGAAGCGGACAATCTTGGAATCGATAGTGAAAATGCTTAAAGCTTTGAAGCTTCAGAAGCTGGAGTAAAATGTATGTACAAGATGGTAAGTGAGGCAGTATCGGAAAAAAGACAAAGTGTTTAGTTACACAAATCAACTGATTATCTTAAAAATTTGTATTCAGTATTATTTTTTGGAATAATAATGGAGTCTAGTTAGGATTTTTTAGAAAGAAGGTATGATTAGTGCCCTATAGATTGAAAGATACGATGATTTCAGAAACAAAAATTAAACAAAGAGTGAAAGAATTAGCAGAGGAAATCGAAAGAGATTTTAACAATGAGGCAATTATGTTAATCGTTGTGCTCAAAGGATCGTTTGTGTTCGCAGCAGACTTGATACGTGAGATGAAAGGAGATATTAACGTTGATTTCATTTCAGTTTCTAGCTACAGCGATCAAACAGAATCATCTGGAAAAGTGAAGCTATTAAAGGATCTTGATGAGGATATCACGAATAAAAATGTTGTTGTGGTTGAAGATATCATAGACAGCGGATTGACTCTGCATTTTTTGAGAGACCATTTGAATATGCATAAACCGAAACAGATTAAAATTTGCACACTCCTAGACAAGCCTGAAAGAAGAAGAGTTGAATTACCAGTGGATTATGTTGGCTTTGTGATCCCAGATGAATTCATAGTTGGTTATGGAATCGACTACGCACAAAGGTATAGGAATTTACCTTATATTGCGACCGTGGAAGAGTATTAGTTTTTCCCAAACTTAGAGGAGGTTTTATACTTTGTCTGCAAATATTTTTAAAGGGAAGAATGAAGAAGAAAAAAATAACCTTGAAGAAATTCTTGAGCATTCGATTGAAGTAGAAGAAGATCTTATGAGGACTTATTTGATCACAGCCGAGCGGATTCACGATGATGATGAACTAAAAGATCGACTTGCAAACTTTGCAGAAGGAAATGCAAAAAGGACAAAACAGCTCATAGATGAATTGAATGAAAGTAAAGAGAAGTAACTCCGTAGCTGTGTGGATTCAATCAATCCGCACAGCTTTTCATATTTCGTATAGGAAGTGATACATACTATAAGAAAGGAGTGTGTCAAAATGAAAAAAGGATATATGGTGATAGGAATTATTATTGCGGTTATAGTTTTACTTGGGGTTATGTTAATGTCGAGCTATAACAATTTTGTTAACCTAGAAGAGAATGTAGACCAATCTTATGCACAGATTGAAAATCAGCTTCAACGAAGACTGGATTTAATACCAAACCTTGTCAATACCGTTAAAGGATATGCGTCACATGAAAAAGAAGTGATTGCCTCGATATCTGATGCACGTGCAAGATTAGCAGGAGCTGACACAGTGGAAGAAGAAGCAACAGCAAATGCTGAATTAACGGGTGCTTTAAGCAGATTACTTGTTGTAGTTGAGAATTATCCAAATCTTAAAGCCGACCTGCAGTTTACACAATTAATGGATGAGCTGTCTGGAACTGAAAATAGAATTTCTGTAGCACGGAAGGATTACAATGATCAGGTTGCTGTTTATAACAAAAGGGTAAAGCAATTTCCTGGTGCCATCATTGCAGGAATAACTGGTTTTGACGAAAAGGAATATTTCACAGCTGATCCTAAAGCCTCAGAAGCCCCAGAGGTTGACTTTGGAGACAATGGCGAATGAAACCGAAAGCGGTCTTCAGCCTTCTTTTTTTCCTTTTTTTCCTTTTTCAAGGTGGAGCATTTGCTGAGGATATCCAAATGCCAGCTCCCATTGGCGATATTTATGTACAAGATTTTGCTAAGGTATTAACTCCGGATGAAATAGCGGAAATAAGAAGTTTAGGAAGAAAGATTGAAGACCAAACAACCGCACAAATTTCTGTCTTAACGGTGGATACCATTGGCGAAAACACGATTGAGGAATACGCGAATGAAGCCTTCAGGCAATATGGTATTGGAAATGAAAAAGAAAACAATGGAGTATTGTTAGTTATTGCCGTTACTGAACGTTTAATTAGAATCGAAGTAGGCTATGGACTAGAAGGAAGAATCCCTGATGGAAAAGCAGGGCGCATTCTTGATGAACATGCCATTCCATACCTTCAAAATAATCAGCACAACAAAGCAATAATAGAAACCTACAAGGCACTGGCAAATGAGGTATTAGCCGAATATGGAAAAGCGGGAGGGCTGCCGACCACTGATAAGCAAGCTCAACCTTCTACTGGTGACGAAGGGCTAGGGATACCCTCATGGCTATTGATCATTATTGTCGTCGTTGTTGTGATTCTTGATTTTAAGTTTTTTGGAGGGACTCTTACCTATCTTCTACTTTCCATCATCTCACGTGGAAGAGGCGGAGGCGGTGGTGGCGGCGGCGGCTCCAGAGGAGGAGGAGGAGGTTCTTCAGGAGGCGGTGGTGCAGGAAGAGGATGGTAAGTGTTTAAAACCTAAAAGTGATACATATCATGCTAAATGCAGTAAAAGTATGTTTTAATGAAGGTAGAGGAATGGTTAGGAGGTATAATAAATGGGTATAAACGAAATACCTTCTAGTGAAAAAGGGGAAACACCTTTATTAAATATTTCAACCTTAATCAGAGATTTAAAGGCACTTTTTAAGGCAGGTGTATTGCTTGCAAATGTCTTGCCGGTCTTTACAGGATTGTGGTTAGCGTTACATTTTACTGGTAAATCATTTGTTGATTACTGGGAAATAGCCCTGCTAACCATTATCGGAAGTACAATGGTTATGGCGGGAGCCCTTATCCTAAATAACTGGTATGATGTCGATATAGATACAGTAATGGAAAGGACTAAAAATCGTCCAACAGTAACAGGAAATATTCCTCTAAAAGTGGTCTTGTCAATGGGGATCGCCTTTACCATTATTGGGTTTATTCTTTTACTTTTTACGACCGTCGAAACTACAGTTTATGGATTCGTGGGTTGGTTTACTTATGTATTTTTGTATACGATATGGTCAAAACGAAGATATACGTTTAATACGATCATCGGGAGTGTATCCGGGGCTGTTACTCCGTTAATCGGTTGGGCAGCAGTTGAGTCAAGTCTGCATATTGTTCCCATTATATTATTTCTGATCTTATTTATTTTTCAAATGCCTCATACTTTCGCGATTGCTATGAAAAAATGTAAAGAATATACGGCTGCAGGAGTAGCGATGCTGCCAGTGGTCCGTGGGTTTAAAGTAACAAAAGTTCAAATTATAGTTTATGTATCCTGTTTACTGCCTTTTCCGTTTTTTTTAGCACCTCTTGGTACAACATTTGTTGTGATTGCCACTATT
Organism: Neobacillus niacini; assembly: GCF_000759675.1. Classification (GTDB taxonomy): domain Bacteria; phylum Bacillota; class Bacilli; order Bacillales; family Cytobacillaceae; genus Neobacillus; species Neobacillus niacini_A. Next base: position 12,992 of record NZ_BAWM01000101.1, on the reverse strand, counting down.
TTCAATGTGGGCTGGTTAGCTGTTAGTATCAGTGGACTTTTTACCAAAAACGATTTAAAGTGGGCACACGTAATTTTTCTGTATTCTGTAAATTATATAACAATCCTGTTTTTGTTGATGGTTATTGTTACTATCTTTTAAAAAAAGAGAGCACTGTCTCTGAGCTGCATTAATTTAGCAGATCAGGGGCAGTTTTTTTATTTTTAAGGCTTTGTTAAAGAATAATGTTGATTTTAACCACTTGTTGATTGGAGTGGAAGGCACGAAGACTCCTGCGGGAGAAGCGAGACAGGCGAGACCCCGCAGACACGCAGTGTCGAGGAGGCTCGGCGGTCGCCCGCGGAAAGCGAAGTGCCTGGAACGAAAATCAACAACCAAGTTTAACAGAGCAATTTTTAAAAAAATTTTCGTGCCCGTGATGCAGTTCACTACACTGAGAATCCCTCGCAATTATGATAGAGGTAAGAACAAATTAAGGGGGTTGAATTTTCAATGGGAGCTGCAAAAGTGAATCACAAAAGTAATAAAGAACACGAAGCACCATTAAAAGGAACATGGATTTCCGTAACAGTGGTTGGAGTCGTGATTGTTGCTACGTATCTAGTACTATACGGGCTTTATATGGCCAGAATATAAGGGGTGAAAAAAATGAAAATGCATCTTGATGAAAAAATATGGCTTACGATAAGTTTTGGTATCATTATGGGATTCATGTTAATCACTGGTTACCAGGCTTTTGCACTTGAAATGGGACCACCAAGTAATATGGAAACCATTGATCCTCAGAAGGTGGATGAAATAGCTCCGTTCAATGAACCTGGGGTAAAACAAATAGGCGACAATGAATATGAAGTTGTTATGACCCTACAAGCATTTGGTTTTACTCCAAACAACATTGAAATACCTGCTGGGGCAAAGGTTACATTTATTTTAACTTCAAAAGATGTTGTACATGGATTTGAAGTGGCAGGCACAAACATTAATGCAATGGTTATGCCAGGTCATATCCAAAAAATCACACAAACATTTGATAAACCGGGTAATTATTTAGTTATCTGTAATGAATATTGTGGTGCAGGTCACCAAGTAATGAGTACAACGATTACGGTTAAATAAGGGGGGATATTAGATGAAAATGGAAGCAGATTTAAAAACAGGTTTTAAAGATAAAACAAATAAAATGCTGGGATTTTACCCAGAGGATGCAAAAATATCGAAATCATATATAGCTGTAGCATTTATCGCATTATTAGTTGGAGGATTTTTAGGATTATTACAAGGTTTAAACAGAGCAGGATTGTTAGAGTTACCAACTTGGTTTAATTATTATCAAGTATTGACTGCACATGGATTATTGCTAATCCTCGTGTTAACGGCATTCTTTACCATTGGATACTTTTATGCAGCACTTTCTCATAATTTAGGGGGGCTTCTTCCAAAAGTAAGGAAGTTCGCTTGGTCTGGTTTCGTAATAAAGTTGATTGGATTTGTATTAGCTGTCATTCCTATCTTAATGAATGAAGCATCTGTTATGTACACATTCTATCCGCCGATGGCTGCACATCCTGTATTTTATATTGGTTTAGCATTAATCGTAGTTGGTGTTTGGATGTGCTGTATTGGGGCATTTATCCAAGTAGCGAATTGGAGAAAAAATCATAAAGGACAACACGTTCCAATTCTTTCTTACTTTGCAACTGGTGTATTCGTTCTATTATTTTTCGCTCTAATGTTTGTAGCAGTTGAAGTATTATTTATGATTATTCCATGGGTATTTGGCTGGGTTGAAACGATCAATGTAATGGTCGCTCGTACACTGTTCTGGGCTTTTGGACACACATTGGTTAATATCTGGTATTTAACAGCTGTTTCTGCATGGTACGTAGTTGTACCAAAAATTATCGGCGGAAAGCGATGGAGTGATTTATTAACGCGAGTGGTTATTATCGCTCTAGTCATTATGAACATCACTGGTGGATTCCATCACCAAATCATTGACCCAGGTATTAATGAAGTTGTTAAATTCATGCACGTATTTATGAGTTTGGCAATTGGATTCCCATCACTCATGACAGCCTTTGCACTGTTCGCAGTATTTGAACGTACAGCAAGAAGAAAGGGCGGCAAAGGTTTAGTTGGCTGGTGGAAGAAAATGCCATGGGGCGATGTTCGATTCCTAGCACCATTCATTGCAATGGTTGCCTTCATTCCAGCTGGAGCTGGCGGTATTGCACAAAGCACAAACCAATTAGACCAAGTTGTTCATAATACAATGTGGATTGTTGGGCATTTCCACTTAACATTAGGTATGTCAGTCGTTATGACATTCTTTGGAATCAGTTATTGGTTAGTTCCTTATATTTCAAACCGCGTATTAACGCCGCAAATCAATCGATTAGGTGTTATCCAAACATGGATTTGGACAATTGGTATGATCTTTATGTCTGGTTCTATGCACTACGTTGGTTTGCTTGGTTCACCAAGAAGAACTTCTTACTCAACTTATGGAGATCATGCAACAGCATTAGGCTGGGATCCATACTTGATGTTATTAGCAGTTGGCGGTACGTTACTAATTATCGGTGTTATTCTTCAAGTGTACGCCGTATTCAATATGATGTTCTTTGCACCAAAAGGTGAAACAGAATTCCCAATTGCTGAGGAAGAAGATAACGCAACAAAAACTCCTTATTTGACAGAGCGCTGGGGCCTTTGGATTGTTATCATGTTAATCGTCGTAGCAATGGCATATGTAATCCCGCTTACAGAATTTATCGTAAACGCACCTCCAGGATCACCACCGTTTAAGACTTGGTAAAACGAAAAGCGGAAGCGCCTTGACCAGGGGCGACAGGCATAAGACGAGCCGGCGGGAAGGTTGCTCTTTAACCTTCCTGACGGATTGGCTTATGACCCCGAGCCCCTAGGCGCTGGAGCTGGACAGAATGGACTGATAAAGAGATAGCTCGAAGTTTCTGGGCTGTCTCTTTATGCTTATTTGAATGACTTTTTAAATATAGAAAACAGAGATGGATGTGGTCTCTATGATCAAAAATAGACATAATACAATCTCGTTATTTTTAGTTCTCGTGTTTGGGTTCGTATTATTTTTTATAGGAACGGATGGATTCAGTGCATTTACTGCCGAAACTGCAAGAGTGAAGCAGCTGATTGATGATAAACCAAAATTCCCAGAAGTTACGCTTGAAGATAACAAGGGACGAAAATATTCGATTTCTGAATTTGAAGACAAATATGTATTTATTACATTTTTATATACTTCCTGTACAACGGTTTGCCCTGAATTAGAATACAACATGGCGCAAGTGTATGATAAGGTGCCAAGCAAGTATCTCGGTGAAGACATTGTTTTTTTAAGTATCAGCTTTGATCCCGAGAGAGATGATCCTGCTACCTTAAACAAATATAAAGACTTTTTTAACAGTGATGGGGAAACCTGGAGGATGGCTAGAATTAGCGATCAAGCCGAATTGAAATCTTTGTTAGATCGATTTGGTGTCATTGTTATTCCTGATGAGTATGGCAATTTTGCACATAACTCTGCCTTTTATTTAGTTGATAAAAAAGGTAGTTTGATAAATGTTTTGGATTACAAAGAAATAGATGAAGCTGCTAAAACAGTTATTAACCTTCTTGAAAATGGAACGGAGGAGTGAACTATGAATCAGTCATTTTATGGCTTATTATTATTTATTTTCTTAGTTATACCTCCGGTTGCAAATTTCATGGAATCAGTAATGGTTATTCATATGCATATGCAAATGCCGATGCTGGTGATTGCGGGATTCTTAATGGCACGATTTTTCCAAAAAAGATTTCCGGGATTTTTCGTAAAGTGGAATAGTAATGGACTTCCAGGAATTCTTTTATTTGTCATTATCATGGTATACTGGATGTTACCCCGAACAATGGATGAAGCATTGACTACACAGACCGTTGAAGCATTTAAATTTTTTAGTTTGCCATTTTTAGCAGGAGTTTCTTTACGAAATAGTTGGAAAAAACTCAGTTCATTAGGAAAAAATGTTGTTATTATTAGTTTCACAGTTATGTTTATTGGATTGGGATGGTTATATATTTGGTCCCCTGTGCAATTATGTAATAACTATCTTCTAATTGAGCAAGTAACTCTTGGCTGGGCATTTTTAACGACAGCAATAGGTTTGGTAATCTATTTGGGGTACAATTTTTTTATCGACCCTTCGGCTTATGAATGAATAAGAGTTTATGGGGTGGGCAGGAGTATACTAATGAAGGAACAGAATTATGATGAATTGCTGAACATAAGTACTGGAGGAGACCAAAAAGGATACACGAAGTCTTTCCATTATCACAGGTATGAGCCGACGCCCTATAGTGCACTTGAAAAATTATTTGCTCAATATGAATTGACTAGTAACGATCATATTGTTGATTTTGGTTGTGGAAAAGGAAGATTAAATTTCTTTATTCATTACTTATTTCATGCTTCTGTTGTAGGGATCGAAATGAATGAGACTTTATACCAAGAGGCAGTTGAAAACCAAACTAGTTATTTGAAAAAATTTAAAAATGCTAAAGATAAAATTCAATTTCATTGCTGCTTGGCTGAAAAATATGAAATTAATCCTTTAGATAATCGTTTTTATTTTTTTAACCCTTTTACGATTCCGATATTTTGGAAAATCATTAATAATATTTTGGTTTCAGTGGAAAAATTCAAACGTGAGGTAGACGTGATTTTATATTATCCCTCTGAAGATTATATCTACTTTTTAGAAAATAACACCTTATTTGAATTAAGGAAGGAAGTCCAACTTCCGGGTTTATATGAGCATAATCAGAATGAACGATTTTTAATTTATCATTTGGCTTATTAGAATCAATCCCTCGGTGTCATTGTGACAATCGAGGGATTTTTATATAAAGTAATTTATTTAGTGCCTTTTCTATGTTCACAGTAGTCTTATTGTGGAGCCATTTTTCAGAGATCGTTATATAACGGCAATTGTTGCTTTTTACATAATTATAGATAATTTGCGCTTCATCAATTTCATCTCTGGTCACTTCATTTGAGGAATGAAGGGCAGTATTTTTAAAATAAGTCTTTGTTAATGTACAGAGTTGTTCCAATGTTAGGCACTCCGCGTTATAGTTTTCACTAAAGACAATTTTATTTCGTTTAATAAGGAAAAGTTTAAAGGTATCTTCACTTAAATATTCAAGAACTACAATATTTTTATTTTCCTCGGTGAATTCTATTACTTTTTCTTTATTAATCAGAAAGTTAATGGCCTCAATTTTATCCCTATACTTAGCGGCGGCTTCGAAATCAAATGCTTCAGCAGCTTCTGCCATTCGTTGTTTCAATTCTTCCAGAATGCTCAGGTTAGTGTTCTCAAGTAATGCGATAATGTTATCGACTATTTTATTATATTCCTGTAAGGCTGAACCCCCAAGACACATGCCAATACACAATCCTAAAGAATAGTTTAAACATGGTGTATTTTTTGTCCCTAGGTTGCTGCAAAGAATTTTAAAGGATTCTTTTAATCCAAGAATGGCACTTTCAACTCTACGTTTACTTTGGTATGGTCCAAAGTATAGCCTGCCATCCTGTTTTCTGTTGTGTGATAATTCAATAGAACGGAACCCTTTATTCTCTTGAATGACAATATAGGTATAGGACTCTGGGCTCTTCATCATTTTATTAAAAAGTGGTTTGATTTTCCTTATTAATTTGCATTCAAGCATAAACGCTTCAAATTCTGTATCGGTTAGGATATAATCAAAATCTTTTATGTTACTAACAAGCTTTTTTATTTTTTGAGGATGAGCTTTAGAATTTTGAAAGTAAGACTGAACTCTTCGTTTTAAATTTTTTGCTTTTCCCACGTAAATGATTGTTCCGTTGGAATCTTTCATTAAATATACACCAGGAGTAGCAGGAAGGTTTTTTACCTTTTCTTTTAAAAAAATAATAACGCCCCCCTTCCTCTCTTTTTTTCTATTTTATCATAATGCTGTGGTAAATTAGCCTGTTGATTTGTGCTCCAGACGCTTCGCTTTCCGCGGGCGGTTCGGGGAGCCTCCTCGGCGCTTAAGCGCCTGCGGGGTCTCCCCTGCCCCGACCTCCCGCAGGAGTCTCGCGCCTTCCGCACAAATCAACATAGTTACAAATTAACAATAACCTTTAACACAGCCTAGCATAAAGATAAAAACCAGATTGCGGTAAACAATCTGGTGACAAGTTAGTTAGGTGATCTCAAGTATAAGATAAACAGCAGTACTATCATGACAACGTCTAATCTTGCATTAAAGGCAAATTGTAAGATTCCAGTGTTTATCGATGGAAGCTTTGTTAAGAGAATGGCTGCAATCATGATTCCAATTAAGGGAATGACTGCATTTTTCACACTACGATTTAGTAAAATCAGAAAGCCGCAGGTAATTTCCAAAAAGGCTGTAACATATAACATCATCTCTGGAAAAGGCAGTCCTAAATTGATAAAAACCTCAGCTAGATGTGAACTGAATACTTTCATAACCCCTGAAGTAATAAATACATATGCCACCACGTAACGAACTGCTGAAAATGAATTAGTAATGTTCAATCCCCCCTTTATTAAACTGTATGCAAAGGGTAGGACAAACAATGATAATTTCTAGGGTACTGAAAAAATGTAAAAATTAAAGGGTTAATAATTACTTAGATTGCAAAAAATAATCTTGCCCAAAAGGGGAGGAGAGGCTCGGAGTTGAGCTTCTCCTCTCTTGCGTAATGGAGGGAATATGACATTTATCATGTTTGGCATATGACAGCTATATCTACAAAGGGTGAATTACTAGGGCAATACTTTTGATAACAAATGAAAGAAGGGAATAAAGTAATGATGGAACAAAATCAGAGGAATTTACGGAAGCAAGTTGCGCCTTATGAAAAATCAAATCTACGAGCAAGCATTTGGCAGATGATAAATACCCTTGTACCTTTCTTTTTATTGTGGATTCTTGCTTATCAAAGCCTTACCATTTCATACATACTTACATTGGGTATCTCGGTAGTTGCAGCAGGGTTTTTGGTGAGGACTTTCATTATTTTTCATGATTGCTGCCATCACTCCTTTTTTAAAAATCGGAAAGCAAATACGATTCTCGGAACGATTACCGGAATATTGACGGTTTTTCCATATCATCAATGGCAGCACGATCATTCTGTCCATCACGCAACGAGCAGTAATTTAGATAAGCGAGGAACAGGTGATATCTGGGTATTGACAATGGATGAATACCTAACTGCATCAACTAGGGAAAGATTAAAATACAGGTTGTATCGTAATCCTCTCGTTATGTTTGGATTAGGTCCGATTTACGTTTTCCTGCTAAAAAATCGCTTTAATAGAAAAGGTGCAAGGTTAAATGAACGTATTAATACTTATATAACTAATGCAGGGATTGTTGCTATAGCTGTTATACTCGGTTTGACATTAGGCTGGGGGCAATTCCTATTAGTACAAGCTCCGATCTTTTTAATATCAGGTTCACTAGGAATATGGTTATTTTATGTACAGCATACTTTTGAAGATTCATACTTTGAGGAAGATAAGCACTGGAAATACGTGAAAGCAGCGGTTGAAGGCAGTTCTTTCTATAAGCTTCCAAAAATTTTACAATGGCTGACGGGGAATATTGGTTACCACCATGTTCACCATTTAAGCCCGAGGGTTCCAAATTATAAGCTGGAAGCTGCACATAATAATACACTGCCATTGCAAAACGTTCCAACCATCACGTTAGCAACAAGCTTAAGCTCACTCAAATTTCGACTATGGGATGAGCAGGGGAAAAAGTTTGTTGGCTTTAAAGAAATAAAGGTACTAGTTAAAAAACAGAAAGAGTTTCTTCGACTAGAGAAAGCTTAGACACGACAGGCCCTTTTGGGGCTTGTCGTTATTTGTGTTCTAAATGAAGGTATTGGTCGGATAAATAGTAGTAAATGAAGATAAAGGGTAATTGTGGTAAAATTAAGATGATAAACTATTTTATGCTGAAAATGAGGTTCTCTTATGATAAAAAGGTATATGAAATTCCAGAAAAATAGCGGTATATCACCTTATATTTGGACAATTCTTTGCATATTGCCATTTTATTTTATATTTCAAACATCCTCACCTATTAAAATTATCGTTGGAATTATCCTAACGGTTCTCTTTTTTATCTTCTATCGAATTGCATTTTTTTCAAAAGGTTGGCCGGTATACCTTTGGACCTTCATCTTAATCGGTATTTCAATCACATCAACCAGTCTTTTCAGCTATGTTTATTTTGCCTTTTTTCTCGCTTATTTTATCGGTAATATTAAGGAACGTATAACCTTCCTAACTTTATATTTCATTCATTTGATTAGTACTTCCGCCTCAATTAACTTCAGCATTGTACAGCAGGATGGATTTTTTCTTAAGCAATTGCCATTTGTCATCATTATTTGGATAAGTGTTATTTTACTCCCATTTAATATTCACAACAGGAATGAAAGGGGACAGCTTGAAGAAAAACTTGAGGATGCAAACAAACGGATTTCTGAGCTGGTTAAATTAGAAGAGCGCCAAAGGATTGCCAGGGACCTTCATGATACATTAGGTCAAAAGCTATCACTCATCGGTTTGAAAAGTGATTTAGCCAGAAGATTAATTACCAAAGACCCGGAACAAGCGCGTAATGAATTAAAGGATGTGCAGCAAACGGCAAGAACAGCGTTAAGTGAAGTAAGAAAAATGGTGTCTTCGATGAGAGGAATCCGTTTAAAGGATGAGATTGTACGTGTGAAACAAATCCTGAAGGCCGCCGAAATAAATTTCGAGGGAAACCAGGATATTTCAATAAAAAATGTTCCCTTATTGACCGAGAACATTCTTAGCATGTGCTTAAAAGAGGCAGTAAACAATATAGTCAAACATAGTGGTGCCAGCTCTTGTTCCATTTCAATTGAGCAATCGTGGAAGGAAATGGTGATGACCATCCATGATAATGGTGTGTTTAAAAGTGAAGGAGAGAAGGACACGAGGGGAAGCGGTCTTTTAGGAATGAAAGAGCGCCTTGAGTTTATTAATGGCAGCTTAGAGCTCCTAACAAAAGAAGGAACAACCTTAGTAATCAGAGTGCCCAATGACGTAAAGCCATCTGATAAGGAGGAGGCGTAGAATAATGATTAGAATCGTAATAGCGGAAGATCAGCAAATGCTGCTGGGCGCCTTCGGTTCACTTCTTAATTTGGAAGAAGATATGGAAGTGGTTGGCAAGGCATCAAATGGGGAAGAAGCAGTATCTTTAGTACGTAAGCATCAGCCTGATATTTGCATTATGGACATTGAAATGCCAGGAAAAACAGGACTTGAAGCCGCAGAAGAGCTAAAAGGCTTAAACTGCAAAGTGATTATATTAACAACCTTTGCGCGAACCGGTTATTTCCAACGTGCCCTAAAAGCAGGAGTTCGAGGCTATCTATTAAAGGATAGTCCAAGTGAAGAGTTAGCAAGCTCCATCCGTAGGGTAATGGAAGGAAAACGGATTTACGCCCCAGAACTTATGGACGATGTTTACTCCGAAGAAAATCCACTTACAGACCGAGAAAAAGAAGTACTCGAACTTGTTGCAGATGGCAAAAACACACAAGAAATCGCAGAACAACTCAGCATCAAAACAGGAACCGTCCGTAATTATATCTCAACCATACTAGACAAACTAGACGTCAAAAACCGAATCGAAGCCATCAAACAATCCAAAGAAAAAGGCTGGTTCAAATAAAAGCAGTGACACTTCAGCGGTGACATTCAACGGTGACAGGCACCACTCGTGGACAGTTTCCACCCCATATGGACACTTAGGCAAATTATTGAAACAGGACGCAGGTCCTGTTTCTTTTTTGAGGAGTGCTCATGTTATAATTAGACTGAATATTATGATTAATTAAATGAAAAAGGAGTGAGCTTTGGATGAGTTTAACTTCGCATGAAACGGAGACGAGGGGTAAGAATACTTATAGTTTTGATGAATTTGTTTCAAGACGTGAGAATTTGGATTGGTATCGTGATGAACCATTTTTGCAGCAGGCAGTGAAGCATTTTACTGGTTCGTATTTTGAACAGGTTCAGGAGCAAATCCAATCATTTTCTCCTAGGGTGTCTTCAAAATGGAATAAGTGGGCAGAACAAAATGCCAGGCCGGAGGCTCGTCCATACATGCTTCATTATGATGCCTTTAATCATCGGATTGACCGAATTGTCCGCCCGCATGAGGTACATCAGTTAGAGAACGACGTTTTTGGCGAAGGTCTTTTTTTGAGTAAAATGCCGCCATGGGAAAGCTTTGTTAAACGAATGCTAACGCACCAAATCGGTGAAGGTGGCGTTACATGCCCCTTAACCTGTACGCATGGATTAATTGCGCTTCTTGATCAATTCCCCAATCATGAAATTCCAGAACTCCAAGACATCTTACTACATACAAGAGAAGGGATAAGTGGTGAATTTGCAATAGGTGCCCAGTTTATGACAGAGATTCAAGGCGGCTCTGATCTGCCTGCTAATGTTATTGAAGCCGTACCAGACGGGAAAAACTATCGATTATATGGAAATAAATTTTTCTGCTCAGCTGCCCATGCAGATTATTCAGTTGTAACTGCAAAGATCACGGGTACCAACAAGGTATCAACTTTTGTTGTCCCAGCATGGCTTCCTGGTGATAAAGAAAAGGAAAAACGAAACGGTTATCAAATCAATCGGATAAAATGGAAACTTGGAACGGCCGAATTACCAACTGCCGAAATTCAATATAACGGTGCACTAGCATATCCAATTGGGCCAAAGGATAAAGGTATTGCCGTCGCAGTTGGAATTGTGCTTACCTTATCCAGGCTGGAGATTGGAATCGCATGTGCAGGATTTATGCTTCGGGCATCAAGAGAAGCAAATCTTTATGGAGACTTCCGGACAGTCTTTGGAAAAAAGGTAAATGATTATCCTTTAGCGGCAAGTAAGCTGAGGAAAATTGAAAACGCTGCTAAACGAACAACTGCAGGCGCCTTTAAAATTTATGACCTTTTCTTACGCTTAGAGAAGCCTTTAAATCCAGGGATTAATTCTGATCATCCAATCGAAGTTCGCAAGCAGCTATTTAACTTACGAGAACTCGTTTTACTTCAAAAAATATGTGCAACAAATGAGGGAGCAGAAGTTCTTCGGGAGGCAATTTCAGTCTTTGCGGGTCATGGGGTAATGGAGGAATTCTCAGCATTGCCAAGAATTTTCCGGGATGTTGTCGTCAATGAACAATGGGAAGGACCTCGTAATCTGCTTCTCACACAAATTTATCGTGATCTTCAGAGAGTTGCAGACTGGTATTCACCATCTGATTTTGTTGGTAATGTATTAAAAGGGGCTTCACAAGAATCCATTAAGCAATTCTCAGAGCAACTGGAAGATTTACTCCAAAGACCAGTTCTAGGAGAAGTAAATGAAGCTTCAATGGAAGCTGCTGCGGAATGGGACACATTTTGTGATTCCTTCTTTAAAGCGTATCAGGAAGCTGCATTAGCAGAAATCGAATAATAAAAAGGAGGCAATTCCCTGGTGTTGACAAACACTTTGGATATGCCTCTTATTAATTACTTTTGTTGAGTGTTAAAGTCATCATAAACGTTTCATGGTTACTACAATTTTGATTTTCCTAAGATACCGGTCACCAATAGCCCCCATAGGTGACCACTTTCTCTATTCCAACTAAGGTTCTGGTCTCCAATAGTCTTCATAGGTGACCACTTTCTCTAATCCAGCTAAGATTACAGTCACCAATAGCCCCCATAGGTGACCACTTTCTCTATTCCAACTAAGATTCTGGTCTCCAATAGTCTTCATAGGTGACCACTTTCTCTCATCCAACTAAGATGTCGGTCACCAATAGCCCTCATTAATGACCGGATCTTATTCGCAATATATCAACAAAGTAAATTAACAAAGCCATTTTTTATAAAAATAGGCAAACTAGTTATTGACCTTGACGTTGCGTAAAGGTGTATCGTTAGTTTATGAGGAGATGATCACATGGAATATACAATACAAAAGCTAGCTAATCTCGCAGGTGTTAGCACCCGAACACTCAGGTATTATGATGAAATTGGAATTCTTAAGCCGGCAAGAATCAATTCATCAGGATATCGGATCTATGGTCAGACGGAGGTGAATCGCCTGCAGCAAATCCTATTCTATAGAGAATTAGGAGTGGGTTTAGACAGCATCAAGGATATTGTAACTGCTCCTACTTTTGATGGTGCAAAAGCACTGCGGGAGCATCGTGAAAAACTCCTCGAAAAAAGAGAACAACTAGATTTATTAATCGCAAATGTCGATAAAACAATAGCCGTTACGGAAGGGAGAATTAGCATGTCAAATAAAGAGAAATTTGAAGGTTTTAAGAAAAAGATGATTGAAGATAACGAGAAAAAGTATGGAAAAGAAATTCGTGAGAAATATGGAAAGGATACTGTTGAAGCGTCTAATGCAAAAGTAATGAATATGACGCAGGAACAATATGAAGAAGTAACAGTATTAGCTGAACAAATCCACACTACACTAGCTGAAGCATTTAAAACGGGAGACCCTGCTGGTGAATTAGCACAAAAAGCGGCCGATCTACACAAGCAATGGCTATCCTATTATTGGAACCAATACAGCAAGGAAGCCCATGCAGGTCTAGGACAAATGTATGTGGATGACGAAAGGTTTACAGCTTATTATGATAAGGAACAACCAGGAACAGCAGAGTTCTTAAGAGACGCGATTCATATTTACACAGGGCAAAAAAAATAATGGTAAAAACTCACCCAGGATTGTTAGAGGGCACTGAAAAACTTACGTTTTTTATCCCTATTCTTTATTCTTTTTCTTTAAGAAGAGTGAGAATTCTCTTGAGATTGACAGCGAATATTGTTGTGGCGC
>NZ_BAWM01000102.1 GCF_000759675.1 Neobacillus niacini | reverse complement strand
CGAACACGGAAGTTAAGCTTCTCAGCGCCGATGGTAGTTGGGACTTTGTCCCTGTGAGAGTAGGACGTTGCCAGGCTGTACTATATGGAGGATTAGCTCAGCTGGGAGAGCATCTGCCTTACAAGCAGAGGGTCGGCGGTTCGATCCCGTCATCCTCCACCATTATTTTTTCACAAGGTGAAAATAATTATCAATATGTGCCGGGGTAGCTCAATTGGTAGAGCAACTGACTTGTAATCAGTAGGTTGGGGGTTCAAGTCCTCTCGCCGGCACCATGCTTTTTATTTTTTGTATGAGCCCTTAGCTCAGTTGGTAGAGCAACGAGCAAGACTTCAGTGAGTTTGCTGCGAGTTGTACACGCCGAGTCGCTTCTTGGATAAGCTTTCTGAGGCGGGGACATCTGACGATGTCAATATAAGTTTAGGTAATTACCCTTATTCGAGCCATTAGCTCAGTTGGTAGAGCATCTGACTTTTAATCAGAGGGTCGAAGGTTCGAGTCCTTCATGGCTCACCACTAATTTTGCGATAGCAAAATAATTTTGAATATGCGGGTGTGGCGGAATTGGCAGACGCACCAGACTTAGGATCTGGCGCCGCAAGGCGTGGGGGTTCGACTCCCTTCACCCGCACTTATTTATTTTAATATGCGGAAGTAGTTCAGTGGTAGAACACCACCTTGCCAAGGTGGGGGTCGCGGGTTCGAATCCCGTCTTCCGCTCCAATATTGCCGGGGTGGCGGAACTGGCAGACGCACAGGACTTAAAATCCTGCGGTAGGTGACTACCGTACCGGTTCGATTCCGGTCCTCGGCACCATTTTTATTGATAATACAATATTCTCAAGATTATGCGCCCGTAGCTCAATTGGATAGAGTGTCTGACTACGGATCAGAAGGTTATGGGTTCGACTCCTTTCGGGCGCGCCATATTT
>NZ_BAWM01000103.1:829-2825 GCF_000759675.1 Neobacillus niacini | reverse complement strand
TAATAGTGCAAGCACGGTTCTGGGAGGGGGTGGAGTACAATCTACCGTAAGGTAGAAAGGCTCCATTCTACTCGACTAGTTTAAGAAAAAAAGTGTTTATAAAGAGGTAAACATTTATTTGCAAATACTATAATGGTTGTTATTATTGTTTGTGGGTTTAATCCCAATCTATGTAAATAAGGAGCTATTTCCATGATTATTAAATTCATTCGTTATAGATAGAAATAGGTATAGACTATTTTTCAAATCCAACTCATATTTTTTAAAAATATGATGAGGGTTTATTTGTCTATGCCTTTTTCATTTATCTAAAAACGAATGAATGAGGTGACTTCTTTGTTACAAGAGAATAAAAGAATAAAGAGTGCAAAATATGTGAGCAATTTTGAAACCATTTTTGCTTGTCCAATTTGTAATTTGTCTATGAAGGTTTTGGAGTTTAAAAGTTTAATCTGCTCAAATAATCATACGTTTGATTTTGCCAAGCAAGGATATATCAACTTTTCAACTCACTCAGTATACACCAAGTACAGCAAAGGTCTTTTTGAAGCACGAAGAAAACTTATTACCGAAGGTGCCTTTTTTGAACCATTAAGTCATGCCATTGCAAAAGTTATGCATAATCATGTTGTTAAAACAAATGAAACAATATCTATACTTGATACTGGGTGTGGTGAGGGTTCGCATCTTTCTAATATTTGCGATATTGTTAGTTCTGACTCTTATAAAAGAGTAGTTGGAGTAGGAATAGACATTTCTAAAGAAGGTATCATGGTAGCTTCTAAGAACTACACTAATAAGATTTGGGCTGTGGCTGATCTTGCAAACACACCCTTTAAGAATACACAGTTCGATGTTATTCTTAATATCTTATCTCCTTCAAATTATGCTGAATTTAAAAGAATGTTGAAAGCTGACGGTATAGTAATTAAAGTTGTGCCGCAAAGTGGCTATTTAAAAGAATTAAGGGAACATCTTTTTCATAAACCTGAAAAACAAAATTATTCTAATGCAGATACAGTGGAGAGGTTTAATGAGAGTTTTCAATTTGTTGATAGTTCAAGGTTAAGTTACACCATGAACCTTAATAAACCTTTAATTCAATCATTGGTTCAAATGACCCCTTTAACTTGGACAACAACAGAGGAACGAGTAAAATCTTTTTTAAATAAGGATTCTGCTGAAATAACTGTTGATTTGGATATATTAATCGGTAAAAACACAATTTAGAAAAATAGGACTTTTATTAGGGTAGTCTCGTGATGGGACTACCCTAAAGTATGTTCTTCAACTAACGGGTGCATTAATACAATAATTTTGGATCGCCTTAAGGCGGTCTATTTCTTTTTACATATAACGAGGCTAACCTTTTGTTGTTCAACAATTAACAGGGGTGTTACTTCAATTAAGGTGTGGTATTTTAATTAACGAAATAAAAAAATCCAATGTAGGGTTTTTAATTTTTTTAAAATATAATATTTAAGTTGCTTTTACTTGGAAGTGGCAAATACATAAAAAAGGTGATATTCAAATGACACATCCGCTATTATTAAAAACATAATTTATATTCCAGATCCACTATGTTCTATCCTAAAATTATGGATTAAACATTAGAGAATATATGGCAACAGAGGCTAAGATAGTTTCCGAAAAGGATTATCTAACATTAGAGGAATACGAAAACAATGATGAATCTCTGTGTATCCAATTCTCGTTCGTAAGAGAAAATAACTTCGGTGTATAAAAGGACGTAATAGAACTAGCAGAATCAATGATACAAAAATTAGAGCAAGAGGTATTGGAATCATTATAAAGATTTGTTTGGACCCGCTCCGTTTATTCTAACGGGTGAGCTACTTATAGATCTAGCTGCCATTTCAGGCGGCTTTTTTTGTTGAACTAACGAAGCAGGATAGTTCAATAGAAATAGACTATTGGTTAATTGTGGTATATAATCGCATTAAAAGGAACGTACGTTCTTTTTGATGGAGTAGCT
>NZ_BAWM01000103.1:0-819 GCF_000759675.1 Neobacillus niacini | reverse complement strand
CTTATAGATCTAGCTGCCATTTCAGGCGGCTTTTTTTGTTGAACTAACGAAGCAGGATAGTTCAATAGAAATAGACTATTGGTTGATTGTGGTATATAATCGCATTAAAAGGAACGTACGTTCTTTTTGATGGAGTAGCTTTTGATGTGGAAAAAATAAACTATGAAAATTATGATTGGAGTGTTAGTGGATGAAAATAAAAAAAGTTTATCTATATGTATTTAATACAATGTCAGACTGGGAATATGGATATTTAATTGCTGAACTAAATTCAGGAAGATATTTCAAAAAGGATTTAGCACCTTTAAAAGTAATTACAGTAGGAGCGAATAAAGAAATTATTACTACGATGGGGGGACTGAGTATAAAACCAGATATTTCCCTTGATGAATGTAACTTTGATAGTAAAGATCTTGTAATTCTACCTGGAGGGAATA
Source organism: Neobacillus niacini (assembly GCF_000759675.1). Taxonomy (GTDB): domain Bacteria; phylum Bacillota; class Bacilli; order Bacillales; family Cytobacillaceae; genus Neobacillus; species Neobacillus niacini_A. The sequence continues at coordinate 382 of NZ_BAWM01000103.1, read as the reverse complement.
CTTGGGGAGAAGCTATTCATCAACCTATCTTGAAAAAAATTGGCGAGGCTTTAAAGCTTGGCACTATTGTTGCTGCTATTTGTGGTGCAACTGAGGGACTAGCGAATATGGGATATCTAGATTCTAGAAAGCATACAAGCAATAGCTTAGAGTATATTAAAATGGTCTGTCCTAATTATAAAGGAGAAAATTTTTATGAGATGGAACCTGTAGTAACTGGTGAAAATTTGGTTACTGCATCAGGAGTAGCTCCTTTGGAATTTGCGATGGAAGTACTGAAAAAATTAGATGTATTTGCACCAGATACATTACATTCGTGGTATAACCTAAATAAGACTCACAAACTTGAATACTTCTTCCAACTAATGAACTCAATAAATAA
>NZ_BAWM01000104.1 GCF_000759675.1 Neobacillus niacini | reverse complement strand
AATCATCCGCAAACCTTGTAATACGGTGACCTCTTTCTGTCATCTTTTCGTCAAGTGGATGCAGGTAGATGTTAGCCAAAAGAGGGCTGATTACTCCGCCCTGTGGACTCCCCTTTTCATTTTCATAGAAAATACCATTTTCAAGGATTCCCGACTTTAAGAACTGTACAATTAGTGCCAAAACACTACCATCCACAATTTCCTCTTTGATTAATTCAAGGAGTTTATCATGGGGGATAGAGTCGAAGTACGTCTTAATATCGGCGTCTATTACATAGGTATAACCATCTCTTAAATCCTGTCGGATTTTATCTATCGCCATATGTGCACTACGGTTCGGACGAAATCCAAAACTACAATCTAAGAATTTCTGTTCAAAGATAGGTTCAAGTATTCTTTTAGTTGCGGCTTGAACGATTCGGTCTACTACTGTTGGAATTCCTAAAGGACGTTTTGAACCATCAGCTTTTGGAATGAAAACTCTTCTGACTGGCTTCGCACGATATGTTTTCGTACGCAAAGATTCTTGGAGCACTCTTAAGTTGTGTTCCAATTCTATTTCATAATCTTTAATCGTTACTTTATCCACACCGTGTGCCCCACGATTTCTCTTCACGTCATAAAAAGCTTGTTCCAAGTTTTGATAATCCCATAATTTATCAATTAGGCTGTACCACTTGCGTTTCTTTTTGGAATTCTCCACTGCACGTAAGCTTCGTTTTCCTATTGATTCATACATGTATTCGTTTCCTTTCCTAACACACTATCAGCTAAATAGTTGATTCAATGGCTGATTAGCATTAGTACTACGCCCTAAACAACCTACTTTCTTTCGGTCTCGATTCTTTGGCTATCTGCCTCATCGACTTCTGTTTAGTACATGACGAGTAAATAAGTTCGTGTTGCTTTTCTTTCCATGGACAGACGGGCTTCGCATCAGTTCACTGCCTTTTGGGTCAATGTCTGCCTTACCAACTACGTGGTAAGTCACTTGTCTTTGCGGCATTTCCGACAAGTTTATTCACTACTATCCCCTGCTCTGACTTCTCACCCTCCATAGTCAATTTCTTGTCCATCGCGGCTTTGAAAAAGATTTACCACCTACGGTGGAGAAGATGAGATCTCCTTGGGTCACGTTCATCGCCTTTCACTCGAAGCCAGTCCTCATAACTAATAAGATACAGAGTGGTATTGGACCTCCCCATTTTGTGCAGGGTTATCCCATCTTACTAGCCAACATAGTTGCAGCCACCTGTTCCGAGTTTTGCCTTCAGGTCCTCCGCACGAAATCTCACGATACTCGCACTACCTGTCAGCTATACATTTCCGCCACAACGGCATGTTAGGGACTTTCACCCATTAGAGCGAAGCGCTGCCAAGCGCACAC
>NZ_BAWM01000105.1 GCF_000759675.1 Neobacillus niacini | reverse complement strand
AATTGTTTGTTGACGTTCTTGTTTGTTTAGTTTTCAAAGAACAATTTTAATAGAGACAAAAACCATCATACCATGCAGCTTCATCAGTGTCAACATAAATTGCTATTAAACATTTTATGTCGAATGCCTTCACGAAGCAGCTTTTCTATAATAACACCGTTGGTGTATTAATGCAATATAAAGTTTTTCGCTTTTTCTCTTCTTAAGAGAATTAAAAGACTAAAAGTCTTTCGCCTGGCAACGTCCTACTCTCACAGGGACAAAGTCCCAACTACCATCGGCGCTGAG
>NZ_BAWM01000106.1 GCF_000759675.1 Neobacillus niacini | reverse complement strand
TTCCTTGTTGGAAGAGTATGGTGTACAAGCGATAAAAAGTAAGGAAGCCAAATGCCGATTTAGGGAGTCGGATAGCAGCGTAGTACCAATGAAATTGGGTAATGCCGATGGAGGAAAGGCTAGCTACCAGTTATCACCCTTACTAGGGGCACATTTACTACACACAGAGGTAGGAATAATAAATGGAAACAAGACTAGTAAGGATAGCAGAAATAGCAAATCAGATCCTAGAAGATAAGCTATATTTTGTGAATGGTAACTAGGAGGAGCCGTGTGCGTTAATTGCGCAAGCACGGTTCTGGGAGGGGGGAGAACACAATCTACCGTAAGGTAGAGAGGTTCTCTTCTACTCGACTAGTGAAGGAAGGGAATTTCCAATTACCTCACGAATAGTATTACTGTTTAAATTTTTGTATAAGGGAGATGAATATGATTAATTTTTCAATATCTAATGTTTTAGAAGCACTAAAAACAAGATTGGATGAAGATAATTTATTAAATGTCCATAGTACATCTGGTGTTTACACTAAAGTTGGTTTTAATTTTAACAAGCCTATAACTCATCACGAACTAGAACAATTCATAATAAATAATGATTTGAACCTGCCTACTGAATATAAAGAATTTTTATTATTACATAATGGTGCAGAGTTCTTTACCTACGAATATGGATACTCCTTTTGTCTATATTCAATCGAGGAAATGATTCGTACATACAATTCAATGAAAGATTATTGTGATGTTGATTACATTTTGAAATATTGCTACCCAATTGGCTATGTTATGGATGGTGGTACGTTATTACTTGACCATTCCGAATTTAAAAAAACAAATGTCTTATTAAGTGGTATTGAAACCAAAAGTTTTTATTGTGACTTAAAAACCTGGTTAGAAAGAATGATTATTGCACAAGGAAATGCGTATTGGGAATGGTTTTCAAAAGTGGTCCATTTTGATTAATTTAAGTGGAGAAATTTAACGATGTTATAACAAGGAAACGTTATTTTGTTGTTCAATTAATATAGCAGATTGTGAAGCATTGTACTTAAAGTAACGGGTGCATTAATACAATAATTTTGGATCGCCTTAAGGCGGTCTATTTCTTTTTACATATAACGAGGCTAACCTTTTGTTG
>NZ_BAWM01000107.1:1324-3939 GCF_000759675.1 Neobacillus niacini | reverse complement strand
GCGTTAATTGCGCAAGCACGGTTCTGGGAGGGGGGAGAACACAATCTACCGTAAGGTAGAGAGGTTCTCTTCTACTCGACTAGTGGAACAAAAAAGATGAAATCCATCTCCTTTTTATGGCACATTTGAACCAAATAGTGGCGAAAAGGGCTTGAAAAACGTGGGTAAAAAATATGCTCTTTTATTATTGCAGGCGGTGAAATGTAGGCTGCCCAAAATGTTTAAAACTATAAAAGAATAATAAAATAAGCCTAATAATTTTTTTTAGAGGTGAAATTTCAATTATGAAAAGCAATTGGATGATTTTACTCTAAGTGATTGAATTCTTACGATGTCGCAGTAAGAGGAAGTTTACAACTATTGTGAGAAAAAAATACGTTCCACAAGAGAACGTAATGATTATGAAAGACTATTTTCCAACAAATAAATTAAGTCCTAATATCAAGATTGAAATGATGAAAAAAACAAATTTTAGAACTGACCCCTTAGGTCCTCTTTTTATGTCAAGTTCTGGTTCTTGATCTTCCATTTATGCACCTCCAATTTATAAATGATGTATCAAAATAATAATATGAAAATTAAGTAATTCTGTTTGGACAACCTATTCAGTTTTTTGAATTTTCCAAGAAAGTTATTGAACAATTCGAAGAAAGTGAGCCATAAGGTACGTAAGTAATGTTATTAATTTCGTAAAGATAAAAGGGAAGATATACCTAATAATTTTTTTCTACCTTGAACAAAATTAAACAAAAAAACATATCCTAACAATAGGTAGTGCACATAAAAAAGACCGTGACTCGAACGACACGGTCAAAAACCAACGCTAATGGTGAATGAATAATCCATCCTCGTCTGCAAACACAGGGTGGTTTATTTTTTTATATTGACTAAACATATGGACATCACTCTTTCTTTTACTAATGTTGAGTGAATTATTATCTCAAGTTTCACTTCGTTGTTACGGTAAATTTATCGTTTTGATATGCTCTACATTCCGATATACCCGTTCCCCATCGGCTGTTATTAGAGTGATTTTGTTATTTCGAATCTTTTGGAGTACGCCTATTTTTTCAGTTTGGTCTCCACCATCAATAATCACTAGTTGATTTTCCAGCCTTTTCAACTGTTCATCAAAAGATCTGGCTAAAGGAGTAGATATAGGCACAAGGGGTAGATTTTCCTTGTCTAAGGAATACGGTGTTGTATTAGGTGAATACGGAATTAGCCATTTAACATGATTCATCGAAATAAACATTGATTTGTACACAGGGGAGTGAAAAACAAAATAGTTGTTCATAATGCTGGTTATATAGCCATGAATGGATTTATCCCCTGTCACATAAATCTGGGTAAACAAACCTTTAGCAACCGTTAATGCTTTTCGAAAGGAGATAACATCCGTTTCAATCGGTTTTTCTGCTGGAGGGTTATTGTTTAAATCTTCTTCTTCTAAACTGGTTTCTTTTAATCTTTGAACATGATTAAAGGGAATGTAGAAATAGGAATGATTTTTGTTATTGTAAATGACGATGATGTCAAGTCCACTATCTACCAGGATTCCTTTGTGGAAATTTCCTCCTGAAAGTTCAACTTCAATTTTTTTCCCTATCAAATCAACAAAATCTATAAGCATCTTAATTCTCCTTTTTTCTCAAAAGTCTTAATGTGAAAGGGTGCCTCCAAAAAGCCAAGAAACCCAATAATATAAAACGACTAAGGTAAACAATGTAGCAGGTGGTATGACGACGACTGTGATTTTTATATACTGTAACCAACTGATCATTACTTTCCCTTTCCTAACGATATGCATCCACATCAGCGTAGCAAGTGTTCCCATTGGAAGCAGTAACGATCCCATGTCGCTGCCTATGACGTTCGCCAGATAGGCAATTTTCAATTCGAGTAAACTTAGATCCATATTCATTAACGTGAGTGTTCCAACCATGAGAGCTGGGTGATTATTAAAAATATTGGAGAGTACAGAAAGTAGGGTACCCATCATGACACTCGCATGGAGCAGGCTACCAGAAACCATTGGCTTCATGAAAGTGATTAACCAGTCTGTTAAACCAATGTTATTCAGACCGTAAATAATGACATACATACAGAAAGCGAAAACGATAATATACCATGGTGTTTTTTTCAGCATATCACCTGGAGGTATTTTTAAATAAGCCCATCTCCAACCTAAAAGAACAAGCGAGCCGATAACAGCCATAAGAGAAACGGGAATGTTCACAAACGAAGCGACAAAGAGACTACAACGGACAGCAAATACGAATAGAAGAACATTTCGCATAAATCTAGAACGGGCTTTTTCCGAAGTATGCTGAATTCCTAGTTGTGTTTTAAGTGGGTGGTAGGTAGACCTTGACAGACCCGAAACATTTGTAGGAACGGTTTTCGGTAACTCTTTTTTAAAGCGAAGAAACAAGAACCAAGTCAACAGTAGTAATCCTAGAGTAGCAGGAACAAACATCATCGCCGTATGCAACCATAAATCCATATGGACGATTTTTAGAGCGATCAAATTTACAATGTTACTTACACCAATTGGAGCACTTGAAGCAGTCGCAATTAAGGCACCAGACAGCAAATACGGAATTTTCTGACGG
>NZ_BAWM01000107.1:0-1233 GCF_000759675.1 Neobacillus niacini | reverse complement strand
TAACATGACTAGTATGGGGGTTGTAATTAAAATACTCCCGTCGTTATTAAAAAAGAGTGTCATGAGAAAACATAAAAGATTGACGTACCAGAATAAACGAACCCCTGACCCCTTTGCTTTTTCTGCGAGCTTCTCTGCCACCCAGTTAAAGAAACCAAAACTTTCTAAAACAATTGCCATGACAATCGTTGCCATAATCGTAATGGCGGCACCACTTATGGTATTTGAAATGATACCCAGGTCTGATAATGAAACACTTCCACTGAGTATGACAATAACCGCACCTATTGCGGCAGGTATAGCTTCATTGATCCCTCTAGGTCTCCAAAGAATAAATCCGAGGGTAACCAAAAAAGTTATAATCGTTACCCAGACGGTTAAATGTGTCATATTTTTCTCCTTTCATCTAGCTAGTAATTCAGGATGCTTTCCTGAGACGACCTTACCTCCACGTTTTGGTGACTCCGCTACTGTCCCTCCCTTCCATCTATCCCTCTTGTGATGTTGTACTATAACTTATGAAAGATGATAAAGACAGGCTTTGGGTAAGTACCTGTTTTTTTATAAATCAACAAAAGTCTAAATATTGCAAGTAATTATAAGAATCAAGACAGTAACATAGTAGCAAAAATAAAAAGCGAAGCTAAGACAGCTCCGCTCAATACAGTTTAATCTTATTTTTAAGTTACTACTTTTGTGTTTATGTAGGCATGAAATTTTTCTAATTTAATTTATCGAAGTAATTTGTGAAGAATTGAACTTAAACTAAAGGGTGCTTTCCTTAAAGATCTGTCTGATAAAAATGCATCCTTTTCTTGTTCAACTAACGAAGCAGTTTAGTTGCAGAAGAGTTACACTTTGTGGAAGACTGAAATTACTTTAAATTCTTCTTTTATACAAGAACTACAAAGCAGCTATCCTTAATTCTTGAGGAGGTTAATTATGTTCGTGCTTAATATGCTATTGGCAATAACGGGAATGGCAATATTGATTTTTATTCTGATTTTCTTTACATACAAAATACTACGAAACAAAAAGAACTTTTACTCTTGGTTTATCTTGACAATAATCGTTTTCTTTTTAGGAGTTGCCCTTTGGCAAAGTTTAAGTCGTTTCAAATAAGACTTCAATTCTTATTCAAGTAACGAAGCAGGATAGTTGAAGAGGGATTGGGAATCATACACCTAAAAAAGGGTGTAAGAATTATGAAAAAAATATGTCTTATTGTATTAT
>NZ_BAWM01000108.1 GCF_000759675.1 Neobacillus niacini | reverse complement strand
TTCTTCAACTCCCTCAGTTTGATACGAATATCTCTTGAATGCTCACTTATTCGCAGGATTTCATAACCTCTATAAATAGAATGACGGGTAATTGGAATGAATTCAGATCATTTGACTTCGTGAAGGCATAGTTAAATAAAGGAGTTAGCTACTACTCCATATTTTACCATATAATGTACATCTCCACGCCGCCCCTGGAGGCTTTCCCTCCCATGTCTCAACGGGTCAATTGCCCTCTCATTCCTTCGTCATGCC
>NZ_BAWM01000109.1:12054-12550 GCF_000759675.1 Neobacillus niacini | reverse complement strand
ATTTTGCTAGATTGATTAATAATTGAGCCTTCTTGGGTCCTGGTTGTCGTTTCATTAAAGACTTCCACCCCCTCATGACATCTAGTGTTTCTAGTGAAGATATTTCATCCGGTGTAGGAAATAAACGCAGAGTTGCGATGGCCCCTTTGCACGATACATCTTTAGACACTTGTCTGAGCTCTGGAAAGACTACATCCACCCATCGATTTACTTGATTAATAGCCATCACGAAACGTTTTACAATCACATCACGGTTAGAAATTAGAACTCTAAGTTTCTCAAATGATTCTGTTGTTGGACGAACAAAGGAATAATAACCGTTTTTCACCATATCCGCTATAACGAGGGCATCTTTTTTATCACTCTTCGATTGAGTATTGTCACGATTCTCTTTATTCCTTTTCACTAAGTGGGGATTGACTGTTACTACCTCAATGTTTTGGGTATTTAACCATTTGGATAGGTTAATCCAATAATGGCCAGTAGGTTCCATACC
>NZ_BAWM01000109.1:0-11835 GCF_000759675.1 Neobacillus niacini | reverse complement strand
ATATCTACACCTACAATTAGATGTGTATCGGAAATTCTTTCTATTAGTTGATTTTGTTTGTCTTGCATTTTAAAATTCATAGTATGGCTTCCTCCTTAAGATTTTGAGTTAGATTGGTCTCTATACTCGTATCTTACTGAGAAGCTCTATTTTTTTCAAACCTGATATTTAACGATCTACAGGAATGCTTTACTGCACCGTTAGCTTAAGTACATTTCTTCACAATCTTCTGTATAAAATTAAACATAAATATCCAATTTCTACATTAAGTGTCAATCCACAATCTGGCACTATAAAAGAAAGGACGCGTTCCTCAATAAACGCGCCCTTTAATGGAGTAACACTTAACAGTATTAGCAGTCTTTAGTAAAACAAATTAGACCACTTCTCGATAAATATTTAATTGTAAAGGCGTATATTTTAGTGGTAATTTGAACTCCTCAAAATTTTCTATTTCACTAAAAAAATCTTCTAATTCCCCATCAGTATCAAAATACCATTCTGACGCTTCCAATTTAATTAATGGGTTTGTTGGTTCAAATACAAATTCACAATGTAGTTGTTTCATGCCCATCTTCTTCATTAGTAAATTGTCTCACAAATTCGAAATAAAACAACTAAACTGAACGAAACGTTCGCCTGGTATGATGCTGGTGATTGTCCCCTCTTTAGTACAGTACTCAGATTAGACTAAAACGATCATTTATTTATATACAGTGTTGAGATTGTCTTAGCTTTAAATACTCACATTACTCCCAAATGAACCTGTTATTTTCATCAATAAGATCATCGACACTTGAAATGATAAAGTCAGCAAGCGGATTCAGTTCTCTATAAGATCCAACACCCGACATTACACCTACTCCAAAACGAACGCTGCTGTTTTTAGCCAACTGCATATCAATGATCGTATCCCCGACTATGACAACTTCTTCTTTTTTTAGAAGAAACTTTTTACAGAATTCTTCAACCACTTCCGGATAAGGCTTTTTCTTATATAAATCTGCAGTTCCTAAAAATTGGACTGCATCCTCAATACCTAAGTGTTGTAAACAAAGTTTTGTAGTTTCATAATCATCCGCCGTAGCAATTCCCACAATGATCCCCTTATGTTTTAGGGAAGAAAAAAGTAAAGACAAATCACAAACCGGTTTTACATTATCTATATGTTCTCTCGTTTTTATTAGCAAACGCTCTGATAGCCATTGATGTAAATGCGGCTTAGCATGAGGTAATACTTGTTGAAAGGACTCTGCAATATCTACTGACGTCCCACTTGCTAAATATCCTTTTTCATCAACTTCGCCATTTCTTAATCCTATTGAATCACACAATTGCTCTTTTAAAGTTGTACTGCCCTTATCCTCCATAGAGTCCAATAACTCATCAATGATTTCATAAGTGATTTGAATCCATATCTCTCTAAATTGTAATAAAGTACCGTCTTTATCAAACAAAATACCTTTAATTTCCAAAATCAATTCTCCTTGTTTTCTCCACAATTATATGAGAGCTGTTATAAAATCTATAAATTACTATTTAATTTTCGAACTTAATACTAGCCACCTCCAAACTACATAAAATACAATATTTATACACAAAAATCCCCTTACACAAATAAATATACAAGCATTTTATTGATAACGTGTAAATAATTTGTAAATAATTGCGAATTTCATAGTTAAAAACTCAAAATATCATATATACACATCATTCAAGTTTATAATTTTCCCGCTCAACTTATCCTACTTAGAAATTCTTGATTATCATAAAGTATTGGTTAGAGGTTAGATGTGACTAGAGGCAATCCCCAATAGACCATTCGCTTCGATTTTTCTGGGGTTTTTATATTAAAAACAACAATACTTGCTAAGATTTTACTATCTATTTCAAATTCACATGAATTTAGTTGTGGAATTATGTGAATTTGTGTTATTAATAAAAAAGCAACACTTTATTGCAGAAGTAGGTGAAAATATTGTTAGCTCATGAGCGCTATGAAAAAACAGTAGAATTACTGCGAAAAAATAAATCGATAAAAGTGTCTTCTGTTACAAAACTATTTGGCGTTTCCACCGAAACGATCCGCAGGGATTTAGAACATCTTGAAAAAGAAGGATATTTGCGACGTGTTCGGGGAGGAGCAGTATTGGACGATGTGAATAGTAACGAAATCAACTTCACATTGCGTGAAACAAAACATATTGAGGAAAAGAAGGAAATAGCTGAGATTGCCACAGGCTATGTCACGGAAGGACAATCCATCGCACTAGATGTAAGTACAACAAATACGGAATTTGCCAAAGCTTTAAAAAAGAAATTTCAGCGACTTACCATATTAACCAATTCCTTGGTTATTGCGAATGAACTTGCAGAAATGCCGCATTATACGATTTTGATGCCGGGGGGAGTGCTCCGGAATGAAGAGTTGTGCATCTTAGGTCAGACCGCGGGGGAGTTTTTCAAAGGATTTCATATCGATACATTTTTTATGAGTATCAGCGGCATTTCGTTGACGGAAGGACTAACGGATTACGGATTAGGTGAATACCAAGTAAAAATGAAGATGCTGGAGAATTCTCGAAATTGTACTGTTTTAGCAGACAGCAGCAAATTTGATGTAGCATCCTTATTGAAGGTTTGCCAGTTTGATAGGATTGACCGAATTATTTCCGATTCCAAGTTGTCGGAAAAAGTGTTGCAGAAGTACGAAAAAGAAGGAATCGAGATCGTAAATAAATAGAAATGATACCATGTTACGTTGAGGAAAAGTGAATGTTGGCTTTTCCTCTTTTTATTTGGTTAAAAATGCGAAAATGTGATTATTTGTGTTAATTAACATTAAAATCACAATAATTTACTTTAAATTAACGCTATCTTAATAATTATTGTGTATTATTGTGTTGAAAATAGGTTGTTTGTGGTAAAAGTTATTTTATTGTGTGTTTTTGTAGATGACTAAAGAGGTCGAAAACAAATCAATACAAGCATTAACAATTTTGCCGTTTATGTTACCTGCTTAGACAGTAAATACCTTGGAGACAAACAAGTGTTAGTTCCTCTAGATCTTTCATATTGGAAGATACAGAATTCAATTCAGAAGATTTTATTCCTTCTTTTTAGAGTTAGGTAACATTAGGGAAACACAATTTGATTTACCAACTTTAGGAGTAAAGTTATCTACTGAAAAAAATGAATATAAGAGGGGGGAGTGGCGGGATCCATGATATGAATTCATTCTTATTATCAGAATTTAAAGGATTTATTATTGATAAAATCAACTTTAAGTACCTTAAAAACAGCTTTACTTACATTGATTTTTGGAATTTTCATTAGACAGGTCTTAATTGAAATAAATAAAAACATATTGTGAAAAGAGGAGTAGAGCAATGAAAGACGAGCAACTAAAAAATGATGCGGAAAAATTGTCAAATACTATCTTTGAAAAAGGAATGGATCGACGTAGTTTTTTGGGAGGTACAACGAAGATTGCCGGGCTTACCCTTGGATTATCGCTAATAAACTCACTAAATCTTGAGGCAGCTGAAGCAACATCGAATCTTGGTTTGCATAATAACCCCGATTTAGTGTTTCCAGTTATTAGTGATGTGCATATTTTGAAGAGTGGGACAACGGATCTGCAAAAGTGGGGCAGCGCATTGCATCAATTGAATGAATTAGTACCTAAACAAGATGCTTTCGTTGTTGTTGGTGATTTAACAGAGTATGGTTACGTAGAAGAGTATGATCGCTTTATGTCTCTTTATAATATCAAAAAACAACCGCAGGCTGTATCTATGATTGCAATCGGAAATCATGACTATTGGAATGGTTTATCAGTAATAGATTCTCAAAAACGATTTATAGAGAAAACGGGAATGGAGTCGATTTACTACCATAAGGTCGTCAAAGGTTATCATTTCATTGTTCTTGGTACGGAAGATGGTAAAACAGAGGGAACCTTTTCAGTGAAGCAAATTGAATGGTTGGGTGAACAATTAAAGATAGCAAGCGCTGATGATCCGAAAAAACCAATTTTTGTCTTCCATCACCAGCCTATCAAAGGAACCATTTATGGAAGCGAATGGGGCTTCTCTGCAAATAGAGACCTTTTTTACGATACTTTGAAAGAATATCCGCAAGTAATCACGTTTTCTGGTCATACACATTATCCATTAGATGAACCAAGAACAATCCACCAAAAGGATTTTACTACCCTTGCAACTGCTTCTCTAAAAAATATGTGGGTTGAAGCTGGGTATCTTCAAGGAGAATTACCTAAAGGAGCCGACACGTTTAGCCAAGGTCTAATAGTAGAGGTTCATGGAGACAAAGTGTTCATTCATCGTCGTGATTTTACTCAAAATGATTGGATAGGCGAACCATGGGTAATTGACTGTAGAGGTAATAAGAATTCATTCAAATATACAGAAATGAGAGAACAAGTAAAACCTCATTTCCCAAAAGGGTCAAGCATTTCGGTTATTGATGCCACTAGTACTGAGATGAATATCATGTTTACTCAAGCTAATGATAATTTACTGGTGCATTCTTATAAAGTAGTGGCAAAGAACAAACAAACAGGACAAATAGCGAAAGAGTTCCGGGCTTTTTCAGAATTCTACAAAGATCCAGTACCTAATCCATTCGTTCTACCAGTTAAGGGATTACAGCCTGGTACAAGCTATAGTATCGAAGTATATGCAATTGATTCATTTGGGAATATAAGTGACACATTTTTGAAAATAGATGGAATAACGAAAGCATAGGCCACTCTCTAATTTAGCTTTAAATTTCAGGAGAACGATAGGAGGACATTTTGATGGAAAACAAGCCGTTAAATCGTCGTACGTTTTTAACATTTATGGGAACAGGTGCTGCTGCCCTTGCTGCTGCCACTTCTGGTTTAGGTATTCTAAGTGAGACAGCCCATGCCGAAACTGACAACCTATTACGTGTTAAACCGAAGAAAAAAGGATTTGAATTTCAACCTATTGACGCTACAACCAAAGACGAACTCGTCCTTCCTAAAGGATTTAAATATGATGTTGTAGCCGCTTATGGCGATGTAATTAATAGAGAGGGAGATACATTTGGTTTTAACAATGACTTTACCCTCTACTTTTCTATTGAAAATTCAAGTGAACGAGGCTTATTGTGGGTTAACCACGAATATACGAACCCTCTGTACGTGGAAGGAGAAAAAGTAAACGGCAAGTATACGCCTGCCCAAATTGAGCAGCTTCTTTACAATCAAGGCGGTTCCATTATTGAGGTTTACTATGATAAGAAAGATAACAAATGGAAAATGGATACTTCTTCTACTCACGCTCGAAGAGTAACAGGATTAACACCTTTTATGCTTACTGGACCGGCAAAAGGAACAAAAGCGGTAAGCGGCGCAACACGTGTACAAGGTACATTCGCCAACTGTTCAGGTGGAAAAACAATATGGAATACTGTTTTATCCTGTGAAGAAAATTTCGAAGACACTGCCCAGAATGCCGGACTAGACCAAACTCACTACGGCTGGGTAATCGAGGTAGATCCATTCGATCCAAATTTTGAGGTTCGCAAACATACCGCACTCGGACGTTTTAACCACGAAAATGCTTCAATGGGAATTGCTAAAGACAGCCGTGTCGTCGTATACATGGGAGACGATAAAAAAGATGCTTGCGTATATAAATTTGTTAGTAAAAATAAATATGTACCTTCATTAGGAAAAGCAAACTCCCGTCTTCTTGAAGAAGGTACTTTATATGTAGCGGACTTTAAAAAAGGCAAATGGATAGCCATGACCATTGAGGCAGTACAAAAAGCAGCAGCGGGTAAACCAGAACTACTAGAAAAGTTCCAAACGCAAGGCGATGTCGTAACAAACTGTCATGAAGCGGCTATCCTTCTCGGCGGAACACCAACCGATCGACCAGAAGATGTAGAAATTTCACCATTTGACAACACCATCTTTATCGCGCATACGAATAACGACAAACACGGAAATTTACATGGACACATTACTCGTTTCATTGAAAAAAATGATGACCTTGGAGCAACTGAATTTGAATATGAAATTTTTGCGGCTGGCGGACGTCAAAGTGGATTCAGTGCACCAGACAACTTAACTTTTGACAGCAATGCGAATTTATGGACTGTAACGGATATTTCATCGAGCAGCTTAAATAAAGATGCTTGGACAAGCTTCGGTAACAATGGAATGTTTGTTATTCCTACCATTGGGTCGGATAAAGGAATCGCCTTCCAGTTTGCATCTGCCCCTGCAGAAGCAGAATTAACCGGACCAAGTTTCACTCCGGATGAAAAGACCTTATTCTTGTCCATTCAACATCCTGGTGAAGAAACGAAAGATAAGAACAATCCTACAAGTACATGGCCACACCGTATAGGCGAAAAAACGCCACGTCCAGCAGTTGTTGCGATTACAGGATTTAAATTTTAGGAGGAAATAACATGTTGCAAAATATTGGAGTACCTGGATTAATATTGATTTTAGTTATTGCCCTCATCATATTTGGGCCATCTAAGTTGCCCGAAATTGGACGTGCTTTTGGTAACACATTAAGAGAGTTTAAAAACTCTACTAAAGATTTGATTTCTTCAGATGAGAAAGAAGAAAAGACGCAATCCAAGTAATGTTGAAGAAGATGTAAGCAACAGGCTTGCATCTTCTTGTTTTTAGGAAAGGAGAAGTTGTATGACTAATCAAGAAATGCTTTTGGTTGAGCACCTCGGAGAATTCAGGAAACGGTTAATCTATACTTTGATCGCTTTTATCGTTTTTTTTAATTGGATCATTCATTTATGTACAGGAAATTTACGCATGGCTTATCCGTGATCTCAACCATAATTTGGCTGTATTGGGGCCAAGTGAAATCCTCTGGGTGTATTGAAAATAATTCAAATTATGTCATCGAGCTTATCGGGTCCCCCTTTCTTATTCAATTAAATGGCAATTTCATGCAAAAAAGGACGCTAATCCTATTCCGGAATTGCGCCCGATACTGGAATAAGAATAACATATTTCTTTGTCTGCCTTTTTTACATAAAGACTCTTATAAACTGATGAAAAAGGATCTCCCGATCCAAGGATCCTTTTTATTGTTAATTCAATTAATGGCTCAAAGCTAACTCTTATTGAAGCCTTTACCTTCGTACCATATTTGAAAGATATAAATAAGAACACTCATAACTGTTAGAATAAGCAAATTATAAATTGGTGTTATTTCTCCTGATGCTAGTCCAATTATAAATTCTATAGGATACCAAATATAATAAATCATAACTCCACCAAAGTGAATACCATATAGGTGCAAAGTCCTGCATGGAAATTTAGAAAATACTTTTTCATAGGCCGGAATTCATTGTTAATTTTCTGTAAATTCCTCCATATCCTAGACTGGAGAAGGTCAATCCGGCACTTTCTAACATCAAAACTAGACATCTTTCTGCCTAATCAAACGTTTGATTAAAACGACCACAGACCCTTTAGAAAAACGAACTTTAGCCTGTTTTCAAGATCATTTATTGTCGAGGAAATATTCTCGTTTTTACCTCACGTTTCTGCAAATCTAGCCCAAAAATACAAGCCTCGACTAAATGGAGAGAAATTTAGCAAAAGGTGCTGATTCCGTTCTAAATAAAAAACTCGATGATAGATTGCTAGTAGGCAATGCGATGGCCGAGCTAATGTTCCTCTATTATTTTTTCAAATTTTATGGAAGTGGTCCCAAGAGAAATGTGTAAAAAATCAAACTGGAATAATACGGGTAAGTAGCTATAGTTACATAAAGTAAAGAAGCATCTTTTCGAGGTTTGTGGTTAACAAAACCGGAAACCACAGGCACCATCCTGTTGGGCGTGACGAGATTTAGTAATGTACTTAAACAATCTGATGCTTGCACACAAACTGGCAGTAATCATGAAGTTTATAATCCTACTCCATTTTTATTAGATTAGGATTATTTTGTTTGCCTAGTTTGGATGTGTAAATCAGATGAATTATTAAGTATATTTTGAGTTTTTGTAAAACAATTGTATTCCATGAAAAAGTACTCTTTTTCTGTGTTATAACTTGATTGACGTTAGTTTGATGACAACGAAATGCCTAACTAAATTTGAAAGGTGCTGTTTTATTTGTTAAATTCCACCGTTCAGTTAAGTGATTTTAGTATAAATACATTACCTTACATGTTAAACCATGAGTTCAACAGAATGAAGAAAGTGAAAAATATTATCTTATTAATTGGGGATGGGATGGGTTTTTCATACACTACAGGTCTTCGTTATTTTAATCATGACTCCCGATTGGGGCTCATGAACCCTACTTTATTTGATCAATACTTTGTCGGCACACAATCGACCTATTCATTGGATGCTAAAAGTAACATTACAGACTCAGCTGCAGCAGGTACTGCTTTAGCAACAGGCTATAAAACCTATAATGGTGCACTTGGCTTGAATATTGAAAAACAGACGGTTCCGAGTATTTTAGAATATGCCAAATTTCGTGGCAAATCTACTGGGCTAGTAGGAACGAGTCAGATCAATCATGCTACTCTTGCGGCGTTCGCCACACACCATGAATCCCGAGAGAAATATAATGAAATTGCTGATGATTATCTGGATGAACGAATTAATGGAAAGCACAAAATAGATGTAATGTTAGGGGGAGGAACCTCATATTTTTCTCGAAATGACCGAAATTTAGTAGAAGAGTTTATAAAAAATGGTTATGGTTATGTCACAAATTCAATCGAACTTTTAGCAGATCGGAACGAGAAATTGTTAGGCTTATTTGCACCAATGGAACTTCCTAAACACATCGATCGCTATTCAACAACGGTACCTTCTCTGTCACAAATGACCGATGCTGCACTTAAACGCTTGCAGCAAAATCAAAATGGCTTTTTTCTTTTAGTAGAGGGAAGCCAAATTGATTGGGCGGGGCATGACAATGATATTGTTGGAGCCATGAGTGAGCTTAAAGACTTTGAAGCAGCTTTTAATGTGGCCATACAATTTGCACTAAATCGGGAGGATACCATCGTTGTTGCAACAGCTGACCACTCTACTGGCGGGATGAGTATCGATCGAAATGGTAATCACAAATGGAATCCAAGTGTAATAAGATCCATCAAATCAACACCAGCCGTTATTGCAGCAGAGTTGCATAAAACAAAAGAATTATCAAGGATAACACGTCACATGCACCTATCTCTTCATATGGAAGACTTAAAAGCCATCCAATCCACATTAGAAATGGAAGTAGAAGATACAAGACAGGCTCTCATTGACATCATCAATCACTATTCCAGCACCGGCTGGACTACAAAAGGTCATACCGGTGAGGATGTCCCCATCTATGCATATGGTATAAATAGACATAAGTTTAGTGGAAGAATGGAAAATAGTGATATAGCCAGGATTCTGTTTGAGATGATTGATTAAGAAACAGTTTTTAAATTTAATGTACCAGGCACACCTGAAGGATTGGTTGTGCCTGGTTTTTACTTATATTAGAGAAGGAATTACCTCTTTAGCTCTACTCCATTTCTCGACAATCCTCACGCTGAATAATATAAGAAATTCCTAGTTGTAGCTGGATTCCGCGCAAAACTAATCAAACGATTGTATAAAAACTATTCATGTCATAACTAGTCTACAATTGTAGTAATCTAACCTTTGGTAAAAGTTTATCAAAAAACAGCGTAAAACCCCTAGCTTTAGATGAGGGCACTGAAAAAGTCCGCTTCAATAAAAAGGGAGTCAATTGCTCGATTTTAATCGAGCGATTGACTCCCTTTTTGCTTTATACTGAAGATATCAATGTATGTAGGTGGTATCGAAATGATTTCAAATCAAGAAACGCTCAAACTTAGCCCGTTTATGGCGATTTATAATATCGTCGTGCCGAAAGATAATATGCTTCGTCAAATTAATGAATTAGTGGACTTCAATTTCATTTTAGAAGAACTAAAAACAAAATATTGTCTTGATAATGGCCGAAATGCAGTATCTCCCATCCGTATGTTCAAATATTTACTATTAAAATCAATCTATGATTTATCAGATGTAGATTTGGTTGAACGCTCAAAATATGATATGTCTTTTAAATATTTCTTAGATATGGCACCTGAGGATCCAGTCATCAATTCAAGTTCATTAACGAAATTCCGTAAGCTCCGTCTTCAGGATGTGGGTTTATTAGACATGCTTATTGGAAAGACGGTTGAAATTGCATTAGTAAAAGAAATCATTCAAAGTAAAACTATTATTGTCGATGCCACGCATACAAAAGCACGTTATAACCAAAAAACACCTAAAGAATTTTTACAAGAGAAGTCGAAGAACGTAAGAAAAGCTGTTTACCAAATTGATGAATCAATGAAAGAAAAATTCCCATCCAAACCAACTTCTAACGAAGTAAAAGATGAAATAGACTACTGCCGTCAAGTTATTGAAGTAGTGGGAGAGACAATCACAAATCGCTGCAATTCCAGCTGTAAAAGAAAAGTTGAACGTCCTAAAAGAAGTAGTAGAGGATTATGAAGAACAACTGAACTATTCAAGTGATCCAGACGCACGTGTTGGTCATAAAACTGCGGACTCTTCTTTTTTTGGGTATAAGACACATATTGCAATGAGTGATGAACGAATAATTACAGCGGCAGTGATAACAACTGGGGAGAAAAGTGATGGAAAATACCTTAAAGAATTAGTCGAAAAAAGTAGAGCAACAGGCATCGAAGTTACATCGGTGATTGGCGATACAGCGTATTCAGAAAAAGAAAATATTCAATATGCCAAAAAGGAAGAATTTCAGCTTATTTCAAAATTAAATCCACTAATCACACAGGGTGGTCGTGCAAAGGAAGATGAGTTCGAATTTAATAAAGATGCAGGCATGTACGTATGTAAAGCTGGGCATATGGCAATTCGAAAAGCGCGTACAAATAAGAAAAATGTAGGGAAAAATCAACGTCAAACCTATTACTTTGACACCGAAAAATGCAAAGTATGCACTTTCCGTGAAGGCTGTTATACAGAAGGGGCGAAGAGTAAAACATATTCGGTGACAATTAAATCGACCGAACATAAGGAACAAGAAACGTTTCAAAATAGTGACGAGTTTAAGGAACAGGCTCGTTCACGCTATAAAATTGAAGCCAAGAATAGTGAATTAAAACATGGACACGGGTATGATACAGCATCTTCTGCGGGTCTATTCGGCATGGAAATCCAGGGTGCCACGACAATATTCGCCGTCAATCTCAAGAGAATTCTCACGCTTCTGAAAGAAAAAGAATAAAGAAAAGTGATAAAAAACGGCAATTTCTTGTTCTAAATTGAACGAGAAATTGCCGTTTTTTTTATCTCACCATGCTTACATTTTTAAAAACGCAAGTTTTTCAGTGCCCTCCTTTAGATATGGGGATATAAGCTTGTTTTTTTGTTTTTTATTTGGAAAATGTCAGGGCACTTACTATACTTTCTATAAACCTATTTGGTATAATGAAAGTATAAATAGAACATTTGTTCTTTTTGAGGGAGGTGAACGAAATGTATAGTGCCTATAAAATACAAATACATCCGGACCATGAATTGTTTGATTACTGTGATTCTCTATGTTTTAAAGCGAAAAATTTGTACAACATTACCAATTACTATATAAGGCAGGTTTACACGGCGCTCAAAAAAGAAACGAGAAACGAAAATCAACTTAACGTTCTCATGGATATTGAAACACATTTACCTAAAATGAATGAGATTCGCCAGAAAAGTCATGAAAAAGCGAAGGTAAAACCTAAGAAAGTA
>NZ_BAWM01000110.1 GCF_000759675.1 Neobacillus niacini | reverse complement strand
TAGATGTCATGAGGGGGTGGAAGTCTTTAATGAAACGACAACCAGGACCCAAGAAGGCTCAATTATTAATCAATCTAGCAAAATCCTCTATTGGGACCAGACAGGCCCTGGATGCTTATAAATTCCATTTAGAACAACTATTAGAGGAATATGACCTCGCTGTAAAACAACTCGAAAGAGTTGAACAACAAGTTAAAGAAGTTCTCTCCAAAATACCATTTGCAAAAAAACTACTGATGATTAAAGGAATAAGTGAAATTTCATTAGCCGGGATACTTGGTGAATCAGGAGATCTAAGTGGTTTCTCTCACGGAAATTCTCTATTACGTCATGCGGGATTACACCTAGCTGAAGCAAGTTCAGGAAAATGGAAAGGTCAGATTGTCATTTCAAAGCGTGG
>NZ_BAWM01000111.1 GCF_000759675.1 Neobacillus niacini | reverse complement strand
TCATTTTTGGTTCTGCTTTTGGAGTTTCTTTCATTTTCGGTACTACATTTGGAGTTTCTTTCATTTTCGGTACTACATTTGGAGTTTCTTTCATTTTTGGTACTGCTTTTGGAGTTTCTTTCATTTTTGGTTCTGCTTTTGGAGTTTCTTTCATTTTCGGTACTACATTTGGAGTTTCTTTCATTTTCGGTACTACATTTGGAG
>NZ_BAWM01000112.1 GCF_000759675.1 Neobacillus niacini | reverse complement strand
TCGCTGCAATTCCAGCTGTAAAAGAAAAGTTGAACGTCTTAAAAGAAGTAGTAGAGGATTATGAAGAACAACTAAACTATTCAAACGATCCAGACGCACGTGTTGGTCATAAATCGGCAGACTCTTCTTTCTTTGGGTTTAAGACACATATAGCAATGAATGATGAACGAATTATTACAGCGGCAGTGGTAACAACTGGGGAGAAAAGTGACGGAAAGTACCTTAAAGAATTGGTC
>NZ_BAWM01000113.1 GCF_000759675.1 Neobacillus niacini | reverse complement strand
AAATGGCTCCGCAGGTAGGACTCGAACCTACGACCGATCGGTTAACAGCCGATAGCTCTACCACTGAGCTACTGCGGAATAATAATATTAGTTTCCTAAACCTTGTTTACTTACGTGTGTCCCCACCTCAGAAAGTAACTCAAGGAGCTGCTCGGTGTGTACAACTCGCAGCATATTCATGATGAAATGCTCGTCTCTACCACTGAGCTACTGCGAAAAAATATAAAGCCTGGCAACGTCCTACTCTCACAGGGACAAAGTCCCAACTACCATCGGCGCTGAGAAGCTTAACTTCCGTGTTCGGTATGGG
>NZ_BAWM01000114.1:136113-136534 GCF_000759675.1 Neobacillus niacini | reverse complement strand
ATGCGGAAGTAGTTCAGTGGTAGAACACCACCTTGCCAAGGTGGGGGTCGCGGGTTCGAATCCCGTCTTCCGCTCCAATGTTGCCGGGGTGGCGGAACTGGCAGACGCACAGGACTTAAAATCCTGCGGTAGGTGACTACCGTACCGGTTCGATTCCGGTCCTCGGCACCAAGTTTTTTTCGCGATAGCGAAAATAACCAGAGTTATTTTTTTAAAGAAAAAACACTTACAAATAAAATAATGCGCCCGTAGCTCAATTGGATAGAGTGTCTGACTACGGATCAGAAGGTTATGGGTTCGACTCCTTTCGGGCGCGCCATATTTTATCGGGAAGTAGCTCAGCTTGGTAGAGCACTTGGTTTGGGACCAAGGGGTCGCAGGTTCGAATCCTGTCTTCCCGACCATTCTTTAACTTACAAAT
>NZ_BAWM01000114.1:135782-136103 GCF_000759675.1 Neobacillus niacini | reverse complement strand
TTATTCCGCAGTAGCTCAGTGGTAGAGCTATCGGCTGTTAACCGATCGGTCGTAGGTTCGAGTCCTACCTGCGGAGCCATTTTTATTTTAATGAATATTGGCTATGCTTCCATAGCTCAGTAGGTAGAGCACTTCCATGGTAAGGAAGAGGTCAGCGGTTCGAGCCCGCTTGGAAGCTTACCTTCTTATTATCTATATGGCCCCTTGGTCAAGTGGTTAAGACACCTCCCTTTCACGGAGGTAACACGGGTTCGAATCCCGTAGGGGTCACCAAAGTTTTTTTCACGCTAGTGAAAAATAACTTTCCATTCACGCTAGTGA
>NZ_BAWM01000114.1:113138-135535 GCF_000759675.1 Neobacillus niacini | reverse complement strand
GAGGGGTAGCGAAGTGGCTAAACGCGGCGGACTGTAAATCCGCTCCCTCCGGGTTCGGCGGTTCGAATCCGTCCCCCTCCACCACTTATATTTTTAAAAAATATTGGACAAACTAGTTAATGTCCTTAATATTGGGCTATAGCCAAGCGGTAAGGCATCGCACTTTGACTGCGACATGCGTTGGTTCAAATCCAGCTAGCCCAGCCAAGAGCCATTAGCTCAGTTGGTAGAGCATCTGACTTTTAATCAGAGGGTCGAAGGTTCGAGTCCTTCATGGCTCATCATTTAACAAGTGACCCCAAGGGATTTTATATCTCTCAGGGTCTTTATCTATGAAAAGCGGAAATAATTCAGTGTGGTAGAACACCACCTTGCCAAGGTGGGGATCGCTCACTTTAAATCCTTCATTTGGGGCCTTAGCTCAGCTGGGAGAGCGCCTGCTTTGCACGCAGGAGGTCAGCGGTTCGATCCCGCTAGGCTCCACCATCACACTACATAAAATATTTGCCTTAAGTCATTTAATGATTTAAGGCTTTTTTGTATTCAAGCACGACCTAGTCCTCATTAAAGATACTGCCGATTCAAAAGCACCAAAGGCTATGAGTGACCGGAATTTTGTAAAAATAGAAAGAGTGGTCACTAATGAGGGCTATAAGTGACCGAAATCTTGTTAAAATAGAAAGAGTGGTCACTAATGAAGGCTATAAGTGACCGAAATCTTGTTAAAATAGAAAGAGTGGTCACTAATGAGGGCTATAAGTGACCGGAATCTTGTTAAAATAGAAAGAGTGGTCACTAATGAAGGCTATAAGTGACCGAAATCTTGTTAAAATATAAAAAGTGGTCGCTAATGTGTATTATAAATGACCGAAATCTTGCTGGAATAGAAAAAGTGGTCACTAACGAAAACTAAAGATGACCGAAATTCCAACTGAACCTCGTTGATGCCTATATAAAACGCTAGCATCCGTCAATAGATTAGCAACAATACTCTGTTCGCTGTCAACCGTATATATATACATAATCTTGTTGAGTTGAGTCATTGGTTTGAAAGCGGTTAAAATAGTAATTAATGAAGGGGTAGGAGGTAAAGTATGAGAAAACTATCTATAGTAGGAATGCCGATGGATTTAGGTCAAATGAGACGTGGAGTGGACATGGGACCTAGTGCTATCCGGTATGCTGGGATAAATGAGCGACTAAAACCACTTTTTGATGAAATTCATGACATGGGTGACATTCCGATTGGAAGACCAGAAGTGGTAATTGATAAAGAATCTAACTTAAGGAATTTAGATCTCGTAGCTGAAAAAAGTACATTGCTTGCAGAAAAAGTTGATGTAGTCATTCAATCTGGTTCATTCCCGCTTGTTTTGGGAGGAGACCATAGCATTGCCATTGGTACATTAGCGGGTGTTTCTAAGCATTATAAGAACTTAGGTGTTATTTGGTATGATGCACATGGTGATTTGAATACAGCAGAAACCTCACCTTCTGGGAATATACATGGGATGCCGTTAGCAGTAAGTTTAGGGATTGGTCATCATTCTTTAACAGATATCGGAGGGTATACCCCAAAGGTAAAACCAGAGCACGTTGTTATCATTGGTGCAAGATCGCTTGATGATGGTGAAAAAGATCTAATTAAAGAAAAAGGCATAAAAGTATACACCATGCATGAGATTGACAGACTAGGGATGGCAAAGGTGATAGAAGAAACGATTGCCTATCTAAAAGAAAGAACAGATGGCGTTCACCTATCACTAGATTTAGATGGATTAGACCCAAATGATGCTCCAGGTGTAGGAACCCCTGTTATGGGCGGGATTAGTTATCGTGAGAGTCATTTGGCAATGGAAATGCTTGAAGAGGCGAAGATTATTACTTCAGCAGAATTTGTTGAGGTCAACCCTATTTTAGACGAAAAGAACAAAACGGCAAGAGCAGCTGTTGAATTGATGGGCTCCTTATTTGGTGAAAAATTACTTTAATCATTAGTCAGCGGCTTTCCTTGAAAGCTGCTGTTATTATTTCCGCTAACACTTCCCACATTTAAAAAACTTTTAAGCTTCCTTTTATCCAAATTAGTTAATATTTGTTAATATAAAAAGTATGTAAGAAAGATATTATTTATATTGAAACCTTTTTGCTATTGATTCGTAAGATTGTATAGCCGCATTGGAGCTGAGAAGAATAAATGGAAGCCCTTATAAAAAAAAGAATTAAACAGGTAATAAAAGGCGATCAAGATGCTTTTGCTGAAATTGTTGAAATATATAGTAATGGTATTTATCAGCTTGGTTTTCGAATGCTGGGAAATCGCCATGAAGCAGAGGACATTGCACAGGAAGCCTTTATCCGTGCATATGTTAATATCAAATCATTTAATCAGGATTTAAAGTTTTCAACTTGGTTATATCGGATTGCAACAAATTTGTGTATAGACAGGATTAGAAAGAAAAAGCCAGATTACTACCTGGATGCAGAAGTCTCGGGAACAGACGGTCTCACTATGTATTCACAGCTGGCATCCAATTCTCCTTTACCTGAAAAGGAATTAGAAAGTCTTGAACTTCAAGAATCTGTTCAAAAGGAAATTTTGAAGCTGCCTGAAAAATACAGATCTGTTATTGTTTTAAAATATATCGAAGAGTTGTCATTAAATGAAATAAGTGAAATCCTTGATTTGCCACTAGGCACAGTCAAAACGCGTATCCATCGTGGACGCGAGGCGTTACGTCAACAATTACGTTATGTGTGATAAGAGGTGAAACACGTTGAAGTGTGATGAAGAAATCGTTGAGTTAATGCATGAATATTTAGATGATGAAATTGAACCCCAAAATGAGATGATTTTAAGAGACCACCTCAAAAGCTGTAAAGAGTGTGAGACAATTTTCAATGAATTTAAGAAGACAATTGCTGTTGTAAAAGGTACTTCTAGAATGCAGTCACCTCCCAATTTTACGGCTAAAGTAATGGCCAGCCTGCCCAAAGAAAGGAAAAAGGTTGGCATGCAAAGATGGTTACGAAATCATCCGCTAATTGCTGCCGCGTCATTATTTTTAGTCCTTATGACAGGAAGCGTATTTTCAACATGGAATCAAGAACGTGAATTTTCAGTTTCCAAACAGGAAAACTTAGTAATTCAAAACGATACGGTAATTGTCCCTGAAGGGGAAGTAGTAAAGGGCGATGTTGTTGTTCGTAATGGAGTACTAAAAATTGAAGGTGAAGTTCAAGGAGATGTAACCATAATAAACGGAGAAAAGTACCTAGCTTCTGCTGGACATGTAACCGGACAAATAGAAGAGGTTAATGAAGTATTTGATTGGATTTGGTATCACATGAAAAGGATTGCTTTTGAGGTAGTTGATATCTTTAATGAAGGTGAAGAATAGTAAGAAGAAGTCACTCATAGTGAGTGATTTCTTTTTTTAATGATATGTATATATATGATAAATAATAAGTACAGGTTTAATTTATGTTATAATAAAAAGGTTATAAGTTAGACAAATTTACGGAGGAAAAACAATGCCGTTTTTTGAAGATTTTAATATATGGAAGTACTTAGCTAGTATTGTTGATATTCTCCTTGTTTCGTGGGTTATATATAAGCTGTTAAACCTAATAAAAGGAACAAAGGCTGTACAATTATTAAAAGGAATTGTGGTAATTCTCCTTATAAGAGTTGTTAGTGAGTTTTTTGGTCTAAATACGCTAAGCTGGTTAACCCAGCAGGCCATTGATTGGGGATTCTTAGCTGTAATCATTATCTTTCAGCCTGAGCTCCGGAGAGCCCTTGAGCAATTAGGCAGAGGGCGGTTTTTTTCAAGAAGCAATGGTCCGGACGATGAGGAACAAGAGAAAATGGTGGACGCCATTGTTAAGGCAACAGACTATATGGCTAAACGGCGCATTGGTGCCTTGATTTCCATTGAAAGGGAAACAGGGATGAGTGATTACATAGAAACGGGGATTCCACTAGATGCGAAAATTTCTTCTGAATTACTCATAAATATTTTTATTCCAAATACACCACTCCATGATGGGGCTGTTATTATCCAAAAAAATAATGTAGCCGCAGCTGCTTGTTATCTTCCTTTGTCAGAAAGCCCTTTTATCTCAAAGGAGCTTGGTACAAGACATCGTGCCGCTTTAGGAATAAGTGAAGTGACAGACAGTATTACGGTAGTAGTTTCTGAAGAAACCGGAAATATATCTTTAACCAAAAATGGGGAGCTTCATCGAAATTTAACATTAGAAGGATTTAAAGAATTAATTTCTCATGATTTAATTATTACTAGTACAAAAGTAAAACCGGCTTCTTCAGCTCGTTGGAACTGGAGGGGAAAAAATAATGGATAAATTGATGGATAATCCCTGGTTTATAAAAATACTGGCGTTATTAATGGCAGTACTACTTTATTCTGCTGTCCCAAATTCTGGGGGGAAAACAACAGAAATTAATGTACCTGGCGAAAACACCACAGAAACCTTAGCAGATATTCCAGTAAAAGCTTATTATGATACCGAAAACCTTGTAGTTTCAGGAATACCGGACACGGTGGAAGTAACCATCGAAGGTCCAATGCCACATGTTCAATCCGCAAAGGCTTT
Source organism: Neobacillus niacini (assembly GCF_000759675.1). Taxonomy (GTDB): domain Bacteria; phylum Bacillota; class Bacilli; order Bacillales; family Cytobacillaceae; genus Neobacillus; species Neobacillus niacini_A. The sequence goes on along the minus strand of NZ_BAWM01000114.1, from coordinate 130,915 downwards.
AAAAAACTTTGAGGTTTTTGTAGATTTAACCAATGCTAATATAGGTAATCAAAAGGTGAAATTTGAAGTAAGCGGGTTATCTGAAAAGTTAAAAGCAACAATCAAACCTAGTTCTTTAACCGTAGCAATCCAGGAAAAAGTAACAACGGAGTTTACGGTAGAGGCTGAATTTGATAGTGATTTGGTAAAGGCTGGTTATACAGCAGGACAACCTACCGTTAAGCCAAATAAAGTTAAAATAACAGGTGCGAAAGATGTAATCGATCGGATTACATATGTTAAGGCAACACTTGAAGGCAGAGATCTTCTTGATAGTACAGTCTCAAAAGAAGCACAGGTACAAGTACTTGATAAGGAATTAAATAAACTGAATGTAGTGGTTGAGCCGGCAAAAGTAGAAGTTACGATTCCGATAAAAAGCAATGATAAAACAGTTCCAATAAATATCATTGAAAAAGGAACACCACCAGCCGGGGTCACGATTGAATCGATAGACTTAGATGTAAAAGAAGCAGTGATTTCTGGTGAAGAGGATGTATTAAAAGATACTGATAATGTCCGTGTCGAAGTTGACGTAAGTAAGATAAGTGATAATACGACCATAACTTTACCAGTGATTATCTCCAATGGAATAACGAAAGTAACACCTGAAACCGTAGAGGTAACCGTGGTGGTTAAAAAAGAGGAAGAGACGACCGTATCAGGGATCCCGATAAATATTAGGAACTTATCCGAAGATTTTGAAGCGGTCATCAACGACCCAGCCAATCGATTAGTAAATTTATTAGTCTTTGGACCAGGTGCAGTAACAGGTCTAGGACCAAACAACTTCAATATTTTCGTTGATTTAACAGGTTTTACAGAGGGTAATCATAACGTCCCGATTCAAGTAAATGGACCACCGGATGTAAATTGGAAACCTGATAAATCGTCAGCAAAAATTACGATAACGAGAGCCAACGCATAAAACACAGCAGTATACATGATAAGGAGCGATTTTGATAATGGGAAAATACTTTGGTACCGATGGCGTCCGCGGAGTGGCGAATAGTGAATTAACACCTGAATTAGCATTTAAGCTGGGGCGTTTCGGTGGGTTTGTATTAACAAAGGACAAGGACAGACCAAAAGTGCTAATCGGTCGTGATACCCGTGTTTCCGGACATATGCTGGAAGGAGCACTGGTAGCTGGATTACTTTCAATTGGTGCAGAGGTAATGCGCTTAGGTGTTATTTCAACACCAGGTGTATCCTATTTAACAAAGGCGCTGGGGGCTGAAGCTGGAGTAATGATTTCTGCTTCCCATAATCCGGTGGCTGACAACGGCATTAAATTTTTCGGTCCTGATGGATTTAAGCTTTCTGATGAGCAGGAAAATGAAATTGAAGAATTAATCGATAAAACAGATGATCAATTACCAAGACCAGTTGGTGCAGATTTAGGTCAAGTTATGGATTATTTTGAAGGCGGACAAAAGTACCTGCAATACTTGAAAAATACAGTGGATGAAGATTTCTCAGGTATTCATATTGCCTTAGATTGTGCTCATGGAGCTACTTCTTCACTTGCAACACATCTATTTGCAGATTTGGATGCAGATATTTCAGTCATGGGAGCTTCACCTAATGGCATTAATATTAATGCTGGTGTCGGCTCGACACATCCAGAAGCATTAGCGGTATTGGTAAAGGAAAAGGGTGCCGATGTGGGTCTATCGTTTGATGGCGATGGTGACCGTTTAATTGCTATTGATGAAAAGGGTAATATCGTAGATGGCGACCAAATAATGTTTATCTGCGGGAAATACATGAAGGAACAGGGTCGTCTTAAACATAGTACGATTGTTTCAACCGTAATGAGTAACCTTGGATTCTATAAAGGCTTAGAAGGACACGGAATTCACAGTGTTCCAACAGCAGTTGGGGATCGCTATGTTGTCGAGGAAATGAAGAAGAATGGATTTAATCTCGGTGGCGAGCAATCTGGACACATCATTTTCTTGGATTACAATACAACTGGAGACGGCCTGCTAACTGGATTGCAATTAGTAAATATTATGAAATCAACTCAGAAAACATTATCTGAATTAGCTGCAGATATGAAAAAGTTCCCTCAGAAGCTGGTTAATGTCCGAGTAACAGATAAGTACCATGTCACGGATAATGAAAAGGTAAAAACGGTTATTGAGCAGGTTGAGGCGGAAATGAATGGAAACGGTCGTATTCTCGTTCGACCATCAGGTACAGAACCTCTGGTTCGAGTAATGGCGGAGGCACCTACAGAAGAATTATGCGCAGCATATGTAGACCGAATTGTGACTGTAGTAAAGGAAGAAATGGAATTAAAAGAATAGACATACATTTGTACATGCATAAGGGAACGTAACACTTCCTTTATGCATATTTTATTATGTAATTGGTAAAGTCAAACAACTTTGCCATTTTTATTATTTTGTTGACGAATGCTGATTCATCAGTTACGATTAATTTGCTTTGTTTCTTAAAAGCAATATAAATTTTAAAAGGAGGATAGTGGATAAAAACGTATTAATAAAAGCGCCTGAACTAACCATGGTGGGTTAGTTGACGAGGAGGAGGTTTATCGAATGTTCGGCGGATACCTCCCGGTTGAACGCACAACCGATTGTTTCTTCTTTAAAACACCGAGGCAACTTGGTGCACAAAGAGAAGGAAATGCGCATACTAAACATAGCAATAAAAAGAAAAAGGTATATACAGATACCTTTCAAAACAGAGATAAGGGGGCAAGGTGAGCCTCCAAAGCATTCTTGCCCCCTATATCAGGGAGGAAAAGAAAAATGTGTGGAATCGTTGGATATATTGGAATTAATGATACGAAAGAAATATTACTAAAAGGCTTAGAAAAGCTCGAATATAGAGGTTATGACTCAGCTGGAATTGCTGTAATGAACGAAAATGGAGTCCGTGTTTTTAAGGAAAAGGGACGTATTGCTGATTTACGTGAGATTGTAGAATTGGATGTTATGGCTAACATCGGAATTGGCCATACACGCTGGGCTACTCACGGGGTTCCAAGCAGAACAAATTCCCATCCACACCAAAGTGCATCTGGACGTTTTACCCTTGTGCATAATGGTGTAATTGAGAACTATGATCTTTTAAAGCGTGAATATTTAGCAGATGTTACGTTTGTAAGTGAAACGGATACGGAAGTCATCGTACAGATGATTGAAAAATTTGTACACGACGGCTTAGACGTATTAGAAGCTTTCCGTAAGACACTAGGTCTGTTACACGGCTCCTATGCCCTTGCTTTATTGGACGAACAAAACGGTGATACTATTTTTGTTGCAAAAAACAAAAGTCCATTATTGGTAGGACTAGGTGCTGATTTCAACGTTGTTGCCAGTGACGCAATGGCTATGCTTCAAGTTACGGATGAATACGTAGAGCTAATGGATAAAGAAATCGTGATCGTGACAAAGAACGATGTAACTATCCAAAACCTTGATGGGGAAACAATTACTCGTACTTCTTACATTGCAGAATTGGATGCAAGCGATATTGAAAAGGGCACCTATCCTCATTATATGTTAAAAGAAATTGATGAGCAGCCTGCAGTAATGCGTAAAATTATCCAAGCATACCAGAATGAACAAGGTGAATTAACCATTGATCCTGAAATCATCTCTGCCATGAACAACTCTGATCGTGTGTACATTATTGCGGCTGGAACTTCCTATCATGCAGGTCTTGTTGGTAAGCAGTTCATTGAGAAACTGGCAAAAATCCCTGTAGAAGTTCATATTTCAAGTGAGTTTGGCTATAACATGCCTCTTCTTTCTGAGAAACCATTATTCGTCTTTATTTCTCAGAGTGGTGAGACTGCTGATAGTCGTGCCGTTCTTGTTAATATTAAGGAAATGGGTTATCAAGCACTAACGATTACAAATGTGCCTGGTTCTACTCTTTCCCGTGAAGCAGACCATACTCTATTGCTTCATGCTGGTCCAGAAATTGCGGTTGCCTCTACAAAAGCATATACGGCACAATTAGCTGTTTTGGCTATTTTAGCGGAAGTAACAGCAAAAAGCCGCAAACTTGATCCAGGATTTGATCTTATCCACGAACTGGGTCTGGTTGCAAATGCAATGGAAGTCCTTTGTGATTCAAAAGAGCTTATCGAGCATATTTCTAGGGAGTTTTTAGCAGTAACACGTAATGCTTTCTTTATTGGACGCGGAATTGATTACTATGTTGGGTTAGAAGGAGCCTTGAAGCTAAAAGAAATCTCTTATATTCAAGCAGAAGGCTTCGCTGGTGGAGAATTAAAGCATGGTACGATTGCTTTAATTGAAGAAGGAACACCGGTTATTGCGCTTGCAACTCAAGAAAGTGTAAACTTAAGCATTCGCGGTAACGTAAAAGAAGTCGTTGCCCGAGGCGCAAACCCATGCATCATCTCGATGAATGGACTAAATATGGACGAAGACAGCTTCGTTATTCCGGAAGTACATGAATTATTAACACCACTTATCTCTGTAATACCAATGCAAATACTTGCCTACTATGCAGCTCTACACCGCGATTGCGACGTTGACAAACCACGTAACCTTGCTAAATCGGTGACAGTTGAGTAAGAGGTAAAAAACTTTAAACGAACTTGTCTCCCACCAATTAACCCTGACGACACACAAAAAAGTCTGATGATAGACAAAAAAGTGTGAAGTCGGTTGGGAATTGAGCAGGAGGCAATAGGTGAATATGTAATGCTTGCAAGAATCGGGAGCCGTACCGTTGGTATGTGTTCTCGGTTCTTTTTTTATTTAATCAAACGTTTGATTAGTAAAGGGAAAAATTAATCAAACGTTTGATTAAAACCTAAAAAGCCTTATGTATCACGATTGTGAGTGAGACGGTAAAGCAAGAGAAAAAGCACGAATAGAAGCCCGAAAAAACGCCCGCAAATCTTTTCGAATTCAGATAGTTAAAAATATGCTTGTGTTATTAAATTAACTCGCAGTTCAATTTAATAACTTTATTGATACAAAGGCACAAATAAAAACAGAAGTAAATCCCCGTTCTTGTAGAACGGTTTTTTTAACCTGGATAATATATGACCATACTTAATCGAGTTAATGTTTTCCCTGAATTATGATAGTTATGGGGTCTGTCAGCTTTGAATCTGATAGAATCACCACTTCTTACTGTATATTCAATGTTATTTACACGGACAGTTAATTCTCCATCAAAAACAGTTAAGAACTCTTCAGTTCCCTCACCGTGCGAATCAGCACTTAGGAATCCACCTTTTTCTATCTCGACTGAATAAACTTCAAAGCGCTTATCATCTTCAAAGGGAAAGTAGGGATAGACTCGATATTTCCTATTGTCTTCAGATAATAATTGAATGTCACTTCTTAAAACCACTTTTGTATCTGGCTTCGGACTATTTATTAGTGAAGTAAAAGAAATCTTTAATCCATTGGCTATTTTCCAAATAGTTGTAATTGTAGGGCTCGATTCTCCCCTTTCAATTTGACCTATCATCGTTTTACTTACTCCAGTTAATTCTGCAACCTTTTCAAGACTTAATTTCTTGCTTTCTCTAAAGGCTTTTAAATTTTTTGCAATGATAAGATTTATTTCCTCCATAAATACACCCCGCATTTACAATATAACGTCCGTATTGTACAATAAAAAGTAAAACGTTATAATGTCCGTTTTAGTCATTATAACACACATTACAAAGGGGGAGTCCAAAATGCACTTATTATCGTTTTTGCTATATGTTTTTGTTACAAGTTTTACACCAGGTCCCAATAATATTATGGCAATGTTATTTGCTAACAAATACGGGTTAAAAAAGACAATTAGATTTTGTTTAGGAGTAGGTGCAGGTTTCTTTGTAATAATGTTATTGTGCATTTATTTTAATCTTTTGCTGGAAAATTTCATTCCGAAAATTGAATTTATTATGACAATCCTAGGTGCAGTCTATATGTTGTATCTTGCTATAAAAATTATTACTAGTAAAAATAATGATAAGGACAATAATGGGGACAAGAATAATAGTTTTTTAACAGGAATGCTTTTACAATTCATAAATCCGAAAGGTATATTGTATGGCATAACTGCAATATCAACCTTCATCCTTCCATATCACACATCAAATTTCAGCTTACTATTTTATTCATTATTTTTGGCTTTTGTTGGTTTTATGAGTACTTTCTGTTGGAGCATGTTTGGTTCGATTTTTCAAACGTTCTTATCAGCGTATAAAAGTCAGTTTAATGTAATTATGGCTTTGTTATTAGTGTATAGTGCAATTTCGATACTTGTAGAATAAAACAGCTTTCTTATTCAATTAAAGGGCGCAATTGGGAGTAACACAGATAGAAAATAATCAATCTTTTTTCAAAACACGCTCTTTCCTTTTGTTCATTTATTAAAGTTATCAGTATTAATTTGATCAAACTTTATTCTAAAGCAACAAACTGTGTAGCTTTTAAATAAAGTCGTACCGTTTTGAATAAAGTTATACCGTTTTTAAAAAGTTGCACCGTTTCACCCCGTTGGATATGATTATCTAAAGGGTTGTTTTTTTATGTCTAAAAGAATGAGAAAATCTAAAGTTGATAAGTGGATTAAAAATATTTTTTATTTTAGGAGAGAACGACATGGAAGTTTTTGCAGAATTTTTAGAGCATATTGGTAACCCACAACATCGAGACCGAACGGAAGAAGTTTTGGCTTGGGTATCTAAGAAATTCCCAAATTTAGAGCCAGCAATTAAGTGGAATCAGCCTATGTTTACCGATCACGGCACATATATTATTGGCTTTAGCGTAGCCAAACATCATTTGGCTGTTGCTCCTGAAGAGGCAGGGATTAATCATTTTTCTGATAAAATTGTGCAGGCTGGCTATGATCACACCAAGGGGTTGGTACGTCTCCCGTGGGATAGTCCGGTTGATTTCTCATTACTTGATAAAATGATCGAGTTTAATATTTTGGATAAGGCAGACTGTTCAACTTTTTGGCGGAAATAAAAAAATCGGATTATTAAGGGTTCAATTAATTTTAATCAAACTTTTTTCAAAAGCTACAACTGTTGAATGACAACAAAGTCGGGTACTGGACAACAAAGTCACGAACTGACATATTGCAATTTTCAAAAAATCTACCTTGTAAGACACGATCCGATTTTTACGGAAAAATAGAAAAGTGGTAACCAATAGAGGTCATTGGTTACCGAAACAGCAAGGGAAGATAGAAAAGTGGTAACCAATAGAGGCTATTGATGACCGAAACACAAGGAAAAATAGAAAAGTGGTAACCAATAGAGGCTATTGGTGACCGAAACAGCAAGGGAAGATAGAAAGGTGGTAACCAATAGAGGCTATTGGTGACCGAAACAGCAAGGAAAAATAGAAAAGTGGTAACCAATAGAGGCTATGGGTGACCGAAACAGCAAGGAAAAATAGAAAAGAGGTAACCAATAGAGGTCATTGGTGACCGAAACAGCAATAGAAATAGATAAATGGTAACCAATGAAGGAAATACTTCTTAAACCCCTATTACATTACTCATAAAAAGCCCATTGCCCATAACTTACAGCTTTATAGTTCTTCTTTAAAATTTTCCTAATCATCTTTCTAGACTCGACCACCCTGCACCAATCATGAATAATATTAGTGGTGATTTTAGGTCTGGAAAAAGTAGCTTAAATTCTCCTACACTCCGTACGACTGCTGATTCAACCTCCTCCTCATAACCGCAATGATTACACGTAGCTTTTCTTTCGCAACAGTACATAAAAGGTGAGTTACAGGTACCACAAGTTAACCCTTTTTGAAGTGAATGGTAGTTGTATGGAGGCAATTTTGGATACGGAGAGTCAATGGTGTGTCCGTCAGTTAATTTATCAGCAAGCTTCCGGTGCATCCCATTTAGTTTTGATGGTTTTGAGTTTAGTTTTTTCATGAAGCAGCTTAGTTGTGAAGGAAAAATGATCGAATTATTTTGGGGAGCCTGGTATAAGAAAAATCCAGGGTTTATGAAGATCAGGTAGGGTTCAATATGAAAATGGAATCCATCATCTTGAAGATATTCGCGGAGCATGGTTTCACTTCTTTTTAACTGGTGGAGGGGATTACTGATTGGCTTTTTAATTTTACATAGATTGAATTCATCATTTTGGTAATAATAATCACCTTCATAATTTTTTACTTCGCAAGGGAAAATCGTATTTTGCACTATCATTACGGTATCAATTTGAAATTTAGAATTGTTTCTCTCGAGCATTATATCGTTTAGAATATATATTTCACTATTGAGGTTCGATGCCGTCAATAGGTCAAATGCCACTTCCCCTTCATATCCTTTCTTCAAGTATAAATACTGCTTCTTTTCATCTTCATTTAAATTCATTCTTGCGTTTAAGATTCTCATAATCTTTAATAAATCGGATTCACTTCTTGGTTTTATTAACATAATCCACTTCCTTTCAACCTAATCATATAAAAAATTAATCGAAAATGTTGTGACAAAATATCTACAAAAACAATTTAGAAAATTCTTGACACTCATCTACTTGAGATGGTACTATTTTTCTCTGTGACAAAAAGGGAGGGAAAACCAGTTGATAAAATTAGATAGCATAACGAAATCCTTCAAAGTGGCTAAGCGTTCCACTGGATTGCTGCAAGCCACCAAGGCACTCTTTTACCGGGAGCATACGATTGTTGAAGCCCTTAACGATATTTCCTTCACAATCAATCCAGGTGAAATTGTTGGATACATCGGTCCGAATGGTGCTGGTAAATCGACAACGATTAAAATCATGAGCGGCATTTTAGTTCCTGACGGGGGAAAGTGCAGTATTATGGGGTTCACGCCATGGAAGAACCGGGTAGAGTATGTAAAAAATATAGGGGTCGTCTTCGGTCAGCGTTCTCAGCTTTGGTGGGATGTTCCGGTGATCGATTCCTTTGAGCTATTAAAGGACATTTACAACGTCCCAACGCAGGAATATAAAAAGACATTAGACCTGCTCATAGAAACATTAGAATTAAAAGACATAATTAACTCTCCAGTTAGACAATTAAGTTTAGGTCAGCGAATGCGCTGTGAAATCGCGGCATCTCTTATACATAATCCCCAAATTTTATTTTTAGATGAACCGACGATTGGACTTGATGCGGTTTCAAAAATAGCGGTCCGCCAGTTTATCAAAACCATTAATCAGGAAAAGGGAGTAACGGTTGTCCTAACTACCCATGATATGAATGATATAGAAGCGTTAGCCAATCGTGTGATCTTAATTGGAAAAGGCAGTCTGCTTTATGATGGAAAACTAGAGGAACTGAGAAAGCGTTTTGGAACGCATAAAACGATTACGGCAGATTACCGTAAAAATACCATTTCCATTGATATTCCTGGGACCACCATACTCCACTGGACTCCTGAGCATGCTGTACTAAGTATCGATACAGAACAGATTCTTACCTCCGATGTCATTACCCAATTATCGAATAAGGTGGACCTGATCGATGTGACGATCGAATCACAGCCAATAGAAGATATTATCGTCCAGCTTTATAAGGAGTTCAAAATATGAAGGTATATGCTTCGGTACTAAAACTAAGACTCTTAATTGGTATGCAGTATCGATCTGCTGCGCTGGCTGGAGTAGCAACTCAATTTTTCTGGGGATTCATTTCGATTATGGTTTTTGAAGCGTTTTATGAATTTACAGCCGTAACACCGCCAATATCCTTAAAAGAGCTAATCACCTATATATGGCTGCAGCAAGCTTTCCTTGCTTTTATTATGCTTTGGTTTCGTGATAATGAATTATTTGATCTCATTACAAGCGGCAATATCGCCTATGAACTTTGTCGGCCAACAGATTTATATGGTTTCTGGTTTGCAAAACTTCTGGCACAGAGGTTGTCCAGTGCGTTATTACGCTGCTATCCGATCTTACTTGTGGCTTTCTTTTTACCAAAACCCTACAACATGACACTTCCTCCAAATGTTATAACCTTTATCTTATTTGTCATTACCCTTTTATTAGGCTTACTACTATTAGTAGCGATTTCGATGTTCTTATATATTTCTGTTTTTGTGACTTTATCTCCAATGGGTTCACTATTAATATTTGGAGTTCTAGGGGAATTTTTTGCAGGGTTGATTATACCAATTCCACTAATGCCACTGTGGCTGCAAAAAATCGCCTATGTCCTGCCATTCCGCTGGACTGCAGATTTTCCATTCCGTGTTTATTCAGGACATATTGCACAAAGTGACGCCATTATTGGAGTTTTTATTCAATTAGGATATCTTTTAGGTCTCCTATGGTTAGGAAAACTGGCGCTTAACAGCGTATTAAAAAGAGTCGTCGTACAGGGGGGATAATGAGAGATGAGTCTTTATTTTAAGTATCTTTTAATCTTATTTAAATCACAAATGCAATACCGTACATCATTTTGGCTATTATCAATCGGGCAGTTTTTCATTCCTTTCTCGATTTTTGCGGGACTCTACTTTTTGTTTGAACGATTTGGGCAAATAAAAGGCTGGGAGTTCTTTGAGGTGGCTCTTTGTTTTGCTGTGATTCACATGGCATTTTCGTTAAGCGAGTGTTTTGCACGCGGATTTGACACTTTTTCCAGTCTGATCATTAAGGGAGATTTTGACCGAGTTCTTGTACGACCACGAAGCACTTTTCTTCAAGTACTCGGGTCAAAATTTGAATTCACGCGAATAGGCAGGCTGCTTCAAAGTGCTATCGTACTAATTTGGGCATTGAATAATCTCCCCATTGAATGGAGTATTCTTAAGGCACTCACCCTGTTTTTTATGATTACCAGCGGGGTATTAATCTTCACGGGTATCTATATGCTGGCAGCTACGATGTGTTTTTGGACGGTACAGGGTCTAGAAGTAGCAAATATCTTTACGGATGGCGGCCGAGAGATGGCCCAATACCCGTTAAATATTTACCAAAAGTGGGTGGCACGGTTCTTTACCTATGTTATCCCCTTCGGAACCGTAAATTACCTTCCGTTATTGTTTATTCTTGGAAAAACAAAAGGCGATGAAATTCTTTATATGCTGACTCCTCTTGCAGGCAGCCTTTTTATTCTTCCTTGTTTTCTCGTATGGCAATTTGGAGTAAGGCATTATCGGTCCACCGGGTCATAAGTAAGCAGTGGGGTCCCACTGCTTACCTTTTTTTAGCCATATTTTCCTGTGCCATTTTAACAAGCTCACGGACCATACTACCGCCTAGTCTGCCGCCGACCTTACCCGCTTGCTGTGAAGTGAGTTGTCCATTGTAGCCTTTCTTTAAAGGAACACCAACCTCTTCGGCTGCCTCGAATTTGGCGTTCTCTGGATTTTGCGCCTGAACGACCTTCGCCTTTAAGGCATCTAATCCATGCCTTGCCTCAGGGACGAGAATTTTATTTCTTCTGGCCATGATATCCCTCCTTTACGGATAAGATGCCCAATTTGAAATAATAATCAGCAACGACTAGATAAATCCTTTATTATCCAGTATAATAACTATCAATTAAGTCTGATAAAATCAATGAAAAAGAGAGTAATTTTCTGGGAAGTCGAAGCGAGTCAGGGACGGTGTGAGCCTGATACGAAACAGGGGATGAAGCGCACTTTTGAGATGTTTGCCTGAAGAAAGTAGGGCAAACCGGAGAAGTCCTCCGTTAACAAGCCAAGCTGGTTCTTTTGAACAAGTAGAGTGGTACCGCGAGTTAACTCTCGTCTCTTCAACATAGAGACGGGAGTTTTTTGTATTTATTGGCTGTGTTAAAGCTAATTTTTGATGTTGGCACTCTGTTGATTGAAGCGGAAGGCACGAAGACTCCTGCGGGAGGCTCCCCGGGCCGCCCGCGGAAAGCGAAGTGCCTGGAGTGGAAATCAACAGACAATTTTAACACAGACTTTTTATAAAAAAAAGAAATAGGAGGTCTAGAAAAATGAAGTATAAACAGGAGCTTGCAGAAATATTATTTGAAGTGCTAGGTCATGAAATGCAAGTAAAAGAGCTTGAAATGTTAATTGAGAAGCCTAAAAATCAACTGCACGGTGATTTAGCCTTTCCTTGTTTCTCATTAGCAAAAGTAAAAAGAAAATCGCCAAATATTATTGCTCAAGAGTTAAGTGTAAAAATCCAATCGCCAACTTTTGAGAAGATTGAAGTAGTGGGTGCCTATCTGAATATCTTCTTAAATAAAAAATTGGTTTCGGAAGATACGGTTGCTGAAATTATCAAGCAAAAGGATAAGTATGGTGCTCTAGACATCGGAAATAACCGTCCTGTCACGATTGACCTGTCATCACCCAATATCGCGAAGCCCTTTTCAATGGGCCATTTGCGTTCAACGGTCATAGGAAACTCTTTAGCATTCATTGTAGAAAAATGCGGATATAAGCCTATTAGAATTAACCATATAGGTGACTGGGGTACTCAGTTCGGTAAACTTATTACGGCATATAAGCTATGGGGAGAAGAAGAGAGGGTCAAACAAAACCCGATTAAGGAATTATTAACCCTCTATGTTAAGTTCCACGATGAAGCAGAGAGCGATCCTTCACTCGTCGAACAGGGAAGAACCTGGTTTAAAAAACTTGAAGACGGTGATGAGGAAGCCATTTCTCTGTGGCAGTGGTTCCGTGATGAGTCCTTAAAAGAGTTTTCAAGAATATACGAATTAATGAACATTCACTTTGATTCCTTTGCAGGGGAAGCTTTTTATAATGATAAAATGGACCGTGTCGTTCAGCTATTAGAGGAAAAACAATTACTAATAGAATCTGACCAGGCTCAGGTTGTAGAACTAACAGACGAAGGATTGCCTCTATGCTTAATTAAAAAATCCGATGGAGCAACCCTTTACGCAACGCGAGATTTAGCAGCAGCCCTTTACCGTAAAGAAAACTATGACTTTGATTTGTCATTGTATGTCGTCGGTAATGAACAGAGTCTCCATTTTAAACAGTTAATCGCTGTGTTAGAAAAGATGGGGTATGCATGGGCAAAAAATATGGTCCACATTCCTTTCGGGATGATGCTTAAAGATGGAAAGAAGATGTCGACAAGAAAAGGAAAGGTCGTCTTATTAGAGGAAGTATTAAATGAATCTATTTCTATGGCAAGACATAATATTGAAGAAAAAAATCCAAACCTCACAAATAAAGATGCCGTAGCCAAAAAGGTGGGGGTAGGAGCAGTCATGTTCCATGACTTAAAGAACTTTAGAATGAATGATATAGAATTTTCACTGGAAGAAATGCTCCGTTTTGAAGGAGAAACCGGTCCTTATGTCCAATATACTTATGCAAGGGCTTGCTCTATTTTACGTAAAGCAAATTGGCAAATAGATCATGTTGTCCAAACATCTTCTCCATCCTGGGAAAAGGAGTGGAAGGTTGTTAGTTTGCTTATGGAATTTACAAATGCTATTAAAAGAGCGTTTGAACAGTTCGATCCATCCCAAATTGCCAAATATATTGTTGACCTCGCTCAAGCCTTCAATAAATATTATGGCGAGGTAAAAATTCTTGAAAATGGTGCAGAACAACAAGCTCGATTAGCTCTTGTATCTTCCGTTACGATTGTTCTAAAAGAAGGTCTGAGATTATTAGGAATTGAAGCCCCAGAAGAAATGTAATAAATATTGATACTAATTATTATGAAAAAGAGCGATGAAGAAGAGGGAGGAATAATAGAATGAGCCAGCTTTTGTTTAATAACATGGAGCTTACGAGAAGTTTTTTTATCAAGAATGTTGAGGCAGTTGAGGAAGGCCTTGCTGACATACAACCTGAAGGGTTTAACAACACGATTCATTGGCATATTGGACACGTATTAACGACTGCAGAAAATATAATGTTTGGTTTTCCTAAAAAGACAAGCCATTTACCAGCAAACTATATGGAATTATTCGCAAGAGGAACGAAACCGGCAGACTGGCAAGGAGATGTTCCTTCTGTTTCAGTCTTGACTAGTCAGTTAAAAGAACAATTAAAAAGAATGAAGGAGATTTCAGTTGAAAGCCTCAACATGAAGTTGAAAGAGCCATTTCTTGGACAGGAAACGTTTGGTGAACTTGTTAATTTTGCTCTTTTTCATGAGAATTTGCATTTAGGGCACATTCATGCAATGAAACGTGTTATTGAAACAGCAAAGACTAAGTAGAGTTAATAATGATTGATTAAAATTCCACCTATCTGGTGGTTTTTTTTGTTATAAGAATAAGAAAAGTGGAGGAAGGAATAATAAAAAGTGAAAAACCTGAATTTTATTACTATATTTTATTCGATTGACACAAGTAACCGTTACCATTATACTCATTTTTGTGATTGAATATGTCGATATTTGTCGAAATTAATGGTGTTTTCTAACTTCTTAGCTAAGGACATCACGAATAGGAGAGAAAAATACTTTGAAATATGTTCTGTTTTTGGCTGCAATCGTTGTCATCTTTTTGTTAGCCTATATCGTTAGTAACAATAAGAAAAGGATTAAAGTTAAACCACTTGTTACAATGCTAGTATTACAGCTTATTTTTGCTTTTTTGCTGCTTAATACCGAAGTCGGATTTGTCATTATTACAGCAGTCTCTACATTGTTCGACCATCTTTTAAGTTACGCTGCAGAGGGAATAAACTTTGTTTTCGGAGGAATGGCGAATAAAGGAGCGGGTCCATTTTTCTTAAATGTCCTCCTGCCAATCGTGTTTATCTCAGTATTAATTGGAATTGCACAGCACATTAGGGTCCTTCCTATTATCGTTCGTTATCTAGGCATCATTTTAAGTAAGGTAAATGGTTTAGGTAAATTAGAATCCTATAATGCAGTTGCATCTGCTATTTTCGGTCAATCTGAGGTGTTTATCTCTGTAAAAAAACAGCTTCCTTATATACCTGAACACCGACTGTACACATTATGTACTTCAGCCATGTCAACGGTTTCTGCCTCAATATTAGGGGCGTATATGACGATGATCGATCCGAAATATGTGATTACGGCATTGGTATTAAACTTATTTGGTGGTTTCATGGTTGCCAATATCATTAATCCTTACGAGGTTTCAGCGGAAGAGGATATTATTGATATTCAAGAGGAAGAAAAACAAACCTTCTTCGAAGTCATTGGGGAATATATTATGGATGGATTCAAGGTAGCCATTATTGTTGGAGCCATGCTAATTGGTTTTGTTGCTTTAATTAGTATGATTAATTATGTATTTGAAGCTATTTTTGGAATCAGCTTCCAGATGGTCCTGGGTTATGTGTTTTCACCACTTGCCTTTATTATTGGAGTTCCTGCAGCAGAGATGGTAGAGGCCGGCACCATTATGGCAACGAAATTATTGTCAAATGAGTTTGTGGCGATGATGGATTTAGCAAAGATCTCAGATTCTCTATCAAGTAGAACAGTTGGAATTATTTCCGTGTTTCTTGTATCCTTTGCGAACTTTTCATCGATTGGAATTATCACGGGTGCCGTAAAGGGTCTGAATGAAGCAAAAGGAAATCAAGTAGCAAAGTTTGGATTGAAATTACTATACGGAGCAACACTTGTAAGCTTATTAACAGCTGCAATCACGAGCATTATGCTATAAAAAACAAAGGCTGCCTGGAATTTTCTCCAGACAGCCTTATTTTATTGAATGGCAGTTTTTACTTCTTTTATCTCATTTATATACTTCTCGGCTTTTTCTGTATCAAATTGCTTTTCCCATTTTGACATGACAACCGCAGCCAGCGAGTTACCAACCACATTGACCACCGTTCTGGCCATATCTAGAATTCGGTCAATTCCAGCGATAAATGCCAAGCCTTCTAATGGAATTCCAACAGACCCCAAGGTAGCCAATAAAACAACGAAGGATACGCCTGGAACCCCAGCTATTCCTTTAGACGTCACCATAAGCACCAGCATAAGCGATATTTGCTGACTAATGGAAAGGTCAATGCCATACATTTGTGCGATAAAGATGGCCGCTAATGCTTGATAAAGGGTAGACCCATCAAGGTTAAAAGAATATCCAGTCGGAATGACGAAAGATGCAATTGCCTTAGGGCAGCCGAATCGTTCCATTTTTTCCATAACCTTTGGTAGTACAGTTTCTGAGCTCGCTGTAGAATAAGCAAGGATTAATTCATCTTTAAGAATGCGAATTAGGTTAAAGATATTAATTCCGACGATTTTAGCAACCAATCCTAAAACAACTATAATAAAGAATGCCATGGCTCCATATACCGTGAAAATTAACTTACTCAAGGGAATTAAGGAGGAAACTCCAAAGGTTGAAACAGTTACCCCGATAAGGGCAAAAACACCAAAAGGAGCAAATTTCATGATTTGGTTTGTAACATAAAACATGGCTTCAGCTGTTCCTTGAAAAAATGCTAATACTGGTTTCCCTTTCTCACCTATTGCGGCGACTCCGAGGCCAAAAAAGACAGAAAAGAAAATAATTGCAAGCATATCACCTTTTACAAGTGATTCAAATAGATTTTGAGGGACAATATTAACAAATGTATCTGCAAAGCTATGGCTTTCCACTTGTTCTGTTGTGGAAATATATCCGCCAATATCCTTCTTGCTTAAATTATCCATATTAATGCCAGTACCAGGCTGAAACAGATTGGCTGCACCTAGGCCGATAATGATCGCAATGGTAGTAATAATTTCAAAGTAAAGAATCGTTTTACCACCTAATGCTCCAAGTTTTTTAATATCTCCTACTCCTGCAACACCAACAATTAAACTAGATACCACGATTGGGATTACAATCATTTTTATCAGGCGGATAAAGATCGTCCCGATAGGCTGTAAATATGTTTGCACCTCAGGATTTCCGTAAAAAATCGCACCTACAGCAATCCCAAGTATTAATCCGACTAAAATTTGCCAAGCTAAACCAAACTTTTTCAAACAATCAATCCTTTCGACATAAATCTAATGTTTTCGACAGAAAGCATGTATGTTGTCTATTTTATTTTCTAATCACTAAAAAATCAAATGAAGCTTTGATGTCAAAAAAAAACAACCACTGTAATTATTCAGTAGTTGTTTTTTTGGTTTTCTTTACTAAGAAATAAATGACACCAAGAATGACTGCACCGATAATAATAGGCATTGTATATTGCGCTGCATATTCTTTAATATGCGACCAATTTTCCCCTAACGCATGTCCTAGATAAAGGAATAGAATGGTCCAAGGAATAACAGCTGCAACTGTATAAAGAGTGAATTTTGCTGCAGACATTTTAGCAATCCCTGCTGGGATGGAGATCGCATGCCGGACAACAGGAATAAAGCGGGCAAAGAAAATGACTCCGACTCCATATTTTCTAAACCATTGCTCAGATAGGTCAATTTGCTTCTTTTTAATAAAGACATATTTACCGTACTTTTCTAAAAATGGACGTCCTCCGTAATACCCAGCCCAATAGAGGAATAGCTGTGCAAGGGTTCCACCAATTGTTCCAGCAATGATCGCACCTGGGTAGCCGAGAATTCCTTCCGAAATCATATAACCGCCATATCCTAAGACTATTTCACTAGGAATTACTTCTATCATCAAACCTAGTGCTATTCCGAAGTAACCTAACTCTGATAAGAACTCTAAAACAGAGAAAATAAATTCTTTCATGGTTCACCTTCACTTTTGTAAATGTTTTTTGCTTTTATTAGTTTATAACAGTTTCATAAATAAAGAAATGGAAGTGTTAAAATTGTCCGTTGATTTGCG
>NZ_BAWM01000114.1:112864-113128 GCF_000759675.1 Neobacillus niacini | reverse complement strand
GGGCCTTAGCTCAGCTGGGAGAGCGCCTGCTTTGCACGCAGGAGGTCAGCGGTTCGATCCCGCTAGGCTCCACCAAAGTTTTTTGCATAGCAAAATGACTTACAATTTATTCAGATATTTGGCGGTGTAGCTCAGCTGGCTAGAGCGTTCGGTTCATACCCGAAAGGTCGGGGGTTCGACTCCCTTCGCCGCTACCAAGGTTTTTTACAAAGTAAAATAACCAAAGTTTTTTGCGCATCAAAATAACTTTCAATATATGTTTTC
>NZ_BAWM01000114.1:92999-112854 GCF_000759675.1 Neobacillus niacini | reverse complement strand
TATGGAGGATTAGCTCAGCTGGGAGAGCATCTGCCTTACAAGCAGAGGGTCGGCGGTTCGATCCCGTCATCCTCCACCATGATTACTTCACGAAGTAAATAATATTTAATATGTGCCGGGGTAGCTCAATTGGTAGAGCAACTGACTTGTAATCAGTAGGTTGGGGGTTCAAGTCCTCTCGCCGGCACCACTTTTTTTAAGTGGAGGGGTAGCGAAGTGGCTAAACGCGGCGGACTGTAAATCCGCTCCCTCCGGGTTCGGCGGTTCGAATCCGTCCCCCTCCACCATATTTAGGGGTATAGTTTAAAGGTAGAACGAAGGTCTCCAAAACCTTTGGTGTGGGTTCAATTCCTACTACCCCTGCCAAAGATTTGCCGGTGTGGCGGAATTGGCAGACGCGCACGACTCAAAATCGTGTTCCGTGAGGAGTGTCGGTTCGACCCCGACCACCGGTATCATGAAAAGCAGTATTACCAAGGCTTCATGCTTAATTGCATGGAGCTTTTTTTGTGTTTATTTCACACGACAAAATAACCACTAAAAGTGTGCGGGGGTAGTGTGCAGTGAGCAAAAGAAGAAGCTTATTAACCGATGATGAAATACGAATTTCCACCAAGACAACATTCGTCACAACTGACGAAGAAGCTCTAAAATTATTCTACGAAGAATGCCATCTTAAAAATTTACGACCTCATACCATCAAATACTATCGAGAAAATTTACAATCAAAAAACCAGCCACTGGTCACGATGATTGAGCGTGACATTAAATTATTGATATTGGATATGCAAGAAAGGGGGTTGAAAACAACCACCATAAACACAAAGCTACGAGCGCTACGATGTTTTTTCAATTTCTTGTATAACAATAAACACATCAAAAAGAATCCGATGGCAAACGTAAAGCTTATGAAACAACGCAAAGAAGTTGTGCCATCATTTTCAAAGGAACAGGTGAAACTATTATTTTCTCTTTGTGACAAACGTACTTTTGTTGGCATTCGTGATTACACAATTATGCTTTTAATGCTTGATACAGCAATTCGACTTAATGAGCTGGTTAGTATAGAACTTGCCGATGTAAAAGAACATGAAATTGTAATAAGGGAAACCAAAACATTTTTTGAACGTGTGGTTCCCATGAGCAAAAAACTGAAGGAACAAATGGATATTTGGATTAAAATTCGAGGCAATTGTCACACTGATAAGCTATTCATCAATGTTGATGGGGACGAACTCAAAAAACGGAGCATACAAAACAGGATTGAACATTATGCCAAATTATCTGGAATTACAAATGTTCGAGTATCAGCGCATACATTCAGACATACTTCAGCTAAATTTTTCATTCAAAACGGTGGAAATGCTTTTCACTTACAACAATTGCTGGGTCATACTTCTTTAGAAATCACAAAGAAATACGTAAACTTATGGTCAAAAGATGTAGCAGAAAGCCATAAACAATATGGTGCTTTAAGCAATATTTTTTGAAAAGAAAAGAGTTTAGAAGGCTCGGAGCATGTGATATTATTGAAAAGTTTACACAAATAGAAAATTGCAAGAGATTAACGTATTTATATAGTAACTACTATAACTACATTGATTTCTTGCTGAAATTAAAAAGAATCGTTCCCCCACAGTTTGGCGACCAGAAGGGAACGATTCCTAAAAAATCTAACTTCATTGTAGCAAATTTATTCGATGAAGTAAAAAGGGGAAATTGCGGTATGAATGGAATTATTAAAAGAAGGAAAACAAGTGATTACGCTCAAATTCATAACGGAGTTTTACAGGAACTTGAAGATATTCGTTCAATCGGTCTTATCAGTCATCTCATGAGCCTGCCTGAAAGCTGGGTAATTTCTAAAATGCAATTGTACAGCAAGTTTGGACGAGGACCAATAACCAACGCAATAAAGGAACTGGAAGCGAAAAAGTACTGGGTCACCATTAAATATCGAGAAGGAAAAAAGACTTTGTATTATTATCAAGTCAGTGACGTAGCTTTTGACGATAGTGAAGTTCTAACTATGATTGCCGAGGTAAATCAAGGTGGGTTTAAAATAATCGCACTGAGTGAAAGCTTTACGCATTTACTTTCCATTGGTGAAAATCGACAACTCAATGAAACTGTTAATCCAAAAATTGTGGATTCTTCAATTGTCGAATTTGAACAGTTGATGGTCAACAGTTCACCATCAACAGTTGAAAATCGACACCTATTAAATAAAGTATTAGAAACAAACAAAGAAAAACAAAATAAAGAGAAAGAAACATTTGTTAATTTACAAGGCATTAACAACTTTTTAAATCCAATCCAATTTAAAATTGCTTTAATTGACGCCTGTAATTCTTGCTACAGTGAATTTGCACCTAACAGATGGAGTAAACAAGCATGGCTCACACTTATTGAAACGTTCGTTAATGAAAAACTAGAAACTGAAGCCTATAAACGAGTACCAGCACATAGGATTAAAAGTTATGCCCGAGGAGCAGTTAGAAATATGGCTCATAAGGTCGACTTGAAAAACGGAAAAGTAGAATTTAGCAGTACCGGTGATTTACCGTATTTCGACTGGTTGAATCAGTAATTCTTGAATATCAATATTCAATTATGGAAGGTGAAGGAGAGGCGAAAGCTGTTGAACCTCAAGAATGAGGACTTATTGAGCAAAAAGGCCATTACAAACGATTTAGCATTAATTAAAAGTTGTTTAAAACTGATTAACAGCAGTATCAAAGTTAATAGGAATAACGGGGAAAATTTCTCCGTTGTTTCTAACAATGAGCTACACGATTTAGTATCGAGTGTCGATGTTGCTTTAAATAAAATTAAAAAGAATATCAATTGGAGCGCTGAAAATGAAGGTAATTAAAGCTATATTTAAAAACTCGGTAGTACAAATGACAGCGATGGCAATAACAACCGTATTAATATTCGCTTTAGTTATGTATGAAATGTTTAATGCAGTTCTAGTCTTTGACCCAGTGCTTGAAGAAAAGCTGGAATATGTGGAAAGCAAAGGTGGTTGGGAAGCACATAAGAAAAAGATTGAACAATGGGAAGCTGAAGATTCAAAAATTTTTCCCTGAAATTGGTATGAATATTTGATATAATTTTGAAAAAACAGATATATTTACTGAATGGGTGCAGGGAAAAAATGAAAAGGAAATTATTACTAATTACAGTGGTAGCTGGCACTTTATTGACAGGATATTTTTATCTTAATAAAGCTGATGTTACTGTAAAAAAAGAAAAAACATCTTATGGCGAAATGGTGGTTCAAGTAAATGAAAAAGAAAACACGATTGAAACCGAATTTCCAATAGATATGAGTGAAATGAAAGTACAATTAGCCATACATAAGATGTCCCATCAAAAGGTATTAGCCAAAAAGAAATGGGGAGCTTTACCATTAACTCCAGAGCGAGTTAAGCGATTAATACAAGTAGTGGAAGAAAACAGGAGAGAATATGCAAATGCTGATTTATATTTGGAGATTCTGTACGAGTGGGAAAAAGACTATTTTGTAAATGTAATAATAGCACATAATGAAATTTGGGATTTACAAGGCGGTACTATTGGTAGAGCATATGAAATTGCTTCACCTGAAGAAGAAATGGAATTTATACAGGAGAATTTCGATGTTAAGCAGTGATATAAAAGTTATATCTACTATTGATTGCAAAAGAATAAAACCTATATAGAAAGTATATAAAGGCTATATATCGAACAAAATTAATTATATATTTCTGATGTAAGTTTTCTATATAAAAATAATAGCTAAGTCTATTGACTTAGCTAAAAATCTAGTTTTAACCCTTATGGAAATATAGGGTAATAATCAACATCTTCTCCCATGAAATCAAGTAATTCATCTAGGTTTTCCCATTCGAGTTGAACATCTGCATAATAAACAAAATCATCCTTTACAAATGTGGCACAAGTATGAGTGGTAGTTTCATAGACGTATGCCTCTACATTTAATGCTTTTGAAACTAAAGCAGCTGTAAACTGATTTATCCAGTGGCACCCATGAATGAATTGATACCATTCCATCATTCCTGCTTGAGGTGAATGTATTTTGTAATATTTTTCAAAAAGTAAATTATCTTGTTCACGATATTCCTCATTCTCCCATAGGTCGTCCCATAATTCATATAGGACAGCATCTTTGCCATAAAGTCTGACAGCCCATTCTTTTTCTAATGCTTTACTTTCTTCCTGATGTTGTTCGTCTTCATTCACGGCTTCCATAATTCTATGGTCCCAATAATCCGTTGTTGTGTATTCCCATGGAGCATCACCTAGCGTCCACATTTTGCCGTATTTTGTGTGTTCTTCACAAAAAGCAGTCATGGCTTCATTTAGAACCTTTTGGACGTCTTCATCTTTTAAATATGGTTTTAATAAATGCCAGTTTTCACGAATTGGATATAACTTTTCTTCTAATTCTACATACTCTTCAACATTAGTTTTCATTGATATTTCCTCCGACTTGTTTGATTACCAAAGTCATTATATTGATGTTTTACAATTTGTAAGGTAAAAGTGAAAAGTTTATCGGAGAAATTTTACAATCCACTGGATGACCGGCTTTGATGTTTAATTATTATACTCGGAGGTTTAATATTCGGACATAAATAAACCACCAATGCTCAATGCACTGGTGGTCTTAGTGGTCAATCACGAAATTAATAAAAGATAAAATGAAGAAAAACAGCCTAAATTATTCGGGCTGCTCAAAATGAATAAGAGTGTATTTTTCGTAATATTCTTCTTCTAAATAATCATTTACAATTTCTTTCTTAATAGTTGCTTTTATTGAACTTGGAACTCTAAACTGAAGGTTATTGTCCTTTTTTAATTCTTTAAAAATTTCTTTTGACATCTTCCCGCCAATTTCTCCAATAGAAGTAGTAGAAATTCTAAATTTATTATAAGAAGTATTTATTGATGTTAATACACCTTCAACATCTATCTCTTCAGTAAGCTTTTGGCTTTTGTCTTTAAGAATCTTATTTAAAACATCTAATTTACTGTAAGATGCTTTATCGAACTTCACTTCTATCGGCATCATTTGAACTTTGGTGTTTGCTTCTAAAGTTAATGAAAAATCATTATCAACAATATCTTTAAGCATATTTTTAACACTTTTTATTGTTTCTATTGAGTATTCTTCATCAATGTCTATCTGTTCTTCAATTTCAATTGGACTTTTATGTTGAATGTCATCAATTAATTTAAAAAGATTGTTTAAGGATTTTTCAGGAACTTCAAACAGGTCGGGTTCCATTGGTTCTGTTATGAGCCATATACCAAATGAAGATGGCTGTAAAGAATGCACTCTTAAGTTAATTTCATGGGTAGGTTTTTGTCCCATTAATTTACTCCCAATATCATATGCAATATCGTTTATAGACTCTTTTAAGTTGCTAAGAACTTCTAAAAATAAATCTAGGCTTATATCATGACTATTCCTATCGTCTCTTAATACCATCTTAAACCTTGAGCTATCAATTATGTCTTGCTCAACTTTAACAAGATTCTGTTTTGTAACATAATCATATTCTACAAAGAAATCTTCTTCAGGAAAGCTCTCTTTGTCAAGATTACTGGCATCCACTAATTCCAAATTCAACTCTTCATTTGGATGATTTAAAGCCGAATCAATATAGAGATGATAAAGACGTTTTTTGTTAAATAAAAGATTTAGCAAATCTAATACAGAAAGCCTGACTTCAACTAGATTCCTAAGTTCTTTGCTAGTTATCCTACTAAAAAGCCATTTATCAATATTTTCTTCAATTTCTTCTACATAATAATTTAAAAACAACCCATTGGAAGGAGATTTTGAAATAAAGAATAGAGGGAAATCATAATATTCAAATGTATGAATAATTTCTGACTGTTCTAAGTCAGTATATTTAATTGGTTTCACCTCTATCTTCCTCTCCTAAAAATACTTTTAGCATATCTACGCCTTGAAAAAGCCAAAGATTTAAATGACCGTTTTCTATATTATGTATTCCACATTCAGACGTGATTTTCCCTTCTGCAAATATCTTACCTTTTAAATTTTTAAAATTTCTCCCAGCCCTTTGTGCAGCTCGTGTTGTTGTAAAGAATGATATAGCAAGAGCTTCACAAGTTTTTTCTGAAGGATAACGCTTTTTTCTTTCCTTGTGATTAAGAAAATCAATTTCTCCAACGGTTTCATTTTCAATGAATCTATATACAGGCTCGACATTGTTCGGAGCAGCATTTGATGGTGGGCAACTTTCTGGCATGTCTGTTTGACTTTTGAAAACCATTAGTATATCCTTTCCCCTCTTTTTTATTCTATATACTTGTCATTATGTATAATTAAGTAAATTTACCTAAATTAAATATACCAGTCATATAGACTTTAGTGGGGGTTTCGACGAAAAAAGACAAAAAGAGACACATAGCTTTATATAATATTTTATTAATATGAAAAATAACCGAGCCCTAATGGACTCGGCTAGTTCTTTTGTAATCAAATTCGGAATTAATATTATTATATTGTTCTAAAACAAAATGTAAGGATAAAACTCAATAAAATCAGTATTTTATAATTGAAATTCTTTCCGCTTTTTCATTAATGATAAGATGAATTAATTTCATTAATATGGTAAAAATGTATTAATACTGTAATAAGGAGGGATTTTAATGAGTACTAACATTCAAGAGTTGTTTATCAAAATGGATGCTTTGACACTCGTCCAAGTGCATGGTCATTGGTTAAATGAATTAAAGGCTAGAGACATGATAAGAACTAGAAATGTTATTGGGGAACTGGGTGAATACTTTGCATTAAAGCATTACAATGAGACTCTATCGCTCTCCGACTTACAAATTATGGACATTGGGACACAAGGTATTGATGCTATTGATTTAAAAGGAAATCGTTACAGTATTAAAACAGTTACCAGTGCGACTACAGGAGTTTTTAATGGACTTAATGACCCAGATTCTAAACTCCCACAGGAGCAAAAATTTGAGTATGTTATTATTGTCATACTTGATAATGATTTTACGCTGCAGGCAATTTACGAACTTAATTGGAAGGCTTTCTTAAACCATAAGAAATGGAACAAGAGTAAAAGAACCTGGCATTTGACTATTTCTGAGTCGCTCAAAAGAGACGCAAAATTACTATACAAATCACATTCTTGTATATAAATTATTCAGCAATAATACAGTATCATCCCCATATCTCCTTAACTTGTATATCTAATATATACAAGTTATTTTTCGGTAGTTTTGAATATTAATATTCAATTCCAATATTTGTTAATCGTTATCACAGTTCACAACTAATCGGGTAATTTTAACTATTAAGAAAATAAAGCAATAGCACCTAAAACGCACTGGTCGGTCAAGCTTTGATGATTTTAATATATAAATACAAATCTAATAAACCATAACAAAACCACAAGCTACTCCTAACTAATGGTTGTTATAAACATCAATTGATATAATGGTATAAAAAGATAACATCTTCTTAGTATAAAGGAGTGAAAATTTTGAAGTTGACTTATGAGATTTTATATAAAATGTTTCATGATTGTTACCAAAATGGTAAAGATTTACTTGAAGAATCAAAAATATTATTCTTTCATGGTAAATATCAGCGGGCATATACTTTAGCACACTTTTCAACAGAAGAAACTTCCAAATTGCCGATGTTAAATACCTATATGATTGGGATAATGAACAATCATAAATATGATACTAATCATTTATTAAAAAGGTTAAGAAACCATACTGCTAAAATAGAAATGTATCAAATGATTTTAGATTGGGACGATGATTTTTCAATCGAGGAACTTAAATCTCTAGTAACCGAATTAAACGATAAAAAGAATAATTCAATTTATGTCAGTATATTTGATACCGGATATAGGACACCTAAGGAGGAAATTGGCAAGAAAGATGCGGAAGATATGATAAACTCTGCTAGCTATCTATTGGATTTCCATGAAAGATTTGTTAGATATACCATGAAGGAGCTCAAAAATTTGCAAACAAGTGAGCTTTATGACAATTTGTATGCCGAATATAAAGAGAAATAGTATACGTTCCAATTGAAAATAAAGGTATATTATTATCGGAATTAAGCTATAAAATAGACAAATTTCAAAAATAATTTTGTGGGGGGAAAATTTTGAGAGAAATTATTATCGCTCTTGCCAGTTCTGCAGTAACGATATTTATAACCTCGTTTTTTAGTTATTATTTCAATATTAAAAAGGAATTTAGAACACAAAGTATTGGATACAAAACTGATATTTTAAAAAAGGTTTATACACCTATTATAAAAGAATTGAGCACTGGAATAATTCCTGGAGATGGCTATGAAGGAATTAATGATTCACAAATATTAGCCATAAACGAAATTATTGAAAACAATTATGAATTGGTCGATGCTGAACTCGATTCGTTACTTTGGCAATTAAAAGAGGTTATATACCACTCGAACGGGGAATATAGTTATTTTGATGATAACCGAAAATTGCTAGACCATGTTTTGATAAACTACAATTTATTAAGAAAATCATTAGGCTTGCCCTATGATTCAAATTATACAAAGAAAAAGATGACTAGATTATTTATAAATTGGAAAGAGCAACAAAAAGAGAAACGAAGAGATAAAAGGTTGGAAAAATTATTAAACAAGTAAATACTCTAAAAAAAGACATTGAATTTGGCTCAATGTCTTTTTCATGTATAATCATGTTATTTTTATAAAGCCTATAACCCTATTGCTTTTATTCATCATCATCATCGTCCAACAGCAATGCGAGTAATGGGTTAATAGGTTGTGGTTTATTTGTTTCTATCATTTGCTCAAGTTTCTTTTCTTCAATCATTACTTTAGCCATATCATTGGCAAGCGAAAGACGAGCATTAAGTGGAATACACAACTGCTTCATTGATTCATTTATTTGCTTGTTAAATTTTTCGAGACGGAGTATGTACCGTTCACACTCGTCACTATCCACGTCCAGTGCTAGCAGCTTTTGTTCGTTTGTGGATTTCAAATATAAGTTAAACACCAGCGTATTCATTGAAATACTGTCCGCCAGTGTAAAATGGTCATTGAGTTTCGTGAGCTGATTGAATAACTTGAGCATTGGTTTTCTGTTTTTGACATTATCATTTGGTTTAGGCTTAGTAGCATTGGTGACAACTGCTTTTTCAGCCATTTGTTTAGATTCTCTTTGTGCTTTTGACAAGTTTCTACGTGAATTGGCTAATAATTTCTCTTGTGCCATTTATATCATCCTTTCAAATTCTTGTTGCTGGGAATTTAGATTTTCGTGTTTCTCCCTCCCTTCAGTCTCTTCGTTTCCCGCCTATTTAAAAAAGACCTAGGGGGGGGATAAAACAAAACCAACTGCTATCAACAGTTGGCATTATAAATGATATTCGTATTCGATTTCTTTTGGTTCAAAAGCAAAGTCAAGCTTATCATTGGTTCCTAATTCAGTGTTACATGATTTGCAGAGCGTAACTAAATTGCTTTCATCCCAACGTAACTCAGGATAGTTTTTGCGTGATTTAATGTGATGTGCTTCAAGTGTGCTGGTTTTAATCAAATTGAATTTAATCAAACAGCGCATACATACTCCTTCATCACGGTCCAGGATTCCCCACCTAAGCTTTTTCCATCTTATTGAATTAAAGAATTTCTTTTCATCAGCATATTGCTGATTCTTTTCATTCGAAACTGTTTTGTTCCATGCTTTTTTACATTTGCACACTTCTTTTTGGAGTATCCTCTTGTTACAATTACTACATATTTTTGTCCTAGGCATGATATATTCTCCTTCTAATTCGTTAATAGACGCATTTGCTTGTATCACT
Organism: Neobacillus niacini; assembly: GCF_000759675.1. GTDB lineage: Bacteria > Bacillota > Bacilli > Bacillales > Cytobacillaceae > Neobacillus > Neobacillus niacini_A. The sequence goes on along the minus strand of NZ_BAWM01000114.1, from coordinate 102,960 downwards.
GTTGAATGAAAAAACCAGTGAATAGGGAAACTTTTCAACTGGAGTAATTAACGAAAAATTCAATTTTAAAAACCGAGCTTAATAACTTCGCCATAATCGTTATACTGCACTTTTTTCCGTTGTTGTTCTTCCGCAATCGGTTCTTTAGCACCGTTATCCAAAGCATATTGAATTACAATCATGCTGGTGAATGGTTGTACCTTTTGACCAAGTTTTTTAGCTCTTTCTGCATACCATTGTTTAATATATGGTGGCAATTTTGTTACTTGCGTTTCTAATTGTTTTTGCTCTTTCATCCTTGAAAACCTCCGATATATGATTTATACACTGCTAATAGAATTTAAGCGTATCAGCAATAGATTATTAATCTATCAATCGTCTACAAATAATATATACAGTTCGCTAGGTAGGATTAAGTATGCTTTTCTTTATTTTTTAGTTTATTCAGACTCCGTCAGGCCTCTCTGGCGAGGCAAGGTCGCAAGCAAGTTGCTCCCTTAACTTCGCTGGCGCTCAGTTGCGGTAGTTTTTGTGTGATTTGTTTTTTTGAAAATATACTAAATCTTTATAAGCACCTATGTCACCAGCGTTGACTAATCAACACTTTTTCTGAATTTTATCCCATTTTTCGTGTTTTTTGGGATAAAAATAGTTTATAAGAATATTTGACTAGCATTTCCTTACACTCGTTTTTTTCACAATACAATAAGTGATATAGCGAGCGGAGGGAATGAAATGAAATGAAAACAAAAATTAATATAGTAGACGCCATTTGTGGTGCTGGTAAGACTTCATGGGCAATACAAAAAATAAATGATGTTGAAAAGATAGCGGGTTTTGGTCAAAGTTCTGATAAAAAATACATTTATATAACACCGTTTTTAAAAGAAGTTGAACGAGTGATTAAAAATACTAGAGCGAATTTTTTTCAACCAGACCCTTCAAAAGGAAAAGGCTCTAAAGTTGAGCATTTTAAAATGCTTGTCGAACGTGGAGAAAATATTGTTACTACTCATGAGATATTTAAGCGATTGGACGTTGACACATTAGATGACATTGCTGGAGAAGGTTATACGTTGATAATGGATGAAGCAGCTCAAGTGATTGAAGCACTGCATGATGTTAGTGAAGAGGATATTGACATTCTGCTAGAATTAAAAGCTATTGAAATCGGAGAATTAGGCAAAGTAATATGGCTCAAAGAAGATTACGGTAAAAATAAAAATAGCAAATTCTTAGACATAAAAATTATGGCTGATAATGACACTTTGTTCATACAAGGAAAACAGGCTTTCTATTGGACAATGAATGTAAGGGCTTTTGAAGTCTTTGAAGAAGTTTACATTTTAACTTACCTGTTTGACGCTCAGGAGCAAAAGTATTACTACGATATGCACAATGTTGCTTACAACAAATACAGCGTACAAAAAAATGAAGACCGCTATGAATTGATAGAATATAATCCCCTGTCAGAACCACGACAACAAATGTATCAGCTATTGGATATTTATGAAGGCAAATTAAATCACAATTTTGACCATAGGGAAGAAAATGCTAATGGTAAGCAGTTGAAGCAAATAAAGCTTTTTCAATTATCATCTGGATGGTTTGAAGATAAAGCTACCAAGCAAGACATTGGACAAATAAAAAATAATCTTATTAATTATTTTACAAATATTTGTTCGGTCAGTGTTGATGAATTATTTTGGACAACACTATCTGGTGTTGCTTCAGATGTAAAAAGCAAAAAATGTAAATGCAGTAGTAAAGGGAATCGTGAACAAGACAATTTCTTGCCATTCAATGCCAGAGCAACTAACAATTACGCTGACCGAACTGCTATGGCATTTGTATATAATCGTTTTATGAATCCAAATGATAAACAGTTTTTCACATCTCGTGGAGTAGAAGTCAATGAAGATTTGTTGGCAGTATCTGATTTAATACAGTTTTTATTCAGGGGTTGTATTCGTAATGGACAACAAATGAATTGTTATATTCCATCAGAGCGAATGAGAAATCTATTGAAACAATGGGCGAATTTTGAAATTTAACTGCTCCTTTTGGGCAGTTTTTATTTTTCTAATTTAGTAAGATAGACAGTATTATCAGGATTATCCTTATCGACTATGATATCCTTCGTAAATATATATTTACTGCTGTCTAAGCACTTTCTAATGTACAATCCTACTATACAATAATATTGGTCTTTTTAAGGTATAATGGAACAATAAGGGAATCAGCAATTTTGAAGGAGGAACAATTTTAATTGGATTTTTTATTAGTTTCTTGTCTTATTGTAATTTTCATTATCGTAGTTATTATATTTTCAGAATTTTTTATACCGAGAAAAGGTATTAATCGAGAAAGGAAAACAGTCTATGATGATTCTATCATTGGGTTAACTGTTACAATTGGTATTTCAATTATAATCGGAGTAATTAGCCCTTTTATTGTTTATTCGTTTGGGAAAAATAACCAAACAGATACGATTGTACTGTATATCGGTTCCATTATCGGTGCAATAATAAGTATTTGTGGAGCTATACTTGCAGTTATTCTTACTTTTAAAAAGCAAAAAGAAAAGCAAGATGATGAGTTAAGGGTTTCTACCAAATTAAAATTAAAAAATCTGTATTCATATTTATATGTTTATTATATGAATCATACCCTTATGGGGATGGGGACAGAAAAATTGCTGGATGAAAAATTAATATATAATTATGCTCGTGATTTTATAGAATTTCGTGGTCATTTGTTTAAAGAATTAAGTGAAACCAGCGAAAAGCTATTTGATATATTTGATAAAAACTTTGAGGAAGAATATCAGGTATGTATTCATGTATTAAATTATGAAAAAGCTAAATCCACTAAATTTATGGCTGCTTTATTGAACATACATGACATTTTCAAGGATGAATTGGCTCGTGAAGCATTAAGCAGTCCAGGGGTAAAGGAATTAGTTAACGAGTACGAATATACTGCTTTTCAAGTTTTTTTAGTGTTGGAAGCTCACATTAATTCAAAAGTATTGGAGTTTAATAAGGAAGTTAAGAGTTTTCTTGAAGACCTATAATTGCATTAACCAATACCTACACTGCAAAAAATGACAGACGTTTCTACTGTAAAATGTGAAAAATAAAAGGCCCGTTTCGGGTCTTACTTTTTTATAAATCATATTTTAGATTTGTTATATAGATGGCATTATCATTATTTTCTTTATCAATGATACTTTCTTTTGAAAATGTAAATTTTGTGCTGTCCAATTTTTTCCGAATATCCTTAAAATGCTTTATTGCTTCTTTTTCCGTATAGAACAATTCTGTTGATACACCTAAGTTTCCAGGGTTACCCCAAACTTCTACCGCAAAGTTTTTCTCCATTTGATAACCTCTACTTTCGTTTCTAGTTCTCTTATTTTAACCATTTTTAAGTTTGGATAAAAGAGTTAATTTAAATTAATCCTGTATTATCAAGGCTTCTACGATTTCTCTGGACGGCATTTTTTTGACATCTTACAATATAGAAAATACCTATTTTTGGGAGAGTGGTAACATGGCGAAATACGTTTGGGATGAGATTGGCAATCGTCCATTAAAAATCAAGAATGGAATCGTTTATGATGAAGTGGCTGGAGAAGAATTTTCCTACAATGAAAGGAAGCATTTAGAAAATTTCATTCCCATTATGGAATCATCTTATGAGCTATTTGCAACGAACTTAATTTTGTATCATGCTACTGGAAATCAGACTTGCATAATTGAAATAAACCAAGAACTAAGAAAATACGGGCTTTAAGGAGTTGCTATTATGGGAATGAAGCTAATTTATAAGAAGTCTATGGCATTATCATTAATCCGCATGGGGAATGATTTAGAATACACTGCTAGGAACAGGGAAAATCCAAAATATCAGGTTTACTTTTTTGAACACACAGAAAAGCTAAACAATGATATTGCAATACTTCAAGAACAATTGGAAAAGGAACGTGAAATGAATGGAACCTTTAAAGGAAGGGAAAGTAGGATTAGCAATTAGCAACACCATGATTGAAGCTTTGATTAATTTATTGATTGCTAAAGAAGTCATTACAGAAGATGAAATGACAGAAGCTATTAAAATTCAATCGAAAATGATTGGGCAAGTAGAACAAAAGCGCTCTGAATAAGAGCGTTTTTTTTGAATGTCTTTAGTCCTATGTAGTAAAATGTGGAAATGGAGGTGATAACTTGAATTTTGAAACAAAATATTTAATACGATGGGGAATCCCTGGGTGGGTTTTTACTACATGGATTTTGATAGCTGCCTTTAGTGTAATTGACCCATTGACCGATATGTTAATTAATGAGATGAATTTTATTAAGATTTTTGGCCTTTTAGTAACATCATTGTCAATTGGCGTTCCTGTTGGCTATTTATTTCATCAATTATACTTTTCTTGGGAATGGATTAGCAAAGAAAGGTTCTTTTTCTTTTTTAAACGGATTCCTTCCAAAAAATTTCTTTGGTTCTTTAAGAGACGAGAACCCTATAAATTTCTTTTCTTATTCAAACGACCAAAAACATTGAATTCGCTTGAGCCAATAAAAGAAAAAATAGAAAATTATCAGGATAAAGGCAGTTTCCATGAGGATTATTATTATATTGAATTTTATTGGCACAAATTGTTGCTAAGTGCCGAAGAACAAAAAAGGAATTATATTATTGACCGTTATAGGTATTTTCTTTCTACTATTCATGGTTTAGGTTCACTTTTGTATAGCTTAGCCACTTCTTTTGTCTTATCTTTTTTCTTTTATTTTGGTGTAGATAATTTGTATAAAGCAATAGGGTTAAGTCTAATTATTTTTGCTCAATTATTATTGATGATTGGCACTTACCAAAATTATAAATACTATTCCAAAAATCTAATTGCCTTCCAAGCGAATTTCATTGAAGAAATGTTAAAGGACGAGAAATCAAAAAATGAAAATGATGTAGAGCCGAAATATTTTGTTTTTTAATATTAAATTCGCATTTAAAACGTCAGCTTTTGAACGCTGGCGTTATTTTTTTTCATTTTTGTAATTCGCATTTGTCGGGGGTAAATTTCGATTTTGGACCGTCAGCGTATATTTCCTCGAAGCACCCACCAAACGTTAAATGTCACCTGAGGCATTTTAAAATGCACACCTTCTGATTAGTAGAATTACCCTTCAGTAGACACGAACATTAAGCTATTAATATATGTTTATAGTTCGGATTTAGCTGAAAAAAATGTAGACAAAGCTCGGTTCGTGGTGCTAATATAAGAGTACGCCCAGCAGGGTAGTACATTAAAACGGAATAATTTCAAAAAATCCTCCAATTACATAATGAAGCAAAATTTATGGAGGTAATTTAAGATGACAGAATTTATTCAAGCAACAGGTTTAGAAAGGCTTATCAATTACAAAGTTGATGAATTGAAAAAAGCATTGGAAGGACAAATTATTTTCATCGAGCTTCAAAAAGACGTTGATGAAAGTGGCGAAGATGTTTTTTTTATCTTAGTGGTTGATAAAGAGCAAACATTGACCACCATCAAATGTGATGATAAAGGTTGGTCAGCTCGTTACGAAATGTTTACACCAGGACACATTAAAACAGCAGTTGAAAATACTATGAATGGCATAGATAAAGATTGGAGAATGCAGTGGCAAAAATTCTATCATGAAGAGCTTGAAAAGATTTTAAACGATGAAATTTTGGAGCTAGACGAAATAAAAGCTGGAACAAGGTTTTTAAAATCATTGGACGAAAATATGAATAACATTCTTGCCGATTTGAAGCACATATCAGAAGCTTTTGAAGAATATGAAATTGGCGAAATAATGTTTTACGGAGCAAAAAATCTTTTTGGTGAAGAATTTGAGTACAAAGATTGTTTTGGTCAGCAAATAGGAATTGTAAAATTTTACAATGAAAATTATCAGCTGATTTTTGACCCATTTGTGCTCGAAGATGAAATGAAAGCAGAGTTTATAGCCAGAAACGATGGTTTTTTCTTTACAATAAATCTTTACGAAAGCAACCCAGAAGAAATTTACTTTTTCATTGAATATTAAATCGCTATACACCAATCACCACCAGTTGAATCCAGCTGGTGTTTTTTATTTTATCAAGCTTTTCTTCGGGAAGGCTTATTTTTTTTGGCTTTATAATGAAGAAAAAATTTTTTCAAAAAAATATTGAGGTTACCTAACATTTAAAAACTCTTCAATATAATAGTCGTGTAATCAACAAAAATAAAAAAATCAAACGGAGGAATTATTATTATGGCAGACATTTATTTATTAAATCAGGAAGGTCAATTTGATGAAAATGTTTTATTCGAGCAAAAAGGTCGAGGTAAAACAAAAACAATGTTTTGGAATCGAGATTTAAATAATGTAATTATCATTGATGGCCACAAAGGTTCTAGCGTAAGCGATGTTATTGGCTATGTTGTTGGAGACCGCTTCACTTATTTATCTGAAGTATTACACACTCGAAAAAATGTAGTAGCATTAATCAGCAAAGTTGAAGGAACAACTAGCGATTATATTATCAGTTACGATTTTGAAAATCCTCAAGAACAAATTTTATGGCAAGACACAGTTCACAAAGCAATTAAAGTATTTCATGATAGTGTTTCTGAAAAACTTGAAAATGTAACATCATTGCCTGCTGATTTACCAGAAGGGTATTTAAAAAATATTGCACCTTACCACGGTTCAACATATTCATACAAAACAGTTGAAATCATGAATGGTAAAGCTTATCGTTGTGGAGAAATCCCTGAAGAAGTTTTTGAAGCTCATTTTGAATAATCAACTAAACCGCAGGCTTTGACAAGCTTTGCGGTTTGTTTTTAGAAATTATAGAAAGGTGAAAGTAATCATGAACATTAAAAAGCACCCATTATATTACACTTGGGCTGGTTTGATGGCTCGATGTTATGTCAAAAGCAACTCACATTATAAATACTACGGGGCTAAAGGTGTGACAGTTGATGGACGATGGCACAACTTCAAAAACTTTATTGAAGATATTGACCATCATTTAGAAAACGGTCATTTGTTATATAGCAATAAGTATCAACTTGATAAAGATTTGAAAGGGAAGAGGATTTACAGTTTAGGAAATTGTACAGTAGTATCGGCTGAAGAAAATGAAGCAAGAGCTCGTGAAAGACAAAAGAAAAAAGTATTAGTCATGAGCGATAATAAAAGATTGGAATTTGAATCACTTGCAGAAACTAGCAAAATATTAAACATTCCTCGTTCAAGTATCATCAGTTGCATTAGAAGGAACAGCCAACATAAGTCTGGTTATAATTTTAAATATTCGAGCTAGTCTATTGACCGTTTTCAGTCAATGGCGTAAAATTGGGGAATAGTGTGAAGTGAAATTTTCCAATTAAGCTCAATGCCTTATTAATACAAGCTTTTTGAGTGTAAGGCTTAAGAACCTGACTCAAAATCGTGTTCCGTAAGGAGTGTCGGTTCGACCCCGACCACCGGTATCAATTATCGCTTGCCAATGCGATGAAATCAACGTTTCTTACACATTGTAAGAAACGTTTTTTATTTGTCAAGAATACGATTTTTATAAAAATATCGTGTATATAAAATCGTTTCTATAACAAAGCAGTGATCGGTTTCACTCCTCATTAGTCTCGATATCAGGGAATTAAGGATTATGAACGAAAATCGAATGATCAAAAATGCCGGAAATTTATAGAAATTTGTACGAAAGTAGTAATTTGGTTAAAACCCAGGATCATACAAAATAATATATATAAATTCAAAAAGGAGGAGCAGAATATAATCTAGCTTCTCCTTTCCTATAACTTCTGTTTTCTATTGTGATTTCTTCCTATATTGTTCTACCAGCGTGTTCAACCGGTCCAGTTGGAAGGCATAATTATAAATAGAAGCCCCTATGACCGCCATTTCGATTTTATGATCTTCATTATATGATTGCATAACTTTTTCTAAAAAGGCCTCTGTTTGTTTCATAAACTCATCTTCCAATGAAGGCTCATCCATTTTTATTTTTCCATCATATTTTAATAAAAATAGCTCATGATACTTGATTAAATACTCTAGGTGTAGATCAAAGAGCTGATTTTCTTTAGGTGTAGGCTTACAGGTAAAATAGAAGGAATCAATATCCTCTAAGACAATAAATCCCTGTTGGAGAGATTTAAACATTTGCTTAAACACGACTATTTCACGTACATCCATTTTATTTACCTTGGCCATTTTTTCACGTTCTTCATCAAATAACTTAAATTGTTCTTCTAATAGTAAAATATCATTCTCTACTTGTTCCATTTGCTCCTTAAACGTCTTTTCCGTTAATTCGTCAGAGATAGCGGTTCTCATTAAAATAGATATATTTTGAAAAACATCATTCATTTTTTTGACGTAATTTTTCTTGTAATTTGGTGGATAGACAAAAATATTCACCAATAAGGCCGTTGCCATACCGATAAAGGTAACGATAAAACGGTTCAAAGCAAAGATCCAATCTTCGTTTCCTGGTGCACTCATAATCGCTAACACAGTTACTACCGTCAGCGAAATAGTTTCTCCCATTTTTAGCTTCAAACTAATTGAAATCAGAATAATGATAACAAGTCCAATTGATAATGGATCATTGCCTAGAAAGTATAATCCCAGGAAAGCAATAAACGCACCAAGTATATTGGTTTGGACTTGGTTCCGTACTTGTTTCCATGTGCCGTAAATTGACGGTTGAAGCGTAAAAATGGCCGCAATTCCCGCAAAGACTGCAGATTCAAGATTTAATACAGAACAAATATATAAGGCCAATGTAACAGCGATTCCTGTTTTAATGACTCGAGGTCCTAACTTCACAATGCTCCAATCCTCCATTTAAAGCGGTTGATCACCAAGTTTTTTCTGTCACTTTCTTAAGCTACTTTATCAAATATACTTATTAAAACTAATATTTTCAATTATTTTTTGTTTATATGAGCATAAGAAGTTAGAGAAAAAATGAAGGTGCATTTCGTGAAGAGGTTGTTGCATGAAGGTCACTTTTTTACAGGATTGCGTTTGAGCTGCATCAACGCCGTAGGAAAGCCAGAACAGCTTGTAATGTTGGGGGTGACAGGAGGTATGGTACTAGTACAATTCTTCACAATTTGCTTCGTTATTCCAACTAGGAAAATTACATGCCTACTTTAAGCCAAAAGCAGTAGTTTAAGAATAAGGATAAACTATATCGAGCGAAGCTTATTAAGCATCGCTTTTTATTTTTGCCTTTAGGAAGTAATCCTGCAATTTAATATTAATGATAAATTCTTCCATTAGATACTTAGCTTTTTTTATTAGTAAATTCATTCTTACTATCCACTTAATTCATTTCTAAATTCTTTTTATTAGGTATGTTCTTTCTGTCTTGGCACAGTTAATTACTGGTTATATTTTCTTAGACTCTAGTTGATTTATTGAAAAATAGGTACAAACCCAATGCCTGTCTTTATCGTGTTACATATAGATAATGTACTACATCATAGAGGGATAGATGGAAGGGAGGGACATTAGCGGAGTCACCAAAACGTGGAGGTAAGGTCGTCTCAGGGAAACATCCTGAATTACTAGTTAGATGAAAGGAGAAAAATATGACACATTTAACCGTCTGGGTAACGATCATAACTTTTTTGGTTACCCTCGGATTTATTCTTTGGAGACCTAGAGGGATCAATGAAGCAATACCTGCTGCAATAGGTGCGGTTATTGTCATACTCAGTGGAAGTGTTTCATTATCTGACCTGGGTATCATTTCAAACACCATAAGTGGTGCCGCCATTACAATTATGGCAACGATTGTCATGGCAATTGTTTTAGAAAGTTTTGGTTTCTTTAACTGGGTGGCAGAGAAGCTCGCAGAAAAAGCAAAGGGATCTGGAATTCGATTATTCTGGTAT
>NZ_BAWM01000114.1:0-92906 GCF_000759675.1 Neobacillus niacini | reverse complement strand
GACACTCTTTTTTAATAACGACGGGAGTATTTTAATTACAACCCCCATACTAGTCATGTTATTAAACAACATGGGCTTAAAAAATCGTCAAAAAATTCCGTATTTGCTGTCTGGAGCCTTAATTGCGACTGCTTCAAGTGCTCCAATTGGTGTAAGTAACATTGTAAATTTGATCGCTCTAAAAATCGTCCATATGGATTTATGGTTGCATACGGCGATGATGTTTGTTCCTGCTACTCTAGGATTACTACTGTTAACTTGGTTCTTGTTTCTTCGCTTTAAAAAAGAGTTACCAAAAACCGTTCCTACAAATGTTTCGGGTCTGTCAAGTTCTACCTACCACCCACTTAAAACACGTCTAGGAATTCAGCATACTTCGGAAAAAGCTCGTTCTAGATTTATGCGAAATGTTCTTCTATTCGTATTTGCTGTCCGTTGTAGTCTCTTTGTCGCTTCGTTTGTGAACATTCCCGTTTCTCTTATGGCTGTTATCGGCTCGCTTGTTCTTTTAGGATGGAGATGGGCTTATTTAAAAATACCTCCAGGTGATATGCTGAAAAAAACACCTTGGTATATTATCGTTTTCGCTTTCTGTATGTATGTCATTATTTACGGTCTGAATAACATTGGTTTAACAGACTGGTTGATCACTTTCATGAAGCCAATGGTTTCTGGTAGCCTGCTCCATGCGAGTGTCATGATGGGTACCCTACTTTCTGTACTCTCCAATATTTTTAATAATCACCCAGCTCTCATGGTTGGAACACTCACGTTAATGAATATGGATCTAAGTTTACTCGAATTGAAAATTGCCTATCTGGCGAACGTCATAGGCAGCGACATGGGATCGTTACTGCTTCCAATGGGAACACTTGCCACGCTGATGTGGATGCATATCGTAAGGAAAGGGAAAGTAATGATCAGTTGGTTGCAGTATATAAAAATCACAGTCGTCGTCATACCACCTGCGACATTGTTTACCTTAGTCGTTTTATATTATTGGGTTTCTTGGCTTTTTGGCGGCACTCTTTCACGATAAGACATTTGAGAAAAAAAGGAGAATTATGATGCTTATAGATTTTGTTGATTTGATAGGAAAAAAAATTGATGTTGAACTTTCAGGAGGAATTTTTCACAAGGGAATCCTGTTAGATTGTGGGCTTGACATCATTGTCATTTACGATGGTAAAAATCATTCCTTCCTCTACATTCCATTTAATCATGTTCAAAGATTGAAAGAAACTAGTTTAGAGGAAGAAGATTTAAATAATAACCCTCCTGCAGAAAAACCGATTGAAACGGATGTCATATCCTTTCGAAAAGCATTAACGGTTGCTAAAGGTTTGTTTACCCAGATTTATGTGACGGGGAATAAATCCATTCATGGCTATTTAACCAGCATTATGAACGACTATTTTGTCTTTCACTCCCCTGTGTACAAAACGATGTTTATTTCGATGAATCATGTTAAATGGCTAATTCCGTATTCTCCTAATACAACACCGTATTCCTTAGACAAGGAAAATCTACCACTTGTGCCGATGTCCACTCCTTTAGCCAGATCTTTTGATGAACAGTTGAAAAGGTTGGAAAATCAACTTGTGATTATTGATGGTGGAGACCATACTGAAAAAATAGGCGTACTCCAAAAGATTCGAAATAACAAAATAACTCTTATAACAGCCGAAGGGGAACGGATATATCGAAATGTAGAGCATATCAAAACGATACAACTACCGTAACAACGATTTGAAACTTGAGATATTAATTCACTCAACATTAAGTAGAAGAAAGAGTGGTGTCCACATGTTTTGTCAATATAAACAAAAAGAATAATCCACCCTGTGTTTGCAGACGAGGATGGATTATTCATTCACCTAAAGCAATGTTTTTGACCGTGACGTTCGGGTCACGGTCTTTTTTATGGTGTACTACCTATTGTTAGGATATGCTATTTGGTTTAATTTGTTCTAGGTAGAAATAATTTTTTCAGATATATCTCCCCGTAAACTTTCCATGAAATTCTATAAAATCAATCTAAATGACACACCTAATAAATTCAAATTAAAATATCGCTCATAGCTACATATTTAATTACAAAAACACTCACAAATGTTGTAAATCAACGTTTGTGAGTGTTTTTTGTTTTGCCGGAAAAAGGCATGATTTGAATTTATTTTACACATTCAGTGTTGGTTTAAACGGGAAACAAAAACTGGTTCTTTATGCGCTTAATTTTTCTTGTTTACTTAGAATTCTTTTGTATGCCAAATTTGCAGAGGAGAGAATCACAAGACCTAAAATACTCACACTGAAAAAAGAAGGAAACGGGAGAAGGTTTTGTTGAATATGTGACAAGAGTTAAGATGGAAAAAGCAATAGAATTACTTGATCATTCGATAAAGTCAGTAGAACAGATAGCATATGAATTAGGATTTGAAAGTAAAAGTTATTTTCTAAAAACATTTAAAAGGTTTTATGGGTTATCTCCAAAAACATTTAAATATAAAGATAAAGTGTCTTTATGATAATCTGCTATGTCTGTTCCAGTGTTATACTAGAAATAGTTTACAAAGGAAGAAAACTCTTCTATAATAGCTTTTATAACAAAAAATGAATACTAGACAAATAGGTTTCTTAAATGATATGAGTAAGATTCATTTGAGACTAAGAGGGAAGTTGGTGAAAGTCCAACACGGTCCCGCCACTGTAAGCGAGAAGGAAGGTTATAAATTATCCACTGTGTTTTTAACATGGGAAGGGATAACCAACTGGTGATTCGCAAGTCAGGAGACCTGCCTATTATGTTTTTTAAGCTTCCTCGTGGAAAGGAATGTTTAAAGTGCAGGTAATCGATTATGTAAATATTTTATTATTTATTATGAAGATTGCAAGTTATCATGCTGTCCACAAGATAAGTATTATAAAGCTGCCTTTTTACACGCTTTCCACAGGAATAGCGTTTTTTTGTGTTCAATAATAGAAGGGGGAAAAAATGATGAAAAAGATTGTAAAAAAGTGGGGTCTTTTCAGTGTTATTCTGTTATTAAGCATAGGTATCATTGTAGGCTGTGGTACACAGGGACAGAAAACACAAGATAAAGCCGTTGCTACCCAAAACGACAAGAAAGAAGCGTTTAAGGACAGTGGAAAGCAATTCCCTGTAACGATCACCGACGATGCTAATCGAGAGGTAACGATTGAGGAGGAACCTGAAACCATTGTTTCGATTCAGACCAGTAATACAGAAATAGCATTTGCACTTGGGTTAGGCGATAAAATCATTGGTGTTTCCGATTATGATAACTATCCACCAGAAGTAGAAAAAATTGAAAAGGTTGGAGCACAGGATATCAATTCAGAGCTTGTTCTCACACTACTTCCAGACATAGCACTTGTTACGGATTATCATTATAAAACACATCCAGAAACATTAAAACAATTTGAGGATGCTGGTATTGACGTGGTGGTGGTTGGAAGTGCTGAATCCTTTGAGGATGTATATAGCAAAATTGAGATGATCGGTACGGCTACCGGAAGTAAGATCGAAGCTGAAAAAATTGTTACAGATATGAAAGAACGTATTCAGGCAATCAAAGACAAAGCAGCAGCTGTCAAGGATAAAAAGAAAGTTTGGGTAGAAGTTTCACCGGCACCCGATATTTTTACCACAGGACAAAATACATTTATGCATGAAATGCTTGAGACCATTCAAGCCACTAATGCCGCAGAAGATCAAGAGGGTTGGGTAAAGATGACGGAAGAAGAAATTGTAAAATTAAACCCTGATGTCATTATTACCACCTATGGCTACTATGTAGATAATCCAACAGCTGGGGTGCTAAGTCGTGAAGGATGGACAGAAGTGCCAGCTGTGAAGAATAAGAACGTGTTTGACGTTGATAGTGATACAGTTACAAGACCCGGGCCTCGTTTAATTGAAGGAGTCGAGACACTTGCGGAACTTATCTATCCGGAAATTTATAAGCAATAAAATAGGTTGGCTGTATATTTTAAGCGGAGGGCTTTTACTTGGTATAAGCCTTCTTGGCTTATTTTATAGTAGTGTCCCAGTCCCAGTCCCTACCATATTACATATTATACTGGAAAAAACGTTAACAATGGGTTGGCTTGATGAGGTAGCAAAAAATGAAGAAATGATCATTTGGAATATCCGTCTACCAAGAGTTCTTTTAGCATTTTGTATAGGTGCATCCCTTGCATTAGCGGGTGCAGCTTTTCAAGGACTTTTACGCAATCCATTGGCAGATCCATATACCATTGGTGTGTCATCAGGTGCCTCTCTAGGAGCCGTTTTGGTTTTGTTTTTTCAAGTTACGATTGTTGGTTTAGGAAGTTTTACGCTTCCAGTGGTCGCGATTTTATTTGGTTTAATCTCCTTACTCATAGTATTCGGACTCGTTCGATTAAGCAGTAAAAGTTTAGCGATTGAAACCATTATATTGGCGGGAATCATTGTAAGTGCCTTTATTGGTTCACTTGTCTCCCTCATTATTTCATTAAGTGATAGAGAATCTATGACACAAATTATCTATTGGTTATATGGCAGTGTTGGAATGAGAGGATGGAGTCATATTCAACTTATCCTGCCATTTATGCTCATCGGTTCATTTATAGTAATCTATCACTATCGTGAATTAAATGCTCTAGCACTAGGAGAGGATACAGCAGACCATATTGGCGTGGATGTTAAAAAAGGGAAAACGTTTATCCTCATTGGTGCATCATTATTAACGGGAGCTGCAGTAGCGGTTTCAGGGTCCATAGGCTTTGTTGGACTTGTAATTCCACACCTAGTCCGTCTTGTAACTGGCCCAAACCATCGCCATGTCCTTCCGCTTTCCATGCTAATTGGGGGCGCTTTTCTCATTTTAGCGGATTTAATGTCTAGAACCATAATTGCTCCAAAAGAACTGCCGATTGGTGTTATCACTGCCCTAATTGGTGCACCTGTATTTGCCCTATTATTGATTAGAGAAAGACTTGGGAGGGGGACTAATAAATGATAACCATTCAAAACTTGGTCGGTGGCTATACTCATTCCCCCATTATTAAGGGTCTCGATTTAGAAATTAAAAAAGGAGAGTTTTTTGCCCTTCTCGGACCTAATGGGAGTGGGAAAACAACCCTTTTTAAACTCATTACAGGGCAGTTACCGATTAATAGCGGGAAAGTTTCCATATGTGGTAAAGAAATTTCATCTCTCTCAAAACTGGAAAAAGCAAAAAAAATGGCTGTTTTAACACAGGAAGTTCAAGTATCTTTCGATTATACCGTGGAAGAAATCATTAGTCTTGGTCGTTATCCTCATCAAAAAGGGATCTTTAAGCAGCTTTCGAAGGAAGATCGAAAAGTCATTGAGGAGGTTATGGAGATAACCCAAATAAGAGACTTTCGGAAAACACAATTTCGTCTAATTAGTGGTGGTGAAAAGCAAAGAGTCTTATTGGCTAAGGCTTTAGCTCAGGAGCCTGAGATCCTACTTTTAGATGAGCCTACCAATCATCTGGATATTAAACATACCTTTCAAATGTTGAATCTACTAAAAGAGCGACAACAAACAACAGGGTTAACTATTTTTGCTATCCTGCATGATTTGAATGTTGCTTCGCTCTATGCGGATCGTATTGCCTTACTTCATAATGGGAGCTTTTTAGAAGTGGGAGATGTAGACCTATTAAGGAAAGAAGATCAATTAAAGAAGGTTTACGAGGTGAGAGTGAAAGCTCAATCACACCCAACTATTCCTAAACCACAGCTTCTCATGACACCAAACTACTCTACATCAAGTCAGTCATTTAACTTTGAAGACTCATATAAAATGAAACAAACGGAAGAACATATTCATATTCAATTTGATCACTCATTACGGACAATATCTAATATGGTCATAGGTGCTGGTATACAGTGGTTAAAACATTTTTGTCATTTTTATGTGGCGGAAAATGATCAAGGCTCAGGACCTGAAGGAGATTTACACCAATTGATGGCAAAATACTCCATTCCTCATGAGCAAGCGGCCGGGACCATGACGGCTGCAAAACCCGAGGATATGGTGATGGTAACGAAAGAAATAGAAAATATTCAAATGATGGCAATCGTGACAGGAGGGGTCGGGAAAACCATCAACATTATGTTATTTATAGATGCTCATTTTACCGATGGTGCCCTTGTTGATGGATATATGGCTGCTACTGAAGCAAAAGTGAAAGCATTGCAGAATTTTAATGTAGTAGATTCTCATACATCAATAGATACCCTGCTTCTTGCCCTTACTCAGCAAGGGGCAAAAATATCTTGCGCAGGATCAGGAACAGCTGTCGGAAAAGGAATTGGTCAAATGGTGTATAGTGCCATAAAGGAAGCATTTAGCAAGTATGAAGAGAGGGTATCAATTTCGTTGTATAGAGAATAGGGGGAAAGCGATATGAGTCAACACATAAATCGAAAGGGCTTAACACTTGTTTATACAGGGCATGGAAAAGGTAAAACAACATCCTCTTTAGGGCTAGCTCTTCGAGGAATTGGCAGGGGATTTAAAGTGAAAATCTATCAGTTCATCAAATCACCTGAGCGTACATATGGTGAACAAATTGCCCTGAAAAAGCTAGGTGTAGATATGGTTCAACTGGGAATTGGGTTCACATGGACCAAAACACCAGAGGAACATAGAGAAGCCTTAAAAATAGGATGGCCAAAAGCAAAGGAAGCGGTTATGAGTGGAGAGTACGATTTAGTTATTTTAGATGAACTCAATAATGCATTAGCCATTAATAAGTTTCCAATTGATGATGTTTTGCCTCTAAACGAAGTGATAGAATTAATCAAAAATAAACCTTCCCATGTTCATCTGGTGATTACAGGAAGAGATGCCAAGCAAGAAATTAAAGACATAGCTGATCTTGTTTCAGTAATTGAACCGGAAAAACATTATTACAATGAAGGCGTCCCAGCTGTAAAGGGAATAGAATTTTAGAATCAAGGAGGGGG
Source organism: Neobacillus niacini (assembly GCF_000759675.1). Taxonomy (GTDB): domain Bacteria; phylum Bacillota; class Bacilli; order Bacillales; family Cytobacillaceae; genus Neobacillus; species Neobacillus niacini_A. Next base: position 85,895 of record NZ_BAWM01000114.1, on the reverse strand, counting down.
TTTATATATGAGATTAATATCCATATGTCCAAGTAATACAGAATTAGTAGCTTACTTAGGGTTAACTTCTTCATTGGTAGGAGTGGATAACTACTCGGATTGGCCGGAGGATATTCAATCATTGCCAAGATTAGGTTCGGATTTGGATATTGATATGGACAAAGTTGAAGAATTACAACCTGACTTAGTATTAGCCTCGCTTTCTGTACCTGGAATGGAACGAAATATTGAAGAGTTAAAGAAACGAAACATACCGTATGTCATTGTCCCTAATCCTAAGACATTAACAGAAGTAGGAGAAAGTATATTATTCGTTGGAGAAGTTACGAATACTTCTGACAAAGCGAACCAATTATTTAAGAAATACAATCATATACTCGAAAAATATCAATCTTTATGTAAACAAATTGAAAAGCCAATATCCCTTTATTGGGAATGGTGGGCTAAACCAATTTTTACTCCTGGAGCAACCAATTGGTTAACCGAAATAAGTAAACTTGCAGGAGGAAAAAACATATTTGAAGATATGGCTCTAGCAAGCGTTCAAATGGATTGGGAAGAGATCGTAGAAAGAAATCCCGATGTTATTTGCGTAATTTGGGTGGGGGTACACAAAGAAAAAGTTAATCCAAAGGTTATCCTAAAACGCCCTGGGGCGGAAAATATGGATGCCATTAACAACAATCAATTGTATATATTAGATGAACCATTATTTTGTAGACCGTCACCTAGATTATTACTCGGTTTAAATAAGATCGCGAGTATCCTTCACCCTAAAATTTACCCGCCATTTAACGAAAATAAAGATCCTCTATTAGAGGATGTTGAATAATAAATGATTTAATTATAAACAATTGCTTGATCAACATAAAAAACAAGAGCTAATTTCAGAAAAAGCGTATGGGATACTCAATGCTAACGTTACGTACTTTGTTAAGAAGTGGAACTAAGTAAATCAGAAAGAAGACTGTTTCAAAAGTTCGCTATTAAAGCGACTTTTGAACAGTCTTCCATTTTTTAGTTTAGATCTTAGTGATGTATGTATTTCCTTATATCGTTATTCCTGTTTTCATCTGTGTTGATCGACAAGAATTTGATTACCATCTGGATCTTCAATTATAAAGTGTGCTGGTCCTTCAGTGGTTTCATCTGCTTTAGAGAGCATGTTTATTCCTTTTTCTTTCAACTGCTTTTGAAGTTCTCGAATGTCTGTAAAAGATTCAAGATTTTCGGCATTTTCATTCCAGCCTGGATTAAAAGTCAAGATGTTCTTTTCAAACATTCCTTGGAATAGCCCAATGATACAATTTTCATTTTTCATAATAAGCCAATTTTGGGTAATGTCCCCTCCGAAGGCTTGAAATCCTAGGTTTTCGTAAAATGATTTTGATACATGAATGTCTTTGACATTTAAACTTACTGAAAATGCACCTAGTTTCAAATCTATTACCACCTTTTCATTAATAATTAAAAATTCAGATAAACTTTACATATGCTAGTATAATTCAGTACATAAAAATACACAATGTTATAGGGAAACTAAAGGAATATTTCTGGAAAAGAGGACTCTGAATATCAATCGACGAATAGTAATAAAAGTTAATAATGCAGAAGCATAAATGATAGATTTTTGCGAGAGGATGACTAGTGTGACTTTTGAAGAAATTATGCAAAAGCTTCAGGAATTAGGTTCTGATCAAACGAAGCAAATTTATATGAATCACGGGGTAAAGGAACCTTATTTTGGTGTGAAAATTGGGGATATGAAGAAGCTTGTTAAGTTCGTGAAGAAGGATCATGAATTAGCATTAAAATTATATGAATCAGGTAATCACGACGCGATGTATTTGGCAGGTCTTTCAGTAAATCCAAAGTTAATTTCAAAAGAAACCTTACAAGATTGGGCTCAGAAAGCCTACTGGTATATGGCAGCGGAATACACAGTTGCCGGGGTAACAGCCGAAAGCGATTATGCTATTGAATTGGCGAGAGAGTGGATGAAATCAGAGGAAGAAATGATTGCGGTTTGTGGCTGGAGTACATATTCTAATTATTTATCCATAACCCCTGACGAAAAGTTGGATTTAGCTGAAATCAGTGCTTTGTTGAACCGAGTGAAAAATAGCATTCATGAAGAACGTAACCGTGTACGATATGTGATGAATGGTTTTGTTATTTCTGTAGGCGCCTATGTTACCGAACTAAGTGAGGAAGCAAAACATGTAGCTGATTATATTGGAAAGGTGCAAGTAGACGTAGGGAATACGGCTTGTAAGGTACCTCTTGCAACAGAATATATTAAGAAAATAGAAATAAAGAATAGAGTAGGTATGAAGCGGAAGACTTGTATATGTTAATATTTTTTAAACGGGTGCGTTTTTCTAAAGGGAAAACGCACCTTTTTTTTATATACATACAGAACATTTGTTTGTGTATAATAATTATGAAGGAGATGACATTTATGGCAATACGCGATAGGGGGAAACTAAAATGGCGGCCAGCGTCTTTTATTCCCGAAGGTTTTGCTATGACTCGCGCCATGTTTAAAGATCAAGAAAGGCAGGAAAAGCCAATACTTGACGAGTATCAGAGAGAGGAGTTTGACCAACGAATTGGCTATGCGATGGAGTTTAACTTGCCGGTGGAGCTTACAATCTGGACCGATGGCTTTACAGAGGTGATAACAGGTAATATCCATTACATCGATCCAATTCAACACCATTTACGTGTTGAGATTAAACCGGGTGTATTTCAGCACGTGGACCTAGATAATGTCATCAGAGTTGTGGTTGTTGAGTAATCCAAAAAAGAGGATAACCCACTTTAGGGTAGTCCTCGCTCCTTTTCTATAAAAATTTCAATAAAGTTCAAAAAATTGTAATATTTATGACGTTTTTAACCTTTCTAAGTTATGTATAATGAAAATATAGAAAGGTGGAGAGACAAGTGAGAAAACGAAATGTGAGCTTTAAGAAATTAGTGAATGAAAATAAGCAGGAATTAAAAAGTGATTTAAAAGCGATGGAGAGAATTGAGGCGAAAATCGATAACAAACATTCAAAAAGTTAATAATTTCATATATAGGAATTAAAAAAGAGCAACCCTTAATGGAAATGGTTGCTCTTTATCATGTTTATTGGGAGAATTTTTGAGTTAAAATTGATATACTTAATGTAAGATGACAGGCTGTGGAGATGTTCAACGAATGAATTTTATGACAAAACTTTTTACAAAAGAAAAAAAATTAAAAATTGATTTTTGTGAAAAAAACCTAGATCGTTTTCTAACTGAAAACTTACAAAATGATTATAGTAACTTCTTGAGTAAAAAAAACGTCGAATATAAAGAGTATAATTGCCAAAGTAGATGTGAGGATTGCAAAAAATCTCCTTATGCTATGGTAAACGGAGAATTTATTGCAGCCGGAGATTCGGCACAATTATTGAATAAGCTAAAACAGCTTGAGGGAGATAAAAAGTAGTTTACAAGTCATTGATAGGATGTTATAATATTTCGTGTATTATTTATAGGGCTTTGATTTGCGGGTGTAGTTTAGTGGTAAAACCACAGCCTTCCAAGCTGTTGTTGTGGGTTCGATTCCCATCACCCGCTCCAATTAATCTAAATGGGCCTATAGCTCAGCTGGTTAGAGCGCACGCCTGATAAGCGTGAGGTCGATGGTTCGAGTCCATTTAGGCCCACTTCATAATTATTGATACAAAAACCGAACTTTAAAAAAGTTCGGTTTTTTTGCGTTTTGGTGGAAAAGAAATGCAAAAGCCGTAATGGAGAAGTTGCCCAAACTGTCAAAAATAGCAGAATTCTATCATCTACGATAGGATTTTTTTTGTAGAGTTAAATAAATTGTTAAAAATATGTTGAACAAATTGTTTCACATATTACATGAATGTGATATACTATATACAAATAAGTATAGCACATTTATATTTTTTCTAAAAAATATAACATAATTAAATTGAAAAGGGGGTCAATGTGATTAAACTGACGAAACGCCAAGACGAAATTCTTAAGATTGTGAAGGAAAGCGGCCCCATTACCGGACAGCAAATTGCTGAAAAGCTTTCCCTAACAAGGGCTGCGTTAAGACCAGACTTAGCAATCTTAACGATGGCAGGTAATTTGGACGCCAGACCTCGTGTAGGTTATTTTTTCAATCATAACTATGAGGTCAAGCAACAGGCAGAAAAGTTCATTCATCAGAAGGTTGCGGATTATAAAGCGCACCCGATTGTAGTTGAAAAATCCACTTCTGTGTATGATGCGATTGTTCAATTATTTTTAGAAGATGTCGGGACGCTTTATGCTGTAGACAGTGACGGCTATTTAGCTGGTGTTATCTCGAGAAAAGATTTACTAAGAACAGCCATTGGTAATAAAGACTTACAAGAATTGCCCTGCAGCGTCATTATGACCAGAATGCCAAACATTATCACGATCACACTTGAAGAAACATTGTTAGAAGCTGCTAAAAAGATGATTACGAATCACATTGACTCCTTACCTGTAGTGAAAGAAATCAATCCGGGAGACCATACATATTTACTTGTCGGTCGGATTACGAAAACAACCATCACACGAGCGTATTTAGAAATTATGGAGCAAAATTCGGTATAAAGGGGAGTGGCAGCGATTTTAGTAGAGAAGGAAGTTGTCTATGTGGTTTCAGACTCCGTTGGGGAAACGGCAGAGTTTGTTGTAAAAGCTGTAGCAACACAATTTAACGGAGGAAATGTGGAGATTCGTCGCAATTCCTATGTGGATGATCTTGAAGATATTGAAGATGTTCTTATTCTAGCGAAAAAAGGAAAATCAATTATTGCCTATACGATTGTCATTCCAGTATTAAAGGAATATTTAGATCGCCGTGCAGCAGAAGAAAACATTATGGCAGTGGATTTGCTTAGTCCATTGATGAATGCTTTCACCACTAGTTTTAATAAGACACCTCATCATCAACCAGGCTTAATGAGAAAACTAGATGAAGAGTATTTTAGAAAAATAGAAGCCATCGAATTTGCCGTTAAATATGATGATGGTCGCGATCCTCGGGGAATTCTCAAGGCAGATATTGTCTTAATCGGTGTTTCAAGGACATCAAAGACACCATTATCGATGTATTTAGCTCATAAGCGATTTAAGGTTGCCAATGTACCGTTAGTTCCAGAGGTTCCAGCACCAGAGGAATTGTTCGAGATACCGAGAAAGAATTGTATCGGATTAATTATTTCTCCAAATAAATTAAACGAAATTCGAGTTGAAAGGCTAAAAGCTTTAGGGTTAGGCTCTAAAGCAAGTTACGCAAGCTTCGAAAGAATTCTTGATGAATTGGATTATGCTGAAAAAATCATGAAGAGAGTAGGCTGTCCAATTATCAATGTTTCAAATAAAGCAATTGAAGAAACAGCTGGATTAATATTAGAAGTGTTGAAAAAAGAGAGGAGCTTATAATAATGGAAAAATTCGTTTACTTGTTTCATGAAGGAAATGGAAATATGAAGGAAACGCTTGGAGGAAAAGGTGCAAACCTTGCGGAAATGACCAATATTGGCTTACCTGTTCCTTATGGTTTTACCATTTCGACGCAAGCATGTAATGCCTATTATGATGCAGGAAAAACTATTACAACACTCGTTGAAAGTCAAGTATTGGGAGCACTCCGCACTCTGGAAGATAAAATGGGAAAAAAACTAGGTGATGCGGAAAATCCGTTACTTGTTTCTGTCCGTTCAGGTTCCGTATTTTCGATGCCAGGGATGATGGACACGGTCTTAAACCTTGGAATGAATGACGAAACGGTTGTTGGAATGGGAAAATTAACGAATAATCCTCGTTTTGCCTATGATTCTTACCGTCGTTTTATTCAAATGTTTAGTAATGTTGTCCTTGATATTAATACCTATTATTTTGAACAATTATTAGAAGAAACAAGAGAGCATAAAGGCTATAGTGCTGACCCAGAAATGACTGCTGAAGATTGGAAAGAAGTCATTGAAGGATACAAGGGAATCGTTAAGAAGCATACACGAAAAGAATTTCCACAGGATCCGAAGGAACAGCTATTTCTTGCCATTAATGCGGTATTTGATTCCTGGAATAATCAACGTGCGATCGTCTACCGCCGCTTGAATAAAATACCTGATCACCTTGGAACAGCTGTTAATATTCAAAGTATGGTGTTCGGAAACATGGGCAATGATTCTGGTACAGGTGTTGCTTTTACTCGAAATCCTTCTACTGGTGAACATGTACTTTACGGTGAGTATCTAATCAATGCACAAGGTGAAGATGTGGTTGCTGGAATCCGTACACCACAGCCAATTCAAACCTTAAAGGATGAAATGCCAACTGTTTACAAGCAATTTGCTGACACATGCAAACGTCTTGAGCAGCATTATCAAGAAATGCAGGACATTGAATTTACAGTGGAACGTGGTCAATTGTTTATTCTTCAGACGCGTAATGGTAAGCGGACTGCCCAAGCTGCAATTCGAATTGCTGTAGAGATGGTCGAGGAAGGAATCATCGATAAAAAGACTGCCTTACTTCGTGTCGATCCAGACCAATTAAATCAGCTTCTTCATCGTCGTATTGATGATAAATATGAGCGTACGTTATTGGCAAAAGGTCTTCCAGCTTCACCAGGTGCGGCAACTGGTCAAGTCGTATTTGATGCAGACGAAGCGGAGGAATTAGGAAATGCTGGTAAAAAAGTGATTCTCGTTCGTCCAGAAACAACACCTGATGATATTCACGGGATTGTTGCAGCTCAAGCAATCGTAACGAGTCGCGGTGGTATGACAAGTCATGCTGCAGTTGTTGCACGTGGTATGGGTAAAGCATGTATTTGCGGTTGCGACGCACTAAAAATTGATGTAAAAGCAAAACAATTTACCGTTGACGAGAAGGTTATCAACTATGGTGATGTGATCACCATTGATGGTTCAACAGGTGAAATCATGCTAGGAGAAATTCCAATGATTGAACCACAACTTTCCGATGAGTTCCAGCTTTTACTTGCTTGGGCTGACCAAGAAAGAAAGATTGGGGTTCGTGCGAATGCTGATAATCCAGAAGATGCACAAAAAGCTTTTGAATTCGGTGCCGGTGGAATTGGATTGTGCCGTACTGAACACATGTTTATGGATTTAAAACGGATCCCTATTGTTCAAAAAATGATCCTCGCTGAGCAATATAGCGAGCGTAAGGAAGCACTTGATGAGCTACTCCCAATGCAGCAAAGTGATTTTGAAGGAATCTTTGAAGCAATGCAAGGATTTCCAGTAACGATTCGCCTATTAGATCCACCATTACATGAATTCTTACCAGATAAGGAAGAGTTATTAGTAGAAGTGACGAAGCTGCAAATTTTGGATCCTTCTTCACCTGAACTGAAAAAGAAAGAATTACTGTTGAAAAAGGTCCGCCAATTAGATGAATTCAACCCAATGCTCGGTCACCGCGGCTGCCGTCTAGGTATGGTTTATCCTGAAATTTATGAGATGCAAGCAAAAGCTATTTTCTATGCTGCAGCTAAGCTTGCCGACAAAGGAATGGAAGTTCAGCCTGAAATCATGATTCCACTTGTTGGTCATGTCAATGAGTTGAAACAAATGCGCCAGCTTGTGATTGATTCAGCCGAAAAAGTTCAAGAAGAAACAGGGAAGAATTTTGAGTATACGATTGGAACAATGATTGAGATTCCACGTGCTGCGCTTACCGCTGACCAGATTGCTGAAGAAGCCGATTTCTTCTCTTTTGGTACAAACGATTTAACACAAACAACATTCGGTTACAGCCGTGATGATGCAGAAGGAAAATTCCTTCAGAACTATATCGAAAATAAGGTACTAGCTGAAAATCCTTTTGCTGTGCTTGATCAAGATGGTGTTGGTAGATTAGTAGAAATGGGTGTTCGCCTTGGCCGTGAAGCAAAACCAACGTTAAAAACGGGTATTTGTGGTGAACATGGTGGAGAGAAAACGTCGATTGATTTCTGCTACAATACTGGACTTGATTATGTAAGCTGTTCACCTTACCGTGTGCCACTAGCAAGATTAGCAGCTGCACAAGCAACGATTCGTCATGAATCAAATAAAAAAGAAGTTTACACAACAGCCTAATTCTTTAGAGGTTGAAAACCAGGCTGCCAGAATTGGTAGCATTAACAAACAAGGGAGCATGACTGCTCTCTTGTTTGTTATTTATTTCGATTCAATTAAATCCAAGCAAGAGAGAATCATGGAACAATTTCAAAAACAGTACCCTGGCTAAGATCAGTCACTTTCATAGAGCCATTAACCCCTAAATATAGTCTAGTTTGATCCAGATTCGTTCCTAAACTAACATAATAAGCTGATTGAGACCCAAAATAATAATCAGTTTCAATAACACTAAAATCATTTAGTTTACAATCTGTTCGTACCCTGCTATAAGCTAAAACCCCTCTAATCGGAGGTTGAGATTCTTCTTTCCGAGCAAGATCGGTAAACACAATGCTTCCCGTTAAATCGGGGATTCCCTTCCCCATAAAGGCTTGCACTCCTGTAAGTGCAGTTCCTCCAAATTTATCGGGTCGGGGATCTTTATGAAAATAACTAGCTAAAGGCTGAAGACGCCTAACTGAAGTTATTACTGCTTCATTGTAATAAGCAATTGTTTTCTCATCTAAAGTCGGATTTGCAGAGCAGCCCCTTATAATTGAAGTAGGAAAAGCACCTTCCCACCCTCGCCAGCCAAAGTTAATAAATCCTTCTTGGTCAAGTTCTGATTTCATTAATGAAGCTTGAATAAGCTGAGTAACCGGTATTGGTTTATAATGAACGAATGAAAAAATCGACTCTACCAAATCTTGTCCGACATTTCCCACATATTTGATATACTGATTATAAAACCTTTGAAATGAAATGCCTGATATATTGCGAACCCCTTTGGCCATTACCGTAAGGGTTTCCTGAATAGGTACGGGAAGTTCATTAAAACGTGTGACTACGGGTGGATTATTGATAAATGTATTCTTAACTACATCGATTTCAATTATTTTACCAGCGATTTCCATATCATCCTGGCTTAAATTAAATGGATCATAGCCTGATCCACCATCTCCGGTTGTTAAAACAAGTTTTCCTGTTTCAGGTGAGAAGTTTAAGCTATTGAAACCATTATGATTTGAAAAGGGTCTTCTTAAGTTAAGTAATGTCCGTCGTTTTTTAGGTTGACCATCCGATTGTAAAATCCATTCTTCCACTGTATCAATATGATCGTATTGAGTTTCTCTATTAACCCACCTTAGGTTTAAAGTTCTGGGGTCACATGGGTCAGGTTTAAAAGGATCAGGTTGAGCACCTGGACCTTGTGTTCCAGCTACTGAATAATGAAGATAAAACAGACCATTATTATAAAATTCGGGATGAAACGCTAGCCCTAGCAATCCCCGTTCATCATAACCACCACTAGAAGCACCTAGTTTTATGATCCGCGGACGAATATCTAAAAAATTCCTAATAACTCCGTTTCCTATAAAAAAGATCTCTCCTACCTGGGTTGCAATAAATAATCTTTCCATTGAGTCACCCGGTAGTATAGCTGTTTTTAATACAGTGGGTAAATTTATCCTACTTACAATGGGCCGTAAACGAACCTTAACTTTTATCACCTAACTTTCCACTCCTCCTAATTGTTTTCTCATATGAGAATATGATTAGAACGGTTTTATTAGTACCAAATTGGGGACGGGGATCAGACAAGGCAAAGGCACAACTTTTACTTAGGTTCCGTTCGCTTTTTTGGGAGATTAATGAATGGATTATAGTAAATACTAAAAAAAAACAAAAAAGGGGTTTCATAATGGGAGCTATTGAACGAAACGGATTTCGGTTTGTACCGGAATATAGTGTCAGCCACCAAAATGGGGCGATTCATGTCTATAACAAGGATCGATTAATTGAAGAAATCAAATTTGAATTTTCAGGTGATTTTCCTGAACTCGATCAGATCGAGGATTTAGTCGATCAATACTGCAATAAACGTGATATATAGAAACCGAATATTTGTTCGGTTTCTTGTTTTTTGATATACTTAAATTGCCAATAATTGATAAGGAGGGAAAAAGTTGAGTAAATTAACCGCCATTTACCCTCAAGCCGTTGAACATACGAAGAATAAAGTCATCGAAGATATGAACTACTATTTAGAGTCAAAAGAAAGTCCACCTTCTTTTACTCAATATTTAAATGACCGCGGGCACTATCTTGAGCAAATTTGGATCAATGTCTGGTTAAATAAGGTCACGAATGATGTACCGAAAAATGAGAAAAAAGAGTTTTTACGTGAAAAAGGGTTTGAGGTACAAGGAGTGGACCGCAAGCTTATTAATAAACTCTTTCGGGATGAAATGAGAGAGTATCAGCCCTTTAAAGTATTGGAGTGGACTAAAGAAACTTTTGCAGGTAAAGAAGAGGAATGGGAACAAAGATATCAGCAGGCAAAGGCTGATTTTATAAAAAGGCAAGAAATGAACCGTTTGGCTGAAGTGCGATACACAATCTCAGAAAAAATAGAAGAGATTGCCGCTGAAATGCTTGAGAACGGCTATGCAGAGTTTTATATATATGTCCGTCATTTTACAGCCAAACAATTGGATGCAGATATCAAGAACAATGTGAAATTTCAAAATGTCGATACCTTTGCTCTGGAAGAAAAATTAGTCGATGAGGGCCATTTTAACCCCGATTCATACACGACGGTGGCAAAGTTTTTCGAGGAGTTGACAGGCGATATTCATAAGACGGTTCATTGGGGCAGGAGTTTGTATGAATATCAAACCTATTTTTTTGTCTATGCAAGCTTGATTTCAGACTACCTCTCAGAGCTGATTCCGCAAAAGATACTGGAAAAACTTCCGCTCGAGTTAAAGGAGCAATTCCAAGAAACCTTTGGTGAAAAACTGTCCACCTCTTTCATTAAGGGCAGTATGACGGATCTTTTTTATGAAGTGGAAGACTATTTTATTGAAGATATTCAAAAGGAATACCTTTCTGACTTACTGAAAATTGCTGAACTTCCATTTAACCTTACAGTCCATCAGCAAATTTTTGAAAAGGACTTCACTGAAAGAGAACGAAAAAAAGCGGTGGAAGAGGCAGAATTACAACGTAAAAGAGAAAAAGAAGAAAAGATGATGGAGGATATATTCGGTCAGGAGTATAATCCATCGTTAGGCCGAAGGGTTCGTTATGTACTTCATATCGGTGAAACCAATACGGGAAAAACACACCATGCTCTTGAGCAAATGAAGGAAGCAAACAGCGGATTATATCTAGCTCCACTTAGGCTATTAGCACTGGAGGTTTATGATAAGTTAAATGCTGAAGGAACACCATGCTCGTTAAAAACAGGCGAAGAAGAAAAAATCGTTAAAGGCGCAAACCATTTTTCCTGCACGGTGGAAATGTTTCATGAAAAAGAAAGCTATGATGTCGTCGTCATTGATGAAGCACAGATGATTACCGATAAGGACCGTGGCTTTTCTTGGTATAAAGCGATAACAAAAGCAAATGCACATGAGGTACATATTATCGGGAGCAGGAACTCAAAACCGATGCTTTTGCAGCTGTTAGGAGAATCGAATATTATCATCCACGAGTACAGCAGAGATACTCCGCTTGAAGTGGAATCAAAGGAATTTCATATTAAGCAAGTAAAAAAAGGGGATGCCCTCATTTGTTTTTCAAGGAGGCGCGTGCTTGAAACAGCTTCTAGACTCCAAAGTGACGGCCATTCTGTCAGCATGATTTACGGCAGCATGCCGCCTGAAACGAGGAAGAAGCAAATTGAGCAATTTAACAGTGGTAAAACAAAGGTGATTGTGGCTACCGATGCAATTGGAATGGGCTTGAATTTACCAATTCGACGGATTGTGTTTTTAGAAAATGAAAAATTTGATGGTACAAGAAGGCGGTTGTTAACCTCTCAGGAAGTGAAACAAATTGCCGGACGCGCAGGTCGTAAAGGGATCTATGAAGTGGGAAAGGTTGCCTTCACAAAAGACATTAGGATGATGAAGAAATTGCTTATTCAAGAGGATGAGCCTGTTCATACGTTTGCGATTGCTCCAACCAACTCGGTGTTTGAGCGATTCCAACGGTATTATCGCGATTTAGGAACATTCTTCGAGCTATGGGGGAAATTTAATAGCCCTTCTGGAACGAAGAAAGCATCATTAGCTGAGGAGCGGTCACTATACAACCTGATTGCCGGAACGGAAATTGAAGCGCGATTACCTTTAATGGACCTATATGGGTTTTTGCATCTCCCTTTTTCAAAAAATGAACCGACATTAACAAGACAATGGGAAGATACGATGTATGCGATTATCCAGGGAACTCCTCTTCCGGAACCGCCATTTAAGGAGCGAAGTTTAGAAGATCTCGAGTTAGCTTATAAAGCCCTCGGCTTGCATTTGCTCTTTTTATATCGATTAGGGGAACGAACGGAGGCGATTTATTGGGAGCGGCTTCGTGAGGAAATGAGTGACAAGGTTCAGGACAAATTAAAGACAGATATTAAAAAGTTCGTAAAAAAATGCAAAAACTGTGGAAAAAACCTTCCTTGGGATCACTCATTTCCAACCTGTGATGCCTGCCATAATACTAAATATAGAAGAACTCGATATGGAGAGGATTTTTAACGGTATGATTTTTCAATCATACCGTTTTTTACGTTTGTGAGAAAATTAATTACGTTTTAGAGTAATTCGCTGTTGCTTTTTAGAGTAAAATAAATTACTATTTAAAGTAAGGAGGTGGAAATAATGGAAAATATAAGATTAAATGTTCCATTATTACGGAGGAGGGTGCCAAACCTTACTAGTGCGGCACGGGAAGTTGGCTTACGACCGGCTACCGTTTCGAATTTATGTACTGGGAAAATTCCAGTTGGACGCTCTGAAGTTCGTACAATCGTAGCTTTAGCAGAATTAGCACAATGTAGTCTAGATGAATTGATTTTAAGAGGGGAGAATGTAGAGATGATTGAAACAAAAATTAAAACATTAGATTTGTTTGCACCAATCGTTAAGGGAGGAACCGTTGGGCTTGTTGCTCGACCAGGGATGGGTCAGTTGGTTGTATTAGCTGAGTTATTTTATCGTTTTAAGAGAGAGGGATATGCTACGGTCTTATTAAAACCAGAAAACGATCATCCTGAGCTTGAAGAGATCCTCGAAGATACTGAAATTGTTGCCGAAACGATTGAAAAGGCTTTCGCTGAAATGTCCGTTGTCGGAAAAAATAAAGAGATTATTTTCGTTGCTGACCGTTCACATGTATTAACAGGGGAAATCTACGAACTTCAGGAAAAATTACAGGATGTCGATATCAAGTCCGTTACAACCTTTTTACTAGATTTAAAGGGAGCTTCGGTGGATGAGGACCTTCCATATGGACCACTTGAAACATTATGGCAGTTTGATATGGACTTAGCAGCAAGACATCGTTACCCAGCGGTAAACCCAATCTACTCTACATCTTCCGTGCTGGAAGGCGCACACCTAGACCAAAACCATCTTTCTATCCAACAAAAAGCCCAAAAGCTATTACGCCGCTACCGTGAATTACGTTCGTTAGTAAATGTAAAAGGAATTAGCGGTATACCTGCTTCTGAAATCGAGACGTTTCATCGAGGAGAACGATTGGAAGCGTATTTGACACAACCGTTTTATGTCGCTGAAGACTTTACTGGTATTAAAGGAGCAGAGGTAAATCTAAAGGATACATTAAATGACGTAAAGAAAATTTTAGACGGGGGCGTCGATTCAAGGGATATCGCATCTATGAATTTCATCGGTACGATTTAATGGGTCTTTAAATATATTTAGAAACAAAAGGTTTAACAAAGATAGCAAAGGAATTTATTGATGACTTTTATAAAAACCTAAATAAAACTAAAAAAAGCAACCCAGTTAAATATTCAAGCTAAATCGTCTCAGCTTGTAAACTGATATACACTTGGATGTATAAATCTAATTATTGTATTTAAAAATAAATAAAACAGCTGGAGTACTTGATGCTAATCCAGAACTCAGGCTGTTTTATTTTCTTATTTGTTGAGGGAAACTTCCATTAATTGGGACTTTGTTTTTGAATGATATGATAAGATTTTTAAGTTTAAATACTATAATAAGTTAATATAGTTAAAAGCAAAGATGTAATGATAATGGCAATAAGCGGACGTATTGCTTTGGTACGTAATTCTTTTAAGCTAATATTTAATCCTAAGCCGGTCATAGACATCGTTAAAATAAATGATGTCAAAGTTGCAATATCAGACATAATTGAATTTGAAACTAAAACCTGATGACCCATGATATAGGTCCCCACAAAGCTCATGACGATAAAACCAATTAAAAACCAAGGAAATTCGAATTTAGCTTCTCCCTCCATTTTTCCATTCTTTTTCATCCAAAGCATTAGGATAAAACAAAGCGGAATTAATAGAAATACTCTTGAAAGTTTAGCGAGTAATGCGTGAGCAAGAGCATCCTGTCCTGCTGGAACGGCCGCTAATGCAACATGACCTATTTCATGAAGGCTAATTCCAACCCAAGTTCCGTAGTCTATAGAACTAATAGGCAATAAAGGAAATAATAACGTATAGATAATTGAAAAAACCGTGCCTACTAATGCTATGATGCCGACCCCCATAGCCGTATCTTCATCTTTTGCTTTAATTATGGGTGATACGGCTGCGATGGCAGCTGCACCGCAAATACCAGTGCCAACACTGAGTAAAAAAGAAAGATTTAAATCCGCTTTAAGTAATTTTGCAATGAACATAAGAACAACAATCGAAAAAATAATTGTTACGGCTCCTTTAAGCAATAGTGGAAAGCCCTCGTGAAATATTACGATCATGTTAAGCTTTAATCCGTAAAGTATGATGGCAAATCTTAAAAGTTTTTTTGATGAAAATTGAATACCTGTACGGAACCCTTCCGGATATCCAAATACCTGTCGATAAATAACAGCAAGTAAAATTGCACAGGCAAGTGGTCCAATGCGATTTAAACCAGGTATTGCTGCCAAAAAAAAGCCAGATAGGGCTATGATAAAGGTAAAACCTATTCCAAATACCAAAGATACATTTAGCTTATTTTTAGCTTTTTTTTCATTATTAGGACTGGTCAATATTAATGCTTTTTGTTCCAATGATTTTCATCCCCTCGATTGCTTTATTTATTATTATCGTAACGAAAGATTTACAATAAGGAAAATAAATGATTATTATAGTTATAATAAGTAAAAACGATACAAAGAAGGTGAAGGTATGGATCAATTATTATCTGTATTTATTTCTGTAGCTGATAAAAGAAACTTTTCCAGAGCTGCTGAAGAGCTTCATATGACGCAGCCTGCCGTTAGCCAGCAAATTCAACTATTAGAAAAATATATTGGCGCAAAACTGCTTTTGCGAACAAACAAAAGTGTGAGGCTCACGAAAGCAGGTGAAATTGTCTATTTACATGCAAAAGAAATAACAGGTTTATATAAACGAATGTCAATGTTAGTCGATGAATTAAATAACGAGCCAAAAGGACTATTAAAAATAGGTGCCAGTTATACTTTTGGTGAATATGTCTTACCACATATACTTGCAAAACTGAAGAACCTATTCCCGAATATCGTTCCTTCGGTTCAGATTGGAAACACAAGAGATATTGCCAAAGCAATCCTAAGTCATGAGATTGATGTAGGGATAGTTGAAGGGGAAATATCTCACACAAACATATATACTAAAACAGTTTCCACAGACCAAATGTATATCATGGCAGGAGGTAAATATCCAATTTATTATAATGAGGAAGTTACACGAAGACAGGTAGAACAAGAGAATTGGATTGTCCGTGAAGAAGGCTCTGGAACAAGAGATGCAACGGAAAAATTATTTCAATCATTGCAAATACGTCCTACTAGGTTAATGGAGTTCGGCAGCACACAATTAATTAAAGAGGCAGTCGAAGCGGGGCTAGGTATTAGTTATTTATCAGAACTTACTGTTAAAAAAGAAAGACTGCTTGGTACTATTCAATTATTAAATGTTAAAGGAACACCAATAAAGAGAAATTTTTCTGTTATTACAGAATCTCCGGAATTGCATACGAAATCTATGAACTTATTTATTGAGTTAATAGAAAATTATCTAAAGAATCAATAATAGCAAAAATGTAAAAGTCAAAGCCTTCTTTGAATTGGGCTTTGTCTTTTTATTTAAAAGTGGATGTAGGGATTATGGAAGCAGGGCGCCTGTTATGATGAACTATAATCTGAATATTAGTAATACTTACATACAAATTAAAATCTTTAATTTTATTTAATTATTACTTATGAGTATACTTAATGTAGTAATATTTAAAATATTCACAATAGTAAGCGTATAAAACGCTTCTAAGTGAGGAGAAGGGGTGGAAATCATTTGATGAGTAATAATTTATACGAAAATCTGAAAAAAAGCGCTAGTAATTTCCCAGATAGTATCGCTTATATCTATCGAGATAAAAGTGTTACTTATAGGGAACTAATTCAGCAGGTGGATCAATTGGCTTCAGGATTGTCTGCCCAAGGAATAGGGAAGGGAGATGGAGTGGCTCTTTTATTAGGAAATAGCCCTGAATTTCTCATTGCGTACCACGGTATTTTACGACTAGGTGCATTTGTTGTACCGATTAATCCTTTGTTTACCCAAGGGGAAATCAGCTACATATTAGATAATAGTCAAGCCAAAGCGGTCATTGCTCACGTATCCGTAGAGCCGAAGTTAACAGAAGTAAAGAAGCAATTGAAAAATCTAAAGTTAGTCATTTATACCGATGCCGAGAATCAGGAATGGGCATGGGAACATCTCATGGCAACAAGCATAAATGTTAATGGAAGCCCTTTCATTGATCAAGAAGAGCTTGCAGTCATTCTGTATACGTCAGGTACTACCGGGAAACCAAAGGGTGCGATGTTATCACATCGGAATTTAGCATCGAATGCAGACTCTATTTCAAAATTACTTGAACTCGATGAAAATGACCGTGTAGTAGCTGTCCTGCCAATGTTTCATGTTTTCTGTATGACAGTTTGTTTGAATGCACCAATTGCTTGTGGAGCAACAGTCCTGATTCAGCCTATATTCAGCCCTGTCGATGTGGTCAGAACCATTCGAGAAAGAAAGGCAACCGTGTTTGCAGGAGTGCCTACGATGTACAGTTTTATCAATCATTTACCTGAAGCGACTACGGAGGACTTCCAATCTATTCGCATGTGTATCTCTGGAGGTGCCTCGATTCCAGTCGAGATGCTGCATAAATTTGAAAACAAGTTTAAAGTTTCTATCTTAGAAGGATATGGTCTTTCGGAAACAGCTCCTCTCGTTGCCATTAATCCATTAAAAGGAACTCGCAAACCAGGCTCAATCGGCCTGAATATTCCAGCTGTCCAAAGCAAAGTTGTAGATGAGTTCGGTAAAGAATTGCCGAGAGGTGAAGTCGGAGAGTTAGTTGTTCAAGGGCCAAATGTAATGAAGGGATATTTGGGGATGCCCGAAGCTACAGCAGCTGCTTTTAATGACGGGTGGTTTTACACCGGTGATCTCGCAACAACGGATGAAGAAGGATACATCTACATTGTTGACCGCAAGAAGGACATGATTATTGTGGGCGGTTATAATGTATATCCTCGTGAAGTGGAGGAAGTCCTTTATCAACATCCTGCCGTGGTAGAGGCGGCCGTGATTGGAGTGCTTGATGAAGAATACGGTGAAAGCGTAAAAGCATACGTCGTTGTTAAGGATGAGCAAATCACCTTGAATGACATTATTCAATTCTGTAAGGATAAGCTGGTGAAGTACAAGCTTCCTAAACAAATAGAATTTTTTAAAGAGCTGCCAAAGAACTCAACAGGGAAGATTTTGCGCAGAGAGTTAAGAGAATTGACTGAAGTAAAGTAAGAAAATAACCAAATTATTAAAGGGGGATTACTTATGTCAACCATTTTAAAGGAAAAAGTTAAAGGACCAGTAGCTTGGAAAGGCACTGACCTGGCCAAAGATGAATCATGGATTTATTATTTGTCCGAAAAAACGATTGCTTCACTTGAGAACGCTTTAGTTCATGTTAAACAAAAGGGTTTAAAAG
The DNA here is from genome assembly GCF_000759675.1 of Neobacillus niacini. Taxonomy (GTDB): domain Bacteria; phylum Bacillota; class Bacilli; order Bacillales; family Cytobacillaceae; genus Neobacillus; species Neobacillus niacini_A. The sequence goes on along the minus strand of NZ_BAWM01000114.1, from coordinate 67,702 downwards.
CACCTAATTTTAACAAGGAGGATTTCCCGATTTCAGATCTCTTAGATGAAATTGATTACTTTGTTGAAGAACTGGAGAATGGGAGAGGGTTCCTATTAATTCGCGGATTACCAATTGAAAGGTATACAGATGAAGAAGCCAGCATCATTTACTGGGGTCTCGGCCTTCATATGGGAACTCCGGTATCGCAAAACGCTAATGGTGATCTTTTAGGGCATGTTAGGGATCAAGGTCTTAGCTTGGAAAATTCAAATGTACGCGGTTACCAAACGAAACTGCATCTTCCTTTTCACGCTGATGGATCTGACGTTGTTGGATTATTAAGCCTGCGAAAAGGGAAATCCGGAGGTTACAGCAGCATTATAAGCTCGATGGCTGTTTATAATGAAATTCTGGAGAAGAACCCCGAATATTTAGGAATTCTCTGTCGTCCATTCAACTTTGATCGTCGTGGAGAGGAAGCGCCAGGAGAATCTCCAGTATTTACATCACCAATCTTTAGTTACTATGATGGAAAATTGAGCTGCCGATATGTCCGTTTATTTATCGAATCAGCACAAGCGAAAACAGGTATCCAGCTGTCGAAAGTTGAAATTGAAGCATTAGACTTACTGGATTCCCTCCTTCACGATGAAAAATTACATTATAATATGATGCTGGAGCGAGGTGATATGCAATTCGTCAATAATTATACGGTTCTTCACTCACGTACTCAATATGAAGACTATGAAGAACTGGATCGAAAACGTCATTTATTAAGATTGTGGCTCACGATGCCAAATGGTCGGGAAATTTCCTCGGATTTCGCGATGTTTATTGATGAGAATACGGGAAAACCGGGTCGCGGCGGTGTACCTGCTCGTAATAAAACAGCTGGCGGTATTGTTGAAACCTTAAAGTAATTGTGCATCAGCAGCTTCGTTAAAACTAGTGGGAACACCTTTTCTCATTTCAGGAAAAGGTGTTCCTTATATAGGAAAAAGTGAGGATATATATATGTCAAGCACTCCAAAGTATTCTTGGATTATTTTATTATTTCTAGTTCTTTCCGGTATGATCAACCAAGTAGATAAAATTATCATTGGTTTTGTTTCCGTACCTTTAATGAAAGAGTTACATTTAAGTCCTTCGCAATGGGGAATTGTAGGAAGTTCATTCTTTTGGTTCTTTACCTTCTCCTCTTTCATTCTTGGAGGCATGGCCGATTCCAAAAACACGAAAAAAATGTTATCGTGGATTTCATTGATCTGGTTGATTGTTCAATTTACAACCCCTTTCGTTTCCAGTTTGTCTCTACTTGTGTTAACAAGAATGATTTTGGGAGCAGGTGAAGGTCCAGCTCCCGCCCTATCTACGGCAATCATAGGAAAATGGTTCCCGAAACATAGACACGGAATCGGCTTTGGTGCTGTTCTCTTAGGAACGACAGGGGGTTCAGCAATTGCATCGCCATTATTAATTTCCTTGATTGAACAATATGGATGGAGATCTGCGTTTATAGCCATGGGTATTCTTGGAATAATTGTGTTAGTTTTATGGCAGATTTTCGGTAAAGAAAGTCCAAAAGAAATGGGGCTGTCTGACATTCATCAAAAGGAGCAACAGTCGTCTAGCCTCACTAAGGTTTCATGGCGCCAGTTTTATCCGCATCTTTTCTCTAAAAATTTTATTTTGACCGTTTTGTGCGGTGGGTGTGCCTATTGGTTATTGTCTGTTCAAGCGGTATGGTTTCCAGCCTACTTTGTCAAAATTCAACAGTTTAATGGTCAAACATTAAAACTAGCCGTGTCTTTACCTTTTCTTTTTGCAGCTTTTTGCCAATTTGGATTTGCTTTGCTATCAGATCGGCTTTATCGTAAAACAGGAGATATTCGTAAAGCACGAATTAATCTTGCTGGTTTCATGATGATGTTATCCGCTATATGTATATATCTAGCAAATACCGTGAATTCAACGTCTATGTCCATAATATTCTTTACCCTAGCACCCGGTTTTGCATATGTCATACTTTCACTCGCACCCGCCATATTGATGGAGTTTTTTTCTCCTCAAAACATTGGAAAGGCACAAGGGGCGTTCATTGCTCTTGCAAGTACAACAAGTATTATTGCTCCACTCGTCTTTGGATATCTTATCCAAAATGCAGGGACTGAGGCAATAGGTTATGGTTATGCGTTTCAAGCCTCTTCTTTAGGGATGCTGATTATCGGACTATTATTTTGGATCGGTGTAGGTCCCGCAAAGCAAAGCCACAAAGTGACTGAGGCAAAGGAGCAAGTGAGTATTTTAAACAGGTAGTTTGTAAGATTCTTAGAATGTTAATAGTATTCAAACTTAAATATTGGTTATAGTAGTTATTTCATTTAATTAAAAAGTATAAGTATACTTTAATTAATAAATTCGCAATATTCAGATAAATAGCTGGTGAACAACCCAATTCATAAAGGAGGAATAATTATGGCAGAAATTTTGAAGGGAAAAATTCAAGGACGTTCAGCGTGGAAAGGTATTGAACTGGCTAAAGATGATTCATGGATTTATTATTTGTCCGACAAAACGATTGCTGCTCTTGAGAAGGCTGTATTACATGTTCAACAAAAGGGATTAAAAGCACCTGATTTTAAAAAGGAGGATTTTCCGATTCCTGATCTAGCTGACGAAATTACTTACTTTGTTGACGAGCTGGAGAATGGAAGAGGGTTTTTATTGATTCGTGGATTGCCAATGGATCAGTTTACTGACGAAGAAGCGAGCATTATTTACTGGGGTCTTGGACTTCACTTGGGACTACCAATAATCCAAAGCAAAACTGGGGAACTCTTAGGGCATATCAAAAACGTAGGAAAAGACTTTAATGATAATACAAAAGTACGTGGTTACCAAACGAATGTACATCTTGATTATCACACAGATCTCGCAGATGTGGTCGGATTACTATGTCTTCGCAAAGCGAAATCTGGCGGTTTAAGCAGTATCGCAAGTGCGATGTCTATCTATAATGAAATTCTGGAGAAGCACCCAGAGTACCTTGAAATTCTCTATCGTCCATTTGCCCATGATCTTCGCGGGGAAGAAGCACCAGGTCAATCTCCAGTAGTTCAAACACCGATCTTTAGCTATTACGATAGTAAATTAAGCTGCAGATATATTCGCCAATATGTCCAATCAGCACAAACGAAAACAGGTATTTCTTTGTCGAAAGAGGAAATCGAAGTATTTGATTTTATCGATTCCCTCACTCATGATAAAAACTTCCATATTGATATGATGATGGAACCTGGTGATATGCAATTCGTTAATAATTATTCCGTTTTTCATTCACGGACTCATTTTGAAGATTACGAAGAAGATGACAAGAAACGCCATTTACTAAGATTATGGCTCATGATGCCAAATGGCCGGAAAATTGCCCCAGATTTCGAGTTTTATATTGGAGGAGCACCTGTAACAAGATAAAAAACTGGTGGTAGTTATAATCACCATTATTTCTTATATCAAGTAGGATGGTGATTTTATTCAAACGAAATATGGTGAATAAAATCACCATATTATGTTTTTAAGTCCCTTATGGCCGGAATAAAAGGGTAGGATATAGCCGAGTTAATTTTAAAATTAATTGAAATGAGGATGATGTTCCTTGGTATATTTAGATCCGCAAGCAGAAAAATATTTACAAGCATTTAATCAGATGCCGCCTATTCATAAAATGGATCCAAAGACAGTAAGAGATATGCTATCAAAGGCACCGCGCCCTGCTGTAAAATTAGAACCACTTTCAAAAGTAGAGGATTTGATGCTTCCAGTAAGCCAGGATGAAGAAATCAAATGTCGGGTATACATTCCAGAAGGGCAAGGTCCCTTTCCCCTATTTATATACTACCATGGTGGGGGATGGGTTCTAGGAGACATTGAATCGACGGATGCATGCTGTCGAATGATCGCTAATAGAACGGAATGTATTGTTGTATCCGTAAACTATCGTCTTGCACCAGAGTATAAGTTTCCGACTGCAGTCGAAGACGCATATGCGGCTTTGGAATGGGTGTATGAAAAAGGTACTTCATTTAATGGAGATGTTTCAAGATTGGCAGTCGGAGGGGATAGCGTAGGTGGAAATCTAGCAACAGTAGTTACTATGATGGCGAGAGACAGAAAAGGTCCCGACATCACTGCTCAGGTCTTACTTTATCCTCCGACATACCTTGAGTGCAATACGGAATCCCATCAAACATTTGCAAAAGGATTTGGTTTGGATAGAGAACAGCTGATTTGGTTCCGTGATCATTATTTAAGGAATGAAGAGGACAGGTGTAATGAGTACGCTTCCCCCTTGGTCGCTGAAGATTTAAGTGGCCTCCCGCAAGCATTAGTAATCACAGCGGAAAATGATGTGCTTCGGGATGAAGGAAGGGCTTATGCTGATCGTCTGAAAAAATTTGGTGTGCAGGTTGAATATGCATGTGAACCCGGTATGGTACACGGCTTTTTTGCACACATGGCTATTTTCTCTGAGAACATTGAATCAACTGTTTCTAAGATCAACAAATTCTTACGTACAGTAAAATATTCGATAAAAATCTAAATGAAACGAGCCTCACAATTTAATGAGGCTCGTTTTTTAATATATTTTATTTTTCATAGACTATTAATTAGTAATCTATGAAACAGTTAACAGTAACAAACAAGTATTTTAGAAATAAACGGTATTTCCAATGCCGCCAGTTACCGGAATAACATCGCCAGTAATCGATGCCGCCAAAGGCGAAGCCAAGAAGGTAACGACATAAGCAATTTCCTCAGCAGTTATCAAGCGGCCGAGGGAATTCAGTGATTCTGCATGGCGAATAGCTTCCTCATTAGTGACCCGGCCTCTAAACGTTTCCGTATCGACTATCCCTGGGTAAACGGCATTAACGTTAATTCCGTGCTTTCCTAATTCCAATGAGGCGGATTTCGTCATATGAACAACAGATGCATTACGCGGCCCGGAACTAAAATAATTGCCGCCAATTCTGGCAGCCAGACCACTTATATTTATTATCCGGCCCCATTTATTTTCTATCATATAAGGTGCAACAGCTCGGATACAGCGAAAATAGCCCATGTACTTTTCTTCAAAATCTTTCAAAATAAGTTCATCTTTAATACTATTAAAATCCTCTGGCTCATGGCCGCCAACACGCGCTCCGCTGTTGATTAATATATCAATGCTTCCCATTGCTGCTGCTGATTTTTCAACAAGATTTAGGATAGAGTTAGGATCTGTGGTATCTGCCACGATCGGAAAGATATTTCGCTTCGTTTCTTGTGCCAAGTCCTCTGCAGCGATCTTAAGAGTGGATTCGTTTCTTGAACAAATCGTACAATCTACACCTTCTAGAGCAAGCTGGCGGGCAATAGCTTTACCAATACCACGACTTCCTCCAACAATAAGTGCCTTTTTTCCGGATAACTTTAAGTCCATAGTTCAACCTCCTGTTTTGATCACTAGTAACACAAAAAAGTCGAAAGTGATTTTTTTTTTGAATATTTTCTCATTCTATATTTGATTCTACCTTTAAATAAGAACTATATAAAATTAAAGATTTTAATTTGTAATTTAGTTGTACTAATATAATAGGATGTTGAAATTTCCCATTGTACATGGGGGGCACTATTTTAATATATTGGTATTATTTACATGCAAGTTAAAATCTTTAATTTTATTTAACTGAAAATTATGAATATAATTAATGTAATGATTATTAACACTGTCACAATGCTAATAAATCGATTCTATGTAAATAAAGGAGGGACATTATTTAATTAGTAATAATTGACTGGACAATGATTTGGTTTTGTAAGAAAGATGGAGTGCTCTATTGCAGGAAAAAGTCCGAACTTTGTGTTTACGTAAAATCGTATTTACGTTAAGGTCCATCTAACAAATAGTTTGCTTAACAAAGGCTATCATTTTATGAAAGCACTTTCATTTAAGGGGCGGTTGAGTAATTCTAAACACATCAGGAACAACCGATGATCTCAACACTATTTGTTGTCTATCAAAACGAGTTGCATTAGGAGTACCTCACGGATTTTGCGAACAGAATTGCCTTAAATAGTAGAAAAGAAGGGGAGATTTTTACATTGAACACACCAAAATATTCTTGGATCATATTATTAATTCTAGTTGCTTCCGGAATGGTCAATCAAGTTGACAAAGTTATTATCGGTTTAGTTTCCGTTCCCTTAATGAAAGAGTTACAGTTAAGTCCTTCACAATGGGGAGTTGTTGGAAGCTCATTCTTTTGGTTCTTTACCATATCCTCTTTAATTATTGGGGGCATGGCCGATTCCAAAAACACGAAAAAAATGTTAACTTGGATCATGTTTGTATGGTTGGCTGTTCAATTTTCCACACCTTTTGTTTCCAGTCTGTCTTTATTAATGTTTTCAAGGATGATCTTGGGAGCAGGGGAAGGTCCAGCGATTGCTATATCAACTTCTTTAATAGGAAAATGGTTCCCTAAACACAGACATGGTATAGGCTTTGGCGCTGTTCTCTTTGGAGCAACAATCGGTCCAGCGATTGCTTCTCCATTTTTAATCTCCTTAATCACTCAATATGGATGGAGATCTGCTTTTATCGCAATGGGGATTGTTGGATTTATGGTTCTAGTTATATGGATGATTTTCGGAAAAGAAAGCCCAATAGAAATCGGTTTGCCTACAATTGACCAAGAGGATAAGAACTCATTCGTCCCTTCTAAGGTTTCATGGCGTCAATTTCTTCCGCATCTTTTTTCTAAAAATTTTATTTTTACCGTTTTGTGTGCAGGTTGTGCCTATTGGTTATTGTCTGTTCAAGCGGTTTGGTTTCCAGCATACTTTACCAAAATTCAACATTTTGATGGAAAAATATTAAAAATGGCAGTGTCTTTGCCTTTTCTCTTCGCTGCCATTTGCCAAATTGGATTTGCCTTGATATCAGATCGGCTTTATCGCAAAACAGGAGATATTCGTAAAGCACGAGTAAATCTTGCAGGTATTTCAATGGTGATATCCGCTATTTGTTTATATCTTGGAAGTGTCGTGAATTCAAGTGCTATCTCCATCTTGTTCTTCATCCTTGCTCCAGGTTTTGCGATTGTAATCCTATCACTCGCACCCGCCATGTTGATGGATTTCTTTTCTACCAAAAACATTGGAAAAGCACAAGGGACATATGTTGCTCTTTCTAGTTCAACAAGTATTATTGCTCCAGTTATTTTCGGGAATTTTATCGAAAATTCAGGAACTGAGGTAATTGGATATGGTTATGGGTTCCTATTAACTTCATTGGTTATGTTTGTTTTCGGATTATTGTTTTGGGCCATTGTACGTCCTGCGAAGCAAACTGACACAACGATAAATGCAAAGGAACAAGTGATTATTTAAAAATTATGATTGAATCGAGGAGGGAAAGAATATGTGTAAAAATAACAAGGCCGTTGATGGAATTGATTGTTGTGTAGATTGTCATGAAGAATTAGCAATTATGGAGCGAAATCGCAGTAAGTGCTGGAATTGTCTGGATAAGATATCCGAGACTTACGCAGATGATCATATTGATGAGGAAGATTGAGTAAAATTGGTTGTATAACAGAATATGAATTTATGATATTTAGCAGCAATTCTATGCATAAGTACCGACTAATTACATACTGTTGGTGTGTGCAGAAATGGAATAATAAACTTAATGAAGCCGGGGAGAATGGCTGCACGAATAAAAGGGCCTCCAATAATGGAGGTCCTTGATTATTTTTTGATCCTAGGGTTTTGAATATAAGTGATACTTACTTACAAATTCGAATTGGACGAAGTGGCTTCTCTTTTTTCTAGCTTAACTTTTAATCATTTCGGTTTTTAGATAATGAATATATTTGTTGGCAAAAGCCGATAAATGCTTATTCTCTGATCGCACTAATCCTAAAGAAATATTTACAGTCGGATGATTTACGAGATCAACTTGAATTATCTCACCATTAATTACATGGGGGTAATTTTTCATTACGAAATCAGGAGCAAATGTAATTGCCAAATTTTCTCTGACTGCCTGGAGAACACCATCCATATTATTTGATGTAAATAGTATTTTTAAAGGCTTATATTTGTTAAAGAAATCTTTTACAAAATACTGCATAAATTCACCTTTATAAGTGACGAGAGTTTGGTCCAGTATATCATGCGGAGTTATGGTACCTAAGAATGCTAAAGGTGAGTGCTTTGAAACATATACTTTCTGCTTTCCTTCAATCAGTGCTTCAAAAGCTATTCCCTCCATGTTTACGTTCAAATCAGTAGAATATGTAATCAGACCGAAATCAGTTTTATGTTGGCGAACATCTTCAATTACAGTAGATCCGCTTTTCTCTGCAACCTCCAAATTCACGTGTGGATAATCATGCCTAAACACAGCGATAGCTTTTACCAGGAACGTCATTAATCCTGGTAATGAAGTTATTTTTAGTTCCCCAAGTTCAGTCGAAGTAAGTAAATTGGCTGTCTCTTTTATTTCATCAAGTTTTTTCTGTACTTCGTAGGCAAGCTTTAGAATGATTCTGCCTTCATTGGTTGGGACAGCACCATGTCCCCGTGACCGTTTAAGAATTTTAATCCCTAGCTCCTTTTCAAAGTTGGTTATGGACTGGCTAATTGTGGATTGAGTCACATGTAGATTTTGTGCTGCTATAGACAGAGAACTGTATTTTGCGACTTCAACAATATATATTAGTTGTTCAATGTTCATGGCTGTACCCCTCTTTCAATATTAGTCAAACTTACTTACATGTTAAAATCTTTAATTTTATTTCATTATAATTTATTAGTATAATCAATATCAATAATATTTTAAAATATTTGAATATTCTAAACTTAGGGGGGGATGTAGAATGTCATTTAAACAATTGTTTGATTTAGCAGGACAGACAGCAATCGTTACCGGTGGCGGAAGCGGGCTAGGGCGTGTAATGGCACTGGCTTTGGCAGAGGCAGGTGCAAACGTTGTAGTATGTTCACGTCGTTTAGAGGTTTGTGAAGAAGTTGTTAAAGAGATAGAGGCACTTGGAAGTCAAGCACTTCCTCTAGCGGTGGATGTAACAAATCCTGAATCAGTCGTTCAAGGTTTGGAGAAAGCGGTTTCTCAATTTGGGAAAATTGGAATTTTAGTCAACAGCAGCGGAACGGTTTTTGAAACTCCTGCTACTGAAATGCCTTTAAAACAATGGCAAGCTATGCTTGATACGAATGTGACAGGAACATTCTTGATGTGTCAGGCAGTTGGAAAACATATGATCAATAACGAATACGGTAAAATCATTAACATTTCTTCTAGTATAGGCTTTAAAGGTGTTGACCCAGAAGCTGTAGATTCTGTGGGATATACAACAAGTAAGGGTGCAGTTATGACTTTAACGAAGGATCTTGCAGTTAAGTGGGGTCGCCATGGAGTGTATGTAAATTCCATCGCTCCTGGAGTTTTCACTACTGGAATGAATAACCCAGAAATACCGGGAACACTTGTACACAAAGCAGGTCCTTTCATTGCTTCCCAGGTTCCAGTTAGAAGGTTAGGCAGTGACAATGATTTAGTAGGTGCTCTCCTTTACTTTGCTTCAGCAGCTTCTAATTATTGTACCGGACAAATATTGGTTCTTGATGGGGGACTTGGGGCTAAGTAAATTTCACCAAATAACGAGCTGTGTAAATTAATCAAACTTAATTGCAAATTAAAAACGTTAATTTTACTTAGCTGAAAATTAAAAATATACTGAAATTAATAAATTCAAAAAAGTTAATTAGCTGACTGACTAATGTAAGCGTTAACAACATGCGAATTTAAAAAACATACATTGGAAGAGGGGATTTTAATGAGTAATACAAAAAATGTACAAGCAGCAGTAGCATATCATGCAGGAAATGTTAATGTAGATGAATTGCCTTGGGTTCCTTATTTCGGAGATGCGAAATTTAAATTACTTAAAGCCAACCCTGTGACAGGACAGAATATTACCTTATTATATGTACCTGCGAAAATGCAGCTTCCGGCCCATTTTCATCCTGGACAAGTCATTGTTTATACCGTACAAGGGTCATGGAGATATCTCGAGGAGCCTTGGATCTCCAAACCTGGTGACATGGTTTTTGAACCTGCTGGCTCCACACATACACCTACAGCTGTAGGGGATGAAGACGTTATTACCTTCAATATTGTGGAAGGAACATTAGACTATTTGGGTGAGAATGGAGAAATCATTGCACGAGATAATTGGGAATCATTCCTGAAAAGATACCTTGACTATTGCGAGGCTGAAGGAATTGAACCCGTTGATGTGACTGCGTTTTAATAAATAAATCTGTAATAAAAAGAGAAGCCCCGGTGTCTAAGTGACGAAGAGGCTTCTCTTTTATTATGAGTAACTTTTATTGATTCCAGGAAATTAGAAAAATTGATAGTTTTCACTATCTGTATATTAGTAATTCTTATTTATAAATTAATAATTTTAATTTTATTTAATTATTTCTAATTAGTATAATTGAAAACATAATAATATTTATAAATTTTAGAATATTCCAAATGTAAGGAGGCTATAAAACATATGCCAACAGAAACAGTTTTGATTACAGGCGCTACTAAAGGGATCGGTTTGGAATTCGCAAAACTTTTTGCAGAGCATCGCTATAACTTGGTATTAGTTGCCCGAGAGGCAACGTTGTTGGAACAACAAGCCGAGATTTTACAAAAGGATTATGGAGTGAAAGTAAATACTTTTGCCGGTGACTTAAGCAGCCATGTAACAGTAGAGAACTTGCATCTATACTTGAAAAACGAAGGAATCAACATCGATATTTTGATTAATAATGCCGGTGCTGGCGGACTAGGGTTAATGACGGAATTGGATATTAAGAAAGAATTAGAATGCCTGCAGCTCAACATGATTTCACTCACGTATTTAACCAGACTTATAGCGGGTGAAATGGTTAATCGAAAAAAAGGAAAAATATTAAATGTGGCTTCAACAGCGGCGTTTCAGCCAACTCCAGGGATGTCGATGTATGGGGCAAGCAAATCGTACGTCTTAACCTTTTCAGAAGCGATTGCGGAAGAACTAAAAGGAACCGGAGTTCAAGTTAGCGTATTATGTCCCCCTTCAACCAAAACGCCGCTAACGGAAGGATTGGCCGCAACAAGAACAAAAATTTTCATTAAAAACTTGATGGAACCAGAAGCAGTTGCCAAGTGTGGCTTTGAAGGGTTAATGAAGAATAAAACGGTGATCATTCCAGGCTTTAAAAATAAACTCCTGGCAAAATCTGTGGGACTGCTGCCAAGGAAGTGGGTAACCATCTATACCCGAAGGATGATCGAGCAAAAAGTGTAAATAGCGATTAAATTCTCATCCTTGATAGGGTAGGAGTTTTTACAGCTATCTTCGTAATGAGCAATCGCTCGCTCAACTTACTCAGGGCGGAATAGGATGCATAAAATAAATAAAAGAGGGGTCTAACAATGAACTTTTTATTATCAGAAGAACATCAGATGATGCAAAAAATGGTGCGCGAATTTGCACTGAACGAATGTGAGCCTACTGCAGCACAGCGAGATGAAGAAGAATACTTTGATATCAAGATTTGGCGGAAGATGGCAGAACTTGGCTTATGCGGAATCCCTTGGCCGGAGGAATACGGTGGTGCCGGTGCCGATTATTTAAGTTATGTGATCACGGTGGAAGAACTTTCCCGGGTGGATGCTTCCATAGGGACCACTCTTGCCGCCCATACATCGTTAGCCGGATGGCCGGTTTTCAAGTTCGGAACGGAGGAACAAAAACAAAAATATTTGCGGGCCATGGCTGAGGGAAAAAGCATGGGTGCGTATTGCTTGACAGAACCTGGATCTGGATCTGATTCCAGTGGAATGAAAACATCTGCGGTACTCAAAGGCAATGAGTGGATCTTGAACGGTTCGAAGATTTTTATTACCAACGGTGGTTATGCGGATATCTATATTGTCTTTGCCCAGACCAATCCAGAACTAAAGCATAAGGGGATTACCGCTTTTATTATAGAAAAGGACTTCCCAGGATTTTCTGTAGGTAAGAAGGAGAAGAAGATGGGCATTCGCTCTTCCGCAACGACGGAAGTGATTTTTGAGGACTGCTGCGTGCCAAAGGACAATCTCTTGGGACAAGTAGGTGAAGGGTTTAAGATTGCTATGTTGACCCTCGACGGCGGTCGAAATGGAGTAGCTGCCCAAGGGGTGGGAATTGCTCAGGGAGCGTTTGATAAAGCTGTCGAATATGCGAAGGATCGCGTCCAATTTGGCAAACCGATTAGCTCGCTTCAAGCTATTCAATTCAAACTAGCCGATATGGCGACAAAAATTGAAGCTTCCCGTTTATTGACATACCAGGCTGCCTGGCGTGAGGATCAAGGAATTCCTTACGGAGTTCAATCGGCGATGTCCAAACTGTTTGCCGGAGACACCGCAATGGAAGTAGCGGTTGAGGCCGTTCAAGTATTTGGCGGATATGGCTACACAAGGGAATACCCGGTTGAACGGTATATGAGAGATGCTAAAATCACTCAAATCTATGAAGGGACGCAAGAAATTCAGCGTCTTGTTATAGCTGGAAATCTGTTGAAAGAATAGAGAAAATCAAAATTTAAGCAACGTAAGTAAGAGGGAATTATTTTAAAGAGGTGGAAGAACTTGTCAAATGTGAAAGATTTACTTGGACTTGAGTTAGAACCTTACAGCATGGCAGTAGAAAAAGGGAAAATAAAAGAATTAGCCATCGCCATTGGTGATGATAACCCGATTTACTACAGCTTAGAGGCAGCTAAGGAAGCAGGTTATGATGGCATTCCCGTTCCGCTTACCTTTTTGCAAGTCATTGAATACCATGGCGGATATGGCTTTCAGGAAAAAATGGAAGTATTGAAATTAAACCCAGTTAAAATTTTGCACGGTGAACAAGAGTATGAATACCTTGGCGATATTTATGCCGGGGATGAGCTTCATGTTACCAGTAAAATTATTCGCGCAGATACAAAAATCGGTTCTTCTGGCGGAATGGATATTGTTACGGAAGAAACCAGATTTACCAATCAAAAAGGTGAATTAGTGGCAATTGCTAAAATTACTATAATTCACCGTCATTAAATAGTTGCTTATGATAGGGGAGAAATAAATCATGTATTTTGAAGATTTGCAGGTGGGAGATTCATTCCCAGTTCTGAAAAAAGATCCGATTACACGAGTTCAGCTCGTAAGATTTGCAGGGGCCACCGGAGATTTTAATCCACTGCATACTGTTGAAGAGGTTGGGGAGCAAGCAGGCACAGGTATTATCGCTCACGGAATGCTAATCATGGGGATGTTATCACAAGGAGTTACTTCATGGATATCACGAAAAAACATTAAGAGAATACAAGTACGTTTTAGTAAAATGACGTATCCCGGAGAATCTATTGAAATTATTGGCAGAGTGATAGAGAAAAAGGCTGACAACCTCGTGGTGTCTGAACTACTGGCGAAAAACTGTGAAGGAGATGTAAAAGTTTCAGGGATTTTCGAAGTGAAATTGCAATCAAGGATTTAGTAGAGCAATCGTATTCTACAAACTTACAACGTTTTTTATTTAAGAACGAAAATCCTTTTTGGGTCTTTACTTATAAAAATACAGAAAAACAAATAGAGTAGGTTTACAAATCGAATTTGCGTTTGGAACCCACAAATCGTTTAACCCAGATTGCCTTAAAAATATTACATCAGAAGGGGATACGAAAAAAATGAACATTTTAGTATTGATGAAACAAACGTTCGATCCGGAGGAAAAAATTGCGTTCCAATACGGCACAGTTAGTGAAGAAGGGGTAAACTTCATCATCAATCCTTACGATGAATATGCGATTGAAGAAGGTCTTCTATTGCGGGCTTTACACTGTGGGGAAGTAACGGTTATCACAGTAGGAACGGAACGTGCAGAGAATGGGCTTCGAACGGCGCTTGCGATGGGTGCGGATAATGCGATTATCGTTAACAGCGAAGATTTAAATCTCGATGAATACAGTACAGTTAAAATTCTTGAATCTATTATTAAAAATCGGGAATTTGACATCATATTAGCCGGTAATGTGGCAGTTGATTATGGCAGTGGACAAATTGGTCCACGCCTTGCAGAGGAACTCAATATACCACAAGTGACGACAATCACGAAGCTTGCGATTGTTGGAAACGAAGCGGTGATCGAGCGTGACGTTGAAGGAGATAAAGAGGTTGTCATGGTAACTCTTCCAGTATTGGTCACAGCGCAACAGGGATTAAATGAGCCACGATATCCTTCCTTGCCTGGCATTACGAAGGCGAAGAAAAAGCCAATTGAGCGGATTGAGATTGATGATTTACATATCGAAGACGTTCTAGAAGTAAAGACAATAACTACCGAGACATTTTTTGCACCGAAAAAAGGGGCAGGACGTATCCTGGAGGGGGACATCGAAGCTCAAGTTTCTGAACTGGCTATACTTCTTCGCAGTGAAGCGAAGGCAATCTAACACACAGGAGGAGAACTAACATGAGAAAAGTACTAGTGGTGACGGAAGCTAAAGCTGGGAACCTAAGAGGTGTTTCACTGGAGTCGTTGACAGCCGCGCAGCGCATTGCTGATGGCGGAGAAATAATAGCTGTGGCTTTCGGCAGTGACGCAGTTCATTATGCAAATGTTTTAGGGAAACATGGGGCAAATAAAGTATATATTGTGGGTAATCAAGAACTCGATGTGTATACAACGGATGCATATTCTCAAAGCTTGAGACAGGTTATTGATGAAGTCGTACCAGAAGCTATTTTAATGCCACATACATCAATCGGGAAAGATCTTGCACCGCGCATTGCAGCGCGGTTGGGGCTGGGACTTATATCTGACGTCATTGATGTTCAGGTGGAAGAAGATGACGTTATCTTTACACGTCCTGTTTTTTCCGGAAAAGCGTTTGAGAAAAAGAAAGTAGTATCTGGCATCCCATTCGCAACTGTACGTCCAAATAACATCCCGGTGGAAGAAATCAGCGGAACAATTGAGATTGTGCATTTTTATGCTGAGATCAAAGACTTACGGACAATTGTTAAGGAAGTAATACGTAAGACAGCAGGCGGTGTTGACCTATCGGAAGCGAAAGTTGTCATCTCTGGCGGGCGCGGGGTTAAATCATCTGATGGTTTTAAGCCGCTTCAGGAATTGGCTGAGGTCCTAGGTGGAGCGGTAGGTGCTTCCCGTGGTGCATGTGATGCTGAATTCTGTGATTATTCACTGCAAATCGGACAGACGGGAAAGATTGTCACCCCAGATTTATACATTGCCTGTGGGATTTCAGGTGCCATTCAGCATTTAGCCGGGATGTCTAACTCAAAAGTTATCGTGGCGATTAACAAAGATCCGGAAGCTCCAATCTTTCAAATAGCGGACTACGGTATTGTGGGTGATTTGTTTGAGGTGGTTCCTCTACTGGCGGAAGAATTAAAAAAAGTACTAGTGAACTCTTAAATAAAATTACCATTGGAAAGGAAATTGCACATGTTTAAAAAGGTTCTTATGGCTAATCGAGGAGAAATTGCTGTTCGTGTAATTAGGGCGTGCAAGGAAATGGGGATTTCCACGGTTGCCGTTTATTCTGAAGCAGATCGAGAAGCCCTGCATGTGCAAATGGCGGACGAAGCATATTGTATTGGACCCTCGGCATCTTCGCAAAGCTATTTGAATATTGAGAATATAATTAGCGTTGCTCAAATTACGAATGCGGAAGCAATCCACCCTGGTTATGGGTTTCTGGCAGAAAACGGTACATTTGCTGAAATTTGCTCTGATTATAACATTTCATTTATTGGGCCAGAAGCAGAAGCCATTAATAAAATGGGGGATAAAGCGGTCGCGAGAGATACGATGAAAAGTGTAGGAGTCCCTACCGTTCCTGGAACAGATGGTCTAATTGAAGATCTTGAAGAAGCTGTTACGATAGCGAAGGAAATTGGATTCCCCGTCATTGTTAAGGCAACTGCTGGCGGCGGTGGCAAGGGAATGAGAGTAGCAGAGGATGAAGAGGAATTACGCAAAGCCATCTGTCAAGCTCAAAAAGAAGCAGAAACGGCATTTGGAAACGCCGGTGTGTATTTAGAGAAATACATTGAGGAACCACGCCATGTGGAAATTCAAATTATTGGGGATATGCTTGGTAATGTCATTTTTTTAGGGGAAAGAGACTGTTCCATTCAAAGACGCCATCAAAAACTGGTAGAAGAAGCACCGTCACCAGCCCTTGAGGAAGATATTCGTAAACAGATTGGTGCAGCAGCAATCGCAGCTGCAAAAGCTGTTAACTATCATGGAGCGGGGACTGTTGAGTTTTTATTAGATAAAAACGGTCATTTCTATTTCATGGAAATGAATACCCGAATTCAAGTAGAACACCCTGTTACAGAAATGGTTACTGGCATTGACTTAATCAAAGAGCAAATTTCGGTGGCAGCAGGCTATCCTCTCACTTATAGACAGGAAGATATTAAAATCAATGGCTGGGCAATTGAATGCCGTATCAATGCAGAAAACCCGGCAAAGAATTTTATGCCTTCTCCAGGGAGAGTTGAAATGTATCTTCCTCCTGGGGGGTATGGTGTACGAGTTGATAGCGCTCTCTATCCTGGATGCGAAATTTCTCCTTATTATGATTCGATGGCAGCAAAAGTGATTGTTTGGGGGAAAAATCGTGAAGAGGCGATCATGCGCATGAAGAGGGCGCTGGATGAATTTGTTATTAGTGGAATCAAAACTACTATACCATTCCATCAAAAACTTTTTGAACATGAGAGTTTTGTAAAAGGACAGTTTAACACAAAATTTATTGAAACGAATCCATTACCGTTAGAAGTGTAATTCATCAAGTTAACAATGATTAAGGAGAGATAGAATTGTTTAAAATTCAGGAAATTAGAGAAATCATTAAACTAATTGATGGATCGACAGTAGATTGCTTAGAACTTGAAAAGGGAGATACTCGAATTTTCGTTAGAAGAAGTTCAATGATAGATTCTTCAGTTATACAAGAAAATAAATCTATTAATCTGGCTATTCCTGCTGTTTTGGATGCACCTGCTCTTGTAGCAGCAACCAAGGTGAATGAAATTTCAGAAGGGGCTATTCAAGCGGCAGCGACGAAGGAAATTACTGAGAAAGAAGAAATAACACCAAAATATCTGGGAACAAAAAACTTATTAAAAATTGTTTCCCCTATGGTTGGGACGTTTTACATGGCACCGGCAGTCGATGTGGCTCCCTATGTAAAAATTGGGGATAAGGTTGAAAAGTCAACAGTTGTCTGTATCGTTGAAGCCATGAAATTGTTTAATGAAATTGAAGCAGAAATGGATGGAGAGATCGTTGAAGTACTCGTCGAGAATGGTCAACTCGTAGAATACGGCCAACCTCTTTTCTTAGTGAAGCAGACATCATAACATAATTCGAACAGAGGAAGTGGAAATTTCCAATGAGCACAGTTTATGAGAAGATTTATGATCTATGGGATCGGAAAAGTAAGATCGTGCTTGGCGGCGGTGACGAGCGAATTAATACCCAGCATAATCGAGGGAAACTTACTGCAAGGGAACGAATTGATCTATTGTTAGACGATGATTCCTTTGTGGAATTAAATTCTTTTATCAAACACCGTGCAACCAACTTCGGCATGGATAAATTGGAAAGTCCAGGCGAAGGTGTAGTGACGGGTTATGGTAAAATTCATGACCGTCTAGTCTACGTATTTGCCCAGGATTTTACCGTCTTTGGCGGAGCACTAGGAGAGATGCATGCGTCTAAAATTTGCAAAATTATGGATTTGGCTGCAAAAAATGGGGCACCCATTATTGGTTTAAATGATTCAGGCGGTGCAAGGATACAGGAAGGCGTTGTTTCTTTAGACGGATACGGTCAAATTTTTTATCGAAATGCCATCTACTCTGGTGTAATCCCGCAAATATCAGTGATCATGGGCCCTTGTGCGGGTGGGGCAGTTTATTCTCCAGCCATTACGGATTTTGTGTTTATGGTGGAAAATACCAGTCAAATGTTTATTACAGGTCCAAAGGTCATTGAAACGGTTACAGGGGAGAAAATTTCAGCGGAGAATCTTGGCGGTGCAAAGGTTCATTCTTCCATTAGTGGATGTGCGCATTTTACTGGTGATTCCGAACAAGAGGTCTTAGAAGAAGTAAGAAAATTAATTTCCTTTCTGCCTCAAAACAATACGGAAAATCCTCAGTCTTTGGAATGCATGAAAGAGGATGATTGGCGGGAAGATTTGCTGGACCTAGTACCTCTCAATGCAACGAAGGTATATGATATTCGCAAGTTATTAGAACAAGTATTAGATCAAGGATATTTTATGGAAGTTCAAAAGGACTATGCGAGAAATATCGTGGTTGGTTTTGGAAGAATTGATGGGAATAGTGTAGGAGTTGTTGCCAATCAGCCTAAAGTAATGGCTGGCGGTCTAGATATTAATTCTTCGGACAAGACTTCCAGATTCATTCGATTCTGTGACTCTTTTAACATCCCAATCATAACTTTTGAAGACGTTACAGGTTTTTTCCCTGGAGTCAATCAAGAGCACGGAGGTATCATTCGGCATGGTGCAAAAATTCTTTATGCCTATTCAGAAGCAACAGTTCCTAAAATAACCGTCATATTAAGAAAAGCATTTGGCGGGGCCTATGTCGCTATGAATTCAAAAGCAATTGGTGCGGACATTGTATTTGCTTGGCCTAATGCGGAAATTGCCGTAATGGGGCCGGAAGGAGCAGCAAATATTATCTTTGCAAAAGAAATTAACCAAAGCAGTGATCCGGCTGCAACGCGTTCGGAAAAAATTGAAGAATATCGAAATATGTTTGCGAATCCTTATGTTGCGGCTTCTCATGGAATGGTGGATGACGTGATCGACCCAAGAGATACAAGAAAAGTTCTGAAACAGTCTTTAGAGATGCTTAGAACAAAAAAAGAATTTAGACCGAAAAAAAAGCATGGAAATATTCCGTTGTGAGATAAATGAAAAATAGTACTGTAAACTCTCTCAAACAGAGATATTTATCAGTCACCCCAATCCATCATAAAAGGGGATGTCTGCAAAATATAAAACAACCAATAAATTGATTATTCAGATAATAGGAGGAGGAAAGATGGCACCAAACTTTAATTTTTATGAAATGTGGAAAGATTACTATTCCCAGTACAGTAACCTTTTTGATGATCAAATTACGAAGCAATTTCCTGCACAAGCGGTCGGGCAGATGGTAGAGATGAATGTTCAAATCAAAAAAATGTTGAATGAAACCACAGAACGTTATTATGAATTTGTTAATCTGCCATCCAGAAATGACCTTGGACATATTTCCTCTCAGATTGTCAATATTGATGCGAAAGTGGATGATTTAGAAGAAGTTATACAAGAATCCAAGGATAATCAAAAAGAGCCAGTAGAACTGCAACGTGAAATAACAAATTTGAAAAAGGATATGAAGAGTCTTGATACAAAACTGAATCAAATCTTAACTTTATTAAATTCGCCGAAAGTTACGAATGCAAAAGGATCTGTGTAACAATACAGTAAAAAATGCGAATTGAAAAAGGCTTTATTTTATCAATTAAACATGATAAGGGGTGGAGAGTAATGAACAATCTTATGACAAAAGAATACGAAAATTGTATCGAAATGATACCTGAGGAGTATCAACAGATGTATAGGCGTTTAAAAAGCGTAACTCAAGTGTTATTGAAGGATGCTGAACCAGAGGTCGGCCCAACCCCAAAAGAAGTCATTTGGACTCGGAATAAAACCAAGCTCTATCGCTACATTTCAGAACAACCGAAAAAATATAAAACTCCGCTACTATTGATTTATGCACTGATTAATAAGCCCTATATCATGGATTTAACAAAGGGTGGGAGTCTAGTTGAATATCTGGTAAGTCGAGGTTTTGACGTCTACCTTCTTGAATGGGGTACACCAGGCATTGAAGATAAAAATATGAAATTAGACGATTATATTATGGACTACATCCCACGAGCAGTACGTAAAGTCTTGCGAAAATCGGATGCGGATGCAGTGTCCATTCTTGGATATTGCATGGGCGGTACAATTACTTCAATATTTGCTGCTCTGCACCCTGAATTGCCAATTCGTAACCTTGTCTTTATGACAACTCCGTTTGATTTTGAAGATTCAGGCCTTTATGGTGCTATGCTGGATGAGCAACATTTTGATATTGATAAATTGGTGCAAACATACGGTAATATTCCACCTGAAATGATTGACTGTGGAAACAAACTACTAAAACCGATGGCAAACATTTATGGCCCTTATGTAAGTCTTTTTGATCGTGCTGAGAATGAAAGTTTTGTAACGAGCTTTAAACTCCTGCAAAAATGGTTAAACGACGGCATTCCATTTCCGGGTGAATCCTATCGTCAGTGGATTCGTGAATTTTATCAAAAAAACAAGCTGATTAAAGGGGAACTCGTTATTCGTGGCCGTCAGGTTAAACTGGAGGAAATCACTGCTAATGTCCTCAACTTATCGGGTGAAATTGACAACATTGCTCCACCGCATCAAGTAGAAGCATTAATGAATCGCATATCCAGTAAAGACAAAAAATATATAAACTTACCAGTTGGGCATACGTCTATTGCTTTTGGAAGTAAAGCTTCAAAATTAACTTATCCAACGATTGGTGATTGGTTAGAAGAGAGATCAAACTAAACGTAAATACTGTCAAATGAGAAGTTGTCCATTTATTTAGTACTTTTGTGAGTATGTATGTTTTATATGTATCCATCTTTCACATTTTTAAAGATAATCTACTCTTTCATCTTCAGTATTTACTTTTTATGGTAGTAGGAGTAGTAATTGGTGCCTTAATAATTTAGTCATATGTCTAACTGCATCAATTAGTTAAATGTGTCCTATTAGGAGGAAATGAAATGACTGTAGTTAATAAAATCGAAAAAAATGGTTCATTTATAGACCAATTATGGAATCAATCCATTCAAAAAATAGATGATTGGGATGAAGGAGAGAATTTTCGAGAGGAAGTTCTTCTGCAATCTTCAAAACGATTGGCTGAAAATGTGAAACAAAATCAAACAAATGTAAGCGAACTCATAAACCAAATTACAAAAGAACTTTTTGAATTGGAAGAAATGTCTCGAGATCAATTATTGACCTCAACTACAGGATTGCACAATCTAACCCTATTAAATTCATTTGAGGAAATTAATAATAAAGTGGATCAATTTAAAAATCTATCATCAGAGCTCCTTACAAGTCCTTTAGATAATCTATTAAAAGGTAATTATTCTGAAACTATTATAAACACACTAGATAAATATATTGAACATAGACGAAATTTTCGAAATTTGTATGTGAAAAATATAAAAGAAACATTTTCTATTATCCAAAAAAATCAGATAACATTACTTAATTTCTTAACAAATCCATTTGAGAATGTATTCTTTCCCTTAAATAAATATATGGTGCTTTAAAATGAATAAAAAAAATTGTGAGAGAGGTGAAATTATGTGGGTATGTAACACACATATGAAACAAGCTCTGCCATTTTTAGAATCTCCCCATGTTAGCAAAGCATCATATCAAATTAAGTGTTCCCTTTGTGAAAATTTTGCGATTGCAAAAGTTTATTATTCTTACCAAACTTACCATTTTTCAAAACAATCCATGTATTCTTTGTCAAAAACTTCCTCGGAAAAATTAGGTTAAAAATACAAATTTGAATGATTACTGAGGTACTCTCTTTCAATCATCGAAGAAGCATTTGGTCCAGGAACAGTAATACCTGTTGCTGTGCAAAAAGTAGTAGAAGAAATCAATCGACGTATAGATTGGAACGATTAGTGTTATGTGCCAAGTAAAACCGCTATTTTTATGGAAAATGGGGGATAGTGAATGCAAAATGTATACTTAGTTGAGGCACTCAGAACTCCGATAGGGAGTTTCGGTGGTTCATTGAAAAATGTAGGTGCTGTGCAACTTGCAACGACTGTTGTTAAGGAGGTGTGGCAACGATCTGGTCTTTCGGCTGAATGTATTGATGAGGTAGTACTAGGGAATGTACTAAAATCAGGACTCAAAGGAAACCCAGCAAGACAAGCGGCAATCCATTCTGGGTTACCTGTGTCAGTACCAGCCATTACAATTGATAAACAATGTGCATCTGGATTGCGAGCGATGACATTAGCCTATCACCAAATACTTGCAGGAGATTCAAATGTTGTGATTGCAGGGGGGACAGAAAGTATGAGTAATGTCCCACATTTGGTGATGAATGCTAGGTGGGGACAGAAAATGGGAGATTTGCGGACAGTGGATGCACTCTTTCATGATGGACTTCACTGTGCAATAGAAGGTTACCATATGGGGATTACAGCTGAAAATTTAGTAGAAAGCTACCATATTTCCCGAGAGGAACAAGATGCTTTTTCCTTAGAAAGCCAGCATAAAGCTATTAAAGCTAAAGAACAAGGCAAATTCGAAAAAGAAATTATTCCTGTTGCTATTAGAAGTAAGAAAGGTTCCACTTTATTTACAGAAGATGAGAATATAAAAACTACTAATCTGGAGAAATTACTAACTCTTAAACCAGCTTTTAAAGAGAATGGGACGGTGACAGCCGGAAATTCTTCGTCATTAAATGATGGGGCAGCTGCAGTCATTGTTGCTTCTGAACAAGCTGTAAGGGAATACGATTTAAAACCACTTGCCAAAATTCGTTCGGTTGCTAGTGCTGCAGTTTCTCCTTCTATCATGGGTATTGGGCCAGTCCCGGCGACAAAAAAAGCATTAACGAGAGCAAATCTTACAATACAGGATATTGAATTGGCAGAGCTAAATGAAGCATTTTCAGCACAAGTGCTGGCAGTAAATAAGGAATTAGGTTTGCCAGAGGAGATTATCAATGTTAATGGAGGAGCGATAGCATTAGGTCACCCAATCGGATGTTCAGGTGCACGGATTGTGGTTACCTTAGTTCATGAATTAAGACGTCAAAAGAAACAAATTGGATTAGCCTCCTTATGTGTAGGCGGTGGACAAGGCGTTTCAATCATCATTGAAGCAGTATAATAGAGCATGGAAGAATAATGAGGAATTAGTTGTAGATTCGCTTTATCGATAGACAATATCATAACCAAAATGCATCAAACTTTGTTTATTAGGGTTTGATGCTTTTTTTATTTTCACGTAAATAAATCAACTTATATGCAATTTATGAATTTTTAAAGTTATTACTAAGAATTAATAGTTTTTTAGGTAAATACACATTTTTGAAAGTACAAGTTGTTAGGAAGTATAACCATCATTATCCTTGGAAGGCTGTCATGAATTAATCCAAGGTCCTGTGATGATTTCAATTGCTCCTCAATTTGAATCACAACCTGTTAATATTAAAAAAACAGCCATACTTCTCCTCTCAAAACGAATATTACGTGTACAAATAACAAGCAAAAGCTGAATATACGATACGTGGACAAAAAGAAAAAGAAAAATAAAAAGAAAAACAACAACAAGTTCTTTATCCAAATATAGAGTAAAATCCAGACCAGTCGAAGAAATTGAATGGTATCTTTTCACACAATGTATTCCTGAGCTTGAAAGGGGAGTCATAGGTACCTTGTTTTTGTACTGTCATAAATTATTCACATCTATATGAAAAACATCCTGTCCGTTTTCTTCTATTTTCCATATATCTTCTATGAAAGTAATTTTAAAAGAAGAAAGGTTAGTGATTGAAGATGGCAAAATATCGAATGGTACGTACTGATTTTTGGAAGAATCCGATTGTTCTTGAGGAGATGACCCCAGAGGACAAGTACTTTTACCTCTATCTTCTTACGAATTCAAATACAACTCAAACTGGGATCTATAAGATTACCAAAAAACAAATGGCATTTGATTTGGGCTATTCGATTGAGGGTGTTCATTCGTTAATGGAACGATTCATCAACCATCACAAGGTGATTCGTTACAATCCTGAAACAAGAGAACTCGCCATTAAAAACTGGGGGAAAGATAACCTGAATAAAGCAGGAAAACCAGTCATGGATTGTATTTTTACCGAATTAAAGGAGATCGAGGATACCTCACTGATTCAATATGTTTCGGAATCCATAAAGAAACAGGAAATTCGTAGTTTATATGAATCTTTTTGTCAGCAAGAAGAGATGTTTACCAACAAGAAAGATATCGTTCAAGATGAAGACGATACATATTTAGATTCTGATATTGGAGAGCTTGAGGATGTGATTCCTACTGGTTATATGATTGTTGGGCAAAAACAACAACCACAATCTATTAATCCAAGTATAGAGAACGATCTAGACATAGAAAAGCTATACCAACATGATCACGAAACAAAAGATGTGAAAGAAATTATTGAGTTTTGGGACGCTATTGGATTTGGGCTTACCAATATGAATGAGAAGCAGCAGTTGTTGTCATGGCTAGATGATTCTCGCTTTTTACAACCGAAAGCTGTGATTTTAAAAGCAATGAATATAGCTTTTGCCAATAATAATCGAAGGCTGATCTATGTGGATGGGATACTAAAAAATTGGGAAAATGAATCATTACTTACTGTAGAAGAAATTGATTCGTATCAGGAGAATCAAAAGTTTGCATTAAAGCAAAGGCAATCAATACAATCATTTCCTGTAGGAAGAGATACTCCTGATGGCTTTGTACTTTGACCTTCCGGCAGGTGAAGAGTGATCACACAAGTTATGACCTTTAAATTTTTATCAATATATTACTAAAATATCCATTTTTATGTAATTATAATATGGTGGAGAAAAATACTTCAGAAGAAAGTGAAGTGCAAAGTATGCAGCTATCTTTAACCGTAAGAGGTTCAGGTGCCGACGTGGTTTCATATCTCATCGCCAAGAATCCTAATAATTTGTATGAGCGGGATGAGAAAGGCTTCAAGGTTCGCCTGGTATATCCTATTTTCAACAAAGACGAAGTCCAGTTCGTCATCTATGTAAAACCTGATCCCGTAGATTTGGTGCGAAACTCATCCGATTTATATGATATTACCCATTACATAAATGACCGAGAGTTCGCGGTTAGCAGTTTATTTATCACCACCATCCGTAAGGCATTAGGTACGGCTTTGAATGGAAAACCGGATGAAGAGTTTCTGAAGTGGGTGGACCATCCATTTGAAATGGAGCTTTCATTTGGTCCAGTGGCAACGGATTTGCATGACCAAGAGATTGCTGATTTGTTTGAACCCATCGGTTACCAAGTGGAAATTGAGCGTGGAGAGAGCACCATCCGAGAAATAAGCTCTGCCCGATTTGTCACACTTTCTGGCAGTCAAAGCGTCCAGAACGCATTAAAGCATGTATCCATCCTCATTCCAGTCATCGATAACTATAAACATTATTTTTTAGATGAAAGAGAAATTGAAAAACTCGATCGCTACGGAGAAGGTTGGCTAGAGGCACATCCGTTGAAGCAGATGATTGTAAAACGGGCACTCCGTTTTAATGCGTTAATATCTAAATCAAAATACTATGAAAAAAAGCAACGAAACCGTGAACAGGACCAGAGTCCGAAGGTTCGTTTAAATGATCTCCGTTATGAACATATATTGAACTATATAAAAACCCTGCCCCATAAAGAAACAATTGTGGATCTTGGTGCTGGGGAAGGGCTGCTTTCGGTACAACTCGGTTTTGTAGAAGGAGTTCAAGAAATTCTATCGATTGAGCCCTCGAACAAATCCCGTATTAAGGCAATCGAACGATTTGATCAAGTGATTTCGAAGGAAGGGTATGTGAAACCACAGTCCTTACCTGGATCATTATTTTATTATGATAGCCGTTTGCAAGACAAAGATATTATCATTTTGTGTGAAGTGATTGAACATATCGAGGAGGACAGGCTCCCTAAAATCATGGATACCATCCTTCATGATTATCGACCAAGAACTCTAATTGTGACGACACCAAACCAGGAATATAATGTGGTCTATGAGATGGAGGAAGATAGGCGTCATGTCGATCATCGTTTTGAATGGACAAGAGCCGATTTTGCTCAACATGTTGAAGAATGGACCCGAAACGTTCCTTATCAAGTCAGGATTCAAGGTATCGGGGAAGAGCATCCAACATATGGTCATCCCACGCAAATGGCTATTTTTAGAAGGGAGGAGGGGTAATGACAACCATCCATTTACCTCATGCCGGTATTGTCTTACTTGTAGGACCCTCTAATACCGGAAAAACAACATTACTAAATCAATTAATACAAGAAGATCAGATCCTACCATCTGAAGTGGTCAGCTCTGATCAATTCCGTGTTCTGGTCAGTGATATTGAATTTATTAGCTGGAACGGTCGTCCGAAAGACGAAAGTGATGCACTATTTCATGAATACCAGCAAATATCTGGTGCGGCATTTGACGCCATGGATGATGTGATCTCAAAACGCTGCAAACTCAATAAGTTAACGTTCATTGATGCTACCCATTTACGTGAGGATGAGCATGATAAATATCTGCAGATGGGGAAGAAGTATCATGTACCAGTGATTGCCATTGTTCTAAATATTTCAGAAACGGAATTGCTAAGACGTGATATGGAGCGGGATTTTCCACGTGGTAGAAACCGGATTAAGCAGCAGTATCAAAAATTTAAGAATACACTTCGCTTTATTAAAAAGAAGCCTTATCGCCGAGTTTATATGCTTGGTGAAGATGAGTTGGAAGTGTTAAATGTTAGTCGTTTAGAAAACCCATTATTCATTGATGTAGGTACGGGAATAGATTTTATAGGGGATATTCATGGCTGTTTTGATGAATTTATTGACATTTTATCGAAGCTTGGATATCAAGAAAATGACGAAGGGTACTACATTCATCCAGAAGGAAGAAAAATTCTTTCGCTAGGAGATGTGGTGAGTAGGGGACCAAAGTCGATTGAGACCTTACAATTTTTCCAAAAGCATGTGGCTGCCGGAATTGCATATATGATTGACAGCAATCATGGCTGGAAAATTGCTCGCTGGCTCGATGGAAAAAATGTGAAGATGGCACATGGTGATGAAAATGTTGCCGCTGAATTTGAAGAATATGAGCGTAAATACGGTAGTGAAGCTGCTGAGAAGTTAAAGGGACAAATAAAAGTGTTACTTTTAGAAGCAAAATCACATTATATCATTCGAAAAAATGGGGTTAATGCCGTTGTGGCAGTTCATGCCGGTATCAAGGATCATTATATCGGGAAGCAGTCGCCCCGTATTTCTGATTTTTGCCGATATGGTGATAGTGAAGGGCTCGATGAAAATGGTAAGCCACTCCGAAAAGACTGGTCCATCTCTCATAAATCAAGTGAGCTCATTCTTTGGGGGCATGATCCAAAGCCGCAGCCATTACTAGTTAATAACACCTTAAATATTGACCAAGGTTTGGTATTTGGAGGGAGTTTAACTGCTTATCGTTATCCAGAAAGACAAATCGTTTCGGTAAAAGCGAAACAGGATTATGCGAATGTTCCAGACAATCCATTGAAGGAATGGGAACTCAAAAGGCTGGCAGCTCCGAATATTATGAAATTCTTAGAAGGTTATTCGGTGTTAACGGAGCAATACGGTGAGATCATGATCTATGACGATGGCGTGAAACCAGCTTTAGATGATTTATCCCATTTCACTGTAACGCTTGAGGACATTGTCTATCTTCCACCAACGATGAGTCCGACGCCAAAACCGTCCCGTCTGGAAGGATATCTCGAGCACCCGATGGAGGCGTTCGAATACTATCAAGCTAATGGTGTAGATACCATGGTCGTTGAAAAGAAACATATGGGCAGCAGGGGAATTCTCTTTTTATTTAAAAATAAAGAAATTGCCAAGGAGTATGTAGGAAGGGAAACATTGGGTATCATTTATTCCCGGACAGGAAGAGCATTTTTTCAAAAAGAACTGCAAGAACAAGTTGTCAGTGTCTTGAATGAGGATTTAGTGAAAAGTGGTTATTTCGAGAAATACAATACGGATTTTGTTCTGCTCGACGCGGAAATTCTTCCGTGGAACTTAAAGGCGAAGGACTTGGTTTTAAACCAATATGCACATGTCGGTGAAATGGCTTTGCTTGATCGGCATAAATTAAAAGATTTACTGCAACAAGCTTTGGAAAGCGGCAAGGATGTTTTAAGCTGGGTTCAGGAAAATGATGTGGGGATAGAAAATGCTAGTGTTTTTAATGAGGTTTATCAGAAATACTGCTGGGAAACAGAAGGATTGGAAGGAATTCAAATCGCGCCATTCCACACGTTAACTCATAGTAAGGAAACATTTTTTGACAAGCCACACACTTGGCATATGGAGAAAAACAAAGAATTCAGTGGGATATCTCGCTTGTTTTTAGAAACAGAATACAGGGTTGTTAATGACGAAGCCTCGATGAAAGCGGTCATTGAGTGGTGGGAAGAAATGACTGAGGATGGTCATGAAGGATTTGTCGTCAAACCAGAATCGTATATTACTCGCCACAAAGGAAAACTCCTGCAGCCTGCGATAAAAGTAAGGGGACTTAAATATTTGCATATTATTTACGGTATCGATTATCTGCTACCTGAAAATTTAACCAGATTAAAAAAACGGAATGCTGGTAAGAAACAGCGGAATGCTTTAAAGGAATTCTCTCTAGGAGTGGAAGCTGTTAATCGATTCGTAAAAAGAGAATCATTGGAACGTGTCCATGAATGTGTGTTAGGAATATTGGCTTTAGAAGCCGAACCAATCGATCCACGATTATAGATAGGACAAACGAACTGGAGGGTCCAGTTCGTTTTTTTTATGCAAAGAGCAATATTCCAAGTGAAATCCCCATATGATGGTGGTAAAAGGAGTGTGAGAGCATGGGAGTTCATGTGGTGAGTACCGGAGAAAATTTGTGGGCAATTTCCAATAGGTATGGAGTAGCTATTCAAACCATTGTTGAAGTAAATGGACTGCCGTCGGCAAGTTCGCTCGTACCAGGTCTCGCCTTGTATATTCCGGACAACCAACTCCCAATCCGCTCCTATAAAATAAAACCAGGCGATCAAATATGGAAATTAGCGCAGAGGTTTGAAACTGATATTTCGTCGATAGTAAGGGCAAATCCTGGGGTAGACCCGAACCAGCTTTTTATTGGTCAAATCATCAACATTCCCTCACCTGTAAAATTAGAAATATCGACATTGGGGTTTCTTGTACCATCAGGTGGAAGTACTGAACTTTCAATGCTAGATTCTGTGGCAGGGCAATTAACGTATTTAGCGGTTGTGGCTTATTCGTTTACGGCAGAAGGGTATGCCTATAACGAGATTGAGGATTCAGCAATTGTAGCACGGAGTAAGCAATTGAACATTACGCCACTAATGATGATTCGTAATTTTACAGGCGTTGATTTCAGTGCTGAGCTCGCAGGTAAAGTGCTTGCCAATCCAGTCTATCGCAGAAATTTGGTTCAAAGCATTGTGAATTTGACAAGGCAAAGAGGATTTGGCGGAGTCAGTATCGACTTTGAATTTATTCCGCCGCCACAGCGCAATGATTTTAACCTATTTTTAAGAGAATTAAAGAATGCTTTGGGAAAGTTGATACTGCATGTAAATGTGCATGCGAAGACGGCAGATATTCCAACGAATCGAATTATTGGGGCATATGATTATTCCTCTATCGGGAGGGCAGCGGACATCGTTGCTGTGATGACGATTGATTATGGATATCCAGGAGGTCCGCCGGATCCTATCGCGCCGATATGGTGGATGGAGCAGGTTATTCAGTATTCCATCACTCAAATCAATCCTCGTAAACTACAAATTGCGATGCCGCTTTATGGCTATGACAAGGTAGTCGGAACGAACGTTACACGTGCGATGTCTGTTGTATCGGCCCAAAATCAAGCGATTTCAACAGGATCGCCGATTCAATTCGACCAATACTCCATGTCTCCATGGTATCGGCATTGGAGTGCGGGGGTAGAACAGGTCGTTTGGTTTGAGGATATTAGAAGTTTCATAGAAAAATATCGATTGATAGATGTTTATCAATTGCTCGGGACTACCTATTGGCAGATAAGCTTGCCGGCACCGCAGAATTGGGCTTATATGCGTAAAAATATTGATGTTATGAAATAAGGTCAATGGTGTTTTGGGGGGCATTGCGGATATATTTGGATTAACGCTGATAAAAATGATTTAACGCTGATATATGGTCCAGCATCGCTGATATATTTATTTTCACGAAAATAATTTAGTTTAAAATTAAGTTTTTTCCCCGAAAAAGGAAGAAAGTTTGTTTTTTAGGAAAGACTTTATGAAAAAAGAGAAAGTTGGAAATGGATTTTGCTGAAAAGATGGAATTTAATCATTTTTATTATTTTTATAGCTGCATTATTACCACAAACACATCCAGTATTGGCAGATGATAATCTAACCCAGCAGTTAAATCAGTTATTAAATGAAGAACCGCATTTACAAGGGGCTATTGCTGGAGTCAGCATACGTTCGGCCACCACCGGTGAAGTCATTTATGATCATTTAGGAGATGTCCGCCTGCGACCTGCTTCGAATATGAAACTTTTAACGGCTGCAGCAGCGTTAGCTGTTTTAGGTGAAGACTATACCTTTATAACTGAGGTTCTCGCAAATGGGGAAGTGAAAAAGAAAACGCTCCAAGGGAATCTATATTTAAAAGGGAAGGGAGACCCAACACTCCTAAAAGAAGACTTCGACAAAATGGCTTCGGAAATAAAGAAACTGGGCATAAAAAGGATCACCGGCAATTTAATTGGCGATGATACGTGGTATGATGATGTCCGCTATTCGGTAGATTTACCGTGGAGTGATGAACAAACCTACTATGGTGCGCAAATTTCCGCACTAACAGCATCACCAACAAAAGACTATGATTCTGGTTCTATTTTGCTTGAAGTGAAACCAGGGACCGACAAAGGCGATAAGGTGGACGTAACTGTAACTCCCAATACTGATTTTGTAAAAATCATCAATCAAACCGAAACGGTTACTGAAGATGGAAAAAAGAAACTTACTTTTGAGCGGGAGCACGCTAAAAACACGATTACAATAACGGGCACTCTACCTGTTAAATCCAAGCCTGAAAAGGAATGGATTGGTGTCTGGGAACCGACAAGATATGCTTTAGCCCTTTTTAAGCAATCACTAACAGAACAAGGTATTCAAGTTTTAGGAAAAATAAAAACGGGACCAACGCCAGATAATGCAAGGAACCTACATACTCATAGCTCGATAAAGCTTTCTGAGCTACTCGTCCCGTTTATGAAACTAAGCAACAATGGTCACGCAGAAACCTTGATTAAAGAAATGGGTAAAGTGGTAAAAGGGGAAGGTAGCTGGGAAAAGGGTTTAGAGGTTATGGAAGCGGAGTTACCTAAATTCGGAATCAATACGAAAACTTTGGTGCTAAGGGATGGCTCTGGAATATCGCATATTAATTTAGTCCCGGCTTCTCAACTATCTCAATTGTTATATACAGTTCAGCAGCAAAAGTGGTTCTCTGCTTTTCTTCATTCACTACCGGTCGCAGGTGAAAGTGAAAAAATGGCAGGAGGCACCTTACGAAATCGGATGAAAGGACCTGATGTAAAAGGGAAGGTACTCGCAAAAACTGGAACCATCTCTACAGTTAGCACAATTTCAGGCTACGTTAAAACTAAAAGCGGACAAATATTAATCTTCTCCATTATGCTGAATAATTTAATGGAAGATAAGCTGGGAAAAAGAATCGAAGATAAAATGGTAACAATATTATCTAATTACTAATTTTGTGCTTTTTTTGGATATTCATGTATTCTGTCGAGCAAAAAAGGTATATTCCCTCAATTCGAGAGGAGAATATACCTTTTTTGCTTAAATCAAATATCCATTAATATTTAATTATTTGTTTTGACCATGCCATACTTTTTAATATGATATTGCAGACTTTGCCGTGTAATGCCAAGCTTTCGAGCAGCTTTTGAAATATTCCAATCGGTTTGTTCGAGAGTTTTTAATATAAAATGCTCTTGGGAGTTAGAAAACATAGACTTCAAAGGCTGCTTCTCATTCTTTTTATTATTTCTATCTGCATCCTTAGTGTCAGAATAAAGTTTTCTTCTTATATACGAGGGAAGGTGCTCAAGTTCAATGGCTTCATCGTTTTCACTTACCCTAATGATAACATTTTCAATTGAATGTTCCAGTTCTCGTGTATTACCAGGCCAATGATATTGTAGAAGAGATTTAAGTATGTGTTTTGAAAAATGGGGAGTAGATTTATTGAATTTATTTTTGAATTTATTTATGAAATAATCTATAAAAAAGTGAATATCTTCTGCCCGTTCTCTTAAAGGCGGGATAAATAGACTCGTACGGGCAATTCTATAAAATAAATCAACCCGCATTTTTCCTTCTGATATTAACTTTTCAGGATCTTCATTTGATGCACTTATGACCCTGCACGTAACAGAAGTTACTTCATTGGAGCCGACCCTTCTGACTAAACGTTCCTGTAAAACCCGCATCAGCTTAGATTGTAATGTAATCGGCATAGAATTAATTTCATCTAAAAAAAGTGTGCCATCTTTAGCATGTTCAAAAAGTCCAACCTGGTTTGTTGCACCTGTAAAAGCACCTTTTACAGTTCCAAATAAAGTGCTTTCAAGCAGTGTTTCTGGGATAGCTGCACAATTAATTGCAATAAAAGGACTTTTAGCATTTGGACTATGATTGTGAATACTTTGTGCAAATAATTCTTTGCCAGTACCTGTCTCTCCCACTATTAAAACGTCAGTGTTATGAATTGCTATGTTTTGTGCCTCTTTTATTAAGTTTTGCAGTACTAGGCTTTGACCTTTTATATCTTCAAAGGTAAAATTAGTACCATTTTTTCTATCGATATCTTTATGGTTTACCTCAGTTATTTTTCTTTTTTGTTCAATTGTCTGATAGAGCATATCTTTTAGCCGTGATTCATTTGTACTTAATGAAAAAACGGCAATCGTTTCATTATCCTTTTGAATAGGGTAGGTATTGTAATTCACGTATTTCGGAACCCCATTAATTGTTGAATGTGCCTTATATCTAGAAAAAATAGGCTTACCAGTCTTAAAAGTGTGCCGGTGCTCAGACTTTTGATGATTATCATAATTGTATGCATCCCATAGGTGTTTTCCAATAATCGCTTGCCGATTTAATCCTTCCATTTTTTCCTGTGCGAGATTATATAAGCTTATTACCCCATCTTCATTACTCATCATCACCCCTTCGTCTAGTGATTCTATAATTTTTTCGAGGCAGTATAATCTCATTTTAGAATTATTTATTAAATCAGAAACATCTTCTATGCAAAGAATTATGTAGTTATCATCTGCAGGAAGGATTTTTACTGTAACGAAAAGTTTTCGTTGATTTATGGTTAATGTAAAAGTTTTATTATCCAAAAATTCATCAGGAACAGAAGGGAAAAACTCGGCAATATGTTTTCCGTTTATTACTTTTATACCAATCTTTTCCGTTTCATAACAGTGGACCTTCAAATTACTATTAAGCATGATGACCCCATCAGTAAAACTCCTAATTAATGAACAGATAGCTGTTCCTATCATCTCAAACCTCCTGCCACATTCATTTATTTATTTTAAGTATACTATTTTGTTTGAATAATTGGAATATTCTGCGCAAATTTTATCTGCATGCTAGTTTTTAATAATTTAGTTATTCTTTCTGCTACAAACTTACTAAATAGTAAGAATTGATGCCAAAATTTTCTGCATAGTTCACTATAAAAGGAACAGAAGTGGATAACCAACCACCTTATTACACCCCTTAAAAAACTAAATTTTATTAACTTTCCCTCTTTTAAACAGTATGGCACATTACTTGCAATATATATAAATGTAAAACTAATTAAGGAGGAAATAGTTAATGACAAATCCAGAAATCCTATATTCAGTAAAAGCACAGAGAGGTCCTGAACTACGTTGTAAGGGTTGGAGGCAAGAGGCGATTTTACGTATGCTAGAAAATAATATGGAAAATGCAGAGAAGCCAGAAGAACTTATTATTTACGGGGGTATTGGTAAAGCCGCACGTAACTGGGAGTCCTACCACGCAATTGTTAAATCATTAAAAGAATTGGAAGATAATGAAACACTTGTTGTGCAATCAGGCATGCCTGTTGCGGTATTTAAAACACACAAATATGCTCCGACCGTTGTAATGGCAAATACAAATATTATGAAAGCAGATTGGCCTACTTTCTATGACCTTCAGGATAAAAACTTAACCATGTATGCTAACTATACAGCCGCTCCATGGGAATACATTGGCACACAGGGTGTAATTCAAGGAACCTTTGAAACCCTATCTGCGATTGCCCGCCTTCATTATAATGATTCACTTGTTGGAAAAATCCTGGTAACTGCCGGGGCTGGGGGAATGGGAGGAAATCAGACAAGAGCTATGACCATGCATGGTGGTGTTGCAATTCTTTGCGACTCTAATGTTGAGATCATTAAAAGAAGGATTGAGAAAGGATTTATTGATTGTTTAGCAGATTCGTTAGATGAAGCCATCCAAATGGCAAAACAATATGCTGCAGAAGGAAAACCACTAGGGGTAGCAATAGTAGGCAATGCAGCGGATGTGTTTGAAGAAGTTATCCAAAAAGGGTTCCTTCCAGATATTTCGACCTCCATGACTCCTGCACATGATCCGATTTCCTACCTGCCATCTGGGTATACAGTGGTAGAAGCAGAACATCTTCGAGAAACGAATCGAGAACTTTACTTAAAAGAAGCACGTGCTACTATGGTTCGAGAGTTAAAAGCACTGATAAAGTTTTTGGACCTTGGTGTCAAGTCATTTGAATATGGAACGAGTATTCGTAAAGAGTGTATTGATGCCGGAATGGACGGAAAAGAAGCAAAACGTTTGCCAGGATTCGTAGCGGAATACATTCGTCCACTCTTCTGTGAAGGCCGCGGACCTTTCCGCTGGGTATGCTTATCTGGTGACCCTGAGGACTTAAGAAAAATTGATGATATGATTTTAGAAAAGTTCAGTGACGACCTTCTTGTTACTCGCTGGATTAAACTGGCGAAGAAGCATATTCCGATTGAAGCCTTACCAGCACGGATTTGTTATATGGGATTTGGTCAACGTAAGGAATTTGCCCTCGAAGTCAATGACATGATTCGACGCGGAGAACTAGCAGGACCAGTGGCGTTTTCACGTGATAACCTTGATTCAGGTTCAATTGTTAATCCGACCTTTGAATCAGAAAATATGAAAGATGGCGGAGATTTAATTTCTGATTGGCCAGTACTGAACGGACTTTTGAATGCAGTAGGCATGTGTGACCTTATTGCCTTACAAGCAAACTATTCTATGGGAGAAGCCGTGCATACAGGTGTAACTATGGTTGCAGATGGTACAGCAGAGTCTGATATGAGACTCGAAGTGGCGATGACTGTAGACTCAGGTATCGGTGTTGTGCGCCATGCACAAGCTGGCTATGAAACAGCTCGTGATGTAGCAAATGGAAAAGGAAAAATGACAAAAGAGAGTATTAAAATACCTCTGTGGTGGTCTCCAAAAGCAACATTTGGTCCCAAAGATTTAGAAAAAGAAAACGTGAGATCTTAAGTTTAAGAATTAAGTAAGTAAGTATAAAAACAGCTTTTTTAAACATATGGAGGCACTTGTGCTTTTCAATAAAATTAAGCAGAGTGCCCTTTCTAGTAATAAAAAAGCCAATAATAGAAGAAGGGAACAGTACAATGACAAAAAAAATGTGGCGTAATGAGGTGAAATATTTAACCCCATATGTTCCTGGTAAGCCTATTGAAGATGTAAGGCGGGAATTAGGATTAGATGAAGTCATTCGTCTTGCTTCCAATGAGAACCCGATTGGACCGTCCCCTGTAGCTTTGAGGGCAATGTCAGAAGCATTAAAGGATAGTTGGTTATACCCTGAACCTTCTTGCCGGGAGCTCCGAGAAAAATTAGGAGTAAAGTATGATGTTTCTGCAGATAAAATAATCGTTGCTAATGGAGCAGATCACATTATTACTTTAATTGGCAACGCTTATATCAATTCGGGAGATGAAGTGATTTATTGCAAGCCTACTTTTACAAGTTACCGAGAGATTACATTACTCATGGGCGGAATACCAATCGAGATTCCTTTAAATAAAGATTTTGAAGCAGATCTTAATGGAATTCTAAATGCGATAACTAGCAAAACGAAATTAATTTTTATTTGTAATCCTAACAATCCTACCGGAACAGTAGTCAAAAATGATGAATTAGAATCTTTTCTAAATCAAGTGCCTGACGGTGTCTTAGTGATACTTGACGAAGCCTATGCAGAGTACATTTCAATCAATGGCTACCGTTCAGGAATTGATTTTGTCAAAAAGGGATATCCGGTTATCACAATTAGAACATTTTCCAAGTTTTATGGATTAGCGGGTGTGAGGATTGGTTATGCTGTTTCATCCGAAGCCTATCTTGAACCACTGTTAGCTGTAAAGCAAACCTTTTCTGTCAATCGTATAGCAATTGCTGGAGCGTTAGCTGCTTTGGATGACATTGAATTTTTGAACAAGATGCTCTTAGAGTTATACGAAGAGAAGGAACGATTGACAATAGAATTACAAAAAATGGGGTTTGTTGTGATTAACTCTCAGGCTAATTTCCTATTTGTTGATATGAAACAAGAGGTATCAACTCTTTTTAACAAACTGATGAAAAAGGGTATATTAATTCGTCCTTGTTCACCTTGGTCATTAAAAACCTTTTCGCGTATAACAATTGGAACGTTTGACCAAAACAATAGTTTAATAAATGCTTTAAAAGAAATACAGCAAGAAATGCTATCAGTAAAATAAATACTGGATAAAGGTAATGTATATCTCAAAAAAGGAGGGTGAAAAATGAAGGACGGTAAACCTATTGTTTGGATTTTGGATGATGAATGGAAAAACCATCAAATGGAGAATGAAATTTTTAGGGATAATGGGATGACGTTAAAAGTGACAAATTCAAAATCGTTACTGAAGGATTTACCCGAATATGCTCCATGTGCTGACGGAGTTATCGTGCAAGTTGGTTTTAATTGTGGAGAGGAGATCATCTCACAATTAGACACTTGTAAAGTAATGGCGACTTATGGTGTAGGATACAATCATATCGACTTAACTGCAGCAAATCGAAAAGGCATTCCTGTATGTAATGTCCCGGATTATTGTATCGAGGAGGTGTCCGATCATACAGTTGCACTGGTATTAGCAGTTGTAAGGAGGATTAAAAGTTATGGCAATCAGGTTAGAAATGGTCATTGGGACGCACTGGATACAATGCCGATTAAGCGTATTAAGGATATGACCATTGGATTATTAGGATTTGGTCGGATTGCCCGTGCAGTCGCCTATAAATTGAGATCATTTGGCCCAAGGCTGATTGCCCACGATAAATATGTACACAGGGAAGAATTTGCAGAGTATGGAGTGGTCCCGGTATCAAGGGAGCAATTAATACAGCAGTCAAATTTGCTCAGTTTGCACATCCCTTTAACCCCAGAAACTGAAAATATCCTAAACCTTGAAAATATGAAACTGATGCCTAAAGGAGCGTTTATTGTTAACACCTGCCGAGGGGGAGTTATCAATGAAGATGACTTATTAAGTCTGCTAGAATCAGGTCATTTAGGTGGTGCAGGTCTTGATGTATTGAAACAAGAACCACCGAATGCCGATTATCCTCTTTTAAATATGTCAGAATTGCTAATTACTCCACATGCTTCCTATATTTCTGAAAGTTCAGTTGATGAACTGAGAAAACGAACTTGCCAACATATTTTAGATGGGGTAAAAGGGAACTCCCTTTCAAATGTGGTTAATCTAAGTGAACTTTTTGACGGCCATGCTTCTACCAAATAATGAGGAGGAAATAAATTGGAAGCATATAAAATATGGGCAATTGTTAGTTTACTAATCTATTTTGCGGCGCTGTTAGTCATGAGTTTATGGAAAACCAAGAATGAAACAAAGGAAGATTTTTTCTTAGCAGGAAGGAATTTTCCGCATTGGGCTTTAGCTCTTACCTTTGTAGCCTCTTGGTTTGGAGGGAACTCCGCACTTATTTCCATCGACCAAGCATTTGAAGAAGGGATTAGTGCATGGTGGATAATTGGGTCCCCTTCAGTGCTCGCCGTTCTGGCATTGATGATTTTTGCCAAAGCTATAAGAAGAGTCGGTTCAATGTCACAATCTGGAATTATGGAAAAACGATATAATAAAACGAGTGGAGCCTTGCTTTCCGTTCTTATTGTTTGGTATATGATAACCTGGGGAGCTTCACAAATGGTTGCAATAAGTAACTTTTTTTCTAGCATTTTCGGAATTAGTTATGGTCTCACCTTAGTTATTTGTGTAGCTATTTGTATCGTGTACGCAACAATTGGCGGGTTTCGTGCGGTTGTTTTTACTGAGATGCTGCAATTTGGATTTATTATATTAGGTCTTTTAATTACATTGGGTGCAGCATTATATTTTTCCAATGGATTCGATGCGATCAAGGCGGCAGCTGTAGCGAAAGAAAAGACTGAATATTTCAATTTCTTTGCCCACTTTGGGAAAAACTTTCTCTTCCTATTTTCTTTTGGGCTGGCGTGGGTCATTGACGCGGCCGCATGGCAGCGTGTTTCTGCTGCAAAAAGTCCGACGGAGGCAAGGAAAATTTCGTTCGCAACAATGATTTACTTTATTCCCATCTACTTTTTAGTAGTAATTATCGGTGTAGCAGCTGGTGCTATATTCACTGAACTGCCAGAAGGTGGTATTGTCAGCTCCTTAGTAAAAGATTATCTACACCCATTTTTGGGTGCCATCGTGTTAGTAGGAATCGGTGCAGCAATTATGTCTACCATTACAACAACTATGAACGCCGGC
Source organism: Neobacillus niacini (assembly GCF_000759675.1). Classification (GTDB taxonomy): domain Bacteria; phylum Bacillota; class Bacilli; order Bacillales; family Cytobacillaceae; genus Neobacillus; species Neobacillus niacini_A. The sequence continues at coordinate 28,593 of NZ_BAWM01000114.1, read as the reverse complement.
TCTTTGTATATGACAGAACTCTATCGAACACATTTTAATAAAAATGCCTCTGAGAAACAACTGGTACGATTTGGAATGCTTGGAACCATTATTATAAGTGTTTTTGGTATGATCATTGCAGTGCGTATCCCTGATGCATTATGGGTGTTATGGATGTCAAGTGACATTTTAGCAGCTGGATTATTTGTCCCGTTGATCTTTGGTTTCTTCTGGAGAAGGGGGACATCTACAGGAGCTTTAGCAAGTATTATATTTGGTTGTGGATTTGTTTTGTATAACTTTTTTATTGACCTAGGTTTTAATCTGCCATCATTTTGGCCTGGAGATGCAAGGAGAATTTTAATCGGAGTTGCAATAGGATTTAGCGCTTACTTTATTGGAAGTTTCTTGTCAAAACCTGAATATGCAAAGGCTGATAAATTTATGGAAGAAACTCAATTCTTAAAACGAACTAAAGATCAATCAGATGACCAAATGATAAACCTTTAGTCACTATTAAAAGTAGTTTATAGGAGTGTACAAATGGAAAATATCATTCCGTATGAAACTTTGAAAGAATTAGTAATAAAAAAGCTTTATGACGCAAATGTTCATCATGATGAAGCGGAAATAGTAGCAGATGTTCTTATACATGCAAATTTACGTGGTGTTGATTCGCACGGTGTCCTTCGTGTTGAACATTACATGAAACGTATTAAAGAAGCAGGGTTAAATATAAGGTCTAACCCTAAATTAGAAAAGACAAGTAATTCTACTGCTGTGTACCATGGAGATCATGGTTTCGGTCATGTCATCTCAAAAAAATCGATGGACTATGCAATTCAAATGGCAAAGGACAACGGGGTTGGAGTAGTCGTTGCAAAAAATAGCAGCCACTGCGGAGCATTATCCTATTTTGTCAAGCAAGCAATTGATCAAAGACTCATCGGTATTGCGATGACTCATATTGAGGCTTGTGTTGTGCCTTTTGGTGCAGCGGAACCTTATTTTGGTACGAATCCAATGGCGTTTGGTTTTCCTGCTAAAACAGAAATCCCAGTCATTCTTGATTTTGCAACGAGTAATGTTGCTTTTGGTAAAGTATTAAACGCAAAAGAATACGGAAAACAAATCCCCTCTGATTGGGGAATTGACGAAGATGGGAATCCAACAACAGACCCTGGAAAAGTAGCATATTTATCTCCATTTGGCGGCGCAAAAGGATATGGTTTAGCTATGGTTGTGGAAATTTTTTCAGGTTTGTTAAGTGGCTCGGCATTTGGACCTCAGATTCCAAAAATGTTCGCAGATTATAAAAAAATGTTGGACATAGGTCACTTTTTTATGGCAATTGATCCTGCAAAGTTCACAATGGCTGAAACATTTCTCGATAACATGGATTTAATGATTCGTCAAATCCATTCCCTGGTCCCGGCAAAAGGTTTCACCAAAGTTCTTGTACCAGGTGAAATTGAGGCCATGCAGGAGGAAAAACGTAAGAACGAAGGTATACCGCTCCCTAATTCTGTTTGGGAATATTTAAATAGTAATACGTTGATAAAATAGAAATCAGTTTAGGCACCGAAGAACTGCTTCGGTGCTTTTATCCATATGAAGTGTATTGTAATGAATTCAGTAAAAGCAGCAAAAAGCCTGCACGCAAAATTTATCTGCAGCAAAAATAGATGCAAATAAAGTGTTCAGTGGCAAAAACTAAATTTTCTGTGAATATATGCAAAAAAAATCTGCATAATTAAACAAATGTTTATTTGTAAAAAGGATTGGGATAATAGCTTTCATCCTATTAAAAAGAAACTATTTAGAATAAATAAGTTCTGGCATAGAACTTGCATTAATTAGGATGATGAAATTGGAATAATTATGCCTATATCTGAAATTTAGATTCTGTAAAAGTATTAAACTCTTTTTTATGGTGGTGTGAAAAACATGTCTGAAATGAAGGTGAAAACTAGGGTTGACTTAGTAATTTCTAATGCAAAGGAAATCGTTACATGTACAGGAGATGGAATGGGAGAAATAGGGGTTTTAAAAAATAGCTGGATTGCAATAAAGGACGAAAAAATCGTCGGTATTGCTTCTGAGGAAGAGATTAAAAACTTATTTGATTTAGAGTATAGTACAAGAATTGATGCAACTGGTAAAGTGGTAGCCCCTGGCTTTGTTGATTCTCACACCCATCTTATTTTTTATGGCAACCGCGTTGAAGAATATGCGGCTAAACTGATTGATGAAAACCCTGAAAGGATAAAAAAACTTGGTATAACCATCGGACCTAACCGAACCGTGGAGCTTACACGCAATACACCAGCAGAAGAGTTATTGGAAGAAGCGAAGAAGCGGCTGATGACAATGCTAAAGCATGGGATTACCACAGTTGAAAGTAAAAGTGGATATGGACTTACGACAGAAAGCGAAATAAAAATATTAGAAGTAAGTAGAAGACTCGGAGAGGAAACTCCTCTAGATGTGTTCAATACATTTTTGGGAGCCCACGGTTTTCCCAAAAACTTAACTAAAAGTGAGTATCTAAAAGTAATCGTCAATGAAATGATTCCGAAAGTCGGTGAGCTAAGTCTTGCAGAGTTTTGCGATGTTTGGTGTGATGACGGGTATTTTACAGCTGCTGAATCAGAAGTAATTTTAAAAAAGGGATTAGAGTATGGGATGAAACCGAAAATTCATGCGGATGCTTACTCTTATATTGGAGGGTCAGATTTAGCAGCCGAAATGAAGATGGTATCTGTTGACCATTTAAATTATACTCCGGTTGCCGTGATGGAAAAGCTCGCCGAAGCTAAGGTAACAGGAGTTTTAATGCCAGCTCTCGATTTTGCAGTTAACCATAAACAGCCATTTAAAGCTAGGACGATGCTTGATCTAGGGATGAATATTGCGCTTGCAACGGATCTTTGTCCGGCATGTTACACAGAATCAATGCAGTTTGTTATTATTCTGGCTTGCCGTTTATATAAATTCTCTGTTGAAGAAGCAATTAAAGCCGCTACTTACGGAGGTGCCAAAGCACTAGGTTTAGACGATCGCGGCGTAATACAAGAAGGAAAAAAAGCAGACCTGCAATTTTGGGATGTTCCTACTTATAAACACATAGCATACTATTTAGGTACAAATATTGTTGATACAGTCATTAAAAATGGTAGAGTCGTATATAGCCGATGGCCGGTCCATTAAAAAAGGAGGAGTTGTTATGTCAACAAAACGTGTATCAAATGCAGCAGATTTTGTAAATGGAGATCGATTGCAAACTTTATTTTTCGAACTGGCAAAGCTCAATGCTCCAAGTACAAAAGAGAAGCCTGTAGCAGACTACTTAATTAAAGTTTTACCGGAACTTGGTTTTAAAATTGAGTTTGATGAGGCACATGATCATTTCAATGGAGAGATAGGGAACTTAATTGCTTGGAAAAATGGAACAGATGCATCTATCCCTCCATTATTCTTCTCCACACACATGGATACGGTACTTCCCACAGAAGGGTTAAAACCTGTAATAAAAGATGGGGTAATTTATTCTGATGGAACCACCATTTTAGGTGCAGATGATAGAGCGGCATTGGCCGCTTATTTAGAAGCTATACGAGCTATTCAAGAAAGTGGTACTCCCCATGGTCCAATCGAATTGATCCTGACCGTGAATGAACAGCCAGGACTAGTAGGCGCAAGGTATATGGACTATTCGAGAATAAAAAGTAAGGCAGGATATATTTTTGACAGCAGCGGCGACGTAGGTCAAATCATTCTAAAGGGGCCTTTTAGTTCCAGAATCTGGATGGAAGTAGAAGGTAATGCAGCCCATATAGCTTTAAATGCTGAGGAAGGCAATAGTGCCTTTTTAATTGCAGCAGAAGGATTAACCAAAATGAAATTAGGAACTATCAATGAAGAAACAGTTGCCAATATTGGTATCATTAAGGGTGGGGAATTAACTTCAATCATTCCCGGCAGCGTAACAGTAGCCGGCGAAGTTCGAAGCTTTTCAAAAGAAAAGTTAGAACAGCAGTTAAGCCATATGGCAGCTGCGATGGAGGCAGCAGCAGCGGAAAATGGAGGAAAAGTACAGGTTAGAATTGAGAAGAAATATTCCGGTTTCGAAATTTCAGAAGAAGATATTTTAGTTAAAACAGCAGAAATAGCTGCTAAGAATATAAAAGTCACCTCGTATTTTACTGAAACTTTAGGTGGCGCAGATACGAATGTTTTAAATGAAAACGGTCTACGATGCCCAACACTTGGGTTGGGATTTCAAAATATTCATTCTTTCAGGGAATGCATCAGCATTGAAAATTTAGTTAACACCTGCAGGTTAACTGCTTCACTTATTGAACAATGGTATATCAACCATAAAAAATAAATAGTTTAACAGGACTCTGTTTAACAGAGCCTTTAACAAAGAAAGGTTCGCTAGAAATCTATATATAAAAATTGAAATTTACTACCATGTGAAAAAAGGGGTTGGACAGGAATATGCATGATAGCAAAGTAGTCGAATTAGAATTTGTAGAATTAGATGGTTTTACATTAGACCGCCAAAAGATACAAAAGGTTGTTGATGGGAAAGCGGAGGTTTACTTGCCAGAAGAAAATCTTTTACGAGTCCGTCTGAGTAGAAATCGGATAGAAAAACAAATAAATGCTGGAAAAATTGTATATGGTGTAAATACAGGTTTTGGTAAACTTAGTGATATTGAGATTGAAAAGAATGAAATTGCCCAATTACAGTTAAATTTATTACGAGCAGATGCAGTTGGAGTTGGCGAGCCACTTCCTACTTCTATTGTAAGGGCAATGATGGTATTACGCGCCAATGCTCTTGCAAAGGGGTTTTCAGGAATTAAAGAAGAAACCCTGCAACTGCTTTTCGAAATGATTAATAAAAAGGTGCATCCGGTTGTACCTTGTAAAGGATCCGTTGGAGCAAGTGGCGATTTAGCCCCACTTGCACATATTGCTCTTGTCCTCGTGGGTGAAGGAAAAGCTGAATATAAAGGGGATATTCTCACCGGCAAAGAAGCATTAAAAAGGGCAGGTTTAGAAGCCGTATCATTAGAAGCAAAGGAAGGCCTCGCACTGATTAACGGTACTCAAGCTATGTCAGGTATCGGTACTGTTGCACTTAACGAAGCAGAACGTGTTGGATTAGCAGCAGATATGGCTGCTAGCCTTACGATGGAAGCGCTACAGGGAGTAATTACTGCCTTTGAGAGCGATTTATTAGCAGTTCGTCCCCATCCTGAATTTGAATTTGTTGCGTCACGTATAAGAGGGTGGCTAAAAGGAAGCCGCCGAGTAACACATCAAGGAGAACTTCGTATCCAAGATGCTTATTCCATTCGTTGTATTCCACAAGTTCATGGAGCTTCATGGCAAACATTCAATTACGTAGAAGACCGATTACGTATAGAAATGAATTCTGCCACTGATAACCCTATCGTTTTAGAAAACGGGGAGATTGTATCAGGCGGACATTTTCATGGTCAACCAATCGCCCTTTCAATGGACTTTTTGAAGGTTGCAGCTGCGGAGTGGGCTAATATTTCTGAGCGAAGAATCGAAAGGCTAGTTAATCCGCAATTAAGCGGTTTATCACCTTTTTTAGCGACTAATCCTGGATTAGAATGCGGATTAATGGTTGCACAATATACAGCGGCATCACTCGTTTCGGAAAATAAAGTGCTTGCCCATCCTGCTAGTGTTGACTCAATCCCAACGTCAGCTAATCAGGAAGATCACGTAAGCATGGGAACGACAGCTTCACGCCAGGTAAGAGAAATCATCCATAACACCGCTAGAGTAATTGCTATTGAATTGATTTGCTCATCACAAGCAATCTATTTAGAAAAGGCCGAGAACCAGCTGGCTTCGGCGACAAGAAATTACTTAGAAAAGGTCCGTCAAATTTGCCAGCCTTTAGAAAGTGATAGAGACATATCAGAGCAAATAGAAGAATTGGCCCAATTTATTTTAAAAAATGATGATTTAAAGAAAAATAGTTAAGGATCTCTTTTATGGAATATTTTTCGGAATATTATGAAAATGAGGAGGGAGTATAAATGGATTTTCAATTATCCGATGAGCAGGTAGCTATTAGAGCATTAGCAAAAGAATTTACAAATAAAGAGATTTTACCCGTTGCAAAAAAATACGATGAAGAGGAAGCGTTTCCAGAAGAAGTTTTCCAAAAATTACGGGAAATTGGTCTTTTTAATTTAGCGGTACCAGAAGAATATGGAGGACCGGGAGTTGATAAAATTTCCCAAGCATTAATTGTTGAGGAAATTTCTAGAGGCTGTGCAGGCATTGCTACTTCTTGTGAAGGGAACTCGCTAGTTTCCTATCCTATTATTATAGGAGGAACCGAGGAACAAAAGAAGGAATACCTAGGCCGTTTAACATATGGAGGTCAATTTGGTTCGTTTTCCCTAACAGAGCCAGAAGCTGGAAGTGATGTATCATCTCTATCAACCAATATTGAAATTAAAGGGGATGAATATATCTTAAATGGAGAAAAAATGTTTATTACAAATGCGAATTATTCCAATTTCTATGTTGTGCTGGCTAAGCACAAGGATTCAATAGAAAAACGTTTTACAGCACTAATTGTGGACCGGGATTTACCGGGTGTCTCGGTAGGAGAGAAAGAAAAGAAAATGGGATTGCGTGCTTCTGCTACAGGGTCGTTAAGATTCGAAGATGTCCGAGTTCCTATAAAGAATCGTATCGGCAACGAAGGTGAAGGCTTTAAGATTTTTATGCAAGCACTTGCCTATGGGAGACCAATGGTAGGAGCATTATCAGTTGGCATTGCCCAAGGTGCATATGAGGCTGCACTGAATTATTCCAAAGAAAGAAAACAGTTTGGCATGCCTATTTCACAGTTTCAATCAATCCAATTTATGATTGCGGATATGGCGATGAATATTGAAGCTGCAAGGTTGTTGGTATATAAATCTGCCTATCTATTACAACAGGGGACTCCATCACCTACCATTGGAGCATTCGCTAAGTGTTTCGCATCCGATACAGCTATGAAAGTTACCACGGATGCAGTGCAAATATTTGGTGGCAATGGGTATATCCGTGATTACCCTGTAGAAAAATATATGCGTGATGCAAAGATTACACAAATTTATGAGGGAACTAACCAAATTCAGCGAGTTGTAATGGCAAAAGAAATACTCAAATAGATTTGTAAATAAGCAATAATTGAAACGAAAATAAAAAATTAGAGGCTTTAAGATAGAGATATTTTAGTATTGTTCTTTAATTACTAGAATATCTCTTTTTTTTAAGTTTCTTCCTGGAAATTGTATGGGACGATTGGAGGGGGAAAGATGGGAAAGTTTATTTCTGCTGAGGAAGCGGCATTATTAATCCCGGACGATGCAACAGTTGGTATAACTGGTCATTGGGTAGGGGGATTTGCTGAGGAAATAGCAATTGCAGTTGAAAATAGGTACTTAAAAACGGATCATCCTCAAAATATTACTTTAGTACATGCAACAGGTATTGGTGATTTTAAAGAGAGAGGAACAAATCATTTTGGGCATGAAGGATTAATTAAAAGATTAATTTGCAGTCATACAAGTGCTGCCCCTAGTTTAGCTTCTCTAATAGAACAAAATAAAATTGAATGTTATTTTTTACCTCAAGGGGTAATTTGCCAAATGTGGAAAGCCATAGCGGCTAATAAACCAGGGGTATACTCCAAAGTTGGTTTAGAGACCTTTATCGACCCACGCATTGAGGGAGGGAAAATAACATTAAAAACAAATGAGGAAATAGTAGAATTAGTGGAGATTAAGGGAGAAGAGTGGCTGCATTATAATAGATTTCCGATAGATGTAGCTATTATAAGAGGCACCTATGCCGATGAAAAGGGTAACATATGCATGGACAAGGAGGCTATATTACTTGAGCAGCGGGCTTTAGCAATGGCGGCAAAAAATAGTGGCGGAAAAGTAATCGCACAGGTTGAAAATATTGTGAAAGCCGATACTTTGCATCCAAAGCATGTAAAAGTACCTGGCTGTCTGGTTGATTATATTGTAATTGCTAAACCTGAAAATCATTTACAAACTATACCTGAAGCATTTAATCCAGCTTTATCAGGTGATATTCGTATGCCACTTGACCAAATAAAACCAATGGAACTGACAATTCGAAAGATAATAGCCCGCAGATGTTCAATGGAGCTTGCAAATAATAAAATTGTGAATCTAGGAATTGGAATGCCAGAAGGAATTGCAAATGTAGCTGCAGAAGAAGGAGTAATTAATGATGTTATTTTTACGACTGAAATAGGATCGTTTGGCGGAGTTCTTGGCTCAGGTTTTTATTTTGGTACTTCTTTTAATGCTGAGGCTACAATTGAAATGGCCGATATGTTTGATTTCTATGATGGCGGGGGCCTAGATATTGCCTTTCTCGGTTTAGCTCAAGTGGATCGGAACGGAAATGTTAATGTTAGTAAGTTTGGTTCAAAAGTTGCGGGTCCGGGGGGATTAATTAATATCTCACAAAATACAAAAAAAGTCATTTTTTGCGGCACATTTACGAATGGAGCAGATATTAGAATTGAAGATGATAAATTAGTTATTTTGAAAGAGGGGAGAGATGTAAAGTTTTGTAACCATGTTGACCAAATCACATTTAGTGGGAAGAATGCACAAAAACTAAATCAAAAGGTACTATACGTTACGGAGAGGGCTGTTTTTGAGCTTGATGGAGGAGAACTTACATTAATTGAGATTGCACCAGGAATTGATCTTGAACGAGATATCTTCTCATTAATGGGATTCCAACCAAAACTATCAAATAGTTTAAAACAAATGGATCAAGGTATCTTTCAACCGAAATGGGAAAATTCTAAAAAGATAAAGAAATCAAACTAGCTATAAGTTATGGTAACATAAATAATTTATTAACTACTAGTGGAATCCAATAAGACAGTGAACTTGTAAAGAGTAGTTAAAATGAATCTGAAACAAGTTCAAAAGAGAGGAATATCAAATAAATTATTGGAAAAGGTACAAAATTTTAGTATCAATAGCCGAAATGCATAATAAATCCGTTGCCCAAGTGATTTTAAGTTGGTTGACACAAAGAGGAGTTGTGGCTATTCCAAAATCGGTTCGTAAGGAAAGAATCATCGAAAACTTCAATATCTTTGACTTTGAATTAAGTCAAGAGGATATGGAAAGAATCGCTACCTTAGATACAAAACAAAGCTTGTTCTTTTCACATCAAGACCCTGAAATGGTGAAATGGATCGGTACCCGTAAACTTGATATTTAATGCTCTCTTACTTTTTGCTTTGTTTCTGTGATCATACTTGTAGATTTTCATCCTCAAAAACAGCCAGTTTACCTTACTGGCTGTCTTTGCTTAGAAAGTCTGTATTAATTTAATGCGTTTCTTAAGGCTTCGATAGCGTTCATAACCTTTTGCTGATTCTCTTCCGTGTTCTTATTATTTCTCGCATGAAGCAGGACAGGTCGAACAGATTCAACGGACCGACCAAATTCATTCATCCAATCATATCGAGGAACTAACCATGTATGGAAATGATGAGTAGTATCTTCATTATAAAAGTAATACACATAGTCAATTCCTAACACTTCGCGCTGAGCTTTTCTGATATTCGTCATAATATTTATGTAATCTAATTTTTCTTCCTCGGTAAGTTCATCTAAGCATTTAATATGTCTTTTGGAAGCGAGGATGACTAACCCTTTAATTGGATAGGCAACATCCTGGTGGGCATGGAAATGCTCTGTTTCAATGATAACTCCCCCATCAGGCTCAATCAATCCACTCGTTAAGGCACAGCTTAAACATTCCACTTCCACTGTTTTCCCATTTGATAATGTAATCGTTCTCATCTAAATCCCCTCCAAAAAGTATCCTGAATTATCATACAACATCCTAAGAAATTAAACAGCTCTATCAAAAATGGGGATAGTTAAATTGTCATATTAAATATATAATTAAAGATAAATAAGTAAACATATTGGCAGGGGTAGAAAATGAAACAAATGAAAAATGGACAAATTCTATCAGAACGTTTTGAGGTAGCCTTTAATCAAGTGCATGATGCGATGAAGGATATTGTAAAAATTAATGATGATAGATTTGTAGTCTTAGTAAAGGTAGGCGCTAAAAAATATCAAATCATTGAAACATTTAAAAAGGATCTCGAGCAATATGCGAAGCTGCGAAATGCCATTGTCCATGAAAAAATGCAGGTCGGCTATTATATTGCCGAACCGAATGCAAAAGTGGTAGAGCATATTGAGAAAATCGCCCATGTTTTTAACCGTCCTAATTACGCTATGTCGATTGCAACGAAAAATGTACTTTACTTTGATTATAACGACAGTATTCTAAAAGTGACGGAGGCAATTCGACAATTTAATTATTCGAAATTTCCGATATATAAGAATAAAGAGTTTGTGGGTCTTTTGACGGCAGGATCGATCGTAAAATGGATGGCACAAAACATGGTGAGCACTTCTGTAAATTTAGATGATACACATATTTTTGATATTATGAAATACGAAAAAGACCATCCGATTGACTTTGTCGCGAAAAGCACAAATATCTTCGATGTTGAAACGATTTTTGAAAAATCTCATAAGGTAAAAAAGAAATTAGAAGCAGTTATCATAACCGAAAATGGTAAAAAAGACGAAGCTCCACTCGGAATCATCACGCCGTGGGATTTGATTGAAATTGATTATACGATTGATTAAATTAAAGTGAATCAGCAAGGAACACAGAAAAGGTAATGGCCGGTTTAATAGGATCATCATAAATGAGGTATGTAACCACTTTTGAGGTATTTTTCATCATTTTTGTTCACAAGAACCGGTCTTGTGAACACTTAGGGGGATTCTACATCAGTTTTGGTCACAAGACCCCGTCTTGTGACCATTTTTGCGGTATTCTTCATCAGTTTTGGTCACAAGAACTCGTCCTGTGACCATTTTTACAATAATCACAACCTAATTTGGTCACATAAACTCAATCAGAGCCAAATTCTTCCACACGATTAGTTGGGCGCTAAAATTTATTGCATGTCATCAAAGTCAAACTCACTTAATTGATCCATATGACTAGCAATCATGGCGATAATCGTACTAGCCTCTTCTTTGCTAAAAATGAAATGTGATTCGTCTTTGATTAATTCATCCTCGGTGGTCCAAATACGATTAATTCGTTTCAGCACACCGTCACCAGTTTCCGGGACTACACCAAATTGATAAGTCACTTCGACTTCATCCTCGTGCTTGAAGGCAGTGACCTCTGGAGTGTTCCATTCAACATCGATTTCTTCAAAAATATCATCACTATTTACTTGCTCAGCCTCGTAATACTCTACTCCATCATCGACCATTTCATAACAGTCTTCAACGTCCTCATACACTTCGTCTGAAGTAAGATAGACACCATCATCGGTGTAATGATCATCATCGTTCATATAATCATGTAGGCTTGCGTGTACCTCATCGATTATATCTTCTATGTCCGAAAGGATGACTTTAGCAGTATGCCCACTGTCAACATCAAAGGTATCGATGTAAAATTCTTCGTTCCCCGGATCAAAGAATAATGTGCAAAAATAGTCTCTATCGATTTCTTCTGTATTAACATCTTCTGTTTCTACAAAAAATTCGATCCTCGGGTGTTTGGCAGCTCTCTCAATTGACATTTGACCAACCTGATCATACTCTTCACAAATAGATTCCAGGTGATCCTGAAGCTCGCCACAAACTCTGTCAAACCATTCTAACGACATTAACATCCCATCCTTTCAAGGTAATCGAGGTTATTATCTCCAACAAGATATGTTTAATCCATTCATTTTTGTAAAAACATGGATTTCCCTGTCATCCTTAAATCGAAAAATGATATAATGTGACCAACAATGTGAGTCTACAATGGAGGGGTACCATGCATTCGTTAGTCAATGACCTTAACCAAATCTGTACTCAATTTCTCTTTAAGGAAAAAATCGTTATTGTTGATTCTTTCGCAATTGGAGAACAAATCAATGAAGCTTTCATTAAAGAGGGTCATCGGGGTATCAATCTTAAGTTTAAGACTGTACATAATCTTGCCATGGATCTAGTGGAATTAAATTCAGATCATCCCATTAAAGTTTTAGATGGGACAGTTGGCGTTCATTTTACCTATACGATACTGAAGGAACTAAAAGATCAGGGAAAACTCCTTTATTTTTCAGGAATGGAGATTACTCCTTCTTTTAGTCATGCCATCTATTCTACTTTTCAAATTCTCCGACTTGCAGGTTACGAGGCGAGAACACTTAAGAAGGATGCTTTCCTTGCCCCTGAAAAAGCAGAGGATCTAGTCAATATATTATCTGAATATGAAAAAATGCTTATTAACAACCAATTTACTGATAACGCTTCAATCCTAATAAAAGCTATACAATTTGTCAAAAAGGATGAAAATGCGGTTTTCGCTTTACAATCGAATTTGCACCTAACACATCTTGAGGAGCAGCTTCTTAGTAAAATCCTGCCTGAAGGGTCATTCAAACTACCGCTTGCACCTGTCTTAGGGATAAACATCCCAGAAAGGTCAAGCTTATCATCGATATCCTGGGGAGAGCCAACGCCGTTAAGCTACTTATATCAGCTTGATGAAGCAGGGAAAGGACCTATAAATGTTTTCACTTCAAAAACGGAGGAAATGGAAGTGAAACATGTATTAGAAAAGATAAAATCATTGAAAGCACCGCTTGATGAGAGTGTAGTTTTTTATACAAATGCTGATGCCTACATAACACCGTTTTTCCACCTAGCACAAAAGTTTGATATTCCAATAACCTTTGGTGAAGGGTTACCAATTTCATTTAGTCGTCCTGGACGGTTAGTTTCTGGATTAATTACTTGGATCCAATCCAATTATAGTGTGCAAACCTTTATCGATTTGCTGAATGAAGGCTTAATCACCCTTGGTGACGATTCACCATCTAAATCCAAAATCGTTAGAGTGCTCCGGGATTTACAAATCGGTTGGTCGAAGGAACGGTACCTAACACTGCTTGAAAATGAATGGAAACGATTATCTGAAAAAGAGGTAGAAGTTGAAAATAGATTACACGAATTGACATGGTTAAATCAATGGTTTACACAGATTTTTAAAAAGCTGCCAAACTTTGATCAATTTATTAATTATAAGAAATGCTTAACCGGAATTGCCTATTTTGTAAAAAATCATAGTAAAAGCAGCTCTGCACTCGATGAAATTTCAAAAACAACACTTTTGGATGAAATTGATAAAATCGTTCCATATGGTGATGAGGAACTCTCAAGGCACGATGTTTTTGAAAAAATGAATGACCTGCTACTTTCATTAATGGTAAATCAAGCGCGTCCAAAGCCAGGACATTTACATATTACTTCTTATAAAAAAGGTGTATATAATAGCATACCAAATGTATTTTTCTTGGGGCTCGATAATCGTAAGTTTCCAGGTAATTCAGGAGAAGATCCAATGCTGTTAGATACAGAGCGAATCGCTCTAGCTAACAAGCTGCCATTACTTCGTGAGAGAGGTCAGGAAAACCTGTATACGCTCCTGCAAGTTTTAGCCCATTCAACAGGTAAGGTAACAGTCAGCTATTGCGATTTTTCCATCAATGAAAATCGCGTTGTAAACCCTGCACATGTTATTCTACAATGCTATCGAATGATTACGGGCAATCAAAATGCTGAATTCAAAGACTTAAAGTTACAGGTTTCCAAGCTTGTTGCTAATGAGATATTTGAGGATAAAGACTATTGGAATGAAAAATTAATTCAAGATACACCTTCAAAAATAAACGAAGGGATACTTAATCATTTTCAGAATGTCAAAGAGGGTCTTTCGGCGGAAAGCGCTCGTTTATCAGAAAGCTATTCCGAATACGATGGATTGATTCAAATGGATGTAGAACAATATGACCCACGAATTAATCAGGAAAAAACAATGAGTGCAGGGAAACTGGAGACACTTGCAAGATGTCCTTATTCTTACTTCCTCAAGGAGGTATTAAGGGTTAGGCAAATCGAAGAAGTTTCATATGATGCGAATAAATGGCTGGACCCGGCAACTCGGGGCAGTCTGCTTCATTGTATTTTTGAAACTTTTTATAAGGAAATGACACAACAAAATGTTAAACCAGCCTATGCCCTCCATTATGAAAAAATCATGGCAATCGCTGTAAATCTCATTGAAAAAGAAAGAGAAATCCTGCCGCCGCCTAATGACAGAGTATATCAACGGGAAATGAATGAGATATTGGCATGCTGCGATATCTTCCTAAAAGAAGAAGAGGTTCATGGCGAGCAATACAATCCGCTCCAATTTGAATATTCATTTGGCATTGGGGACCAAGAACCGGCGATTATTACACTACCATCAGGAGAAGTAAAGATTTCTGGAATCATTGACCGTGTCGATCAATCTCTTGATGGCAGGTACCATATTATCGATTATAAAACTGGAAGTACCTATGGTTATGAGAAAAATAAAGCCTTTAAAGGCGGGCGTCAGCTTCAGCATATGATTTATGCATTAGCAATTGAACAGCACTTAAATCAAGGTGAGGGATCTGTGGAGGAAAGTTCTTATTACTTTCCGACCATGAAGGGACTGGCACAGCGATTTACCAGGAAGCAGGACGCTGCATTAAGGACGAATGGGTTAGATATATTGCAAAAGCTCATTGACGTGATTAAACATGGCCATTTTGAAATGACTGAGGACGAAAATGATTGTAAATTTTGCGAATACAAGTTGGTTTGCCGCCGCCACTTCTATGATAAAGACGCCCTTGAGAAGAAGCAGTCCAATCAGAAGCTAAAGGGGGTTCGCGCATATGACTAAAAAAATTATTGATCAAGCTGCTAGGGATAAAATCAAATACGAGCTGCAAACGAATTTCTTAGTCGAAGCCGGCGCAGGCTCTGGTAAAACGACCAGCTTAGTAGAACGAATGGTGAACCTCATTATCACCGGAACAGCAGAAATCCAAGAAATTGTTGCGATTACCTTTACTAGAAAAGCGGCAGATGAGCTAAAGGTGCGATTTCAATCGAAATTAGAAGAAGCATGGAAAAATGAAAATAACCTTGATATCAAATTTCGGTTAGCAGAGGCTCTTCAAAATATTGAATGCTGCTTTTTAGGGACGGTTCATTCCTTTTGTGCCAAGCTGCTTCGTGAACGGCCGATTGAAGCCAATTTGGATTTAACCTTTAAGGAACTAGAAGAGTCCGATGATTTGGAGCTTTTGGAGGAAGCGTGGCAAAGGTATTTAAAAGATGTAATGGATGATAAACCCTATCTAATTGACCAGATCAATGAATTAGGCATTAGTGTGGATCAAATCTTCCCATGGGTAGAACATCTTAAGGAATATTCCGATGTCGAATGGATAACAGAGAGTGTTACTAAACCTACTTTCACAACAGATTTTCAATTGTTCATGAAGCTGGTAAAAGAAGCAAAAAAATCCATACCGGATCAAGAACCCGCAAAAGGATATGATTCCTTACAAAAAGCGATCATGACGGCGATACAAAAAGAAAGATTGATGGATGTAACCAAAGAGAAGAACATCATTAGTATAATGGAATTGTTTAATAAAAGCTTAAAGCCGACATTAAACCGCTGGCATTCTAAAGAGGACGCAAAGTTTTACGAAGAAAAAATTACATCATTTTTTAACGTGTCAATAAAGCCATTACTCCAAGCCTGGAAGGAATATTGCCATCCGTTTATCGTAGCTATCATTCAAGAAGCGTTATCAGCCTATGAAGCTTTAAAAATGGAGCGCTCATTATTAAATTTTCAGGATTTAATGATGCATTCCTCCCAGTTGTTAAAAAAGAACCCTGAAGTAAGAAGCTATTTTCAAGAAAAATATCGCTTCTTGCTAGTAGATGAATTTCAAGACACGGACCCGCTACAAGCTGAAATTATGTTTTATTTAACGAGTGAGAATCCAAGAGAACAAATATGGACGAAGTGTAGATCCAGGCCAGGCTCGCTATTCGTGGTGGGTGACCCCAAACAAGCGATTTATCGATTCCGTCGAGCTGATATTGATACATACAACCGTGTGAAACAGTTAATGGAAGAACATGACGGTGAAGTTCTACAGTTGATCACAAATTTCAGATCCGTAAATAGTGTAACGGAGGAGTTAAATCCTGTTTTTGAAAAACATTTACCTGCCGTCGAAACCCTGCATCAAGCAGCCTATCGTCCATTGATTGCACACCAGGTTGATGATGGGACAGCATTCACGGGAATCAAACGTTTATCAGTTCCAGCAGATTTCAGTAAGAAAGATGATGTAATCCTGAAGGATGCAGAAAACATTTCACTCACGATTCAATCTCTGCTAAAACAAGGATATAGAGCAAAGGACTTTATGGTACTGACAAGGTACAATGATGGCGTTTCCCTCTATGCCAAAATGATCGAGTCGTTGGATATTCCGATTAGTATCTCGGGTGAGGTAGTCCTAGGTGAAACAAGAGAGTTTCAAGATTTATGGATTTTATTGAAATCCTTTATCGATCCTACGGATGAAGTGAGTTTTGTTGCCGTTCTTCGCGGGATTTTCTTCGGAATCAGTGATCAAGAACTGTATGAATGGAAGCAAACAAAGGGTAGATTTTCTATCTATAGCGATATTCCGGGGGATATGTCTCCTGCAATTAAGGAAAAATTTAATAACTCATTAACGATATTAAAGTTATGTCAACAGAGAATCCGTCAGTTATCTCCAACTGCTGCCATTGAAAGTATTATGGAGGTAGTAGGATTTTATCCATTGCTTTTAAAAAATGGTCGTAACAAACGCTCATATAAAAGTATGCTGCAAATGATGGAGGCTCTACGTAAACAGGAGGCTGCGGGGAATACCAACTATAAGCAAATAATTGATTCTCTTACAAAATTGCTTTTTGAAAAAACCGCTGTCGCGAATATGGAGGAAGGGGCTGATGCGGTTCGGGTAATGAATGTTCACAAAGCAAAGGGGCTCGAGGCGCCGATTGTTTTCTTGGCGCATCCTGCCAAACAGGTGAATCCAGTTTCCTTTTTATCACAGCATATTAAACGAGAAGACTATTCTTCAAAAGGCTACTTTACCTTTACAATAAAGAATGGGTTTCAAGATAAGGAAATCGCTGTTCCCCTTAACTGGGAGACGTATAATGCGGAGGAACTCATCTACCTAACAGAAGAAGAACTGCGGATTATTTATGTTGCCGCTACCCGCGCAGAAAAAGCCCTTGTGATTAGTTCGAACGGAAGCAATAAGAAAAATCCTTGGAACCTCCTATTTGAGATGGAAAACATCGAGGAAGTGGAAATTCCGGAAGTAGAGAAGGTCGAAAAGGCTGCCGCTAATGAAATCACATTTGCGGAGTACCAAGCAAAAACAGTTAGTAAACTTTCGTGGCTGGAGCAAAGCAAAGTTAAATCCTTTGAACACTGGACGCCAACGAAGGATAAGGATTTTTTAGATGTAATCGAGATTGAACGGGAAGCTGGCGGCGGAAAAGAATGGGGAACACTTATTCATGATGTTTTTGAAAAGGTCGTTCAAGGTCACGATGTGACTAAGTACATCAAAGTGGCATTAAACAGCAATGATATTCCAGCTTCACGAGATGATGAGGTTATCAATTATCTTACCAACTTACGAAATTCTCAACTATGGGATGAAATACAAACAGCCGATGAAGTCTTAACGGAAGTTTCTTTCACGTTAAAAGTAGACAAGCAGGATTCCCTTTATGCACTAATAACAAAGAATCCAGAGGATCATCATCCTTTCTTTGTAAAAGGGATTATCGATCTCATCTACAAAAAGATTGGTGAATGGATGATTGTCGATTACAAGACAGACCGGGCAAAAAGGAAAGAAGATTATGAAAAGCTGCAAGCTTTTTATAGTGCTCAGCTGTCCTTCTATAAGCAGGCATGGGAAGAAATAACGAAGGAAAAAGTGAAAAGAGAAAGTCTTTACTTCCTTGAACCAAATATGTTGGTAAATTATTAATAAAAAAATTCCTCATTTTTAAAATGGGGAATTTTTTTGATATTCTAGCTCGAATAGTTCGATTCGTTCTCTTACAAAATCAGGAACGGGGCAGGGCTTTTTTGTTTCGTGGTCAACGCTCACGTAAATAATTTCAGCCAGGAGAACAGGCTCTATTTCATCTTCTCTCGTCATCATAAAATTCATCGTCATGCTTTTGTTGCCAACTCTTTCCATCCTGCACCAAATGGTGAGCCAGTCATTAAAGAATGCTGATCGTTTATACTCGATTGTCGATTTTGCTAGAACAAAATCAAACTTTTCATCGTGGTGAAGAAGCTGCTGGAAATATTCTGTGACGGCTACATCAATATACGTTAAGTAATGTGAATAAAAAACAATCTTTTGCCCATCAACTTCCGAATAACGCACCTTTAATCGATGTGAGAAACGATAATCTACCATCTTAGGCTCCTTTCATTATTTAACCAAAACATATTCTTCTTCGGCCAATTCCTTAACCCTGTCTACAAATTTAACGACTGTCTTATCACTTGCAAACCATAAGAATAATTTAAATATCGCTTTTAACGGTTTATTCGTAGCTGTGTATTTGAAACGTGTTTTATGTTCATTTATTTTCTTTAATTCATACGCAGCAGTAATTTCAAAAATGTTTGCCAAGGTAAATCCAACCTTCATTTTTTTATGATCGGGAGTATTCAAATATTCTAATGTTTCAACATCATACTCTTCAATCCGTTTACCTTCTTTATACTGCTGGCGATAGATCGTCCCAACGCCTTCTTCCGTCACCTTCACGGGTGTATTCCCAACGACTTGAGGCATAATCTTTTGCATTTTTTCTAAAGAACCATCAAATAACTCCCATATCTTCGCAATAGGAGCGTTAATTTCAATTTCTTTTGTCCATTCCTTCATCCTGAAACACCTCATATTATATAATTATTGTAATTTTCCCAAAAAAATAACAAGTAATACAATATTCTATTTTTACATTAATAATCCTCTCTATTGTACCAAAGCTTACTAATGAGGTACGAAGGAGAAAAACTTTGTTTCTAAGTTTGATAATTTGATTTATAGTAACCATAATTGGAATTTTAAAAAACGAATGTATGAAGGGAATGAATTAAATTTGGGTTCTTCTTTAAATAGTTCAATAGATAATCCAAGGACTATTTCTCGCTCCAAACGCTTATGGATGGCTATGGTGTTAGGGTCATTAGCAGCCTTTGCCCCCTTATCCATTGATATGTATTTGCCCGCACTACCCATAATAGCTGATTACTTTCATATCAGCCCGTCTTTTATTCAGCTAAGTCTAACCTTTTTCTTGGTAGGATTATCTTTGGGACAGCTCTTTGCGGGGCCAATTAGTGATATTCGCGGGAGGCGTAAACCACTTTTAATTGGTTTAATGATTTATTTTGTCGTTTCAATATTGTGTGTATTTAGTCCTTCCATTTGGACATTCATTCTGTTGCGTTTCATTCAAGGGCTGGCTGGATCTGTAGGGATGGTTATCTCAAGGGCGATTGTACGAGACTTATATACTGGAACTGAATTAACCAAATTCTTTGCCCTCCTTTCTCTAGTAAACGGGGCTGCACCGATTTTAGCTCCAGTTGCGGGTGCTCAGATCCTTAGATTTGTCCCATGGCAAGGGATCTTTATTGTCCTAGGTTTAATCGCAATTGTTATGTTTATTGTCGTCCTTTTCGGATTATCGGAAACACTTCCTGATGATAGTCGGTTACAAGGTGGAATCAAAAATACCCTTTTGACATTTCGAAATCTTATCTTTGACCGGAGTTTTATTGGGTATGCATTTTCGCAGGGACTTGTTTTCGCCGCAATGTTTGCTTACATATCTGGTTCTCCCTTTGTGGTGCAAATCCTATATGGTGCTTCGCCACAAATGTTTAGTCTTATTTTTGCAATCAATGGGATTGGAATTATGATTGCAAGCCAAATAACTGGTAGACTAGCAGGAAGGATTCAGGAGTCAAAGCTATTAGTCTTCGGATTATGTATGTCCTTTTCTGGTGGTATTGTCTTGCTTATTCTTCTGCTGCTTCAGGTAGAGTTATGGATGATTTTAGTCCCATTATTTTTTGTTGTATCAAGTGTCGGTATCGTTAATACTGCAGGATTCTCGCTCGCCATGCAAAAGCAAGGTAAAAATGCAGGCAGTGCCTCCGCACTGTTAGGTGTATTATCACTAGTATTTGGCGGGTTAACTTCCCCTTTAGTTGGAATAGGGGGGGGAGAATCCGCAATCCCTATGGGGCTCGTCATCGTATTCGCCTCAAGCGGAGCAGTCATTTCTTATGTTTTTCTGGTACTTAGAAAAACAAGACAAAAAGATGCATAATAAAATAATCTCCTGCCAGTGCCAGAGGCCACTGAAAAAGTACCACAAAACAAAAAAGGGGAGAGGTTATTGGCTAGCTGCTGTTTTGATAGCACTTGCGGTATTTTGCGCAGGGTGTAAAGAAAAAAACTCCAAGGAAACTACTGGAACCAATAAAGGTGATAATAAGGCTCCAACTTCAGAGGCTGAGAAATTCATTCCGACAGAATACGATTCTAGCGTGAAAGTTAATGTAGAGGAGAAAAAGTTAACGGGCGCACTTAAAGTGAAGGCTACAAACAATACCGGGAAAAATCAGGACAAAATTTACTTTCACATATACCCTAATCAGTTCCGTGAAGCTGTTGATCTACTAGGTGGATTTTGGTGTCAAATCATTGATGAGAATTCTGAACCCGGTTCGATGGAGGTTACGGAAGTTCAGGTAAATGGAAAGGGAGGAAGTTTTGAAATAAAAGACACGGTCCTTGAAATACCATTGGACAAATGGAAAAAGGGTGAAGCGATTGACCTTGAATTGAAATTTACAATGAAAGTTCCGAAGAATAATGGTCGGTTCGCCTATGATGAGAATGGGATTTGGCTTGGAAATTGGATACCCATTCAGGCTGTATATGATAAGAGAGGCTGGGTTACAGATCCGTATCATTCGGTAGGAGATCCTTTTTATAGTCAGGTTGGGAAGTATACTGTCATAGTAACTGTACCGAACAATTATAAAATTGCGAGCACCGGTAAGGAAAAAGAAGCTGTAAAGGAACAGGATGGAACTTTGACCTTCACAACTTCAATTGAAAATGTACGGGACTTTGCCATGGTAATTATGGATGAAAACTACCAAAAGTTATCAGATCAAGTAGGGGAAACCACCGTGAATACATGGTACCTGGCTAGTGACAGCCAGGAGGCGGCAAAGCAGAACCATGAAGCAGGGATAAAAGCATTATCCTATTTTAGTGAGGTTTATGGACCATATCCGTATCCGGAATATGATATCGTTCGGACTGGTATGTTTACAGCAATGGAATTTCCAGGTTTGATTTACCTCCCCAAAAACATACTTGAAAGTAATGAAACGGAGATTGGCTCAGTTGTCCATGAAACTGCACATCAATGGTGGTATGGAATGGTGGGCAATGACGAAGTAAAAGAACCTTGGTTGGATGAGGCGTTGGCGACCTATGCGTCCACGAGATTGATGTTAGAAGAATTTCCGGAGCATGGTGCTGGAGATTTAGAGATGAGAAAGAATATGACACAAGGAACGGAAGTCCATGAAAGAGGAGGCATATTTATAGGTAGTCCTGTTGATAAATTTAAAAACATTGGATCCTATTCACAGCTTGTCTATCAAAAAGGTGCCTTAATGCTGGATAACCTTGAAAAAGAAATTGGGAAAGAGAAAATGGATCAATTGCTTCAGACTTATTTTATAGAATATCAATATGAAATCGCATCAGGAAATGACTTCATCTCAGTTTTTTCGGAAGAACTGGGACCTACAGCAAAGGATTACTTTGAGGCATGGTTAAGTGGTAAGGAACCTGAATTTAAGTAATAAATGAAGGGAAACGCCTCCGGGATTAGGGTGCGTTTTGGTTTTTAAGTTGATTTGTAGATATCCATGATTAATGTGTTGATATATTCAAAAAGTGTGTAGATATATTCAAAAAATGTGTAGATATAGGATGAATTTGTGTAGATATCCTTTAAATATGTGTAGTTTTAACCAATTTGTGAGTGAGCATGATTTTTAAGTTTTTTATAAGGCTGTGATACTATAAGAATGAATCGTAGAAAGAGGTGTAACCATGAAAATAGAAGTATGGTCTGATTTTGTCTGTCCATTTTGTTATATAGGAAAGGCTCGTTTAGAGGAGGCATTGTCTCAATTTCCACATAGGGACAGTGTTGAAGTAGAATTTAAAAGCTTTGAGCTGGATCCTAACTCACCATCAAATAGTGAGAAAAGTATCCATGAATCATTAGCTTCAAAATACGGGATGAGTATTGAACAAGTAAAGCAAATGAATCAAAATGTGGGTGAGCAAGCGGCTACTGTTGGTCTGACGTTTAATTTTGATAACATGAAGCCAACCAATACCTTTAACGCTCACCGATTGGCGAAATTTGCGAAAACACAATGGAAAGAAGCTGCTATTACAGAAAAACTTCTTTATGCTTATTTTACGGATTCCAAAAATGTAGGTGACCTAGAAACTTTAGCTGATATTGCCGTGGCGTCAGGGCTTGATCGCGAAGAGTCATTAAAGGTTCTACAAGATGAAAAAGCGTATGCAAATGATGTCCGTATCGATCAATCGATTGCACAGCAATATCAGATTACCGGTGTACCATTTTTTATTGTCAATCAAAAATATGCCATCTCTGGTGCACAGCCAACATCTACTTTTGCAGAAGCACTTCAAAAAGTATGGGAAGAAGAAAATCCAGCTCCTGTACTGCAGGACCTTTCAACAGTTAGTGCAGAAGACGCAAGCTGTGTGGATGGCAACTGTATTATTCCTGAGAAAAAAGAATAGCTCTACGATAACTGCATCTATTAGGTGCAGTTTTTTGCTAGGTCAGATGTAGGTGATGATGGGAGATCCTTCATTATTACCAGAATATCGATGTGATCGCCCCAATTATCTTGGTTGGATATGTTATTCTAATTGTGTATGTAAATACTAATATGGTTGAGTAAAGGAGAGATTGTAAATGACGAAGGTTACACCTTTTTTAATGTTTGAAGGAAATGCGGAAGAAGCAATGAATTATTACATTACATTGCTAGAGAATTCAGAAATCACCAGCATTACACGGTATGGTCCCAATCAACCAGGTGATGAAGGAAGCGTCATGCATGCGACGTTTTCATTAAAAGGGCAGGAATTTATGTGTATTGATAGTAATGTAAAACATGCATTTACTTTTACACCATCGTTTTCTATTTTTATTACATGTGATACTGAAGAGGAAATTGACAGACTTTATGAGAAATTAGTGGATGGCGGTGGTCCTCTAATGCCGCTAGATAATTATGGATTTAGTAAAAAGTTTGGCTGGATTGTGGATAAATTTGGTGTGTCCTGGCAGCTTACCCTTCCATTATTTGAATAAGTTGTTCTCACAATGAAATAATAGGCGTAAACAAGGTAAGGAGCTAACAACGATGAACGTATTAGTGGTTGGAGCTAATGGGCAGGTTGGAAAACTTCTTGTTAATCAGCTCAGGGACAGTCATGAACATACTGTCAAAGCGATGGTTAGGAAGGAAGAACAAGCAGAGGCTTTTAAAAAACTTGATATAGAAGTAGCAGTTGCCTGCTTAGAACAAAGTGTCGAAGATATTGCTCAGGCTGCAAGAGGCTGTAATGCCATCATATTCACCGCCGGATCTGGTCGGAATACTGGATATGATAAAACACTGCTAATTGATCTTGATGGTGCTGTCAAAACAATCGAAGCGGCAGAGATAGTAGGAATTAAACGCTTCATTATGGTTAGCGCAATTCAGGCACACAGAAGAGAAAACTGGCATGAGAAAATGCTTCCATATTATGCTGCAAAATACTATGCAGATAAAATGCTTGAACAAAGCGAACTAACCTACACAATAATCCGTCCAGGTGGGCTATTGAATGAGCCGGGGACAGGAAAAATCACAGCATCAGAAGATATAAGAAGCGGGAAGATACCACGTGAAGACGTGGCAAAAACCATTATCCATTCCTTAACAGAAGAAAATACATACTACAAGTCATTCGACCTCGTTTCTGGTATAGTACCCATTAGCGAAGCACTAAAACTGCTTTAACAAAGCCAGTTGAATAAGAATTCTGCGATAAATGAATTTTATCAGCGATAAAAAAATATATCAGCGATAAACGAATTATATCAGCGTTAGCCAACTAAATTAGCGAAACTCTGAAAAGCATTTGAACTCTCAAATGCTTTTTTCATTGAAAATTGGTTTTAATTTTACCTGCAAAAAATATAGTAATTAGAAGAAGACGACCCATTTTGAAACTTTTCCGATAGCTAAACGTAAGACTATAAACGTTATTTTTCAATCAATGGAGGCTATTATGGAATTATGGATCAAAGAATTTATAGAACAGTTTGGGTACTGGGGAGTATTTCTCCTCATTGCACTTGAAAATATATTCCCTCCTATCCCATCAGAAGTAATTCTAACTTTTGGAGGATATATGACGGCTCAAACCAATCTGAATGTTCTTGGAGTTATTGCTGCGTCCACGTTAGGTTCAGTGTTTGGTGCTGTCATCCTTTACCAACTCGGCGCCATACTAAATGTAAACAAATTGGAGATAGTAATTGAACGATATGGGCGATTCCTACGTTTAAAAAAAGAGGACCTCTACCGCGCTGATGCATGGTTTGGCAAATATGGTATTTGGACGGTTTTTTTCTGTCGCTTCATTCCTCTTATCCGCAGCCTAATTTCAATCCCTGCAGGAATGGCGAAAATGAATTTCTGGCTGTTCGTCAGCTTCACAACCTTAGGCACCATCATTTGGAATACACTGTTGATCAATCTGGGGGCAAGTGTAGGTGAAAATTGGGAAGTCGTTGTGGATAGAATGGACCAATATTCTAATTATATATACCTAATTTTAGTCATTCTCCTTATCGTCTTCATCGGATGGCAGAGAAAAAGAAGAAGATACTAGGATAAACTACAAGTAAATATGAAAGAAATCTGCTAAAGTATTTTTATGTCGATTGAGAGGGTTTTTGCCATGAATATTACGTCTTTATTATTAGGCTTTTTACTTGTTTTAAATATCATTTTGGCCCTCATTGTCATTTTTCAAGAAAGAAGGGACGTTGGTTCTACGTGGGCCTGGCTATTAGTTCTATTTTTTATTCCAATCTTGGGATTTGTGATGTATTTATTATTGGGACAAAATTTAAGTCGAAAACGGCTTTTCCAATGGGATGATCTTAAAAAGACTGGTTTTGAAAAAGCATTAGAAACGCAATTGACCAAAATTCGTTTGAATCAATTCTATTATCGCAATGATGTAACACAGGATAACCATGATTTGATATACATGCATATGATTAACAATCAAGCCATCCTAACAGAGGATAATTCTGTTGAGATCTTTACAGACGGTAAAGAAAAATTTGACCAGTTATTTAAAGATATAAAAGCAGCCAGGAATTATATTCATATTCAATATTACATCATTAAAAATGATAACCTGGGCAAAAAACTTATAGAGGCTTTGACAGTAAAAGCGAAGCAAGGAGTAAAGGTTCGAATTCTTTATGACGAATTAGGATCGCGTAGCTTGCCGAAAAGATCATTTAGAGAATTTCGGAAAGCTGGAGGACAAGTGGAGGTCTTTTTCCCATCTAAATTTCGGTTTATAAATCTTAGGATGAATTATCGGAACCACCGAAAACTAGTTATTATTGATGGGAAAATTGGCTATGTGGGCGGTTTCAATGTTGGTGATGAATATTTAGGACTTAATAAGAAATTTGGCTATTGGCGGGATACCCATTTACGGATTCAAGGGACTGCTGTTTATGCTCTCCAGACCCGTTTCATCCTGGATTGGAATCAAGCCTCAGATGACCAAGATGTTGACTATGTTCCTAATCTTTATCCGGAGGATATTTCTCATGGGAAAATCGGAATTCAAATCGTGACAAGTGGTCCTGATTCTGAATTTCAACAAATTAAGAATGGCTATATAAAGATGATTTTGTCCGCAAAAAAATCTATTTATATCCAAACACCTTACTTTATCCCAGATACAAGTTTGTTAGATGCACTAAGAATCGCCTGCTCATCTGGAGTGGAGGTCAATATTATGATCCCAGATAAACCAGATCACTTATTTGTTTATTGGGCAACTCTCTCACATGTTAGTGAATTATTAAAAGTTGGCGCAAAGGTCTACATCTACAAAAATGGTTTTATTCATGCTAAAACACTGGTTGTCGACGAAGAAATCTCTTCCGTTGGTACTGCGAACATTGACTATCGAAGCTTTAAACTCAATTTTGAAGTAAATGCCTTTTTATATGATGAAGGGGTATCTAGAAAACTAACGGAAACTTTTAAAGAGGATATAAAGGTATCGATGTTACTGACGTTTGAAGGTTACCAAAAACGTTCTTTAGAAGTTCGTCTTAAAGAATCTATTTCTAGACTACTTTCTCCTATTTTGTAACCTAGAACATTCTGATAATACTTTTAAAAGGGAAATTTACTTAAAAAGTAAATTTCCCTTTTTTGTGAATAGAATTAGTGGTTATATACAGAAAAAATGATTAAGCACATGGCTTATCATGATCCTGTATCAGAATTTGAAACGAATTATATGCAAAAACGCTTGGAAAAATAGCTCCAAGCGTTTTTTAATCTTTCACTAATGATCGAAGGAATTAACGCTTTAATCGCTTTAACACTCTTTCCTCAAATTCTGCCTGATCTATATCTAATCCAATCACTTCATTTCGAAAGGACTTAAAACGTCCATTTTCCACCTCAAGTGTGAAATATCCTCTAGAACTGGATAGGTTAATATCGCCGATAATATTTTTCCTTCTGGCAGGATCAAACAAATTCACTAAGTTTGGATTGCTTGGATGTGGCTTGAAACGACAGCCTTGTTCCACACAAATTCTTACAATATTACGTACCTTTGGATTAGTAATGCTTTCAACCTTTTTTATAGCTTCCTCGTTAGCCATAGGTGTGATTCTCCTTTCCATTCTTTCAAACAGTATGCTGGTGTCAGGGGAAATATGCTTAACTACAAAAGCAACATATTAGTCTATGTACAAAATTTATAAAAAGAATAAGATTCTTTGGTTAATAAAATAAAACTCTTACAAAAGTGTAAGGTTATTGTAAGGAAAAGAAATTTGGGGATTACTGTATTTCCCATATACTCCTCTTATAGAAGTATTGAGGGGGAGTTAGGTCATGAATGAGAATTTATTTAGATTTATTAATGATTTAGGTAAAGAATATACAAGTTTTAATCTTGTTGTTGTAGTTATTGCAGAATATATGGTTATTTTCTTAGCGCTAGCGGTTCTTACATTCTGGTTTACACGCAAACACAAAAATAGAATAATGGTGATTTGTGGATTAATTACCTTTGCTGTGGCTGAAATCATCGGAAAAGTAGCTGGAAAAATTCATTCGAATCACCAGCCATTTGCCGAACTGTCTAATGTAAATAAATTAATTGAAAAAGCAATAGATAATTCATTTCCAAGTGACCATACGATTTTGTTTTTTTCGTTTTGTGTGACATTCTGGTTATTTAGAGGCGGTAGAGGATTTACCTGGGTACTGCTTGCATTTCTAGTTGGTATATCACGCATTTGGGTAGGGGTTCACTATCCAGCAGATATCCTGGTTGGGGCAATGATTAGTATTGTTTCGGCGTTTGTGGTGTTTCGTGTAGTTCCTAAATTAAGTATGATTCAAAAATTATTGGGGATTTATGAAAAAGGTGAATCCTACATCCTTCCATTAAAAAAGGACAATTATCAAGGATAATAATGAATAATAGAAGAAACCTGCTTAATCCACCAATTAAGCAGGTTTTAGTTCATTATGAATAAGGATAACTCCAATTCCATACACAATAGTTATACATAAAGGCAAGATTGTTCTATATGATATTTATAAAAGCGTGAGTTAAAAAGAAATTGGAAGATTTTTCACATTGAAGTGTGACCTACAGGATGTAAGTATAAGAAAGTTCCTTCGCGGAGTGGTCAACAACATGATGAATTAAAAATTAAGTGTTGACTCAAGCGAAGAGGATATGGTAAGATATTTTTTGTCGCTAAAACAAGTGACGAAATTGCTTCTGTGCCATAGCGCCTCGAAGAAGTTAATCTTCAGCTGGTAGCAAGAAGCAATTCATTGTAGTCTATCAAGATGTTTTTCAACGTCGAAGCCTTGTTCTTTGAAAACTAAACAAACAAGAACGTCAACAAAAATATTAGTTTCTATAGAAGAAACTAGCCAACGTAACAAAATGAGCTAATCAACTTTCTTGGAGAGTTTGATCCTGGCTCAGGACGAACGCTGGCGGCGTGC
>NZ_BAWM01000115.1 GCF_000759675.1 Neobacillus niacini | reverse complement strand
AATTGTGAAGAAATGCTTAAACAATAATCCTTAAAAGATTCTTAATATGAATTTTGTGTCTAATAACATTAATTCAAGACCTAGATTAGCAGAAGACCTTACTTCTTTGTTTAAGAATGCAATAATCTAACTAGTTTGGTATTACTCATCTTCTTCAACTATCGGGGGCTTTTGCGGAAAATCGGACTGCCATTTTTGCGGCTTTTCTTATTGAAGTAACGGTGCAGGTTTACTTGAAGAAGGATTTGAAAGTGTTGGGGACGAAAATATCTATTATGATTAGAAAAAGGGTGGGTGAGTTTTAAATGATTATCAA
This sequence comes from Neobacillus niacini, assembly GCF_000759675.1. GTDB lineage: Bacteria > Bacillota > Bacilli > Bacillales > Cytobacillaceae > Neobacillus > Neobacillus niacini_A. The sequence goes on along the minus strand of NZ_BAWM01000115.1, from coordinate 2,469 downwards.
TATAGATTTAGTATCAAGACTAATAAATCAACAGTATCCAGAATGGTCTGATTTATATATCAAACCTGTAAAAAATGGTGGAAATGATAACAGAACATTTCATCTAGGCGAAAATATGAGTGTAAGGTTACCTAGTGCAGCAGGCTATGCTCCACAGGTAGAAAAAGAACAAAAGTGGCTTCCGATTTTAGCTGAAAAACTTTCATTACCAATTCCTGTCCCAATAGCAAAAGGAATTCCGAATGAAGAATATCCCTGGTCCTGGTCCATCAATAAGTGGCTTGAGGGAGAACACCTATCTCATAACAATATTGAAAACCTTAATCAGATTGCAAAAGACTTGGGGTTATTTTTAAAAGAGTTACAAGCCATCGATACCAACGAAGGTCCCTTAACTGGTAAGCATAATTTTTATAGAGGTGGGTCTTTATCTATTTACAATGATGAAACCCGAAATGCTATTGAGAACAACAAAGAGGATTTTGATGGAGGTTTATTGAGTGAAATATGGTGGTTAGCTTTAGATTCTGAATGGGAATCAAAGCCTGTGTGGGTACACGGTGATATAGCACCAGGGAATTTGTTAGTTAAAGATGGAAAGCTCTGTGCAGTTATTGATTTTGGTATTTTGGGAGTAGGAGATCCCTCTTGTGATGCAGCAATAGCCTGGACTTTTTTTGATGATGCCAGTAGAAAAGTGTTCAAGAATGAAATAAATTTGGACGAGGCAACCTGGAATAGAGCACGAGGATGGGCTCTATGGAAGGCATTGATAACATATGATGTTCAAAAAGATTCTGATAAAGTGAAAGCAAAAGAAGCATTTAATACTATATGGACAATAGTAGAAGATTACAAAAATATTTAATGTAAAACGATATTTTTCAATAAACAGGTAATTACAAAGAAGATTGTGAATTATTGTACTTACACTAACGGGTGCAAGAATTAAAGAAAAGCAATGCATTTTTTTCAGCATTGCTTTTTTGTGTCCCTTTTTAAAAATACTTCCTATAAAGCTCTTGCCTTAAACTCCCACTTAACTGTGCATATATCCTCGTAGTCTCACTTTTCTCATGACCTAATAAACTTTGAATGACTTCAAGAGGGGCACCATTATTTAACATGTAAGTAGCAAAGCTGTGCCTCAGTTGGTGTGGATGGATCGTTTTATTTATACCTGCCCTTTTTGAAATTCGCTTGATAATATATCTCATTTGGGCAATACTCATTCGATGAGGATACCGTTCGGTGACAAAAATGGCTTCATCGCCATCCTGGCGTTGTTCAAGGTATCTTTTAAGCCAAATTTTGCAACGGATATTAAAATAAACTTCTCTTTCTTTATCTCCTTTCCCCCTAACAATGGCTGAACGGTTTGACCAATTAATTCTACTCCTCTGTAATGTAAGAATTTCTCCTATGCGACAACCAATAGAAAACATGAATTCAAACAATGCTTTTTCCAACGTGCTGTTACAAGCCTCACATAAATATTCAATTTCAATTTCCGTTAAAAACTTAGGAATTCGTTTCCCTGCTTTAGGTTCCTTTATCCTTGCAGCGGGGTTTTTTGAAATAAATCCTTCTTCATGTGACCAACGAAAAAATGATTTTATAAAACGTATTCGGTGAGATAAACTTGAAGGTTTTAAGGTTTCGCTCGACTTTGCCAGGTATTCTTTTAGTTGAACAGTGGATTTGGTATCAACATTAACATCCTTGAAATATCGAATAAGTAATGAGGATTGAAGTTTATATGCTTTTAGTGTTTGTGGTGAGAACCCTTCAATTCGTTTATCCGATTCATACGTTTCCCATGCCTTTGACAATAACAAAATACATCTCTCCCTAAGATTTCTTTTTTAGAGGAATTATTGACTTGATTCTCGAAATTGAAACGGGAGAGACTATTCAACTATCGAAGCAGGATAGTGCAATAAGGCAGGAATTTTGGAGGGGTTATCGAATTACATTTTTATACGATATTGGATAGGGTGATTGAAACGTGTTAAAGGCAACAAACTTGAAGAAAGAAGTTTTCCGCATTTTAGTTTTTCTTATCATTTGTTTTGCATATGTATACCAAAAGCCAATATTGACAACTGGGGAAGCCACAGATTATGCAGTTTTGTGTTTGAACGTTCCTCCAAAAGAATTGGGAATAAAAGCCGTTGATATTAATTTGGATGACATTACATTGGAGAAATTGTCTATTGATACAAAGAGTGGTTTTTTTAATCAATTCACTAATCAACGCGAGTTGAGTGTAACACTGAAAACTAAAAACGGAGAAGAACCAACCGTTAGGATGGACGCGTATAATGGAAAATGCCTTGAGGTGACTGGTCCATTAAATTAACAGGATGTCCTGCTACTTATTGTGCTAACGTGGCAGTTGTGCGGCCGAGCATAGGTCGTATCATATAGCGGGTGGGATTCCCGTCGAGAAAGAACTAGCCATTCACT
>NZ_BAWM01000116.1 GCF_000759675.1 Neobacillus niacini | reverse complement strand
ATAAATCGCCTGAAAATCATTATAAAATTGATGTTCGACCTGTTAAACATAAAATTTCAATCCCAGATAAGTATGTTTTAAAACACTTTAAACTAAAAATCAGAAATGACGCAACATATTTGAACGTTTCAGGTTTTAATGTATTGGTTTTCGAAAGAGATAATTGGCAATATATGATTAGTATTAATAAACGGGTGTCTAACAAGGTGACACCTGAGATGTTAGTTGAAATTGCTAATTCAATTGATTATAAACCCAAAAGGAGAAGTTCGTTATTGAACTCCCATGAAAATAAAAACTGAAAAAGGGCATGAAAAAATAGACCCAGAAAAACCAGTTTTTAAAAAAAGGCTGAGCCTCTTGA
>NZ_BAWM01000117.1 GCF_000759675.1 Neobacillus niacini | reverse complement strand
GATCACCCTCTCAGGTCGGCTACGCATCGTCGCCTTGGTGAGCCGTTACCTCACCAACTAGCTAATGCGCCGCGGGCCCATCTGTAAGTGTCAGCGTAAACCGACTTTCAGCTTTTCCTCATGAGAGGAAAAGGATTATCCGGTATTAGCTCCGGTTTCCCGAAGTTATCCCAGTCTTACAGGCAGGTTGCCCACGTGTTACTCACCCGTCCGCCGCTAACCTTCAGGAGCAAGCTCCTAAAG
>NZ_BAWM01000118.1 GCF_000759675.1 Neobacillus niacini | reverse complement strand
ACACTTGTCTGAGCTCTGGAAAGACTACATCCACCCATCGATTTACTTGATTAATAGCCATCACGAAACGTTTTACAATCACATCACGGTTAGAAATTAGAACTCTAAGTTTCTCAAATGATTCTGTTGTTGGACGAACAAAGGAATAATAACCGTTTTTCACCATATCCGCTATAACGAGGGCATCTTTTTTATCACTCTTCGATTGAGTATTGTCACGATTCTCTTTATTCCTTTTCACTAAGTGGGGATTGACTGTTACTACCTCAATGTTTTGG
>NZ_BAWM01000119.1 GCF_000759675.1 Neobacillus niacini | reverse complement strand
GCAGTTGTGCGGCCGAGCATAGGTCGTATCATATAGCGGGTGGGATTCCCGTCGAGAAAGAACTAGCCATTCACTCGTAGCGAGTCTTGGAGGACTATAGGTAACTTTAGTCTTTAAGCGTAGACAGTTAGGTTGCGGGCCGAAAGCCAAATGGTTGAAGGGATTGAGCTCCATAAGGTTAGTAATTCGAGAGGGCTGATGCCTTAACTGCGGCAGAAAGCAACATTTTATCTTTCGTAATTGGCAAGAAGGGTAAAACCTCTCTGGAGTCAGAGACCTTGGCACGTTACACATTGATATGATACGGCAACTCGGGAGACCCTACCGGTCTTTTCTTTTTTT
>NZ_BAWM01000120.1 GCF_000759675.1 Neobacillus niacini | reverse complement strand
TGCGTATCTCACTATATATGCTTGTCCTTTGCACTGTTTTCTGACTCTTTTCTCAAACCAAAGGTCGAGGACATAATGCAGATATACATTGGCTAATATCGGAGATATTACTCCACCTTGCGGTGTCCCAGTATCTGTTCTGTACTTCTTACCTTCCTCCATATATCCACCTTTAAGAAACCTACCAATTATTCTTAGTAAGTTAGGGTCAGCGATTCGCAGTGTTAAGAACTCCATCATCCATAAGTGGTCAACGTTGTCAAAGAAACCTTTAATATCTACATCCACTACATAATTT
>NZ_BAWM01000121.1 GCF_000759675.1 Neobacillus niacini | reverse complement strand
CTTCTTACGATTATCTAGTTTTCAAAGAACGATTAAAAAAAGCTTTGAGAGAATTGCTCCCTCAAAACTAAACAAACAAGTAACGCATCAACAGTTTATCAGTCCACATGGACTGCATTATCCTTAGAAAGGAGGTGATCCAGCCGCACCTTCCGATACGGCTACCTTGTTACGACTT
>NZ_BAWM01000123.1 GCF_000759675.1 Neobacillus niacini | reverse complement strand
GTCACTAGGCACACTCTTGTGACCACTTCTATGGATTCCTATCTTACTTTTGGTCACTAGGCACACTCTTGTGACCACTTCTATATATTCCGAGCTTACTTTTGGTCACACGGCACACTCTCGTGACCACTTCTATGGATTCCTAACTCACTTTTGGTCACTAGGCACACTCTTGTGACCACTTCTATGGATTCCTATCTTACTTTTGGTCACTAGGCACACTCTTGTGACCA
>NZ_BAWM01000124.1 GCF_000759675.1 Neobacillus niacini | reverse complement strand
GGTCCAGATGGCAACATGGTTTACGGTTGGTATGTTAACTTTTTAGAAAGCTTTGCTTTACCAAACATTGATGTGTTCAACTTCATCGTTCCTTGGGGCGAAACATTAATCGGCTTAGGACTTCTATTAGGATGCTTCACAACTGCAGCTATTGTTTTTGGTCTAGTGATGAACTTCTCTTTCTTCTTAGCAGGAACAGTTTCTCATAACCCAACAGACATATTCTTAGGCTTCAT
>NZ_BAWM01000125.1 GCF_000759675.1 Neobacillus niacini | reverse complement strand
TGGTATATTATCGTTTTCGCTTTCTGTATGTATGTCATTATTTACGGTCTGAATAACATTGGTTTAACAGACTGGTTGATCACTTTCATGAAGCCAATGGTTTCTGGTAGCCTGCTCCATGCGAGTGTCATGATGGGTACCCTACTTTCTGTACTCTCCAATATTTTTAATAATCACCCAGCTCTCATGGTTGGAACACTCACGTTAATGAATATGGATCTAAGTTTACTCGAATTGAAAATTGCCTATCTGGCGAACGTCATAGGCAGCGACATGGGATCGTTACTGCTTCCAATGGGAACACTTGC
>NZ_BAWM01000126.1 GCF_000759675.1 Neobacillus niacini | reverse complement strand
GACTCGCTTTCGCTGCGGCTCCGTCTCTTCAACTTAACCTTGCATGTAATCGTAACTCGCCGGTTCATTCTACAAAAGGCACGCTATCACCCATTAACGGGCTCTAACTACTTGTAGGCACACGGTTTCAGGATCTATTTCACTCCCCTTCCGGGGTGCTTTTCACCTTTCCCTCACGGTACTGGTTCACTATCGGTCACTAGGGAGTATTTAGCCTTGGG
>NZ_BAWM01000127.1 GCF_000759675.1 Neobacillus niacini | reverse complement strand
AGTTGGAAAAGCTGCTCGCCGAATGCGAAGAGAAAACGCTCGGCGAGGAATGGACGCTGCGCCACGGCGACCATATCATCCTCCGAGAGCCGCGGGCGATCGCGCTCCGTACCTTCGGATTAAGCCACATGGTTCATCACCGGGCGCAGCTCGGGGTTTATTTGCGGCTTCTCGATATTCCGGTGCCGGGCATCTACGGCCCCTCGGCCGACGAGGATTACAATCCTTGATCACTAACAATTGAGGATTTTTAATTGAACAATACCAGTTAATATCAGCTTTTTGTTTATTCAAGAAATGGGCGCTATTATTGAATAAAGCATATTGAGGAAATGGGACAGAATAGTTCAGTAATTTACCCACCTGAATATAAATATAAAAAGGTATATAGGATTTTTCTCACGAATTAACTGCCTAATACTAGTGTAAGTTGAGATGCGGTTCCAATGAACAAATATTTAAGTTGAAAGGAGATTTTTATTTGTGACACAAACATCAAGAACTATTCCTGGAGCTGCAGTACGCGGAACGGCATCTGGCGTATTTTTCATGGCGTTTTTCGGTACTCTGTGGGCGTACACAGGAATTATGGGATTGCAAGGCTGGGGAGTTCCATTATTGTTAGTTGTTGCTGTTACTATAGGTATAGCGCTGTTCATTGGCGGTTTTTCATTAATACGTGCATCGCGAGAATTAACGAATCAGGTTTCAAAAACAGATTTAATGCGTGGGAAGCGT
>NZ_BAWM01000128.1 GCF_000759675.1 Neobacillus niacini | reverse complement strand
TTGTTTGTTGTTTCCAGTATAAGAGTGAGGCTCTAGATTTCTTTCAATCATTAAAATTGAGACTGAAGATGTTTAACTTAGAAATAGCTGAAGATAAAACGAAAATTATTTCCTTTGGAAAATTTGCGGATAAAGATGCAAAACAGAAGGGGAATAGTAAACCTGAAACCTTTGATTTTCTTGGCTTTACACACTATTGTGGGAAAAGTAAACAAGGAAACTTTCGGGTGAAACGGAAATCAAGCAGGAAGAAAGTCCAAGGTAAACTCAAAGAATCCAAAGAATGGTTAAAGAAAAATAGAAATAAAGATATTCATATGATTATGGATAGGTTCAAACGTTCACTTATAGGTTACTACAACTATTACTGCATCACAGATAATGCCCCAAGTGTAAACAACTTTAGAGACAAAATCGGATACTTACTGTTTAAATGGCTCAATAGAAGAAGTCAAAGGAAATCATTTACCTGGGATAAATTCAGACTCTTTCTTAATAAATATCCACTACCTTCACCCAGAGTTAAGGTTAATATATATGACTTAAGAAAAGAGATCAGCTACATTCTGTGAATGATTACTGGAGGAGCCGTGTGCATTAATAGTGCAAGCACGGTTCTGGGAGGGGGTGGAGTACAATCTACCGTAAGGTAGAAAGGCTCCATTCTACTCGACTA
>NZ_BAWM01000129.1 GCF_000759675.1 Neobacillus niacini | reverse complement strand
CGTTAGCTCAACAAGAAAAAGCTGCCTTAATGACAGCTCTGACCTATAACTAAAGCACCCGATAGTTTAAGTATAATCATTCACAATCTCTATTAACTTCTCTAAAATTTTTAAGTTATGTACAAAAACTATACTTTGACATCGCATAAAGTATGGAGATTATTTCAAGTAAAATAAAACTGCCA
>NZ_BAWM01000130.1 GCF_000759675.1 Neobacillus niacini | reverse complement strand
GCAGGTGTGCGGCCGAGCCTAGGTCGTATCATATAGCGGGTGGAATTCCCGTCGAGTAAGAACTAGCCATTCGCTCGTAGCGAGTCTTGGAGGGCTAAAGGTAACTTTAGTCTTTAAGCGTAGACAGTTAGGTGGCGGGCCGAAAGCCAAATGGTTGAAGGGATTGAGCCCCATAATGTTAGTAATTCGAGAGGGCTGATGCTTTACCTGCAGCAGAAAGCAATATTTCATTCTTCGTATATGGCAAGAAGAATGAAACCTCTCTGGGGTCAGAGACCTTGGCACGTTACACATTGATATGATACGGCAACTCGGGAGACCCTATCGGTCTTTCCTTGTTGGAAGAGTATGGTGTACAAGCGATAAAAAGTAAGGAAGCCAAATGCCGATTTAGGGAGTCGGATAGCAGCGTAGT
>NZ_BAWM01000131.1 GCF_000759675.1 Neobacillus niacini | reverse complement strand
TTTACTCTTTGCTCCTTCTGTGTAACATCCTTCACGGAAAGGGCATACTTTGCATTTTTCGGTGTCAAAATAATACGTTTGACGTTGATTTTTCCCCACATTTTTCTTATTTGTACGAGCTTTTCGAATTGCCATCTGCCCAGCTTTACATACGTACATGCCTGCATCTTTATTAAATTCAAACTCATCTTCTTTAGTACGT
>NZ_BAWM01000132.1 GCF_000759675.1 Neobacillus niacini | reverse complement strand
TAGTTCTTCTAGAATGAAATTGAAGTCCACTAGTTCATTAATTTGACGAAGCATATTATCCTTCGGCACGACGATATCATAAATAGCCATAAACGGACTAAGTTTGAGGGTTTCTTGATTTGAAATCATTTCGATACCACCTACACACATTGATATCTTTAGTATAAAG
>NZ_BAWM01000133.1 GCF_000759675.1 Neobacillus niacini | reverse complement strand
TTAACCTTGCATGTAATCGTAACTCGCCGGTTCATTCTACAAAAGGCACGCCATCACCCGGGTTTTTTCGAAAGAAAAAACATAAGGCTCTGACTACTTGTAGGCACACGGTTTCAGGATCTCTTTCACTCCCCTTCCGGGGTGCTTTTCACCTTTCCCTCACGGTACT
>NZ_BAWM01000134.1 GCF_000759675.1 Neobacillus niacini | reverse complement strand
ACCTTTCCCAAGTTTAACTGTAGATGGGTTCCAGGTAATTTAAGAACATTTCCTTCTTTGATCGTTGTTATTTGATTGGTTAAATAACACGTGGTTCTTCCATTCTTCTGTTTATATTTTGGAATCTTTGGCTTACCGGAAAAGCTGGCAGAATTGATTTTATATTTCTTAGAGGCTTCGAAGAAACTTTTCCAATCATCATAAACTTTTTTCATCGTTTGTTGATTGGACTGAGAGGGCATAGAAGTGTAATCTACTTGTTTCATCACTTTAAATAAAGCTTCTACAAAGCCATATCCAATAAATGATTTCTCAAGATGGGGCATTTCAAATAGCTTCAACATTGGATCAGTTATTTTGCCATTTTTGTCTACTTTCTTAGGTTTTACCTTCGCTTTTTCATGACTTTTCTGGCGAATCTCATTCATTTTAGGTAAATGTGTTTCAATATCCAT
>NZ_BAWM01000135.1 GCF_000759675.1 Neobacillus niacini | reverse complement strand
AATAAGAGAGAAAAACTAAAATGGCGATTCTCGGTTTTACTTTGACTTCTTCTTACGATTATCTAGTTTTCAAAGAACGAATTTGGTGGAGCCTAGCGGGATCGAACCGCTGACCTCCTGCGTGCAAAGCAGGCGCTCTCCCAGCTGAGCTAAGGCCCCGTTATGAGATGGTGGGCCTAAATGGACTCGAACCATCGACCTCACGCTTATCAGGCGTGCGCTCTAACCAGCTGAGCTATAGGCCCTCACAACGAAATATATAAGAGAGAATTAATCCCTCAAAACTAAACAAACAAGTAACAGTCAACTTATTATCAGTCCGTAAGGACTGCATTATCCTTAGAAAGGAGGTGATCCAGCCGCACCTTCCGATACGGCTACCTTGTTACGACTTCACCCCAATCATC
>NZ_BAWM01000136.1 GCF_000759675.1 Neobacillus niacini | reverse complement strand
TGATTGGTTTCTCCTTACTTTGAATTAAGGACCGAAATCTTCCATTGAATGAAGCTCATGTTTCCTTAGATTGATTCAATTTCTGCTAACCGCTTCCCCATGCAACAGGCTTTCCCTATCTCGGAGTACTATCAGTTAGTAAGACTTCCAATAAACCATCGAGTTCTCCTCGCTTTGTGGGCTTGTTGAATTCTTATCTATAATCTATAGAAGTTTATTGGATCTCCCTTGTTCCCAAGGAATCCATTGATGACATGCCGTAGGTACGAATCCCAGGAGTAAAGTAAATACCCTTGCCTTTATCGGTTATTACCTTATTGCCTTCCCCATTGAGAGAAAAGGTCGGCTACTCCACAACGCGTTTAATTTCGGGACTAATTATCCTTTTCACTTTATTCCGGCCTGCCATCTTCCTGTCTACGCTTCGCAGTACACGTTACCGTGTACCACGCAAGACTCGGTACAAGACTGCTGGCTAAGCATTATCTAGACGACTATTTCAAGTCGCATGTATTCCTTGAGCTTTCAAGGCGCAACCCTCA
>NZ_BAWM01000137.1 GCF_000759675.1 Neobacillus niacini | reverse complement strand
CTCATCACCCTTATGAGTGACCGCTTCTGCTCTTTTTATAAGATTACGGGCTTTCATTACCCTTATGAGTGACCGCTTCTGCTCTTGTTATAAGATTACGGGCTCTCATCACCCTTATGAGTGACCGCTTCTGCTCTTTTTATAAGATTACGGGCTCTCATCACCCTTATG
>NZ_BAWM01000138.1:586-30912 GCF_000759675.1 Neobacillus niacini | reverse complement strand
TAAAGCAAAAGGGGGTAAATCGCTCGACTAATATCGAGCAATTTACCCCCTGATTGTTAAAAGCGGACTTTTTCAGTGCCCTCACATTTTTGTTCGGGGTTAACAATTATTTTTCATCTGCTACACGTGTAATTTTGATGTCGGATAACAACTCTCGAACCACATAGCTTGCCATGATTAATCCGCAAGCAGATGGGACGAAGGCATTTGAGGATGGAGGCATTTGCGCCTTACGAATCGGAGCTTTGTCATTCCCGACCTCTTTTCGAACATCTTCACGAATGACTATCGGACTCTCATCAGAAAAGACCACTGGAATACCCTTGTGGATTCTTTCCTTACGAAGCTTCGTGCGGATTACTTTAGCGATTGGATCTGTATGTGTTTTAGAAATATCAGCAATTTTGAAGCGAGTTGGGTCCATTTTGTTGGCCGCTCCCATACTCGAGATGATCGGAATATTTCTTTTTAAGCATTCTTTCATCAAATGAATTTTATAAATAATGGTATCAGAAGCGTCAACGACAAAATCCAAACCATGGTTAAAAAATTCTTCATACGTCTCTTCTGTATAAAACATTTTTAAAGCGATGACCTCACAATCGGGATTAATGTCTTTAATCCGTTCCTTCATAAGTTCAGCTTTTGGTTGTCCAACCGTTGATAGGAGTGCGATAAGCTGACGGTTGACATTCGTGATATCAACGGTATCTTTATCGACTAGTATCAACCGTCCAACTCCAGAACGTGCAAGAGCTTCAGCAGCAAATGAGCCGACACCGCCAATTCCTAACACAGCAACTGTACTGTTTTTCATAATATCTAGGCCTTCTTTGCCAATGGCAAGTTCATTACGAGAAAATTGATGCAGCATGTGGATCCTCCAGAAATATATATTCGACTTACTATTATTTTTTACCCTAAAAAAATATAACATACTCCTGCATAAATTCAAGTATCGCTATAGGAATTATATTGTTAAACCACAAAATAAAAATAGCCCCCTGCTATGCAGGAGACTATTTTTATAAGGGTCCCAATGGTGCCGTCGCGCTTAGTTCCTTCTTTTGATCCCGCATATCAGCAGGTGGGTGTCTTGTTCCGAGTATATGTAAGTCCCTTTAACCGTATAGGTTGAGGCTTTTACGCAACTCGAAAACTCCAGACTCCCGAAGAAATAATGTTGGTCAAAAGTTAGGTAATACAACGAACATTTCAGGACACTTATTTGGTTGACTTTATAATATCATAGATTGAAAAACCATTCAAGATATTATGAAAGCGTTTTATTTACTTTTATTCGTAACGTTTAGTGACAAATGAAGTTCTTTTAATTGGGCTTCAGAAACTTCACCTGGTGCGTCCGTTAACAAGTCGCTGGCACTTGCCGTTTTTGGAAAAGCAATAGTATCACGCAGGTTAGTACTGCCTGTGAGTAACATAACCAGACGGTCCAAGCCGAGAGCAATTCCACCATGTGGCGGTGTACCATATTCGAAAGCATTCAACAAGAAACCAAATTGTTCCTGGGCTTCTTCAGGTGCAAATCCAAGAACGTTAAACATTTTTTCTTGAACAGAACGCTCAAAAATTCTTAAACTACCGCCACCAAGCTCATAACCATTTAATACAAGGTCATAGGCCTGTGCACGAACTCTAGAAGGATCTGTATCTAAGTACGGCAGGTCTTCTCTTACAGGCATAGTGAATGGATGATGGGCAGCATAATAACGACCTTCTTCTTCACCATATTCAAGCAACGGCCAATCAGTAATCCATAAGAAATTAAACCTGCTTAGATCGATTAATCCTAATTCTTTTCCAAGCTTTGAACGGAGTGCTCCTAATGCATCAGCAACAACATTTTTCTTGTCCGCAACGAACAAGAGCAGGTCACCCTCATTGGCATTCAAAACAGCTCTTAGAGAATTAGAATCCTCTTCTGCGAAGAACTTTGCAATCGGACCTTTTAACCCTTCCGCATCAACCTTCAGCCAGGCAAGACCTTTTGCTCCATAAACTGCTACAAATTCTGTTAGAGCGTCAATATCCTTACGTGAGTATTTTTCAGCAGCACCTTTTACATTGATGGCCTTTACCTGACCTCCATTTGCAACTGCAGCTGCAAATACTTTAAAGCCTGAATCCTTAACAACCTCGGAAAGGTCTACTAACTCAAGTCCAAAACGAGTATCTGGTTTATCAGACCCAAATCTGTTCATTGCATCATCATATGTCATCCTTGGAAATGGAGAAGGAATTTCAAGCCCTTTTACTTCCTTCATCAACTGTGTCATCATTTTTTCCATTAAGCCTAAGATATCCTCTTGACCTAGGAAACTTGTTTCAATATCAATTTGTGTGAATTCTGGCTGACGGTCAGCACGTAAATCCTCATCACGGAAACAGCGGGCAATTTGATAATAACGCTCAATACCACCAAGCATTAATAGCTGCTTGAATAACTGTGGTGATTGTGGAAGTGCATAAAACTCACCAGGATGAACACGGCTTGGTACCAAATAGTCACGTGCTCCTTCAGGAGTGCTCTTCGTTAAAATTGGTGTTTCAATATCTAAAAATCCTTCAGTATCTAGGAAATCTCTGATTTGTTTTGTAACTTGATGACGAATTTTTAATGTTTCAAAAATAACAGGACGACGGAAATCTAAATAACGGTATTTAAGACGAACATCTTCAGATGCCTCAGTGTTATCTAAAATGGTAAATGGAGGTGTTTTCGCTTCGTTAATAATGGTTACCATTTCGGCTTGAACTTCTATTTTTCCTGTTTTTAAATTAGGATTTATCGTTCCAGCCTCACGACTAATCACGGTTCCTTGTATATCCAAAACATATTCGCTGCGAATCTTTTCAGCAATTTCTAGTGCTTCTTTCGATACATCTGGATTGAAAACAACCTGGACAATACCTGAACGATCACGTAGATCGATAAAGATTAATCCGCCAAGGTCCCGTCGTTTTGAGACCCAGCCTTTAAGCGTTACTTTTTCACCAATGGCTGATTCTGGAACATCGCCACAAAAATACGTTCTCCCGTACATGAAGATCCTCTCCTCTTATCCCTTTAATTCTTGAAAATATTCTACAAGACCTGTTAATTCAAGTTCGACCTGCTCGCCAGTAGCCATATTTTTTAAATTAATTTTGTTATTATTTAGCTCTTCGTCACCTAGAACAGCAACATACTTTGCGTTCAGACGGTCAGCTGCTTTAAATTGTGCTTTGATTTTTCGATTTAAATAATCTCTCTCTGCAGAAACACCGGCAAGCCTAAGTTTCTGAAGGAGCCCTACCGTATAGTCCTTCGCTTCTTCACCGAGAGAGGCGATATAGCAATCAATACCTTGATTGATTTCAAGCTCAATCCCTTCAGCATTCAAAGCTGCAATAAATCGCTCAATACTCATTGCAAAACCAATCCCAGGTGTCTCTGGTCCGCCCATTTCTTCGGCTAAACCGTTATATCGACCGCCGCCGCATAAAGTGGTTATTGCACCAAATCCCTCAGCGTCACTCATAATTTCGAATGCAGTGTGATTATAATAATCTAAACCACGGACTAAGTTTGGATCGACCACGAAGGCAATATCTAATTGTGTTAAATACTGTTGTAATTTTTCAAAATAAGCCTTAGAATCATCATTTAGATAATCTATAATGGATGGCGCAGTTTTCATTAATTCATGATTGCGATCCTGTTTACAATCGAGAATTCGCAATGGATTTTTTTCTAGACGGTTTTGACAATCTTGACAAAACTCTCCGATTCTTGGCTGGAAGTGATTGACTAAAGCATTACGGTGAGCGCTCCGGCTCTCCTTATCTCCAAGACTATTGATCACAAGCTTTAGCTTTTTCAAGCCCATTTCCTTGTATAAATTCATGGCTAGCGAAATTACTTCTGCATCAATTGCCGGGTCATTACTGCCTAATGCTTCGATGCCAAATTGAACAAACTGTCGGAAGCGTCCTGCTTGTGGGCGTTCGTATCGAAACATCGGTCCCATATAATAAAGCTTAACGGGCTGATTTGGATAGCCAAACATTTTTTTCTCAACAAAAGACCGTACGACAGCTGCAGTTCCTTCTGGTCTTAATGTAAGACTGCGGCCCCCGCGATCCTCAAATGTGTACATTTCTTTCTGAACAATATCAGTGGTATCACCAACGCCTCGTGAAAAAAGATCAGTATGTTCAAAGATTGGAGTCCGAATTTCTTGATATTGATATTTCTCGCAAAGCTCTCTCGCTTTTGCCTCAATCAGCTGCCATTTTTCTACCTCTCCTGGCAAAATGTCTTGCGTGCCTCTTGGAATGCTAATAGACATAGCAGAATTCCTCCTTACTCTAACTTTTTTATGTGAAAAATTCTATAAAAAACAAAAAACTCCCGTCCCTTGTATAAATACAAGGGACGAGAGTTATATTTCCCGCGGTGCCACCCTAGTTGAAGGCATAAAAAATCTATGCACTTCCTCTTTTACAGTTAACGCCTGCTCACGTTCTTCTCCTACTGGAGTCGGATGAATCCAACATGAGTCGGAAAAATCCACTAGAGTCGGACTTTTTCCGACTAGAGTATCCTTTTTCAGAGAGAAGCCTACGGAGTGTTCATTCATTAAGAATCATGTAGAAATGCTTTCAGCCCAGGGCATTTCCTCTCTTTTCATGTTTTACCTTAATTACTATGCTCCATCATTGGTTATATCCATGTATTTTATTTATATAATATTACGGAGCATTGAATCCAATGTCAAGAAGGATTTAGGATCTTTCCAAATGTTTTTTCAACTTCCTTACATCGCCGATCGTAAGTCCAAATTCGGAGGCAAGCTCAAACGCAGAATTATTCTGTTCTTTTTGTATAAAATCATGAAAATCTACACCGAAAAGCCTGCTGTCCATTGATTGAACGCTATTTCCTTTATCGCTCGATCTCAACATCCATCACCTCGTATCATCACTATAGTTCTTATTATTTCCAACCATCGTAAAAACTTACATGTCAAAGAAAATTTCAAAATAGTAGATATTTAACAATTAAGGAATGATTTCCATGTCCTTTTACGATAAAATGAAAGATATTGTGAAGGGAGAGAGAGGATGATAAGGAGATTTATACTTTTGTTAGTATGTTTCACGGTATTTTTCGGAGTATTCCTTCCGCAAGAAATAGGTGTGGCAGCAAACGGTACGGTCACTATTGCTGAGAATACAGTTAATGTCCGCAATGGTCCAAGTTTAAGCTACCAGCTAGTGAAACAAGTAAAAAAAGGCGAAAAATTTACTATTATTAAAGAGGAAGACGATTGGATTCAAATTCAGCTTGCAGCTGCAAAAACAGGCTGGGTAGCCAATTGGGTTGTAACAAAGTCTACAAATGGAACAACCACAACAAGGTCTAGCAATTCAAAGTCAATGACTGCTGAAGCAAATACCAATCAATTACGAGTACGTACTGGACCAGGAACTAATTTCCGTATCAATGGATACTTAAATAAAGGACAAGCTGTTAGTGTCTTAGATGAAAATGAAAACTGGTTAAAGATATCTGCAGGATTTGGAGAAGGCTGGGTTGCACGAGAATACCTAGATTTTAAAAATAATACCAACAATAATTCAAATGAAGAAAATAATAATAAATCAATTGGTACGGGTATTGTCACAGATACATTGAATGTTCGAAATGAACCTTCGACAACAGGAACAGTGATTGGAAAACTAGCAAAAGGGACTTCCGTAAGTATTTATTCAAAAAAGAATAGTTGGGTAGAGATTAAGTACTCAAATCAAAGTGCTTGGGTTAGTGCTGATTATGTTCAAATTGGCACCCAAAATCAACAATCCACTAATACTGATGGAACCATTGGGACGGTAACTGCTAGCAATTTAAGTATCCGCAGCGATTCTTCCTTAAATTCGGACATTATTGGTTCCGTTACTAAGGGGCAGAAGTTTACCATTTTAGATGAAAAAAATAATTGGTTCAAAATTGAATACAAACCGGGAAAATCAGGCTGGGCAGCTGGCTGGTATTTCAACAAGGATAAAGCAATTTCTACCCAACTTGCTAATGATAGCAAAGTCACAATCCTACATAATGGAACAAATATCAGGAAGGACCCTTCTGTTCAATCAAATGTCCTGGAGCGAGCAAATGAAGGAGAGTCCTTTCCCATAAAAGGCGTCAATAATGATTGGTACGAAATTACATTAGCCAACGGTACAAATGGATATATTGCTGGATGGCTTGTATCAACAAATGGCACTGGACCAGGAATTGATAAACAAGGGGCAGAAGGTTATTTAAAATACAAGACCATCGTCATTGATCCCGGGCATGGCGGTATTGATAATGGGGCAACTGGTGCTGGAGGAACACTTGAAAAAGAATTAACACTACGGACTGCTCAACTATTATCTGATAAGCTAAGAGCAGCTGGAGCAAATGTACTTCTAACAAGAAGCAATGACTCGTTTCTTCCACTGCCATCAAGGGTAAGACTCGCAAGTGTCAATCAGTCCGACGCCTTTATCAGCTTACATTATGATAGTAACCTAGACCGAAGTGTCCGGGGAATGACAGGCTATTACTATCATTCTTATCAAAAAAAACTTGCTGAATATGTTTTTAATTCAACAAATGCTCAAACCAGGTTAAAGAGCCGCGGTGTCCAATCGGGTGATTACCATGTCATTCGTGAGAATCAACGGAAGGCAGTACTTATGGAATTGGGCTATCTTAGTAATTCAGCGGAAGAAATGACTCTAACGTCCGGTCAATTTCAAGAAAATGCAGCAACAGGTTTATATAATGGACTGGCAAGATACTTTAAGGAACAATAAAATAGGATAGTATTTTCGACTTTGAGAATTGTCTAGCGCAAGCAGCCTAAGGGCTCGGGGTCATAAGCTTGTCTAGTTGCAACTTCTTGGGACTCGAGTCATAAGCCACCCCCTGAAGAAGGCAAAAAGCGCCTTCTTACAGGGTTCGTCTTATGCCTTCGTCCCAGGGCAGTCGCCTCCACATTTCAGACAATCCGTCAAGAAGGTAAAGACCAACCTTCTCGTCGGCTCGTCTTATGCCTTTCGCCCTTGGGCAAGGCGCTTCCGCTTTTCTTATAAAAAATGCTTGGCAGCTATTAAAGTGCCAAGCATTTTTTAACCTTTACTGTCCACAATTAGTGTTACAGGACCATCATTGATTAATTCAACATCCATCATAGCTCCAAAGATACCCGTTTCAACCTTGATACCTTTTTCACGTAATAAATCGTTGAATCCTTCATATAGTTGATTCGCCTGTTCCGGTCTTGCGGCTTCCATGAAATTGGGTCTTCTTCCTTTACGGCAATCACCATACAAGGTAAATTGAGATACAGAAAGGATTTCACCACCAACATCTAATAAAGATAAATTCATCTTTCCAGGCTCATCTTCAAATATCCGTAGATTTGCAATTTTATCTGCTAGGAAGGCTGCGTCTTCTTCCTTATCATGATGTGTTACACCCACAAGAAGGACAAGACCTTTGGAAATCTGTCCTGTTATTTCTCCGTTAACCGTAACCTTAGCATTTTTACTGCGTTGCACAACAACTCGCATATTCGTAAACTCCCTAATTCATAATCCGGCGAACCGAATAAATATCTGGTATCTGTTTGATCCGATCAACCACTTTTTGCAAATGGCTGACATTGTGTATGGCAATAGACATAATAATCGTCGCCATTTTATTACGGTCAGACCGACCAGAAACAGCTGAAATATTGGTTTTTGTTTCATTTACTGCCTGCAATACCTCATTCAATAAACCACGGCGGTCATAACCACTGATCTCAATATCGACATTATATTCTTTCCGGTCATTTAATGAGGATTCCCACTCAACAGGTATTAACCTGGTTTGCGCATCATTAGAGTCAATATTTGTACAATCGGCACGATGAACCGAAACACCACGTCCTTTGGTGATAAAGCCAACAATTTCGTCACCTGGGACAGGATTACAGCATCTTGATAAGCGGATTAATAAATTATCTATTCCAGCAACACGAACACCGGACTCCCGCTTTTTCGTAGAAGGGAAAGCCTTCATATCTGAAATAGCATTTGTGATTGTCGCTGATTGCTCCTGATCGCGCTTTTTCCGCCATTTTTCGGTTAAACGATTAGCTACCTGGAGTGCCGTTACACCATTATAGCCAACAGCTGCATACATATCGTCTTCATTGGCAAAATTAAACTTTTCAATTACCTTCTTCAAATTATCGGCCGTTAAGATTTCTTTTAAATCAAATTCCATGGCGCGGATTTCTTTTTCTACAAGCTCTCTTCCTTTATCGACATTTTCATCCCGGCGCTGCTTCTTAAAAAAGGCACGTATTTTGTTCTTGGCCTGCGAAGTTTGTGCAAGTTTTAACCAGTCTTGACTTGGTCCATAAGAATGCTTAGATGTAAGAATTTCGATAATGTCACCAGTCTTGAGTCGATAATCCAGCGTTACCATTTTACCGTTCACTTTCGCCCCAATCGTTTTATTACCGATTTCAGAGTGAATTCGATAAGCAAAATCTATTGGAACAGAACCAGACGGCAATTCAATTACATCTCCTTTTGGTGTGAAAATAAAAACCATATCGGAGAATAAATCAATTTTTAATGACTCCATAAACTCTTCTGCATTAGCAGTGTCATTTTGGAATTCAAGGATTTCTCTAAACCATGTTAATTTTTGTTCGTAAGAAGTTGTATCACTTAGTGCTTTCCCTTCTTTATACGCCCAGTGGGCTGCAATACCGAATTCGGCAATTCGGTGCATTTCAGACGTGCGAATTTGAACCTCTAGCGGATCACCTTTAGGGCCAATGACCGTTGTATGAAGAGATTGATACATATTCGGCTTCGGCATAGCAATATAGTCCTTAAAACGCCCAGGCATTGGCTTCCAGCAAGTATGAATGATTCCTAATACGGCGTAGCAATCCTTAATACTATTCACGACAATCCGAACGGCAAGTAAATCATAAATTTCACTAAACTGTTTATTCTGCTGAACCATTTTTCGGTAAATGCTATAGATATGTTTAGGTCTTCCATTAAGCTCCGCATTAATGGACACTTCTTTCATTCTGTCACGAACCTCGTCCATTACATCGACTAAGTATTGCTCCCGTTCTGCACGCTTCTTTTTCATCAAGTTAACAATACGGTAATATTGCTGTGGATTTAAGTATCTTAATGCAGTATCTTCCAACTCCCACTTAATCTTAGAAATACCAAGACGATGGGCCAAAGGTGCAAAGATTTCAAGTGTTTCATTTGAAATCCGGCGCTGCTTCTCAACAGGAAGGTGCTTAAGCGTCCTCATATTATGCAAACGATCAGCAAGCTTAATCAAAATAACGCGGATATCCTGGGCCATAGCCACAAACATTTTTCTGTGGTTTTCAGCCTGCTGTTCCTCGTGTGATTTATATTTAATTTTTCCTAATTTCGTAACCCCGTCGACAAGCATGGCCACTTCGTCATTAAATTCAGTCTCGATGTCCTTTAAGGTAACATCTGTGTCTTCAACAACATCATGTAGAAAACCAGCGGCGACCGTTGCAGGATCCATCTCCAAATCCGCTAGAATTCCAGCAACCTGAATAGGATGAATAATGTAAGGCTCCCCTGATTTTCTATATTGTTCACGATGAGAATGTTTTGCGAATTCGTACGCTCTTTTTACAAATTCACAATGCTCCTCGTTTAAATAGACCCTAGTCTTGTCGATGACTTGTTCGGCGGTTAGCACTTGATCGTTCGCCATAAAATCACCTTATTTTTCGTCTCATTTTTTATTATTAAATGTTTTTCTATTTAAACTAGTTACTAATGAATGTTTCTATTATCGAAAAAAAAAGCTAAGATGTAAAGGGATTGATATCATTTTACAGTATTTTGCGAAAAAAGTGTCGAAATATAGTTAATTCATTAGTAAGAATAATAGCTCTCTTCTTATAACAAGAGAGCACTCAGTTACGAGTGCCCTCACTACTATTAATAATTCATCAATGTCATGATGTCATAGCCATCAAGTTTCTTACGGCCATCAAGGTAGGATAATTCAACCAGAAAAGCAATTCCTGCAACTACACCGCCAAGCTGTTCAACTAATTGGATTGTTGCTTCAATGGTTCCTCCTGTTGCTAACAAGTCGTCAGTAATCAGAACACGTTGTCCTGGTTGAATCGCGTCCTTATGAATGGTGAGGACATCACTTCCATATTCTAATCCATAGCTTATTTTAACCGTTTCGCGTGGCAGTTTTCCTTCCTTACGAACAGGAGCAAAGCCAATTCCAAGAGAATAGGCCACAGGGCAGCCAATAATAAATCCTCTTGCCTCTGGACCAACAATTAAATCAATTTGTTTATCTTTTGCATAAGCAACAATTTGGTCTGTTGCATATTTGTATGCTTCCCCATTGTTCATTAATGGAGTAATATCCTTGAATGTAATTCCTGGTTTTGGGTAATCCGGCACGATTGCTATAAATTGCTTTAAGTCCATTACTTAATTGCCTCCTCTATAATAACTGATTCCTCAATGACCTGGTCAAACCAGCTCTTTAGCTGCTGAAAGGATGAAAATAATAAATCTCTTTCAAGAGCATATTGTGCCTGTTTGGTTTGGTAGGTGACTGAATCAGTTAGGTCGCGCTTTTGTGATTGTTTATTCAACGTAATAAATCCATTGTTTATTGTAACAAATTCTAGTTCAGAAAACACCTTTGACATAAAGGTTACTGTTTCCGTTGACCAGCCACGGTGCTTTGCAATTTCATCCCCATAACGACCTAAATCAAGGGGACCTTTTTTTAATAAAAATGCATAAAACCATTTAAAGTGGTCCCTGGTAGGAATGGTACTAAAGAAATCACTCGATTCTTTATGGAAATAGGCATAGATTCGAGCAGGCTGTTTCCCATTAAATAAGTGACATAGTATGTCCTTTGATGGCGGCAGGTCAACAAGAACCACATTGGCCTGATGAGAATCGAATGCCTTTGCTTCTGCTTCATCTTGAATAAGTAATACCTCACTCGTTAGAGCAGGATCCAATTTATCGAGCTGTTCTCTGTTAAAAATAATATATTTTCGATTTTGATTAGGAATGGTATTAACCATTGAGTGAATACGTTTTACTCCGCGATGATCAAATAATTGCCACGAATCAACCGAAACATCTTGGATAAAAATTTGTGGTTTACGGATATTATTCCACTCATTGACGGCTAATTCACCAATTATCGAAATTTTTGAGGCTGGTGAAATATGGTCGACTAACTGTCCAAGTCCAAACCCAATTCCGTCTAAACTAATACCATTTTCATTAACCATAACTTTCAAGTGATTTTGTTCTGAACCAATCTTTCTCATTGTGGATACTTGGACATTACTAATTAACACCTTTGGCTTAGGGTTATCCATTCCAAATGGAGCAAGAAGGTTTAATTCATCTAACGAGGATAAACTGATCTCTTCCACCTTTATTTGATGATCTAGTAAGGTAATTGGGACAAAATCATCTTTCGTTAACTGCTCATTTGCAAGCGTATTTAACCTCACGCGAAGATTCGAAACATCCTCTATATTAAGTGTCATCCCTGCAGCCATCGGATGGCCACCAAAGTGAGGAAGAATATCCCGGCATTCCGATAGATTTTTAAACAAGTCAAAACCTGCAATACTTCGAGCTGAACCCTTTGCCAAGCCCTTCTCATGGTCAAAACTTAGAACTATTGTCGGTCGGTAAAACTTTTCCACTAATCTGGAAGCAACGATGCCAATTACACCCGCGTTCCAGCCTTCTTTACCAATAATAAGAACTGAGTTTGAATCAATCGGATAGTTTTTTTCAACCTCTTCAATGGCTTCAAGCGTAATAGAATTGACGATCGATTGTCTCGTCTTGTTTAATTCATCCATTTCTTTAGCCAAGCTTTGAGCTTCCAATGGATCATCAGTCAGCAATAATTCCACAGCCATGTCTGCATTTTCTAATCTGCCGACAGCATTGATTCTTGGCGCTAGCGTAAAGCCGATGGTTTCCTCGTTAATGTTTTGTTGGGCCACACCTGCTACTTTTAATATAGCTTTTAGACCTTTGTTTTTTGTGACTTTAAGTTTTTCCAAGCCTTTTTTGGCAATAAGACGATTTTCATCTTTTAATGATACTAAATCCGCAATTGTGCCAATAACAGCAATCTCCAACAAGTGCTCTGGGACTTCTCCGTATAGAGCGTGGGCTAATTTGAAGGCCACACCTACTCCCGCGAGCTCACGAAACGGGTAGATACTATCTGGTAGTTTAGGATGAATTATTGCCAGCGCTTCAGGTAAAACAGGTCCAGGCTCATGGTGATCCGTGATGATTAAATCAAGACCGAGTTCCTTTGCTAGAGTTGCTTCGTTTATGGCAGAAATGCCTGTATCTACAGTAATAATTAACTTTACTCCATTTTCAGCTGCGCTGCGAAAGGCTGGTTCATTCGGTCCATATCCTTCCGTAAAACGATTTGGAATATAAAATTGGACATTGGCTCCCAATTCTTTAAGGGTCACCATTAATACGGTTGTACTGCTCACACCATCCGCATCATAATCTCCAAAAATTAAAATAGGTTCTTGGTTATCTATTGCTTCCCGAATTCTGGTAACAGCTAAATCCATTCCTTTTAATAGATAGGGGTCATGGAATTGCTCTTTTCCAAATAAAAAATACCGTGCAGAATCAACGGTATCTAATCCGCGGTTGATAAGCAGCGACGCAACAAGTGGCGTAATTTTCAATTCGTTTTCGAGAGTTTTTACTAGTTGATCCTCAGATTCACGAACAATCCATCTAGTTTTCGACTTTAACATGCGTTCACCCCTCAGACTTTACTATTATACAGGAGCATGTTTCTTAGTTCAATCAAAAAAGGAAACCGCAATCTGCGGTTTCCTTAAATTATACTTGTGGCTCATCAGAGTATTTTCTCTTTTCCTTTACGGTCTTAATGGTACCTTTCTTTTTAAGTTCTTTTGCTTTCAAAACAACCCAAAGATTAGTAGCGATAAAGACTGAGGAATACACACCTGAAATTAAACCAACAAACATGGCAATAGAGAAGTTACGGATCGATTCACTTCCAAAAATCATCAAAGCAATAATTGTGATAGTAACCGTTAATACCGTATTAAATGAACGAGTTAACGTTTGACGTAAACTTACATTTACAACCTCAGCAATATCCTCAAAGGATTTAAGACGCTTTTTCTTTACTAAGTTCTCACGCATCCGGTCAAAGGTAACAATCGTGTCATTAATGGAGTAACCAACGATTGTCAACACAGCCGCGATAAATGTGAGGTCAACTTCAAGTCTGGTAATGCTAAAGAAAACTACCATAAAGAATGCATCGTGCAATAAGGAAACAATCGCTGCAATTGCCATAGCCATTTCAAATCGAACCGTGACATAAATAATGATTCCAATGGAGGCAAGTATTAGCGCAATAAAAGCATTCTTCGCAATTTCCTTCCCAACTGTTGGTGACACGGTACTAACATTTGGCTCCGCACCAAATTCTTTATTAAGTTCTGATTTTAATTCAGAAATTTCATCTTTAGATAAAACCCCTTTTAGTCTAGCAGAAGCAATCTCTTTATTCTCACCAGAAATAAGAATATCATCTGTTTTGATATCAAGTTTTTTAAGAGCACTTTCAACCTGTTCGGTTGTTAAAGGCTTATCTGATAATACTTCAATCCGCGTACCACTTGAAAAATCAATAGAAAGGTTCAAACGGAAAATGAGGAGTATCACTAAGCCAACAGCAAGGAATGCACCTGAAAGGATGAAAAATAATTTTCTAACCTTTACAAAATCAAATCGATCCCATCTTGTAGGAAGATCTAACGTGTCAAAATTTTCGGCAATATCCTTAATCTGAGATTGTTTAACACCAAACCAGCCTGCCCTTTTGTTCAATAAACCACTGTTTACCCACATACCTAAGAAAATACGAGAACCAAATACAGCTGTAACAAAACTCATTAGAATACTAACAATTAATGTGGTAGCAAACCCTTTAACAGAGCTTGTCCCATAGAAAAATAGTACTGCAGCTGTTAGTAACGTTGTTAGGTTAGCGTCAATGATAGATGAAAATGAACTTTTACTTCCAGCTTGGAAAGCTGATTTAATTGACTTACCGACCTTTATTTCTTCCCTAATTCTTTCGTAAGTGATAATGTTCGCGTCAACTGCCATACCAACCCCAAGTATGAGTGCGGCAATACCTGGCAGAGTTAAGACAGCATTCATCCAATCAAATACTAGTAGTACAAGGTAAATATAAATCGATAAGGTCACAATAGCGATGAATCCAGGGAAACGATAGTAAACAAGCATGAATAAATAAATGATTGCAATACCAATGATGCCGGCAAAAACTGTCTCATTTAAAGCCTGCTCACCGAATTTAGCTCCAACAGAAGTAGAGTAAACCTCCGTTAGCTTGACGGGTAGGGCTCCAGCATTTAAAAGTGAGGCAAGCTCTTTTGCTTCCTCTGCTGTGAAGCTCCCTACGATTGAAACTGTATTTTGATTAAAGATTTCTTTTACGGTTGGTGCTGATAAAAATTTAGGATTTTCCTTTGTGATTTCTGTTTTGAAGGAATCTTTTCCTTCTTCAAAATCAAGCCATATCACTAAATAATTATTAGGTGCCATTTTCACAATTTCTTCCGTAACTTTTTTGAATTTATCGGCACTCTTTAATTTCAATGAAACGCTCGGTGCTCCTTTTTCATCAAAAGTCTGGCTCGCACCATTCTCCGCTAAATCTGAGCCGTCCATCATAACACGGTCATTTGCATCACGGAATGTCAGGTTAGCTTGTGTAGACAATATTTCCCGGGCTTCATTTTGATCGGTTACACCAGCAAGTTGGACACGGATCCTATTTTCACCCTCAATTTGAATATTTGGTTCACTAACTCCGAGAACATTTATCCGCTTATCAAGGGCCTCCGCGGTACTAGCTAATGTTTCTTTGTCAATTTCCTGACCTTTTTTTGCAGGTGAAACCTCATACAAAACCTCGAAGCCGCCTTGAAGGTCCAAACCTAGTTTAATGTCCTTTAAGATACCTGTAGTGGTAACTCCCATTGTGCTTCCTATTAGCAAAACTACTAGCAGGAAAGCGATGATTCTACTGCGCTTAACCATTATGTATTGTTCCTCCTTAGGGCTTAAGCCAAAGCACTGCACCGTAAAGCCTTATATAAAAATTCATTCTTTTATTATGAAATAATTTATAAATACTGTCAATTTAAACTAGAAAAGCCATTAAGAAAAGAAGCGACGATTATTTTAATAACTCTTTCCATTCATTTTCATCTTCTAAATTAAAATCATTGTTTTTATACGTCTCAATCGTAGTAAAGCTTATGTAATCACTGACCTTTACGGATAGGATCTCATCAATAATTTCATAAAGTCTTATATCCTCTTTGACCTTCTTCCACTTTTTTTTCGTTAAAAAATCCCAAAGTCCACTTTCTGAAACTTCGTAATAACCAAGCAAGCGAAATTCTTCGAGCTTGCTTACTAAGGCTGGTTTTACGTCGGTCTTAAAATGATTGTATGCGTGGCTTTTCTCCAATGCAGCTGCCTCCTCGGACATTTAAGTCCCTATCTATTATCTCTAAAATACAAACACCTTGTCATGCTTTGTCCACCCTTATGCATATAGATTAATTGTATATGAATTCTTCTTATTTGAGAAGGTGGGAAGTAGGATGTCGAAGTTTTTAAAAGGGACCTTTATCCTATTATTAGCGGGATTAATTACGAGGGTACTTGGATTTATTAACAGAATTGTCATAGCTCGAAGTATTGGTGAAGAAGGGGTCGGCCTCTATATGATGGCTTTTCCTACCTTTATCCTTGTTGTGACCTTAACACAAATGGGACTGCCTGTCGCCATTTCCAAAAATATTGCCGAGGCTGAGGCAAAAGGAAATCACAAAGAAATAAAAAAGATTCTTGTTGTTTCTCTGGCAATAACCATTTCGCTATCGCTTATCTTTACTCCAGCTCTAATTTTATTAGCACCTATTTTATCTACTACTCTTTTTACTGATCCGAGAACGTACTATCCTTTAATTGCTATCGCACCAGTTGTTCCTGTTATTGCCGTTTCTTCTGTTTTGAGAGGCTATTTTCAGGGCAGACAAAACATGCGCCCATCTGCAATATCGCAGATTTTAGAACAACTAGTGAGAATTACCTTAATTGCCGTCATGACCAAATCATTTCTTCCGTATGGAATTGAATATGCTGCGGCGGCAGCAATGGTTGCAGCGATTATCGGTGAAGTCGTATCCTTAGTCTATTTAATGACTACCTTTAAATTAAAAAAACGATTTAAGCTGCGCAAGAACTTTTTTCAATTTGTTCATTCCGGAAAGAAAACCTTTAATGACTTAATGGAAATCGCCTTGCCGACAATGGGCAGTAGAATGATTGGGTCAGTTGCTTGGTTTTTCGAACCCATTGTTGTTGCCCACAGTTTAGCCCTTGCCGGTGTTTTAGCGATTGAAGCTACTAAACAATACGGATCCTTAACTGGTTTTGCGATGCCATTATTAATGCTGCCATCGTTCGTTACTTATTCATTAGCAACATCACTTGTCCCAGCCATTAGTGAAGCTAATTCACAAAATAATCATCAATTGATTGAACATCGCCTGCAGCAGGCCTTACGATTTGCCTTTTTAACCGGTGGATTATCCGTAATTGTCCTATATGTTCTGGCGGAACCCCTTATGGAGCTCATGTATGGCTCGACAAAAGGCTCTGACTTTATTCGTCTCATGGCTCCTTTCTTCTTATTTTATTATTATCAAGGTCCGCTTCAGGCAGTATTGCAGGCACTAAATCTGGCTAGAGCGGCCATGATCAATAGTTTAATTGGTGCAGTTATTAAAACTGCAGTCATTTTTATATTGGCTTCGCAGCCTTCTTTCGGGATAAACGGAGTGGCATTAGGGATTATTGTTGGTTTTGTCTTGGTAACAGTGCTTCACTTTGCCACTGTTCTGAAGAAAATTTCTTTTAGTTTTCATGTTCGTGACTACGTGAAAGGAACCATCATTATGGGAATCTCGGCCTGGATAGGCTATTGGTTATTTGAGCACATCCTTCTTGGCGAGCATTTAGCGATTAGAGTTTTGTCAGCAGCTTTTGGGATGTCCATCATTTATATCTTCTTACTAATCCTTGCAGGCTTAATTAAGAAGGAAGAACTTAAAAGAATACCGATTATTCGTAATTTAATTCCAATTTGAGAGAAATAAGAAGACACGCTTTTCGCGTGTCTTCTTATTCCTCGTCCATTATATCGACAAAAAACTTCCCATTTTCAAAACTGCAGAAAGAGATTTTTCTTACGTCCTTATATCCCATTTTCTTTAATTCCTGCCGAAGCCATAGATTGGTTTTATTAATGCGAATTAAATTTTCTTCTTCAATACAACCATCAATTATTAATGGGATGGTAATATCTCCTTCCTGAGGCTTTCCATTACCATTGCTCATTTTTTCAATTACAGATAAACTCCCTGAAGATTCTAGGATGGCAAACTCAACGTCCCCAATGCTGCGAATATCCTTCTCTCTTAATTGGGTCAATAAATCATCAAAGTTGTATCTTTGCTTTCTCATTGCTTCTTCGTCGATTTTTCCTCTATTAATGATAATAGTCGGTTTCCCATCGACGATATCACGAAATCGTTTACTCTTTAATGAAATTGTTGCCATCGCTATTTGAATAACCATTAATAAAACCATTGGAATCGTCGTTTGAATTAAAGATTGCTCCGGATCATCAATAGCGACAATAGCCAACTCACCTATCATGATAAAAACGACAAGATCTAGAATACTAAGCTCTCCTATTTCTCTTTTACCCATTAAGCGAAATATAGCGAGAATTAGTACGTAAAAAAATATTGTTCTTAATATGATTGTTATGTATTGTTCCAAAACAGTCTCCCCTTTTTGCTGCATTCTTCTCTATTGTTCGCACTTTTGCCTTAATCATTTAAGGAATTATATCCCAGTAACAATAAAAATTTTTATTCTACTTTTAAAAAAGGAGAATATGCTTGTACTAGGTAAGAATCTGTTTATCTTAGGGTAACAACGTTAAGATAAGGGAACTGAAGGGGGAGAGTATTATCGAATCAAAAAGCTTTGGTACAGCTATTTTGTACGGGTTAATTTTTATCTTCTTATTTGCGATTGTCAGCAGCCTCATCTTTGCATTAATTCTTAGATTTACTTCTGTTCGGGAAATCTCGCTTCAATACATTGTGACGGCTGTATCGTTTATTGGGCTATTTGGAGGAGGATTTCTATCAGGCGGAAAGCGCAAGCAAAAAGGATGGCTGATTGGGGGCTTAACTGGTTTAATTTACAGCTTCATTGTCTTCTTGTTCCAATATTTAGGTTATGATCGTCTTTTTGATGTGGAACAAGTCATCTACCATGTTTGCTACACTTTAATTGCCATGATGGGTGGAATTCTTGGGGTAAATATAGCAACAAGCAACTCGAGAACAGCATAGAAAAAGGAAGCCAGTATTTTGGCTTCCTTATTTCTTATTTGTCTAAAGAAACTTCTGCTGTAGCAGCTGTTTTTGCAGATTCTGTTACTTCACGAATTGCATTTCGGTCAAATGTTAGACGGCTGCCGTCTCCACATTTAATCACGACTTTGCTTTCATCGATTGAATCGACAAAACCATGTAAACCACCAATCGTGACAATTTTATCACCTTTTTTTAATTCGTTTTGCATTTGCTGAACCGCTTTAGTACGTTTTTGCTGCGGGCGAATTAGTAGGAAATAAAATAATACAAACATTAATATTAATGGAATGATTGAACCAAGTCCTTGCATGTTGTTTCCCTCCTTTCAATGAGCATCTATTAGAAATTTTTCGCGTTAGGTTTGTTAAAACCATAACGTTCAAAAAACTCTTCTCGGAAATCACCAAGCCGGTCTTCCCTAATAGCTTGTCTGACCTTCTCCATTAATCTTAACAGAAAATAGAGATTATGGTAAGATGTTAATCTAATTCCAAAAGTTTCATCACATTTAATTAGGTGACGAATGTATGCCCTGCTATAGTTTCTGCATGTGTAGCAATCACAATCTGGATCGAGTGGACCGAAATCTTTTGTAAATTGGGCATTTTTAACCACTAGACGTCCAGTGCTGGTCATCAATGTACCATTTCTAGCAATTCGAGTTGGCAGTACGCAGTCAAACATATCAATTCCTCGAATCGCCCCATCAATCAAGGAATCCGGTGATCCCACGCCCATTAGGTAACGTGGTTTATTTGTAGGCAATAGTGGTGTAGTGAATTCAAGAACGCGATTCATGACGTCCTTTGGCTCACCAACAGAAAGTCCACCAACCGCGTATCCAGGGAAATCAAGCGAAACTAGGTCTTTTGCGCTCTGCTTCCGAAGCTCTTCATACTCTCCACCTTGTACAATTCCAAAAAGACCTTGGTCATTTGGTCTTTGATGCGCATTCAAACAGCGCTCTGCCCATCGAGAAGTTCTCTCTACTGATTTTTGCATGTATTCATATGTAGCTGGGAATGGAGGACATTCATCAAATGCCATCATAATATCGGAACCAAGGTCATTTTGAATTTCCATTGCCTTTTCAGGTGATAAAAATAATTTTTCCCCGCTCATATGATTACGGAAATGAACGCCTTCTTCTTCAATTTTGCGAAATTCACTCAAACTGAAAACCTGGAATCCACCAGAATCAGTTAAAATTGCTCGGTCCCAATTCATAAACTTATGAAGGCCGCCAGCTTCCTTAATAATTTCATTTCCAGGACGAAGCCATAAGTGATAAGTATTACTTAAAATAATACCAGCACCCATTTCTTTTAAATCCTCAGGTGACATCGTTTTTACGGTAGCAAGCGTTCCTACCGGCATAAATGCAGGCGTGTCAAAGGAACCATGCGGCGTATGTACTCTTCCTAAACGGGCGCCCGTTTGCTTACATGTTTTGATAAATTCATATCGAATCGCAGTCAAATTCTCTTTCTCCTTCCTTAACGTTAACCTAGATAATGAGCATCGCGTCGCCAAAGCTGAAAAAGCGATAGCGCTCATTTACAGCTGTATTATAGGCATGCAATATAGTTTCTCTTCCAGCTAACGCACTTACAAGCATGATCAAAGTTGATTTTGGCAAGTGGAAATTTGTAATCATTCCATCGATTGCTTTAAATTGGTACCCTGGATAAATAAAAATATTGGTCCATCCACTGCTTTCAATGAATGCCCCATTGTTTTCAGAAGCGATGGTTTCAAGTGTCCGGGTCGATGTTGTCCCGACGGTAATAATTCTCCCGCCATTTTGACGCACTTCATTGAGCAAACGTGCTGTCCCTTCTGTAATCATATAAAACTCTGAGTGCATGTCATGCTCTAAAACATCATCAACACTTACAGGTCTGAAAGTCCCAAGCCCAACATGAAGCGTAATAAACGCAACATGAACACCTTTATCTCTCACTTCATTCAGAAGCTCTTCAGTAAAATGGAGCCCTGCTGTTGGGGCTGCAGCCGACCCTGGTTCACGGGCAAATACCGTTTGATATCGTTCTCTGTCATCAAGCTGCTCTTTAATATAAGGAGGTAAAGGCATTTCTCCTAAACGTTCAAGTATCTCATAAAAAATACCCTCATAGTTAAACTCCAAGACTCTTCCGCCATGATCGGAGGTCCCGGTACAAACAGCAGTAAGCAACCCGTCACCGAAGTCTATTTCTGTACCCTCTTTAATTCGCTTTGCAGGCTTAACAAGCGTTTCCCATTGATCTCCTTCTAGCTGCTTAAGTAATAATACTTCAATTTTGGCACCGGTATCTTTTTTCACGCCAAAAAGGCGTGCCGGAAGGACCCTTGTATCATTTAATACGAGGCAATCCCCTTCACGCAGATATTCGGAAATATTTTTAAACGTTTCGTGCTTTAGGTCGCCTGTTTCCTTTTTAACAACCATCAATCGGCTATCTGTTCGGTTTTGAAGAGGAACTTGTGCAATTAACTCTTCAGGCAAATGAAAATCAAATAAATCTACCTTCATAAAAACATCCCTACTTATCAAAAATTACTGTTTTGGTGGCTCCATGCCAAAATGGCGATAGACTGAATCTGTGACCATTCTTCCTCTTGGAGTACGTTGTAAAAAGCCAATTTGCAGTAAATATGGTTCATAAACGTCTTCAATTGTTTCAGATTCTTCACCAATTGACGCGGCAATTGTATCAAGTCCCACAGGACCACCACGGAATCTTTCAATAATTCCTTTAAGCAACTTGTGGTCGATATGGTCAAGACCAAGCTTGTCTACCTGTAAGAGTTCCAAAGATTCCCTAGCCAATGCTAAATCAATTTCTCCATTGCCTTTCACCTGGGCAAAATCTCTCACCCTTCGAAGCAACCGATTGGCTATCCTTGGGGTTCCACGTGCTCTCCTTGCTATCTCAGCAGCTGACTGCTCGTCAATCTTAGTTTCGAATAATTCTGCAGTTCTTAGTACAATATTTTTCAATTGGTCTTCCTTATAATACTCGAGACGGCTCAAAACTCCAAATCGATCCCTAAGTGGTGCAGATAAGGAACCCGCCCTTGTTGTAGCTCCAACAAGCGTGAAGGGTGGAAGGTCAAGACGTACGGAACGAGCACTTGGACCTTTGCCAATGACGATATCCAGGCAAAAATCCTCCATTGCTGGATAAAGAACCTCTTCAATCGTTCTTGGAAGCCGGTGGATTTCATCAATAAATAAAACGTCACCCGGTTCAAGTGCAGTAAGAATGGCAGCTAAATCACCTGGTCTTTCAATAGCAGGACCAGAGGTTGTACGGATGTTTACACCCATTTCATTGGCAATAATGACGGCAAGCGTCGTTTTTCCTAATCCAGGAGGACCATAGAGAAGAACATGATCTAATGTTTCCTTGCGGAGTCTTGCTGCCTCAATGAATATCTCAAGGCTTTTTTTCACTTGATCCTGACCAATATATTGTCTTAAAGTTTGAGGTCTGAGGCTTTGCTCTAAGGAGATTTCGTTCTGGTTTGCTTCACTAGAAATAATTCTCTCATCCATGAATAATCACCTTATTTTAAAAGCCGCTGCAGGGCTTTTTTAATATATTGGTCGGTTGACAGCTGTTCTTTTCTTAGCTCAGGTGTAATCTTTTTCACTTCTTTATCAGAATAGCCAAGTGCTTGCAAGGCAAGTATGGCCTCATCAAAAGCTGTATTGGTCGACTCTGTTGCACTCGGGAATGTATCGGCATTAAATAAATTTGGAAAATAATCCGGGACAATATCCTGTAATTTCCCTTTTAAATCTAGGATCATTTGTCTTGCCGTTTTTTTGCCGACCCCAGGGAATTTTATTAGGAAGCTTTCATCTTCATTTTCAATAGCTGAAACTACCTGCTGCACTTCACCTGAAGCCAGAATCGCCAGTGCCCCTTTAGGTCCGATCCCAGAGACATTCAGCAATTTCGTAAACAGCTTTTTTTCTTCTCTTGACTCGAAGCCATATAACGCCATTAAATCTTCACGGACGTAATGATATGTATAAACAGTAACATTAGTATTCATTTTACTAGAATAAATAAACGGATTCGGTGTTGAAATTTGATAGCCAATCCCATTATTCTCAATCACAATATATTCAGGACCAACAAACTCAACGGTTCCTTTGAAAAATTCGTACAATCGCTTTCTCTCCCTCAGCGTTTCATGTACTCCATTCTATCATAAAAATTTAAAGGATAAGAAAAAGATAGCTATGTAGGGAAAGAATAAAAATTTTCTGTTAAATTCAATTGGCTACCTTTTCCGGTCGCCAATTACTCCACAAGCTGATTCTTAACCGCATAAAGAGCAGCTTGAGTACGGTCTGCTAATTCAAGTTTTGACAAAAGATTAGATACATGTGTTTTCACGGTTTTTTCAGTTATGAACAGTGAAGAAGCTATTTCCTTATTACTTTTTCCTCTAGCGATTTCCTTAAGAACGTCTAATTCTCTCTTCGTTAACTGCTCAATTAAATTTTCTTCATTACTTTCTTTATTGGATAAATTAGCGAGCAAATGTGATGTTGCTTTTGGATGAAGCTGATTTTCACCAGCGATGATTTTTTTAATACAATTAATTAACTCGTCGGGCTCTATGTCTTTTAATTGATAGCCAGAGGCACCAGCTTCTAACGCTGGGATCACATGATCCTGATCAGAAAAACTTGTTAGCATCATTATTTTTATTTCCGGCATTTCACTTTTTATTATTTTTGTGGCCTGTATTCCATCCATTTCAGGCATTACAAGATCCATTAAAATAAGGTCAGGTTTCAGTGTTCGTGCGAGTTCAACTGCTTCTTTACCGTTTCCTGCTTCTCCAATAATTTCAATATCGCGCTGTGTTTTCAGAAAAAAAGCCAGACCACGTCTTACAACATGATGGTCATCGGCTATTAATATACGAATCCCCATTTTTTCTCCCCCTAGATTGGAATTTGTATTTGAATTTCTGTTCCGCTGCCTGGTTCGCTGCTTAATAGGAATGTTCCATTTAAGCTTTGAGTTCGTGCTTTCATATTTTTCAATCCAAACGATGGCAGTTCAAGCTTGTCATCATAATAGAAGCCGCAGCCCTGATCTTGAATCGTCATTGTAACAGAATCACTGCTTCTATTTAAAAATAATGACACATGCGTTGTTTGAGAATGCTTCTTACAATTACCAAGTGCTTCCTGCCCAATTCTCCACAATGCTTCTTCTACTTTTTCTGGAAAGCTTGAAATCCCCGTTAATTTTGCATCGAGCGTTAAACCCAACATCTCAGCATAGCTGCTTAATGCACTAATGATTCCATTTTCAAGTCCCTGTGGTTTTAGCTGCCAAATAAGCGCCCTCATTTCCCCAAGAGCGTCCTGGGCTAGATTCTGAATATAAGAGAAGGTTTGCTTTACCTCTTCATTTTCTGTCATTTCTCTGCCCGCTCTAGCTGTCAGGCTTAGAGAGAAAAGTAATTGATTAACGGAATCATGCAAATCCCTGGCAAGTCGATTCCGCTCGGTAATTAGAGCAGTCTCCTGTTCTCTTTGAGTTAATTTTATTCTTTTTAATGCCGTTCCGATTTGAAAGGCTACAGCCTCTAGTAAAGCCAGTTCATCTTTTTGAAAATGCGTTTTATAAGGAGACCCGACATTTAATAATCCAAATCGCTCATTCCCTGCTCTTAGCGGGACAGTAGCATGATGTGTCAGACCACCTGTATCACCCGCTTTTTCGAGGATTACATTCTCAATTCGCTGACATTCGATTATGTTAACCGCCTTGTTCAATTTACCGCTGTTGTACCGATTAACACACCAGCAATCCCCCATACACATTCTTTTGTTATCGTGTTGTGCTAATGGTGCAGGTAATGCCTCATTTGCGGCAAGCTGATGTGCCCCTGTTTCATCTATTAAAAATATCCAACCAGTTTTCAGCCCCGTCAGGTGCAAAAGTTTTCTTAATACCCCTGCTAAAACAGTCCTGGAATCTGCCCCTTCATTCAATAATTCAGCAATTTCCTTTAGGATGCCGATTTCTTCATTTCTGGACATACAATCCCCCTCCCCAGTCCAAATTTATATTTTTGATTAAATCATAGTATTATCACAATCTTGAAGGCAAGTATGAAGTAGAAGCTGGTACGTAAAAAAGAAAATCGGCACGTAAAGCAACGAAAACGGCATGTAAGGAAGGTTTTTAATAAAAAGGTCATTTTGATAACGGTAAGCTTATTCCTTGAATCTGTAAAAATTCAATTACCTCATTGTCAGGACCCTTAAAAAATACAGTCTCCCAGCCATTTTCTAGTTTATAGGGACCTTCAATAGCTATGATGCCATCTTCTTGGAAATTTTTGATTACTTCATGAATTGTGTCGACTTCTAAACAGATGTGAACACCTTGGGAAACTGGCCTTTTTCCTCCTGAAATGAGTTCAAGCCTGAAATCATTATTTGCTAAAAAGACAATATTTTCGTCTTGGAAGAGAAGTCGCCCTTCCTCATGGAGACCAATAAACTTTTGAAAGAATGCTATTGATGTCTCTAAGTCTTTTACTTCAATCGCAAAATGGTGAAAGCGCATGGTCATTCCCCTTTATAATATTAAATTCATATCCCCAAACTCGTGCCATAAATATTGCTGATCAATCGCTTCCTCATATGCGTACCACAATAAATCCTGTGGTACGAACGCAGTAAGCATATCTAGGTGGCTCGCTTTTGGTTCGTGAAAACCTGTAATAATTCCATCCACCATTTTCAGTGGAAAACTTTGATTAATATATAGATTGGTTACACCATTTAATGTGCCAGTTATTCCTGCACTTTCTAATGCTCTTACCACCGTTGTCCCTACAGCAATTACCCTTCCTCCTAACGCTTTGGTGTAACGAATTTTCTCAATCGTTTTTTCGGAAAGATGATATTCTTCATAATTATCAGTTGGGGAAGTTTCAATTTCGTCTAGGAGGTAGCTTAGTCCAGTATGAAGCTGTATGAAATCAAGCTCAATCCCCTTCTTTTGAAGGTTGAATAACAACTCCCAGCTGAAGGCTCTACCTGCTGAAGGCATTTCGACCGAGCCTGGATGGCTGGCAAACACGGTTTGGTAATAATCCAGCCCCCATTTGTTATGAATATATTCATATCGAACCGGTTCCCCGAGTGCATAAATACTATTAAAAAGGTCTGTTCCTTTTTTGGAGAAAACGATTGTTTTTAGTGGTGAACCTTCTTTCATTTCAATGATAACAGCAGTAAGGTCGGATGAAAATTGCAGGATATCACCCAATCTAACTTCATCTGCCACGACTAAAACATCCCAAATTTCCTCATCACGTTTTCTTGCCAGCCTTATTTCAACTTCTTGTTGGATTACTTTTGTATCTCTAAACAGTGTGCCTTGTAGGATGGCTGGTACGGTTCGGCTGTTGTTCATGACAACCAAGTCCCCAGGCTTCAGATAATCAGCAAGTCTGAAGAATTTGTCATGACTGACATTACCTTTTTTTTTGTCCAACACCATCATCTTTACATGATCTCTTCTTATTCCCCGTCGTTCTGGTGGATGAGAAGCGTTTAACTCTGAAGGTAAATAGAAATCAAATGCAGTTGCTTCCATCATAATCCCTCCCTAGTAAAATCTTGGGCCTCAAATCGCTGGCCTGTGATTCCATTTGACTTTTCTGAGGCTAGATATAAGAACACGTTTACGATATCCTCAGGATTTGCTAATGGGTAATCACAGTCAGGAACCGCTAATTGGTGCATGTCTGTATCCATTTCCCCTGGATCCACCATGTTTACACGGACGTTGGTTGAGCTTAATTCATCTGCCCAGGTTTCAGTGAGGCCCTCGACAGCAAATTTAGAAATACCGTATGCCCCCCAGCCTGCATATCCAACATGCCCTGCTTCTGAAGTTACATTAATGATAGAGCCTTGATTGCGTTGCAGCATTCCGGGAATGACTCTTCTTGTCACTAAAAACGGCGAGATGGAGTTTACACGTAAGACTTCAGCAAAATCCTCCTCAGGATAATCCAGCAATAGCGGCATTGGACTTGTTCCGAGAATCGAAGCATTATTTATGAGAATATCAATTTGCCCAAAAGCCTCCTCCGTCATGGCTACAAACCGTTCGACATCTCTAGTTAGTGAAATATCAGCTGTAACCGCAAGGACCTCTGCACCTAATCCCTCTGCTTCCTCCTTTACCTGGAATAACCCCTTTGATGTTCTCGAACAAATGGCTAGCCGTGCTCCTTCTTTTGCAAACGCTAGTGTTAATGCCCTTCCTAAACCTTTGGATGCACCGGTAATCATAACTACTTTTTTATTTATCATTTCAATCGCTCCTTTAAGTGTTTAACTCGATGTCTTTAGCTTAAAGGAATTAGGAAATACTTCCCTCAGAAAAAAGCTTGAACTTTATCTACAACTTTAGGATGAGATTTCTAGCAATTCAAAAAAATACAATAAAAAAAACAGGCTGAATGATCAGTCTGTTTTATATTGATTATTCTTGCATCGAATATGGTTTAAAGGTTTCTAGAACCTCTACATACCGATCTTTGGTTTTGATTGGTATACCCTGAATAAGCTCATCTTGTTTTTTGCTTTCGAGCTTTTTCACATCAATCTGAAAAAAGGATTGGATGATTCGTGATCGGTCAGGCCGACCATTAAAAATGGTCAACACGCCATCGTCAGTAATTCCGAAATAGCCATTAGCTTTAAGCAATGGTGAAATGTCATCCACTTCTTTTCTAAAAACCATTGTGGATTCATCCATTTCAATTAACTGCCACTGATCATACTTGGTCCAAAAGTTTTCGATAGACCAGTAAGAATCCTGGACTACTTCCTCACTTATTTCTCCATCAAGATAGATTCTTTCCAAAATAATGGTCAATTGCTGAGGTTCCGACTTTTGCTGTTCTTGATGGTTTTCTATTTGTTCGGCGAAACCAGTTAAAACTATTCCTGGCGCCATTCCGATAGACATGAAGAGAACAACCGTAACAAAGGCTAAACCAAGCCGATACTGAGCTACCCAATTGAACCTCATGCATAATCACCTCTTAGTATTAGAGATCTAATTCATTTTCAGTACTAGTTTAGCCTTTTTTTTCCTTTTTATCCTTTTAAAAAAAATCAAAGAGACAAAGCCAATTTTTCGGCTTTGCCTCTCTTACATTTATGCTATTTGTGTTTACGGCTATTAGGTTCTAATCGCTGGGAATCATTGTTCCTGTTACCTTCACGTCCAAGAGCACCATCATCAGTTATAACTTGAACAGATCTTCCACCAACCAAAGGCTTAACAGCGTTTTGGATCGCTTTTTTTGTTTCCTCCGCACGTTTGTTGTTTTCTAATTTAACGGAAACCATAACAGAATTTCCATAAAGAACAGAGCGGACTTGTCGAACATTTTCAATGTCTGCTACCTTACTTTTAATTCTTTCAGTGATTCGATCTTGTGATTCAGGATTCGTCGTGGTACCCGTGTTGCCTAGTCTTTGATTTAAATGACCATGATAATTCGCGTCACTTGTACTAAACTGATTGTCTCTTTGGAAAAAGTTATGGTCATGGTTTGCGAGCGGTTTTGTTGGGTTGGGTGGATTTCCATTACCATCTCTATCGCTAAACTTCTTTCTTCGTTCTTCATTATATGATTGGTTTTCCACTCCTAGATTATGGTCCATGATTTCTGTGAACGGACCATCATTGTCTGCAGGCATTCCATTGGAGCCGTTTTTATGATTTTCATTGGAATAGTAGCCCACCGGCTGCCCCATATTTCTGTGATCTTTATCAAAAGCCGCACGGTCATCATTTGCACAACCTGACAGCCCTACAGCCAGTAAGGCGGACAGAGGAATCATCCACTGTTTCAAGTTCAAGCGAAAAACCCCCTCTATGATGCGTGAGCATAAAAAATATGCTCATATTTAGGTTGTGAGCTTTGAGGGGATTTCATTCTGCCAGAATAGACCATGAAAATCAGTTCGTCATCTTTTTTAAAGTATCAATGAATTTTTTCCGTGAATAATATTGACCAATCGTTAAGTCCATAATTTGATTATATTTTTGCTGGTCTCTATATGATCCTTCACGAATAAGCCGGTTCCATTCTCGGAAAATATCTGCAGGAAATGCTAATGCATGTATAAATGCCTTCTCGTTCAACAGTTTTTCATATTGTGAAAAATGAGCTAACCGATCAAAAGACCAGTCCAAACTGGGAAGAATTCGATTGGCATATTGCAAATAATCTAAGGAAGCAGGACCAATACTAATTAAATCAAAATCAATGAGATGTAGGATTCCTTTTGTATCACGCAAGAAATTATGATGGGCAACATCTCCATGAAGAATGCAATATGGTTCATTCAAAAACAAGGACCGATCTTTTTCCATCCCGCTTAGCGACCAATATGCCCAATCCATCATTTCAGCTAATATTTTGTCATTAATAAAGTATTTTAAAGTAGAGCTATTTGATGAAAAAATTTTACCTCTGTCTCTCCATTTTTCAATTATTACTCCTTTGGGGATCAGCGTACGATATCGTGACTCAAAGGACGATGTTACAAGATGGAACTGCTCCAGAAGTTCAAGACCATCCTGCCGATTTTTTTTAGATTTGAATGAAAAAGGCGTTTTATTCGGTGGAATGTACTCCATGCACCCAAAGTAAGTCCCCTCAAAAAAGAGTGGTTCTTTTATTTGAGGATGTACAAAAAGATAGGTTTTTAAAAAGCCTTCTTTCCTAAGGGTTGAGGTAAACGCTTCCTGTAGCCGAAGTCGTTTATTCGTATGAAACCCTTTAAGCATATAAGCATCTTTATCAGTTTTTATCCAAATAACGCTTTTTCGATAGGGCACCATTTCCAAAATATTTTCTTTAAATTGCGAGCGTAAATAAGAGAGGAGACGAATGAAATAATCATCGTCTCCTTTTTGATTAAAAGTCATACTCATAGCTTTCATCTTCGTAACGCATCATGCCATCCATTGGACCCATTCCATAAGGGTTCATGTAAGGAGGCTGCGCTACATTTGCTGGTCCTGTATATGGTGCACTGTAAATAGGAGGCGTTGGCGGCACAAAGTTTTGTTGCGGCATTGCTTGTGGTTGTGGTCCACCACAGCCACAGTCACCTAAAGCACCGGTTCCAACTGGTAATCCCCCTTGTGAAGGAAATGGCTGATGCATAGCTGGCATTTGACCACCTACATATGGCATTCCCATATCTGGTGACTCATAGTCTTGAGCTCCCATTACTTGAGGTGCTGGACCCATTTGTGGGTAACCGTATGGCATTTGACCATATGGTGCTCCCATTCCTGATTCGTCAAAGCCTGGTCCCATTGGTCCTCCCATTCCTGGCTGACCGAAACCTGGTCCCATTGGTCCTCCCATTCCTGGCTGACCGAAACCTGGTCCCATTGGTCCTCCCATTCCTGGTTGGTCAAAGCCTGGTCCCATTGGTCCTCCCATTCCTGGTTGACCGAAGCCTGGTCCCATTGGTCCTCCCATTCCTGGTTGACCAAAGCCTGGTCCCATTGA
>NZ_BAWM01000138.1:0-433 GCF_000759675.1 Neobacillus niacini | reverse complement strand
CTGACCGAAACCTGGTCCCATTGGTCCTCCCATTCCTGGCTGACCGAAACCTGGTCCCATTGGTCCTCCCATTGGTCCTCCCATTCCTGGCTGACCGAAACCTGGTCCCATTGGTCCTCCCATTGGTCCTCCCATTGGTCCTCCCATTCCTGGCTGACCGAAACCTGGTCCCATTGGTCCTCCCATTCCGGATTGACCAAAGCCTGGGTTCATCATTGGAGCTCCCATTCCTGGCATTCCCTGTGATTGAGGATCAAACCAGCCTTGACTTGTAGTTGCAGGTGAGTCTGCTGGACTTTCATCAAAATAAGGCAATTGATCATCTGCTGACATTTGATCAAATCCACCTGGCATTTGACCGCCCATTGGCATTTGACCCATTCCTCCAGGCATTTGACCGCCCATTGGCATTTGACCCATTCCTCCAGGCATT
>NZ_BAWM01000139.1 GCF_000759675.1 Neobacillus niacini | reverse complement strand
ATAAAGCAAAAGGGGGTCAATCGCTCGACTAATATCGAGCAATTGACCCCCTGATTGTTAAAAGCGGACTTTTTCAGTGCCCTCGTAATGTAAGAGGAGTTTTTTTTTGCTTTTTTTTGTGATATTGAGATAATATCAATAAATAAACCATATTTTAGAAAAAAATGAGGGATACAAAGATGTCGAAAAAAAAGAATAAATCGCAGCATTTAGCTACGATTTCTCTAGCTGTCATGGGAGCAGGTTTTGTAGTGACTATCCCTTTTCAGGATTCCCTTTGGGGTACAATCCTTCAAGGAGGATTTGAAGCAGGGTTAGTGGGTGGTCTTGCAGATTGGTTTGCAGTTACCGCGTTATTTCGCCACCCTTTAGGGTTACCTATACCGCATACCGCGCTATTGCCAAAAAACCGTAAAAGAATTATCGGGGCAATTATTTCAATGCTTGAAAATGATTGGCTGACTAAAGAAAGTATTAGAAAGAAAGTATCAAGCATTCCATTTACCGAGAAGCTTTTTAACTTAGCGGAGAAAGCAATCACAGGGCAGCCTGTAAAAATTGGGACAATTAAGCTAATT
Organism: Neobacillus niacini; assembly: GCF_000759675.1. Lineage (GTDB taxonomy): Bacteria > Bacillota > Bacilli > Bacillales > Cytobacillaceae > Neobacillus > Neobacillus niacini_A. The sequence goes on along the minus strand of NZ_BAWM01000139.1, from coordinate 175,484 downwards.
CAGCATTTACTTCACTCAATTGATAGTAAAAAGTTAGCCCCCATCATCGAAAGCGAATTAAAAGTAAAGCTTACTGATCTAGACGCAAGTAAGTATCTTCCTCTTGCAATTGATCAACTTTTAAAAAGAAAATATGATGAAAAAGCCCTTGATGTTGTTCTAAAAGAAATCGATGAATGGTCTAAAAAAGAAAGTACAAAAGACAAACTTGGCAGGATGGCAGTTGATGCACTAGAAAATATTAAAGCTGATGGTTTTATGCAATTTGCTTTAAAATCTTTTACGAACATTGTTAATGAGGAAAAGCTAGGCAATATCATTCAAGGTCTCATCCAAAAAGGTGTACAAAGCTTTAGGGACCCATATAATCAAAATAGGCAAACCTTACTTTTTCATATAAACACAAAACTACAAGAAATAAAAACCGATGAAAACCTTTCTCTAGAATTAAATAATATAAAAGAACAAATGATATCTGAATGGCATCTGGAGGATAAAATCACTGAATTTGTTGAACAGCTAAAAGAAAAAGCAATCACCCTAATTGAATTACCTAATTTTTACGAGAGTTATCTCCTTCCTCTTTTATCAAAGGCACTTGAAAGCTTGAAAACAGATAAAGAAAAAATAAATGCCATTGAATCATGGATTCAGCAGCAAATTTCCATTTTTGTTGATAATAATCATTCAAAGATTGGAAAACTAGTTGAAGAAAACTTGGAAAAATTAGATGATAAAACTCTCATTGACATGATTGAAACAAATGTTGGAAAAGATCTGCAGTGGATCCGTGTAAATGGGGCTGTCTGTGGTTTTCTCATCGGGCTTGTCTTAGTAGGCTTGAAATTGATTTTTTAATAACCATTTTATTCAAATGGGGAGCACAAACTTGATAAGGATTATCATGATTCTCTTGTTCAAGATGCTCTGAATCAGGTAATATATTTTCTCCGACAGCAAAAAGAATAGTAATAGCTGCAGAACATTTGTCTCTGCAGCTTAATCTTTTGGTTTCCAAAGTTGTTCAAATATAATCGCTAGAAATGTTCCTACTAATAAACCATTTTTACCTATATTTTGAATCACATATGGAAGACCGTTAAAAATATCATCGGGTAAAAACATGATCCCTATTCCTACTAGTAAGGATACCCCAATAATGGTAATATTCCTGTCATTTAATGGCTGTTTTGTCAGAGCGCGAATTGCTATCCCAACCATCTCAATTAGAGTGGCTAGAAGGGCTCCACTGGCTACTGGTAAAGGTAAGGAAGCCAATAGGCCAACAATACTCGGAGACAATGAAATGACTACCATAATCCCGCAAGCAAACAGAAATGGAATAATGCGATATTGTTTTGTTATTCTGACAAAGCCTGCAGTAGCTGGTAATGGTACAACAGCAATTGTTGAGAATACTGCAGAAAAAAGATGAGAAACTCCCCCTATCCACGTTCCTCCATTAAGCCTGTCATGGAATTTTCCTTTATTATTTGGGATTGCTTCCTCTGCTGCGGAAATGGCGGCGATCGTATTAGAAATGAGTAAAAAGGTAAATAAAATAGCTGTAATCAATACACCCCCAGTTAGTGTAGGGAACCCCCATGGGAAAATTTCCGGAAGCTTAATGAAATCAGCTGATGCTATTGAAATGCTTCGATGACTTTTTCCAAAAATAATGAATATGATCCACCCTGCCAAGATTCCTAATAAGATAGCATAGTTTTTTAACCATCCCTTAGCCTTAGAGGAAAGTACAATAATAAAGAAAAAAATACAAATAGCTAGTAGAAAGCTCACCACATCCAGCTGCCCCGTGTTGCTATCTATTGACACCATTCCCTTAAAAAAGACTCCACTTAATTGAATGGCTAATATAAACAGAAAAGTGCCAGATACAATGGGTGTAAAGAGAAATAGTAAATGTCGAACCCACTTTGTTATTCCTAACAGTAATAATATTAATCCAGCAACGATTAATCCCGCCTCAAGTGTTTGTAATGTCTCCATCATTGTCAAACCTTGCTGTGTCCCAATGCTTGCAAAAATGACAAAAATACTTACCCAAGAACCGGCTGGACCATCTGTAATGGGGTAACGATGGCCAAATTTTGCTTGAATAAAAGAACTTAATCCTACGATAAAAAACGTTCGTTGCATTAATGCAGATATTTCTGTTGCAGAGAGATGAAACACATTCCCAATTACAATTGGCAGTGCAATAGAATTAGCTAGTAAATAGATAAACCATTGAAATGTACTAAAATATTTGTTTTCAGTATTCATAGCTGCGTTATTTACCTTTCTATTTTCAAAAATGTTAAAGTTCGGCCCATATTTGAACCAGGCTGGACAGTATAAATTATTACAAACTATGATTAATTGTTAAGCTTATGAAAGAGTTTCTATACTTTATTGGTTATCTTGTCCAAAATAAACCCACTGAATCTAGGCATCATGCACAATAGTGTGTGTGAATTGTTTGAAACAACTACTTCACGATAGGTTATAATACCTCTTAATCCATTATTCTAGTAATAGGCTATTCGGAAGCATGCTTGTTGCTATATATATTTTAGTTCTTATCCCTATATATGTCATTGTTTATCTGAACCAAAAAACTTGAATTCATTTGAGCATGTTGTACAATGAATGGTGATGAATGATAACGGAGGATGTGAAAAGATTGTTGACCGTTAAGGACCTTTTTGAAATTAAAGCCATTGATGGATTAAAAATAGTAGCAGGGGAAAAAGGAATTAATAATGAGATAACAATTGTAAATATTATTGAAAATCCTGAGGCATTTGACTGGCTGTCACCAAATGAACTGCTTTTATCAACAGGATATATATTTAAAGATAATGAAGAATTACAAAATCGAATCATTCAGGAGCTTTCTGAAATTAACTGTGCCGGACTAGTTATTAAAATGAAAAGATACTTTGATAAACTCCCACAGAACATGATTGACCAAGCAAACAAGCTTGGATTACCTTTATTGGAGTTACCATTTGAATATACATTATCAAAGGTCATCTCGATTATTAATGAAAAAGCTTCGGGAAGATACGATTTATTAAATAGAAAAACCCTAGACATACATAATTTATTTTTTAGAATTACACTTGAAGGCGGCGGAATTGATAGAATTTTATCGATGTTATCTGAGACGATTAATAATCCGATTATCTTTGTAAATGAAGATTGGAAGCTAGTGGACTTTATAGAACATACAGAGAATAAAGTTCCGCTTTCATACTGTCTTGATTTGGTGAAAAATAGAACCGCATTTCCAAAAGAATTCATTGACACTATTCCAAAAAATGTTAGTGAAATAAAAAAAACGATTAAACGAATTTATTATTTAGAAGGCATGGAAATAAATTGCAGAATCCTGCCTGTTGCGGCAGCAAGCTTTATTTATGGATATATAATTGTATGGCAAACAATAAGGGAACTGACTGAATTTGACTTCATAATTTTAGAGCAGGCATCGACGAACATTGCACTTGAAAGGATAAAAGCCAAGGAAATAGAGGAAGTGAAATTAAAAATCAGACAGGACTTTTTCGATGATTTGCTAACTGGAAAAATAACCTCTAGCGAAACCATCCATACGCTAAGTGAAATGCATGGACTTCATTCAAATTATATGTATTACTGTATTGTGATTAATATAGAATCAGAGGAGTTCCAGCAGTATGAGGATATGGTGGCTAGAAGGGTTAGCTTGGAGAATAAAGCTAGAAAATGTGTGGAACTAATTTATGATTTCGCTAATAAAGCTGACGGGGAAGTTACCTGCATTCATCGAAACAATCGAATCATCATCTTAATTGGACAGCATGAAAACCGACCAGCAGTTTCTGTTTATGAAGCAAAACAATATACTAATAATCTATACAGTATACTGAATAAGCAAATAAGCAATACCACCTTCTTAATCGGAATTGGCAGACAGTACGAAACAATTCGTTCTCTTCATAAAAGCTTTTCCGAAGCAAATGAATCGATAAGATTGATGCAAAAATTTGAAGACAGTGGCGGAGTATCCCATTTTGAAGATCATTCTATCTATCACTTCCTAGATTCCAATATTAAAGATATGGAATTAGAAGAATTTTTTGTGAAACGGCTCGGAAAGGTTTATGAACAGGATCAGTTACATGGAACAAGCTACATTATTACACTGGAAAATTATTTTCAGAATAACCTTAATATCAGTGAAACAGCAAAAGCGATGTTCTTGCATCGGAACACACTTATCTATAGAATTGAGAAAATCAAAGAAATATTAAATTCTGATCTAAAGAATTCAGAGGAACTGCTTCAAATCCAATTAGCATTAAAGATCTTTAGGCTGTTAAATAAGAAACTTCGCATAGAATCCTAAGGCTAAACAAAGCCCCGTTAATTAATAACTAACGGGGCTTTTGATTTACAATTGTCCTGATACTACTTTTCCTTTAAAAATAACAGCCTCGCGCTTTGGTGTTCTAGCTACTGCTTCTGCTGAACAGGATGCATTAACAAGAACTAGACTTGCTTCATCTCCCGGAAGCGGCCAGGCAACTTCACCATCCTTATTTAAAGGTGTTGGACCACCTGTCGCCCATTTTAAAGACTGTGCTAATGAGCGTTCATCACTTTTCCGAAAAAGTTCACCGTAGCGTGTTACCTTTTCTAATACATCACCTGTACCAAATGGTCCCCATGAATCATAAAAACCATCGCAGCCTAAGTAAACATTTACTCCTTTTTGATCTAACAAATCGATCGGCGGAAGTGTCCTAGTAATAGGGATCGTAGACATAATTGACATACCTGCTTTGCTTAATTTATCTGCGATTTCTTCCTGTTGTGGTACTGGCACCTCCCCTAAACTAAATGCGTGACTGACTGCAGCCCGATTGTGCCATTTTGCCTCTTCCACCATTTCTACAAATTTATCAACAGTATAATAGCCGACATGACCATTATCATGTAAATGAATATCAATATCAGCATCAAATTCTGTCGCAAGGTTCATTACTTCATAGAGTGATTTTTCTATATTACGGTCAATTCCAGCTGGATCCAGCCCACCGACAAGTTGAGCTCCTGATCTCATAGCTTCCTTCATCAATGGAATCACATTTTCTCTTAAGAGACCATGCTGAGGAAATGCAACAATTTCATAGGTTAGTTTATCAGAGTAATCCTCAAGCGCTGCTTTAACACCCTCCAGGTTTTTCAATCCGATATATGGATCGATATTTACATGTGTTCGAATATGAGTCGACCCATGAGAAAGAAGTAACTCAATCATCGCACTAGCACGCTGTTTGGCTGTTGGAGCTAATTCCTCAAGCTCCCTTGCTTCTAAACGTAAACGATCTTCCAAATTTTTTGCTGGTATAGGAGCTTTCCAATCAAGTGAAAGATACGTTTTATCTAAATGATTGTGCATTTCTTTAAATGTAGGTACAGCTAGTAACCCTTTTCCATCATAAGTCGTTTCACCTTGTGGAATGGCAAAGCTAATACTCCTTTTCTCTACTATTTTACCATCCTGGATTTTCAAATGAAAAAGCTCAGTTTTGGTTTCATAAACCCCTTTTTCATCCTGTATATATCCCGTTTCTAATCTTACATTTGTTAACCAATATGGAGTGGTCATTCGTTCTTTCCTCCTTTATACCTGCACCGGATTTGATTCTGTTAACTTACCTTCAACCTTTTTCCCTCTGAAAAATAATGATTCAACGGAGGCTCTTCTTGCTACTGCTTCTGCTGAGCAGGATGCATTTACGAGCATCATCGTTGCTTCATCACCAACCTTTGGCCAGACGCGCTCTCCCTTTTCATTTAGCGGTGTAACTCCTCCTGTACCATATTTTAAAGTTGTTGATAGGGAATATTCATCTGACAACCGGAATCGTTCTGCAAGAGTTCCTAACTTTTGAATGGTATTACCAGTGCCAAAAGGTGACCAATGATCCGTGATACTATCATGTCCAACGGATACTGAAATACCTAACTTATCAAGAGTTGGAATCGGAATCGTTGCCCGGTTAACTGGTACCGTTGTCGTCACATCAATCTCTTGATCCTTTAATAAAGCTGCCATTTCAAGAAGCGCTTCACCTTGAAGATCACCTAATGCCATTCCATGGCTAATGGTAGCCCTGCCTTTAAGGCCAGCTTCCTTCGTATAATGTGCCATTCTCTCAAAAGTAAATGCCCCTAATGTGTTGGGATCATGCAGATGTAGATCGACGCCTTTATTGTTTTCAACTGCAATTTCAAAGATTGTATCTAAAGATTTTTCGATATTGCGATCAACGGTTGCTGGGTCAACTCCACCAACTAGGGTTGCTCCATTCTTCATTGCATCACGAATCAGTTGTACAGAAGCACTCTTTAACAATCCATGCTGCGGGAAAGCAACGATTTCATATGTAAGAACATCCTCGTATTTTTTCAAGGCGTTCACCGTTGCCTCTAGATTTTTCAGACCAATCACGGGGTCCACATTACAATGGGTGCGAATATGGGTATGGCCATTTTTCAAATACATTTCAATCATTTTCTCAGCACGCTCTTGGGCGGTAGGTAAAAGTTTTGGCAGCAATTCTTTTTCTTCTTCTAATCTTGTAAAAATACCATTTGTAATTGGAGTACAAGCCTTCCAAGGTCCGCCGTAGTAGGTTTTATCGATATGAATATGCATATCTCGTAAAGACGGGAGAAGAAGTTGATTTTTTGCATCAATCTTCTTCTCATCAGATTTCGGTAATAAATTAGTGATTTCTGCAATTTTTCCATCTACAATTTTCAAGTGGCATATTTCTGTTTCAGTACTGGAAATACGTTCGTTTTCGATTATGAAGCCTTTTTCCAAACGGACATTTGTCAGCCAAAAAGTAGTCATTCCTATTCCTCCTATTTAAAAAAATTAGGAAAAGTACTTTTTTACAAAGTACTTTTCCTCTTTGTTACCTTTACTTAATTACTACATCATCAATCATGAGATAGTTTGCAGCATTCAGCCAAAAACCGCTGACGTTTTTACTATGAGCGGCTAAATGCTCGTAGTTACGAATTGGAATATAAACGGCGTCGTCCATTTCGATTTGCATAACTTCTTCATATAGCTTTAAACGTTTTGCTTCATTTGTTTCTTGACGTGCCGCTTCAATCTTTTCATCTACCTCTGGATTACTATAGTAGAAATGGTTACCTGCAGGACCCTGTGATGCAGTGTGGAATAAATTATACTGGTTATAGTCACCGTCACCAGTTGCATTTCCCCAACCGTTGATTACCAATTCATGTTCACCATTATTGATCATTTCAATAAATGCACCGTATTCCATTACTTGAATTTCTACATTTACGCCAATCCCTTTTAATTGAGATTGGATTACTTCTGCCATGTTGATTCGTTCTTTTCGATCACTTGTTAATAATTTAATTTCTAAACCATTCTCATAACCGGCTTCTTTTAACAATTGCTTTGCTTCATTCAAATCATACTCATAAGGCTGAACTTTGTCGCTATATCCTAATACTTTAGGACTCATTGCAACATTTGCAAGGGTTCCAACATTATTATAAACACCCTTAATGATGGCTTCTCTTTCAATTGCATGGCTGATTGCTTTACGGACTTTTACATCATCAAACGGCTTTTTCTTTGTATTAAATCCAAGGAATTCAACAGCTAGTCCTTCTGTACGATAGAGGCCCATCGTATCTGATGCTTCAATCCGTTCAATTTCAGTAACGGGAACTTGGTCATTAATGTGTGCTTCCCCTGTTTCAATCATCGCAAGACGGGTTGCATCCTCAGGGACTACTTTAAATACTACACGATCAATATTAGGCTTCTTGCCCCAGTAATTTTCATTTTTCTTTAATGAGATTTCTTGACCGCTCTTCCAAGCTTCAAATACAAATGGTCCTGTTCCAACTGGATGCTCAGCCAGTTTTTCAGGATTTTCAGCTAAAGCTTTTGGACTGATGATGCTTCCTTCCTGACTTGCCAAAATCGATAAAAGTGGTGCATAAGGGTAGGCAAGTAATAATTGTACAGTGTAATCATCTATTACTTTTACTTCTGTGATCATTTCAAATTTCGTACGCTGCGGTGAGCCTGTATTTGGATCTAATAAACGATCAAATGTTGCTTTAACTGCCTCTGCGTTAAATGGTGTTCCATCATGGAATTTTACATCATCTCTTAATTTAAATTCCCAAGTTGTATCATTTACTACTGTCCACTCTTTTGCGAGAAGCGGTTGAATTTTAAAATCTTTATCTGGAACCACAAGTCCCTGATAAACCTTTTGGTAAGTAATATTCGCTGAAGGAATATCTGTAATAAAATGTGGATCTAGCTTGGTTGCATCAGAAAGTCGAACAACAGTTAACGTTCCACCCTCTTTTGTTTCTTCTTTGCTGCTTGCTGCTTCATTAGAAGAATTTGATTTTGTCGAACATGCTTGAGCTACTATTAGCATTAATCCCACTAATACTAATAAAATGCCATTTTTTATGGATCGTTTCTTTCTCTCCATTTTAACCTCTCCTTTGTTGTATATTTATAAGATTCTGAATTTAAAAGGAAAAATGATTTCACAATTCCTTTGAAATCCTTATCTGCATTATAGAAGATGATTCACCGGAATATTTACAGAATATTTACAATAATTTTAACTATTTTGACAAATAATTTAAAAAATATTTACTTTCCTATTAATTTTGATAATTTTGTACATATCACAAAAAAAATAATAGTTTCTGAAAGGAGGATTATAACAGCTAGAAATGACATCATTCTTTCAAATAAAAATTAAGGAGGGTTTTACATGACATTAGAAGCAAAAACAGAACAACCAGTTGTAATTACTCAAACAATGAATCAACCTAAAGAATCAAAAATAAAAGATTTCTTATCTATTTTAACAATGAATAAAGCGGCAATGGTTGGTGCAATCATCATTCTTTTCTATGTTTTTGTCGCACTCTTCGCACCACTACTTGCTCCATATGATCCATACGAAATTAATTTAGAAAATAAATTAATACCTCCCTCAGCAGATCACTGGATGGGTACAGATGATAAAGGAAGAGATATTTTAAGCCGGATCCTTTATGGTTCCAGACTTTCGATGGGAATTGGTATAACCGCCGTAATCTTTGGTGCCTTTTTTGGAATTATTCTTGGACTTATCGCTGGCTATTATGGAAAATGGATCGATTCGACCATTATGAGAATCATGGATATTCTCTTGGCATTCCCTGGAATCCTACTTGCTTTAGCCATCATTAGTGCACTTGGGCCTGGTTTAATCAATGTAACGATCGCTGTCGGCGCATACTCTATTCCATTATTTGCTCGGATTGTCCGCGGTTCAACCTTAGAAGTGAAACGACTCGAATATATTGACGCTATCCGCTCACTGGGAGCGAATGATTTAACAATTATTTTTAAACATATTTTTCCGAATATTCTTTCACCAATTATTGTGCAAGGAACACTAAGACTTGCTACCGTCATTCTTTCAGCAGCAGGATTATCATTCCTTGGTCTGGGAGCCCAGCCTCCATCTCCAGAATGGGGAACGATGTTAAGCAGCGGGAGGGATTTCTTATTCTCCGCACCTTATATCGCTATTTTTCCAGGGCTGGCTATTTCTATACTAGTTTTAGGTTTTAATATTTTTGGAGATGGATTACGCGATGCTTTTGATCCAAGAATGAAGAAATAGAGGAGGTTTATATAAGATGTTGATGTTTATATTACGCCGGTTAATGCAAACGATCCCGGTCATTATAGGGGTAACTTTTGTCGTATTCTTTATTATGCAGCTAGTTCCAGGTGATCCAGCAGTATTGTTAGCTGGTGAAGGAGCTTCAAAGGAAACCATAGAAGCCATACGGGAGCAATTAGGTTTAAATAGACCATTATTGGTTCAATATTTCGATTACTTAATCAGCGTTTTTCGTGGAGATTTTGGAGTTTCACTTAAGAATAGTCAGCCTGTTCTAGATGAAATATTAGTGAGATTACCTATTACAATTGAGCTTGCCTTTTTCAGTATTCTTATAACAATTGTTTTAGGAATGGCAGCTGGTATTATTTCTGCGATTAAGCCTTATTCTCTAAAAGATACAATGGTTATGATCGTAGCTCTATTAGGTATTTCATTACCAAGCTTTTGGTTTGGATTAATGTTAATGTATTTCTTCTCAGTTAAGCTGCAAATCCTTCCTGTTGCCGGTTGGGATAGCTTCCTTCATGTTATCCTTCCTTCTCTGACATTAGGTGCGGGCGGGGCGGCCATTGTTGCCCGCATGACGAGATCAAGTATGCTTGAAGTTATTCGTCAGGATTATATCCGAACGGCTCGTGCAAAAGGGGTACGTGAAAGTTTGATTATTTATAAACACGGATTACGTAATGCATTAATTCCAGTTATTACAGTAGTTGGATTACAATTTGGCGCTTTGCTTGGCGGGACGGTTCTAGTTGAATCAATCTTCGCTATTAATGGACTAGGAAGAATGATTGTTGATTCGATTAGAATGCGTGATTTACCAATGGTTCAAGGTGGGGTATTAGTTGCCTCACTTGTTTTCGTAGTAGTGAATTTGATAGTCGATGTGCTTTATCGATTCTTTAATAAACGGATTGAATTAAATTAACAGGTGGTGAATGACTATGCCGGAGAAAAACAAACCGATTTTAGAAGTAAAAGGATTAAAAACGCATTTCTCTACAAAGCGCGGAGTAAGTAAGGCGGTTGATGGCATCGATTTTAGTTTGTATAAAGGAGAAACCTTAGGAATTGTCGGTGAATCCGGGTGTGGAAAAAGTATAACATCTCTTTCCATTCTGCGGTTAATCCCCTCCCCTCCTGGTAAAATAGCGGGCGGTCAGGTCCTTTTTAAAGGTAGAGATTTAGTACAGATATCTGAAGATGAAATGAGAAAAGTCCGTGGAAACGAGATCTCGATGATTTTTCAAGAACCGATGACATCATTAAATCCTGTTTTACCAGTTGGGGAACAAATTGCTGAAGCGTTACGATTGCATCAAAAAATGGGACGTAAAGCCGCATGGGAAAAGGCAGTTGAAATGCTAAAGCTTGTTGGTATCCCTTCCCCGGAAAAAAGAGCAAAACAAGAGCCTTTCCAACTAAGCGGCGGAATGCGGCAGCGTGTCATGATTGCGATGGCACTTGCATGTAACCCTGAGGTATTAATTGCAGACGAACCAACAACAGCATTGGATGTTACCATTCAAGCTCAAATACTAGAGTTAATTAAAGACCTACAAAATAAACTGGGTATGGGCGTCATTATGATTACCCATGATTTAGGAGTAGTTGCCGAAACTTGTGATACTGTAGCGGTCATGTATGCTGGAAATATTATTGAACATGCACCAACAGAGAAGATCTTTGCTAATCCAAGACATCCTTACACACAAGGTTTACTAGATTCACTGCCAAAAATTCATGAAGATCAGGAAGAATTACAAACGATTGAAGGCAGTGTTCCTAGTCCCTACAATATGCCTGCTGGCTGCCGCTTTGCTTCAAGATGCACTCATCAGCAACCGATTTGTCATCAACAGCAGCCAGAGCTTATTGAGCAGAATGATGGTGTAAAGGTTCGCTGCTGGATGTATACAGATCAATGGACAGAAAAAATTGTAAAAGAGGAGGCTGTAAAATAATGCAGGCTGCAGCAGATAAGAAAGTCTTATTAGAAGTAGAACATTTAAAGCAATATTTTCCTGTTAAAACAGACTCCCTTTTTAAGCCAAAAGCCTATGTACAAGCAGTAGACGACATCTCCTTCAAGCTATATGAAGGAGAGACCTTAAGTATTGTAGGTGAATCTGGCTGCGGAAAATCCACAACAGGTCGTGCGATTTTAAGACTTGATGAACCTACAGACGGTAAGGTTTATTATTCAGGAACAGACATTTTGGGATTAAATAAAAAAGAAATGAGAAAGCTTAGAGGGGATTTACAGGTTATATTTCAGGATCCTTTTGCTTCTCTTAACCCGAGGCAAACCGTTAAGCAAATTTTAAATGAAGCCATGGCCATCCAAGATGTAGTGGAAAAGTCAAAAAGAATGGATCGAATGCTTGAACTACTTGGCTATGTCGGGCTTCCGCCAGAGGCTCTTGACCGCTACCCTCATGAATTCAGCGGCGGCCAGCGCCAACGGATTGGGATTGCCAGAGCCCTTGCAGTAAATCCAAAATTAATTATATGTGATGAAGCTGTTTCGGCCTTGGATGTATCCATCCAGGCACAGATCCTAAATCTATTGAAGAAACTGCAAAAGCAGTTTGGACTAACCTTTTTATTTATCTCTCACGATCTTAGTGTGGTAAGACATATTTCTGATCGGGTCATGGTTATGTATCTAGGGAAAGTCGTTGAGATCGCAGATAAAAAAGATTTATTTGATACACCGCTGCATCCGTATACACGGGCTTTGTTATCATCGATTCCTGTACCAAACCCGGAATTAAAACGGGAGCGTATTATCTTAAGAGGAGACGTCCCCTCCCCTATTAATCCGCCAAACGGCTGCCGATTCCATACCCGCTGTCCATTTGCAACGGAGAAATGTAAAACGGATGAACCAGCTTTAAGGGAATTTGATCCGAACCATTTCGTCAGCTGTCATTATGCAGAAAAATTTATGTAAAAATATTTTCTAATTATTAAAAATTAAGATAAAATATTATATTAAAAAAGGGAGAAGCAAAAGCCTCCCTTTTTCTTCATCTAAAAGGAGAATATCAGTTATGTTAACAGTTGAAGCTTTCTCCCTAAATATCATGATTGCAGCCCTTGCACCTTTACTAGGCGCTTTTACATTGCTTTTTTTATTTATTTTTGAAAAGCGAATTGACCTGCTGGAAAAACAAACACGGGAAATTGCTTTAGAAAGAGAGCTGCAAACTGCACTTTACAATCAATTGAATCAAGAGATTCAGCCTCATTTCTTTTTTAACACATTAAATTCAATATTAAGCTTAGCAAGACTGGATCGAAAAACAGAATTAATCCGATCGATTGAAACTCTTTCAAAGCTGCTAAAATTTAAGTATCAAACAAATAACACTTTTATTACCATCAATGAGGAAATAGCCTATGTCAATTATTATTTAGAAATACAAAAAATCAGGTTCCGGGACAGACTTCATTATGAATTTTCAATCGATCCAAATGTAAACCAGGCCATTACCATTCCGTTTATTGTTCAAACGTTTGTCGAAAATGCTTTTAAACATTCATTTGAAAAATATATGGGTGAAGCATTTTTAAAAATAATCATTGAAAAAAAGGAAAGAGAAATTCAAATCACAGTATGGAACACTGCGAGTGAAGGTCGTGAGGAACTGTCAGAGGATCGAGGACTCGGTTTAGAAAACATTACAAAAAGGCTGGAGTTATTATTCCCTGATGGTAAAACATCTGTACAACTAATCAACTCGGACAACGGGACAAGTGTATTAGCTATTTTTCCATTGATACTGAAATCTGAAATCTAAGGAAGGTGAACATTTTTAATGAATATCCTGCTAGTTGATGATGAACCGCTAGAATTAGAGCAGCTCGAATATTTAATCCATAATAAATTTCCAAACTGGAAGATTTTCAAAGCTCAAGATGCGTCAATTGCACTCCAAATCGTTAAGCAGCATGACATCTTTCTCGCTTTTCTAGATATTCAGATCCCTGGAAAGACTGGATTGGATTTAGCTAAAGAACTAACACAATCTTATACGATCGACATTATCATGGTTACTGCTTATCAAAATTTCGAATATGCTCAAACTTCGATAAGACTTGGCGTAGTTGATTACATAACCAAACCAATCATTGAGGATGAATTAATGAATGTATTAAGCAGGTATGAAAGATTAGGGCGATACACAGAGCAAATAGTAAATGCTATTAACATTATCCACGCAGAATATAGTGAAAAATTAACATTGAATTATTTAGCTTCAAAAATTCATATTAACCCGGCTTATTTAAGCAGAAAATTTCATGAGGAAGTTGGAATGGGCTTTTCCGAGTATTTAAACGAGTTTCGCTTAAAGGAAGCTCAGAAAATGCTCATTGAGTATCCTGATTTAAGTATTAGTACGGTTTCTGAAAGATGCGGTTTTAACAGCCAGCATTATTTCAGCCAAATTTTCAGAAAAATGACAGGGCAATCACCAAGGGATTTTCGCTTAAGGGAGACATTCCATTGAAAAAAAATGATTATCAGTTATATATCAGTGGTGCCATAAAACTCGGAGTAAGCTTTGGAGTTGTTAGTTTATTGGCTCGCTGGGTGACAGGAAATACAATCCTTTCCTCTCCGGAAACCTTGGTCAAATACGGTCTTATCGGTGGAATTGGATACTCACTAGTTGGGGCATTAACCTCTATTTTATTCGGATTTTTGGCAAAAAAAATTCATGAGAATTATCCTGGTCAGCATACGATTGGAGATGTTTTAAGACAAAAATTAACACCAAGCGGATATTGGTTTATGATTACAATACTTTTCCTTACAAGCTTTCATTCCTTATTTGTCCAAGCAATGGGAGCTGGAATTCTTATCCATATGATTTTTCCGATTCCTAATTTTATTGGGTTATTGCTATTTTTAACTTTTTGTTTTTTTATCGGAGGAGTCGGCGGGATGCAGCGCCTTCACCAAGTGGCTGGTGTTAATGTCACTCTTATTTTTGCAGCAGTCATTATTATCCCCGTCTACTTTTATATTCAAGAAGGGGTTTATCCTGTTTATGACGGAATTAAGCTATATCATCCTTATTTATTGTATATAAAGAACACGGATGCCATTTGGTTTATTTTCACAGCAGTCTTTGTCTTTTTTGGTCAAATTTTGATTGACCGTGCTACATGGCAAAGAATATTTATCATTCAAAAAGAAAAGGTTCAAATAACCTTTACCTTAACAGGATTAATTTGGGCAACCATCCCGTTGGCCCTATCTTCCATGTTAATGATTACGATTTTTGGCAGAAGCTTTGAAAATATTTATTCACTATTCTCTGAATTAGTCAACAAAATCCAATCAACAGTACTAATCGTCCTATTTGTTGTCTTTATTTTTAGTTCAATCGCTTCAGCCCTCAGTGCAGAATTGCACGCCGCTGCTAGCCTTTTTGTAAAAAATATAATGGAAATGTTTTTTACTCTAACAAACGCTGAGAAATGGAAATACACTTATATTTTTTCAGGGGCAGTATGTGTATGTTTACTTGTAGTTGTCAGCATACTTACCCCAAATCCCTTAACATTATTATTTTTCACTGGGAATATTTATGCGGCGATGATCAGTCCAATTTTATATATCATTCTCAGTAGAGGTGTTCTTCCATTCATAGTCCCCTTCTCATCCTTCATTGGAACCATTGGAGGCTATATTTTTGTAACGAGGACGGAAGACTTTAAAGGAATTTGGTTTAGCTTTGCTATTTCAACAGTTCTTTGTTTAATGGTCTTAATCTATAAAACAATAACAAAAAATAATAGTAAGGTAATATAGAGGGGCGTTTATTTGGGACAAAACCCTGCACTAATCGAAAATCAAACTAATTATAGCCCAGATTTATTACCGACTCCATCTGAGGCTAGTACGTGGAAGATAGGTCAATTTTTCTCAATCTGGATAGGATCTGTTCATAACGTTCTTTCCTATGTAACGATTGGCGGATTCTTTAAGCGTGATTAGAGAATAACAAAAGAGGCTGGATCTACGTGGTCATTTAATGCCCTTTGCGTACCAGCCTCTTTTGTTACTTATTGTTTTTTTATCGATACATCATTGATTTCTAAATATCCTGACGGACTAATGGAAAAACCATCTACGATTTTGCTGACTGCTGCCAGATTCTCAATTACGCGGACTGGAATATATACCGCATCTTCCATTTCCAATTCCTGTGCCTTGCTATAAAGCTCCATTCGTTTTTCTTGATCTTGCTCACTGCGGGCAGTTTCTATTAGACTGTCAATCTCTTTATTGCTATAAAAGAAGTAGTTTCCAGCCGACCCATGCGAACTTGTATGGAAAAGGTTATATTGATTATAGTCAGCGTCGCCAGTAGCATTTCTCCAGCTGCTGATAAACATTTCAAAATTACCTTTATTTCCTTGCTCAACAAACGTCCCATACTCCAACACTTGAATATTTAATTTAATGCCAATTCCTTTTAATTGGGATTGAAGTACTTCCGCCATATTTATTCTTTCTTTGCTGTCCATTGTAATTAGTGTCGTTTCAAAACCATCTGGATAGCCTGCTTCAGCAAGCAACTTTTTTGCTTCATTTAAGTTATATCCATATGCTTTCATATTCGGGTGATATCCGAAAACTTTGGAGCCTAATAATGAATTTGCTTTTTTTCCGACATTGTTATATACACCTTTGATGATAGAATCCATTTCTACAGCATGAGCTATAGCTTTACGAACTCGGACATCATCAAATGGTTTCTTCAGTACATTGAAGCCTATGAACTCCGTTCCAAATCCTTCACTACGATAAACTTCAGTCGATTGAGAAGCTTCAACCGTGTCCATCATTGTTACCGACAGCGGTTCAGCAATATGTGCTTCTCCTGTTTCAATCATGGAGATTCTTGTTGTTTCTTCCGGTACCACCTTAAAGACAACGTTATCAACTTTAGCTTTTTCTCCCCAATATTCTTTGTTTTTATTTAATTTAATTTCCTGACCAGGAGTCCATGATTCAAAAACAAATGGACCTGTACCATTTGGTTCATTAATTATTTTCCCGCCATACTCTTCAATCGATTTTGGGCTGATAATACCCCCTTCATGACTCGCAAGGATTGAAAGTAAAGGTGAGAAAGGTTCACTTAAAATAAATTGAACGGTATAGTCATCGACTACTTTCACTTCATTCACCATACTTAATACCACTGCTCTTGGTGAACCTACCTTAGGGTCTAGCAGTCTATCAAACGTTGCTTTTACCGCATTAGCATTAAAGGGAGTTCCATCATGAAATTCGACGTCGTCTCTAAGCTTAAATTCCCAAGTTGTATCATTTACCTGCTCCCACGACTTGGCTAACAAAGGCTTTATTTCTGCATTTTCATCTCGTCCTACCAGCCCCTCGTAAATTTTTCCATGGGTTATACTTGCCGCATTGATAGTCGACATAAACTGCTGGTCTAAATTTTCAGCGTCTGACAATCGAACAATCACCAATGTACCTCCATCCTTGGAAGCATCTTCCTTGGAATTCACTTTTGTGCTGACGTTGTTATTTGTCGAACAACCGGTAATAACAAACAGCAGCAACATAACCTGAAATAATCTACCTATCCCTCTCTTTACTTTCATAGACTCCAACCCCCTGTTTTTGTTTAAAACCGCTAGGTCTTTATCTAATTATAAAAATATTCAGACTATTTTTTCTCTAAAATCTTTACCTGTTTTTTAACTATATCTACTTCTTTTAGAGAAAAAAGTATTTATTAATTCTAATTAAAAAAAGAGAATGAATTAACATCCTCTTTTAGATTTACTATATTTATTTCATTGATCCGGAAACTAGATTACCTTTGTAAAAAACTGCTTTACGAGTGGATCTTCTTGCAATAATTTCTGCAGAACAGCTTGCATCTACCAAAATTATATTTGCGGTATCTCCAGGTTTCGGCCAAACTTGGTTCCCCTCTCTGTCTAATGGAGTGATACCACCCGTGATATATTTAAGAGATTGCGCGAGTGAAACCTCATCCGTCCATCTGTAACGCTCAAGAAGGCGCCCAGCTCTTTCAAGAACATCACCGTTACCTGTTGGCCACCAAGAATCATAAATATTATCATTCCCGATAGCGACCTCTACTCCACATTCCGTAAGTAAGTTAACGGGCGGAATGGCCCTGCCGCCTGGAAGGCTGGTCACAATCGATATTCCTGCATCTTTTAGAATCTGTGCCAATTCAATCGCTTCTTCTTTTGAAACATCTCCAAGGCCAAAGGCATGACTGACGGCTACTCTTCCTTCCCATCCAGCCTGCTTTGTTAAATAAGCAAGTCGCTTCATCGTAAATGTTCCTAAGTGCCCTGGATCATGTAAATGCAAATCAATATCTGCATTACCTTCAACTGCCAACTCCATAAGCTGAACTAATGATGCTTCGATATTATTATCTACCGAGGCAGGATCAACCGCACCGACAATTCCTGCACCATTTCTTACTGCTTCTCTAATAAGTTGCACCGTACCTGGACGCAGCAAACCATGCTGTGCAAATGCCACAATTTCTGAACTTACTTTATTCGAATAAGTATCAAGGGCACGCCTGACACCTTCTAAATTTTGCAATTTCACTTCTGGATATATGTCCACATGGGTTCTCACGTGAGTGGAACCATAAGATAATAATATTTCAAGCAAAGCTTCTGCCCGATTCTGTGTGCTTGATAGTATGGAAGCTAGAATATTTTTTTCAATTTCACAGCGTTCAATCACACCTTTTGCTGGAATACAAGCTCTCCAATCCTCACCCATATAGGTTTTATCAAGATGAACATGCTTTTCGATAAAAGACGGAATTAAAAGCAGCCCGTTTGCATCTATAACAGGTAAATCGTCAGTGACAGCATCCTTTGAGTAATCCACTTCTGTAATCCTGCCATCTGAAATGAATAGATTAGCAAGCTTTGTAATCGTACCAACTACTCTATCATTTTCTTTTTTATATCCAACTTCTAAACGTACATTCTTTAACCAATAACTTTCATTCATACGATCACCTTTCTATTGAATCAACAATCTTAAAGGAAGGATTAAACAATTCCTTCTCTGAGAGCTGCTGATAATCTCTTTCTAAATAACCGTTTCTCATTTTATTAAAATATTTTTGCCCTTTGTTTTTGATTTCTTCTAAATCAAGACTAGGAATTTGTCGATCTTTCATTACAACGCTACCATTAATGATGGATAATTTAACATCTCTTCCACTTCCGCTGACAATCATAGTGCGGATAGGATCATCTAGGACACCAATGTGGTATCCATCTAAATCAATCGCAATGATATCAGCTTTTGCTCCTACAGCAATACGCCCCAAGTCTTTCCGGCCTAGGAAGTCGGCACCACCAATTGTTGCAGCCCGAAATAAATCTGCATAGGTTGAGTCTACTACATCTTTTTCGATTAGGCGTGACAGCATGCTGCCTGTTCGAATGTTTTGAAACATATCTGGAGGAAATGTATCAGTTCCAAGCGCTAAGTTGATTCCAGTCCTTTTGTATTTGGCAAACGAATTCAAAGCAGACCCATGTCTTCCAATAATCAACGGACAATGTATAACCGTTGTATTTGTTTCTTTAAGAAGTGCTAAATCATCTCCATCACCCGCTTGTGCTTCACAATATCCAGCAATGAAGTGAGCGTGAGGAATTCCGGTTTTTGGACCTAAAAAGCCGAGATTATACAAATAACGAATTGGGGTTACCCCATGTTCTTCTAAGATTGTGTGATATTCAAAGTTTCCTTGAGCTGCATGAAGTTTGATTGGTACGCCTAATTGCTCACTATAATATTTAGTCTGTTTTAGGCTTTCATCCGTTTGACATTCAATTCGTTCAGGTGCAAGCACTCCTTTAACCAAGCCATTGTAAGCACCATCAAATTCTCTGACAAACTTGATAGCCCGCTTTAGTCCTGCTCTTCCAGCTTCTTCATCCCAGTAAAGCTTGATCGTTCCATCTGGCTCGACAACTCTAATCCCTGATTGATAACTTGGTCCTAAATAGATTCTTAACCCTAATTTTCCAGCATGATGGGCTGCTACAGCTAGTTCCTCATATGTTTCTGCCCATTTTTTATAAAAAACAGAGGTAATCGGCATAGCGGTAGTAACGCCATGAAGTATCAATTGAGAATATGCGTAGAGTGATTTAAAAGCTTCTTCTTCCGCCGTCATGATTTCATGATGTCCGTTTTCAACATAACGCTCCGACCAAAGCAAGTTTTTGTTTCTGTCGCTGCTTACTTCTAAATGTAAAATATCGTGATCAATATCACCCAATGCATTTAAATCGATAAATCCAGGACTAATAACGGAGTTACCTGCATCAATTTCTTCATCAACTTCTCCAGAATAATCTTTACCCACATAAATAATGGTGTCATTTTCATAAACAACTTCTGCATTTTCTAAAATGACATGATCATAACCATCATAGCCAATTACATATCTTCCCTTAAGCTTGGTTTTCAACAATATTTCTCCCTTCCTCGTTGCAAAATTATTCCTTACTCAAATTATAAAAAAATAGTTCCATTGACATTTTCAGAATTATTACTCTTTTTTAAAATATATCTACTTCTTTTCTCAATCATATTTACTTCAAATATTCTTTTATATAAATTAAACGAAAGACCAGCAGGAGAATCTTTGCAGAGGGGCAAATAGAAATGAATGTTTTATTACTTGATGATGAACCATTAGAACTGGAACAATTAGAATATTTGCTGCATACTGAATTTCCTTTATGGAAGTTTTTCAAGGCTGCCGATGCTATTCAAGCACAGTCCATCATTCTAAATCATGAGATTCATTTGGCTTTTTTAGATATTAATCTTCCAGGAAAATCTGGTCTTGAATTTGGAGAAGAACTTAGGCAATGCAATAAAGATGTGGATATAATTATGATTACAGCCTGTCAGGATTTTAGCTATGCTCAGCAATCTCTAAGAATCGGGGTTATAGATTATTTAACGAAGCCAGTGATTGAGGAGGTATTAGTAAAGATTCTATCCAAGTATAAAGAAAATCCCTTTTCTCAAAATTATTCCAGCTTAATTCAAAGTTCTCTTAAAGTCATCCACCAAAAGTTTGCTGAAAAGATCTCACTTTCAGCAATCGCAAATGAGGTGCATACTAACCCTACCTACTTAAGTCGGAAATTTCACGAAGAAGTAGGTGTTTCTTTTTCGGAGTATTTAATTCAGTATCGTACCCATGTGGCGAAACGGTTTTTAATAACTAACCCAAATTGGACCATATCGGATATTGCAGAAAACTCTGGATTTAGCAGCCAAAACTATTTTAGTACTTTATTTCGAAAAATAGAGGGAATTTCGCCAACAGATTTTCGGGAGAAAGAAAAAAGTAAATAACAATATTAAAAACAAAGTCCGGCACAGTTTTCCTTAGTGCCGGACTTTCGAATTATCACTTATTATTGCATACAATGTGCTGTATTTAGCTGTTTGACAATGTGAGTACCTTGTTTTTCATTAATTGCATCTTTTAAACTTTCTGGGTTTGTAATAACTACTCTCTTTCCACCCTTTTCCAAGAAGCTTAGGCTAGCCTCAATTTTTGGCAGCATACTGCCCGGTGGGAAGTGGTTTTCAAGAACATATTGTTTAGTTTCTTCTACTGTAATCTTTTCTAGGGCCAGTTGATTTGGTTTTCCAAAATTAATGCATACTCTTGGAACACCAGTTGTAATGATTAATGTCTCAGCATTGACCTGTTCCGCTAAAAGACTGGTGGCAAAATCTTTATCAATTACCGCATCAACACCTAAATATGAATTATCTCCTGTTTTTACAACTGGAATGCCGCCTCCGCCAACTGCAATCACAACGTAACCAGCATCTACCAATGAATTAATCGCTTCTTTTTCAACAATATCAATTGGTTTAGGTGATGGAACCACTCTACGATAACCACGTCCGGAATCTTCTACAAAAATCCACTCAGGATGTTCCAATTTCATCTCTTCTGCTTGTTCTAAAGTAAAGAATGAACCAACCGGTTTTGTTGGATCTTTGAAATTTGGATCATTAATGTCAACTTCAACTTGGGTAATGATCGTTGCAACTTTTTTATTTATACCTCTTTTAGTAAATTCGTTTGTTAATGCTTGTTGAATTTGGTAACCAATACCACCCTGTGTATCTGCAACACAATTGACAAGCGGCACATCAGGCATATTAGCAATTTCGTTTGCAATTTCGGACCTTCTAAGCCCAAAACCAACTTGTGGACCATTTCCATGTGTCACAACCACATTGTAGCCCTCTTGAACCATATCAGCGATATTTACAGCCGTTTCACTAACGGCTTCGTATTGATCTTGAACAGAGTCACGTCCATTGTCTCGGACTAGAGAATTCCCACCAATCGCAACAATAACCAATTTCTTCATCATTTTACCTCCTGTGATTCTAATTGTTTTTTTAATAATGCAAGTGATTGATTTTTATGCAATTGATATAATGGATTTGTTGGGTCGATGGCAATCGCATTTTCAATGGCCACAATCGCTGCTTCATGTCTTCCAAGGGATCTCAAACTGTTTGCCTTATGGAATGAAAAATCATATCTGTGTGGCTGAAGCGCTAATAGATTATCCATTTCGTTTACAGCTTCCTCGTGTCGACCTAGTTCTCTTAGATAATTTGTTTTATGGTACCGGTAAAAGGTTTCATTAGGGTCTAATTCACATGCTTTATCATATTCAGCAAGCGCTTCTTCAGGTCTATTCATCAATCTTAAGCAATTAGCCGTATAGAAATAAAAATCAAGATCATTAGGATTAAGCACTAACGCCTTTTTATATTCTTCGAGTGCTTCATCATAGCGCTTTAGTTCTTGTAGTGAATAGCCTTTGTAGAAATAAAAATCTAGATTATTTCTATCCGTCTCGAGAGCTTGATTCATTTCAGAAATTACTTCTTCATACTTATCATCCAAATATAAAGCTTTTGCATTTTTTATATTGTCATTTTGTTCAATGAAATCATTAGTAAGAATCTTTTCTACCTTATCATGCTTCAATTCTTTGGCATGCTGTAGTGCTGACTTCCCATCCCTGTCTGGCATATTTACATCTGCACCAGCTTTTACAAGTAATTCAATCATCATAGAATATAAGCGTCCGCCGTTACCTAAAATGACTGCCTCTAATAGACCGCTCCAACCTAAATTATTGGCATGATTGACAGGGATACCAGCTTCCAAACATTTTTGTACGGTTTTAAGATAGCCTTTTTCACTAGAAGGTAATAATGCAGTACCGCCAAATCGATTTACACTTTTTAAATCTGCTCCATAATTCAGCATCACGCTTAAAACTTCATGAAAACCATTTGCACCAGAACAAATGAACGGTGTTAATTGTGTAATATCTCTTGTGTTTACATCACTGCCAGCTTGTAATAGCAGTTTAACCACGGAAAGTTGATTTTTCTGTGTAGCAGCCATCAAAGCTGTTCGGCCTTCTGCGTCTTTAAAAGCGACGTCAGCTCCGTCTTCTAATAATTGTTTTACAATTTCTATTTCCCCACGTTCACTTGCCAGGATTAGCTCCTTGTTTTGATTCATCGTAAACATTCTCCTCCTTATTCATTAATTCGTAATAAATAAATTTCACCCTCGAAAGCATGACGAGCTTTAACGATCGAAGGTGAATTCTGAAAAATTTAATTATGCTACATTTTTTCCGGTATCAGGTTTTGGCTGAGCTTTGCTACGATCCATCACATATTTGATAACAAAAATGGCAGCAATCATTAGGTAGGCAAAGAAAAATTCTACAGAAGCACCTTTAGCAAATGCGACTGTTGGAGAGTGGATAAATCCAACGACAGACAATACGGCTGCTATTGCTGCAGCGGCAGCACCACGCAACGGTTTATCGTTGATAGCAAAAATCGCTATACATCCCCATAACAAACTGGCAATCGGTGCACCATTTCCTAAATGAGTCAATCCTTCGTAATAAACCCCTTTACTTGCAAGCTTATCAATCCCAACAGTACCCGCGGCAGTTCCAGCAGCACCAAGTACATTATTTGCAAGAGTTAGAGCCCAGTTTGCAATCCATGGGAATAATGCAATAAAGATAACCGGTACTTCCATTTTAGGAGTTTCACGAACAACTTGGTTGGCCGTTACAACCCCAATATAAACAAGGATAGGAGCGATAGCATAAATCGGAATGACTGCTAACAAAAATGCTCCAATACCGAAAAGTGTAAGAATTAACATCGATAAACCCGTTGCAACCGTATAACCAATACCAGCGCCCATTGATTTCCACCCTGGGTGTCCAACATATACAGTTACTGGATATGGATTTCCAAATGCTGCACCAACACATGAAGCAAGACCATTTGTTAACATAACTTGTCTTGTTTGATATTCATCCCCTGCAGTATGAGCACTTTCAATATTCTCTAAGTCAAACACATAGTTAGAAAGACCTAGTGGAATAGCTGACGCCAAATATGGAAGGGCATGTGGCAATCCTTGCATAAAACCATCAATGTTTAATGATGGAGGATTAAATCCAAAGGATGATAGAGATTGTGAAATTGCACCAGGATCCATTAAGCCTAAAGCCCAGGCAATGCCTGCACCTACAGCAAGCAATAGAAACCCTGTTGGAATTTTTGCAAAGATCGGTGATTTACCAAACCAGTTAATAAAAATGATGATTAACACTGCAAAAGCGATCATCGGTGCTTCAAAGGCTTGTAACATCGGATTCATGGCTAATAACAATAGCCCAAGACCAGATAAACAAGATAATAATACTGTTCTAGGAATGACTCTTCTGATGGTATCACCCAATAGTGATCCCACTACTAGGATCATTGCTTCTACGAAACACCATACTAGTGCAATCCCAATGGCAAATTCATAATCTTTTGTTTGAGTATAAACTGGCAATATAACTAAAAAAGTTACCGTGAATATGGACGGTGCACTTGGTCCCGAAGGTAATGCTGTTACATCAGTCCTACCTGTTTTTTTAGCTAATCGATAAGCAAAAAAGCCATAAGCACAACTTGCGATAAATATCCCCATACCAAAAGCTGGAGCAATTTTTCCATAAACGACTGCTGATGGAATACCTACGACAAAAATTAATAATGACATCATGGTTAGTAGATTGGTTAGGTTATTGGCGAGTAAGCCGAAATAAGCAGCCAAGTCCCCTTTTTTCCAAAATTTAATTGTTTGATCCATTACGTTTCACCTCAAAATATGAATTAGTTTGTTGGTTGTAAAAATTGTTAGCATTATTTAATACTCTTCTACTTATATTGCCTCCTTTTGAAGCAGAGAATGGAGAATCTTGCTATTCTCTGAAAGATTTTTATAAATCTAAAAGAGAAATAATAACTTTTGGTAACCCCTTACATCTTACATTTTAGTCGGTAAACCTTTCTGGGTCATTGGCTACCAAAACCAAAAAGAAAGGTATTCATTTAGGCAGGTTATACAATAATTTTTGTACAAAGTATGTCCTATCTTTAGCAATGGCAGGTAATTGTTTTGTTGCATTATTAGATGATTTTTTTTAGTATTAACTGAAACAATTATTTTAGTAAAATATGAAATAACATTCAAAGATAGGACGTGAAAAAAAAGTGAAGAAAACCGTTATTTATAAAGAAGATGAAAATTTCTCAATTATCGGAGATTTTTATGGGACTAACCAAGAAAATGCTCCTGTCGTCGTCTATATTCATGGTGGCGGGTTAATTTGGGGAACAAGAGAAGAAATAAGTGAAGAAATGATCAAACTTTACACCAACAATGGATTTTCACTATTTTCAATTGACTATAGGCTGGCTCCTGCAACAAAACTGCCGGAAATTCTTAAGGATATTGAAGATGCAATCCTTTGGATTCAATTAGAAGGACCAAAACAATTTTCAATAGACCCAGAGAAAATTGCAGTTGTAGGAAGTTCTGCCGGTGGTTTTTTAGCTCTTACTACTGGAACATTTACTCATAAGCCCCGTGCAATTGTTTCCTTTTACGGATACGGAGATCTTGTTGGGAGCTGGGCTGCAAGTCCAAGTAAATATTATTGTCAGAAGGACATTGTTTCTAAGGAACTCGCATACAAACTTAACACAGATCAAATAATAACTGAGGCATCAGTAGAAGAACGGTTTCTATTTTATGTTTATGCGCGACAGAATGGAGTTTGGATCGAAGAAATTACAGGTATTAATCTTTTAAATAATAAAGAAGCTCTCTATCAATTTTGCCCCAATCGCAATGTTACAAAGGAATTTCCACCAACTTTACTATTACACGGAACGAAGGATACGGATGTTCCATACGAACAGTCAGTATTTATGAGAGCTGCCATAATTAAACAATCGGTTGAAGCAAGACTTATTACGATACCAAATGGTGAGCATGTATTTGATAAAAACTTCCAAGATCCGATTGTTCAAAATGCACTAAAACAAGTCGTCGATTTTTTAAAAAACCATCTAAGTTAATTAACTTTAAAGTCCTTTGTAAAACACTGTAACAGTAAAGCCCAGCATAATTAAAACATCATGCTGGACTTTTTCATTTAGTTTGAGATACCTAAACAAATATTAATTAATGTTTTCACTTAAAGCTTGCAATGCTTTTTCAAAAGCTTCAACTGGAGGATAGGTAATTCCGGCACCTATCATTCCGATTCCTGCGTCTTTATGAGCAATCGCCGTATTAATGACAGGCATAATACCTGTTTGAACAACCTTACGAACATCAATTCCTGTCGGAAGTCCCATGAAATCAAGTAATGGAATTGTGACGTTAGGATTTTCTGTTGTCGTGATTTCCTTCATTTTAGTTGAATAACCAATAGCATCCTCTACTGTACCACCGACTAATGCAACGATTGCTGGAGCTGTTGCCATTGCAAATCCGCCAAAACCATAAGTTTCTGTAATTGCACTGTCCCCGATATCAAGTCCAGAATCTTCTGGCTTGTATCCAGCAAACATTGGACCAATAACTTTTTGTGCAGGGCCAGTAAACCATGTGTTTCCAGGCAGGCCGCTAACACGGATACCGAATTCAACACCATTCCGTGCCATGGTTGTAACGACTGTACTGTTTTCAATTCCATGAGCAGCATCAAGTGCACATTTCGCCATTGCCATCCAAGTAGGACCAGAGAAGTAATCACTGCTCGCAACGAAATCAAATACTTCTTTCTTCTGTTCGATTGTATAATCAGTTTGTAAAATATACGGAGTTAAAGCTTGGATTAGTAATGTTGTACCCGCAACATTTCGGTTATGACACTCGTCTCCCATATGAAGTGCTTGCGCAAGCATTAAACGTAAGTCAATTCCATTAGGATTTAGTTTCATTGCATCACGTAAAATAGGACCGAAAACATCGCGCATCCAAATTAAACGATCAATAACACTTTGGTCATTGGCTCCCATTCGAAGGATTTTTGCTAACTGCTCACTTAAGTTTGTATAAGCAATATTGCCATAAGTTTTGTTTTCAACAATATGCATAAACATTGAAGCAGATGTGACACCTGCCATAGAACCTACACAGTTGTGTTCATGACATGGTGAAAAGGTTATTTCGCCAGATGCCGCCAATTTAGCTGCTTCTTCTACATCCTTAGCTAACCCTTCAAATACGATTGCACCAGTAATAGCGCCTCTCATAGGACCATTCATTTTATCCCAAGTAATTGGAGGTCCTGCATGGAGAATCGTTGTTTTTGTCATCCCAGGTACGCAATTTATGGCTTGATCATAACCAACTAACACTGGATGAGAATTAATAATTCTTTCAACTGCTAATTTATTTGCTGCTTCGATTTTTTCCAAGATTGCAGGATTTTCAAACTTGTCAAGTGCAGCAATTAATGCTGGGTTTCCTCTGCCCGGCGGTGTCCATTCTAAATGAATGACTTCAGAGCCTTGTTGTAATAAATCATCTTTAAAGGACTCAATTCCTACGTTAATAACATGTGGTCTGCTTTTAAATAAATCGCTAATTCTACTCATGCCTATTCTCCCTTCACAACAAATTCTCTAGCTAATAATCCAGCATTTTGCATGCTGCTCGCATGTGTTACATCTGCCGCTAATAATTTATTTATTTGCTCTTCATAATCCTGTGGATCTAATTCTGTACCAAGAACATATCCAATTACTTCTAAATGTCTTCCTTCTTGCTCAGCCTGTTGTTTCGCTTCTATGATTGCAGGCAGGAAAGCTCCAACTGGATCTTCATGTGCTCCATAACCTATAACAAAGTCCATCACAATAACACCGACCGATGGATCTTTTGCCTCCTGAATAAATCTTTCAAGACGTGTAGATGGATCAATCATTGGGTGTGGCTTTCCTTGTGTGTATTCATCATCACCAAAGTCGATGAATGTATGCTCTTGACTTGTATAACGGTCTTTTAATCGATACTCAGGATTTCTTTGAATATTGCTGTAGACATTATCAAATTTATCCATTGCTGCATGCATAGCTTCATCGCATAATGTTCCGCCACTGAAAAGTCCACGAACATATTTCTGTTCCGGAGTTAACTTTGTCCGAACTTCTTCAATAAGTGGAATGTTTAATGCACGTTTATTTAACTTGCTTTCGTCTGCTCCGGCCAATAGTACTGCTTTAAGTGCAGCTTCTTTAGACATTTTGGCAAAATGTGCGCCAGCTTCAGTAATTTTTTCTTCGTTCCCGCCAACAAACCAAACGACAACTGGTTTTTTACATGTTTTAATTTTTGCTAATACTTTTTCTTCCACACTTGGTGCAGGTGGCTTGGAAATAACGACAATGACTTTTGTCTCTTCATCGTCTTCAAGTGCCTGAATACCATCGAGCATCATGATTCCGCCAACTTCTTCTTTTAAATCTCTACCGCCTGTTCCAATCAATTGAGAGATACCGTAGCCAAATTCGTGAACGCGGACACTTACCTCTTGGCTGCCAGTTCCTGATGCTCCAACTATACCGATATTCCCTTTTCTTACTGCGTTTGCGAAGCATAGGGCTGTATTGCCGATAATCGCTGTTCCACAGTCAGGCCCCATCATTAATAAACCTTTTTCATGAGCTAATTTCTTTAATTCAATTTCATCTTCAATGCCGACATTGTCGCTAAACATCATGACATGCAAATCATTTTCAAGTGCCTTTTTCGCTTCTCTAGCTGCATATGCACCATTTACAGCAATAATGGCTAAATTTGCTTCCGGGTTACTTCCTGCAGCAGAAGAAATTGTAGAATATTTAATGTCATTTTTCCCTTTTTTACCTGAATTCTTTTTTGTAAATAAATCATTAATTTTTTCGAAAGCGGTTTCGCATAACTCGTCAGTTTCCGCTTTTACAACGATCATTAAATCACTTGCTCCCGCTGCCTCTACTTCAGGTGTCATTAAACCGACATTTTTCATTACCTCTTTATTCATTTCCGTACCCATTGCAATAATGGCTTGTTCCACTTCTTCAATTTGATTTGCTTTAGTGGAAAGCGACATTAAAGATACTGAATCGAAATATGTGTTTGGCTTAATCAAAGCTTGTACTAACATACTTTTCCTCCTGCTCTAATATTGGCCTCCATTCCGAAAATAATGCCTAAAGCTATATCTGTCCCGGATGAAGAACCTATGTTTAATAATTTATTTAAAGAGAGAAATAAGTCTTCATCATCCTCCACTAATAAGGAGTTAAGTAATGAAATAATAGACTCTCTCACTTTACCAATTGCTGCTTTTTTCAAAGTCATGTAACTAATGTCATTCGTTAAGGTTTTTGCTTTCTTTAAAACATCTTCACAAAATGATCGGTAAGGATAAAAAGGGCTGTTTTTCATATTAAAAATGGTAAATAACCCAGTTAAAAAATCATCCCCAGAAGGAGTTAACCCTGGCCCAAGACCTACAAGTGAAACCGCATGTGGCAAGGCAGATGAAATTCGATCATTTAATAATTCGTTTAAAAGTAAAAGAGTTCTTTTCTCAAGCATATTCGAGACTTCTGCGTCAAAAAGATTTTGGGTTATTACGTTTTTTTTTATTCCGCCGCCTACACCGTGAATGTTAATGTATTCCTTCATTTTCATTAAATTTAGTTTCAGGATTTCTACATTACTGGGGTATGTTGGTAAAGTACTTTCCCATTTAGCAGCTTTATCAATAGAAATAGTGTGCTTATCCCCAATATACAAGAGATTTTTTTCAACACGTACCCGATCATTGACTTCAATGTCCATTGGCTTCATATTATCAACATCAATAATTAAAGTATTAGGGCCATTATCAAGTTTGCTGCATGCAATTGTATATAAGTCGCCATTTTCGAAACATTCAATATTAAATGTCCGATTAAATGTACTATGCACAAAACCAGTGAATATTGAGTTTTTAATACCCTTTATAAAATCTGTATCACCAGAGATTGCATTTATCACGAATAACACCCCATAAATCTAGAATCATGCAGTCAAATAAACTTTTGAGCAGATCGAACCTCCTTTTAAAAAGAAAGTTTGTAAGGATTAATATAAAATTTGTACAGGCTGGGACGTAAATTAGTGTGTTCTGTCCTACGATTCCAATACAACGTTTACGGTTATGATTGGATGGTTAAAAATTAAGGAAATGAATTTAGTTCAAATACAAAACTCACCTTAGTCTATGGAAGCGCTGTACAATTTTTATTTAACTATAATGCTTACATGATTATTTTAGTTATTATATATAGCACCGTCATCGTTTAACGAATCCAAAAAGCCTTGCATTCAATTGTGCAAATTGTACAATTGATTGTGTTTAAATTATGTCTAAAGGTTGCTTCAGATTTCATGCTTCACTTCCATAAAAAAAAAGATGTAAGAATTCTCCTACATCTCCTCTGAAATTATTTGGTTACTTTTGCTTATAGGTTGAAATTATACATGATTTTACGACCATACCACGAATTTGGTTTAATTAACAGCTTCAAGGGAGCCTGATGCTAGAACGCCTTTATGCAGAACGGCGGCCCGCTTTGGCAGACGGGCAACTGTTTCGGCAGAACAGCTTGCTGGA
Source organism: Neobacillus niacini (assembly GCF_000759675.1). Taxonomy (GTDB): domain Bacteria; phylum Bacillota; class Bacilli; order Bacillales; family Cytobacillaceae; genus Neobacillus; species Neobacillus niacini_A. Next base: position 144,546 of record NZ_BAWM01000139.1, on the reverse strand, counting down.
ACGAGGACTACATCTGCTGCGTCTCCTACCTTCGGCCATATTTGCTTACCGGACTCGTCTAAAGGTGTAATGCCTCCAGTAGCTAGGGAAAGGGCACGGGACAGAGTGTATTCATGTTTCCAGCCATAAAGCTGTGCGGCAAGATGAGCTTTCTGCAATGTATCTCCAATTCCGAATGGATCCCAATGATCTGTAATGCTGTCATTACCCAATAGGACCTTTACCCCTTTCTGCTGAAGAAGCGGAATCGGCATAACACCCTTTCCAATTGGAACAGATGATGCAATCGATATTCCTAGAGAGGCGAGGCGGTTTGCCATTTCCTCATCAGCTCCAGCCGATAACGATGCAAGGGAGAACGCATGGCTGACCGTCACTTTGCCCTGCAGTCCAGCTTGTTCGGTTAAATCTGCCAAAAGTTTAATTGCTTTGATTCCAGTTTCTCCGCCTTCATGGAGGTGAATATCGATACCTGCTTTATAGTCGAACGCAATTTGGACCATCGTATTCAACGATTTTTCCATATTCCCATCAACTAAGGTTGGATCTAGCCCGCCAACATGGGTAACTCCAAGCTGCATCGCTTCGCGAATCAGTCCTTCTACATTTGAACGAAGCAAACCATGTTGAGGAAAGGCGACGATTTCATGTGAAATTTTATCAGAGTAATTCGCTAATGCTTTTTTCAGGTTCTCAAGATTTTTTAACCCCACGACCTGATCGATGTTACAATGGCTTCGAGCGTACGTTGAACCGTAACTTAGTATCAGCTCAATTAATTTCTCTGCACGTTCCTGAGCGGTTGGCAGCAGCTCCGGCAGCAGTTTCTCCTCTAAGGCAATCATATCAAAAATCCCATTTTTTCTCATATGGGCAGCCCTCCAAGGACCGCCATAATAGGTTTTATCCAAATGTATATGCATATCTCTAAAGGAAGGAAGTAATAGCATACCTTTGGCGTCATAACAATCTAAATTTTTATTGTATGTAGCTTTAGTATCTAGTATTCTGGTAATCTTACCATTGGTAATTTGGAGGTTTCGTAAAACCGTTTCTGTCGAAACAACTAGACCATTTTCATATTTATAACCGCTTTCTAAACGTACATTCAGAAGCATATAGTGGCTATTTTTCCCCGGTTTTTTTGTATTTACTCCAGCCTCGGCATTCGCGATGGTCTCTTCTGGTAAAAATAAACCCATCGTGCCTGTGACGCCAAGAACAGCTGAGGCGCCTCCGATTTTTCCTGCATTACTAAGAAACTTTCTGCGTGAAAATCCTTCATATCCCTTAACCAACTAAAATTCCTCCTCATGAAATAAATTAAGCAAAAAAGTAATTGACAACCCTTACAGAAATTCATTCTAGGTATATTTTCCAATATTTACATGATATTTTTGAATCAAAAAAAATATTTTTTCGCCTAGATATTCCGCACTATAGTCTGTGAATAAATTGTGTAATTATAGTTTGAAATATCTAAAAATTAATTATTAATGGAGAAACTGCCATACATACCATAAACTCGTTTATTCATAATTTTTTCACAAATATTTGTACGAAATGACTAAGTGTTCAGAATTTTTTTTAGTTAGTATATCCAAAGACTTCTATAATTTCCCTCCTAAAGTAGTCATATAGGGTCCTAAATAAAGAGCAAAAAAAATAGGAAGGGAGGGAAAAGAAAAAAGTAGGTAAAAATACCCACACGATAATATTATTGATTCGAATCTGTCGCCCCAATCTACTATTCCTCAAAGTGCTATAAAGCAAGTAATGTAAATTAAATAAGATAAGATGAGAAAATCTATAGTCTGTTTTCGCAATGATTGTTGCTTTTGAATTTACGAAAAGAGCATTTTATAAAAATACTACAATTGCACAACCTAATAGGAATAAATAACAAAGGAGAGAGTTTATGCGAAAATACCTACTACTCATTTTTGTATTTCTTCTATCTAGCAGTATTACCTGCAGTAACCCGGTTTTTGCTTTAACTCATATTCAGGAACCGATTAGAGGTATTTATGTTAATGCCCCAAATACGAAAAAACCTCATTTTGATCAATTACTTTCACTTGTAAACAATACTGATTTAAATGCAATGGTCATTGATATTAAAGATGATCACGGCTACCTAACCTTCATTCCTTCAAAAATATCACCATATTACTCTGTGAGCCGTCCATACATTAATAATCCTTCTTCTCTAATGAAAACATTAAAGGTAAATAACATTTACCCTATCGCAAGAATTGTCGTCTTTAAAGACAATGCATTAGCTGCTAGAAGCCCAAGCCTATCCTTTATGACAGCTAACAAATTATGGAAAAATCCACGAGGAGATTCCTTTACCAACCCTTTTCTTAAAGAGGTATGGGATTATAATATTGGTATGGCACAAGAAGCAGTTAAGTTAGGATTTAAAGAAATTCAATTTGATTATGTAAGATTCCCTGAAAAGTTTGAAAAAGTAGAGGAACAGCTTATCTACGATAAATCAACGTTTCATGCAAATCGAGCTACTGCTGTAAGCGAGTTTGTAAAATATGCTAAAGAAAAACTAACTCCATACAATGTTAAGGTTTCTGTTGATATCTTCGGGAACGCTACTGTCATCCCTGAAGCTAGTGGAATTGGACAGAATTTTACACATATTGCTGAAAACGTAGATGTTATTTCTGCTATGATTTATCCTAGCCATTGGACTGCAATATTCGGCATTCAAAAACCGGATTTATATCCCTATCGCCTTGTTGAGGGCTATGCAAAGGTTGAAAAGGAACGTTTAAGTAAGCTAACAAATCCCCCAACATCGCGGCCTTGGCTTCAAGATTTTACTGCGTCTTGGCTTGGAAAGGGTAACTATAAGGAATATGGAAAGACAGAAGTCGAAGACCAAATCCGCGCTTTACATTCACAGGGAATCAATGAATTTCTATTATGGAATGCAACTAATAACTATACTCCAAACGTTGATTATACACCTTATTAAGTACGTTAGAAGGCAGCTATTGCATTCAATAGCTGCCTAAATGATTTACATATACTTTCTATGAACGCCTTTTCCATCATAGGAAAACAACATTCTACGATCTTCAATCATGGTTTCAATGTGAACCGGTCTTCCCCATAATTGTTGAATATAAGGCAAAACCTTTTCAAGATATTTCACATCAAGCTCTACATCCTTATACCAATGCTTCAGATATAATTCACCGTTCTTCAAATAGTCACCGTCATTGACAGTAATGTATGGGAAACCTCCATTTACGCGCATATTAACCAACTGATCACGGACATGTTCCCATTGTTTATCAACTATTTTATAATCTCTTCCCTGTTTTTGAAAAAGATACATGTCTTCTCTCATTACAAGGTCTTTGTTTAAATAATTGCGTAAAAACGATATGTCCAATCGGAGCTAAGATTGAACTGGTCCAAATTGGATGATAGAAACCTGCAATTAATATCCCAATTGTGGTGACTGGGGCAGTTGGTGGTTCACTAGTGGAATTTGTTTAATTGATATAAAAAAAAAATGATTTCCGAGTTAAGTAAAAAGTACCATAATGTTCAATTAAAGCAAGGATATCTCAATTCGAGGTATCCTTGCTTTAATTTATTGATGTAAACTTTCCTTATGAATTATTTTTAAGGTTTGTTTGTTCCTTAAGTCCCTTTTCAGGGATATCTCCTTCATCCACACGGTCATTTTCCAAATTTTTCCTAACACTTATTTTGTACTTTCCTTCTTGGTATGTATCAACTCTCCATGATTTATCACTCATTCAAATTTTCCTTTCATAATGTATTATTTAAACTCAATTAACTAAACAATTTCCTGATTCCATCTTAACAAATCTGTCTTCATGGCTCTAATTTGTCTGCAAATCAGTATGGCTTTTCTTAGCACTTTCAAATTATCCGTATTTGTTTTTCTTCGAAAAAATATCTCAGGAACCCCAGAGTTAAATGGATTGGGTTGATTTTGTTCTTCCCTTGATATATGGTTACGGTTCTTCTTTGTTACAATCGTAATGAATTTACTTCCTCCTAGCAATTATCCTTCCCTCATTTTTTCTTTTTACCTAAAAAGGAAAACAACGAACAAATCTTTCTAGACCATAATACGCCCTAAAAATGGCAAATGACGAATTACTAAAACACAAAGTCAAAATTCATAAACCAATTAGCGATGATTTGTTTGTGCAGTACAATTTTACATTAAGGAGAACGGAGGCTTTAAAGAAGGGAATTTCCGTTATTGAAAAAGTGCAATAAAGCATAGGTTAAGGCAACGTCTAAATCAATATATATTGTTATCGGTGCAATCATCCTCTATTAAAAATCCATTAATAAAAAATTGCGGCTCAATTTCTGCATGATTTCCCTTCAATGTATATTGTGTAAAGAGTCAACAGTAGAGATAATAGTTCTCAAAAAATGTAATTGGAGGTTTTACGTGATTGATTTGTTAGAAGCAAAGTTGATAATTTCAAGAATCAGAACACAATTACTTGACCTAGTAGGCTCTTTAATTGCTGATCATCCAGCTGGAAAAAGATTTTGCAATAGAGAATACCCTAAAAATTATTGAGTACATTGATAATAACGATATACCAATAAAAGATATTAATGAGCACCTTTATAACCCAAAGTAAGCAGTATTAAAGCCGTTTTGCATTGCTATTGGTATATAAAAAGGTAAAACTCGCAGCAGTAATGGCGGGTTTTCTTCATTAAGGACTTATTATGATGGGTGTTGGTATTCAGGTTACATTCCAATCATTTTCAAGTATTTTCAATAGAGTAGAAGAGTCTCCAGATTTAATGGCTGCTTGGACAGGACTCTTTTGTGCATTAGTTATGTATTTTGTTTATCGTTACAATAAAAAACTTGCAAGTGAAATTAACAGCCAATCTGTCATGGCGGCTGCAAAGGATAACCTATCTGACGCTTGGGTCAGTGTAGGTACTTTCATTGGAATTATCGGTGCTCAATTTGGTCTTCCCTGGTTAGACCCTATTACAGCTATAAACGTTGGTCTTATTATTTGTAAGACCGCATGGGACATTTTCCGTGATGCGTCTCACCATCTCACTGATGGATTTGACCTGAAGGAATTAGATTCTTAGAAAACAACCATCATTAATTGTTATGGAGTTAAAGGCGTAAAAGATATTAGAGCTAGAAATTACGGTAACAACGTGGTTGTTGATATTGTAATCCTTGTCAATTCGAAATTAGATGTGAAAGATGCTCATGATATTGCCTCTATGGTTGAGGATAAATTAATTAAAGAGCATAGTGTCTATGATGTTGTGGTTCATGTAGAACCAAATTAAATTAATGTTAGTGAGGGAACAAAAAAAGAGCTCATCCTCAAATTTTAAAGGGAAGTGTATTGAGGTGCCTCCTTTTTTGTTGGCAATTTACGGGAACCGATATAAATAAAAATGACCGTGGCTCTCATGTGAGCAACGGCTTAATCTTGATAAGATTATATACATATCCATATGGACATGCAGAATTATTTTTTATCTTCCCTAAATAAAAAATATGATATTAATCCTGATAAGGCACTAGCACCAGCAGAAATAATGATTCTCGTTTGAAAATCGATTTCCATAAAGTTTTTCTCAAGCATCCACATCGCCGAAACCATTACAATGAGCATTGCTAAAATTGTCAAAGTTAACCTTTTCATCATTTTCCCCTTTCCCTTCTGAAACGGGGGATTCCTTTTTTAATCTTATTCTTTAGGCAGTTGTCTTTCTTCAAGTTTCTTAAGGTCTTGGTCAGACTTTTTCTTAAAGAAATACATAACCCCTAAGGATAATAAAGATAATACTAGATATGCTAGGATAGTTGGTACAAAAGCCATAAACTGATCCCAATAGTATACTGCAACTTTATATCCCCCTTCTCATAAAACACTACATTAAGCAAAATTGTACCACATTGATTAGAAATGTCCATCTAATCAACGCAATAGCCAGCTCATACAAAAAAGATTCGACTAGGTGTCGAATCTTTTAATAAAGGGGGTCATTAAAATAAAGTTTGTAGTGTCCTAGCTACAAACTTTATTTTACGCCCTAATTATTACCGTTCTATGAATAATTTCTTAAAATATAATGAAATCTTAAAATAGAAAATGCTAAAACCGTAAAAATAATAACTATCTACTTAAAGGAAAGTATAATCTCATTCCAGATTTTAATTCCGTTCCATGTTGAATAAAGTAGTTCTTTTGGAAATGATTATAACTTGAAATTTCCGCCAATTGTACTTTTCTCATACCTAACCACCATAAGAACACCATATAAGGAGGTAACGACAGCCAAGATCCTTGGTTTAACAATAAATAATTAAATATCCCATGTAATAAAGCTGGAAGTATCATAGAACAAAGGAACCAGGGCAATTTCGAATCTTTTGTAAACTTGGCTTTGCTAATATAGTACCCCATAATAACTCCAAACAAGGCATGGCTTGAAACAGGCAGTAATGCTCGTGTAAGAGCGTATTCCATCCCATTATTCATTAAATACATAATATTTTCGGCAGTTGCAAATCCCAAAGATACAGAGGTTCCATAGACAATGCCATCAAAAGGCTCATCAAATTCCACATTCCTGTATGCAAAGATGAATAAAATGGACCATTTAAAAAATTCTTCTACCAAACCCGATGAAAAAATTGCATAAATTGAATCATATTTAACAACATTTTCTGCTTTAAGTACATATTCAATAAATGCTATCGGAAATATAAGCAACGCACCAGAAATAAACGTAAAAAGTACCATTAATACAGGTTCTGGTTCATACTTATCTTTTAAATAAAAGTAACATAATAAAGCTAATCCAGGGGCAATTCCTGCAAGTAGAATCTCTAACATTTCCAACCCCCTATGACATTTATAATATTAAATATACTTTAAAAATAACCCAAATAGACTGGAATTGAAAATTCGGGCATAGAAAAATCCCCTTGTAAGACAGTATAGCCTATCTGCCTGCACAAAAGGGATAGTTTCGCTTCATGTTCCAATTGTAATATCTAATCAATCACATTTGTTTTCATATCATCCATACAACCGACTGTTTCAGCTGCGGTATGTTCATCTGTAATGATCTGTTGATTATCCATTCCTAAAGCACATGCGTCTTCTTCTTGTTGCTTTGTGTTTTGCTCTGTCGCAAAGGAACTTGCTAATACAGCTCCTACTCCTCCAAAAAGACAAAGAAAAAGAATAATTACCAAAGAAATTTTTTTAATAATTTATAAATACTTTCTATGAACGCCTTTTCCATCATAGGAAAACAACATTCTTCGATCTTCAATCATGGTTTCAATGTGAACCGGCCTTCCCCATAATTGTTGAATATAAGGCAAAACCTTTTCAAGATATTTCACATCAAGCTCTACATCCTCATACCAATGCTTCAGATATAATTCACCGTTCTTCAAATAGTCACCGTCATTGACAGTAATGTATGGGAAACCTCCATTTACGCGCATATTAACCAACTGATCACGGACATGTTCCCATTGTTTATCAACTATTTTATAATCTCTTCCCTGTTTTTGAAAAAGATACATGTCTTCTCTCATTACAAGGTCTTTGTTTAAATAATTGCGTAAAAACGATATGTCTGATTCAACTTCACGAACTTCAAACATCTTTTCCCGACCAGAGCCTGGCGTAACTCCTCTTTTTATCATATCTTCTGTTGGATTATCATATCGTTCTTCAATATCCTCAAATATTTTAATGCCAAGATAGTATGGGTTTATTCCTGTTTTTGATGGCTGTACGACCCCAGCATTTAATTTTGCAAACTCAATTGCTTCCCCACTGGTTAAGTCCATCTCTCTGATGATTCGCTGGTGCCAATAGGAAGCCCAGCCTTCATTCATAATTTTCGTTTCAAGCTGTGGCCAAAAATACAGCATTTCTTCACGCATCATGGTTAAAATATCTCGCTGCCAATCAGTTAGCTCTCTGCTATACGTTTCTATAAATAATAATAAGTCCTTTTCAGGTCTAGGTGGAAATTGTTTTTTTCTAGGCTGAGTCGGCTGCTTTTTGTCCTTATCATCTAACTTCCATAAATCGTCATATGGAGTGACGGATTGCTGGGTCTCTTCTTCCATATCATCTTCCAATGACCATGCAAGTTTTGGTCTCATTAATGAAGGATCAATATGTTCATCAATAGCCAGCACCGCATCTAGGAACATCTCGACTTCCTTTTTGCCGAATTGAATCTCATAAAGCCGGATTCTTTCTGCTGTTGCTGCCATGCTTTCAACCATATCCCGCTTGGTATTTTGGAAACGGACATTATTCTTAAAGAAATCACAATGAGCAAGTACGTGTGCAACGATTAATTTATTTTGTATAAGCGAATTAGAATCTAATAAGAAGGCATAACAAGGATTTGAATTGATAACCAGTTCATAAATTTTACTTAATCCTAAATCATAATGAAGCTTCATCTTATGAAACTGCTTCCCAAAGCTCCAATGTGAAAATCTGGTCGGCATACCATAAGCACCAAAAGTGTAAATGATTTCTGCTGGGCAAATTTCATATCGCATAGGATAAAAATCTAAGCCAAAGCCTCGGGCAATTTCGGTTATTTCACTAATTGCGTATTCAAGAGCTTTGCGATCGTCCCCATTCATTGCCATTCCCCCTTTTCCTCTTACCACAATGTATGAAGTAATTCTGGGAATGATGAAACAAGATGTAAAAAACAACAAGTCCATCTGCTTATTTTCGCTTTTTCAAGTCCTTTGCTTCTTCTGCCAAGGTTAGTCCCACATATTTATTACTATCCCACTCGGTCTCAAAGACCGACAGAGGCGGGGATGTTTCTCCAACAAGCGGGCTTATTTCAATTGTCAATGCTGGGCGATGATATTTGATTATAAACCAATCGGTAAACCCACCTCCAATAGCATGTTTAGGTGGATTTCCAAGCTTATATCCGGTTAATTTTGATATTTTTTTAGCAATACGTTTATCTCGACGAAGATGTTTGCCATTTTGATATTTCCAAAAAACCTCTCTTCCTGCCGAATGGTATGCAACCGCTATCTCAGGATTTATTTCACGAATGAATTTTGTTAATACCTGTACTTCTTTTGCTTGCAACGGCTTCTCACCTTTATAAAATTGGTAAAAAGGGGTATTAGGTTGATTATTTAGCTCTTTCCATCCCGCAGGATATTGTCTATTTAGATCCAGTCCAATTCCATTTGCTTTCCAACGTTCAAAATTGTCTATTCCATCATTCATAATTAACAGATGGTTTTTTTTTGTATTTGAAAACTGATTTAGTTCATTTTGCTGAATAGTAACACCATCTGGATTGAGCATTGGAATAAACCAGATGGAAACATCGTTTAATATATCTGTTGACATCGATTCAAATTTAGATTGTTCCTGATAAGCATATGCATATCCCTCGAGTTTCTTCATTAAAAGCATACTGGTTATCCATTCACGTCCATGATGTGCCCCAATTAAAACGATATTGTGCTTTCCACTTCCAAGCTTAATGGCATAAATTGCCCTTCCAAAATGGGTCTTCCCAATACTTTTTACTTCTACTGCCTTATGTTTATACTGGATTTTCGTAATATCCCGCTTCAGTATTTCGTACGAATAAGGACGGTTTGTCTCAACAATTTTTGCATTTGATACAATTTCAAATTGTAAAAATAAAAACAACAAAATACATACTAGTTTCTTCATAAAACCTCCTTTTTGAAACCAAAACCTTACTTGTTATACAGGTAAATGTTGAAAATCGCGTTATATCGGCTTGTCCAACATTTTCTGTGAAATTTCTCTGCAAAATATCATAAAATAACTTCAACTCCTAGTAAGGAGGAGACAAAACAAATGAATAAAATGGATTATGATCGAGCTTTGTATTATACACATCGATCTGAATGGGATAATTTGCTGATACTCATGGTACGAACTAAAGATCAATTTTTATCAAAGAGGATAGAGCAATTCCTGCATGCTTACCACTTTGAACGTGACTATTCAGTAATTGAAAACAAACTATATTCGCTCCTTCGTTACATCGACCATGCTAACGAAACCATTGAACCTGATAATAATGAGTTACCGATGTATAGTCTTTCCTGAAATAACAAGTGGATACTATTTTTGTTGAGAAATTTTTACCAAACCGGATTAAAGAATTCCACCAAAAAAACGGCTTCCGGGAAGGAAGCCGTTTTAAATGGGTGTTATATTAAGCAATTGGATATTGCTGGACAAGAGGATGAAGGACAATCTCATCAATGAGCATATACTTAGGTGCTGAAGCCATATATACGACTGCATTTGCAATATCTTCCACTTTAAGCCAATCTTGTTTTTCAGGTAGTCCTTGTTTAGATTCAGCAAAATAGGTATCAACCATTCCTGGATTGATGGTGCCCACCCTAATACCATAATCACGTACTTCTTGTGCTACAGAACCAGAAAAACCTTGTACAGCATATTTAGTAGCTGTATAGGCTGCACCGTTTGGAATGGTATATCTAGCTACATCAGATGAAATGGTAATAATGGTACCCGATTTCCGCTCTTTCATATGTGGAAGGACAGCCTTTGTAGCAAGGAACACCCCTTGTACATTTACTTCAAACACCCTTTTCCATTCTTCAAGCGTGACTTCCTCTGTTAATTTAAAGAATCCAACACCTGCATTATTAACCAGCATGTCTACATGACCATATTCTTCAATCGTTTTCTTGACCACTTGCTGCAAGTCTTCTTCCTTTGAAACATCAGCTTGAATCGGCAGTACATGTGAAAAACCTTTACTCTTTAGCTCATCGGCCGTTTCTGAAATTTGTGCCGAACTACCTATTATCGCCAATTTCATTCCTTGGTCAGCAAGTTTTACTGCAATTTCTTTGCCGATTCCTCTTGAAGCCCCGGTAACAATAGCAATTTGATTCCTTAGCATGTTTTTTCTTTCCTTTCATGTTAAATCTAAGATGTCATGAAGATTTTAGTTCTCTGTTACCATTTTGATTTTTTCGTCAACCAGTTCCATAAAATTCTTTTCAATTTCAAGTAACTTACTTCTGCTTTCATCCAAGCTTTTACTATTTACACCAAAATAGAATTTTACTTTTGGTTCCGTACCAGATGGTCTCAAACAAACCCATGAGCCATCAGTGAAGGTATATTTTAATACATTAGATTTTGGTAAGTCAATTTTCTCTTCACCATTAGATGTTTGTCGAATACCTGTTAGGTAATCTTCAGAAATGGAAATCGTTAAGTCACCAAGCTGCTTAATTGGTTCGGATCGGAAAGAAGCTAAGATGCGCTGAATCTGTTCCGCACCTTCTTTACCCTTTAAAGTTAACGATCTAAGACCTTCTTGATAATAACCATACTTTTCAAATACTTGCAGTAATCCTTCATAAAGCGACAAGCCCTGTTTTTTATAAAAAGCACACACTTCTACCGCTAAAAGTGCAGCTTGAACCGCATCCTTATCACGGGCAAAGTCTCCAATTAAATAACCATAGCTTTCCTCATACCCAAATAAGAAAGTATACTCTCCAGTGGACTCATACCCCTTAATCTTTTCAGCAATAAATTTAAAGCCAGTAAGCACATCAAAAGTGTCTAATTTGTAATCTTGGGCGATTTTTCTACCAATTTCTGATGTGACAATCGTTTTAAGCACAACTCCATTTGCAGGAAGAGTCCCTTTGCTTTGCTTTTGTGAAAGTATGTAATCTAATAAGAGTGCTCCTGTTTGGTTCCCCGTTAAAACGACATACTCTCCTTCATGGTTACGAACAGCAATTCCTAAACGGTCTGCATCTGGATCTGTTGCGATTAACAGGTCGGCTCCAACTTTTTTTCCATCCCTTATGGCTAATTCAAATGCTGCATGTTCCTCAGGATTTGGACTTTTTACTGTTGAAAATTCAGGATCTGGCAGCTCCTGTTCCTTTACAACGGTTACGTTCGTATAACCCAAGGCAGCCAAGGCTTGGCGAACAGGTTTATTAGCTGTTCCATGCAATGGTGTAAATACAATCTTTACATCTGTTTCTTTTGAAATGGATGGATTTTCAGAAATGGTTGTTAATTTTTCTATATAAGCTTGATCAATCTCTGCACCAATTGTGTTAATTAATCCAAGGGCTCTAAGATTTTCTTCAGAGTCTACCTCTATCAACAATTCATTTTCTATTTCGTTAACCTTCGCAATTACCTCGTCTGCTGCGTCAGGTGGCAACTGACCTCCGTCAGAACCATATACTTTATATCCATTGTATTCTGGCGGGTTATGGCTTGCTGTAATGACAATACCGGAAAAGGCGTTTAAATACCTCAAGGCAAATGATAGTTCAGGAGTTGGTCTTAACTCATCGAACACGTAAGTTTTTATCCCTTTTGTTGCAAGTGTTTTGGCAGCCTCCATACAAAACTCTGGAGATTTATGTCGTGAATCGTAGGCAATCACTACTCCTCTTTGCTTTGCCTCACTACCTTGTTCGTCTATGTATGCAGCTAATCCAGCAGATGCTTTACGAACCGTATATAGATTCATTCGATTGGTTCCTACACCAATCTCCCCTCGCATCCCGCCAGTACCAAACTCAAGATTTTTATAAAAAACTTCTTCTAATTGTTTTTCATCATTTTTTATTTCCTCAAGCTGCAGCTTTAACTCTTCATTTAGGTTAGAGTAGTCAATCCACCTTTTTGCATTTTCTTTCCAATCCATAATGTTATCCTCCTCGTTAGTTCCATCATGTTATTGTTTGAATTTCCCAATACACTTACACCTTCTATTTATTTTATATTGTATCTCTGTTAGTTCCAAGGATAATTAATAAAAAAATGTCTGCATTTGCAGACATTTTTTCCTGATTTTAAACTAATAGTTCATTTGCAGCCTTGATATATATACTAAACACACTGTTTTTCATATTTTTTGCTTCAACGAATTGTTCAAACTCAAACGGAAAGAAAAGACCAAACTCTTGTAGAGTGGTAACATTTTTATTAAATAATGCAGCATATTGATCTTCGAGAGTTGTAAATTCAAGTATTGATATTACCGTTTGCATACTGGTCATTACTTGAAAAGCATCCTTTAAAGTATTAAAGTCATCTGGAGTATGCAATACTTTTAATTGTTCAAACTCACTAATTTCTTTATCCGTAAAATAGAGTGGAAAAACAGTTGAATAGATATACCTCACAAGTCCACAAATTTCTTCTTCCTGACCTGGTGTCGAGGCAAAAACAATTTTCACTTGTAACCCACCTTTGCGATAACAATAATCTATCGTAATATATACATAAGAATAGCATAGGTGAGGGCGATTTTTCGGTGGTAATTATAACCACGACCTATTATAGAGAATCTCAAGATATGAGGAGTTAAGATGCTTAAACACACGCGAAAAGGCAATTGGATGGAAATTAATACACCAAAAAGATGGGCAGGTAAGACCATTGAGGATATCTTTCGAAAGGATTGGGAGGTCCCAAAGAAACTTACTCACATATTCCGTATGGAAAACAAAATTTTAGTAAATGGCAATAAAGCTAGTTGGAGCTCCCCACTTAATTTAGGAGATAAGGTGCTCATTAAATTATTTGAAGAAGAGTCACTGAATAACACACATGCTTTCTTCTATGATGTACAAGTTTTATTTGAAGACGATCATGTGATCGTTTTTAATAAACCGCCTTTTATGAACACCCACCCAAATGACGATACGGATAAAGACACCCTGCTAAATGCCGCTCAATTCTATTTACAATCAAAAGGTGAAAAGGCTACTATACGGCAGGTACATCGTTTAGACAGGGATACCACAGGTGCTATTCTCTTTGCTAAACATGCATTAGCCGGTGCGATTTTAGACAGAATGCTCGAGAAACATGAAATTAAACGGACCTATATTGCAATCGTTCAAGGTCATTTAAGGAAGAAGAAAGGAACCATACATGAGCCAATAGGACGGGACCGGCACCATCCAACTAGGAGACGTGTTTCTCCAACTGGACAAGAAGCAATTACTCACTACCAGCTTATTAAAGAAGAAAACAGTAACTCATATGTAAAATGCTTGCTTGAAACAGGGAGAACGCATCAAATACGTGTACATTTAAGTCACATTGGGCACCCATTACTTGGAGATATATTATATGGAGGGAAACCAATACTCAAGAGGCAGGCACTCCACGCTGCAAAATTAGAATGCATTCATCCCATCACTGGAGAAGAAATCATTTGCTATGCTCCATTTATTGATAACCCTCCTATATTTCGGAGTATTGACATTTACACCATTTGAGAAAAATTAAGAGGTCTCCCATTTGGGAGGCCTCTATTTATTAGTCAGCTTTTCTAAATGCTCTCATTACAAGTGATAATAGGAAGACGAGAACAACCGATCCGATAATAGCAGGGATAATCGCAAAATCGGCTACATTGGGTCCCCAATCTCCTAATATTAAAGTACCGAGCCATGCACCAACAAACCCAGCAATTATATTTCCAATAATACCACCTGGAATATTTCTACCTACAATAAGTCCAGCTAACCAGCCAATAACTCCACCGACGATTAATGCCCAAAGGAAACTCATTCTGAACACTCCTTTTTTTGTATACTTTCGTTTTATAACACGGTTTTTTACTAATAAACATTACTGCCGTGTACCATTAAAGTACCCATTTTATTAATTTACATACAAAGGAATATACTCAGTTCAATAATATACATAATAATATTTGTTCGGGAAACATTAAAAGACGAATAAAGCAAACTCGATATGAAAATGTTCAGAATATTCTTTTGTTAAGTTTTTGTAAATTAGGTAAACTTTTTATGTTTTTTTTGTATTTTTTCGATAAAATGTTGAACGTTGGTCTAAAATCTTTTTACATAATTTTAGGGGGATAAAAAAATGGCAAAAAAAGTTGATAAATTTTCTGCTCTATTAAGTAATATTTCTTCTAACTTAAAGGAAGGCGCAAATTACTTTGCTGATTATAAATTAAAAAATGTAAGTGATTTGAAAATTTTCTCAGAAAAGATGAAAGAAATTGAAACAAAGGGTGATTCCTTTGTTCATGAAGTAATTAAACAATTAAATGATGCATTTATCACTCCTATTGAACGTGAAGATATTCTCCATCTAGCAAACAGCATGGATGACGTACTGGACGGTCTAGAAGCGACAGCTGCATTATTTGAAATGTATTCAATCACACAGGCAGATGATTTTATGATCCAATTTGTTGATGCGATAAAATCCAGTGTTCATGAAATTGATAAAGCGATTTTACTTTTATCCAATAAAAAGCTCCCACAAATGAGAGAACACGCAATAAAAATAAAAGATTATGAATCTAAATGCGATAATATCCTTCGTCAGTCGATTAAGCATTTATTTACAGTCGAAAAAGATCCAATAAGAATTATTCAGTTTAAGGAAATTTATGAAAATCTTGAGGATATTGCTGATAGCTGCCAGTCCGTTGCGAATACACTTGAAGCCATTATCATGAAAAATGCATAAGGAGCAAACAAATGGAAATATTAATTATTTTAGTTGTCATTGGTGCCCTTGCATTTGACTTTATTAATGGGTTCCATGATACGGCTAACTCGATTGCAACCTCTGTTTCTACAAAGGCACTAAGACCACGTCAGGCCATTCTGTTAGCTGCTATTATGAATTTTGTTGGAGCAATGACGTTTACAGGTGTAGCTAAATCCATTTCTAAGGATATTGTCGATCCTTTTACACTTGAAAATGGATCCGTGGTTATTCTAGCCGCACTAATATCAGCTATTTTTTGGAACTTATTAACTTGGTATTTTGGAATCCCAAGTAGTTCTTCGCACGCAATCATTGGTTCAATTGCAGGAGCAGCGCTTGCTTCAGCCGGTTTTGGTGCACTTAACTACGGTGGTTTCTTGAAAATCATCCAAGCTCTAATTCTTTCACCAATATTAGCCTTCGCCGTCGGATTTATTGTTTACAGTATTTTTAAAGTGGTGTTTAAGAATGCAAATTTAGCGAAGACCAATCGAAATTTTCGTTATATGCAAATCGCCACTGCAGCCCTACAGTCATACTCACATGGAACGAATGATGCACAAAAGGCAATGGGGATTATCACGATGGCTTTAATTGCTAATGGTTATCTTGGAGCTAATGCTGAAGTTCCATTTTGGGTACAATTCTCCTGTGCGCTGGCAATGGGATTAGGTACATCTGTTGGAGGATGGAAAATTATTAAAACCGTTGGTGGTAAGATTATGAAAATTCGACCAATTAACGGGGTAGCGGCAGATTTGACTGGTGCAGCTGTTATATTTGGGGCAACTTTCTTACATGTTCCTGTTAGTACTACACATGTCATTTCTTCTGGTATTTTAGGGGTTGGTGCTTCACACCGCCTAAAGGGCGTAAAATGGGACACTGCTCAAAGAATGCTAATTACTTGGGTTATTACACTTCCTATTTCAGCAGGAATTGCAGCAATATGTTATTTTATTTTAAATCTTTTCTTTTAAAACATAGATTAAAGAGGATGATTTGTTCATCCTCTTTTTTTAATTTCAACACTTCTAAATAAAAATCATTTTCATACTTTTTATGTAGGGACAAGTTTGGAGTGATTTTAATTGAAACAAAAAATTATTGCTATTCTGATTGGCAGCTTATTATTAAGCCTTGGTGTTAATGGGTTTCTAGTGCCCTATCATCTGCTTGATGGCGGCGTGATCGGTTTAGGGTTAATCATTCACTATTTTTACGGTTGGCCAACAGGCCTTAATATGATTGTTTTAAGTCTTCCTCTCTACATCTTGGCATGGTTTTTTGAAAGACGTTATTTTTATTACAGTCTGCATGGACTTATTATCTCTTCTTTTTGCATTGACTTACTTTCATTTATAAGTGGAAAAATACAGCTTGGAATTTTTCCTAGTACAATAATTGGCGGTATTCTTGTAGGAGTGGGTATCGGTTTAATGCTCCGTTATGAAACAAGTACAGGTGGGACTGATTTACTAGCCCAGATTATAACTAAATTTACTTCTGTTAATATAGGCATTATTATATTTTTGATTGATGGTCTTGTCATTACTAGCGGGATTCAAGTGGTGGGAATAGAAAAATTCTTTTACTCACTACTAACCATTATTTGTGTGGGCTTAATGACTTCTTTAACTGTAATTAATAGACCAGAAACATATTAATGTAAAAGAAAGAACCTGCAACAAAGTCGCAGGTTCTATAATGACTTTACTTTTTCAGTACAGCTTTCCATTGCAGCTAATACGGAACCGCGAAATTGCTTCTTTTCAAGTTCAGCTACTGCTTCTATCGTTGCCCCTCCTGGCGTGCACACATTATCTTTAAGTTCTCCTGGATGACTATCGGTTTCTAATACCATTTTAGCAGCGCCAAGAACTGCCTGTGCTGCCAAACGATATGCTTTATCCCTTGGAATTCCCTGCTTGACACCTCCGTCAGCCATAGCTTCTATCAACATATAAACATAGGCCGGAGATGATCCACTTATAGCTGGCACTGCATCCATTAATTTTTCATCAAGCCTCTCTGTTTTACCAAACGTATGAAAAAGACGTTCAACTTCCAATACCTCTTCCTCGCTAAGTCTCTCATTTGAACAAATAGCACTCATCCCCTCGCCAACCAACGAAGGAGTGTTGGGCATTGTCCGAACCGCCTTTACACTAAAACCAAATTCCTTTTCGATATCAGCCAATGTAATTCCAGCCGCAATGGTAATAATAGTACATTCATGATTAATGTCATTTTTTATCTCATCAATTACCTTTGCATGTTGGTCTGGTTTTACTGCTAGGATTAGAATGTTTGCAAACTTTGCAACTTCTCGATTATCATTGGTCGTAAGTATTTGGTAATTAGATTTGACCTTTTCAATTGTTCCTTCTGTTTTAGCGCTTACGATAATGTTTTCTTTTGGAATCATCCTTGATTTAAGAATTCCCTCTATCATCGCTTGAGCCATTTTCCCCGCACCGATAAATCCGATCTTTTTACTCAATCCACTACACCTGCTTTATCTTTTTCAATTTTTGTCTTTCCGTATGTTTCTTTAATAATATCATACGATTTTATTAACCTTTCATAAAATAATGGCTGATTCCACTCATCCCAAGAATAAATAATTACATCTTTTTGTTGGAGTATGTTATTTGTAAACATTATCAATTATCGAAATAAACAAATTTTTCTTCATTACCACTCTCATTCTTCCTCATTCATATTCATTTTCGATATCGTATTTGGGAGCTATCTGCTCTTTTTTTTAATTATGCCCTTTTTAATAAAATGCATGAAAAAAGAGACAGGATTGTCATCCTGTCTCAACTTTTTATTTTAAATCTTCTGGAGAAAATGCACCTGGAAGAAGGTCTTTCACTAGGATTCTTTGAATGTCACCCTTTAAATTCGTAAGGATAACCTCCATCTCAGAATCACAAAGCTCAGATATTACCTGCCGGCAGGCACCACAAGGTGGAACTGGCCGATTAGTATCAGCCACCACTATTAGTGAATCGAACTGAGTAACACCTTCAGAGTAAGCCTTAAATAAAGCGGTTCTTTCTGCACAGTTCGTCATTCCATATGATGCATTTTCAATATTACATCCATGAAATACTTTCCCGTCTTTAGCTAAAAGAACAGCTCCAACCTGAAATTTCGAATAAGGCACATAGGCAAACTCTCGTGCTTTGACTGCTTCTGCCATTAGCTGTTTTTCATCCATTATGTTCACACTCCGCAATCGTCATTTTATCCTTGGAAGAACTTTACCATCCAACCAGCAACCACGCCGCCAAAATACACACCAAAGACGCCGACTACTGCTGAAAATACTGGCGGAGCAGGTAATGGAAGCTTCATAAATTTAAAAATGATTCCAACAATTAATCCAGCAAGCAATGCTAATAATACTTCTTTCATTTCTTTTCCCTCAAATCGTAAATTAATAATTACTTTGAGAAATTTCACCTTTACTAATAGACACTCCAGAACTTGCACCGATACGAGTAGCTCCTGCTTCGATCATTGCAAGTGCATCCTCACGGCTGCGAACGCCTCCAGAAGCTTTTACACCAATTTCAGGTCCAACTGTTTCTCGCATTAAACGGATATCTTCAACTGTAGCCCCGCCCGTAGAAAATCCTGTTGAGGTTTTTACAAAATCTGCTCCAGCCTTCACTGAAAGTTCACACGCTCTTACTTTTTCTTCTTTCGTTAAAAGACAAGTCTCAATTATAACCTTTGTTAAAGCTTTACCTTTCGCTGCCTCAACAACTGCTTTGATATCTCTTTCAACTAAATCATCTTGATTATCCTTAAGTGCCGCAATGTTGATCACCATATCGATTTCATTTGCTCCATTTTCAATCGCATTTTTTGTTTCAAATGCTTTTGTTTCTGGTGTAGATGCTCCTAAAGGAAATCCAATTACAGTACATACTTTTACTTCTGGGGTATCTTTAAGCATATCTGCTGATATTTTTACCCAAGTTGGATTGACACATACGGAAGCGAAAGAATATTTCTTAGCTTCTTCTACTAACTTCACGATTTCATCCCTGGTCGCATCCGCTTTTAATAATGTATGGTCAATCATTCTATTAACACTTTGAGTCATTTTGTACATCCTCCCTGTTTTAGACAAGCAAAAAATTCATTGTTTATATTCACAATGTAACTATAACAAAAGGATTGAACATTTGTAAATGCATTTTTGAACAAATGTAAAATCATTGTGTTTTATCGAGTAAAAATTTTGCGGTGAATTGATCGGTTATTAAAACATTGGCATAATTCCCCTTTAATGCGCCATAAATCCCCTCAATTTTATTAGGACCGCCTGCAACAAGTATGGAATGTTCCTTTTTTCGTAAGTCCTCTAGTTTAACTCCCAATGTTCTTTCATTTAGGCTTTCATGACAAACTTCGCCATCTTTATCAAAGAAACGAGAACAAATATCGCCAACTGCTTTTTCATTTAATGCTTTTTGGTCACTCTCAGTAAAATAGCCCATTTGAAATAATAAGGATTCTTTCTTGATGGAACCAATTGTAAACAGTGCTATGTTAGCCTTTTTACCCAGTTCAAGAATTTTTTTTATATGGCGATCAGCTTCCATTGCCTGCTTTACAACAACATGGTCAACAATCGCCGGCAAAGGAAGATTAAGAGGTGTTGTATTGTACGCCTTACCAAAAAGATACAAGATTTCTGAAGCGTAATTATTGGTTTCAGCATGACTGACGCCGCCTTTTAGCTGCACAACCTTTACATCTTTGACAAATTTCTGTTTTAGCTTCACTGCAATGTGGTATAGCGTTGTTCCCCATGTTACCCCGATAATGTCTTGATCTTTTACTATTTCATGGAGATACAATGCTGCTTTTTCCCCAAGATAATTTTTAATGATATGATTTTCAAATTGCGGAATAGGTGCGACAATTGCTCTTTTTAAATTGAACTTTTTTTCTAACTGAGCGGCTAAGTTTTCAACATCCTCAGTTGGGTCCATGATATTTATTTGGACGATTCCCTCGCTTTTTGCTTGTTGTAATAAACGGGACACTGTGGGGCGCGAAACACCCAATATCTTGGCAATTTCGTTTTGATTATGATCCAATAAATAATATAATTTTGCTGCTTCAATCACTTTACTTAGTTTCTCTCGGTCCACTGTTCATCACCTTCTATCCTGACTTTTTTATTATTATAGCAAGATATGATGTTTAATCCATAACTTTTTTACATTTGTAAAATATTAATTGAACATTATTTTATATTTAATCTCTTCCTCTATGTTTGTATTTTCATTATTAATTGTGGGAATGATTCTTATCATATTTAATGTATCCATTTCATTTGCCATGAAATAGTCAACCATTACTCTTTGTGAGTTCTGCTATACTGTGGTAAGGGAATAATTCCCTATTAAGAGGAGGTCTCAAAATGGAGAAACTTGGAGGAATTATATACCAATATCGAAAATGGGTACTTGCCCTTTGGATACTGATTATTGGAATATCAGGAGTTTTCGCATTAAAATTACCTTCTGTACTTAGCGGAAACGGCTTTGAATATAATGGTGAATACAATGAAACAAGAAAACTGCTTGAAAGAGACTTTGGTCAAGCAAAATCTTCTATCATACTTGTCTTCCATAGAGAAAGCACTGTTAGTGAACATGAATGGAATCAGTTTATCCAAGCAACCTTTGAGAATCTAAAAGAATTCAATGGTGCCAAACATATCACCACTCCATTTGAAAGAGATGGGATGATAAAAGATGAATATGCATATGGGCTTTTATCCTTTGATAAAAAAGCAGAAGACTTAAGCAATGAAATTGATCAATTGAACAAGATCCTAAAAAATACAAAAGGATTAAGCGTTACTATGACTGGTGAGCCTATTATTGTTCAAGATCTTAATATCGCCAGCCAAGAGGATTTAGCCAAAGCTGAAATGATAGGACTGCCTATTGCTTTGATTGTCTTGGTCCTTGCTTTTGGAGGGTTAATTGCAGCCTCCATACCGATTGTAATCGGGGTTGTTTCAATTTTAACTACAATGGGTGCTGTATTCTTTTTTAGTTATAGTACCGATTTGACCATATTTATTCTAAATATTGTTCCTATGATAGGACTCGCGCTAAGCATTGACTTTGCCTTATTATTAATAAACCGCTACAAAGAAGAATTACATACTAAATCCATTCAGGAAGCTATTGAAATTAGCGTAGCAACCGCTGGACGTTCCATTATATTTTCAGGACTTTGTGTTTTTATTGGCTTATCCGCTCTATGGTTGATACAAATTGATATATTTCAGAATGTTGCTCTTGGTGGTATGGTAGTCGTATTTATTTCTGCCTTTTGTGCCTTGACCTTTCTTCCAGCCTTCCTAGCCGTTATTGGAACTAGAATTAACAAATTTAGCATCCTTCGGATAACTGATACGAAAACAAGTATTTGGTATAGGTTTGCAAAGTTTGTCATGAGGCGCCCGGTTCTGATGGCAGGGGCAGCCCTAGCCATACTCCTTGCCGGTCTTGTTCCTGTTGCTCAGATGACTATGTCTATCCCAGGGACAGAATCACTTCCTGCAAAATATCCATCAAGGGTAGCATTTGAAGCCTTCGAGGAGAATTTTATCCCTAAAGATAAACGGAATGAAAAGAAAGTAACAGTCGTGATTGAAACAAAAGGAGATGTTTTAGAAACAAGTAATCTTGAGAAGGTAAGCAGCTTTCTTGAAAAGCTTTCAAAGGATAAACTTGTTGATACTGTGGATTCTCCATTTTCCGCGACAGGTATTCAGGATGAGGAAATATTATCTCAACTGCTTCGGTTTGGACAAAATGAACAAACCACACCCATACTTGACTATTTTGTTAGAGACAATAAAATGCTGATTGAAGTTTATTTAAAAACTACTGACCATTCTGCTGAAGCTAGAGAATGGATTCGTGATTGGTCCAGCAGGGAAATGGGCTTGACAACCCATTTTGGAGGAACGATAAAGTTTGAGCAAGAAATCTTTGATGAGATATTTAAGAAGGCTCCTTATGGATTGTTATTAATTATTGTCTCAACCTTCTTCATTCTAATGGCCGCTTTTCGTTCCATCCTAATTCCATTAAAGGCGATTTTAATGAATATATTAAGCCTTAGCTGTACATTCGGAATTGTCGTCTGGATTTTCCAGCAGGGGCATTTAGGAGTAGAGCCTGCGGATATTGCCCTAATTTTACCCGTTTTTGTATTCACTCTCGTCTTTGGACTATCAATGGATTACGAAGTGTTTTTGATTTCGAGGATTCAGGAGTTTTATTTAAAAACAGGTGATAATACAGAAGCTACGATATCCGGTTTAACATATACAAGTAAAATTATTACTTCCGCAGCTGCAATTATGATTGTTGTAACAGGTGCCTTTGCCTTTACAGGCGTAATGCCTATCAAGCAGTTAGGTGTCGGCATCGCGATTGCTATCTTCATTGATGCCACAATCGTCAGGATGGTTCTTGTTCCTGCATTGATGAAGTTATTTGGAGACTGGAACTGGTGGTTCTTTGGATATAAAAATAAAGGTCAAAAAAAGCATGGAAAGCAGCCAGCCTAAAATCACACCTGGTTCCGATACGGCTGCAATTTGGAATACTAATGAAGGACAAATCGTTCCAAGATTGCTTACGAAATGTCCTTCATAACACAAGATTGCAAAGGGAACCCGTTACTAAAATCAGTTGGCTTTCCTTTTGTAATTCTAGTTATATATTTTTTGCGTATTGTTCGCTTGGTATTTTACTTAATACTACATATAAGCTTACGGGTTCACTGCCTGTGTTGTTAAAGGCCAGCTCTTCTTCCCCTCCTACATGTACCAAATCTGCTTCAGATACCACTGATTCCTGAGCATCAATGATGAATGTACCGCTTCCTGTTACTACATAAAGATATACCTCTGTACCTGGGTGCTTATGGACTGGGAGCTGTTGTCCAGGTAAGAAATTCAATACAAATGCTGTAGTTTCACCTTTTTTGTAGATGATTCTTTTCGTAAATCTTTCTTCACTGAACTCCTGGTAGGCTTTAATTGAATTTATCTCCATCCTAAATTCCCTCCTAGTGTTTATACTAATATCCTAACTGAAAATCATTTTCAATTAAGTGAAGCATATCACTTGTAGTTATTTCTCACAATTACATGAAACAAACAGAAAGAAAAAGCCGACTCAACATTTGTCGGTCGGCTAATTTTACTTAATGCGTTACGGAAATCATTGAAGTACCCTTATTTAGTGCTTGTTTGTTGACTTCAATCAAATGGTGCTTATCTTCTGACAAGACTTTTTTCAAAGAATGGATAACAGATTCACATGAAACGACTCTTGTAAGTTCTATAAAAGCTCCCAACAAAATCATATTCGCGACCCGTACATTCCCCATATCATTTGCAATATCTGTAGCAGTTAATTCGATCACCTTGATATCACTTCGCTTTGAAACTCTTGCGACTAATGATGAATTGATAATCAATAATCCTCCTGGACTTACAAGCGGCTCGAATTTGTCAAAGGAAGGGTTATTTAGAACAATCGCTGTTGAAGGATATGTAACCAGCGGTGACCCTACTTGTTCATCGCTGACTACTACCGCACAATTAGCTGTACCTCCTCGTTGTTCTGGACCATAAGATGGTAGCCAAGAGACAGCTTTACCTTCAAACATCCCGGCATAGGCAATCAACTGTCCCATGGACATAACTCCCTGTCCACCGAATCCCGCAATGATAGTTTCTTCCAACATCGTTAATTCCCTCCCTCTTTATTCTTATAAACTCCGAGAGGATAAACAGGGAGCATGTTTTCTTTCACCCAATCAAGTGACTCATTTGGATCTAATCCCCAGTTTGTTGGACAGGTAGATAATATTTCTATCATCGAAAAGCCAAGACCTTTTTTCTGAGTTTCAAATGCTGTTCGAATAGCTCGTTTTGTTTTTTGAATATGTGGAACATCATGTGTAGAAACCCTCTCAATATAGGCGGTTCCATCTAGAGTTGCCAGCATTTCACAGACTTTTATCGGCGAGCCCTGAATACTTTCATCGCGTCCAAAGGGTGTAGTAGCTGTTTTTTGTCCAATCAAGGTAGTCGGTGCCATCTGTCCGCCTGTCATTCCATAGATCGCATTATTTACGAAGATGACCGTAATTTTTTCCCCTCTGGCAGCTGCATGAATAACTTCACTAATTCCAATGGAGGCAAGGTCTCCATCTCCCTGATAAGTGAAAACAAATCTGTCAGGCAATACCCTCTTCACACCTGTAGCGACGGCTGGTGCACGACCGTGTGCTGCTTGTGTCATATCACAATTAAAGTATTCATACGATAAAACCGAACACCCTACAGAGGCAACCCCAATCGTATCTTCTAAAATATCCATTTCTTCCAAAACCTCACCGACAAGCCGGTGGATGACACCATGTGTACAGCCAGGACAATAATGAGTAGGGTTATCGGTCAAACCGTTCGTTTTTTTAAAAACTGTTTTCATCGTCATACCGAAATTCCCCCTGTTACAGTCAGTATCTTTTGATAAATTTCTTCCTGTGTTGGTACCACTCCGCCTGTCCGTCCGTAAAAGTCCACATCTGCATGGCCGTTAACAGCTAATCTTACATCTTCCACCATCTGCCCGGCACTCATTTCTACGGAAATATATCCTTTTACTCGATCTCTCGTTTCTAAAAACGGTTTTTCAGGGAATGGCCACAGCGAAATCGGACGGATTAATCCTACTTTTAAACCTTGCTGTCTTGCTTTATTAATGGCATTCATCGTAAGTCGAGCAACCGTTCCAAAAGCAACCATAATATAGTCAGCATCATCCGTTTTATAGGTTTCGTAGCGAACCTCGTTTTCTTTTATTCTTGCAAACTTGTTTTGCAATGCTTCGTTACGAGTTTCTAGCGCTTCTGCATTAAGCTCAAGCGAGGTGATAATCTTAGGCTGACCGTCTCCGCGGGTTCCGGTAGTTGCCCAATTCTTTTCTGGAAGTTCAGATTCAGTCCGCTCACCAAACTCTACTGGCTCCATCATTTGCCCAAGCATTCCATCCCCCATAAGAATGACAGGTGTCCGGTAGCGGTCTGCGATGTCAAATGCTTCACTTGTTAATTCGACTATTTCTTGTAAAGAGGCGGGTGCTAACACAGGGATATTATAGTCCCCATGACCACCGCCTTTTGTTACCTGGAAGTAATCAGACTGTGCAGGCTGGATATTTCCTAACCCCGGACCGCCACGTACAACGTTTACTACAACTGCTGGAAGCTCTGAACCTACTAAATAGGAAATCCCCTCTTGTTTTAAACTGAATCCTGGGCTTGAGGATGAAGTCATTACCCTTACTCCTGTCCCAGCAGCACCATAAACCATATTGATCGCAGCGATTTCACTTTCTGCCTGCAGGAATAATCCGCCAACCTCTGGAAGTCTTCTCGCCATGTATGCTACAAGCTCACTTTGAGGTGTAATCGGGTAGCCAAAAAAGTATTTACAGCCTGCCTGGACCGCTGCTTCCGCGATGACTTCATTACCCTTCATTAATACTTTTCCCATACATAAGCCCCTTTCAAATTAAACAGTTTCCAATACCTTTACTTGTCTGTACACCGAAACGACCGAATCCGGGCATATTTGTGCACATTTTGCACAACTAATGCAATTGTCCTGATCGATTACAGCTGCTGGACGATAGCCTTTTCCATTTAAATAGTCTGCTAGAAAAATAACATTTGTTGGACATACCTGAACACAAAGCCCGCAAGATTTACAATTATCCTCTTTAAAGACAACGTTCTTCTCCACCTGAATTCAACTCCTATCCTTCCCAAGGTAATTTCATAAAGCGTTTGATAAACATTACCGGATGACTTTTGGCAAAATACGTAGCATCTTTTTCTAAATCAACAGAGATAGTTGTATATAGTAGTGGTATCGAAAGCATGTCAGAAAGACTGCTGCTTAATTCATAACCGTTATGTATATCTTCCATGCTCGTTTCAAACCCAATGTTGGAATTGTTAATAATGCCCGTTACCTTTAACCGAGCAGCTTTTTCAATTTGTTCAATCGTATCCCTCGCTCCTTCTAGCGTGCTAACATATGGACGGTTTGCATTTAAGACAAATAAAAGCTCAGGTTCTAATTCCTTCCACTCATGATAATATTGCCCCAATGCTTTTGCTCCGTCTTTGTCACCACCTGCGTCTATAATCACTCTGTAGCGATTATCATGTAAAACTCGGTAGATTTCACCTGATACAATTGGTAAATCAGAGGTTGCCAAGCGGTTAGTTGGAGCGATTAATTCTATATTCTGTTGTTGAAAAAGATCGGAAACATCTCTTGACCGAAAGTAGGGGTTAATTATATCTAAATCGTTAATAGCTGTTTTCTCATGTATCTTTTTTTCATTCAATGCAAGATTTATAGCAACCTCTGTCTTTCCACTTCCAAAGTGACCTGTTAGGATTGTAATTCTATTATTTCTTTCCATACGAACGAACACCTCCTTACAGAGATTCCTGTAAGCGTTTACACTATAATACTTTCCTTTATTATAAAGTAACTTATCACAAACCTGCGTTGACCAATGTCACAGGAGAGCAAAGAAAAAAGAAGTTCAATGAACTTCTTTTATGACATAAATGAAATAATAACTTTTTGAGGAACATCGATCTCATTTTCATTTTTTGTTTTCAGACGTCCACACGAAGGCATTTCAAATGAGAAGTCCTCCACCTTTGAAGGAATAATACCTTCTTGCTTTAATTGTTCAAACACGAGCTGCATCCCATCTTCAGTCGGAAGGGTTTCTTCCGATCCCTCCACTTGAAAACACTCAACACAGGTTTCAATAATATTTTCAGAAATTTGTTCCTCTGCAAATACTAATTTTGCTCCGGCAAT
Source organism: Neobacillus niacini (assembly GCF_000759675.1). GTDB lineage: Bacteria > Bacillota > Bacilli > Bacillales > Cytobacillaceae > Neobacillus > Neobacillus niacini_A. The sequence continues at coordinate 116,922 of NZ_BAWM01000139.1, read as the reverse complement.
CTTCTCTACTTCCATATTTTCCAACTCAATGATTGTTGTAATATTCATATATCAGAACCTCCACGATTTGTCTCTTTTATTATAAGTAATCTCCCTAAAAGATTTTTTTGAAACACTCTTTATTCACTTTTTATTCATATGTTTTTGACAATTTTTTGTCACATTTAAGAATCTTTTTAAATGTATCAACGGATACAAATTGCCAAATAATAACACATAATAAGAAGTTTAGAGGAGGCTGACATATTTATGAACAATAAAAAGTTATTCCTTTTACTCTTCATTAGCACGATTATATGGTCTCAATTCCCATCTATGATGTTTGCAGAAGAAAACAGCACAGTGAACAACAATGGAATAATCAATTTGCGAATCCTTGAGACGACTGACCTCCATGCTGCTTTAGTAAATTATGATTATTATCAGACTAAAACGGACAATAATATTGGGCTTGTAAAAACAGCAAGTCTTATTCATCAAGCAAGAAGCGAAGTAGTCAATTCCTTATTGTTTGATGATGGGGATCATTTAAAAGGGAATCCGCTAGGTGAATACTTAGTAAGAATACGAGGGATTCAAAAGGGGAAAACACATCCAGTTTACCGTGCTTTTAATTATTTAAAGTATGATGCGATAACAATTGGAAATCATGAATTTAATTATGGTCTAAAGTTTTTAAACACTGTTCTTAAGGGAGTGAAAATGCCAGTTGTAAATGCAAATGTTTATTCCGTTAAAAGGAATAAACCATATTTCAAACCTTATGTTATTTTAAAGAGAAGTGTTGTTGATAAGCAAGGTCTTGAACATCAATTGAATATTGGTGTAATTGGATTTTTGCCTCCGCAAATTATGAGATGGGACAAGGCAAATTTAGAGGGAAAAGTGATTGCTCGACCAATTGTTGAAACAGCAAGGGAATTCGTGCCTATTATGAAGAGAGAAGGTGCTGATATTATTATCGCACTCGCTCATACTGGAATAGACAGTGAACCCTATCATCCTGAAACGGAAAATGCAGTTTATTACCTTAGTGAGATTCCAGAAATTGATGCGATCTTAGCTGGACACTCTCATAGCGTATTTCCAGGACCCACCTATAAAGATTTACCTATGGTAAACATTGACGAAGGAAAAATCAAAGGAAAACCTGTTGTAATGGCAGGTGCCTTTGGCAGCCGTCTTGGTATTATTGATCTTGAGCTTGAGGTTAAAGATGGAAAGTGGAAAGTGTTAAACAGTACATCATTTACTAGATCGATTGCAGATGAATATGGAAATCCTCTTGTGAAGACTGATAAAAAATTATTTAGGCTAATTAAACCAGAACACCAGGAAACCGTCGATTTCTTAAAAAAACTTGGTTTATAGCAATATAAATCAATGAAAAATAAGCAGAAGCATAATAAAAATTATGCTTCTGCCGCTTGCTAGTTTTATTCGGTGAATTTTTTAAAAATCAAAGTGGCATTATGACCGCCAAATCCTAATGAGTTGGATAAAACCACTTGAACATCCTTCATCTTTGCCTCGTTGGGGACATAATCTAAATCCAGTTGTTCATCAGGGGTTTGATAATTGATGGTTGGCGGTATGATTCCATCCTTGATTGCTAAAAGAGAAAAAATGGCCTCTATTGCCCCAGTTGCACCTAACAAGTGACCGGTCATTGATTTCGTGGAACTGACAGATAATTTATAGGCATGTTCTTTGAAAACTTCTTTGATGGCTAACGTTTCATACAAATCATTATAATGGGTGGAAGTGCCATGAGCGTTGATATAGTCAACTTGTTCAGGGGTAATTCCAGCATCAGCTAATGCTAATTTCATTGCTCTTCCTGCCCCTTCTCCTTCTGGTGCAGGAGTCGTAATATGATGGGCATCACCAGTAGCTCCATAACCTACTAATTCTCCATAAATGGCAGCACCACGAGCTAATGCGTGTTCTAATTCTTCTAATACCACAATCCCTGCGCCTTCTCCAATGACAAATCCATCACGATTTTTATCAAATGGCCTGCTTGCGGTGTTCGGGTCTGGATTTTTTGAAAGTGCGGTCATATTTGAAAATCCCGCGACCGTCATCCCGGTTATTGTTGCTTCCGTTCCGCCAGCAATCATCACATCCACGTCCCCTTTTTGAATCACGCGGAATGCATCACCAATGGAATTGGCACCGGACGCACATGCAGTAACTGAACAATTGTTGATTCCTTTTGCACCAAGTGAAATTGATACTTGTCCTGCCGCCATATCGGGAATAAACATGGGTATCGTAAACGGATTTACCCTTCTTTGCCCTTTTTCAATAAATTTCCGATGTTGTTCCTCGAATTCAGCTAAACCGCCAATTCCTGACCCAATCCAAACTCCAACCCGTTCCGGTTGAATCCCCTCTCCAATTTGGATCCCAGCATCCTTAACAGCCATTTGACTTGCTGCAATAGCAAAGTGGCTATAACGCCCCATCCTTCTGGCTTCTTTTTTATCCATAAACTCTTCTGGCGAAAAGCCTTTAACTTCTGCTGCAATCTTGACGTCAACCTTTTCTACATCAAAAAGGGTTGCGGGGCCAATACCGGAAACACCACTCTTAATCTGCCCCCATGATGTATGAGCATCATTCCCCAAAGGAGTGACTGCTCCAACACCTGTAATCACTACTCTTTTATTCATTCAATGCTCACTCCTAAATATATTTTCGGATGATTCTTACACTCTTCCTATAGTTTAACGAATTCAGAGTGGCCGGACAAATTAATTATTCCTGCACGGCACTATCTCCTTCACTAGCATACAACAAAAAACGATAGGTTGCCCTATCGTTCATCCTATTCTACTGTAAAGTAACTCTTGTTTTAAAAATAGCCGCTATATGAGGGATGAGTTTCTTGAAGCAGAGATCAAAGTGATGGGTAGATTTGTGAACGGAAAAACCACCAGAAATTTCCATCACAAATGGTAAATCGCAGTGGGTCAGAATCTAGTAATCCAACAATTTCATTTTCTTTTGAGAACTTATTTAAGAGCGGTTTTATAAACATCTCTAATGCCCGATTACAGACACCTCAGATAACATACTTTTTCATACAAAAAGTCCTCCAACTTTTAATAAAGGCATATTTACTTGCCCTCATTTTATATGAAATCGTTTTCTAACATAATGGTGGATCTTTAGTCTTTTGTGTAAATATCTAAGATAATTTAGTTATAGGTTTAATAATATAATTTATAAATAACTCAATATTCCGTTAAAATCCTTCCGAAAAAGTTTATAATAGATTTATAGTTTTTTCATTAAACAAAAAAGATAAGGGATTTGGTATGAATGATTGGATTAGTAATTATTTTAATTTTGGTTTTATTTTTACCTTTTTCAGTAAAAAAGGTCGAACACAATCTAGAGATTTTTTTATTTGTTATGGGTATTGCAGCAGCCTCGATTAGTGGCATGATGAATCCCCACTTAATCGAAAGGGCTCTGGTTGATCCTATTAATATTACTCTAGCTGTCTTGATCGCGGGATTAATCTGTAAATGGGGGCAGGTTCAGCTGGAAAAATCAATACTATGGTTGAACAGATTACTATCTCCTAGGATTTTCTTCGGATTAACCGTTATCATTTTAGGACTGGCTTCAAGCATTATTACTGCTATCATCGCAGCGATTGTACTCGTTATTATCATTAATGTCCTCCCACTCGACCGTAAATCTGAAATTCGCTTTACTGTTTTAGCTTGTTTTTCGATTGGGCTTGGTGCAGCCCTCACCCCAATTGGTGAGCCTTTAGCAACGATTACAATTAGTAAGTTAAATGAAGACTTTTTTTATCTCTTGAAATTAATTGGTCCAGAAGTTATTCCAGCGGTAGTACTCTTTGGTATATTGACAATCTTTTTAGTTAAACCCCAAGAGAGCACTGACGGTTTGACGGCTGAACAAAAAGTAGAAAGCTATAAAGAAATTTTGATTCGATCCGCTAAAATTTACTTGTTTGTAATGGGATTAACCTTCCTTGGACATGGATTTGAACCATTAATAAATGAGTATATTCTTGGACTTCACCCAATGTTGTTATATTGGATTAATATGATATCAGCTATTTTAGATAATGCTACCCTTGCAGCAGCCGAAATTAGTCCGGCAATGGATCAAGCAACCATCCAGGCTGTTTTAATGGGTCTAATCATTAGTGGTGGTATGCTAATACCTGGAAATATCCCAAATATTATCGCAGCAGGAAAACTCAACATTACAAGTAAAGAATGGGCAAGTTTTGGGGTTCCCGTCGGTCTTATTACCATGGCAGTTTATTTTGTTATTTTGTTTCTTATTTAATAAGATTTTTATAAAAGAAATAAGAAAGAATCGAATTCACTCAAAAGTGGTGCCGATTCTTTCTTATTTTGTCAGCATATTCATGCGGAAAACAGCTTTCTCCTTCATCAAGGGTGTAAACAAGGAATAGCAGTTTCTTCCCTGCTCTTTAGAATGATACATGGCAAGGTCTGCATTTTTAATTAAAGTTTCCATATCCTCACCATGAATGGGATGCAAACTGATGCCGATACTTGGCGAAATCGTAAACTTTTGTCCGTAAATATAAAACGGCTCGTTCATAACTTTTATGATTTCTTCGCTCAACTCAAATGTCTCGCCTGCTGATAGTAATTGGGGAATAAAAATCATAAATTCATCTCCGCCTAATCTCGCTAAAACTGTATCCTCTCTAATTACTTCTCTTAATCTTCTAGCAACAGATTGCAATAATTGATCTCCTGCTTCATGTCCCAAGCTATCATTAATCACTTTGAAATGGTCTAAATCCAGCAATAGAACGCCCTTCATCATCCTATTGTTATCACTGCTAGACTTATCATTTTTAAGGCAGGATTTAATAAACCAGCGGTTAGGCAAACCCGTCAAGGCATCATGGTAAGCCATATGGGCAATCTTCTCTTCTGCATTTTTTAGATCCGTGATATCCAAACCAAATCCGAGTAAATAGTCTTTTCTTGATTCTTCAAGATGGATAATCGTTTTCCCAGTGAGCATATGACCTTTTTTGCCTTGAAATTCTATTACGACCTCATTCGTTTGAAGGGTACGCTTCTTCCAGACTTCCAGGTCGATTTCACGCTGTCTCTCAGCTATTGACTTTGGAAAAAAATCATAAACCGTTTTCCCTACAAGGTCTCCCTCATTTACACCATGGGCTTTACAAACCTGTTCATTTGCAAATATTGTTCGACCTTCAGGATCCTCTAAGAAAATATTAATCGGTAAAGCATCTAGAATCTTCGAATGTAAGGATTCATGCAAGCGAAGTCTCTTTAAGAGCTGTCTTTCTCTCTCTTCTAGTTCATCCACTTTTTTTCGTAATATCTCTAATTCACTTTCATTAATAATTTTGGAATTTTGTAGATTCATAATTAATTCCGCCTTTTAGGATCAAATCTTCTTCTAGTTCTAGCTTAATCATATTGTATTACTGATTAACTTTCATAAAGATTTCTAACAATTTAATGAAAATAATTTCAAATTTGCAAATTTTTATGAGAAAATACTAATTGGTTCAAATTTGAAGCTGGAGGGATTATAATGCCATCAAGTTTACGTGATACCACAACATTACATAATGGAGTAAAAATGCCATGGTTTGGTTTAGGCGTTTTTAAAGTAAAAGAAGGCGAAGAGGTAGTCAGCTCTGTTAAAGCAGCCATAAAAAATGGCTATATTAGTATAGATACTGCTGCTGTTTATAAAAATGAAGAAGGCGTAGGTCAGGCAATTAAAGAATCTGGTGTAGCCCGGGAAGAGTTATTTATTACTACAAAGGTATGGAACGCTGACCAAGGGTACGACTCTACACTTCAGGCCTTCGAAACCAGTCTTGGTAAATTGGGGTTGGATTATATTGACTTATATTTAATTCATTGGCCAGTAAAAGGGAAATATAATGACACCTGGAAAGCGCTCGAAAAGCTATATAGAGATGGACGTGTCCGTGCCATCGGAGTTAGTAACTTTCATGTTCATCATTTAGAGGATTTATTGAGTCATGCTGAGATCAAACCGATGGTGAATCAAATTGAATATCATCCACACCTCACTCAAAAAGAAGTACATGATTTCTGTAAAAAAGAAGGAATTCAGCTGGAAGCATGGTCCCCTCTAAAACAGGGAGTATTATTAAAAGACCCTACAATTAATGAAATTGCAGAAAAACATAATAAGTCAGCAGCTCAAATCATTTTGCGCTGGGATTTACAAAACGAAGTTGTTACCATCCCAAAATCTACAAATGAAAATCGTATCATTGAAAATGCCGACATTTTTGATTTTGAATTAACCCCAGAGGAAATGCAAAGAATCAATGATTTAAACAAAAACGACCGCATAGGCTCAGACCCTGACAATTTTAACTTCTAATTACGAACCTTCCATTGGAATAATGGAAGGTTTTTTATTTTGGCTGTGTTAAAGCACATTCTTGATTTTGAACCTTGTTTGGAGCGGAAATCAACAGGCCAGTTTAACACAGCCTTATTTTTATTAATCGACACTTAATGTTCAATAATTTCACTTATTCTACAAAATTGGGTGAAGTTATTTCCTTATAATAGTATTAATGAGGTTTATTAAAAGGAATGGATGTGTTGAAGTGAGAAAATTATTATATATTACAGCAAATCCTAAAGGACTAGAGAAATCAAAAGGTCTGCAAGTCGGCGAGGCTTTTATCAACACGATTATAGAAGAATGCCCGGAAATGGAAATAAAAACAATCGACTTATTTACTTTAGATATTGCTCACATGGATGCTGAATTAGTGTCTGCAAGAGGTAAATTAGCGGGATATGGTTATACATTAGATCAATTAACCGATGTTGAGCGCGAGAAAATTCTTAAAATGCATGCACTTGCTGATGAATTCCTTTCTTATGACTACTATGTTTTCGTCTCACCAATTTGGAACTTAAGTTCTCCAGCGGTGTTAAAAGCGTATTTAGATAATCTGTTTATAGCAGGAAAAACATTTAGCCATACAGCTAATGGTCCAAAAGGACTCCTTACTGGTAAAAAAGCAATTCATATCAATACCCGCGGTGGTCTATACACAGGAACGCCAATGATGGAGTTAGAATGTGGAGATCGTTATTTAAGAATTGCACTTAACTTCCTTGGTATTGAGGTAATGGACACCATTATTGCAGAAGCTTTAGACCTTTACCCGCAAAAGGTACCAGAAATTGTTGAAAAAGCGAAGAAAGAAGCAATTCAAGCGGCGAAGGAAATGATAAAATCACCAATTTTACTATCATAGCAAGAAAAGCTTCCTTTAAGAGGAAGCTTTTTCTCTAGCCAAAACGATAATAAATCAGAAGGAGGGTTGCCAGTATCGGAATTGCCTCAATGATTCCTAGTCCGGAATCGAAACCAAAAGATTTAATACATTTAGCTGATACTTCTTTGTATACCTCGAAAACTAAAGGAAGAAATACCATTTCAACTCCATAAATATAAAACGGAAGGAATTTAACCCTTCCGTTCTTCATATTTCTACATTTTCCTTCTTTTTTCATGCCTTTATTCAAAATAATTAGTAAATTTAGTTGTAATAATACGAAGATAAATGTAAAATTTTCCTATAAGCCTTTTGGATGGTGAAATAGATGGAAATCACAAAACACCTTTTCTTAAATCTTTCCATTTTAATTATATTGCTCCTCTTTTGCTTAATTTGGCTTGATCGAAGCAGAAAATTTAATATTTCCAAAACCGCAATCATTATCATTTTTATCCTTTTGTTATGGATATGTCTTCAATTTTCCTACAGTCCAGTTTCATTTGCGCGATACGATTTGCGGATAATTCCAATCGTCATTGGCGGTTTATATCTTGGAATCGGACTTATACTTGTAGCCGTAATGCTAATCATTAGACTCTTTTATGGCTTTGACTCAGGTTTGATTGGAACCCTCCTGCTTTATGTCCCTCTCGCTATTGCATTTTTTCGCTTATCACCTTGGTTTTGGAAACAATCTTCCGACCGGCGAATCTCCATAGCGATTTGTTTAGGAATAATACTTGGAATCCTTACGACAGGAGCGGAATTTATTAATTATACGGGCAGCCCTTGGTTTGATGTTTTGTTTGCCTATTTGGTGATCCCCCCGCTGGGTATTGGTCTTATTGCCTATTCAATTGAATATATCAAAAAAAGTGTAGAACTAAATCATCAATTAATTAAAGTAGAGAAACTAAAGGCAGTCGAACAAATGGGTGCAGCCATATCCCATGAAATTCGGAATCCGCTGACTGCTGCCAGCGGGTTTGTCCAGTTACTTAATGATGAGTATCTACCAAGACATAAACGTAAAGAATATCTCTCGATTGTAAAGGAAGAACTTAATTCTGCCGAAAGAGTAATTCAGGATTACTTGACATTTGCCAAACCATCCTTAGTCTCAATCGAAGAACTTAATGTTAAAAATGAACTAAAGCAAATCATTAGTATCCTAACTCCAATTGCAAATCAAAATTCTGTTGAAATTATCACTGATTTTTCAGTGATTGGATTCATTAAAGGTGATAGACAACGATTCCGCCAATGCTTTATTAATATTCTCAAAAATGCTGTTGAGGCAATGCCGAATGGTGGTCAGCTATATATTGAAACTCATTTTAGTCAAGATTATGTCACTATTTGTATCAGGGATACAGGAATAGGGATGACTTCAGAACAACTTGAACGACTCGGTGAACCATATTATTCAACAAAAGGAAAGAACGGTACAGGGCTTGGTATGATGGTGGTTTATAGTATCGTACGTGCTATGAATGGTTTTATTCGAGTGGAAAGTGAAATCGAGGCTGGCACAACATTTTACATTAAATTTCCAACTATTACCTCACTTAAGAAAAAATGAAATTTATTATGCAAAGAAGAAATCGACAGGCATTGTACCTGTCGATTTTGGTTAGGCAAACATTTTATTTTCCTCTTTTTGAAAAAAGCTCTTCATCGCATGGAATACATCCGCTTTTTGCTTGAGAATATAATAGCGGAATTGCTCATCCTTGATATTTTTGTAGGCTGACATTAATGTGGAATGACGATTATACTGATTTACCTCACCATAACCAAACATGTTTGAAACTTTCATTAGTTCTTCAACAAGCTTGACGCAGCGAGCATTATCAGATGTAAGATTATCACCATCAGAAAAGTGGAATGGATAGATGTTGAACTTACGTGGATTATACTTTGCATCAATTATTTCTATGGCTTTTCGGTATGCAGAAGAACAGATTGTACCTCCACTTTCACCCTTGGAGAAGAAATCCTCCTCAGTAACAACCTTAGCTTCTGTATGATGAGCAATAAATTCAATTTCAACTGTTTCATATTTTGTACGTAAGAAGCGAGTCATCCAGAAGAAGAAACTTCTAGCCATATATTTTTCCCATATTCCCATGGATCCACTAGTATCCATCATTGCAATAACGACTGCCTTTGAATCTGGTTTTATTACTTCATTCCAAGTCTTAAATTTCAAATCGTCTTTGTAAATTGGATGGAATGCAGGTTTTCCGTTCATTGCATTTCTCTTAAATGCAGACATCATGGTACGCTTTTTATCAATATTGCCCATTAGACCTGTTTTGCGTATATCATTGAATTCAATATTTTCAACCAAATGTTCCTGCTCTTCTTTTCTTTTAAGATTTGGCAGCTCTAGTTGTTTAAACAAAGCTTCCTCTAATTCCATTAATGAAACTTCAGCTTCAAAGTAATCTTCACCGGCTTGATCCCCAGCGCCTTGCCCTTTTCCTGGACCCTTTTGCGCATTTGAACCGTCACGAGCAATTACGTCACCTACTTGGCTCTCACCGTCACCTTGGCCCACGTGTTTGTTTTTGTCATAATTGTAGCGGATTTTATATTCGTCCAATGAGCGAATTGGAATTTTAACCACATCGCGTCCATTAGACATAATGATGCTTTCTTCTGTAATTAAGTCGGGAAGATTGTTTCTAATTGCCTCCTGGACTTTTTCTTGATGCCTTTGCTGGTCATCGTGGCCTTTACGGTGGAGGGACCAATCTTCTCTTGAAATCACATATTGATGGTTATTGTCAGACAATGTAAAACCCCTCCTTAATAATTTTTTTATTTACTTGAGTCACATATTCTTTCAAATGTCATAAAATAACCCGAGTGTAAAAATGCATATAATGTTGATTACTTTATCCTATGCAGAAACAGCAAATAATTTACAAATTATTTCGACAATTGGGCTTATGCTGATAAAAATGGACGAGCATATTGTTTCATTTATTGTGAAAAAAACAGACTGGCAGATTCCTTCCGCCAGTCCCTACTATTTTAATTAACGGTTTAATAAACTGCCGACATACCGTAATAGTTCATTTGCTGATGTTGAGTTATAACCATGCTCATCAATTAACCTGGCTACAACATCATTAATTTTCTTTAACTGCTGTTCATCAGGGGTTTTGGAAGAAGTGGTAATCTTCACAACATCTTTAAGGTCTGCAAATAATTTCTTTTGAATCGCTTCACGAAGCCTATCATGTGAGTTATAATCGAACCGTTTACCTTTTCTCGCAAAGGCAGAAATTCGAATTAGAATTTCTTCCCTAAACGCTTTTTTGGCGTTTTCAGAAATACCAATTTGTTCTTCAATCGAACGCATTAATTTTTCATCTGGATTGATTTCTTCACCTGTTAACGGATCGCGAAGTTTGGCTTTGTTACAATACGCTTCAACATTATCAAGATAATTGTCCATTAGCGTTTTAGCAGATTCTTCATAAGAATACACAAAAGCCTTCTGGACTTCATTTTTGGCGATATTATCATACTCTTTACGAGCAACAGAAATATAGTTCATATATCGCTCACGCAGTTCAGCTGTGATCGAAGGATGTTGATCCAGTCCGTCTTTTAATGATCTTAATACATCTAATGCATTAATTGATGGTACTTCTTTGCGGATGATAGTAGATGATATTCGGTTAATAACGTAACGCGGGTCAATACCACTCATACCTTCATCTGGATATTCTTTCTTTAATTCACTAACATCAACAGCATTAAAACCTTCCACATTTTCACCGTCATACAGGCGCATTTTCTTGACCAAGTCAATATCGCCTTTCTTTGGTTCCTTGAGGCGGGTTAAGATTGTAAACATTGCAGCAACGCGTAACGTATGCGGGGCAATATGAACATCCGATACATCACTTTCACTAATCATCTTTTCATAGATTCTCTCTTCCTGTGAAACTTTTAAATTATATGGGATTGGCATAACGATAATCCTTGAATGTAAGGCTTCATTCTTCTTGTTGGAGATAAATGAGCGGTATTCAGTTTCGTTTGTGTGTGCTACTATCAATTCATCTGCAGAAATTAGCGCAAATCTTCCTGCTTTAAAGTTTCCTTCTTGGGTTAACGACAGCAGGTGCCACAAGAACTTTTCATCACATTTCAACATCTCTTGGAATTCCATCATACCGCGATTCGCTTTATTTAGTTCCCCATCAAATCGATAGGCTCGCGGATCTGATTCTGAACCATATTCAGCTATCGTCGAAAAGTCAATACTTCCTGTTAAATCAGCAATATCCTGTGATTTTGGATCGGATGGGCTAAATGTTCCGATTCCAGTTCGCTTATCCTCTGAGAAGAAGATTCTTTCAACTAACACATCTTCGATTCTTCCACCGTACTCCTTCTCAAGGCGCATCATATTTAATGGCGAAAGATTTCCTTCAATTCGAATTCCATACTCTTCATAAAAATCCGGACGCAAATGATGCGGTATTAAATGAAGCGGGTCTTCATGCATCGGGCAGCCTTTAATGGCGAATACAGAGCCTCTATCCGTATGAGAATAAGCCTCTAATCCGCGTTTTAACATTGTAACCAGTGTAGATTTACCGCCACTTACCGGACCCATTAGCAATAAAATCCGCTTTCTTACATCCAGCCTTTTAGCAGCAGGATGGAAGTATTCCTCGACAAGTCTTTCCAATGACTCCTCTAAGCCAAATAATTGATTACTAAAGAAATTGTAATTCTTAGTCCCTTTTACTACCTCAATCCCAGAGTCCTTGATCATATTATAAACTCGTGAATGTGCAGATTGTGCTACCAATGGCCTCTCTTTTAACAACAGTAAATAATCACCAAATGACCCTTCCCAACGAAGCTTTTCTTCTTCTTCTCGAAACATCTCGATTTTTTTTAGAATATCCATAAGGCCCTCCCCCTGTGTAGTAATCAGAGACGATTAATATACTCTATGCACGCAGGAACTTGAACATGCGTATCGGTGTAGTATTCCTGACTATCTTTTTTGTTTTAAGAAAAGAATGGATTATTGCTCTTTTCATTTTTATAAGATAGGCTATAATAAATGTATATGTGTCTAAAACAAGAAATATCTTAAAATTAAGGAGGCTTTACATAAGCATGGGAACATTTCTAATTATTTTAGTTATGGTGGCATTTTTAGCAGCTATCTTCACATCAGGTTATAATGATAAGCCAGGTTCAAATAAATAATTTTGCAACACAATAGGCTGCCTTTGAGGCAGCCCTTATTTTTTATCTTTTATTCAATTTGTTTTTTTGAACAAAATCCTTCATATACATCCGCGTTTGTTTTTCAAGCATTTTTGCCATCTGCTCGGACCAGCGATCCTTTCTATTTCCACTTGACCTATCATGATAATAGCTTGAGATTACTTGATTATATTCTTGAAGCTGCGACATATAAACTTCTTTATCCTGTTCGTATTCCTCTTCATGATAAATATGTGCTAGAGGAAGTCTTGGCTTTTGGTCATTAATTTTCTCAGGATACCCTACAGTCATTCCAAAGAGCGGGATAACCCTCTCTGGAGTTTTTAATAATTCCTTAACTTCATCAAGCTTATTTCGAATCCCACCTATGTAACAAATTCCTAGCCCCATGGATTCTGCAGCAATCGCGGCATTTTGTGCAGCTAACGAGGCATCAATGAGTGCCACCATAAATTTTTCTGTACTTTCAATCGATGGGATCACATCTTTATGTTCCATTTCACCAATCAATTCATGTCGACTTAAATCTGCGCAAAAGACAAATAGATGACCATTGTGGGCAACATATTCTTGGTTCCCGGCTATCTCTGCAAGCTTCCGCTTTTTTTCCATATCTTTTATACCTATAATCGAATATGCCTGAATAAAACTCGAAGTTGAGGCTGCTTGTGCACAAGAAACAATTGTTTTAATTTGTTCATCGGTTAACTGCTGATCCTTAAAATGACGGATAGATCGATGATTTAATATTGTGCTAATTACTTCGTTCATAACTATACTTCCTTTCTGTGTTTAGAAAAAAGAGGCCATAAGCTTGGCCTCTTACATCTTATTTTAAATGACGATAGTCTTGCTGCCTTAATGCTTCATAGATTAGAATCGCAGCAGTGTTCGATAAATTCAAGGAACGAATATTGTCATTCATCGGAATCCTCAGGCTGACATCCTTATTATTTTCAATCACGTCTTTTGGAAGCCCAGTCGTTTCACGGCCAAAAATGAAAAAATAATCTTTATCCGGATTACTATAATCGAAGGAACTATATGGCTTTTCACCAAATTTAGTGATATAGAAAAACTCTCCACCCTTATTCTTATCATAAAAGTCATCTAGAGAATCATAATAAACAATGTTTACAAATTCCCAATAATCCAAACCAGCTCTTTTTAACATTTTGTCATCGGTTGAAAACCCTAATGGACGGATTAAATGTAAAGAAGTATCTGTCCCAGCACAGGTCCTTGCGATATTTCCTGTATTTGAAGGAATTTGCGGTTGATATAATACTACATGTATTGCCATGAATCTCACCTCATAAAAAAAACTCTCTACACATTATACCACTAACCATTATCCATACAAGGATTCACGTCCATCCACTATCGTGAAAAACTTATACTTAATATTAGGTGTGTAAGCAGATGAATCTTCATACTCCCAGTATCTCATTCGACTATTGTAAGTATTGGCATTAACGAGCGGCATTCCATACGCGTCCTTACCTGTAACAATGGTATTATGGTCAAACCTGCCATCTCCTTCGAAATCGTAACAGATTACGTCCCCTAGTAATAATTGATCAGGGCTGCTGACTTCTCTTGCCCTCAAACCTGTTTTAGAATTAGCTAAAAACAATCGTAAAGAATGGGCTACAGCCCAACTATAACTGTAATTTTTATTTTGGAGCCACCAGCCAGTGCCCCTGTTCGGATAACCTCTCGTTGGAGCTCCACCAGCATAAAGACATTGTGAAATAAAGTTAGTACAGTTATTTTCAAATTTTATAAAGGCTGGATTATAAGTATTCCACCAGCGTTCTGCATATTGAACAGCTTTTAAACGATTATATTGATAGCTTTTACGCTCCTCTCTATCGGCATCAGCTTCTACAAATAATTCTGATTCATTTACTTTCATTTTTAATGGTTTAATCTCTTTGTCCATTAACAAATCATTTTTATAGAACTTTGCCATCCTTACTTCCATTTCCTCTTCTTGATAGAGGGTTCCTTTTTGTTTAATAAGATATTGGTAATGGACCTGGTAGGTAATAGTTTGAAAATCCTCATCCACAATATTTTCTATTATGTTACCCCGAGCCTTAACTTTTACTATTTCGGCAGAGCGTTTAGCAAATGACTCTATCTTCCTGTCAGCTTTTGAATAATTACTTACATCGCTTTTATTCTTTAAAACAAATTGTTCGACTCGTTCATCAAACAATCTTTGGAGTGATTTATGCATCCTTATCTCCCCTTTCTGTTTCATACATATGAAAGGATTTATCTGCAGAGTCTTTAATTCTGCACCCTTATCGGTAATCATATGCGAAAGGGTTAGTTAATTTGCTTAAAATCGCCTGTAGCAACATTGTTATTATCGGCATCGCATCGGCAAATTGAGTTTGGTGTGGCTCAACCTACTTCAGCTATTTCCTATATTCGATACTCCTTGGTTTGTGATAATTACCGCCCCATATCAATTGCATATGAAAAGAGACCCCTTGGGAGTCTCCTTAACATACTTGTTGATGCTCTTTGATTAACTTGTCTAGGGTTGGTCTCGATACCTCTAATTCCTTTGCTAACTGAGACTTCGATACTTCTCTATTCATATAACGTTGGTAATGCTTTTCGAAGTCTACTACAGCAACTTCTTTTCTTCCTTTGTATTTACCTTCTGCTTTAGCAATGGCAATTCCTTCACGCTGTCTCTCAAGCATATTAGCACGTTCGAATTCATTGATTGCTCCTAACATAGTCAACATTAGCTTTCCATTTGGTGTAGAGATATCGAAGCCTTCCTTCAATGACACTAGGTTAACTTCCTTAGCTTGTAATTGTTCAACTAGTTCCAATAAGTCTTTGGTGCTTCGAGATAATCTACTGAAATCATGTACATAGATTGTATCTCCTTTTCGAGCGAACTTTATCATTGCTTGTAACTGAGGTCTGTCTGTATCCTTGGCACTTACCTTCTCGATGTAAGTCTCGTCTATGCTGTACTGCTTCATTGCTTCTACTTGTCTTGCTTCGTTCTGTTCAATTGTACTCACACGTATGTACGCTATGTTCATCTATATCATCCTTTATCTTAATTAATATGATTAACCTTTTAAATATAGCACGATGTAAATTTAGGGTCAAGTACTCTGTTTACAATTTGTAAATAAATATGAATACCAAGTCTATATTTACAGTATTCAACCTTTAGCAGATTGTAAATGAAAAGCACGCTCTAAATTTACATGTAGCCTATCGAAAACAACATGATAAAAGCAGCGTTATCTTTTCTTGGTATCAATCAAATAGGTTATATACCTTTTTCGGTTATGGCAATCGAACATCATCAATGTTTTCCTAGTCGTTTTTCAGCTTTACCAAACTCAATTATATTAATTATTTGAGTCGTATCGGAATTTTACTGATTGCCAGTTTGTGAATTAGTGTGGTTTCTTTAACATGCCTACACAACCAACAATCAGTTCTACAGAAGGCTTTCTTGTTGTCCTCCGATTCAATTCTAAGCATGTCTGTGATTAAAGGGTGGGAAAGAGATGGGAATAAGAAGGGAAGACTCTCAAATCGACACCAAGAGCCATTATGAGTGCTTCCGCTAACCTATTCGTTAGGTACAACACAAAAAAGCGTCCCTTCTTGATACAGAAACGCATTTGTTAGATGAAAATCAAAACTCTAAACCAGCATACATTCTAGCTGATGTAGAAGGAGAAAATCTCACTTTATATTTAGTATCAAGTTCTTTCTTAACTTTTTCTGTAAGCTTTTGACCTAGTTTATTATGGTCATTTTCCATTTCAATTCCGTTGGGACGTAACGAATCTTTACTCCAATCAATCCACTTACCGTACATCATTCCCCATCTCATAAGTTCTTCCTTTAAATCATCTGAAATGGGAACTTCTTCAATATCAAAGTTACAACCACATTGGTTACACCAAATCGGGTCTGTATCGACATCACCTTCAACCTTTAAATCAAAAGTTTCTATATTCTCACAAAAACAACGCATAAGGACACACTCCTTTATTGAAAAAATGTTTCATTATTTTCACACTATTATTTTAACTAACCAATAAGTACAATACAAAAAGCGTCCCTGCTTTTTACAGAAACGCACTAGATAGTTGAGTATAACTATTTCATTGACCTAGCAATTTCTAACATTTTTTCTTCAGATAATCTCGAACTATCCATTTCTATATACGTTCCATCTTGTATCCAACGAAGTAAACCACCAGTAATGGTGTCCCCCTTCTTATCCACTTTTCCACTATCTATCCATTTCTGAAAATAACCCTTCTTTCCATTAATATCAACTTGCTGAGCAGAAGGAAAATCATCATTGGATAATGGGAATCCCATTCTCTGATGAATAGCAACCATCAGCTTTGTATCCTTACTGTCCATATAATGTAGCATTACCCAAGGGGATGTTTTGGTATCTAATGTCCAGTCGTCAGGAATCTTTTTTGGAGTTAAAACGGTAAAGTCAACTTCTTTCTTTATTTCTGAAATTGTTTTGCAGTTGTGATTATACTTAATTTCTTTAGCCAAAATTATCATTGGGTTACTAATTAACAGAGTCAAGATAATGAAAAGACGAATTTGATATGCCAACATACTTCCTCAATTCAAATGTAGTTTCTGATAATAGTATCACCGAGGTCACCTTAAAACACACTAAAATTTTCAGAGCGGTGTGCAAAAATTATTTCAATCTTTTTGGGGATACTATGACAGGACATATACATTTTGGAGGAATGAAAATGATTAGAAAGATTTTAGCTTTTTCTCTTGTTTTAGTATTGGTTGGTATGGGGTCAATGGCTGTACTTGCTCAAACCCATAAAGACTCAACTCAACTATTTAGAGTTCCAATAACTAAGGAAACAGGTCAATGGAAGGTTGTACTTGGAGACGTTGAAAAATATGAATCTAAAATGGCAAAACCCCAAAAAGGCGTATACGATATGTATAGCTTAAATGTTACAAATATCGGAAAAAGGGTTTATAACGTAAAGATTGAAGGCTTTCGTAATGAACCAAATTCAGTAACTAAGCATGGTCTATTTAAAATGGAAGTCCCGAAGGAACTAAGAGATGTAAAAGACGTAAGTAAATATGAACATGGTCATGAATTTTTACAAAACAATTTTCCTGTTTCGGTAAATGCTAATGAGATTGAAGTTGTAATAACTTGGAAAGAGGATATTAAAGGAAGAGATTATAAACAAACCTTATATTTCATTAAAAAATAAAGCGAGCGATAGGTTATTAGACAGTCAAATCTTATTTACCACAAGAAGGTGAGCCACAATCCGCAGCTTATCTTCTTGTTAAATACTCAGTTTCTAGGGGTTATTAATGAAGAAGACTTCAAACTCGGGTTTAATCTCTGGACAATAACAATCATATAGGAACAGAGTAACTTCTAGAAGATACTTCATTCCGAAAAGGTGGAACAGAGTATCTTCTAGAAGTTACGTGGTGGAACTGTAAGAAGAGATACTAAATATTATAGGAGAGATATGTAAGCGCCACTCGCCCGAGCAAGGGTTTACAGACTTCCTCGCCACTTATATAGGGTGGTATTTAGAAAAATATTAATTTAATAAACAATTACAATATGATACTTGGAAATTATTGTGGTTTATGCTACTATTTACATGTCCTACCGTCTTTATTGACGAGGAGGTGGTTGGCTATGTTTAATAACAAGCCAGTTTTTGTAAGAGCATATACAAGAATCCGTTTCGGACAGATTGAATTTGTTTGTCAACATTATCGTTCTTATCCTTCGAGATAAGATGATACCCCCTTGCCCAATAAAAGCTAGAGGATTAGACTCTCCAAAGTTATACTCTGGCGTGTAGGACATAAAGCACTAGGTTGGTAATGATAGCGAGAAGGTCACACCCGTTCCCATACCGAACACGGAAGTTAAGTTTCTCAGCGCCGATGGTAGTTGTGGCTGGCGCCACTGCGAGAGTAGGACGTTGCCAATTTAGTGCTTTATATTTTCATTTCTTTACAATCTAGATATCCGATACAGTTAATCACGTATTCCACTTAGGACTGCAATAATGTCGATTGTAAGCTGCCCTCGCCGTTTAAAGTCAATATAAAAGACTGGTTTTATTCATCGAAACCTTGACTTGAATCACAAGCTGCATTCAATCACCCGCCTCAATACAAAAAAAGTCATTCCATAAAGTAAACTTAATACCTTGTTTCATGTAACGTTAACTTAATAAGAAAATGAGCCGCAACAGAGACTACAATAATTCTATCTAATATTTCTTTAACTCCATATCATAACAATCAATGGCAACAACTAACCATAATCTTTAGGAATCGGCGTACCATTTTCAATAGGCTTATTTCCGCCTTTTTTCCGTTAAACATTCTTCTTCTGGTTTCATTTTTATCAGTTTCCACTTTCCATTCCCTACTTTTCGAAATTGAGCAATTTCTACGTCAGTTCCATTCGTTAATGTAAAAAAAATCAAGCAATAATCCGCTCCATCATTGCCCCGAAAATATATATTTTTTACATAACCATTTTTCACTGTCGGGTATATTTTCTGAACTAACTTGCACCAACTACCATACTTCACCTCTACAACCGCTTCCGCATCATGACTCCATCCATGATAAGGCGCACATAGAAAGTCTTCTTCAATCTTGCTCAAGTCAGAAATTCTATACCCTTCTTTTTCATTAACAAGCTGGATAAATCCGTAATAATACCCAAAATACTCTGCCCTTTTGCCCTCAAATCCCTCAATTGTTTCGATTTCATAAAAAAACCTTATTCCATGTTTTATATCTGGCACTCTACAAAGCTTTATCAAACTCGTATGTCCAATCCCAGCAAACGAATTAAAATATTCATCATAGCTTAATTTATTTTGATACTCTTTAGACAGAAAATTATAAGCAATTGGAAATGGAGTACGTGCCTGACCAACCGTACCGCAACTTCTCCCTCCCAAATTTTCAGCTTCACGTAGGACGCTAAAATAGTTAAGAAGAGTATCTTCGGGGGTTCTAGTCAATTCAGAAGGTAATTTGATTTGGTCATGAGTTTTTTCAGAAAAAAGTGAATAGAACTCCCAACTGTCAAATCTTAAATTTAAAGCTTTCAAGCAAGATGGACGAAAATATTTTTTATGATAAGCAGCATTGTCCTTTTGATTCCGTACAAACACATTTATCACCCCACGATTAGTTTATGGGTGAACGAAGCATATTGCCTTCAGATTAAAAAAATAAAGAGTAATGTGAAGGAAATTCCCATTAACATACCATCAAGAGCCATTTTGAGCGTCTGAAAGCGTGTGTGCTTATGAATAAAGCAATTCATTAAATGGACACACTAGGCTTCAGCTACCCCCTCATTCGTTGCACAACACAAAAAGGCGTTCCTGCTCATTACAGAAACGCACTCTGTTACTTGAAGAAGGAATTGTGACAGTATTGAGCGTATTTATATTTATTTCTCTTCTGACAATTTGTACTTCTTTTGTTCTTCCCTAACATAGGCAATAGCCTTTTCAATAGTTAATATATCTTTTTCGACCCAATTTTTCCCCATTTCCCTAACCAACGGGTGAACCACTCCGATTCTACTAATAATTGCAACATAATCCAGCAATACATTTATCACCTCATTAGTTAATCCTAGCATTTGCATATCTTTAACAAGCTTCACATCATCCTCGGTAACAGTATCGTAGCGTTCTTTAATAAAATCAATAGGTGTTGTAGATTTCGCCTCATTAATATACCATTCATCAGGTGTCATTCCAGTTTTAGCTTTGAACTGTTGCTCGTGCCATTCCTCTATTGTCATCCCATGTATTTCCTTAAATCGTTCTTCTGGTGTCGAACCGTGTACTACTTTACCTTTTATTTTTTTTAATCGCCTTTTATTTTTCATCTCCATGTTCCCCTTTATGTTAGTTATCATTAAATTCTATTTCGATACCCTTTTCATTTTCCCTTCAACTTTTTTATTGATACAGATAGTTGAAGTTTTGATGTTATCGCTCTCTTTTCCCCTGTTCACACAGCAAAGGAACTCCACAGGAGGCTAATAATGCCATCAGATTCAATCCTAAACATCAATGAATCCCATGTTAGAGGGTAAAAGTAGATACTTCTTAAACCGCCAACACAAGCCATTCTGTGCGTATGTGGGCAGTTGTATACTGGAACATTACCTTCCGCTAATATCCGTAATCACAACAAGAAAAAGCGTTCCTGCTTATTACAGAAACGCATTCCATTAGTTTAGTTTATTCTCATCTTTAAGGATGTCTTTAAAAATCTCAGCAAGAACATCGACTGTTCTATATTGCTCCTCCAACGTGTTTTCAACTCCACCAATCTCTAACATTACTGAATTGTCGAAAAGGTCTTGATTGAAGGTACTTTCTTGATTTGGTGCTTGTGTTTTAACTACCACACCAAATGATAGGCGAGGGTATTCTTTTTGAATTTTATTGTGTAGGAGTTTAGCAAACTTAATATTTTCCTTATAATTGATACTTGAACCAGATACTACAAATGTAACTTTTGCGTAATCCTTTCCATTAATATTTATGGTTGTAAAGTTTCTTTTTATTGTATTTCTGTTAATATCAAAAACCATTTTAATACTCTTATTTTTCTCCAAATCAACTTTAAGTGGCTCTCTTGAGGCTTTATACCATTGGCTGAAAGTCAAGTTTTTTTCTTTTATGATTTCACTTATATTGGTTTCATCGTGGATAGAGTTAACATTTCTTTCTTTTAAAGCTTGGCTTAATCTCTCTCCTACTAGGGTTATATTTTTAATTTCATCTGACACTTGTTTATCATTTGTATCAGTTTCTGAGGTAAGTGTTACTATATTGGGGGTTTGATATATATAAACTAATGGTTCTTGTTCGTTAACTGTAGATGAGGAATTTCCATCTTCGGGGGTAAAAAGAATATTGGTAATTACATCTATTCCACCATAAAAGAAAAACCATGAAATAGCTATGGTACATATTGCAATACTGGTTGAAGCGAAAGAGAGTTGTTTAATCCTATTTTTTCTATTTAATTTCCTAGCATTTTGTTTAAGTTTATTAGATGTGGATGTTACAAAATCCTCTCTAGGGTTGAGTGGATATGCTTCTTTAATTACGTCAAACAAGTCCTTATCAGTTTGCATTTCCAATTACCTCCTCTGTATCAATGTTTAATCTCTTTTTAAGTTCTTTTAAGGCTCTATGATAATCAACCTTGACTTTTGACTGACTACATTTAAGGATTTCAGAAGTCTCTTTTATAGAAAATTCATTTATACCTCTTAGTATCACAACTGCCCTATAGTTTGGTTTTAACTTTGAAATTGCAGTGTGAACAATCCTTTTCATTTCATTTTGTTCAAATAATACATTTGGTTCTTTTTCAGTGGATACTATTTGTCTAAAAAATCCATCTGTGAAGAGGGAAGAAAACCTTCTTTTGCGATAATGGTCAATAGCAACGTGCTTCGCAATTGAAAATATCCATGTTTTTAAGTTGTTTATACTGTGAATATTTGACAGATTGTTAAGGACACGAACAAACACTTCTTGGGTTAAATCCTCAGCATCGTTTTGATTTCCAGAAAAACATACTAGAAATCGATACACCTCCAAGTAATGCCGATTATAGATATTATCAATCTTTTCCTCTAGGTTTTCATTATCAAACAAATCGTTCCCCCCTCAATTTTGTTTACATATATTAATCGTTTGAGCCTATGGAAAGGTTACAAGAATTTATTTTCATATCTAAATAACGAAACGTCCTTTTGGTTGGTCTTAAACAACTACCCTTTTACAATTTCTTGAAAGTTAATCCTTTTCCTCTATGTATTTACTAATTCTTTAATTACAATGGAGGAACTCCATAAATCGCAGATAAACACAAGAAGATAAGCCACAACGTTGTTTACCTGCCTGTTAAGCTATCATTCAATTGACCAGGGGGAATAGTCGGGATTTTTAATTCTTCATAAAGATGCTCAAACCTATCTCATGTATTATAATTAACTTATGGAAATAACAGGTAATAACCCTAGGGAGGTGTGAAAATGAAAAAGAATTTTGTAATTTCTAAACAAGGTGACATTGAGGGGTTTAGTTCATTTAAATGCTCGTTATGTGGTGAAGACTTCAAATTGAAAGCCGCCGAGGTCCAAGAAGATGATGTTATTGAGTTGTTTTGTCCAATTTGTGGGATACCAAGTCCTATTCCTACTTACTACACTGCTGATATAATAGAGCATGCAGAGACACTTGTTATGAACGAGGCAATGGATATGTTGAATGATATGTTTAAAGGCTTCGAAAGAACTACAAGGAAGTACAAGAACATAACATTCAAAAGAGGAAAACCTTTACCAAATATACCACCTAGAGCATTGTTTGAGAATGATGACTTGGAGCAAATTGAGTTCTTATGTTGTAATAGAAAGGCAAAACTCTCACTATTGTCCAAGACAATAAAGCCGTTTTGTCCATATTGTGGGGTGAACTAATTGGAAAAAATCATTGATGTGAAAGAGTTCAAGTTAATTTCGAGGCAATTCAGACGAGTTGCAGGGGATTTACTCAATGCTCAAGATACATATGAAGCAATGAGGTTAGCAACAAGATTTATTATGTATATCGAGAATGAGCCAATCTTGTTTGACTTTATCAGCAAAAACAATGTTACAGAGTTCGATATGAAGACGATAATACAAGAAAAGGGATATCATGATAAATTTGATATTCCTATTAATATCAACGAAGAAATAGCCTTCATATATCAGTTATTGAAATACAGTACAGAGAATTTTGACAGATATGATACGGTTTCGCTGTCATATGCAATATACCGTGGTGCAACGTTTGCAGACAGTATACGTGAGTTTAATAGGGTAGTAGTAAAACTATTGGTAAATCATATCACAGATTATTTAGAAGAGAAGGCGATTGAAATGGGTATTGATGAAAGACCGAATGCAAAAGTTTTAGTACAAGGAAATGTTGGGCAGTTAAACTTTACTGAAACAGGCAATATTCAAGCTAACCAACAAACAAACAGCCAAAATAGTAATGAAGAACTTTTATCACTTGCAAAAGAACTAATTGCTGCTTTGAAAGAGGAAAAAATTGAAAATTCTGCTGATAAAGAAGATGCAATTGATTTTGTAGGAGAAGCAACGAATGCAATTGAATCTGGAGAACAACCGAAACCATCTGTTATTCGGAGAGCAAGGGAGTCTCTAAACAAAATAAGAACAGTTGTAGATGATAGTACCTTCTTAGCCATGCAAATAGATAAGGTTGTTCAAGCGTTTGGTAGCATGCAATTCTAATGGTAGATAAGCTTCCCTTGAATTAGTAAGTCAGAAAAGCTTGAGGATGTGATGACTATCCTCAAGCTTTTTTTATATCATTATTGAAGCAACTTTAGCTGAATAAATGAGGTACTAAGAGATGCTCTCATAGCCATCGAATAGTTTCTTAGCTATGGTTCTCATTAAACTAATAAGCTTAATTGCTTCATCTTTCTCTACATAAATTTTCTGATTTAACCTAACGGTTGTATCTTCAGTGTTTTTGATATATTTTTCATCAACCACACCTGCGTTGTGAGTTAGGATATGTCTTCTATGGAAACAGCGACTTATAAAGAGTCTATCCTCATTAGATATTCCTTTCAAAAAGTCGATACCAAACCAGTTACTTAGGTTATCATTTGCCTCAGATATTCTTTGAAAATTAATTCGTCTGATTTCTTCTTTTCTACTTGGCGTTGCAGGGAGTCTGACTAATTGTTTACTGATATCTTTAGCCATAGCTTCAAATTCAGAAACGCAGTTTTTTAATACATCTACCCATTCATATGAATGAGTTTCTGGTTCAACTTCTATTAGAGAATTGTTTAAGCGTTTCAATAAGCGATTAAGACTATCATTAAAAACTTCAAATGTATTAAGGCTTCCGCAATTCGGACAACAGCCAAATTCACCTAAAATATCATACCTTGTTTTACAAGACTTACACTTATTGTTCCTTTGTTGTCTTTCCTCAGAGTAAACAAACGGAGACCTGTTATTGGAAAGATTAGCAATGATTCCATCCAAATCTATCTTGGTATCACATTTATCTTGTAAAGCGGAGAGAACTGTATTTATATAAACTTGAATATATTCTCGCTGAGTTGCTGTCGAAAATGCTAATGAGCGGTCAAAGTGAGAACAATAAGGACAAAAATATTCTTCTCCGCCTGAATCTGTCCTAAAATATCCGTTACATACTGGGCAAGTTCTACCAAAATATCCTTCATTATCAGAAAATACATATATAGGTATTCCACCATTTGGTATGTTATTAGTACCTAAGCCACCGAATGGAATGTAGGTCACAGAACCATCTACTAAAGAAAAGCACAGTTGAAAGCTAGCAGCGGCATGGTCTGATTGGTTTTCAAAACCAATCATATTTTGAGAAGGGACTATCATAAGTTTCCCACCTGTGTGTGGTACAATTTCAAACTGTTTCATTTTTTCCCCTCTTTAACAATTGTATTCAATTCGTATGAACCCTTTTTCTTTTTCATTACGAACCCTAATTTAAGAATAACAAAATCAGCTAAAACTTCACAGTTGCTTGTTCAACTAACTAGCCAATCTAAGGGATTGTTAACTCTTAATAATATCACAGATTTTTTATTCATAAATCATGTCTACATGTTCAATCATCTGCTCCAAACAAAAAAAGGATACTCAAATCTGAGTCATCCCTTGACTACACTTTTTTTAAGACCACCCTTTTAATAGTGCATAATAACATAATGTTGTTTTGTAGAAAAGCAACAGATAGTTGAAGAAGAAAATTAGTATTTCAAACCAATCGAAATAATTACTCTTGCAATTGATTTAAAATCAGTTTCAATACATCGTTTTGTGACATATCATTAGTCAATATCATTTCTCCATCCACGCCAAGATAATCGTTTGGATTCCACCAGCCACGTAAAGAATCTTCTCCAAAATCCATCTTTTTCGAACTAGAGTTGTGACGTATGACTGTTTCCTCAAAGGATAAATCAAAATAATATGTATATATCTTTTGGTTATAGAACTGGATTAAGTTATTCAGCATTTCACCATAACGACTTTTATTCAAGATTCCTTCCACAATAACAAATTCACATTTATCTTTACCGTATTCTGCGATTTGGCGAATCAAATCAATTGAAAGATTCCCTTCTCTATCGTGAACCTTCAACATTTCACGGCGAACGACATCCTGAGAAACCAAGAGCGTCCCATGCCCCAAATGATTTTGAAGACTTTTAGCAGTTGTTGTTTTTCCACTCCCAGAGTTTCCTCGTATGATAATTAGCTTAGATTCCATATTCTCCCCCTACGTATCCTAATTGCCTTCTATTTATATATTCTTCCAATGGTTATAACAACATTTCTTGCTTTTAGTGGATTCGATATAGAAATTAATTATTCCTTCTTCATACAGACAGGTAAGAGTTTGAAGTTATCGCTCCCTTTTCCTCTGTATGCGTTCCTGCTTGTTACAGAAACGCATTCCGTTAGAACAATGATTATCTTATCTCTTTTGACAATGAAGTAATTTCTTTAGAGTCATCTTCTCTTTTATTCCTCATGATAATCTCGAGTTCTCTTTTTGTATCTGGATGCAGCACTATCTTATCTGTAAGGTCTAAAGTTGATTTTTTTACCTTCCTTCCCCATTTCCTTGAAAACGAACGCCAATCACATACCATTTCAACGAGATATTTTCTAGGCATTGGTAATGCTTGTTTATTATTCGGGTCAACAACCCAATATTCCCAATGATGCTTATTTTTACGTTGATGATTAAGCCAAGCATATTTCCATTTCATCTCATCATTAGTACTTAGTTTTCCATCTGAGAAAAATTTCTTGGCATACGGAAAAAATTCCTTTGGTGAAAACTTCGATAAATCATGAGTAATCCCTTGTATATATAAACCTTCTTTCCAACATTCAATAAGAACATTCAGTTTATGGTCAAGGATGTATAGTAAATTTCTCCAACAAGCCTTTAACATAAAAAAATCCCTCCCTATCCAATAAATGTTATGTTTCTATTCTATTTAGATATTTCACATTCCTGCCCCGCACTCCAAAAATCCAATCCTATACCATTTAGACCACTCCTCAGACACATGTTAGGAATGTTTAGTTTTGTATCATTCTACCGACTCATTAGCTACCTCAAAAGTAAAAGCCACCGATAATAAAAATCAGTGGCTCATTTTCTCATTCTTTTTCACAATATTAACTATTTTATCATGCCATTGTAATCATCTAATAGTTTACCTACTCATTGCCCACTTTACAACAGCTACCTCTAAAACATCCAATCTAGGTAAAATTGAGCGATACCAATGACTTGCTTCATCTCCAGGTAGACACTTAGCAGCAGCTAAAAATGCCCTCCTTTGCCAATTAGGCAATTGCATTATACTTCTCTTCCTAGTCTTAAACCACGATTGTTGATTTTCTTGACCAAGTGCCAGTATTATTTTCCTTCTTGAAGTATCATCAAAATATTCATTGTAGAATGTTGCCAGTTTATCGATATTCCATCCTTGCCCATTGCTAAAAGTGTGAAATAACCACATTCTATGATACTCTAAATGACCAACAATTGAATCATCAAGTATGCTAATTAGCTTTTCACTTACTGACTCCTTTTGCGACTCATTTAAGTCTAATTCATTTAGATAAACAAAGATATGCTTAAAAGAAGTATATAATTTATCAATATTCTCTAAAACTAAATCTAACGCATCTGTATTTTGCAATTGAGCCATCCTTCTCAAAACAAACCCGACTATTTTTGAATCGGCACTTTCTGAGTCAATTTGCTCTTGAAGAATTTCCAAAAGGTTCATCCTATCGATTTCTTGTTGAAAATCTTCTGGAAGAAAATCATAATTAATATCTCCATATGGGTCGTCTATCCCAATCTCTTGAAGTATTTCCCAAAACTTATCAGATAATCTCTCTATCTCTACTGATTCTCTAGATTTTAAGTATTCCCTTCTGAATTCATCTACAGGCACTATTCTAGTCTTGTGCTGTTGTAATGTTAAACCGTGATTTTCAAACAACATTTCCGCTAATATCGCTAACTGTTGATAAGCCTCTTTTTCACTAGAGCAAAATATTCTAAAATCATCAACATATCTACAAAAATCAACACCTTCACCAATCAATCCTTGGTCTATATCATTAAGTGTAAGTTCTGCTAGTAATCTTGATGCGTCCTGTCCAACTGGTATTCCGTAAGAAATGCTATAATTCCAATTGTTTAATAACTTTTTTATTGCAATAGCGTGATTGGTCTTCGTAGTACAAGAACTTAAAGCATTTTCCAATGGATGTAAGTATAGTCTAGGGAAAAAATCTGCTATATCTGCTACTACAATATATTTAATGTTTTCATCACCAATAAATTCATCAACTTTCGTTTCGCAATAATTCAAGAAACTTCCATAATGAATTTCAGAATCAAACATTCTCCCCTCATCATCTGGATTAAATCTATAAGAAAAACTTACGTTCCTATCCACGGGTATCCTCTTTGATTCTATGTCATGACCAATCTCGTAGACTAAAGCTAGATACACCAATGTATCCAAAGGGTCTAATTGAGTGGATTGCCGAAAACCATATTGATGTTTCGGTGTAAGACACTTTCTAAAATCCCTTACTTTCCACTGTAACATATCTTGATTTCTTAAGTACTCTTTAAGATTTGTACCATTAGGTAATTCTCTTGTATTAGTATCCCATAAATACCTAATTGCTTCATATTCAAAAGGAACTGGGAAAATATCGGTATCCCCATAATTCTCTATATGTTTCAATGCCCATTCTAATGACTCAGTTCTTAGTTTTAACAAATTATCTCCCCCAATAAGTAATAGAATGGATTTCGACAAAAAATGTAAAATATCCTCCTCAATATTAAACGCAAACAAAAAATCAATGATATTCAATATGCAATATACTTGTTTTAGGATTTTCTGTTTATCCAAGTTAAGATTCTATATTTGTCAGACAAAATAAAAGACGGGTTTTATTAGTTTTTGTAACGATGTCTTAAATTCCGACCCTATGTTCAATCATCCGCTCCAAGGCACAAAAAAGGAGAGCCTCAATCAAGAGTCCTCCTTATCATTACCGCCATGTCTAATTCTTTGAAATATTTCGATAGGATTGTTCGTGGTTTGACTCCATTTAGTAGGCTGTCTTCCCTCAAACTGCTTTTCCCATTTCTTGTGTTCTTGTTGCAATTTCTGTTTAAACTCAGCTATGCTCTCTTCTGCTGTAACCTCCCTTGTCAACTCCCTAATAACTGAATCAAGTCTCATGAATTCCATAGCTTTATCGCCATGCTTTTCTTCATACTCACGAATCTCGTTTCTTATGTCCTCCATTGCTGCTTGATATTCATCATCCAAAATTTCATCATAATGATTGGAAGGTTCGATATTTGACTCTGCTACAGTGGTAACTCTTTTTTCTTCAATGTTTTCTAATTCAATCTCCTTGGCGGCTTCATTAGTTTGATGTTGTTTACTTTGCTCTCTGTTGGTTGGTTCTTCTTGTTGCTCCATAGCATTGAGGCTGGATTCATCATTATTAAGAATCTGATTCTTAACACTTTTCTGTCTCTCAACCTCCGCTCGATTTCTTAATCCTAACCGTGAAAGTTCTTCCCTCTCTTGTTCATGATTCAATTGTTGTACTTTCTTGAAATTCTCTGAATCAATTGCATTTATACCATGCAATTCAATAAAGATGTTTCTAATGCAATCAACATATTTTTCACTCTCAAGTAGAGCCATATACGGTGAAGGCTCTCTTCCATTTAAAAAGGCTTGTTCTTCCTCCCAATGCTGAATGGAAGCATCAACTTCTTCTGATTTACCTAAGGCTATCATCAGTTCTTTCGTACCATCTTCAAGTTGAACCTTCTTTCCCAGTTTCTTCATCAAGTAATTGTCATGCTTCCTTTGTGCATTTTCTACGACATAATCAAGCAACTTACGATGATATGCTTGTTCATTTTCAATCAAATTGAATGAATTTGCCTCAGAAGGATAATGTGTATTAATATACTCGTCAAATACGTTCTCGCTTAATACATCAATTTGAAACACTTCGTAAATATACTGCAAGTGCATTGCATCGCCTTCAGCATCCTCAACATTCTCGATATATTCAAGCCACTCAGCCTTATAAGCCTTGGTCTTTGGGCAGTTCTTAATCATTAGTGAATATGCTTTAGAGATTCCATGCCTTTTGAGTAACTCATCTTCAATGAAATTGATTTCATCTGCAATTTCTTTATCGATATCAATTGGCTCTCTAGAACCTTTCACTTTGCCTTTCCAAGATGATTTTCTGCTAATCAACTTCATATCCTCGGCGTGATTAAGTGCGGTCTGTAATTGTCCTTTGGCAACCTTAGTTAAGGTATTAGCAAGGTCTTGGAATAACTTCTCTTCACCATCCTCTAAAATTCCTATTTTAATCATGTGTGCTTTATAAGGTTTAAGTGCT
This sequence comes from Neobacillus niacini, assembly GCF_000759675.1. GTDB lineage: Bacteria > Bacillota > Bacilli > Bacillales > Cytobacillaceae > Neobacillus > Neobacillus niacini_A. The sequence goes on along the minus strand of NZ_BAWM01000139.1, from coordinate 86,617 downwards.
TCTTCACTGAAAATACCATTCATGATATCTTGCTCAGAAGGTGATATCAGTTCAAAATAAGTCGCCCATCCGTTTCTAGACCTTGGCTTGTTGTCAATGTCATCCATCTTACTCATAATCATGAGTGCTAAGTGCTTTGAATGTGGCGGTGCTATTCCCTTATTGAATCGCCTTTTGTCTCCTTTTTTTTCCTTTTCTTTTCGCTTCTTATCCGTATAGATGATGCGTTCTCTTCCTTTACCTTTAACTTCAACAATTTCATAATCACATTTCATTTCTTTAACTAGAGATTCAACTGAATCCGTGTTCAAATTCCCTTTATTATTCTTCAATGTTTGTATAAGATGTGGTTTATACTTCTTAACAGCATTTTTTAATATCCAATTTTTCGCCATCTTTTTTACCTGCTTTCTCCTTATTTTTGCTGATGACTTTGACCATAAATATCTGTGTAAGATTTGTCCCTATATAAGGCGAAATGTTTTAATAGTACTTAGAGACAAATTTTACACTGATTTTTTGCCTTAGATTCATCATATTTTTACTAACTGTTTTAATGATTTTAGGTGTAATTTTTTCTGAATTTACGTTATTATTCTGATTCAACGTTATAACTTATTGATATCTGTTCTGGTCTTAGACAACACAAAAAAGGAGTGAGTCTACACACAACCACTCCTCGGTTAGAAAACACACTTATCCCCTGTCTAAGCATAGGAATGAAACATCCTATCTATTTCAGTACGTAACAGGTATAGATATAAGTGTGCCTCCTAATGAGGCGGTTGCATGTAAACTCGACTCCTTTATAGTTTATTTGTTTGATGCTTTATCTAATTATTAATTTTACTATTATACTACTATTATCCTTGCATTGCAATTGTGGTTCTAACAGAAATACGATTGCATTATACCATTCCTACTGAGATACTACCGTTTTACTCTATCTTGAGGCTAGTTTCCTTTGAGTCTTCGAAGGTCTTTGAGCGTGGACAGTGTATTACCCCTAGAGAGGTTTCTATTCAACTTTCGACACTCGTATAACCCATGATATCTGAGTTTACTATTCTTCGGTTAACTTTTTATACTCTTCCATTACTAAGCCGAAAAAAATACCCGTTTTTTCAGTACTCAACTTTTTATTACCTACCTGAGATATTAGTTTTAAAAGTTGCGGATTATCCATCAGCACCCTTCTAGTCGACATTGGAATCTTCCCATAAGATGTAAAAAGGTCATTTTCATCTATGCCTAGAACGATAGCAAGTTTTGCAATAATCTCATCAGAAGGATTTTGAGTTTCGCCTTTTTCAAGCTTTGCTATGTAGTTAATTGACACACCAACAAGTTTTGCAGTAATCTCTAATGTGTATTTTTTTTCTAACCGTTTTGACCTTAGTAATTTTCCTACATCACTCATTCTTTTACTCCTTACATATAACAATATCCACTATTGGCTGCGCTACTTTTAATATTAATTGATATATCTCATCGGTGCGGTTTGATGAACATTATACTTTGGTCTCAGCTTGCGTATCAGATACGTTTCATACATATCTAAATAGGATTTCGTAATAAATCGGTTTTCACATTCAACATAAAAGAAACGAACTTTTTCTATGAAATATCCTTTCCTTTTTCCATTGAAATGTTCGTACAATCTTCTTCGAAGATTTTCTGATTGCCCAATGTACATGAGTTTTCCATCTTGATTATATATTTTGTATACCCCGCTCTTCTTTTCCACAGTTTTGTAATCTTCTATCGATACCTCCAATTCATTTTCTGGTATTTCCACCATTAAATTTGTAATAGATTGCCATTCAGTCATAGATTATTAATCCTCCTTGTTCCACGAACTATTTGTCTTGGATTCTTGTTAACTCTCTCCTTTTTCTCATCACCCCCCCAACCACTACCAACTTGCACATAATTAACATTACTAATCTTTACGATGGTATCACCATGTACTTTAATTCTTTTATCATGTAACTGATACACTTTAACTACATCCAAATCCTCAACGAGGTCAGCTAACCATATTTTCTTATTTAGCTTCATTTGTGCCTCATGAAAGGTAGCATAACGCTTATTATATAGCTGCCTGTATTCTTCTAGCACTGATGGCTGTAGGTACAAATCTGTATAATTAGAAATCTTTTGATAATACTTACGGTTTATTAAAGAAATTGGATGTGAAGCGAAGTATCTATTCTCATAGCATACTCTGTGTGCGAGATTAAATTTTCTAGGGATTACCTGTGTCCTCACGTTAAGACTTCTGAGCGCCTTATACGTGTCTTTAGGTATGTGTTTATGCAACTTGCTACTCTTCTTTCTAAGTTGCTTTTTAACCCCATTTGAGTCAATCAGCAATAAACCGTCTCTTATTTTGTAATAACTGAGAAATGAAAGTAACTCTGAAATTACCATTGCTTCTGCGATGTTACTTTGGAATTCATCACAAACTATCCTTTTCCTTATGATGTTTTTACCTTCAAAGACAATTACGAATGCAAGATATGCTTTATTGTTTTTAACAGAGGCATCTGTATAACAGATGAACATAATTCCCCCTCCAAAACTTTATTGTTTTTATCATTTTACTATTTCAATACATCATTGTAAATAACTTTTTCTGAATGTTCTGATAACTAAGTAACACACTACTACACTGATACATAAGCTTTTATTTCGTACATACAAGATAAATCTAAGACACGAAAACTTTTTTAATATATCAATTCAACAAGATTGAAATTAATACCCATATTACACCCTAAGGTACTCTGACAAAGCCTCATCAATTCTTTCATAGGAAACTTGTCTTTTCCATTTACGTATGGAAACTTGCGGTCGTGTTAGGCATGCAAAAGAGCCTACACTTCTGCAGGCTCTACTTAATATCAATCTTTACTTTTATATCTGTTATGAATTCATCATCATCCATTCTCATCTGCTCATGATATTCAATATATCCCTTTGATTCACGCTTGTAATGGACTTTATGGATAAGGAGTTTCAATATCCTGTTGCATTCTTCCTTGTCTGCATGTGGCTGACTCATGGCACTGTAGAACGATGATATTAAGTCTATCTTAGAATGGTATCGTCTCGATATCGATACCTCATCCCTCGTTTGCAATTGTTCCTGCAGGTCTTCTAGTTGGGCATTTACTAGCTTCTGTTCCTTTTCTGTCTCCTGCTTCATTTCTTCTGCTTCAAGCTTAGTTAATTCACCATCTGCACGCTGTAACTTGATGTTTTTAAACCGTCTGTTCAGCCTGCCAGCCTTCTTCTGTAGTTCCTTGATACTTTGTTCAAGTCGCTGCTTATCGTTGGAACTTACCCCCTCCAGTGCCTTTTTCCAGTCTCTTCTAAATACCTCTTCTAACCATGTGAATTCATGCAAAAAGGCAACGATTACCTTATCTTGATTAACGCCATTCATTCCACATTTGCATTCCCTTAAATAGACTAAATGCTTCAGCTTGCTGTCGGGTCTGTAGGATAGCTTCTTACCACAATCCATGCAGTAGGTCAGGTCTTTAAGTATAGAATGACACATGCCTCGGGAACGTGTCCTTGTCTCATTATCCCCCTGCATACGACTTTGCAACGCTAGCTGTACATTATTCCATTGTTCCCGACTTATGATGGCAGGATGGGCATTCTTGGTCACTATGGACTCGGGATTACGTCCTTTCTTGACTGAGTAGCTGATTGTTCCTATATAAGCAGGATTGTGCAGGATATTGTGTACAGTCGGGACTGTGAAAGGCTGTCCTTTAGCAGTCTTGTATGGTAAACGTTCAGCAATGGTAGGTAAGCCATAACCTTGCTCTGCTAGGTCAAATATGGAGCGGATGATTTGGCTTTCACTCTCGTCTATTACAAGCTTCTTGTCATCACCTCTAGTGAATCCTAATGGACATCGTCCTTGTATCCATTCGCCACGTCTAACCCTATCTAATTTGTTCTCCATCATGCGTTTGGTTATAGCTTTGTACTCTTGATGAGCCATTGCAAATTCAATACTCAATAACAATAGGTCACGTTCACTGTAAATGCGTTCGGGAGTCACTAGCGGAATGCCAGCCTTCTCCAATGTCTCAATGAATGAGTGTGCGACACTCTGCTTCCTTGCTATCCTGTCGGGACTGATGACTAATACTGCATCATATTGGCTTAGGTCTTGTATCAATCGGTTTAATTCGTTCCTGTGGCTTAGGTCAGCTTCACCACTGACAATCTCCTCATAGGCAGTCCAATTATAGCCTCGCTCATTGCATAGCCTTACAAGTCTGTCTCTGTGATTCTGAAGGGTATCCTCTCCTTCTCCCTTCTCCTGTGATATCCTCAGCAGTAATGCAACATCTTTAATTACCATTTATTCACATCTCCTTTTCGTATGTGTGCTTGGGTTGATTATAGCACAACTCCCCCTATAACTCCCCTCATACATATGAGCAGAAGGGAAAATTAATCAAAAAAAAGAGCAAAAAACACAAGTTCTTTGCTCTTTTAGTTCCTAAGTTTTAGCAAGCTTTTTTCAATTTCGCTTTTTACGTTTATATCCGCTTCCACTGCTTTTACTTTTTCCAGAGCGGCTAATGCTGTATCTCCGCCTATTTTTCCCAGAGCCCATGCTGCTGTTTCTTTTAAAACAGGGCTTGTTTCATTTTCCAAGATATCAATTAAATCTGGAATAGAGGTTTCGTCCTTGAAATGAGCAAGTGAAATAATGGCATTGCGCTGAATCGGCTTTTTACCTCTCCACGAACCCGAAACATGTCCAAATTTGTTTTTAAATTCACGATTACTCATTTTTAACATGGGTCTCAGCAGCGGTTTTGCGATTTCTGGGTCAGCCTCCATTTCCTCGTGAAAATGAAAATCTTTCCCCTTATTCACTGGGCAGGAGGTTTGACATGAATCACACCCATAAACACGGTTACCAATTTTATCTCTGAACTCTTCAGGGATAACTCCTTTGGTTTGTGTCAAAAAGGCGATGCAGCTCTGAGCATTAATCTGCCCTCCTTGAACCAATGCACCAGTAGGACATGCGTCGAGACAGGCTGTACAAGAACCGCATTGATCTTCCATCGGTGTATCTGGAGAAAATGGAATACTTGTAATCATTTCACCAAGATACACGTATGAACCAAACTCGGGTGTTATTACCCCACAGTTTTTTCCGCTCCATCCGATTCCTGCTCTTTGGGCAACAGCACGATCAGAAAGCTCACCTGTATCAACCATTGATTTTAAACGTGCCTCAGGAACTTTTGCTAGAATAAACTCCTCCAGCTTTTTTAAACGATCTCTTAAAATATGATGATAGTCTAATCCCCAGGATGCTCTGGAAAAGAATCCTCTTCTCTCCCCTTTTCTGCCTTCGACACGCACTTTCATTTTTGATGGATAGGCAAGTGCGATTGAAATGATCGAACGTGGTTCTTGAAGTAGTAAGGATGGCGTAACCCGCTTTTCAATAACCGGCTCTTCAAAACCTGATTGAAACCCGAGTTCCTGTTGGCGAATCAGTCTATTTTTTAACTCAGTAAACGGATCTGCCGTGGTAAACCCAATTTTATCAATGCCGATCGTTTTACTATACGCAATGACTTGCTCCTTCAATTGATCAACATTCATTTGGAAACCTCCCTTCCTCTAAAATAATCTATAATAAGCCGTTAATTTTTCGTTACATATCTAATTATGATAAACTATTTTTATTAAATTTTGGAGGTGGAATCATTGGAAATTCAGCTTTCGTCAGAAATAATCAGCAAGATTCCTAATTTTAAGCTTGGAGTCATTGAATATAAAGATATTACGGTAGGCGATTCCCCACAAATGGTAAAAGGAAGACTGCAGCTTTTTCAAGAATCGATTTACTTTGACTTAGAAAATAAAAATCTAACAGAGCAACCAGGAATTCAAGAATGGCGCAGTATTTTTAAAACATTTGGCAAGGACCCTAACCGCTATCGCCATTCTGCAGAGGCTCTATACCGAAGAGTCCAGAAACAGAATTATCTTACCACGGTCCAAAGTGCCATTGATATCAATAACTTTTTCTCCCTACAATATCAAGTGCCGATTGGTATTTATGACACCGATCAATTAACAGGTCCAATAACAATCGAAGTGGCTACGGCAGGAGAAGAATATTTAGGACTTAATGGCAGGATGAATTCATTAGAAAACCTTATCGTCTCTTCGGACCAACATGGACCATTTGGAAGCCCCTTTGTAGATTCCAATAGAGCGCCGGTAACGGAAACAACAAAAAATGCGCTGCAGATGATCTATTTACAGCCTACTACAGAGATGAAAAGTGCTGAAAGGCTGACAGAGTCATTGATGAAGATGTTCACCCAAATACATGGCGGTTACGCAAGCTTCTATATAATAGGAAGCGATTAGCGCCGCCTTTAAAAGCAGCCCAAATATAGAAAAAACGCAATGCATCGTTTTCAAGTAACGATACACTGCGTTTGGTAATATGTATGGAGCGGGTGATGAGAATCGAACTCACAACATCAGCTTGGAAGGCTGAGGTTTTACCACTAAACTACACCCGCATAAAAATAATTATTTACAAAAAATAAAGAACTTAAACACTTTTATTATATTACATAGTTTTTTCGCTATCGTCAAGAGGATTTTGCATTTTTTGTCGAAAAAAATCATTAAACAAAAAACATCGGTCAAAAATGATGGACTGCTTGAAACAGTCCATCATTTTTCATTTCTTGCGCCCGTTTTATTGATGATTATTGTTTAGATCTTGTTCAAGATAAATGGTCCTTCAGCTAAATAAGGAATATGTTGTACAATTCCAATGCTTTGAATTTATTTTTCTATCACACTTCCAATCCTTTTTTTTCAGTTCCTTTGCTATTAACATATTAAAAAATCCATGTCCTACTAATACGACCGATGAGTGTTCTTGGGCATATTCAACCAATAAATCAGATGCTATTTTAGCCCTGTCTTTTGCGTTACTCAAAGATTCACATCCCCACGAGTAACCACTAAACCATAGGCACCTTAAAATCACTGCCCAAATATTCGGATTTATTTTTAAACCCCATAGTTTTGTTAAAAGATTCGGTAGCTCTGTTTCACGAAACAAGGGTTCTGAAATCGCATTTATGTTGGGATTTAATAACTTCGCTGACTCAATTGACCTTTTTAGATCACTAGTCATCACAAGGTTCGCTGACGTTATTTTTTCAAGCGTTTCTGATGGGTAAGAATTTTCTTCGAAAACCCCACTATCATCATACTTTTTAATCCAATCCTTAAATTTTGTACATGTCATTCTATTATTATCAATATGCTTAGACTTACCATGTCTTATCAATGAAATTTCCATAATAAACTCCTATTAAGCATCATTAATTGGAACAACTACGTTATATTGTTACTTAGGATAGAAAGAACCATCCGGCGAGGAGGTGTAACATGGGAGGGAAAGAAATGATGACCCCTGATCAGCGAAATATGTTTAAGTCTATTCCTGACGATATGTTACCAAATAAAGAAAACCCATAATTAGCAACACAGATACAAATACCGTAAGAGCTTTTGGTAATTTTCCATAAAAATAAATTAAAGCTAAACCTACTAATATGTGAATGATAGCAAAAAGAAAAATACTCATCAATTTCACCTCAACCACAATTGTAACATTTTGTAATTTACGGAGTATATCCATATTCATTCATTAATTGGGCATCCTTAAGGAACAATCAAAAATAAAAGCTGCCGAAGCAGCTACTATAATATTTCTCATGTTTGCTAAAGTACCTCTGTTTTATTCCAACGAAATATTAACAACATCATCCAAATATTTTGTTGCATTATATCCATAAATCTCTAGCCTTTTAGGAATTACTTTTTCTCCAGTGTTTTCATTGTGTAACTCCATGCTTTGAACTGTAATGAAATAACGGGGCTGCTCGATTTCTTCAAATGAGAAGGGGTTTTCATTTACATCGTATTCGACCCCGTTTTTATCAATGAGCACTCCTTCAGTACTCATCTCCATTGAACTAATTTCATTTTCATCCTCACCCACAATTTGGAAGTTTAACGTCTCATATGAACGATTCTCAATTTCATGATCGCTTATGACCACTTTGGTCGGCTGTCCAACTTCCACCTTATCAATGGAGATTCTACTGCCAGCATATTCAAAGGTTTGAGGATATTCCTGATTAGCATCCAGTTCGATGGTTTTTTGTTCTTCAAACGTTAAATAAACAGAATTGAATTGAACCTTAACCTCTTTTGGCTTTTCAGCAAAAATAGGGTCAAAGTGCGTTTGAAAGGTTGCCCACTTTCCGACATGATGTGTTTCTACAAATGACCTGCCATACCTATCTGCTTTCACTTTTTTATTGTTCACTTCTAAATGATCAAAATTTAGACCGTCTATCCGCTTCTCGGGTTGTTCAATATTAATACCATATTGCAGAACCGTCGCTGTTGGAGCAATGGTTAATTTTTCAAATCTAACCGGAATTCCCTCGACTTCTGTTACTTCATCCAATGCATATTCAACGGAAGGCTGTTTGGTTACAGGGATTTCGAAGTTCCACTCGCCTGTTTCATATTCCATGTTATCGTAACCCCTAAAACCATTCCTGTCAGAGGAATCACGAATCAATTTATGAAGCTTTGTGATCTTCAGTTTGATCGTCCCGTTATTCGTTGTGAGTGGCAGTAGACTCATCTTCCCTTGATACACGTTCTTTTCTTCTTTATTTACATCCGATTCAAGATCAGGTGGATAGTACCCTTGATATCCTTCATGGCTCATGATTTCATGTTCGTTCTCCACAAAAACCCCATCAAAATAGTCCATCACATATTGATTGTCTTCTTCTGTATCTTCTATTTCATAAAAAACAAGCGTCTGAACACCATCAGCAATCGCACTCTTAATCTTAATTTTCACCCCATTGCTTTCCGCTTCCAGGTTCAGCATTTTACCCAGGTCCTGTTGAAGAAAGGCACGCAATTCCTGATCTTCTTCTGTCCAATTATAGTAGAGGTTGGAAAATGCCCCAGTAAAAAAATCTATTCCAATTAATAGTGCGAATACACCTGCAAAAACAAGTCCTTTTCTTAAACGTTTTTTGTTCTTCTGTTGTCTACGCTTTTCCTTTTCTGCCAATCTATCTTTGACGTTTTCCATGAAACCAGATGGCACATGCAAATCTTCAATCCTCTCAGTAAGATTTAACATGGTTAAAATGGCATCCTGGAAGGTAGCCAAATCCACCTGACAATCTTGACATTGATAAATATGTTTCTCTAAATCAATCTTTTTCGACCGATCCAGGGTTCTTTCTAAATAATCGATGTAATCCTTTTGATACTCCTTACAGCCATTAAAGTGTGATCCGTTCCCCATTTCTTTTCTAAGTGACTGAATTCCAGAAAACAAAAGCTCCTTAATTTTTTCCACTGAAACTTGGAGAAGATGTGCCGCTTCCTCCTTAGAGATTCCTTTTACATATGTAAGGATCATCGCTTCTTTCTCGTACTCTTTCAATTGATCAAGTGCTTTAAATACATCCTTTTGTTGTTCACTTTCCTCTGAAGCTTGTAAACTTCTACCATCAGAAAGCTCCCGGCAGGTATGTATGAAAATGGATGTAGCCCAAGTTTCGAATGATGTTTCACTTTTAAATCGAGGCAATTCTTTGTGGACTTTTATAATGGACCGGTAAAAAAGCTCTTCCATTTGCTGCTGATTCCTTAGAAAGGACCAACCAAGTGTATAGAACGATTGTATATGCTGATCGAACCAATCGACGATGGATTCCACGTCTTTTTCTTTTATTGTAGTGATTGAAATGGGATCTATTTTTGGGATCATAAATGTGTTCCTCCCCTTTATTATCCTACTTCCAATATAACAAAAATTGGTTTTTAAATCTCTTTATTCAGACGGATACTCATAGGTAAGCACACGTGAAATTATTAAATAAACCACATATTATTTAGAAATTACTGTTAACCAGTTACTTATACAGTAAGATGACACTGATTAAAAATGGATGCCACCAAGGTTCTTGGACATCCATTTTTTATTATCAAACCTCATTTACTTATGGTACGGTTCACCGTGACCAATCTAAATGAAGTTATTCTTACATCATTTGTATTTATATTAAATTGATTGAAGGAGCCAATATTATTTCTTAAATTACCGGTTTCATCGTTTCTTTTAGTACTAAAACAGAATGATTGAATTGTTTTTTTTCCTTATCATTGAGCTCAATTTCAACTATTTCTTGAATGCCGGCACGATTAATTTTTGTTGGAACTCCGATATATACATCATTTTGTCCATATTCTCCATTTAGATAAGCAGATACTGTCAGGATACTGTTTTCATTATTAAGGATAGCTTTCGTAATCCGAACAAGGGACATTCCTATTCCATAATACGTTGCCCCTTTACGCTCAATAATCTGATAAGCTGCATCACGGACGTTAACGAAAATGTCATCTAGACATTCTTTTTTTAAATCTCCCTTCCGTTCCAAAACCTTATTGACATGCTCAATCCCAATCATGGCATGGCTCCAAACAGGAAGCTCTGTATCTCCATGTTCACCAATAATAGCTGCATGAACATTTCTTGTATCAACATTGAAGTACTTCCCTAGTGCAAACCTTAGCCGTGCAGAGTCTAATACCGTCCCTGAACCGATTACACGTTCTTTTGGTAGTCCTGATTCTTTCCACGTTACATACGTTAAGATATCTACTGGATTTGTTGCCACTAAGAAGATTCCATTGAATCCACTTTCCATAATGCTTTTTACAATTTGTTTAAATATTTTCGTATTTTTCTCAACTAATTCTAATCGGGTTTCACCTGGCTTTTGTGCCAAACCTGCAGTAATAACAACTAAGTCCGCACTTTCACAATCTTGATATGATCCACTCCATACGTTTATTGGTGAAGGTGCGAACGGCATTCCATGATTAAGATCCATCGCTTCACCTACAGATTTTGCTTCATTTACATCAATGAGGACTAATTCCTCAGCTACTCCCTGGTTAATCAATGAATACGCAAAACTGCAACCTACAGCTCCTGTTCCAACTAGTACAACTCTATTTACTTTTTCTTTATTCATAATCATAAATCTCCCTTCGAATGAACAAAATCTAGAATATTAACCAGCTAATTATTCCAATTATTACAAGTAAGCCTATGCTATATTTAATTGTCACTTTAAATAAATCACTCTCTTTTCCTGCTATCCCAACTGCTGCAGCTGCAACAGCGATAGATTGAGGTGAAATCATTTTCGCCATTGTACCACCCATTACATTGACAGCGACCATTGTTTCAGGTGGTATTCCAATTTGCGAAGCAGTAACAGATTGAAGGGGAGCAAATAAGGAACCGCTGTTTACAACAGAGCCTGTTAAAAATACTCCTAACCATCCTAGGACGGGTGAGAATAATGGAAATAGTGCACCGGTTGAAGCAAATGCTAAACCGAGTGTTGATGACATACCAGAATAAGTACAAATATAAGCAAAAGCAAGTACACTGCAAATTGTTAGGACTGGTGAGAATAATTCTTTTGCAGTTTCTTTTGTAGTGTCCCACAGTAACTTACTGCTGCAGCGAAAAAGAATGCTTGCGACAATGATTGTAAGGATAATTGCTGTTGTAGTAGATGAAAATAAATCAAATTTAAATACTGCAGCATATGGTGTATCTTGTGGAACTATTGGTGCATGCTTAATGACTAAATTATTTAATCCTGGAATTGGCAGTAATAATACCAACTTTTCTAAAGGACCACCTGGAATAAATAAATTTTTGAAAAAAGATAAGTTAAACAAAGTTACACATAAGGTTAAAAATATAAATGGCAGCCAAGCATAAGCAATTTTTCCAAAAGAGTATTTAATCTGTCTATCTACTTTCTTTTCTTTATTAATGCGGAAAATTTCTTTCGGTTTCCATACTTGCAAGAATAATGCTAGTGCTACTAAGCTCACAATGGCAGCAAAGATATCTGCGAGTTCAGCACCTAAGAAAGTTAGAACAATTGCCTGTGTAAGTGCAAATGAAACACCGCTGACTAATACTGCTGGGTAAGTTTGTCTAATTCCTTTCAACCCATCAATGATAAAAATTAGTAAGAATGCTACTACTATACTTAAGATTGGAAGGACAAATGCCGTATATCTTCCAACAACAAGACCATCTAACCCTGTAAGTAGGGCAGGAACAGTTACTGGAATACCCATTGCTCCATAAGCACCACCCGCAATGTTTGCAATCAAACAAAGACTTGCTGCATATATAGGACTAAATCCAAGTCCTACTAAAATGGCTGCTGTTATCGCAACAGGTGCTCCAAACCCTGCAGCGCCTTCCAAAAATGCTCCAAATGAGAATGCTACAATTAGAACTTGTAATCTTTGATCTGCTGTAATAAAAGATATACTATTTTCGATAATAGCAAATTTGCCTGTTTTTACAGTTATTTTATAAAGGAAAATAGCAGCAAAGACAATAGATGCCACCGGCCATATGCCGGCTAAAGCTCCATATACAGCAGACATCAAAACAAATATAAAAGGCATTTTATAAATAAAGACTGCTACAATTCCTGCTACAATTATGCTGTAAAGTCCTGCAATATAGCCTTTTAATTTAAAAACTGTCAGCATTACTATAAAAAAGATTATAGGAATGGCAGCTATACTAGCTGACAACCAAATGTTACTCAATGGATTATATACTTGCTCCCATAAATTCATGCTGTTCAACCCCTTGTTAGATTTATATCTTTTATTATTGACCAAGTATAAAAAAAACATTGATTCATACTGTGAAATATACAAAATTTCTATAGTGATAAAAGAACTTAACTAAGATTAGCATTAAAAAAACAAAGAGCTTTTGCCCTTTGTTTAATAAAAAAATCTCATTTACTTATGATACGGTTCACCGTATTGTAACTAAATGAGGTTTTTTCATACTTATTTTTTAATACCTACTGCTATCAATAGCATTATCAACAGAAGTGTTCTTTCTTAAATAGTTTTCTGCTAACAGTACAGCCTTCGATTCTGGTAATCCATTAACCTCTATTTGATAAGACAGGGTTTTTCTCACAAAAATATTTTATGGTATGATGTTTAGGTTGTGTATCTACTATGTGACACATTTACATTCATCTAAGAAAAGAGGTATTTATGCACCCCACAAAATTATCCAAGCGACATTGGTTGCTCATCTTAACACTTACTTTATTAACATTTGTTCTCGGGACAAGCGAATTTGTTATTGTCGGAATCTTAACAGATATTTCTTCAAGTCTTCATATAACAAATGCAAAAGCAGGCACACTCGTTTCTGCGTTTGCAATTACGTTTGCCATCGCCACACCACTAGTGATGTCAGCAACAAGTCATTTTCCAAAGCGTAAATGGATGTTGTTTTTGATAGGATCTTTCATCGTCCTGAATGCTTTGTGCGTAATCTCGACGAGCTACATCATGCTCATTGCACTTCGGATTATGACAGCGATTGTAACAGGAGTATTAATCTCTCTAGCCATGATTGTTGCAAGTGAAACTATGCCGATTAAAAAACGCGGACTTGCTATATCATTCGTTTTCGGTGGTTTCACACTTGCAAATGTCGTTGGAGTGCCAATTGGTACTGTCATCGCCGAATGGTACGGCTGGAATGCCACTTTCATGTTAACTACTTTCCTAGGAGGATTGGCGTTTTTGGCATCCTTTTTCGTCTTGCCTAATAGACTCAGCCAAATACGCAGTTCGATACGAGATCAGTTTTCTTTAATGACCAAGCCACGAATTTTGATGGCTTTTTTCATTCCTGCTCTCGGATTTGGCGCAACTTATGCAGTCTTTACGTACCTTGTTCCTATCTTGAAGGGAATGGAAGTACCAAATCATTCAATTAGTTTAATCTTATTTGGTTACGGATTTATCTCGATTTTCAGCAACATCCTCGCCGGTAAAATTGCCAGCCACAATGCAATCGGTCGCCTTCGGTTTGTTTTTCTCGTGCAGGCAGTTGTTCTGACAAGTTTATTTTGGACTACAAATCATTTTATTTTAGGACTGGCAAACATTGGCTTAATGTCGTTAATGGCCATCCTCTTAACAACATCTACTCAGCTTTATTTAATAGACCTCGCCGGAATTTATCAGCCAAAAGCTACAGGACTCGCTGCTTCACTTATGCCAGTGGCAAGCAACGTAGGTATCGCTTTTGGTTCTGCATTAGGAGGAATTGTATACCATCAAGGGAATTTAATGAATGTAGCATGGGTCGGTGGGGTAGTTGCAGTCTGTGCAAGTCTGCTAACTTTCTTTAGTCATCTTTTAGACCAAAAACAAAAGAAATTAGCATAAAAAGGAAGAAACAAACGTTTGGCATTCTTCCTATGGTATCTCCAGAAGAACAAAAATCTTTCCATGCCATAATTAATGATATTACAGTAATCCCTTTATATAAAATTGAAAAAAAGAAGTATCAAGGACGTTTAGTTTTTCTTTGATACTTCTTTAATAAATACTGACTATGTGCTTACTAATGGTTGGGCTTCGCTTTTATATTAACAGTGATATTCTATAGGTTTCCTTTGAATTCCTAACGGTAATTGAAAAGAATCAAATAAATGGTTTTTAGGATAAAACTTCCTTTCAAATAAAGAAGAAACTGTCCTCATTCTATAGAAAAAAGTTACATGGACATATAGAATGGTGATTTAATTGATAATATTGCAAAAATTAGAAAAAGCCACACCGTTTTCATATTAGTCACCATCTTTATTTATATGTAATTATTTTATACATAAAATGTCGAAAATACCCAGTATCTGAAGAAAACAAACGTAAACGAAAAGCATTATCTTTCTTAAGCAAGAATCAATACAAGCCAAAAATATGCAAGTTTTTTATTTATAACTTGTTCATTTTTGGCCTTTTATTTTTCAGTAAATAAAAAACCTCATTTACTTATGGTACGGTTCACAGTAACAGATTAAAATGAGGTTTTTCAGAACTAAGTTAACAAGATATTCTATTCCTAGTAAAATTTAAATCAAACTAAAGATAGGCAATAATCTTCTAGTCAACCTTTTTGTTTTACATTCTATAAAGCCTCTTAATCCTTAGCCCTTACCCGTTGACCTTGAGCTTCTTTTTAAATCGGATAGCTACCATTTCAAGAAGGATGGCAATGGCTAAGACAAAATAGGTGATTGCCCCGATTTCCCTAATGTCTAAGTAGAAATTGCTGGCCATAAACATGTCAAATCCGATTCCACCAGCACCTGCTGCTGCTCCCATTGCGATGGCAACAGCGAAGTTAATTTCAAATCGAAGAAACGTCCAAGAAATCATATAGGTGAGAGAAGATGGAATAACAGCTTGAAAGATAATCTGCCACCAGTTTGCACCACTCGCTTGAAGGGCTTCGATGACTCCATTGTCTAATTCTTCAAAGGACTCAGAATAAGCCTTCACTAAATAGCTTACCGAATGGAACGTCATCCCAATGACAGCCGCTACACTCCCGAGGCCTGCCGCCACCGCAAAGATTAACACCCACAAAACAGTCGGAACTGCTCTTATAAAAGCAACAGATCCCTTAATCATGGAAGAAACTCGTTTATTAGTCAGATTTTCAGCAGCCAGTAATCCCAAAAATACAGCGATTATTGCTCCAAACAAAGTTGTTAAAAAAGCTAGACCCAACGTGACAAAAACTTGATAAAGCGCATGTGTAAAGGTAAAATGCTTAAGATGCGGCTCTAGAAACATTGCTTTTAGATTCGCAAAAGTGGATAAAACCGCTTCTCCAACATCAAGCTGTTTGTAGTCGAAACTAATAAATGCGTAAATCGATAGAAGTGCTAGGATGATAAGTGTGCTTCTTATGACCACAGACGATTTAGTCAAGGTTTTAATTCTTATTTTTTTTTGCAGTTGCGGGTCCAGTAATTGTTTGGCTGAGGTTAATTGTTCATTTGCTTCCATTACAGAACCGCCCTTCTGACATAATTAGATACAGATTCAATGAATAATATAGCTACTATAATGACGACGACAACCAAAGAAGCGACATCATAATTTAGACTTTTATAATACAAGTTAAAAGTAAACCCAATTCCTGAGCCAGTAAGCAACCCAATCAGTGTAGCACTTCTTATATTTGTTTCAATCATGAATAAGATCCAGCTGATCATTTGTGGAAGGCTTGATGGAATCACCGACTGAAAGATAATCGAAAAGTAACCAGCACCAGTCGCTTGCAACGCTTCAACGGAGCTCCCACTGACCTCATCAATCGTTTCAACAAAAGCTCTTGTTAAAAAGCCAAACGAACCAAAAAACAAGGCAAAATAACCTGTTAATGAACTTTGACCAAATGAAAATAGTAGAATCATTGCCCAGGCTGCCACATCGATATTTCGAAAAATGGTCGCAATTCCTCTACTAATACTTCCAAAAAAGGCATTGACCCTCGTCGTATTCGATCCTAGAATCGCAAATAATAATGCCATGACAGCACCTGTAGTGGTGGCTGCAATCGAAACTAGTAGCGTTTCAATTAACTTATCCAGAATAGCAGGCAGCTTCGTTAAGGATTCTTGTGTTGGATAAAAGTTTGCCAAGCCCCATTCAACTGCTTTTGGAAGGGATGAAAAGCCTTTGACGACATTGTACTCGGTGATGATAATAGATATTACCGTGACAACTCCTAAGATGGCGAGGAACAAGCGCGTACTCCGTTTCTTTTTTTCAAAGTAATCAGCTTGCATGGATGCCTCCTACATCAAAAATAAGATCTTCAGCTTCGGATCCGTAAATAAGCTGAATATCTTCTTTTGTTATGTCTTTAGGCGAACCATTATACACGACTTGACCATGGTTAACCCCGATGATTTTATCCGAGTACTTCAATGCCACATCCACTTGATGTAGATTTACTAGAACGGTAATGCCTAATTTAGTTGAAATGTTTCTCAAGTGATCCATAATGATCTTGGCTGAATTAGGATCAAGAGAAGCAATCGGCTCGTCGCACAAAAGCATCCGAGGATCTTGAATAAGAGCACGAGCGATTCCAACTCGCTGCTTTTGACCGCCACTCAATTGATCCGCTCGCTTATAAATATGTTCGTCTAAACCAAGAACGTGTAGAATGTTTACAGCCTGCTCCTTTTCTTCTTGGCTATAAAGACCGAGAACCCCAGCCAATGTTGATTTTTTTCCTAAATTGCCATGAAGCGTATTTTCGATCACACTTAAGCGATTGACTAGATTATAGTGTTGAAAAATCATTCCTATTTTCGTGCGGACCTTTTTTAAGTCCTTTTTCTTCAGATTCATCACGTTCATGTTATCAAAAATAATTTCTCCGCTCGTTGCGTCAATCATCCGATTAATACAACGAAGGAGAGTAGATTTCCCCGCTCCTGATGGACCGATGATGGAAACAAACTCTCCTTCATTAACGGAGAAGTTAACATCCGATAACGCCTTCGTATCACTACCAAATTGTTTGGACACATGATTTACTTCTAATAAGGCTGTCATAGGTTAACTCTCCTTGCTAGTTGGTTAATTATTTCGAAAGCTCACGAATTGGGTTAAACCAAGCATCCTCTGCTTCTACTAAACGCTCGTCTGCAGTTTTCTTAAATAATCCTGAAAACTCAGAATCCTCTGGAACGAAGATTTTTTCGTTGTTCGTAATTTCATCTGATGTCATGATTTCAAGTAGTTGTGCTTTAAGCTCTTCATTCACTGTCTCTGCATTGAAAACAAATGGTGCATTCAAGACAGGAGTAACAGAAACAAGTGAAAATTCTTTTCCAACTACAGTGTTAAATGGCTCTGCTGCATCCTTTTTCACTTGATAAACGGCACCAGGTCGGTTCTCTTCCCCATCAGTAAGTTCTACATAATTATTCACACATGTATCACAGAAAGCCGCTATGTCCGCTTTACCTGATAATAGATTGACTGCAGAACCCTGGTGAGAACCTCCGTATAAAACTTCGCTAAAGAATTTATCTTCGCCGCCTTCAAGCAAATCTTCTGCTGTTAAGTCTTTGAACTCTCCCATTTTACTGAAGTAATCAACGATTCCTGTTGATGGAACTTTAAATCCTGATGTTGAACTATTCGATACAAAGGAGAATTTCTTGCCTTGAATGTTGTCGATTTCAAACTTATCGCCATTCTGATATTCATCAATATTGTCTTTATTTACGGCTAACCAGCTATAATAAACCGCATCATCCAAAGTACCAGATGCACCAGAAGGAACTACCAACGGAAGAACTTTATCATTTTTGTTATGCGCTTCAATGTAACCTTGTGCTCCTAAGAAAGCCATATCTGCGTTTCCATTGGCGACTGCTTCAATGGCAACAATATAGTCTGTCGTTGTTTGATGCTCGACCTTTTTACCTGTTTTCTCTTCGATTATTTTTCCAATTTCATCACGAGCTTCTGTAAGATCTGCCCCAGATTCATTTGGTAGCCAAGCGATGGTAAGAGTATCTTTTTCCTCAGCTGCTCCTCCCGTAGAAGCTGAACAACCTGCAAATACGACTAACATAACGATAGAAAGAAAAAATAATAACGTCTTTTTCATCTTCAAACTCCTCACTTTTTTTAGAAAATTTGGCCACTTCCATACTATATCAACTAATTGTCAAGCTACTATTAAGCTTATATAAAGATTTGTTAAGAGTTAGTAAAACTAGTAGAATGAGAGAAAATTCCATTTTGCATGTTGTACTCTTGATTACATAAATGATTCATAAACTCAAGGTCATGAAAGATTCCAAGCATCGTTGTGCCTTCCTTCATGAGCTGTTCAATGAGAAGTTTCACTTTCAATTTAGAATCATGATCTAAACTTGCTGTCGGTTCATCTAATAACAACAGTCTCGGTTTTTTCACCATCGCTCGGGCGATATTAAGCCTCAGCTTTTCACCCCCGGAAAAAGTGGTTGGGTAGCTGTCCCATAATTCTTCATCCAATTCAAAATGCGCGAGAATCTTCTCTGTTTCTTTTTCCGCCAAGTCATGATCGTCCCCCATTTCAAGGATGGCTTGTTTCACAAGTTGTCTGGCCGTCGTTCTTGGCATGACATTTAAAAACTGGGACACATAGCCGATTTCATGCTTCCTTAAATAAAGCAGTTCTCGTTCGGTTGCCTCTGCTAAATTAATTGGCCCAAATTTTTTTGAATGGTACCAAATACTCCCTTGCTGGATCCGATATGTTCCATAAATACATTTTAAAATCGTCGACTTGCCGCTTCCGCTTTTCCCTGTAATCCCGACAAATTCTCCTTCTTTTATCTGTATATCCACATTGCTTACAGCTCGGATATGTTTGCCTAAATTATGAAGGTCAAACGATTTGGATAAGTCCTTAATCTCTAGAAGAGTTTCCACCTATTCACCTGCTTTCTGAAATTCTCCTTTAATCTGAACACATCGCAGTCTGCTTAGATTCGATAATTGGTCTTTTGAATCAGCTTTCCGTCCACAAATACTCCCGTAATCACTGGAAAATCACTAATTTTTTCAATGATAAGCAAATCTGCTTTTTTTCCTTCGCGAATAGACCCAATTTCTCCATCCATTTTCACTGCTTTTGCTGGGTTAAGCGTGACAAGCTTCATCATGTCAACTAAATCCATGCCATACTTTTCAACCAACTCAAAGATTGAATGAAGCATAGCTGCCGGATAGTAATCACTGCACAAGATATCAATCGATTGGTATTGAATCGCTTCGGCTGCCCCTAAATTTCCACTATGAGAACCTCCAAGGAGGACATTTGGAGCACCGGCAATTGTATACATGCCAAGCTCCTTCGCTCGGCGCGCTACCTCTAAAGTGATTGGAAATTCACTAATGGTCGTCCCAAAACTAGAAATGAGTTCGAGCTTTTCAAGACTATCGTCATCATGGGATGCAACGGCAATATGATGGTCATGAGCAAGCTGAGTGATTTCCTTTATGTCTTCAATCGATAGCTTCTCCTTCGTTTGGTGTTTATGAATGAGAACATCAATCGATGAATCACTAATATTGTTATAGCTTTTAACTGTATTTCGGTAAATTTCTAGGTGACGATACTGCCCCTGCCCAGGAGTATGATCCATAAAAGAAACTAAATGGACTTTGTTCTCTTTTATATAGCTTTTGAGATTTTCTATTTCTTCAACATTATCAATCTCAAATCTTGCATGGAATCGATGGCGAACAAGGTGCTTCATACTGTGGGTCCGGTCAATTAAATCAATAAATCTCCGAACATTTTCAGGCTCACGAATCGGCTTATACTCATAATCAGTCCCTTTGAACAAGGAAAGAGAATGGAACATCGTAGTAATACCGTGTGAGATAAGCTGTTTCTCTGTTTCTCTTAAAGCTAAATCAAAATTCATCAATGAGGTCGGTCTAGGTGCAGCCATATGCTCGATGTAGTCCGAATGGATATCAATAAAACCTGGAGAAATGTATCCTCCTGCTGCATCAATTACCTCCATCTGTTCCTCAAATTTAATCTCACCTTTAGGAGCAATTTTCGTAATTCTATCCTCTTCAATTAACAGATCATAGCCATGCACAACTGCTTCTTCGGTGATTAATCTTCCATTTGTAATGACAAACAAAGTACTTCCTCCTAAAATTTTCAGAATGGAAATCTCACAGCAATGAATGAACAAGCTGTTGTGTATATGGGTGCTGCGGGTCCTCGAGGATTTGATCCGTTAATCCTTGCTCAATGACCCTTCCCTCCAACATCACGAGTGTTCGGTCTGCCAGCATACGGATGACACCTAAATCATGCGAAACGAGAACAATACTAATATTTAATTCACGCTGCAGACTTTTAATTAAGTCGAGAACACTCGCTTGTACAGAAAGATCCAGTCCAGTCGTCACTTCATCTAGTAGAAGAAGTGGGGGACGATTGGAAAGAGCTTTGGCAATTTGAACCCGCTGCTGCATTCCCCCTGAAAAGTTTTTCGGCGCCTCTTTTCGGCGATGCACAGGGATGTTTACTTTATTTAGAAGTTCCGTCCCTCTGTTCTCCATCATGCCAACATGTTGGTTGCCAGCTGCAATGAGCTTCTCGGCAATATTACCAATCGATGAAAAGTTCATTTTTAAACCCAATAAAGGATTTTGATAGACTTTCCCCATGATGTTGTTGCGAATATAGCGTTGTTGCTGAGAAGACTCTTGAAAGAGATTTTTCTCACCATTATGGTAGTCTGCTAGATAGGCCTCTCCAGCTGTTACTTCCTGGTCGAAGTAAAGGCATTGCATCAATGTTGATTTTCCACTGCCACTCTCTCCAACGATGCCAAGAACCTCTCCTGGAAAAACATCAAAGGATACATCTCTACATGCATAGACCGTTCCACAAATCGGACAATAATTTTTAACGAAAGAAGGAGATTCTCCGTCTTGACAACGCGGACATCCTGAACCAAACTGCTTATTTAAGTTTTTAATCGATAAAACCGGAACTTCAAATTCAGCCATTTATTTCACTCCAAATGGTTCGACTTCATTTAATGTTTCAATACAATAGCTTGTATCATTACATTGATAGAACGTTTCATTCGTTCCTTCATCTACAAGCTCATCTAAAAATACCCCCGTTGAACCACATAACCGGCAATGCTTGTCAAGAAAGGACTCTGGCTCAAACGGATAATCTTCAAAATCGAGCGATACGACCTTTGTATACGGCGGGACTGCGTACACTTTCTTTTCACGACCCGCCCCTAACAGAATGAGTGCTTCACTTTCATGCATTTTTGGATTATCAAATCGTGGAATCGGACTCGGTGCCATCACATAACGATCATGAACCAACACTGGGTGATCCGCCCCTGTTGTCATACTTCCATATTTCATAATCTGTTCAAACAGCATTAACCAAGCACCACTATATTCTTTCTCCGCGTGAAGTTTTTTCGTTTCACTCTCGCTCGGCTCATAATATCTGAGCGGTTCAGGAAGCGGCACCTGCAGGATGAGAATCTGATTTTTCTTTAGCGGAACCTCGGGAATTCTATGTCTCGATTGAATAAGGGTTGCTTCCGTAGTATGATCAGTTGTTGCCACCCCAGTCGTATCAGAAACGAGCTTTTTAATATTGACGGCATTAACGGATTCATCCGATCCTTGATCAATCACTTTTAGAACATCATTTTTGCCAATTAAAGATAGAGTTAACTGCAAACCGCCAGTTCCCCATCCTCTGCCTATTGGCATTTCTCTTGAGGCAAATGGAACCTGATAACCAGGAATCGCAATTGCCTTTAGAGTCGCTCTTCTAATTTCTCTTTTTGAACCTTCGTCAAAAAAAGCAAAGTTATAGGCTGTATTCATCCGCTTTTCACCTCTTGTCCTTCCTCATTTTTCGTCCCTTCCTTTTTCGTTTTCCGTACACTATCAAGCTTGGATTGGAAGGTAACGTAATGAGGCATTTTTAAATGCGAGATAAAGCCCGTCGATTCCACTGAATCAATATGATAAAGAACAAATTCTTCATTATGGCTAGGAAAGTCAGGAGTTGGATGTTCCAGACAATTATCTAGAATTCCCATTGAAATCGCCTTTGTTTCATTTTGGCCAAACACAAGGCCGTAGCCGATTTCAAACTCCATTTCTTTTTTTCCGTATTCTTTTTCAACGGTAACCGGCATGAGCATTTCGACTTCTGTGACTTTTACTTCTCCAATATAATAGGCATCATCCTCGTCACCAGCATCTGTTGGATGATCAATCGTAACGGGCAAAGTGCCAACGCGAAGCTCGCCAACAGTCGGATGCAATGCTCCATATCCCCTAATAACCGCATATGCAAGGGAAGTAACAGCCCCTGTTTCCCCTCTTGTTAAAATTTGCAGTCTTTGACTTCTGCTCGAAGGAAAATCTAGACTTTCTCTCGTCACATCATCTGGTTCCATATTGTTGTTTTCGCAAGGGGGGATTAGGCCTTCTTTACGTAAATAATCGAGCACCTTTGGTAAAGTTAGCTGCTCTTCATCACCTTGAAAGCTTTCCTTTTGATAATAATGAAGCCATTCCTGGACGGCTACGTCCGTTTCATCCATTAATGTAAAGTCAAGCAGCCGATGGGTATAATCGGTTGTTGCCCCAAGGATTTGGCCACCTGGGATATCTTTAAAGCTTGCCGAGATCCTACGCTCTACATTCATTTGTTCGGTTTCAATCACTTTTGAATAATGCTTTCGAGGGACCGTCGAACGATAAGCTCTTAACAGAAAGACTGCTTCTTCCGGATTTCCTTCGGCTTGTTTGATCGCTAGGGCAGCCAGCGTCTCATTGTATAAACTGCTTTCTGACATCACCTGATCAACTAATCCGCGCATACCGGCTTTAATTCTTTCTACTTCGATTGTTTGTCCATGATGAATTCTTTCATATTTCAAACGCTTGATTGACTCTTCAATTGCATGCGTTCCACCTTTTACGGCTATATAACCCATTAACCCATCACCCGATTCCTGGAAATTTGTGTGGTTCTAGGCAATGATAAAAGCTGATGATGTTGATCGATAAAAATCATATCAATCCCTAACGGATATTCCTTGTTTTTTTCCTGGCGGCTTTCCACCCAGTTTTCATTTATATCCAAATGAACAAGCTCCGTTGAGTGAATTCCTGGCCCCTTTAACAATAGGGCTTCCCCGTTTGTCACAGATTCTACTTCAACGAAAATGAAGGCGGATGTATGTGGATTTTTTAACGTCCCTGCCTTTGCATTGATAATGGCCTCTTCAAGCGATCCTTTCTCAGCATCTTGAAGGATTAATAGAAAATCAGCCTTCTTTGCTTCTGTCGGCTTTGCATAGGTTAATTGATTAATTGTTTTCGAAACGCTATCTGCTTGTTTGGAAAAAACCTTAAAAGAAACTTCCTGATCAAATAAGGTTAGGGCCAACAATAAAAGAGATGCACTACAGCCTTTTTGATCCTCCTCTTCTACTAAAGCTGCCTCCTTCCTCAAATCGGAAATGAGCCCTGGTCTTGAAGTAGAATCCACCAATTTTCGATAAACAGATTGAAGATCGTGAACGATATCTAGTGTCAAAATCTTTTCCTCCTCATTAAACATCCATCGTTTCAAAGTTTACTTTTGTTTTTAATATAGATTGGTTGGCAGCAGCTCTCTGCTCCTGAATGACTTTCTCCTCGTTTTCAAGCAGCTCCATCCACCCAATCGTTTCAGGCAGATTCGCTTCATACGCTGCGTCAATCACAGCAAGGTTATACGAAAGCTCTGGCTGATCTCCCGTCACGATGCCAATTCCAATTCTTCCTTCGATTTGAACCTTACATTCGATTACCAACACTTCACCAGGATAAAATAGGCTTTTTTGGGAAGTCTCTCGGACTTTCAACATCACTAAGCCACTTTCTGGCTCTTGAACGACCTTCACCTGGTATTTATCTTTTATACAATGGGCCATGTTCTCTACTCGTTTTTGAGAGCCATTGATTAAAATCTCTGTTCTTCGTCTTCTTTTCATCTAAGGCCTCCTAATGTCTTTGTTCTACATGTTTTACTCTATCTTGTTGCCAAGTGAGCGAACGTAAAAGAATGGTTAAGTTTGTATTGGTTTTGTAAATAACGTATGAATAATTTGTTTCTGAAAATAAAAAAATCGGCTTCATGATGGCCGATTTTTTTAAAACATCTATTTTTTAAATCACATAAGTAAAACAATCGCTGCGATACATAATCTTCGAATATTCAAGCATTGTCCCGGTTATCTTATCTACACATCCTGATTCTAAGAGTAAAAGGGGTACAAGGCTGGGGCATTTCAATATATCTCGTTCTACTTTACTTGGAAAAACGACACTTAATTGGCTGCGTGTCGCTTGAAAATCTGTGTAGCCTTGTTGTCGATAATAGTGAAAAATCGAGTGAATTTCCTTCCCATCCTTCTCAATATTTTCAAAAAGGGATTTAGATAAGTACGATGTATGAATAGCAATGGGACAGTCTTCAACGATTCGCAATCGGCTAATCTTATACACGGAGTCTTCACGCTTTACTTTTAGCGAATGATAAATGGAAGAATCATATGGAATGATTTCACAAGATAGATTCATCGTCCTAGAATCATACTTTAATTCCTTCATTTTTTCAGTAAAACTCACATCTCCGGTTAAAATAAGCGGAATTTGCAGTTTTTGATTTTGAACATAGCTGCCTTTTCCTTGCTTCGAAAAAATATAACCAAGTTCCTGTAAGCGCTCATATACCTTTCGAATCACCATTCTTGGTACTTTATACAGATCGGCTAGTTCATTTTCAGATGGTAATTTGTCATTCGGTTTATATTTTCCTTCCCGTATTTCCGAAATCAACCGATCTACTAATAAAGTTTTTTCAGACATCCAGGCTTTGCCCCTTTCGACACGAAATCTATGTCTAGTATATCGCCAGAATATAAAATAAAGGTTAAGCCTATGTAAATTATTCATAACAGATGGAATCATGATTCTATTTTCACCTTAAGAAAAAGCCCTAATACAGGATTAGGACTTGCCACAACACTTATCCATGCTTTTTTAGGAAGGCGTCTAAATCGTTTAATTCATCAAAATGGGCCTCAAGTTTTTTTCTTGGCCAATCCCACCAGGCAATTTCAAGTAATCGATCAGCTACTTCTTTTGAAAACCTTCTTTTAATGGGCTTGCCAGGAACACCAACAACGATTGTATAAGGCTCGACGTTTTTCGTCACAACAGCCCCAGATCCAACGACTGCTCCAGTACCAATCTCTACGCCTTTCATAATAATGGCACCATGGCCAATCCATACATCATGACCAATTTTCACGGTTTGAGTCCTCCGCCAATTAAA
This sequence comes from Neobacillus niacini, assembly GCF_000759675.1. Classification (GTDB taxonomy): domain Bacteria; phylum Bacillota; class Bacilli; order Bacillales; family Cytobacillaceae; genus Neobacillus; species Neobacillus niacini_A. The sequence continues at coordinate 60,615 of NZ_BAWM01000139.1, read as the reverse complement.
TAGGGCTTCATCATCCTCATTGGCAAAGTCGTATGCCACCTTTCGATAAGTCATATGGTGCTGGCTTACTCGGTCCATTGGATGCTGAACAGGATTAATACATACGTGGGACGCAATCGAACAAAACTTACCTATTTCCGCATAGTTAACCGTTACATCATCCATCGTGTAGGTATAATCACCAAAGGTGGACTCGATGATATGATTATTTTCGCCAATAGAAGTCCATTCCCCCGCATAACTATTGATAATATGACTTGAATCAGCGAAGCTTGGAGTGATGGATAGCTTTTTTTCCTTTTTGGGCTGATAGATAAATGGCATATGAATGGTTCAGCTCCTTATTTAAATTAATTCGTTTTTTCGGATCCGCTCTCTTCTCGCTAGTAATGCTTCAAAAGTCTCCATTCCTGGGCTTTTACTCCCAATTAGCACAGGTTGTTCTCCATACTCACCGTGAAAATCGGATCCACCTGTCATGATTAGGTCATATTTTCTTGCCAGCTGTTTGGCTTGTTCTTCATGTTTCTCATGGTGCAACGGATGCCAAACCTCGATTCCCTGCAATCCAGCTTCCACTAATTCCGGCACCATTTCAAAGTTGCCATACTGCCCCGGATGAGCAAGCACGGGCACTCCCCCAGCAAGAAGAATTACCTGAACAGCAGTTTTGGCATCGATATATTCCATTGGAATAAAAGCAATCCCCGGCTTCTCACCATTTTGTCCGCGGTTAAATAATTTTTTATAAAGTGGGCCATAAATCGAATCGGTATATCCTGCTTCAATCAGAGCATGCATGATATGTTGCTTGTAAACTCCTGTTCCTCCATGAGCGATTTCCTTACAACGCTCCCATGAGATCTTATACCCTGCAGCGATTAATCTCTCGACCATTTCCTCCGAAGCCAAGTGTCTATTTTTAACGAGTGGTTCACAAAAAGATTCAATCCCCTGATGACCAGGTTCAATAAAATAACCGAGAATGTGAACACGCCGACCTTTTTCAAAATCAAACCCTGAAACTTCAATGCCTGGAATGACTTCAATTCCGTATCTCTTTCCTTTTTCAACTGCTTCCGCAAGACCTTTCGTGGTGTCATGATTCGTAATCGCTAAGTGTGTAACCCCTTGTGCAAGAGCTAACTCCAAGACTTCATCAATCGACAATGGACAATCTGAAATATTCGTATGACAATGTAACTCAATTTTCATGTAGGTCCCTCCTTTATCTTTGCTTTTAGAATAACTTGGTACCAAGTTAAAAGTGTTAATTGTGAGTAAATTGTTTGTAAATAAAGCAAGGGGAGTGTTCTTTAGCAAATAATCGGAAGTTTTGCGCAGCAAAAGGCCCAACTAGCAAAAATTTACTAGTTGGGCCTTACATTTATTTTACTCAATGTCCCAAAAGGGAAAACCTTATTTACTTATGATAAGGTTCACCGTGACTTATCTAAATGAGGTATCGAGTTATCCTAGTGGTCTAGTATTTTAAAATAATAATAATTATAATCATTTATTTACTAACAAGAACGCCCTTTCAATGTGAAAATCGCGCCTTTATTGCTTGCCCCTATGCTGATATTTTGATGTTTTTTTCCTTTTTTCTTCTATTTGAATACAGAATAAATAATAGAATAAACCATAGAGGTGTCAACAATAAGGCAGGACGTGTTTCTTCAGCAACCAGCATAATGATGAGAATCGTAGCAAACAACGTTAGGACAACATAATTAATAAATGGTGTGAATGGTGCTTTAAATGTTGATTTTGCCTGTAATTGCGGCTGTGTTTTCTTGTACCTTAAATGGCAAATGAGAATGACACCCCATACCCAAATAAAACAAATCGCACTAATGGTTGTCACGATTCCAAAAGCTTGTTCCGGAATAAGTTTGCTCAAAAGCGCGCCTGCTGATACGACAAGCGTAGATATCCATAACGCGTTACCTGGTACATAATTTTTATTCAGTTTTGCAAAATTGGATGGCGCTTGGTTATTTTTGCTTAAATTAAAAAGGATCCGGCTTGTTGAAAACATCCCGCTGTTACAAGCAGAAGCGGCTGAAGTTAATACGACAAAATTAATAATTCCTGCGGCAATCGGAATCCCGACTAAACCAAACGTTTTTACAAAAGGACTTTCTGCTGCATTTAGCTCCGTCCATGGGTTAATACATAACAGGACGATAAGTGCCCCAACATAGAAAAATAGAATCCTTAAAGGTATTTTATTAATAGCCGATGGGATATTTTTTTCAGGATTGGATGTTTCCGCTGCCGATACACCCACTAATTCCACACCGACATATGCAAATACAACCATTTGGAATGAAAGTAAGAAACCTGAAATTCCGTTTGGAAACAGTCCTCCTTGTTCCCAAAGATTTTGAATCGTAACCGTTCCAGCATCTGTCTTGAATCCCATCACTAGTAAAATAACCCCAATGCCAATTAATACGAGAATAGTTATTACTTTTATTAATGCAAACCAAAACTCCAATTCTCCAAAAAGCTTTACAGTTAATAGATTGAGTCCTAATAAAATGATTAAGCAGATGATGGCAGGTATCCATTGTGGGATATCGAACCAATATTGTACATATACACCCACAGCAATAACATCTGCCATAGCAGTCATAATCCAACAAAACCAATATGTCCACCCGGTTACAAACGCTGCCCGAGGTCCAAGATAGTCTTCAGCAATGTCTGTAAAAGATTGATAACCTGCTTTAGACAAAAGGAGTTCTCCTAGCGCCCTCATAACACAAAAAACGGCGATACCCACGATTAAATAAGCAAAGATGATGGATGGCCCTGCCAGTTGAATCGCTTTACCTGACCCTAAGAATAATCCAGTGCCAATGGTGCCTCCAATTGCGATAAGTTGAACATGCCGATTTGCTAAATCCCTCTTTAATTCTTGCTGTGCCAAACCAAATTCCTCCCTAAAATCTTTCTCTAATGTGAAACGATGAGCAATAACTTTACCCAATAAAAAAAAGAGATTGGATGTTCTCCAATCTCTTAGGTCTAAGAATAACAAATAATATTTATCATGCTAACGATTATCAGCATAACAAATAAATATTCAGTACTCTTCTGTCCTTTTGCCTGAGATTGTGAACCCTTCGGCGCCGCTTAATTCCAGCGGTCTCTCCAGAAGCTGCTCCTGCTATAGTGTGATCCATAGCAATCATAGCTGCTAATTATTAAATTTTTTATTGCGATAATTATTTTCAAATATTTTTTAATATTAATAGTAGTTAAATACTTTGTCAACAACATTTTAGTTTCGTTTATTTATGACATAGTTCTCCTTAAGCTTGCTAAATTATGTTTTTTAGCTGTTAAATCCCCATAAAGTTTTTCAATAAGCCTCTTAATTTCTCTAGATTTTCTAACCAAATAATAACTTTGTTGCTTGTATCCATGTTTTTGCCATCAGCATGTTCCCCATAGAATTCATATGGACACCATCTATTGTAAGAGTATTGTCATTATTAGACTTTAAAAATTCAATAAATGCTTTATGTGTTGGAACTATGGTTACATTATATTTATCTGCTAATCTATGAATAACTTCAACGTATTGGATGAGCTTCTTATTCCCTTCGGACTGAACATCTTCTCCAATAATCGTAGGCTCCATTAGTACAATAGAAGCATTGGTATTTTTATTGACGCTTGTTAAGAGAGATTCTAAAATTTCTTCAAATTGCTCTGGAAACACTTGATCGATCTCTGGAGAATCAAATTGCCGCGCTACATCATTGATACCGATTGAGATAGAAACAATATCCGGATTTATGGAAATGACATCACGCTCCCACCGCTCCGCCAAGTCTGTCACACGATTCCCACTAATACCTTTATTAAAAATTTCAAAATCCCACTCTGGATAGGTAACCTTTAAATAATCATGAAGTAAACGAACATAGCCAGTACCGATGTCATCACCTTCACTGATTCCCCACCATGTAATACTATCACCAATAAAAACAATTCGTTGGTTCATGCCTTTCCTCCGTTGTTCTAGTATCCTATTTCTTTTTTTCATTCCACTTAGATAAGTAATCATCTAATTTTTCATATAAATAATGAATATAAAAGCAAACCATGCTATATGGATCGACAATATCTTTTACAGCATTTCCTTTTATTTGTTCGATATCGTTTTTCCACTTTATTATTTCGTTGATAATCAAATGTAAGTCAATATGGTTTTCCACTTTTTCTGGATCGATTATCCGATTCGGAAATAATGGCACATTCCATTTAGATACTTCCGAGATTAAATTTTCAATTTTCCCAAGTGCTTGTTTTACTTCAGATTGATGTTCTTCAAAAATCGAATAAAAATCGTTTTCTATTTCTTCAAAAGCATCTCCCCAACTTAATCGTGCAAAATAATAACCATTCATTAACTGAATCGATTTCCACGGATACAACAAATCCAATTCAGCAGCATTTTGTTTAGGAAGATATGGAACAATAAGATTGACAATATGTTCTATCCCTAGCTCATAAAACAACTCGATATCTTCATGAATTCGTTTAAATAATGGTGGGAATAAATCACCAAGCATAAAATGATCACTATAGTATTCAAAAACAGTTAACTCCTTTTGCCTCACATTAGCGGCATCACGCCATTTTTGTAATGCTTTAATTGCCCTTTCTTCGTTTGCGAAAGATTGCTCATAATTTCTACCCCAATAAGCAAATAAAGTATTCACCGATTTCAAGCTTTCTACATTGTCTGTCAACTCTAACATTTTCCACGAAAGGCCTGCATTGTAGGCAATATGTTCCACTTGTATTTTAGGTAGCAGCTTTTGGATTTGTTCATTAAACTCAATATAATGACCTAAAAATGGTTGATCATCTTCTATCCCAATATCTGCTGGCCATAATGATAATCTTTCAATAGAAGTTGTTTCATCGCAATAATCGCTTATTTTATTGATGATCAAGCCTTTCCAACTATCATCTGCAAAATCTATCTGTTTTTTCTCCGAAACTGACATTTCCTTTAATAAATAGTGCATGCTATGTCCGCCCAAAGTGATGGACAATCCACGTTTTATAATCTCTTTTGCCACAATATGTTTTACTTTATCCCATAACATGAAAGTAAAGAATAGTTCATTTATATATTGTTTAGCCGCCCAGTCAATTAACTGCAAAAGAAAATCAGGATCATCATAATTCTCAACAACCAACCCTCTTCGTTTCATTTTTCCACTGTTAATAGTAGGAACAAGTATTTTCTGGTCATGATATTTTATTTTTTCATTCGAAAAAAAACTAACCCACTTATACCCAAACAATTTTTTACAAACATGATAAACACCAAAAAGGACCGAACGTGGATTTGTTCCAATAATATAAATTTCGCTTTCTTTTTGAAGCAGTTCAAAAGCATCAATTGAGCCGCCATCTTGAAATAAAGGTTGATCGATAAGCCCATTTTGAATAAAATCTTTATCCAATCCTAATACAAATGAATAATTGATGGGTTGTTGAACTTCTTCGGCATATTTGTGTAACTCTTCTTTCGCAAACTTAATAGGGGTTTCATCATTTAAAATTGTACAGATAATCGCCGGCACATAGCCCACTCCTTACTTTTCCTTTGCATCAAACTCTAGTAGTGACTGATTCAATTCCTTTAATAATAAACCAGACAATATAATAGCATTCGTCCAACCGCCTTCAATTACATAAGCACCCCAGCCGGTATCGCCATTATTACCAAAATACTCACCACGATTTAGGTGAAAGGAACGCATCCAGCCACCATCAAATTCGTGCCTTGGTGAAGAGATTTGAATAGAAGAGATAAATTGAACGATATTTTCATGGAAATTTTTGAAATCTAAATCTCCAGTTGCTTTCACTGCTTCCCAGGCATTTACACTTAAGAAATTATTTGTATATAACTGATCAGCAATGCCTTCATTATTCAATCGAAAAACACCCGTATCTTCCGTACCATACCGGTCTGGATCTGGATTATCGGCTTCCTCAATTCCACCTAATTCATGTTGATGTCCAGATAAATAATCAATAATTTCATCTAAACCTTTGCGGATTACTTCATCTTTTGTTACTGCATAGAGTTGGGCTAATGATAATAGGAATCTGCTATATCCGGCAGTTTTGCTATACATAAACTTCATTTTCTCTTTATTGTTCAACAATGTTAAAGTACCCTTATAGGCAGCCTGTAGAAATTTTTTATCATTTGAAACATAATAGGCTTGTATGAATGCAGCATGGACAACTGCTTCAAAATGGGGATTCATGCTGGCTTCCGTTGAATTTTGGAAATATGCTATTCCGTTATCTATTAATTCTTGTTCTCGGATACATTCCGGACGTAGTCCATTTACATTTTGCGTGTTTAATAGAGCGTACGCCGTTAGGAGACCCCTTTTTTTATATTCATCATTCCCTGTTTTTCGATAAAGATATAATAGAACAAGCGCCACCCAGCTATTATCATCTGAAAATATTTGATCAGGCTTACTCCTTGGACTTTGGAACCACTTCCAAAAACCAAATGTTACCGAATTTGAATCATCATCCTGGTAGCCTGCATCAAACAAATAGGTTAGTAAACTTGCAGACATGTTTATCCATTTACTATCCTTCGTATATTCTCCATACAAGTAAAACATTAAAGCAGTATGTGCATGACAATCAGGCCGTAAATCCTTACTAAAATCACTTCTAATCGAATGAACATTTTCATAAACTCCTAGACTTCCATCATTCTTCGGCAAAATACCAGAATTTAAAAACCAGTTCACACCTTTTTCAATGGTTTTTTCAATGTCGGTATCCTTTGAAATTTGAATGATCGGATCTATCATCTTAATTGGCAAATGATAATCATTTTGCAGCCATTTCACGACATCATTCCATAACGAGTTAGGTCGTAACGTCCAGATTTGTTTATTACTTAAAAAGGAAAATGTTGAAAAAATAGCTTTCCCTTTACCATGATTTTTTACTACGATTCCAGGATATTCCCCTTCCTCTTCCGTCCTATGGGTTTCTTTAAAATGACCAATATCCAATAATCTCGCTGTATCAAATGTAAATCCAGTTAGAAAGGGACCTTGCCATTCGAGCAGCTGTCCTTTTTTACAATAGTGGCTATCGTTGGAAATGACTAATTTCTCAAGACGGCGATTGGTCACAGCAAAATCTTGTTTGAACCCAAAAAGTCTTGATGTTGGAAATTCCTCACAATTAATAAGTTCCCCATATAAAGTTCCGCCATGCTCCACAAATTCCCATAACTTTTCTATCATTTCATAAGGCAATTTCATTGGTGTCCCATTGTCGTTACCATTGATCATAATATACTCATACTGTAGTAGATTTTTTTCTTTTAACTCTTCGATACTGGAAAAATAGTTTGTAAAGTTCACAAACTCTTTCATTTGCTTACTTTTATCAACCAGAGCGATCAAAGCTATCCACTCCATTCTAAAATAGGGTTATACTTTATGAATTTTTGGCCATTCTAGTTCGATTCCTGCCGTTACTAATCGTGACTGAAAGTCCTTTAAAAATGGTTCTTTATTTCTCACTTCATGTGGAACTATATTTTGATCAATACAATAAGAAGCTAAATGTCCCGCCGCTTCACCGATATTCCATTCAACGGGATGAAGCCGGTAACAGCCATTGGTAAGATGTGTGGTGCCGATATTTTTACTCGCAGGCAATAAATTCCGAACTCGTATTGGAATTAAACTGCCAAGTGGAATTTGGAATGGATAGGCAGAAATATCAATGTAACTATTCATTCCTGTGCTTGGATGGAGGTCTAAACGGTAACAGCCAATCCCTACACTATCTTCAAAAAATGTGGCACTATTCTTCCCATCGATTTCACCACTAATATGCTGTTCCTTCACTGTAAATTCTGCTTTAATTCTTCTTGATTCACGTATATATGGGTACATCGCCAAACCATCTTCTGTGCCTAAAACATCTTTTCTTAACCGTAAACCAGGATAACCGAAGCCTCCATCTGGTCGGAGAGCTTCGGTTTGCATCCAATATAATAAAGATAAGCTTAATTGTTTTGCATTAAATAAATGCTTTTCTCTTTCTTCATCATTAACATCAATAATAGGTCCTAACCAATAATCATTTTGTGGCCAATTGACAATTGTAATATCACTTTGAAAAGTTCCCGGTACAAAATTTGTTTGATTAATAATTCTCCGGTAATTCCATAATGAAAAACGGTTTGGCTCGTAAAAAAATGAATACTCAATCGGTTCTAATGTATGTGGTACAACCCCCCACCAGCTTAATTGCTTTGCTGGCCAAAAGTGCGCCTGATAGTCTTTCCAAAACTCATATTGGGCAGGTTTTTCGATTGTATGGTCTTCCGTTTCGAGATAATCCATAGCAAAACAATAAGTAAAAGCCTGCATATTAAAAGTTTCTGCATCCCCACTTACCGCATGGTCTTCACCGGTTTCTGCCTTTGATTCGGCTCCAATTACATACTCAACATTCGCAAGAGGCAATACATCTCCTGTTTCTGTTGCATCCAAAAAATACTTTCCGGTTAATAAGAGCGAATGTCCTGTCAATGGTCTATAAACTGTAAGGGCTAGCACTTGATCCTTTTCAGTTTCAGCCCTGATAATTTTGTACTCCAAAAGCAATGTGAGCTTGCCACTACTCAAATAAGGAGCCAACAAATCATATAGAACACGCAATGCTACTCTTGGCTCATGGCTAATATTACTTACGAGTGCATTACCAGGATTAAATTGCTGGTTGTTCTGTTGGTTATTCTTTACTGGATAGTTATTAAAATAGTAGTCTCTAATTTTTCTTCGGAATGTTCGATAATTTCTCGTAGCACCGAAACTCTCTATCCATGGATGTTCATCGGGTGGTACTCCTTGGTTCGTTAATTGACCACCAATCCATTTTGTTTCTTCTGTTAAAATCACCGTTTTTCCGGTCTGCAGTGCAGCAAGTGCAGCTGCACATCCTCCAAGACTGCCGCCAATAATGACAAGATCCGCAGATATTTCTTGTGTAACTGTCAATGTATTCACCCCTTCATTTTCAACACTCTTTGCAAAACAATTAAGGAACCAAGTGATTTCCTTGATTCCTATCATTATTAGCTCAGTTTTACAGGGGTCTTTTTTTCATTAGACTGATAGGCTGCAAGTGCTACCTCAACTGCCTTCATACCAGAAAAGCCAGTTGCCAGTGGAGATTTCCCTTCTCTTACACTCTTAACAAAATCCTCGATAAGTCCTGCGTCCATATCATCTCCCCAGCCAATCCATTTGACACCATCGTGATCAGAATATAAATCTATTTTTTGTGAAAAGGCATCCACCTTTACCGTTCCATTTGTTCCAATAATTTCTAATGTTACATCGCCCCATGTAGGATAGTAACTATTCCTAGACCAGCTGCAATCTAATGTAGCAAACATCCCATTATTAAATTCCATCGTAATAATGCCACAATCATCAATGGGATGATTCGTATAAACACTGCCTATTTCCGCATAAACTTCTGTCACTTCGGCACCTGTGAACCATCTCATAATATCAACAACATGGACGGTATGGTCAAGAACAGCTCCACCACCTGATTTCTCTTTTTCAATAAACCAGCCTCCAGGATTGGTTCCACGGTTTGTTCCTTTTATGGCTAAAATTTCACCTAACACACCCTGTTCAATCATCTTTTTTGCCTGTTGAATGGGGGTGTTAAATCGAACTGGAAAAGCTGTTCCTAATAAAACTTTGTTTTCTTTACATACTCGAATCATTTCTTCCATATCTTCTAATTTCGTAGCCAATGGTTTTTCACATAGTACATGTTTTCCAGCATTGGCTGCAGCCAACACATGTAAATGATGTAAACTGTTTTCTGATGTAACCACAACTGCATCTATATCGGTTTTTAGCAAATCTTGATAGTTTTTATAATAGGTCGTGTCAAAAAAGTGAGAATACTTTTTACCTCTTTCTTCATTATCATCGGCTATTCCTGCTAGTGTGACACCTTCCATACCTTTCAATACGGATGCATAACTATGTGCATGCATATGGGCAAAACTGATGATTCCAATTTTCATATCAGATCGCCCCTTTCTCTATCTAGGGATATAGGTAAACCTGTTTTTAAAGATTGTAGGGCAGCGACTGAAATTTCCATTGCTTTATATGCATCTTCCGCTGTGACAATTGGCGTTCCATTCGTTTTCAAACATTTTAAGAAATGTTCAAGTTCAATATAATAAGGTGATTTTTTCAAAGGACTTTGTGGTACAGCTACACCGTTTTTTTCTTCATTCGATTTCCTAATAGAAAGTAAAACTGGCTCTTCTTTTAAACTATCATATTCGAGAATGCCGCTTTTTCCTGCAAATTCAAATTGTGAAGAAAAAGTTTGATGAGCCCATGTTCCTTCTACATGTGCAATAACACCAGATTTAAATACTAACGTAACTAACGCATAATCAAGGTGTTCGATTTTTCGTTCAGCAAGACCTTTCGCAAACACTCTCTCAACTTCTCCAAAGCTCCAGCGTAAAAAGTCAAAATCATGGATGATTAAATCAAGGATCACTCCGCCACTTTTCGTCTGGTCTGCATACCAATCGCCCCATCCTGCAGGAAAGTTCCCTCCCCGTTTCGTACGAACGACACCTATATCTCCAATCGTTCCATTCGAAACGAGGTCGCGTACTTTTGCGTATTGCGGGAAAAACCGAACGACATGCCCTACAAATAATCTCACATCTTTCTTTTCACAGTAATCAATCATTTCTCGCGCGTCTTCCAGTGTATACGCTAACGGTTTTTCGCATATTACATCAATTCCATAATCCGCTGCTTTCTGCACATATTCTTTATGCAAAAAAGTAGGAACACAAACATCAATCACATCAATATGTTCCAAATTGTTTACTGCTTCATCTAAGGTTTGAAAAATCTTTGTATCATTATGACCAATAATTTGTTCAGCTTGTTCTTTCCTTAAATCTACGATCCCAACTAAATGAACATCTTCCATAGAATAATAGGAAGTCGCATGTTCCCTCCCCATGGTTCCTGCACCTATCAATAATATCTTTTGCATACTATTAATCCCTCTTTCGACTTATTCCGGATCGTACCAGCCAATTTTAATATTATTTTTTTTTAATCAGATTATATTGCTTGCTGTGGCAATCCGATGATAGAAGTGGTTTCAGAAAATATTATTTCTTTACTTAAAGTAAATTAGTTTTGTAAGTGTTGTAGATTCTTTATTAAACAATTTTTCAAATTCTTGTGGTGCTTCATCAAATTCAATTACTTCTGAAATAAAGGGGCGAACGTCGATTCGTTTTTCTTTTACTAGCCGGATATATTCTTCCACATTTCTACCTTCCGTCCAGCGAACATATTCATATGGATAGTCAATTGCTTCTTTTTCATAAACTTTGTCATATCTGCCCGGCCCGCCTGCACGAGAAATAAGCAGCTGTGCTTCTTTAGCAAACATTAAATCTCTTGGAAAATCTGGTTCAATATCTCCAACTATGACTGCCTTGCCTTTATTACGGATCCATTTCAAACATTCTTGTGTTAGTGGAGACCGTTTGCCACCCGCACATAATAGGACAGCATCTGCACCACGGGATTTGGTTTCTATTCGAATGGCCACTTCCATCTCTTCAATCGTCGAAAAGGATTTAATATTTTCACCCTGCAACATTTCAACTCGACTTTCATGAAGATCATAGGCGATGACATTGTACGCAGCAGCATTAGCGATTTTGGCAATTAATTGACCTAATACACCTAAACCTACAATAACTGCTGTTTCACCAAACTGAAGGTTTGCGATACGCAGTGCATGGATGGCAATAGCACCGAGTCCACCTAGAGCTGCTTCCTTTGGATCAACGGATTCAGGAACTTTTGCATATAAGGTTTTTGGAACTAACAAATATTCATCATGGTGTACATATGGAGCCCCATAACATGCTACCAAATCCCCTTTTTTCACATCAGTGATTTCACTTCCACATTCAATCACTTCCCCCATCGCACTATAACCAAGATGAACTTGTTTATTTTCACTATTTGAAAGAATAGTAAGTTCCGTTCCTGGAGAAATGACGGAATATAACGTTTTGATTAATAGATAAGAAGGTTTTCCTTCTATTTTTGGTAATTCATCTTCAATGATTTCAACCTTCTTGTTGTGTGCTACAATTCTTTTCATTTGAAATCAGCCTTCCGTCTATTATTTAGCGAACCACTTTGATAAATTTGCTCTCACAAATTCATCATCATGTAAGTGTGGATAGCTAGCATAAACCCGATTCAGTTCGTCTGCCTGCCCCGGACTTAAAACTTCACGATCAAGCAAACACCAATTACCTTGTAACAATCCTTGTCTAGCTAAAATTTCATTAATTCCAGCAATGCTTCCTTTGAATCCATTTCTAGAATCAAAAATCGCTGCATTCGCATCTGTTATTTGTTGACCAAGAGTTAGCAGCTCTTTTGGAATCGATTCATGATTTTGCACCATTTTTATTACATCAAAAATCTCAACTACTCGTTTTGTCCAAACTGACCAGTGTCCAAGAAGACCGCCGGTGATTTTCTTTTCTATCTTTTGATTTCCAATATTAAAATGAAAAGTCGTAAGCAAATCATTTATGATGTTATCGTCATTACCAGTGTATAAGGCAATTTCTTCATTACGAGGAGAATGGCAAACGGCGCGTACAACGTCTATCGAACAATACCGATCAAATGGAGCAATTTTTATTGCATAAACATTCGGGATTGAGGCGAATCTTTGCCAAAATTCATAAGAAAAAATTCTTCCTCCTACTGCAGGTTGTAAGTAAAAACCAAATAGTGGAATGATCTCTGCTACTTTTTCTGCCCGTTCAATTAAATCATCTTCTGACAGATGATTTAACCCACCCATACTTAAAAGTCCTAAATCATAACCAGCTTCTTTACTAAATTTTGCTTCCAAAAGGGCCTGTTCAGTCGGTCCGCAAATCCCTGCCACCTTAATAAAGTCATCCGGAACATTGGCCTGTTGTGTTTCTTCAATCGCAAGGGATAACACCTTTTCATATAGATTAAATTCAGGATCACGAATTTCAAATTGGGTTGTATGCACCCCAACTGCAATCCCACCTACACCAGCATCAATATAATAACGTGTTAATGCACGTTGGCCAGATTCATCCAACTGCCTTTCCATAGTCAATGCTAGAGGATGTGCTGGTATAACAGTACCTGCATGAAGCTTTTTCTTAACAGCCTCTTTTAGCATTAAAATGCACCTTCTCTTTCTTGGAAATGTGTTGGTTTATTAAGGGTCTGACCATCACTGATAACCCAGTCAGCAATCAAATCAATCATTTGTTGAACCGTTACTTTTGGATACCCAAATAATTTATGTGCATGTGAAGCATTGTTAAGCAGCGCAGTAGGACTTTCTGTATTAACAAACAATGGTTTCTTTTCCATTCTTTTTCCGAATTCAGTTGCCAGCCATCTTACTGATAATGTTTCAGGTCCTGTAACATTTATAAGTTTCGGAGGGTGATTTGTATGTAATAAAGAGCGAATAGCATACTCATTAGCATCTCCCTGCCAAATCACATTAACATTTCCCATTGTCAAATCAATTGGTTTTCCTTGATTCACATTTTTTGCAATTTCCAGAAGTACTCCATAGCGTAGATCAATTGCATAATTTAATCGAAATACAACCATTGGTGTTTGATTTTTATGAGAAAAATAAGTAAGTACACGTTCTCTTCCTAAACAAGATTGAGCATACTCTCCAACCGGATTTGCCGGTACATCCTCAGTACAACTATTGCTTAAAACGGTTGAAAATGGATAAACATTCCCTGTTGAAAAGGCAACGATTCGTGAATCTTTAAATTTTTCCGCAATTCGACCTGGAAGATATGCATTCATTGCCCATGTATAATGCTCATTTCCCACTGTTCCAAATTTATTTCCTGCCATATATATAATATTTTTCACATTAGGCAAGTTCTGGAGATCTTCTTCCTTCAAAAGATCAGCCTGTATCGTTTCAATACCAAATTCCTCTAATTCTTCTTTTAAACTACTATCGGTAAATCTTGCTACACCAATTACCCTTTTTGGTAATCCAGATTGATCAACAGCTCTTTTCGTCATTTTTGCTAACGTTGGTCCCATCTTTCCGCTAACACCTAGTATCATAATATCCCCATTCACCTGTTGGATGTCTTGAACTAATTCTTGGCTAGGTGTGGTCATAAAATCTTCTAACTCTGCAATCGTTTTCATACTAATCCTCCTAGAGTAAATATTAAAGTCTTTTACTATGAAATTCATAATTTACTAATTTAATTTCATTCTATATTTAGCATTATTAAAAGACAAGTCACTTAAAGGTCTTTTAATAAGCATCCGTTTTCAGAAGAAAAATTTTATGTTTGACAATTGGAATCGTTCATCTTAATCTATTAGTAAGATTATATAAAGACATTTCTTTAATGTGTCTTTAAACAGGAGATGACAAGATGAAGACTAACCAATTATCTAACAACGTCCCCGAAATTATTATTGGAATCGTTGGTCCTGAAGCACTTGACAAAGAAATAATGAAAGCGCTTGAAGCCTTCCCCAATTTTCATCCTATCTTTCTAAATGCTACACCATCTACTATCGTTCCGGAAATCATCGTTAACTTGATCAATAAAGTTGAAGTTCTTTTATTCACTGAATTTCCGACATACTTTAAGGCAAAACAGCTTGTGAACTTTTCAATTCCGGCTCATTATGTCCCTTTAATGGGGACAGGTCTTTATCGGTCATTGTTTCTGATTAAAAATCAATATGATTTACTATATTTATCGATTGATACCGTCGAAGAAAAATACATTCAACATATTTTTTATGATTTAGGTGAAACAAAATATCAATTTAAATCTTTTCCTACTTATAATCAGTCCAATTCGACTCAATCGATTGTTCAATTTCATCAAGAAAATTATCAAAAATATGGCTCTATCGCCATTACCGGCATTCAGGAAGTTTCATTGAAACTGTCAGAATTGGGCATTCCTAACGAATGGGTTACACCGACTTATCAGGATATTATTGTTTCTCTTGAACGCGCATTACTCGCAACGGAAGCCCGGAAAAATAAGGAATCTCAAATTGTCTTTGGAATTATCGATATTGATAAATTTGATAAAGCAACTGAAAAATATACAACTGAACATGAAGTACAATTACTGAAGCTGAGATTTCAACAAATGATGCTGAATTACACAAAACTCCTTGATGGCCATTTAATCAATTCAGGAGGGGAAGAATTTTCCTTTATAACCACACGTGGTATTTTTGAAAGAGAAACACGTGGTTATAAATTTATTCCATTATTAAATGCTGCCAAAAGCGAATTGGGCGTGTCAATAAGCATTGGTGTTGGATTCGGGCGCTCCGCAGCTGAGGCGGGCAGCCATGCTAGGATGGCACTTCGTCAATCTAAAGAATTAGGTGGTAATGTCTGTTACATCGTTCGAGAAGATCAAAGTGTAATTGGACCGGTTGATATTATAACCGATACCCAATATGAAAAATATGATTTATCAATCACAGATGCTGAATTACTAGACAAAGCGGAAAAAGCTGGAATGTCTGCTGCATATATGACCAAGTTAATGGCAAGGGTGGCACGTCATAAAAAATATGATTATACTGCCCAAGAGTTAGCCTCGACATTAACCATTACAACGAGAAGTGCCCACCGGATCCTTTTAAAATGGATGGATGCGAATTTGGTAGATATTGTAGGAGAAGAAAAAATCACCTATAAAGGCAGGCCAAGACGAATTTATCGGCTTAGTTTTATAATGGATGACAAAAAACAATAACTTTATAGAGATAATGAAACGGCAGGATTAGTAAATTTCCCGCTGTTTCATATTGTCTCTCATCCCAATAGCCACTCAAATCCACATTAGTTCCCCAGTCACTTTACTTTCATTGGCCGCTTCAATAAAACGAATAATTTCCAGCGTTTCACTTACGGGTACAATCGGTTTTGCGCCGCAAAAGAAAAGCAAAATTTGTTCTAGTAAACTAGCATAATACGGTTTTGATGATGAGTCGATTCGTACATATTCATTACCATTTTCATAATGAATAACTGCACCGAAATTATAATTGCCTTTTCTATTCCCTCTTGCCGTACCTATTCTGCCATCTTCCCATTGTGAAATAATCAAATCATAGTCCTGATTGGATACCGTCCTTACATTGTTCGCTCCAGACCCTAATATGGCATAAAGCATTTCAATTGTATGGATCCCATACCAAAAATAGCCTGGCTGCGTTTCAACCATTTCCATTGGACCAAAACAGTCTGCACCAATAATATTGCCTTTATCTTGTGCAGAAAGTGCCTGACCTAAGGTTTCAGCAAAACGCAACGCAGAAGAACTCATGATTGGAGTATTATATTTCTCTGATAGTTCCACCATTTTAGAAGCATCAGATGAACTTAGACAAAATGGTTTATCAATGAATATTGGCTTATTAAACATGACCATTTTACTTAATTGTTCTAAATGTACCCTGCCATCTACAGATTCTAATAAAATGGCATCACATTGCTCTGCTACTTCATCAATGGTCTCAACGATTCGTACCCCATATTGTTCAACTTCCTTCGTTATCCCGCTAATTCGAGAATAGCTTAAAGCAAAATCTAATGATCCAACTGGGCATGCCATCATAACCTTCCCACCTTTTACATGAAAGTGGTTATTCGGATCATTTAATAATTTTGTAAAAGCCACAGCATGAGAGGTGTCTAGACCAATCATCCCAATGTTTAAATTCCCCATATTCCTTCTCCTCTACTAAACTGAGAGACCTATTTCAAACCTGACATCTGTATGCCTTCTGTAAAATATTTCTGGAAGAACAAAAAGATTAAGAAGGTTGGAATAAATGATAATGTAGCCCCTGCCATTTCAATTCCAAAATTCCCTTCCTTATTTAAAGTAGAAGCTAAACCTACTGTAATGGGATACATTTTTTCATTCGTCATATAAATTAACGGCTGAAATAAATCATTCCAGTTACTTACAAATGCAAAGGTTCCAACGGTCGCAATCGATGGAAATGCTAATGGCATATAAATTTTACGAAAAACTTGAAAATCGTTGGCCCCATCCATCCGAGCGGCTTCATCTAATTCCATCGGAATACCTTGCATAAATTGGCGAACTAAAAATACCCCCATAATAGCCCAAAGTTCTGGAATAATTAATGCTTGATATTCATTAATCCAGCCAAATTTTGAAAACATGATAAATTTAGGAATGATTAGTAATTGTTGCGGAATCATAATAACTGCCATAAACGTCCAGAAAATGATTTCCTTACCAACGAATTGCTTCCTAGCGAATATATAACCTAAAACACCTGCAAAAAACATTTGTGAAAAAACAGGGATGATGGTCACGACAATTGAGTTAAAAATCCAACGCAGAAAATTGTCATTTCTAAACAGGTAAATAAAATTATTTAAAGATGGATTATCTGGGAGCCAAAATAATGGATCCAAGGATGCATAAGTTGTTTCTTTTAGTGAACTTAAAACCATTATTAAAAACGGAAGGAGAAAGCAAAATCCTAGGAAGAACATTACAAAATATTTTACTATTTTTTTTAACAAGTTATTTCATCTCCCTTACATCACGCTGTCTCATTAGTAAATATTTTGATCATTTCCAAAATATTTTCTCTGGATCAGCGAAATGACTAAGATAATAGCGAATAATACATATGATAATACGGCTGCATAACTAAAATTCAAATTAGTGAATCCTATCGTATATAAATAATATACAATCGTACTTGTCGAGAAGTTCGGTCCTCCACTTGTTAATAAATACGCTGAGTCAAAAATTTGGAAAGACCCAATCGTTGTAATAATTAATACATAGAAATGAATTGGTTTTAATAATGGGAAAGTAATCAACCAAAAGGATTTAAGAGGTGAGGCACCATCGATCTTCGCAGCTTCATACATTTCCTTTGGTATCGACTGCAATCCAGCAAAATAATAGATCATTGTACTTCCGGATACTTTGAAAATACTCAATCCAGCTAATACGATAAGTGCTTGTGATGAATCGGATAAAAATAATTGGGTATTAACCCCAATAAAACTTAACAAATAGTTAATAAAACCTGATTCTGTTCCCGAAAATAACCATTCCCATATTCCTGCTACAACAACAAACGATGTGACAACAGGAAGGAAAAATACTCCTTTAATCAATTTGGTGAATCGAATTCCTGACTTTATGACAAGTGCCAAAATTAATCCAAGTGCCATTGTAGGAACTATATAATAGAAGGAAAATAATAATGTATTCCAAATGGATTTCCATGCAATGTCGTCATTAAAAAATTGCATCCAGTTTCTTAAACCAACGAATTCTGAAACACCGATAATTCTATAATTTAGAAAGGTTAATATAAAACTATAAATAAATGGAATGACTTGAAAGACAAGGAAATGAGCTAAAATTGGTACAAGTATAATATAGACGAGTGCATTCTTTCTCCATTCGTCTTTGATTCTTTGCTTTAGAGGACGCTTTACTTTTTTTTCATTTTTCAAAGTCATCTTGTTATGGTTTACCATGACCTTTTCCAAGCAATCACCTTATTTCCTATTTTGTTAAGCTGCTTTAAACTTGAATGTTGATTTGCGCTCCAGGAGCTTCGCTTTCCGCGGGCGGCACGGGGAGCCTCCTCGGCGCTAAAGCGCCTGCGGGGTCTCCCCTGCCCCGTCCTCCCGCAGGACATTGAATAAGCTTCCTCGAATAATCACCGCACGAAGAAAATGCGATAGCATTTTCGAGGATCTCGCGCATTCCGCACAAATCAACATTGCTACAAAATCAACAATAACTTTTAACACAGCCTTTAGTTAAGTAACAGAGAGTTTTATTCACGTTGGAATAAAACTCTCTAATTAAAGAAACTATTCGTTTACGGCTTAGCTAATTCAGCTTCAATTTTCATAGCTGCTGCATCTGCTGCTTCTTTAGGAGTTTTTTCACCTGACATCATTGATTGAACTTCTGCTTGAATAAATGGCATTATTGCACGACCTTTAGGGTGAATGACACCAGGTAATGCATATTGTGTATAGGTGGATAGTTGTTTCATATGTTCATTTGAATCAAAAATATCTTTCGCTTCTTCTTGTGTTGGAATATATTGAGTCACAGTATTAAAAACTCGTTGGTTTTCAGCATTTGTAACTGCTTTTACAAATTCTGCTGCTGCATCAGGATTGTCACTGTTAGAAGGCACAACAAACATTCCAGTCGTACCATACGTTAATTGTTCTTTATTTTTTAATGGTGCTGCAATGGCAAAATCAAACTTACCTTCTTTTTTCAGCATTGTAACGTCAATTCCAGAACCAAGTACAGCCATTATTTTTCCACCAAACCATAATTCATTATGGTTGCTTGCTGTAATCGAATCTTCAGGAATATATTTATTTTGATACATATTGTTAATCATTTCGAACGCTTTAACACTATCTGCGCTATTAATTTGAACTTTATTATCTTCTGACACCACACCGCCGCCAGCTTGCCAAATCCATGGATAAATGGTACCGTTCATGGAACCGCCGCCGGCATAAGCTAATGCATAGAAATCTTTTTCTTTCGCTTTTGCTGCCCAGGCTTCAAATTCTTCCCATGTAGTTGGAAGTTTAGCCGGGTCTTCACCAATCGCTTTAACAACATCTACATTATAGAAGAATGTATAAGCTTCCTGTAAAATTGGTAATCCGTATTTCTTATCTTTCCATGTTGTTGATACTAATGAAGAATCAACAAATCCTTCAAGATCCGCATCATCTAAATATGGGTCTAATTCTAAAAGCATTCCTACATCTGCATATTGTGGCATTTGGTCAGGAATGGCATAGAATACATCTGGTCCATTGTTAGCAGCTAATGCAGTTAACACTTTTTGATCCCGATTAGACCATGGAATCGTTTCAATATTTACCTTTACATCAGGAAACTCTTTATTATAATTTGCAGTAATTTCTTTCCACATTTCTTCTTCTTTCTTAGCATCACTAGTATAAGGATGTACCCAAACCGTTATTTCACCATCAACTTTTTTCTCACCCTTATCATCACCTGGTTTCGAACTTGTCTCATCACTACAAGCTGCAAGAATCAAGCTAAATGCTACCATAAGTATCAGTAACCATTGACTTTTCTTTTTCATGTAATAAACCCCCCGTTTAATTATTGAAATAAAAATCTTAAAGTCTTAAAATCTTATAAACTTTTATTTTTTTATTGATCCCCTCCTTAAATCCTATATCCCTTATGTGAAGAAACATTAAGTTGAAAGCGTTAACAAATAGTACTGAAATGAGCACCCATAAATTCCTCATAACTACATTTTAGTTTTTTTAAAATATTGTGACAAGTCTATAAAGTGTCTTTAATATAAATCATGAAATAATATAGTCCCTCTATTATTTAAGACTGGTTAAACATAGTTTAACCCTTGTGGAAACGGAAAGGGCACTGGAAAGAGATCATCTAAATAGGAATCAAACTTTATGTTCCCTTTTAAAATCAACTCTTCTAATTCCTGATTACTTATGACTACAGAATTTTGTTTAAAGATAAGTTTTTTATTATTTTCATCTTCATTCGATATTTCTACTTTTCCATTAAAATATGAACCAAGCTGATTTAATAGTAAATCCACATTCATAATCTTTATTGTTCCTGGATACGGTACTTCCACTTTCTCTAGTGAGTCGAGCTGTTGGTTAAGGGCTTTTTCAAAGTCAGGAATATTGACCACCAAAGAATTTAAACGATATTTAAAGGATTCTGCAAGTAAACTTGGGATGGCTTGAGGGTCGCCTCCCCATTCTATCACCCGAGAATCTACATTTTCTTGTTCCAGATATGGCATCCCAAACACTAAGAATGCTTTTAATTCTTGATTCTCTTCCGCTACAAGAACTTTATGTTTCATTTTAAAAATACTAGCAAATCCCGCTGCCTCATTAAGGAGAGCCATTTCATAAATACTTTGTTCATATCGGATGGGACGATTATGACTTAGTTTTCTCATCTGAAACCAGTCAAATGGTTGTAGCTCGCGAATTGTATATGCCACTTCCAATGTAAGATCACCTTGATGAATTTTATATTGCTTCATTTTTCCATAATAGTTACATCCTTGTTTTATGTAGATTGGTAAATCTCCAGAAATAAATAGAACAGAGGCACCTGACTTATTGATATGTTCAAAAATCATTTGTAAAAGTGTATTGGCTAAACCTCTTTTTCGATAATCAGGCTCTGTACAGACAGCCCCAATCGAAAAGGCTTGGACTTTCGCACCTTGGATATGAAGAACTGATGGGACTAATCCGATAAAAGAGACTAATCTATCATCAATAAAGGCACCATATGATTGATTTAATGCTGGAGAAAACACTTGAGGAAAGGCAATTCCCATAGACACATGTCCTTCTTTACGAAATACTTTATCAGCTAAATCAATAGCCTGTTGAAATTCTCCTTCTTGTAATAATCGATACTCTACCATTCGTTTCACCTCTTCTTATATTCATTTAGTTAACATTCTGAATTATGCTATAATACAACTAAACTATATCTCCTACTTTCTATTATTTATTATGTGACAAGTCTATTAAATGTCTTTAAATATTTTCATTTACACTATTTTTACAAATTTATTTAGGCTGTGTTAAACTTGCCTGTTGATTTGTGCTCCAGGCGCTTCGCTTTCCGCACAAATCAACAGGGTTATAAAATGAACAATAGCCTTTAACACAGCCTATACTTAAAAATCATTTGGTGATAATGAGGTGGGTTATTTGACTGGGTGGGAAAAGTTTAATACTTTTGCAATATGGATGTTAAAGGTGGCTTATTTAAATATACTTTGGATCATTTTTACTCTAGTAGGTTTTGGTGTATTTGGTCTATTCCCCTCTACTGGTGCCATGTATATGATTGTTCAAAAGTGGCTGCGCAAAGAACCAGTTGAGAAAATGTTCCCTACTTTTTGGAACACCTATAAGAAAGAGTTTATTTCTCTGAATAAATATGGAATCTTTTTTATCGTGATTGGCTACATGTTAGTTTTTGACTTCTTATTTGTACTAAGAAATGTTGACAAATTACAGTGGCTTTACTCCGTTATCGGATTTATTACTATTTCTTATATCGTTACTTTATTGTATTTCTTTCCTATCTACACACAATTTGAAATGAAATTCTTTCAATATATTAAACAATCATTTTTAATCGGCGCCAGTGCCCTCTTAGAAACGATTCTTATTTTTACATCATGTATGCTTCTAATGATTATTGTAAGATTCATACCAGGGATCATCCCTTTATTTACTGGAAGTGTGTTAGCTGTAGCCATTACTTGGTGCAGCAACCGTGCTCTTCACAAAATTAATAGTAGGAAAAAAATTATAGAATATTAATCTAGTCCATAAGTATAAGAGTGCCCATACATGTGAGCACTCTTTTTTCCTTTTCTGGGCCGATATTTGTTATAAATACTGCTCGATTACGCGCAAGTTCTTCAATGGGACGATTCCATAGAAGATAACCCTGTCTTACGGATGAAATCGACGTTTGGGAAAAAATAAAAAGAAGGACTACACTACCATTTCTGGTAAATGTAGTCCTTTTTCAAGTTTCATTCAATCTAGTTTCCTGATTTTACTGGTTTTACTGGTTGCTTCCCCTTTTCTGAAGGTACAACCTTCACAGTAATGGATTGATCCTTTCCAGTGATTACGTCGTCATCACTGTCTACAGAGGAAACCACAGATTCATCCAAAAGTGTAATACTAGTTAAGTCAGTATTTTTTTTAGCTTTGAAGCGAATCACAGCTATTTGAGCATCTTCTGTTATCGACTTACCGTCTGTTAATGCAGCTGCAATCTTTAATTTGCCAGATTTATTTGTTACTTGGATTTCTGAACCCTTTTCACTAAATTTACCAACCAACTCAGCAGATTTAAATTTAAGGATTTTCGAATCATATTCCAATTGAGCAATAAAGTGATCAAGATTATTGACTTGGTTAGCATTAAGTGTTAGTTCAAATTCTTCCCCACGTTCAACCATTACTGGGCCATTCAGGTTTAATTTTCCTGGATGTGTTTTATCTGTTATAGTTACCTTGTACATCAAGGTTCGATTAGAACGTGGTGAATAATATAGATGCCCATCCTCACCAATCGTAAAGCTTTCAGAATCCTCGAAGTAAACAAAATCAAGTGTAATCGGATCAATGGCTACAAGTCGGCGGCCAAGCTGCATATAAAGAATATCGTCATGCCATTCGACATTATAAGCTCCCCATTGTCCCCAAGAACCATCTGAAGGGAACAAATTTTTATACTTAATTAATGCAAGTGATTCTGGATCCAATGCAAACACAATGCCATTCACAGCACCCCATAGTAACCCATCAGAACCAATGGTAAGTCCACCAATGGCAGGAGGGCTATAAAGACCAGGAATATTTAATGAAATTTCCTTTATTTTTTCTCCTTTTTCTATATCCCACACAAAGATTTTTGCTTCAGTAGCATTTGTCTCAGAACTAAGTCCACCGTTAATACTTGTGGACCCATAAATTTTTCCATCCTTATACGCTAAAGATATAATACTTTGATTTTCTACAATATTGCGGTATACCTTGTAAGATTCTTCTGGGATTTGACCAGATGGATCATACTCCATTAAAGCTCCACCAAGTTCGCCATATTCTGGTATCGACCCAACAAATATTTTCCCTTCGGCTTCAATTCCACTAATCGGGCGATCTTGTTCATCTCCAATATTAAATAGTTTCCTAGGATTATTGCCGCTTGCTGGAATATATTCCTCAAAACCACCACCTGGATAAACCCCAAAGTAGACTTTGTCTTCGTAAGGAATGACAGCTCCAGCTTGCCCCATAGGGAAAAGCTTTAATTCTTTCGTAAACACATCATATTCGGCTGCCTTAGAAGCTTGCATACCGGTAATATAGATTTTTCCGTTCGCACCCTTCTTAAACACGTGTGTGATAGAAGGAGAAGGAGGCAAGAAATTATTGATTGTTTTAATTTTTCCCGTAGCTGGATTAAAGAATATATAGCTGCCAGAAAAATTCATCGTCACCAAACTTATCCCTGGAAGTTCAGGGTCAGGTGACTCTACCCAATCAGCACCTCTAAATCCTGTACCATAATCAACAATCCCTGCTAACTCAAATGTATTGACATCAAAGGAAGCAATTTTCCCATTAACCGGCATATAAATTTTTCCATCTAGTGATGTATTCGGTAGATGAAGACCGGAAGTACTGTTTTCAATTTTTATATCTAGCCATTCTTCTGACTCCAAATCATACACATATCTTGTTTGGGACGTTTCAAAACGGGCAATTAACAGCCTGTCATCGACAATATCTAAATCATACACATAGCCTTCTTCATTAAGTGGAGAGGCAATTTCAACCTTCTCACCTGTTTTTACATCTATTTTATAAATCTCGCCGAGTGAAGTTCCAGCATATACATACCCATTACTATAATCAATAGAACGTACATATTCTTGGCTAATATGACCCATTAATCGACCATAATCATGTGCTGTTTGTGTACTTGGATCATATTTAATAATTTTCCCTAATGGACCTGTTGCAATATAAATATTGCCAGCTTCATCATGTTCAAGTGCCCAAAATACATTCTCTGTACTATGCGTATAAACTTTTTTAATATCCTTCGTTACAGGAGAGTAGACCCATAGCTGTCCGCCCGCAGCAACATATACATCTCCATTCGGTGCGATCGTATGGCTCCAAACGTCCCCAGCACCTTCCATCGGCAAACTGCGTATAAGTTTATGGTCATCAATATTAATAACATGAAATACTGGAGGAATTCCTTTTACTGTCGTATACATGACATTGACACCGTCTTCATTTCCAGCACGTCCATCAAACAATCCGAGAGTATCTGCAATCGGGGATTGGAGGTTTTCAGGCTCACCAAAAACTAAGTTTCCTAGTTTCCCATTCATTTCTCCAATAGTAATCAATGTAGTTTGATCATTTTCCAACTGAAATTCATTGTTCATTAACGTTTCTTTACTCAATACTGCCCAAGCCTGCCCAGAGTCCGAACTCGCTTTGAACTGTAATTGAACAATACCTGAATCCGTATCTATTGGCTGCTCCGGATTCGTAGAAGCTAGAATGTTAACTTTCCCATTTGAATCCACTGCAGTTACGGATGCATTTTCTGTTGCAAAGGAACCAAGTGGTTCAAATCCTATGAACTGTAAATTTTCACGATCATAGATAAGATCGGCATCAACATGATAAAGTTCTTTCACTCTTGCAGCTTCTAAATTGACTGTAAATGTCTCACCTTCGTCCACTTGAGAAGGAGCAGTAATCGTTAGTCTTGCTGGTGATAGATCTGCTTCATGAATAATCGTAGCATCATCATAATAAGCTTCAGCAATTTGGTACGATGTTGTATATAATACCATTCTTGCAAAGGTTGCATCATCCGGTGCAACTACTTGTCTAGTATAAATATCACTCCATTCTTCGACCGGAACGTCTTTTCCTGATTGATAATGCATTTCAGTTGCACCTACATCAATCCGGGTATCATCTGCATTATAAAAACGAATATCTATGCTTGCCGTACCACCATCTTTTAAATACAGCTTGCTCGCACCTGTATAAAAATCCCCTGGTGTAACAGAAACATAATCACTAATTAAAGCGACTGACTGATTTCTTGATTGATCATAAACCCTCAAACTATAATCCCCTGTTGAGCTAACCT
The DNA here is from genome assembly GCF_000759675.1 of Neobacillus niacini. Lineage (GTDB taxonomy): Bacteria > Bacillota > Bacilli > Bacillales > Cytobacillaceae > Neobacillus > Neobacillus niacini_A. Next base: position 34,583 of record NZ_BAWM01000139.1, on the reverse strand, counting down.
CGTTATTCAATTCATAGTTATAGTCTGCTCCCACTTTAAACAACGAATCCCAGTATTGGATCTTCCCGTTGAATAATGGTTTTTCAAAGCTCCTATTTCTTACGTCAGTGCCGATCGGTTCTACTACTATTTCACCCTCAATTGCAACATCATCATAATAGGCTTGTGCAATGGCATAGCTTGTTGTAAAGACTACTATTCTCGCATATTTCGCATTACTTGGAGCCTTGGCAGATGGAGTGGAAACCTTTGTCCATTTTTCTACTGGAAATCCCTTAGATGTTTCACTATGTGTAACATACTCTACTGTTGGAATCTGTTTGTTATTTTCATCATAAAATTGTATGCGCAAGCTTGCAGTACTATCGGCTTTCAAATACAACATCGTAGTTCCTGTGTACGAATCCCCTGGTTGAACGACAATAGGTTCACTTAGCAAGCCAACTGATTTTCCCCTATCCGTATCGGAAATATGAAGACTATTTTCTCCTGTTGCACTTTGTGCATTTGATACTTCAAACTTGTTTCCTTCCCCTGTTGCGAACAATGATGTCCAACTTGGTATTCGCCCATCCACTACTGCTTCTTCAAAACTGCTATTATTTACTAAAATAGTACTTGAAGTAGTAGCCGCACTAACTTTTTCTAAAAATAGCGATGTTCCTTGAAAAGTATAAGAAAGCGCTAACAAAATAGATAACAATAACAGCATTACCTTCTTTATCCTAGCCACAGAAAAACCCCTCTCCTTTTTGATTGATAGTAGGTGAACTAACATCCACTTAATCTTCCCCATTGTATTTCTATCAGAAAAGTGTGACAAGTCCAAAAACTGTCTTTAATTAGACTTAAATAAATTTCATATTAATCGGACTTTTTTTGTTAATACATCCAGTTTATTTGAGAAAATTTTAATTCATTCTACCTACTAAAGACCTAAAATTATTATCGTCATTTTAAAGACTAGAACCCTTATATATTCTTTAACTGAAATTAGAAATTTTTTAATAGTTCTAATTATTATCTTTTTTATACTCCAGCTTACAAAAAGTAAGTGAGTGAGTAGGAAATCGAGGTGAATTAAGCAAGCATAAATTGTAAACGTTTTCAGAGGTAGTGAGTGAAACAACAATTTCAATACAACATCATCTCCCTAACCCATCATAACCTGAAAGGAAGGTAAGCTATGAAAAGCAAAACATTTACTTATTGTTTGATTACAGTTTTAGTCTTCTTGTTATTTTCAAGTTTTGTTGGAAATGATCGTACAGCTGCTGAAGAAAACAATGTTCGTGAGATTGGTACTGTTCTTAATTCAGTCTCCGTTCCCGCAGCTGATTATGGAAAAGGTCCAAATGGTGAAGATTGGATTTACGCAGTGGCCAACGGTTCCCCTGCTGTTTTCAATGTTCTTGATGCAAAAACCGGTGAACGTGTTGCTAGCTTTCCACTTGAGAACGCCAGTGGAGCATGGGGGGTAACGGTTGACCCTATGGGAAATGTCTATATCGGAACAAACTCAAAAGCCTCTTTGTTTAGATATGTTCCAGGTGCAGATCATGTAGAAAACTTAGGGAATCCGATTCCAGGTGAATCTTTTATTTGGCGACTAAAGTCAGATGACGAAGGACGCATTTATGGGGGGACCTTTCCTAGCGGAAAAGTATTCCAATATAACCCAGAGACCAATGAGTTTCGCGATTATGGGCAAATCATGGAGGGACAACAATATGCCAGAAGTCTCGCTGTCTATAAAGACAAGCTTTATGTTGGTCTGGGAACAAATGGAGCAAATCTTGTCGAGGTAGATATACATTCTGGTAATAAGGTAGAAATTCCACTGGCTGAAAAGTATGCAAAAGGAACCAATGTATATGATATCGATGTGATCCGCGATAAAATGTTCGCGCGGGTAACCGGTTCTAGTAATACGATTCTAGTATTTGACTTGAAAACAATGAAGATTGTGGATGAGATTGATGGTGCGAATGGACTTGATGTTTCTGAACCAGGGCCAGGTAATTTGGTTTATTTTATTAAAAACGAAGAGCTGTACTCTTATGATTTAAACTCTTTGAAATTAACACCAACTGGTTTTAATAAACTTTTCTCAGCAAGAGATTTCGGCTGGGCAAAGTTTGAAAATAGTCAATACCCAGGTAAAACATTAGTATCCATTGCTTGGGATGGAAAAATTCGTCATTACAATCCGATTACCGGAAATCATCAAATTTTACAGGGTCAATTGAGCGGTCAACCTGTTAGTATCCAATCCCTTACTCAAGGTCCTAATGGCAACATTTTTATTGGTGGATATTTATCTGGCGGACTAGCTGAATTTAACTATGTAACGAACCAAGTTACGGAGAACAAAGGACTTGGACAAATCGAAGGAATGATTACCCATCAGAATCGTTTATACATGGGGATCTATCCTGGTGGGTTCTTACATTCCTACGATCCGAATGAAAGCTATGAGATTGGTGAAAATCCTGTTCAGCATTTTAGCTTAAAATCACAAGGTCAAGATCGTCCCTTTGCTTTAAAGTCAGCAGGAAATCTTTTGGCCATTGGTACGGTTCCGGATTATGGACAGCTTGGTGGAGCATTAACCATATTTGATCCAGCAACAAATGATTATACACTTCATCGGAATATTGTTCAAAATCAAAGTGTTATCTCATTAGCATATAAGGATGGGCTATTATATGGGGGCACTTCTGTTTGGGGTGGTTTAGGTATTTCCCCGACAGAGAAAGAAGCAAAATTATTTGTCTATAATATGGACACCGGTGAGAAACAGTTCGAAACCATTCCAGTTCCCGGAGAAAAAGCAATTTCTGCCCTAACCTTTGATGAAGATGGAAACCTATGGGGCCTTACTTCAGGTATTTTATTTAAATACGATATAGCCACAAACCAGGTTGTTGCTACAAAGGAACTGTATTCAATGAATTGGGATTCAATCGGACATCTATGGCGTGGTGGCTTCCTACAATTTGACGAAGATGGCTATCTATACGGTCAAGCTCACGGAGAATTATTTAAAATCAACCCTGATACCTTGGCTCATGAAGTATTAGTAGACGATGCAAACCTATTCGCAATGGATCCAGATGGAAACATCTACTTTGCAAGAGGGCATAAGCTTTATCAATACCATAGATAGATTTGTAGACAAGGAGGAAAAACACTTTGAAATATAAATTAAAAAGATTTTATATCTGTTTACTGGCAGCGATTCTAGTTTTATCATCACTTCCCTTAATCCAGCAACCGGTTTCTGCTACCACTACAGATGGTTGGAAAGAGCTTAATGTAGAAAATGGTGGTTTTGAAGCAAAACCACCATCTGAAACAGCTCTGCCTTCATGGGTATATTGGTCTAGTGGTCTTAAAACGGGAATGACGATTTCAGAGAAAAACGTTTATTCCGGTGATCAAAGTTTAGCGGTTGATAATAACGGTGTTGTAGGATTATTCAGTCAGGAAATTGAAATAACTCCAGGAAATCAATATAAATTATCAGCACAGCTTTATGTCGAAAAATTAACAGGTAAACCAGGAATATGGCTTCGCTGGTATAATGATGAGGGAAAAAATATTTCTGACACACCAAAATATTTTGATATTCCAGCCCTGAATGAGTGGCAAACAGTAGAGATACTAGCAACAGCTCCAGCTGGTGCAACTGGACTAAAGGTTTTTATCTATCAACCATCAACCTCCAACATGAAGGGATATTATGATGATGTAAAGCTATTTGAAAAAGAATCTAACATCTTAGATTATCCTATTGAATATGGTAAACCCATTAATCATGGTCCTGCCGCATTAGCTGCTAAATCTCAAGGAGTAGCCATTGGTGATAGTGAACTCTACTATGCAACTAACGGTTCTCCAGCAACTTTCTATGCAACGGATGCTGTAACTGGCAAAAAGATTTTTTCTCAAGACTTGCCAGGAAGTGATGTAGTTTGGGCAATGGTCATCGGTGCGGATGGCAATGTATATTTTGCAGGCACATATAATGGAATTTTATACCGATACGTAGTGGAGGAAAAACGTCTTGAGCAGCTTGGAAAAAATCCATCTGATAATTGGGTCTGGCAGTTAGAGGCTTCAAGGGATGGGAAAATCTATGGCGCTACATATCCTAATGCTAAAGTGTTTGAATATGATATTGAATCTGCTCAATTTACCGATTTAGGCACTTTCTATGAAGGCCAACAATATGCACGTGGACTTGGAATTACCGAAGAGTCTCTATATGTAGGAACTGGTACAACTGCTTATTTAATGAAAATGGATCTTGCTACACGTGAAAGAACAGAAATTAAATTACCAATCACTGGCGTAGCTACACAAATATCAAATATCTGGGAATATGGAAATAATATTTTTGTCACCTATGGAACTTCGATGGTTACGATCGACAAGACTACAGGCGAAGAGAAAAACACCATGAATTGGCAGGATGAGCATACATTTGATGGGCTCATTTCATCTCCTTCACCAGATGACCAAAATATTATCTATTATATTAATAAAAATACACAACAATTATGGACATATGATATAACGACACATAAACAAGCAAAAGTAGAACCAACTGTTCAATTGCCTGCCACACCTGCAAAGGCGATGCGTTGGATAAAAGATGAAAGCGGGAAAGATGTATTAGCCATATTACATCACCAAATCGAGTATTCAATCTTTGACCCTACCACTAACACTGTAAAAATCAGTTACCCAGAAGTCGATATGCAAGGTTTGTTAATGCAAAGTTTAGAAATTAGTAATGACCAAAAAATTTATATGGGTGGCTATCAAGGTTCATTTGGAGTCTTTGATACTTCTATTGATAAATATATCCTGAATGAACGGGACCCTCACCAAATAGAAGGAATCGGATTTTTAAATGGCGATGTTTATTTAGGTACGTATGGGGGCGCCAGAATTTTTAAATATGACCCAGACCTTCCGTTTAACTATACAGGTGGTGTAAGTGGTGATAATCCTGAGATGGTACAGGATATCGGGGATGATCAAAGCAGGCCTTTCACTTTTACATCAGGGGATAACAAGCTCTTTGTTGGAACCATTTCTGATTATGGAAGACTTGGTGGTGCGTTAACCATTTATGATGCCAAAACGGATAAATGGAATACAATCCGTAATATTGTTAAAAATCAAAGTATTATTGGATTAGCTTATTTAGACGATACAGTGTTTGGCGGCTCAACCATTGCTGGCGGTCTAGGTGTTGACCCTACTGAACCTAAGGCTAAAATGTTTGAATATGATGTTGAAACTGGTACACATGAAGAATTTGATCTCCACGTCGAAGGATTAGCCAAACCGGAAATGATTGGAGAATTATCTGTGGGTCCTGACGGAAACATTTGGGGAGTCGCATGGGGATTGGATGAAGCAGGTGCCTATAACACGGTAATCTTTGCGATGAATCCAGAAAATAGAGAAATTATTAAAAGCACGGAACTTTATAAAGGTGTAAACAGAGGAAGTCAATGGCGACCATTTTTCATTCGCTGGGATAATCAAGGATACCTTTACACAACAGCAGGACGTCAATTAACAGTCATCGATCCGAAAACGATGAAAAGTAAACAGTTAGTTACGGGTACTGTTCAATTAATGGATGTTGATAATGAAGGCAATATTTACTATACAGCCGACCATAATTTATATCAATTACCAGTTCCACTAGAGAATGGTACATTGACGGTAGAAAGTGATTTATTGCTGCAAGGTACGGAACAGGACATCAATTTGTCTGTTACACTTGTAAATGGAAACACAATCGATTTAGCTGGTGCCGAAATAGAATGGGTAAATTCAAATCCTGATGCCGCTATCGTTGAAGATGGAAAAATCATCGGTAAAAATGCAGGAACAACAGAGATTCATGCAAAAGTTTCTTATAATGGAGATGAGATCACAACGAATACGATAAGTATAACAATTGAAGTAACAACGGGTACATTATCTGAGCAAATTTTCGAGCTTGAAGAAACAGGAAGCATTCCTCATTCTTTGGCACAACAATTAACAAACGTGTTAAAACAAGCGGATCATCATTATCAAAAAGAAGATAAAAATCAAGCGTTTAAGCATCTCGAAGATTTCCGTAAACATTTAAGTAACAGCGATATCGATGAAACAATCAAAAGTACCTTACACAACAATATTAAATCTATTGAAGAAGCATTTTCTAATTAATTAAGAACTGTTAAAAGAGTGTGTCCCAAAAGTTGGGACACACTCTTGATACTACTATTTATTTTTTCACTGGCTTATCTGGTTTTCCTGGTTTGTCTGGTTTGTCTGGTTTTCCTGGTTTTCCTGGTTTTCCTGGTTTATCTGACCAAACAATGTTATACGTTAACGTTGATTTTCCATCTGTGCCAATGACTTTAATTGCTGTTTTATCGGTTGAATGTACGATATCCAAAGTGGCACCTGATTGATTCGCTTCAACTAGAATATTTTCAGTTGGTTTAGCGTATACCGTATAGTTTAGTACTCCTTGCTGAAAACCTTCCAGGGCTTCCCCATTAATCGTAATCGATTTTAAAGTTGCATCAGTTTCAGGTACAGCAATTTTATGAAGCTCACTGCCTAGGGCATAATAAATGCTTCCATCAGTTCCAATTGTCATGCTGTTCATGAAATCCTCTTCAAGTACTTTGTAATCCAACGTTACTGGATCAATGGCAATTAGGCTACGAGCCAATGTTGTATATAACATACCATCAGGTCCCCAACTTAGCTGGTACGGAAACCATTTGCTGCTGTTATATAAACTAGACCTTATCACTTTACTATCACTTCTGGTTGAGCAAAAGATGGAATATTAACTTCGATTTCATTTGTAAAAGGATTTTCTAACCAACTAAAAAAAGAGTGACTCCTTATTACCGCACTCATTGCAGAATAAAGTCACTCTTTTTTTACTAATTCGACAGTACCACTAACACCTATTCATTTTAATAAACATCACGTTGGTAACGTCCTTGCTTCCGCATCTCATTTACATACGCTTCGGCTTCTTCGAGAGTCATCGCGCCTTCTTTTTCAATAATACTAATAAGCGTTTTGTCGACGTCTTTTGCCATATATTGCTTATCTCCACAAACGTAGAAGTAGGCTCCATTTTTCAGCCATTCGAACAATTCTTTGCTGTTCTCAAGCATTCTATGCTGTACATATACTTTTTGCGCCGTATCACGGGAGAACGCAGTTACTAATCTTGTCAGTACCCTATCTTTTTGATATTGCTCTAACTCGTCTTGATAAAGGAAATCCGACGCTGCATGCTGGCCTCCAAAAAATAGCCACGATCTGCCTGTTACTTCAGTCACTGCTCTTTCCTGGATAAAGGAACGGAATGGTGCAATGCCTGTCCCTGGACCAACCATAATAATGTCTTTATCCCCGGACTCTGGCAGCTCAAAGTGTTTATTTTGCTGAATAAATACGGGAAGCGTATCTCCTTCTTGAAGACGTTCAGCAACCAAAACAGAACAAACTCCTTTTCGTTCGCGTCCGTGGGCCGTGTAGCGCACAGCTCCGATGGTGAGATGCACTTCCTCAGGATTCGCAGCAATGCTGCTTGCAATAGAATAAAGACGTGGTGTTAACTTTCTTAAAAGAGACACAATTTTCTCAGCAGAAGCGTTCCATGGACCGAAATCGCGCAACATATCAAGCAAATCGCGCCCGTATGTATATTCTTTCAGTTGGTTTGCATTTTCAACTAACAAAATCCTTCGTAACTCTTCATTTTCTGTTAATTCCACTGCCTGCTGTAAAATCTTTTTCGACAGAAGTGTAATTTCAAAGTGGGTGGTTAGCGCTACCTTCAGTGGAAGAGTACCACCTTCCTTATTAATTGTTACTGGCGTTTCTTCATTCCACTCCATTTCCTCGAGAAGGGAAGCCACTAGTTCCGGATCATTTTGAGGGATAATGCCAAGGGCATCACCTGGGACATAGGAAAGGCCAGAGCTAATTAACGATAACTCGATATGCATCGTTTCTTTACTGGAGCTAGTTCCATTTAAATTAACATTTTTTTTAACTTTCGCTAGAAATGGATTTTTCCTTGAAAAAGCTGTTGGCATTTTATTCACTGCGGTAAGTTGCATAATCTTCACCTCAAAAATTTTCACTGTATGGATATGGAAGTAGTCCGAAATTATGTCGATACGCATGGACAAAGTGTCGTTGCTTTTGCTTTTTGTCATTTACATGGTTTTTAACTGATGCCACGCTTCAAAAATATTGGTTCTCAATTCCAGAAGTTGGCATGAATGAGGAGTATCCTCATTTACAGGAAGTTTTAAGTAGACCGATTAAAATAAGAATGGGATTGCGAATAGAAAATAACAATAAATTTGTATATGGCAAAGGGAGGGTAAGAGAAAGTATCGAGCAATTCCTAAAGGATCATTACAAAATGGAAATCATAGCCAATGAGTACATAATCTACGTCCCGTATACAACTGTCGATGATTTAGAAAAAACAGTGTATGATATCCTCAAGGTAATGGATAGCGAAGCAGATATGCGAAATTGTTTTATTGAAGCAGATGTTTATTGCGATGAATTAGGACTCACATGGTAATTGTTTTTTTGTTTTTTCTATTGTCATTTCTTTTATAAACCTTATCAAACAATTCAATTACTTTTATTGGAAATAATCCTTCGTACTAGAGCAGCAACCCTGTCACTAGGCCATATAAGTTGCAAATTTTTTAATTTTCAATTCCATAGCTTTAACCTCACAATTTATTTTTTTAGCAATTTTTCACTAAGTACTTCAGGACGCATCTATTTACATGACCTTTGATATATTCTTTTTTTCAACTACTTTTTCCAAAATGGATAAGGCACGCATTTCTTTTTTATGCAGGCCGTTGAGCGCGACTTTTTCATCCTTTTCTTTAATCCCAGCTAAGATTTCTATATATTCCTCAATAGACATTTCCAAGCTGGAAGAGTGTGTAATTGACATATAGCGAAAAGGAGTAAGCTGATTTTGAATCCTCATGTACAGGTCTTTCAACACTAAATTGCCTGTCAAATCGAAGAGTTCCAATTGAAATTGCTCAATCAATTCAAAATATAGCTTTACCTTTTTCCCCTGATTGATTTGCTCCATTTCTTTCACAAGTTCGCTTAATTTGGTTAAGTTATTTTCCGCTGTATTTTGAATGATTTTCTTTACTACAATTTCCAACAGGCGATAAACAGTATCATATAAATCAAACAATTCCTTTTTGCTGTATGATTTAACAAAAACGCCTCTTCTCGGAATACGCTCAGCAAACCCATTTTTTTCAAGAATAAACAAAGCCTCACGAATAGGGGCGCGACTTGTGCCAAAGCTGTCCATCAAATCATTTTCCAAAAGCCTTTCCCCTTGCTGGATAATTCCTTTGGATATACGCATAGCAATTTCATCAGCAATTTTCTGAGATAACGTTGATTTTTCAAATTCTGACATATGAATTTCCTCCTTTGATCACTCCTTATAGTTATTGTACTATTTCCTAGAGCGTCCAATTTATATATTGTCGATAATATATAATCTTTAATTAAATATAATATATTTTTTCTTTTCTGTAAATACTAAAAATGAGAGATTAATATGATATGGCCTCATATTTATTCTGATAAGTAAGTAGGCAACCATAGAGATAAATCATGCGAAACCACAATCACGATCAGCACCAAAATAAACACCGCAATAAAGGGAACTACTCCTTTCGTTACTTCCTCCAATTTTTCACGTACTATTCCTCTTATGATGAACAAATTTAATCCTACAGGCGGTACAATCATCCCAAGCTCCATGTTAACAGCCATAATGATGGCAGGATAGATTATGCTTCTACTCCTCTTCTAGAAGGACTTTTCCCAAAGTAGTGATAGCTTCACATTCATCTTCTTCACTCATACTAAATATCAGGAGAAGTTCAAAACTAGAAATATTTGATACCGCCAAATACGATTATGCTGATACAGAGTTAATTTCAGATAGTATTTTTTGTAACAATACAATTTTTCGGTATAATTCTTGATTGATTTTTATTGTCTCTGGATCGCCCATCCCTTTGTTCTTTGCCAAATCGTACATATGTTGGCGATATCCCTCTAAACTCATTTCTAAATCTAGTACATATTTCAACATCATGACCATATTCTTCCTTTCTTAAAATTTGGCTCATTTTTATTAATTTTAGTATCAAACACTTCTACAGTAACTCAACTAGTGTTTAACCATCCTAGAATTGGATGATTCTGATGGAATAGCATCAGACGATAGAAATTCATCCAACTATCCAAACAAAATAAAAGAGAATGCTCAGATGTGAACAGCCTTCGGTATGGATGCCGAAGGCTGTTCGCTTATTTTAAATTATTGAAGTAACGGATATCCCATAAATTAAGCAATACTCATATCATCTTTATCGATCACCTGGTTAGAACCCTTTCGTTGCTTCACAAACCCAATCGTGATGGCACCAATAATGCCTGGAATGGCATATGCTAGGAAATATTGTTGAGTTGGCAAGTTCAGCGACAAGAGGTACCCTCCCATAATCGGCCCAAAGATCGCCCCCACGCGCCCGACTCCCGATGCCCAACCAACGCCTGTCGAGCGTATTTGAATCGGATAAAATTGGGAAGCAAAAGCATTCGCTATAATTGATGTACCTGTGGTTGTGGCTCCTGCCGTAGCAACAAGAAAATATAAAACAAACATATTAAATTTAAACCCAAGTAATGTTAAGGATATAGCTGCTGCGGAAAAAAAGACAATCAAGACTTTCCTTGGACCCCAACGATCTGCAGCCCATCCCCCAAATACCGCACCGAAAATCGCTCCAAAATTCAACACTAAGAGAAACATGATGCTTGATCCCGTTTCATAACCTGCAGTCTGCATGATTTTAGGAAGCCAAGTATTTAAGCCATACGTCATAAGTAGACACATAATAAATGACATCCAAAGCATGAATGTAGCTAACCCGCGGTTATTATGGAATAATTGAGCTACAGTATTCCCAGATTTTTGCGGAAGCACTAGTTCATATTGATCGCTTTGCTGAGGTATATAGGAGGGATTCAATCTCGATAGCAAATAACCCACTTGCTCAGTTTTTCCTTTAGCCAAGAGATACGCTATTGATTCGGGTAAATACTTGTAGATGAAAGGCAATAAAACTAAAGGTAAAGCCGCAACAAAAAATACAGATTCCCAGCCCAATCGCGGAATTAATACGATTCCCATTCCCGCGGAGATCATTCCACCTACACAATAGCCGCTAAACATGATCGTAACCAATGAACTCCTGCGTTTTTTAGGAGCATATTCTGTAATTAATGATACACAATTCGGCATAACACCGCCAAATCCTAAACCAGCTAAAAAACGGAGCATTCCAAATTGAGTGGTCGTGTTGGCAAATCCAACCAATAACGTGCATAGACTAAATAAAAAAACACAAAACATGATCACATTTTTTCGGCCAATTTTATCAGCTAGCGGTCCAAAAAATAGGGCGCCAAGCATGATGCCAAACAGAGCATAACTCGCTAGTGAGCCTGCCTGAATAGGGTCTAATGCCCATTCCTTCATTAATACGGGCGCAACCGATCCATACACTACTAAATCATAACCATCAAAGACAATGATAAATGTAACCCAGAACAGAACAAGGCCATGAAACCGGTTAAATTTTGCTTCTTCAATCACCGTATTGATATTGATTGATTTCATATATCTTCCCCCTTTTTATAAAACTAATAATGTTTTTACAATAAAAAGTGCTTTTGTGGGAAGATATCCCATTCTAGTTGCGTTAAATTTAAGCTCAGAATAAGGCTTTATTCCGGCTTCATTCCGTATCAAAGTCTGCTTCAACACTGCCCAATATTAAATTTATTTTCTTTCTCTTCTTTTCCAGTATCCTTCCATAATACAGGGTATCCGGGATTGTTCTTAGGTAATCTAAACGAAAAAGCAAATCATTCTTCAGTCGATGGATCAACCTTTTGACCCAACATAACAAATTTTTTGGTTTATTGTTTTTAGTATTTCTTCAATTCCATTATGAACTAATTCATTATCTTTCTTCATATTTGAAACATCTAGCATATGTGATATTAAAAAATCTTTAGATAATCGTTCAAAAAATATATTACCATCAGTTAAAATTGGTACCAAAAGATAATTATTATTTCTATCATAGTCTTTAATTGTACGTTCAATATTATAAAGTAAATCAATATTTACTTTAGTCAAATGACCTGAAAAGACACAAAATACAATATCAAATAATGAAAGGATTTGCCTGAATAGAATTGAATTTCCGAAATTACTGCAAATAGGTAACCTCCAGCTAAGTATATTATTATTTTTTAGTATATTTGACATTTCATCCACGATATACTCGTCTTCAGGTGCATAAATAAACAAACATGTGTGCTGTGAATAAATACTAGAATCCCTTGAAAATTTTTCTAACTTAGGTATTCCGCATCTCTCCAAAAACTCTTCACCATTTGCTGATAACGACAACCTCTTTATCGTTTTATAATCTACACTGCTAGGGCCTAGATGAACTGTCTTATCTAACTTCTCGTTTAGAGTCAAATCAATATCGCTAAGTAAAGTTTGGCCAAATACTGCACCATCAAGATTAGATTTATACAATTTAGCTTTATAGAGATTTGTTTTAAGTAACCATGCCCTAGTGAAGTCACATTGAGCAATATTAGATTCAGTTAAATCCGTGCCTACTAAATTTGCTTGAATAAAGCTTGCTTCTATCGCTTCGACACCTTGTAATTTTGCCTTCATAAGGTTGGAATGATCTAAACAAGCTTTTTGTAATTGAGCATAGGAGAGATTAGCCGCTGTTAGATCGGCGTAGCTCAAATTAGCACCCTCAAAGTTAACATTTGCAAAATTGGCTGATGTCCCAATTTCATCAAACATTTTTAAATCTGCATTCCATTCACTAGCCCAGCCTAAATATACTCTTGACAAGTTTGCGTTTTTCATGTGGGCTCCACGCATATCCGCATGCCACATGTTACTGAAAGTAAGATTGGCATTTTCAAATGAGGAAGTGCGTAAATCAGCCCCTCTTAAATCTGCATTCATAATACTTGCGTTATTAAAATTGGCTATTCCATGATGTGCCGATGCCCTTCGCAGATCAGCTTCAACCATTGTAGCGCCTGAAAAATCAGTATCCGTTAAGTCAGATTCACGCAAAATAACATTAGTTAAATCGGCATTCCTAAATCTCGCACCATCCAGATTTGCTTTCCAGAGATTTGTGCGGACTAACTTTACTTCATCAAGAATAGCTTCTGAAAGATTAGCCCCTTGAAGAGGATAACCACTTAAATCAAAGCCCCTTAGGTCAGCATTCTTAAGATCTAAACGAGCACCTTTATTCATAGATTGCCATTGAATAACCGCCTTTAACCCTTCGGCTAGAATTTTTAAATGTTCAGTACTTGCCATATTAATCACCGTCTTTAAGAGTTTTTAAGAGGATGGAGTCTCATTCCGGAAATCCTGCATGCACATGCCGAGGAAACTGCCAAACGTACTTACACGTATCTGGAGTTCCTCGACAAGTTGCTGCAGGGAAAGATTATCGCCATTGCATACTGTTTCTTAGTAATGAAGGCGCTTACGAAAACTAATTCAAACATCTCTATCGTGAATATCAGTTGAAACGCCTTTGTTCAATCTTTTATGCCTTCTAGCGCAACTCTTCATAAGGGCTCACTCTTTGAATCTATTCCTTGTTGATTCGATTCTGCTAAAGAAGAACCCTTTTTCATCTATTCAGCTTAAAGTACTCTTGTTGGGGAAATTAACCTTAATTATCAAAAAAACAAATACTTAACAGTAATAAAAACTTACTACTGATTAACTATTTACTTCTTCTATATTAAAGAGATCATAGTATTCTTTCCTTAATTCATGCTTTTGAACCTTTCCACTCGCTGTTATTGGCAATTCTTTGACAAAGACGATTTTTTTAGGGACTTTAAATCCAGATAATCGTTCTTTACAAAAATCAAGCAACTCTTTTTCTTCAAGTGATTCTCCTTCATTTAATTTAGCGAATATTGTAATTGCTTCACTCCAACGTTCATGAGGTAATCCAACAGCGGCACATTCAGCTACTTTAGTATGGTTTCTAACAACTAATTCTACTTCAACTGATGCTACATTTTCTCCGCCCGTCTTAATCATGTCTTTCTTGCGATCAACGAACCATACAACATTATCTTCATCTATATAACCAAGATCACCAGAATGGAACCATCCATATTCAAAAGCACTTGAAGTTGACTTAGGATCCTTGAAATAACATGTCATTGATTGAGGACCACGGTATACTATTTCTCCAATCTCTCCAGGAGGCAAAAGATTACCATGATCATCCATTATTTTAGCGCTTTGAGCAACAACTGGTGGCCCCCACGCACTGGTTGATCCTTGTTCGGGTCGTTGGGCTGCATTCGGTGGGTTAAACTCCGTCTGTCCTGAAATCAATATAATATCAGCATTATTAAAAACAGATTTAACCTGTTTATGTCTTGATTGTGGTAAAGTAGCGATAGCGCATACACATAATCTCATTGAAGAAAAATCTCTTCCTGAAAGACCGGGTTGATCTGAAATTTCAAGCCACATCGGAGCAGAAAGCATCGTCCAAGTCGTCCTATATTGCTCCATCGCATTCAATATGTGCGATGCATTATACTGTCTAATCAACACATTTGTACCACCTACCAAAATGTTTGGCAGAAGTATACAGGTTAATCCCCCTACGTGGAATAATGGCAATACAACTACTGAGGAATCATTATGATCCAGTTTATATTGCAAAGATGTCCCCAGAGTTGAAATATAAATAGCTAGGTGGCTTGTTTGTACTCCCTTTGGTTTTGAAGTTGTTCCTGATGTGTACATTAATTGGAATGTATCTCTATCTTCAATAACGACTTCAACTTCTGAAATATCCCCAGACACCAGTTGTGAGAATGGGAAAATCTTCTTTCCACCCAACATAAACTCTTCTTCGACTTCTGTCATGTAGAGTTCTTGTAAAGAAGGAACTAGTTCTATTAAACTATTCAATTTTTCCTTCGAGCTTTGTGTAAAAACAATAACTTTGGTTTCAGATTGATTTAATTGGTAAGCGAGGTTGTCAATTGCCAGCTTTATATTAAGAGGCATGACGACTAAACCAGACTTAGCACATGCAAAATAAGTTATTACGAATTCATGTGTATTTTCGCACATTGTTGCGACAATATCACCCTTTTGAAAACCCTTTTGAAGAAGAGTGCGTGCTACCTGATTTACTTTTTCATTGAATTGCTTATATGTTAATGTGACATCCCCATCTACTATCGCAATTTTATTGGGGAAACGTTCGGTAGTTCTATAGAGCATATCTCCTACGCAAACCCTTTGAATAAGGTTTGTTTCTAAAGTACTTAACATTCATACATCCCCCATTCACGGAATTTAATAATTATAAACCTGAATTATTCATACCTTCTTTATGGTAATGATTTAATCAAAAATCAATTGCATTTTTAAACTTTGAAAGAATTATGTTCTTCTTTCTTGTTAAAAGTAGCACTCCTAAAATTAGGAACTGAAAATGGTCATTTTTAAGCAGACTACTCCCTTGGTATAACACATTGATTTTTTTAAGTGTCATTTGAATGGGTTATTCAGTTATTCAATCTGTAAGTGTTGAATTCTGCAAAGTCTCTGAACTAATGAATTTTATCGAGGAGCTCTTGATTGGCCTGTTTTAATTGTTCGATAGATGTTGGATCAAACCGTCTAAAGAAGCGAGATAAACTTGGTTGTGAAACTAACGCAGGTGTCCCTATAATTTGAGTAAACACAGGATCATTGGTTAGCTGTTCAGCAGCGTCATCATCTGAATAGCCGGCAATCATTTGATAAATCTTTTGCGGTAATTGCGGTAAAGTAGCCATTATAAGAATCCTTTCTGTGGTTATTTCATCGAAGTTTTAACCGTATCAGAAATGGATTCTTTTTTCATTTATTTCATGCAATAAATATTAACGAGAAAGCTGATTAGATAGGCGAAATTAGCTTATTTTAGAAATTCTGTGAATAATTCAGGATAAAGTAGTATAAAAGGTCTCCGCACGATTCGTGAGAAATTTCCAGAGTTAATTTCTCTTTATCGACTATTCTGAAAATAGATTTAATTGAACGTTAATAATGGATTGTGCAGAGACCTCGTACTACGAAATATCATTCTAACATTGATCAAATAGCAATAAGGCAACCACTAATTTTGAACTTCTTCTTTTGCCGGATAAAATTGATCGCACCATTTACGAAGATCCGAATAGGCTTTCGCTTCTTCAGCAACGAGAGGCGCACGTTTAACATAAAGCATATTCTCCCAAATAGGTACATCAAAATCTGTAAGTCTAAATTGCTCATCAACCGCTTTTTTTGCTTTTCCAGAAAGTTCATCTTTGTTGTCCCCATATTTTTTACTAACCCAGCATGAGGCTCTAATATCAGAATACTCTTCATCAATTGGAGTAATATTTAGTGCGTTTACCAAATCAAAATATTTAACGAGTCGGAAATTTATCAGTCCAACGCCCCATGCCTCAACCTCCAGGTCCCCCCAAATGGTTCCATCTGGTGTGAGATCAGAAGGCTTTTTACCATAAGGGTATTTATGAATCAGATGAGCATGATGACCTTTTATTTCCATAAGCTCAACTTTTGGCGTTTCTGGAGCACGATGAACAAATCGGAAATGGGCAATATCTGCTGCATTTTCTGCAAGAAATTGTGGATGAACACGAACCTTACCCCAAGTATACGTTCCACCGGGCTCACATTTGTAGAAGTTATCATCCTCTGCTTCAGGAATTACCGGTGGTTCCCATGCAGGCGGCTTACCCTCGCTGTCATACCAGGTTAAAATAGCTTCGTTTACTTCTCTGACTTCCCATGTTTTTATCGACTTTGCCCGATTTACTCTTTCACTGTAAGGAACTTCAACATTTTTTCCTTCACAATCCCATAACCATCCGTGGAAAGGGCAGCGAATATTTTCATTTTCAACGCATCCACCAACACCAAGATGTGCTCCCAGGTGCGGACAATGTGCATCCATTAAATAAAGTTTTCCGGACTCTCCCCGATAACAAACCAAATCTTGACTGAAATATCTCATGCTTTTTGTTTCTTTTAGCTTTATTTCACTAGACCATGCAATTTGATACCATCCTGTCGCAAATGCTGCGTGCGGAAAATTTCTTTCTACAAATGTAGCCATTTAGATCCTCCTCTTAGTTAATTTCTTTTTAATTAATGGTAATATTTCAACTATTGAAAAAGACATTATAAGTTTGGCGTTTGTTAAGATATGGCGAACCGTTCAACAACTACGTTTCTCCTTTAAATCACCCCTTTCAAGATTTATTTGGATTTCTTTGGACAAATGTACCTGTGCTATAAGATATCAAGATACCTTCCTCATTTTCTAAACGACATTCACATAAGATATGTCTTCCCGCTTTTCCAACTACTTTGGACTTTGCTTGAAAAACCTTTCCGTGTCCTGGGTTTATATAGTTTGTTTTCATTTCCAATGTAACAACGTCTCCATATAATTGAAGGAGCATAAAACCCATAGTAACATCGGAAATTGTTGCCTGTGCTCCCCCTTGCAAAACTTGAAATGTATTTAAAAGATGAGGTTTTGCCTCAATCTCTGAAATAAATACATCTCCCTCAAATCCTAAGAAATTCATACCTACAAAATTGCCAAAAAAATGGATGCCATTTTCTTTCGTTTTTTGTATGCTTTCCTCCAAATGCTGACGAATAACGCTTGCTTCCTCTTCCATTAATTTAGAGTTTTTTATTTTGTAATTTTCCAAAGAATAATTAGTTTTCAAAAGGAACACCTCTCTTGACTTTAGTTGAAATAATATATTGCCGTTAAGAGAGTCTCATAGATAAGTATTTTGTTTCCAAAAATGCTTCAAGTCCTTGATAACCTCCTTCTTTTTCAAGACCACTTTGTTTAAATCCTCCAAATGGAGCTTCTGCCACACTTGGTTGAGAATCATTAATACCAATAATTCCATATTCTAAAGATTCTGATATGCGTGTAACACGATTGACGTCATTTGTAAAAAAGTAAGCAGCTAGACCAAACGAAGTATTATTTGCTCTACTAAGAACTTCTTCCTCAGTTTTAAAACTCATAAAAGATGTCACTGGACCAAAAGTTTCCTCCCTATTTACCAACATGTCCTCCGTAGTATTTGTGAGTAATGTTGGTGAATAGAAGAAACCTCTTTTTAAATTCCCTTCAGTTAATTGTTTACCCCCAATCATTAACGTCGCTCCTTTGGAGACAGCATCATCTACATGTTTGGCAACTTTCTCTATCGCTTGCATATCAATTAAAGGCCCAACATTAACACCCTCATCTATTCCGTAGCCAACACTTAATTTTTGCATTTCATTAATAAAGATTTTTGTGAATTCGTCAATTACGGATTCTTGAACATACACGCGGTTCGTACAAATGCATGTTTGACCTGCATTCATATATTTATTACTTAATAATGCTTTTGCTGCACTCTTTAAATTCGCATCTTCAAAAACGATAAATGGAGCGTGACCACCTAACTCAAGGGAAATTCGTTTTACTGTATCAGAGGCATTACGATAAATGATTTTCCCTACTTCAGTAGAACCCGTAAATGTAACTTTAGATACATTGATATGAGTACTTAACTCTGTACCAACCTCAATAGGGTCACCACAGACTAAGTTAGCTACACCTCGGGGTAATGAAACTTCTTCAAAAATTTTAAAAATAGCCACTGCACTTAAAGGTGTTTGTTCTGCTGGTTTTATAACCACTGTACACCCAGCTGCTAATGCTGGAGCAATTTTACGAGTGATCATTGCAGATGGGAAGTTCCAAGGTGTGATCGCCCCCACAACCCCAACTGGTTGTTTAATGGTAAGTAGTCTTTTTCTTCCTGAGCTTGAAGGTAAGGTATCCCCATAAACACGTTTTGCCTCTTCTGCATACCATTGAACAAAACTAGCAGCATAAAGTACTTCTCCTATTGCTTCCTCTAGCGGTTTTCCGTTTTCAGCTGTTATTAATTGTGCTAACTCCTCTTTACGAGATACCATTTTCTGATAAATTCCATTTAAATACCTTGCTCTTTTAAAAGGCGATAAAGCAGACCATTCTGGGAAGGCTTTCTTTGCTGCTTCAATAGCATCTTGGGCATCTTCTTTACCACCTAGTGGAACTGTTCCTACTACTTCTCTAGTAGCTGGATTGATAACTTCAAAAGTTTTATTCGTTCGCGCAGATACCCACTCTCCATTAATAAAATTCAAATAGTTTTTAGACATAATGTTAATCCTCCAATTAATTTTATATTATTAGAGATAGGTCTTTACTCATCTGATGTCATAATAATAGATGCTCTAGTAACCCTACGTTCTGCAGCTAGTTCAAAAGCATAATTAATATCTTCTAGTTTAAATTTTGAACCAAATAATTTTTGGTAAGGATACTTATCTTTTGTCCTACTGATGAAATCCAAAGACTCTTTTAATTCTTGAGGCTCATATGTTGATACACCTATAATTGATCTGTTACCGAAAACTAATTTTGATGGCTCAATTTCTACCTTTGCGCCTTTAGTAATATTACCTACTACTAGATAACGACCTGATAAAGAAAGCATTTTTAATCCTTCATCAATAGCCTGAGGAATACCTACAAGCTCAACAACAACATCTGCACCGAGGCCATTAGTCAATTCTTTAACTGCTTTAACCCTTGAACGTGAATCTTTATATTCTTCCATATTAATAACCTCATCAGCCCCAAACTCTTTTACAAGTTCCAACCTCTCTTTTACACCATCTATCACGATTACTTGATGGGCGCCCATTTCCTTGGCGACTGCTGTTGCATAAATGCCCAATCCACCAGCACCTTGAATAACAATCGTTTCACCAAAAGATAAGTTAACCCTTTTCAAACCATAGATCAGTTGTGCTGTTGCACAATTGATCCCAGATACTATTTCGTCTTCCAAATTCTCTGGTATCTTAAAAATTACATGGTTAGGTTTTAAATAAAAGTAATCACCATATCCCCCTACGAAATGAGGGGATTGATCGCAATCTTCTGTCATGGCCATTGTCCGATTATAGCAACTTACTGTCTTGCCCTTTAGACAATTAGCACATTTACCACAATTGTAAAAATATTGAAAGACAACCCTATCTCCAACTTGAAGTGTTTTTCCACTTGAATCCTTATTAACACCCTCTCCCAAACTATGAACTTTTCCAACCATTTCATGACCCAAAACGGTTGGTAATTTACCTCCTGCACTACTTAAATCAAACCCCCCATTCCACGCGTGGAGATCTGATCCACAAATATTACACATAGATACTTTAATAATTACTGCACCTGGTTCTGGATTCGGCACCTTATATTCTCGAATTTCCATTGGTGAGTTTGGTTTTGAAAAAACAGCCACTCTTCCTGTAGTCATAAATACCCTCCTAAAAAAATGTTCAAATTATCATAATTTCAGAGTTTAATTTCTAAAAACGTAAGTTTCTATTTTCTAATTTTAATCCTTAGTTACTTTAATCTTTATATATATTCACAGAATATTCAATGATTTTTTATCTTTTACTCACTCAGATTATCTTAACCATTTCAATAAACCCTTCCTTTAAATCTTTAACAATATCTTTATATTATTTTATAGAATCTTTCTAAACTATAGAGAAGGATAGAGAAATAATCCTTTTCTAGTTTGTTTATTACGAAAACTCCACTTCGTGGGACATGTTCAACAAACTCATCAGTGCTTTACGAATAGGGACCAGCAATTTCCGTAGCAATAACTTCAGATATTCCTTGTGATAACGTTATTGACATGGAAAATAGGAATTAAATCTACAAATTTGGCAGTGCGATAAACGTTTACATTTCCCATCTAAAGAACTTCCAATTCATCCTTCGAGTGTATCGACAAAATGTACAGAATATATCTACTAATTACAAATTAAAAACCACAACTTTTAGCTCAGTCATATCTTCAATTGCATATCGCGGGCCTTCCCGGCCAATTCCACTATTCTTCACTCCACCATAAGGCATTAGATCGGCACGATAGGTAGAAGTATCATTGACAATGACTCCGCCCATATGGAGCTGTTGGGTTGCTTTCATCGCAATGTTCAAGTTATTAGTAAAAATACCAGCCTGTAATCCATACTCCGTAGCATTGGCCATATCGATCGCCTCATCAATATCATTATAAGGAATGACTGTTACGACAGGACCAAAAACCTCTTGACACACTACCTTCAATTCCGGTTTTACATCAGTTAAAATGGTCGGATAGAAGATCGCGCCTTCCCTTTTTCCTCCAGCAATCAACTTAGCCCCTTGCTTAACAGCCTCTCGGACCCAATTTTCAACTCTGGTTGCTTCCTTTACATTAATCATCGGACCAATATCTGTACGTTCATCATAAGGGTTGCCAACAATCAAACCTTCGGTAAAAGTTTTCAACTCATTGAGGAATAGAGTTAACACCGGACGCGCGACATAGATTCGCTGCACTGAGATGCAAGCTTGGCCCGCAGTAGAGAACCCACGAAGAGCACAAAGCTGTGCAGCCTGTATAATATCTGCATCTTCATGAACAATGTTAGGCGAGTTATTTCCTAATTCAAGAGAAACTCTGCGCAATCCGCTTTTCGCCTTGATATATTCACCCACTTCTGCACTCCCCGTGAACGTATATTTACCAATCCGCTTATCTTCCAGAAGCCAATCTCCCATCTGACTGCCAGAACCGGTGATAATATTAAGGTGGCCTGGAGGAAGTCCCGCTTCCGTTAGGATTTCAGCAAGAAGGAAGGCTGATAAGGGCGTTGCCGATGCGGGCTTCAGCACAACCGTATTGCCAGCTGCCAGTGCGGGCGCAACTTTGTGAGCAGCCAAGTTTAACGGAAAGTTAAATGGAGTAATGGCCCCGATGACCCCAATCGGTATGCGAACCGTATAACACATCCTATTTTCCGAGCCCGGTGAAGCCGATAACGGAAGTACTTCTCCATATATGCGCTTAGCTTCCTCTGCAGAAAGCAAGAGTGTTTGGACAGCTCGGTCCACTTCTCCTCTTGCGTCTTTAATGGTTTTTCCTACCTCTTGAACCAAGGCTAAAGCCATTTCTTCCTTTCTTTCCGCTAGAATCCGTGAAGATCTTTCTAAAATCTCATACCGTTGAAACGGGGAAATTTCTTTTCTTCTGAAGGCAGATTCTGCTACACCAACTGCTTCAAAAACATGATCCTTTGTTGCTTTTGCCGTAACTGCTACTATCTCCCCCGTAAATTTGTCATACACTGGGATCTTTTCTTCTGTTTCTACAAATTGACCATTAATCAACAAATCATATTTCATAACTTCCGACAATTTAATCCCCCCTAGATTAAAAAATGCAATCTAGCACACTCAAAAATTCTTCCGTTTTTTTATATAATATATTGTCGATAATATTCTTATTTATTAGATCGTAATATATATTTTGAATTTTGTAAATATTTAAATCACTTTGTTCCCTTTGTATTTTTAATTAAATTATTATTAATTAAAAATATATGGACCCCTGATCAAACGGATTAATAAAATTCATTCGAAATTAAGCTTTATTTTCCACAACCGGCATGGGCAATCCCAGCTCTTCTAGTATCAATGGGGTAGTATTCCAGCACATCGAACGCACAGGAGACTCACTGATTAACTATATAAGATCCCATTCAGCGAATGAAGAAAGTGGACACTAACACCACAAAATGGTTATAAAATCATAAAGCTAATTGTTAATGGGATCATATAGATGGAATTTCCACTCAAAATTGAGGAGAAGTATCTTTTTCAAGAGTGTAATGCACTGCATTCGAATATAGAAAAACTCTTATCATATAAAGCTACATAGATCGAGTTGAAAGTGATTTGGCAAATGGCACGATTTGCTTTATTTTTTCGAAGGAAATACCAGTTTCAATTCCCATTTCAGATGTCATCAAAAGTAACTCTTCTGTAGCCAAGTTACCTGTCGCGCCAGGAGTGTATGGACAGCCTCCGAGACCACCGATCGAGCTATCAAACTTTTCAACTCCAGATTGGATGGCTGCAATCGTATTGGCTAGGGCCATATTCCATGTATTATGGAAATGACCAACAAAAACAGTATCTGGATAGAGTTCTCGTAATCTGGAAAAGCGTTCATAAACCATTTGCGGATTCGCATGTCCGTTTGTGTCCCCAATTACGATTTCATCAGCACCTAACTCCACAAATCTCTGACAGACATGATTCACTTCTTCAAACGTTACTTCTCCCTGATAAGGGCATGTGAATGCCATGGAGATATACGCTCGAATGAATAACCCGTGTTCCTTAGCCCTCAAGAAAATTGCTTCACACTCAGCCAAGGATTCTTCAGTTGTTTTATTGATGTTTTTTTGATTAAATATAGTACTAGCTCCGATAAATACTGCAATTTGCCTGACCTTGGCTGCAATAGCCCTATCGAGTGCTTTCAAATTGGGAGTAAGTGCAATATACTCTATCCCTAACCTATTACAGTAGTCAGAAATTTCATCAGCATCAGCCATTTGAGGTACCCATTTCGGACTGACGAATGCGGTAGTCTCAATTCGAGAAAATCCCGCATCAGCCAGTTTTTTAATCAGTTCTTTTTTATTAGACGTCGAAACAGGTTCAGGTTCATTTTGAAGTCCGTCACGAGGCCCTACTTCGATAATTTCAATTCTCTCCGGAAAATTCACAGTACCCCTCCGATCTAATTAATAGGATCTAGGTAACCCAAGGACATGTTCCGCCACATATGACAAAATCATATTGGTGGAAATCGGAGCAACTTGATATAATCTTGTCTCCTTGAATTTTCTTTCTACATCGTATTCCTCAGCAAAACCAAAACCACCATGTGTTTGAAGTGCAACATTGGCTGCTTCCCAAGAAGCATCAGCAGCGAGGAGTTTAGCCATATTTGCTTCTTTACCACACGGGAGCCCAGCATCAAATAATTCAGCTGCACGATACCTCATGAGGTTGGCGGCCTCTAGATTAATGTAAGATTTGGCAATTGGAAATTGAATTCCCTGATTCTGACCGATTTGACGTTTGAAAACAACTCTCTGTTTTGCATATTCAGTTGCTCGATCAATGAACCAATATCCATCCCCGATACATTCCGCAGCAATTAGAATTCGCTCTGCGTTCATTCCATCCAAAATATACTTGAATCCTTTACCCTCTTCTCCTATAAGATTCCCTACAGGAACTTCTAAATTATCAATAAACAATTCTGTGGTAGCATGATTCATCATTGTACGTATTGGACTAATTGTTATGCCGTTCCCTACTGCTTCTTTCAAGTCAACCAGTAGGACTGACAAGCCTTCTGTTCTTTTTTTTACTTGTTCAATTGGTGTGGTTCGAACTAAAAGAAGCATTAGATCAGAATGTTCCGCCCTTGAAATGAATACTTTTTGCCCATTTACCACATAGTTATCGCCTTCGCGTACCGCAGTCGTTGTTAATTGGGTCGTGTCAGATCCAGTATTCGGTTCTGTGACACCAAAAGCTTGAAGACGTAATTTGCCATCTGCTATTTTGGGTAAATACTTCTTTTTTTGTTCATCAGAACCATGGCGTAATAGTGTACCCATCGTATACATTTGTGCATGGCAAGCGCCCGCATTAGCCCCCGATAAATTGATTTCCTCCATAATAATTGAGGCTTCTGTTAGCGATAACCCGGAACCACCATATTCTTCCGGAATTAGGGCTGCCAGAAATCCAGATTGGGTTAATGCATTTACAAAATCTTCAGGATATGCTTCCTGCTTATCTAAATTTCTCCAATATTCATCAGGGTAATTTTTACAGATTGCTCTAACACTACTACGCAGTTCATCATGAAATGTTTGTTTTTCCAATGTTTGATTCTTCATCTTATCATCTCTCCATTTCATTCTTTATTCTATAATCCCTTTTCTTGAAAACCCTTCCAGTTCTAATTGCGTAACGCCATAACGTCTTAATACCTCATTTGTATGTTCACCCAATTTTGGGGCACCTGTACGCAACTCAGGAGGTGTTTTTTTCATTCTGATTGGCAGCCGTGGAATTTTAATGGATCCAACGGAAGAGTGTTTTACAGCTGGCATCATATTTAACAGTTGAAGATGTGGATCATCCATGACTTGGGATACTCTTTGAATCCTAGAACAAGGTACACCAGCCATATTAAGACGCTCTAGCCAATAGGAACATGATTCATTGGAAAAACATTCATTTAACAAATTATCAAGCTCATTTCGATGAACAATACGATCACTATTATGGATAAACCTTGGATCTTCTGCCCATTCCGCATGATCCAATGCCTGAAGCAACCTTCCAAATAAAGAGTTATTCGATATACCCAGTAATAACAAATCATCTTTTGTCTGGTAAGACCCATAAGGGGCAAAGGCTGCATGAGATGTCCCTTGTGGAACTGGATCTTGCTGAGTTGCCTGATAAGAAGTTAAATGATAATTCATCCAATACACGCCTGTTTCATATAGAGAAGTTCCGATTAATTGCCCGTACCCTGTTTGTTCACGGTGATATAACGCTGACAAGATTCCAATTACACTCCACATCCCACTACCTGCATCAAGGATAGAAACTCCTGCTCGAGATGGCTCTTCCTGCCTTGATCCAGTAATGCTCATAATACCCGTCCTTGCCTGAAGCACAGCATCATATCCGGGATTCACAGAATCTGGACCCTCTTCCCCATAAGCGGACAAGGAACAATAAATGAGTTGTGGATTCTCCTTACAAAGTGATTCCCCATCTAACTGGTATTTGTGCAATACCCCCCGGCGGAAATTCTCCACAACTACATCAAACTGTCTTGCTAGCCGTCGGATAATGTCCTGTCCCTCTTCGGTGCTGATATCGATCACCACTGACTGCTTATTACGGTTAATTGCTAAGAAATAGGAAGATTCCCCCTGTATATAAGGTCCCATTCCACGTGCATCGTCACCTCGTTTTGGTCGTTCCACCTTTACCACCTCGGCCCCCATGTCAGCCAAAATGACCGTAGCACTTGGTCCCGAAATGTTGCTGGTTAAATCAAGTACACGAATACCTGAAAGTGGTCCACTTGTTTTCGGTTGAGATTCTCTCGACATGCTCCCCTCTCCTTTTTTTAAAATGTTTCTGCTAAATAAGAAACCTACTATTTCCCTATAAAACGTGGAGAACGCTTCTCTACAAAAGCTAGAACACCTTCTTGTCTGTCCTCAGTATCCACGCACCGATTATAAAACTCCAACTCGCGATCCCTAGCAGATTTGTCATCCATCCCGAATATTTCATCAACTGATGCTTTACAATTCTGAACAGCCAAAGGCGCATTTTTTGCAATCGCTTCTGCAAGCTCCAATGCATGTGAAAATAGAGTATCCGAGTCGGTTAAACGATTAATAAAGCCTGTCTCGTTAGCTTCTTGAGCACTAACAAATCGCCCTGTGCAAAGCCATTCCTTCGCACGATGCACTCCGATACGTCTAGGCAACAAACGGCTCCCTCCTCCCCCAGGCATTATTCCGCGCGTTACTTCAGGAAAACCAAATATTGCAGTTTTGGCAGCGACGATCATATCGCAGTTAATTACAATTTCTGCTCCTCCAGCTACTGCATACCCATCAACAACGGCAATAACAGGCTGAGGAAGATCATTAATACTGTTGAACATATTTTCGAATAACTTGTGCTGGTCCCGCCATTCATTTTCTGTCAGATCATTACGCTCCTTAAGATCGGCTCCCGAACAAAAAGACTTTTTATTTGAAGAACTTAGTAAAACAACCCTTGCATCACTAATAGAAATCGATTTAAATGCTTTTAACAGCTGATGAGCCATTTCCGTATTAAAGGCATTTCGAGATTCAGGCCGATCGAGTACCACATTTGCAATATGACCTTCGACCCCTATATAACTTAAATGAACAAACTCCATAAAATTACACTCCTTCCACCCAGTTCGCAATTTTTGGATGTTAGTTATTTTGGGTTAGGTATTTTTGACAACTTCTAATACTAGTTCATATTTCTTCTTCATTTAAAACTTCTTGAGCTATCCGAAAACTTTCAACTCCTGCAGGCACTCCACAATAAATTATAGATTGCAGGAAAATCTCCTGAATTTCCGCTTGAGTCACTCCGTTCCGTATAGCACCCTTGATATGCAGCCTTAATTCATGAGGACGATTGAGAGCCGTTAACATGGCAAGATTAATCATACTCCTAGTTTTACGCGGAAGATTAGGTCTTCCCCATACCTCCCCCCAACAATATTCAGTAACTAGTTCTTGCATAGGGCGATTAAAATCAGTTGCGTTTTTAATAGATTTTTCAACATACTCAGCACCAACCACTTCAGTCCGGATTTTAAGCCCCTCTTCGTATCTATCCTTATTCATATAAATATTTCTCCCTTCTATCTATTCAATTTCCTAATTAACGTAATAATCAGATAATAATTTTCGAAATAGGAAATTATTATTCTACAAATCCATTAAGAATCTATTCTTTCATCATCAACAATATAGAAGGTTCCGAGAGAGTGTGCCACTATTTCTACATTCTCATCAAGGATTTGACATTGTATGACCACCGTTTGCCTTCCCCAATGAAATAATTCCGTTTTTGCGGCTAACTTGGCTCCTTTACCTTTTTTTATGAAATTCATCTTCATCTCTAGTGTAAAAACCTTTTGTTTCTCCTTTAACTGATCCAATATTCGATAACCAATTGCTACGTCGGCTAGTGAATATATAGCTCCACCTTGGGTTACACCAAATGTATTGGTGTTAGTATCGCTTAATATCATTTCTATAACGCCCTGTTCATTCCAATTAATGCCGATAAGCCTTCCAAATTATGTAGTCTTTCGTGAGACCTTTTTAAATTGTCATCAATTGGGGTAAATCAAGTGTGTACAATTTTTCGGTTATTTTTTGTATGATTAATTCTGTATTATCCTTTACCATTCTTACTCCCTTTACTTTCTCTGGCCTTGTAAATCAATGAATTGTGAGATTTCCTCATCTGTCCCTATCTTTTCAGTAGATTTAATTTCAACTCCCGCCATTTGTTCAACTACTTTTGCAATTGCTGTATGGTCCAAATCTCCCCCATAGGTAACTCCTTTTTTCCATAGCTGCAGCACTGCTTCAGAAATGCCCAGTGGTAGGTCTTGATCTTGAGCTAAAGAAAGTGCAATGCTGATGTCTTTATACATGAGGTCGATTGTAAATCCTACCTCAAACTTCCGATTCAAAACTTGTTGAGGAAATTTCACTTCGCTTGAATGACTTCTTCCACTGCTATTATTTATCACTTTAAGCATCTTTTCAGGGTCCAATCCCATTTTGACTCCTAGCGCCAATGCTTCAGCTGTAATACCTAAAGTTGTTGCACAAAGCAGATTGTTTATCGCCTTGATCGTATGACCAGCCCCTAATTCACCTACCAGTATAATTGTAGTGCCAATTTGATTTAATATCGGAAGGACCCTTGAAAATACAGCCTCTTCCCCTCCTACCATGATGGAAAGTTCTCCGGTTTCTGCCTTTTTTACTCCACCACTAATCGGAGCATCTATTATGCTTATTCCATTTTCATAGAGCACTTTTCCAATGTCACGGGTCACTTCTGGAAGAGATGTAGTCATTTCAATAAGTGTGCTTCCAGGTTTAAACCCTTTGATCAAACCTTCATTCCCTAACACAACCTCTTTTACTATCTCAGCATTCGGTAATACAGTAATAATAATTTCATTCTTAGCGGCAAGTGCTTGTGGATTGGTAGCTGCTTCTGCCCCATACGCCACAAACTCCTGAATAATTTGTGGATTTTTGTCGTAAATGGAGATTCGGTTCCCCTCTTGAAGTAATCGTTTTGCAATTCGGCCTCCCATATTCCCTAATCCTATCAGTCCTACCTTCATGCACACTCATCCCCCTATATATTTGCCGGCTCTCATTTCTGGAAAGGTGCTATAAATTATATTTGCTTATTAATAGTTACTTATTTGGAAACACACGGGTATCTTCATTTACATCTTGATATACACATCATTTTCGATTACTTCAACTGGATATGTTTTTACTTTCCGTTTGCTGATACCAAATAAAGATTCTCCAGTTTTTAAATCAAATTCCCACCCATGCCAGGGACACTTCAACACTTCGCCTTCCATACCAAATTTAAAATCGCACGGATCACTTGGAAGCATAGTACCGCCTACCACGCCTTTACAGATAGGCGCAAGCTTGTGGGGGCATTGATTTCTTATAGCATACACATGGCCATTTTCAAAAAATACACCTATTGTAATTTCATTTATATCTACTAATAAGGCTTTTCCATTTGTCAATTGATCCATTGTACAGACAAGATACTCCATATTATCCTCCTTAATCTAATGAGAAAAATTCAGCGGCTGTATCATGAAATATTCGTTGTTTTAATTCTTCCGGAATAGACGTAAACGTATGATCAGGAAAATCATTATCCCAATGCGGATAATCCGTACTAAACATTAATGTTTTTTCTGCCTGAATCATTTCAAAAATTTGCATGAGATACTTGTTCTTATTTGGCTCCTCCACAGGTTGTGAAGTTAAACGAACCTTATCTAACACGATTTGACTCGGTTCCTCTGTAATCCATGGAATTTCTTTTCTAAATCCTCTCCAATTCTGATCCATTCTCCAGAGTACATGGGGTAGCCAACTATATCCAAATTCGGCTAAAACAACTTTTAAATTAGGGAATTTCACAAAAGTACCTTCAAAAACTAGGCTATTTAATTGGGCCATGCCGATCTGTGGAAAGCTGGTATGCCTCTCTATATAAGTGCTTGGCACCCCACCCGCAAATTGAAGACTAGTTGAGAATCCTCCTTCAGTACCTGTTGGATGCAGGAAAATCGGGAGTCCACATTCCTGAGCTGCATCATAAATGGGATGATAATGTTGGTTTCCCATCAAGATATTAAATAATGGCATAAATATTGCAACTACACTTTTATTTTGCGCAACTCGACGTATCTCTTTAGCTGCTTCAATAGGATTATGAACTGCGATGCATGCTGCCAATTTATACCTTGGATCTACTGTTAACCACTCATTAATCATGAAGTCGTTAAATGCTCTTGCTAAAGCAATAGCTTCATTTGAATTAGGTAAAGACACCAATTTTCCAGCCTGAATGGATGAAAGGATAGCATGCTTTATGTTATAGCGATCCAATAATTGACTGCTTACATAAGTAGGATCCGACCCAGGTTCTCCTCCATTTGGCGGTATTTCATCGATTCGATTGGATGATGCCCGTGCTAACGGTGGTCGTAATGCATGATTAGGCAAAGTGTATCTTCCATCAAAATGTTTTTGCCATGATTGGCTTAAATAAGGTAACAACCCTTTTATATCACCGTTCACCCATGGATGGACATCGGTATCTATAATTCCGGATTTCAAAACAGACATTGTAAATTACCTCCTTTTAAAATATATTGTCGACATTTTCAACGGAAAGATTGCCCCTAAATAATTTATTTAATAGTAAATTACAGATTATCCAAACGAGAAAGCCCATGCATGGGCTAGCCCATCTGTAGGCATGGGATGACAGTTCGGTGGTAGCTTTTGCTACCTCAATTATCTGAAAATATACTATAGATAAATAGACAGGTAAAAGTCTCTAAAACATTGTCGTTCATTGAAAACCAGATATAGTATAAGGTTCGATAGCCTAAGTGGCTTTTATAAGAGAAGCAGTACGCATATATACTCCATGTAAAGTAACGAAATTAATCCTATTAAAATCCTTTTTGTTTCCAAATTTCTAAAGCTCGTTTTTCTTTTCTTTTCAAATGAAACTTTACTTGGGTATAGTTTCGTTCAATAAGCCCATCTACAATACTTTTATATTCCTCGATTGAATGCTCTAGACTTAAAGGATGGGATAGGGACATAAAACGGAATCTGGTGATACGTGTGATTAGATTGGTGTACACTTCCTTTAATACCTCATTTCCCGTTACCTCAAAGAAACTTATTTGAAGCTTTTCCATAAGACTAAAATAATTCCTTATCTTCTTTTGTTCTGCTTCGCTTTCCATTTGTCCTATAAGATCTTTTAAGTAAATTAACTGACTTTCCGAAATGGACTCACTTGCTTTTTCAAGTGCAATTTCTTCAAGACGGTAAATTACATCATATAAATCAAACAGTTCTTTAGAAGTGTAGTTCTTTACGAATACTCCCCGACGGGGACTTCTTTCTACTATTCCTTCCTTTTCTAAAATATATAGTGCTTCCCGAATCGGTGCTCTACTTGTCCCAAAATGTTCAGTTAATTTCATTTCATACAATCGTTCTCCTGGCTTGTATTGTCCTTCAATGATTTCCATTGTAATCGAATCTGCAATTTGTTGGGATAAAGTTCTATTCGCAATTTCATTATCTTTAACTTTGTTAAAAGACATGCCTTACATTCCTTTCAAAGATATAAAATATAATGTATATTGTATATTTTTTATTTATAATGTAAGTATAGTACTAAATAGGATAATTGTAAATATATTTCTTTTGAATTTTCAGATTATTTATAAGGCAATGTTTTTTCTATCGTAACCCTAACTTCCATTCCTCTGACACTCTAAATCATTAATGAAGTAGTTTTCTTGGCATTGATATTTCTGAAGAAACTTCCAGATCTTCTTTTTTCCTTTCTTCATCTTATATATATTTGGATTGGTAAATCCTGTATCTGATTCACTAATTTCCATATTATTCCTAGGGATAAGATAATAAGCACTCTCCTACTATTTATATCTACCTAAGAGCCGATTTCTGTTTTTGACACTCTTCTATTTAAAAGCTTCTTCATCAGTAATTTTTGCATTGACTATTTTCAATTCATCATCAGTAAGCTTTCCTCTTCTGGACATAAAATCCCCTCCAAGCATAAGATTCGAAGCACACGATTTTAACTAATTTCAGTCTTTTGAAGAAAACAAAAAAGACCTCCAACATGAACTGTTGAAAGTCTTGATTCATAAGGCTTGGCTGCCTTATTTCAGATACCGGTGGTCGGGGTCGAACCGACACTCCAGAGGAACACGATTTTGAGTCGTGCGCGTCTGCCAATTCCGCCACACCGGCATAATAAAATTTTGTAAAAATAATGCCGAGGACCGGAATCGAACCGGTACGGTAGTCACCTACCGCAGGATTTTAAGTCCTGTGCGTCTGCCAGTTCCGCCACCCCGGCGCAATAAAATGCGCTATTAAATCTCAAGTGAAAAATTGAAGGCGGCAACCGGATTCGAACCGGTGGTAAAGGTTTTGCAGACCTCTGCCTTACCACTTGGCTATGCCGCCATATTATGGAGCGGAAGACGGGATTCGAACCCGCGACCCCCACCTTGGCAAGGTGGTGTTCTACCACTGAACTACTTCCGCAAATTGGCTGGGCTAGCTGGATTTGAACCAACGCATGTCGCAGTCAAAGTGCGATGCCTTACCGCTTGGCTATAGCCCAATGATATATTGTTTTTTTAATGATGGTTTTATGGGGCGACTGATGGGAATCGAACCCACGAATGCCTGAACCACAATCAGGTGCGTTAACCACTTCGCCACAATCGCCATAATAAAATTAATTGGCAGGGGTAGTAGGAATTGAACCCACACCAAAGGTTTTGGAGACCTTCGTTCTACCTTTAAACTATACCCCTATAAATGGTGGAGGGGGACGGATTCGAACCGCCGAACCCTGAGGGAGCGGATTTACAGTCCGCCGCGTTTAGCCACTTCGCTACCCCTCCACATAGTATGATGTTAATACCAAATGGTGCCGGCTAGAGGACTTGAACCCCCAACCTACTGATTACAAGTCAGTTGCTCTACCAATTGAGCTAAACCGGCAAGCATATAATCAATAGAATAAAAATGGTGGCTCAGGACGGAATCGAACCGCCGACACAAGGATTTTCAGTCCTTTGCTCTACCGACTGAGCTACTGAGCCACAATATTACGCCGTTTAATAAAAATGGCGGTCTGGACGGGACTCGAACCCGCGACCTCCTGCGTGACAGGCAGGCATTCTAACCAACTGAACTACCAGACCGAATTGCGGGGACAGGATTTGAACCTGCGACCTTCGGGTTATGAGCCCGACGAGCTACCGGACTGCTCCACCCCGCGACAATAAAAATTATTACATTTGCTTCATGCCCATAGTTGGTATGGACTGTATCAATCTCAGAAAGCCTATTCAAGCAGCAGCTCGATTGACACAACTCGCAGTTTATTCTGTGAAGTAACGCTCGTTGCTCCACCCCGCGACAATTTGAAGATTATTTTCACTTTGTGAAAAAATCATGGTGGAGGATGACGGGATCGAACCGCCGACCCTCTGCTTGTAAGGCAGATGCTCTCCCAGCTGAGCTAATCCTCCATATTAAGGTGAGTTATTTTACACTACCGAGAAAAAAACTTTGGTGACCCCTACGGGATTCGAACCCGTGTTACCTCCGTGAAAGGGAGGTGTCTTAACCACTTGACCAAGGGGCCATATAATAGTTAGAGTTTTTATGGCGGAGAGCAAGGGATTTGAACCCTTGAGACAGGGTTACCCGCCTACACGATTTCCAATCGTGCTCCTTCGGCCACTCGGACAGCTCTCCATAAAAGAATGGCTCCGCAGGTAGGACTCGAACCTACGACCGATCGGTTAACAGCCGATAGCTCTACCACTGAGCTACTGCGGAATAATAGAATTAATTCCCTAAAACTTGTTTACTTACGTGTGTCCCCACCTCAGAAAGTAACTCAAGGAGCGGCTCGGTGTGTACAACTCGCAGCATATTCATGATGATATGCTCTTCTCTACCACTGAGCTACTGCGGAATAATAATAGAATTGCAGCCTGGCAACGTCCTACTCTCACAGGGACAAAGTCCCAACTACCATCGGCGCTGAGAAGCTTAACTTCCGTGTTCGGTATGGGAACGGGTGTGACCTTCTCGCCATTATTACCAGACTACTTTTCTCAAAGACAATCTTTATTATACTGTCTTTTTGAGATTTTTCAAGAGGTTTTTTAAAAAAAATCATTCCCTCAAAACTAGATAATGCTCAAAGAAGTTGTAAAACGAGTTCGCTTTAAAAAATTGGTTAAGTCCTCGAACGATTAGTATCAGTCAGCTCCACACGTTACCGCGCTTCCACCTCTGACCTATCAACCTGATC
>NZ_BAWM01000140.1 GCF_000759675.1 Neobacillus niacini | reverse complement strand
ACAGTAAGACTCATTTCTTCGTGCTATTCCTACAAAAATCCTTGCTAGTTTACCTATCAGTTTCATGATTGATTTCATTTTCTTTAACTTCTTTACCTTCACATTATGGGAATGGAGGGCTTTAAACTCAGGGTTATTCATCACTAGGCTCATAGTTGCTAAGTAGAGGAATCGTCGGAGTCTGGACCTTCCACGCTTTGAAATGACAATCTGACCTTTCCATTTTCCTGAACTTGCTTCAGCTA
Source organism: Neobacillus niacini (assembly GCF_000759675.1). GTDB lineage: Bacteria > Bacillota > Bacilli > Bacillales > Cytobacillaceae > Neobacillus > Neobacillus niacini_A. The sequence goes on along the minus strand of NZ_BAWM01000140.1, from coordinate 29 downwards.
GGTGTAATCCCGCATGACGTAATAGAGAA
>NZ_BAWM01000141.1 GCF_000759675.1 Neobacillus niacini | reverse complement strand
GCTGGATCACCTCCTTTCTAAGGATAATGCAGTCCATGTGGACTGATAAAACGTTGATGAGTTACTTGTTTGTTTAGTTTTGAGAGTACAATAACTCTCTTATATTTATTTTTTTTGCTCCTGCGCCATAGCATATTCGAAGGTGTTAACCTTCAGCTCGTCGCAAGGCAGCATGATGTAAAGCTCTGAAGTTTAATCACGTGGTGATTGAAATCAGTAGCCTCGTTCTTTGAAAACTAGATAATCGTAAGAAGAAGTCAAAGTAAAACCGAGAATCGCCATTTTAGTTTTTCTCTCTTATTTAAT
>NZ_BAWM01000142.1 GCF_000759675.1 Neobacillus niacini | reverse complement strand
GCTTTTCGAATTGCCATCTGCCCAGCTTTACATACGTACATGCCTGCATCTTTATTAAATTCAAACTCATCTTCTTTAGTACGTCCCCCTTGTGTGATTTGGGGATTTAATTTTGAAACAAGCTGAAATTCTTCCTTTCTAGCATATTGAATATTTTCTTTTTCTGAATACGCTGTATCGCCAATCACCGATTTAATTTCGACGCCTGTTGCTTTACTTTTTTCGACCAATTCTTTAAGGTACTTTCCGTCACTTTTCTCCCCAGTTGTTACCACTGCCGCTGTAATAATTCGTTCATCATTCATTGC
>NZ_BAWM01000143.1 GCF_000759675.1 Neobacillus niacini | reverse complement strand
CCCAAGTTCGGATATGAATCCCCTAGTCTGAGATTCAGTGGGACTTTAACCCACCTGATGAACGTGCTGCCACGCACGCACTACTCTGCTATCCGACTCCCTACATCGGCATTTGGTTTCCTTGCTTTGTATCGCTTGTAAACCATACTCTTCTAAAAAAAAAGAAAAGACCGGTAGGGTCTCCCGAGTTGCCGTATCATATCAATGTGTAACGTGCCAAGGTCTCTGACTCCAGAGA
>NZ_BAWM01000144.1 GCF_000759675.1 Neobacillus niacini | reverse complement strand
CATTAATAGTGCAAGCACGGTTCTGGGAGGGGGTGGAGTACAATCTACCGTAAGGTAGAAAGGCTCCATTCTACTCGACTAGCATTCCTGTAGATCGTAAATATCAGGTTTGAAAAAAATAAAGCCCCTCAGTAAGATATGAGTATAGACACTACTCTAACTCAGACTCTTAAGGAGGAAGCCCTACTATGAATTTTAAAATGCAAGACAAACAAAATCAACTAATAGAAAGAATTTCCGTTAAACACCTTGTTGTTGGTGTGGACATTGCCCAACAATTACACGTAGCTCGAGCAGTAAATTTTCGTGGAATTGTAGTCGGAGATCCACTTACATTCAAAAATAATGAAGAAGGATTTGCTAGTTTATTAATATGGATTAAAAATCTTCAAAGATTAAATAACCTTGATGCAGCTATAGTTGGGATGGAACCTACTGGACACTACTGGATTAATCTTTCAAAATGGCTTATTAAACAAAAAATTGAGGTAGTAACGGTAAACCCACATTTAGTAAAAAGGAATAAAGAAAATCGTGATAATACTCAATCAAAAAGTGATAAAAAGGATGCATTAGTTATCGCTGATATGGTGAAGAACGGTTACTACTCCTATGTTAGGAACACATCAGAATCATTCGAAAAACTAAGGGTTCTCATGTCTAACCGTGACGTAGTAGTTAAACGTCTCGTTAGTTCTATTAATCAATTAAATCGTTGGGTAGATATTGTCTTTCCAGAACTCCGACAGGTGTTTAAAGATATTAAGGCTAAAGGGGCAATTGCAACGCTTCGCCTATTTCCATCTCCAGTGGAATTGGCGACTTTGCAGCCTCACGAGGTTATTACAGGTTGGAAATCAATTATGAAGAGACAGCCTGGATTAAAAAAGGCCCTATTACTCCTTCAGGTAGCTAGGAAATCTGTCGGCACCAGACAAGCACTTGATGCTTATAAATTTCATTTGGAACAATTATTGGAGGAATATGATTTAGCTGTAACACAACTCGAAAGAGTTGAAAAACAAGTTACAGATGTCTTAAATAAAATCCCTTTCGCCAAGAAGTTGCTTACCATTAAAGGAATTAGTGAAATTTCCTTAGCTGGTATATTAGGTGAGGCTGGAGATTTAAGTGGTTTTTCTCACGGGAATTCTCTACTTCGCCATGCAGGATTGCACCTAGCTGAAGCAAGTTCTGGAAAGTGGAAAGGTCAAATTGTTATTTCTAAACGTGGAAGATCTAGACTACGGCGATTCCTCTACTTAGCGACAATGAGCCTTGTGATGAACAACCCTGAGTCTAAAGATATCCATACATATAATGTGAAGGTCAAGAAGATGAAGAAAATGAAGTCTATTATGAAGTTGGTCGGTAAATTAGCAAGAATTTTTGTAGGTATAGCTAAGCGAAACGAATCTTACTGTCCAAATAAATTACAAGAAACAATCCCATTAGCAGCATAGAAGTATAACTAAAAGTCTTATAGTTAAATAGTTATCTTAAATTTTGAATGTTGTCTTATTCGTAGGATTTCAAATATGTACGGAGTACCAGGTTTCTTCAACAAAAGGGCACCGTGACCCATCAGTTTAGCATAACTGGCCTCCACCCCTTGGATAGGCATAACGAAGGAATGAAAGGGCAATTGACCCGTTGAGACATGGGAGGGAAAGCCTCCAGGGGCGGCGTGGAGATGTACATTATATGGTAGAATATGGAGTATAATATGACTCCTTTATTTAACTATGCCTTCACGAAGCCAAAAGGTTCTTAACTCTTTTAATAAACTCGTTAATTAGTTACTAAGGGGTTTGAAATCCTGCGAATAAGTGAGCATTCAAGAGATAATCGTATCAAACTGAGGGAGTTGAACAATCGTCATTAGCTTTTTTTCAACAATCGGGCCATTTTCTTGAATAATAGAAGGAATCATTCGTAAGTAAATCGAAGTTAATTCAGAAGATGTTTTTACTCGATAAATTCAAGAAGAATAGAGGAGGATATATGGGGAAAATAATTGCAAACGTAAGCAACACATTGGACGGTATCTTTACGGGGCCGAAAGGTGAAGAAAACAACATGGTAAGCTGGGCAATGCCTGGCATCGTGGATTCCACAAATGATGGTCTTGTCATGTTCCAGAAGGCTGACGCAATCTTGATGGGGCGGGTCACATATGAAGGCTTTGCAGGATATTGGCCGTTCCAAGAGGGAGATTGGGCTGACGCCATGAATAAAACTCAAAAGTATGTAGCAACTAATAATAACGAGCTTACGGTAATTCACTGGGGAGACTACGATGATACCATTTCTCTGCTTAACTATGATGTAATGTCGAAAGTAAGGGAGCTTAAAAGAGAAATCAAGGGAGATATCATTGTTCCTGCGAGTGCAGGTCTTGTTCAAAGTTTGATTAATGCTAGTTTACTTGATGAACTCCGAATCATCATTCATCCGGTCATTTTGGGCAGCGGAAAACGTTTCTTCGACAACATAGAAACACGTCTCGACATGAAGTTGATAGAAACCAAGCTTTACGAAACAAGTGGTTCAATGCTGATGCGGTATGAAACCGTCAAATAAAATGAGTTTTAAAAAAACGTCTGAAAAATTCTTGTTAATTTAAATCACCACGTAGTTCCAAATTGAAGAAATTGCTTTAATTAAATTCCATGATTATGAAGGATGTTAATACTAAAGATTGATACTTCTTTTCTTACCTTTTTTAGATTCGAACTTCTAGAAACGGGCGCTTTTCTTTAGTAAGAAGGCGTCTTTTTTATATGCTCCTACACAAAAGATTGTGAAGATTTTCACTTAAACTATAGGGTGCTTGAGTTCAAGATGAATAATTAAAAATTGTAGGAGAATTGGTATAAAAAATAGTTATATTAATTTTAATAATCATCATTGGAGGAGAAGTATGAAAAAAGGGATGACTTTGTTTTTTATAGGATTAATACTGTTTATGATTGGTATATATTTATCCTCCCATTGGGCTATTATCGGTACTTTAATGGGCGTTGGTGGGGGCATGATAATGGGCAGTAGCACGTATTTTTTGGCAAAAAAACATAATTCCTGATTTTACTAAAGGAAAACTGAGCTGGTTGAAGCTCTTTTTTGTTATTAAGCTCCCATGAAAATAAAAACTGAAAAAGGGCATGAAAAAATAGACCCAGAAAAACCAGTTTTTAAAAAAAGGCTGAGCCTCTTGA
>NZ_BAWM01000145.1 GCF_000759675.1 Neobacillus niacini | reverse complement strand
GTAATGAGAGCCCGTAATCTTATAAAAAGAGCAGAAGCGGTCACTCATAAGGGTGATGAGAGCCCGTAATCTTATAAAAAGAGCTGAAGCGGTCACTCATAAGGGTGATGAGAGCCCGTAATCTTATAAAAAGAGCAGAAGCGGTCACTCATAAGGGTGATGAGAGCCC
>NZ_BAWM01000146.1 GCF_000759675.1 Neobacillus niacini | reverse complement strand
AGTGAATGGCTAGTTCTTTCTCGACGGGAATCCCACCCGCTATATGATACGACCTATGCTCGGCCGCACAACTGCCACGTTAGCTCAATAAGAAAAAAGCTGCCGTAGCAACCCTTTGTAAAGCTCAAGCCATAGTTAGTTGAAGAAGGAACCGTGCTCTAAAAACTTTATTGTTCGATATTTAGGTGGTAACTGGGGCTACAGTCCACCACCTATGACAAAATATTGACACTATTAATGGGGTCCACTATAGTTTTTTAGTTAATGGAAATAAAACACAATCCTTAATTGTATCACTATCCGTTAGTACCATTAATAATCGTTCAATTCCAAATCCCCATCCAGAAATGGGTGGCATTCCATATTCCATAGCTGTTAGATAATCTTCATCCATCTCCATAGCTTCTAAATCTCCATTACTTTTAAGATAGGCTTGGGCCTCCAACCTTCTTCTTTGTTCAAGTGGGTCAACCAGTTCTGAATAGGCATTTATGATTTCCGCACCATTGACCACTAATTGGAACCGGTCTGTAAGAGCAGGGTTTTGATCATTGGCTCTAGCTAGTGGGGATAAATCTATAGGGTGCTTGATTAAAAATGTCGGTTTAATTAGTTGTGGTCGACACATTTTCTTGTAAAGTAGATCAATAAAATTACCTCTCCCTAAAGATTCAATGTCGGAATGTTCTAAGTTGATATTTTTCCTCAATGCTTCTTGATATAAATCTTTAACATCAGGATAAAGGTCTATATCTATCCCTGTGTCTTTTAAGATTAAATCCCTGAAAGAGGCAATGTCCCATTCTAGTGAAAAGTTTATCGTTTGACCCTGGATGGTAATGGTAGTTGTATTAAAGGTTTGATCTAGAACAAACAGAACCATATCACGCATTAATTTCATTGTATCCTCATAATTCCAGTATGCTGCATATCCTTCAACCATTGTAAATTCTTGAAGATGTTGAGGACTAATCCCCTCGTTCCTAAAACACTTGGCAAATTCAAATACTTTGGTAAAACCACCTACAATTAACCTTTTGAGATAAGTTTCCGGTGCAATTCGTAAATTTAATTCAGTATCAAAAGAGTTATGATAGGTCCTAAAAGGTTTAGCTAAAGCCCCCGAGGAAGTATGCTGTAAAACTGGTGTTTCTACTTCTAAAAATTCCTGGTCCTCAAAGAATCTGCGAATGGCACGTACCATTTTGGTTCTGGCTAGTATACGACTTTGTGTGTCTTTGTTCATCATTAAATCTAAATAACGCTGTCTATATCGAAGTTCGACGTTGCTTAAACCGTGCCATTTTTCTGGAAGAGTCCGCAACGCCTTCCCAAGAAACACATAGAATTCGGTACGAAGTGTTTTCTCATTCGTTTTGGTCGTATACATACGTCCTTCCACACCGATAAAATCTCCAATATCCAATAAATTATGAAATTGATTAAAAGGTTCCTCGCCAATCTCATCCTTTTTTAAAAGAAGTTGTAAGCTTCCTTGTATGTTTGAAATAGTAATAAAACTTAATTTGCTGAAGTTTCTAATACTCATTATTCTTCCGGCAACTCGGACTCCAGAAGTTCCGTCTTCAAGCTGAGTGGCTTCATAAAGTTCATAATTTGTAGAAAACCTTTCAGGATAAACTGGAATCCCCTGCGATTTTAAAGTCTCTAATTTCTCTATTCTATAATTTGTTTGTTCATTACTCATTCTTTTCACTCCAATCTTTTAGTTGGTTTATAAGGTTTTTAATTATGGATTTATAATTCTAAACAACAAAAAAACTCCCACCCCCAAGATATACATCTTGAGGACGAGAGTTTATAGCTCCGCGGTACCACCTCAGTTTATTGATATGTCACCATATCAACCTCTTCGGGTACGGCAATTTTTTAATAATTGATTATACCCTATCTCTTTAACGGGAGATCCCGTCGCATTATCACTAAGAACGCTCTTAGATCCGTGCGAAGCTCCAAGTCTTTTTTCATTAAGATCATTATTACTCCTTCCCACCTACCGGAGCTCTCTGAAAATAATTAATCAAAATTACTCTTCTCTTCCTAGCCTTATTATTCCGTATTAATTGAAAATATCTTAGCTTAAATAAATGCTTTAGTCAATTGCTATATGCAGGATTAATTTTCTTGTTTCAACTAAACTGACCGTTCGCTGAATAAAAAAAGTTGAACTGATACAGCTAGATATTCAACAAAAGCACCCGTTACTTAATAAGAAGGTGAATAAATTCTATCAGTATCAGTATCAATAACAAATTCGACCTTTATACCGCAGTCTTAAGGAATTTGTTCAAAATTATGAAGCCTTCAAAACACATTAGGAAGGTCTTTTATCTCATACGTTAATTCTTTGGCTTGTTGATATTTCTGTTTTAACTGTTGTTTGGAACACTTTTCCCCATAAGAAGAACTTGAAAGAAAAAACCGACGATTTCAATAATCAATTTTTTCACGACTAGTTGCTAATCAGTCATATAGCTTAGATTTGTTAAAGCGCCAATTTGTTGAAAAACATTTTTAAACTTTTTTACTATGTTTTACTTTAAAAAAGTCCCCACCTTTTTGTTTTTCATCATCGGTTCCCCAGTATATTTTTTTATCGATCTGTTTAAGCATTGGGATATGTTTTGAACAGTGGATATAAGCTTCATCAATTTTGATAATTACCCAACGTTCTGGTCTATTTCCTTCTTTTTCTTTAATGTCATTAATTATCTTCTCTGATAATTTTAATGAAGTCAATTCTCTATTTTCTATTATTGAAGCTTTACCATTGACATGTAACCCAATGTTATGCTCAAAAAAATCTATAAACATTAATCCAATATGGGGATTTTCAATGATGTTTCCTAAGCTTGCCATAACACCATTCCCCTTGTATTCAGGATAAATTAATGTTTTTTTATCAATTACCCGTACAAAACCTACTGAGCCAGCTCTAAAAGTGGAGTCACAGTTTCCACTAGAATCAGCAGTTGCTATAAATACCATAACTTGTTTTGATATAAACTCTGTCATCTGCTCATTTAAGTAATTAAGCATTTGGTTTTCGTAAAAAGTGGAAGCCTTTTTTGTAGTACCATAACGTTCCTGTAGTAAATGTTCACCCTTTGACATTGTCTCCCAACCTTTGCATTAATTCTCTATATATTTTAACACATAGATATATTTAAGTTTATTATTCATTTCTTCCATTAACCTGCTTCGTTAGTTCAACAAGATTAAAGCAGTATTGTCAAACGCACCTGTAATAAAATGACAAATTTATGAATCTGGCGAAAAACTCTTTTCAATTTCAGTTTTAATTGATATTATTCATATTATAACAGTAGGAATAGTAGGTGTTTCCAAAAATGTCTTTGTATGAAAAATTACCAAGTGATTTTTTGATTCAATTTTATTATGAAGTGAAGAAAATGATTTCAAAAGGATTAGTTTCTAAAAATATGTACTATGAATTAGGACTAATAATTACAGCTGCGTCAAGAAGAGGGATACTATTGGATACGCCAAAGGATTTTGAACAACACATTGTCCACGAATTATTAATGGAATTAAGTAACTAGAATTCCGCCGTGATTAAATAAATAGTTCATCGTACAGGTCTTCCATTAAACAAACAAAAAAGCCACTGATAAAAATCAGTGGCTTTCTTCAACTAAAGCACCCGTTACTTTAAGTACACTTTTTCACAAATTACCTTGTTTAACGGTTTAATTCAAATATTTCTTTTTCGTTCTCCATTATTCTAGAAAGTTTCATTTTGACACGAGGAACACCATCTATGTGAAAATATTCATTTAATACTTGGTCAACCTCACTTATTTCCGTTCCGAGTATCTTAGGAGAAAATTGCTCAACATAAATGTCACCATAACCTTTAACACAGTTCGCCATTGTATCCAGTGCTATTAAACTTAAAGGTCTTCCTTTGTTTAGCCAAGATTTCATTCTTTCCCAGGTTGGAAAGCATACTGCAGCCAGCCTTCCCCAATTATCGTTAAAAATCGTGCAAGTTGACTCAATCCAATCAAGTATATTGCTCGAACGGAAACGGTATAGGCAGGTAAAAGCCGCTATTGGCAATTCTTTTTCACTTACCAATTTTAATTTTTCAAATTATATTATTTAATCCCTCTTCGGCTGGCAAACTACTGGCTGTTGCCCAAGAAATTGGGTAAAGAAATTCTTCGTCATAATTCTCCCAAAGTTCCCTTACCCATCCCGAAGCAGAAGTACCTAAAACATCAGCTACGATTTCCAACATTCGTGATTTTACTTCGTAATTTTCGGTTTCATAAAACCTAGATTTTACAGAACTCAGGGTCTTTTGGGTATTGTGCTTTTTAAGGGCATTTATTACATCATCCTCAAGAAACCATCTGGTTATTGAAAAATCTAATAAAGACTCCAAATCATTTCGAACGGCTCGTAATGTTGGTGCTTTATCTTTTTTAGTTACAAATACATCTTCTTCTGGTTGGCAAGCCTCTCCGTCTTCTTCATATAAATCATCGTGCAATAAAAATTTTTTTGGAGAGTGAACAACTGCTAGATTGTACCATTCAATTGGTCGTAATGAATATTTTAATAGCCGTTCGTGACATTGATTGCATAATTTATAAGGCTGATTAGGATCATCCGACTTTTCTACAACATTAATCTCGTTTCTTTTACAGGCTTCACATAAATCATTTCTCATAATTAATACTCACACCTCATTTTGATTATCCTACATTATTCTATTCACATTAACTTTTTTCCTTTATTTCACTAAACTGCTTCGTTAGTGGAACAAGAAAAAGAGCCGTAGCTCCGACTCTTTGTTAAACTCAAGCACCCATTAGTTTAAGTACAATCCTTCACAATTTTTGTGATTTGGAAACTCTATTATTCATCTTATTTTTTATGAGGAATACAGCTATGTATAGAAAACTTAAGACTGCATAAATAGACCAGATTGAACCTTGTTGTAACTGAGCTACTAAGTGTTCAAATTCATTCATACCCTTTGCTCTTCCAATACTATTTAACATACTAATAATCGGAACAGTAGTTGTTAGAACAATTGCAATTATAGAAAGACCTAACATTCTTTTTCGAATTACATTAGAAATTCCAATTCCTAATGTTAGAAATAAAAATAAGTAATAAAATACCCAAACCCAACTTGGAAGTGTCTCCCAATACATACTATTACGCCTCGCTTGATTATTAACTTTCCCTATATTTTACCATCAATTTTCCATTGTGTCCTTTTTTTATCTTCCACTAAACTGCCCCGTCAGTAGAACAAGAAAAAAAGAGTCGCAGCCCCGACTCTTTGTTAAACTCAAGCACCCGTTACTTGAATAAGAAAAAAGCAATCCCTCGTTATAGAAGCATGGTAAATTTATTTTTTGTTAATGACTCAATTTTTTTTCAAAATAATACTGATTATTTCCTTTTGGGTGATCTTCAAATTTTCCAACAACCTTATATCCACATTTCTGATAAAAGTCTGGTGCCTTGAAGCTAAAAGATGCGAACATCGATTTAAGCAAAACATATACGAATACATTCGTTGACAAAGTGAAATAAGAGGAAATAAAATGCCAGGCACTCTCCGGAAAAATTAGAGATTATTAGAATTTTTTTACCAAAAGTTTCTCTAAAAAAAATTACAAGTGCAAAATAGGTTTTTTATAAAGATTGTTTTTTTGAAAATGTTCCTGATGGCTCAACAATGAATTTTCTTAAGAAAATCTAGATAGGGAAATAGCATGCTATTTTCGACAAAATTTGCATAAATGCCACCTTTCTTACCAGGTAAATTATTGATAATTTACTAATTTTCTTTAATTTATTGGAATATAATGTTATTTTCTTCGTACAAAAGTAATACTCGGGGTTTTTGTCGGTTTATCACTGTCGAATAAAGTAGATTGTTCAACTAACAATTTGCAATATAATGAAAATTAGGAAATATAAAGGAGGTCAATTCATGACAATCAAGAAAGGTTTTTTGGCATGTGCACTTAGCCTTACGTTATGTGCATCAACTGTATTTGCAAGTGGTGTAGGGGTAGGACATGCCCAATCAATTGAAAAGAAATACATAGTAGTTTTTAAAGATGAGGCTAATCTCCCAGCTGGTTACGAGGATTTACTAAAAAAAGCTGGTGGACAAGTTCAACATAGGTTGGAAAAACTCGGGGCTGTTGAGGTATCCTCAAGCAATCCCAATTTCCTAAAAGAAGTTAAAAATTCTTCCATTGTATCTGAAGCTGGAGTAGAAAACAAAGTTTATGCTGAGGCACCATCTGTAGAAGCAACGTTCTCCTATGAGGAAGCTGCATCCGTTAAACCAGATTTATACGATCAGAATCAATGGGATATTAAACAAGTAACCAATAATGGGGAATCATGGACCCTTCCTGGGGGCACAGGTAAATCAGTTTCAGGGGAAGATATTGTTGTTGCCGTTATCGATACAGGGATAGATTATACCCATCCAGATTTAAAAGCAAATTATGCCTACGGGAAATCATTTGTTCCAGGTTATTCTGATCCTAAGGACGAAAATGGTCATGGCACACATGTAGCAGGTTCAATTGCAGCAAAAGGCAGAACGTTAGGAGTAGGTCCTGACCTTAAAGTTGCGTCATATCGTGTCTTTGGCCCTACAGGAAGTGCCTCCACTGCTAATATCGCTGAAGCATTAATGACTGCTGCTGACGATAATGTCGATGTAGTAAATATGTCATTAGGCGGCTACGATTGGTTCCAGGACCCAGAATATGCAACTAAAGACGTTGTAGCAGATGTACAAATGTTTAATCGTGCGATTAATTATGCCATCAAAAAAGGCGTTACAGTTGTAGGTTCCGCCGGGAATAATGGCGTTGATATTAGCAGCCCTGGTAAACTTTCTGGTGATGATAAAGGTGCTACACATCGAAGCCCGAGCAATCAGAACTTGATTAGGGTTTCTGCAGGCGGTCAATTGAAGAATCTAGCTTACTACTCAAACTATGGAGTAGGTAAAATTGATGTAATGGCTCCAGGTGGAGATTTAGGCCCTAACTATAATCCTGAAACAAAAGAGGGAAGAGATAATTCTTATTTATGCTTTGCTACAGTTCCAGGCGGTTGGGGTTATAAAGCGGGGACTTCCATGGCTGCTCCAAAAGTTGCAGCACTTGCCGGCGTCATTATTGCCCAACATGGGAAGGATAAATTGAATCCTGCCCAAGTAAAACACATTATTCTGAAATCTGCAGAAGATGTATTCAAACCAGGATACGATGAAAAGTCCGGTAACGGATTAATTAATGCAGTTAACGCATTGAAATACTAATTATAAACAAAGCTATCGGGGATTCCGATAGCTTTGTTTATTTAATGGCTATGTAAAATTTTATTAATGTTTTTTGCACTTTTAATCATTCTAGGGGTAACTTTTCTGCCATAAAAACTGAGAAAGATCCAATCGGGCTTATTTGAATCAAGAGGTCAGTTAGTTTAAAAAAACAACAGCTAACCACCAACTAAAGGGTTCCATTTTGAAGTGCATTTCATATAAATGACAATAAAAATGGCTTGCTAACTGACATCAGTTTTGGCAAGCCATTTTCTGGTTTATATAGTCTTTTTGACTGCTTAAAATACAAATGTCTTGTTCAACTATAGCACCCCGTTAGCTTAATAAGAACATCTTTATAATACGTGTAGATTTTCAATCGTAAAAGATAGAATATTATCATTTTCGTCTATTATGGCTTCACAAGATAATGTTATATCGCTTCGTTGATTACCAACCCAGAGTTCAAATTCCAAAGCATATCCTGATCCATCATCATACTTATAAAAATATACATTTTCATAAGCTGTATCAGGTGGAATCGTTAATGAACCCCAGTAACTCAACTCTTCTCTAAGGTCACTGATTGTAAGCCCATCTTTTAACTTTGCTTGAATTTTATTAAAATAGCCTTGAACAAAATCTAAAACAGTCTCCCTCAGTAATGACATTATATTATTTTTTATTTCCATAAACTCACCACATTCAAATAGTTATCTCTAATAAAATTCTAGGTATTTTCAATATGTCCTTCTTCAAGTAACCTGCTACGTTAGTGCAATAAGAAAAGCCACCAAAATGGCAGCTGTGTTCTTCAACTCTTGCACCCCGTTACTTTAAGTGTAATATTTCACAAAGTTATTAAAGAAAAATTAATAAAAACACTCCAATTTAATTATTGATAATGGTACTTTTTGGATATTATACTGGAGGTGAATTACTATTTTATAATGAAGGGAGATTTACGCATGGAGGTAACATTTACAGTAAGCAAATGGGATGAAAAGCCAGTAGATGACACTAGAAGAGAATTCCCTATTAATATTGCCCATGTCGAATATGATATTGAGGGTGAATTAACAGGAAAAGCTTTTGTTGAATATTTATTATTTTATATAAACTCTACTATAGATGATGGTCACTTGGCCACTTCTAAAATTTCTGGATTTTTGCATTTCGAAGGAGCATACAAGGGAAAACGGGGGACATTTACAGCTATAGAGCAAGGAATATTTGATAAAGGAAATCTAGATTCTCCAGCAACAATTATCAAAGCTACCGGTGACTTAGAAAGCTTGAAAGGCTCTTATAATTATAAGTTTACAGGTGAAACCAGTAAGATGATTCTAGACTTTAATTTCTAACAAAACAGTAAAAAAGGGCATCTCTGTACTATCAGGAATGTCCTTTTCGTCGAACGAGCTTCTTCAACTATCCTGCTTCGTTAGTTCAATAAAAAAAGGGCTGCCGCAACAACCCCACTGTTCCACTAAGCCACCCGTTACTTTAAGTAAATTCGTTCACAATTCTTTTATTACCCCTTTGACAGAAGTGAGCATAAAATTTTTGTCTATTTATTGATTATGAAAATTTCTTTTAATTGAAAAAGGAATTTCCATTATTAAAAACTGCAGGTGCGAAAATTTCGAATATTAAGGTCGTAAAATAAAAATAGGACGTTTCCATAGATCCCTTTCTGGGCTTCGGGTGAACATTCCTACTGCTTTTGACTAAATAATTCCTGCAACGGCACATTACCTAAGCATGCCCCTCTATTTTGAATATGATATTACAACTTAATTGAAAAAGAGGTGAAAACTCGTGTCCAAGGCAAATAACAAAAACAAGAACAATAATAATAATAACAAAAACAATAACAAGAACAAAAATAATAATAAAATTAATAAAAATAATAAAAATAAAAAAAAATAATAAAATTTGATAATGATAATTTTAGATACCTATAAATATTGTAATCCCGCTATTGCACAGCACGTCTTTTGTGTTGATGAAAGTATAGCTCTCTTTTTTGTATCATGCGACCGACACTTTTTTTGTTTGCCATCGCCAACAGGATTGCCTTATTTTTTGAATGTAAGCGATAAGGACCATCTTAGGTCCTTTTTAAATGCTTCCTGAACTATCGCACCCGTTAGCTCAAAAAGGTTCTTACTTTTTACTCTTCATCAAAGTCATCATTTTCTTCAGAAATTAGAATAATAAACTCCTCTAAACTAGGTGCATATTCATCTAATTCTGTCGTTTCGTGATCCCACAGATAAATGGTATCGCCCATTTTCCCGTTTATTTTTTTATAGCACAGTTTATCTCCCGAACCATCATCACCAATTGCTATAAGGTCTTCAGACATTCTTTCATCTCTTACTTCCTTATTTTGTCTTACAACATCATCCCAAGTCTTTTTAACATTTTTTGGGGTTTTAATAGGAAAGAGAATCCATTCACCGATTTCGGGATTATTTATTAACTTAAAAAGTTCTTTGTACTGTTCGGGAAAAATTGCTCCTAACTTTTCCTCTGTCAACTTTATAGCCGATTCATCAACACTAGGTTTCTTTGTTTCAATTAAATATCTAACATTCTGCATTAGATAAAACTCCTTCACCATAAATCATTTGTTTTTTATTAATTGTAATAACAAATTAAATATTTCCTTCTTCAGCTAACCTACACTATTAGTGCAATAAGAACATGGGATCGCCGCAGCCATCCCAATCTTTAACTCTTGCACCCATTACTTTAAGTTCAAACCGACACTCAAGTCTTTTTATTATCAAAAAGAAGGAAAAGTATATTCATTTGAAGCAAAAGATAAAGAAAATCTTTCTTTCATAAAACCTTACCATTACTAATATTATAAACTGTACTCTAATATAAAAGGGGGTTCCATTTTATGAGTAAAGCTCAAAGGCAAAGAGAAAATTATGAAAGAAATAGATCTCAAAAAGGAGAGCAGTCTAACAAAAATACAAATTCTGAAGAATCAGAACAAACACATGTTCATGAATTTTTGGCAAGTACCAAATTAGCTGAAGAAGGAGAGGATAGACATAATCATCGTTTTGCAGGGGTTACAAGTGAAGTAATTCCAAAGGGTGATAGTCATGTACATGTAATATTAACTAATACCGACTTTTTAGATCATCATCATGAGGTAGGAATACAAACAGGTCCTGCTATCCCAGTTGGCAATGGTAAACATGTACATTTTGTCAAAGGAACCACTACCCTAGATGATGGACATGTCCATGAGCTTGAATTTGCTACTTTAATTGAAAAGCCTCTTGTATAAGGGGAAAAGGTTACCTTTAAGGAGGACAAGGGTGTGCACCTACTAGTGTTTCACCTTTTCTATTCCTCTACAATTGTGTTTCAGTAATTAAATTTTGGGATTTTGAGGTAACCTCTCTTAATGGTAACCTAGTTTAATAGATAGAACCTGATAATTCACGGCTTTTGCTTACCTTATCCAATTTATTGTGCTAACCTGCACCGTTAGCTCAATAAAAACAGCCGCCAGAAATGGCAGCCGAATCTTCAACTCTTGCACCCTTTAGTTTAAGTGTAATTGTTCACAATGTTACTTTGTTATAGAATAAACACAAGTGTCAGTCAGTTTGTTACCATCAGCGGATAAATCATCATTTCTTAAAGTACCTTCTAATACAAACCCAAGTTTTTCTGGGATAGCACGACTTTTAAGGTTTGTTGATTCACACCTTATTCCAATTCTTCTAAATTTGATATTATTTAATCCAAAGTTAGCCAATTCCTTTACAGCTTCTGTCATATATCCATTACCGCTATATTTTGTATTAATCCAGTATCCAATTTCACATTTTGGAATGTCCCAGTCAATCCCATGGAGGCTCGTAGTTCCAATAAAGTCATTGCCACCTTTATCAAAGATAAGAAAACGAAAACTTTCTCTCTTTAAAAAATTTATATGAGCATTCCTTAACATTATCTCTGTTTCTTCAACAGTAGGAAGTTCCTGGAAAAGTGACAACCACGATTTTAATTCATAAAAGGAATCTCCAATTGCTTGGTTCACAATTTCTCCGTCACCAGCTTGTAGTGGTGCTCGAAGCATTAGCCTTTCTGTTTCTAATTTTAAAGGAACATCTAACAACAATGGGTTCATTTGATTTTCCCTCTCTCTGAACTTTTTAAATTTATAATGAAAAGCAGTGAAATAAAAAAACTCTCACTTCCAAGAAATAAATCTTTAGGACGAGAGTTGTAACTTCGTGGTACCACCTCAGTTTGTTGAAACGGCACCATATCAACCTCTTCAGGTACTTTCATACCCTATCTTTCTATCTTAAGATCCCGTCTTACTATCCCTATTTTTCATTAGATTGGTAAGAAGTTCCGAGGCTTTATTCATTAAGACGAATACTACTCCTTTTCAGCAAACAGGAGCTGTCTGTAAATATCCACTTCTTAACTACTCTTATCATCAACGTTATTTAATACGGAATTTTCTAAATATTATATCCTCACAAGTTACTCTTGTCAAAAAATTCCTTGTTGAATTAACCTGCCACGTTAGTTCAACAAGATTAAAGCGGTATTGTCAAACGTATCTGTAATAAAATGACAAATTTATGAATCTGGCGAAAAACTCTTTTCAATTTCAGTTTTAATCGAAATTATTCCTATTATAAAAGTAGGAATAGTGGGTGTTTTCAAAAATGTCTTTGTATGAAAAATCTGGACAAAAGACTAACTGGCTCGAAACGGACACCTAAAGTCCACTATAGTATTTTCAACTGAATCATTGAAAACATATCCTCATTTTTTGTGTCTATTGAATGCTAACTGGTATTGTTTTTAAGATAAACTCTTCAACAACTTTAGCAACGCCGTCATTCATATTGGTATCTGTTACAAAATCAGCCTGTGCTTTTATCGCTTCAGACGCATTGCCCATCGCAACTCCAAGGCCGGCAAATTGTATCATCGACAGATCATTATTGCTGTCGCCTATCGCAATGACCTCATCTCTGCTAATGCCAAGCTGTTGAATGAGACTGTTTAAGCTTGTCCCTTTTGTTACACCTGCTTCAGTAAACTCAAGAAAGAACTGTTTTGAACGCATAATACTTAAGCTTTCTGCAAATTCCTTTTGTAGCTTCTTTTCCACTTTTGCAAGAATCGAAGGTTCTTTAAGCATTAATACCTTGACAACAGGCTCTGTCACTGCATCTATAAAACTGTCGACCACTTTTATTTCAAGCTTCGTTAGTTCTCCTTCAATATCTGTATACTGATTTGGTTCTTCCGTAATAATCGTCTCGCCGACATACGTATGTATCCACACATTTTCACGACGGCTGATTTCGTATAAGTGATGAACTGTCTCAATTGGCAATGTAGAGCTAAACCATTCATCACCTGTTTGGCAATCGATGATTTTTCCTCCGTTAAATGAAAGAATGAAGCTACCGTATTCTTTTAAACACAGTTCATCGGCAATGGGCAGCATCGCGCTTGTTGGCCGCCCTGAAGCTAGCACTACTTTTACACCCGCTTCCTGTGCTTCCATCAGAGATTGCTTTGTTCGTGGTGAGATGGTCAAATCATCACGTAGCAATGTATCATCTAAATCTAGGACAATCATTTTATATGTCATTCTAGTTGTTTCCTTCCTATTAACATTTCTAAATATTTTACTATAAGTCTATGTTTGAGTGAAAGTATTTATAAGAAACCAGTGCGAAGAAAGAACAAAATCGCTAACTCCATTCACATAGAATCCTTTAGAATAACACTGGTACAAATTATCTTTTCATTTTTTAAACGTAAGATTTTCAGGAAACCCATACTTCAATAAATCTAATAAACCTTTTTGCCAACACTTTCTTAAGTACTTGTATGGAATAAACCCAGTAGGTGTTGGGATATACTTTAAAGTCGGAAAAGACTAATATACCTGTGAATGAAAAATAAAGCGATGTTAATGATTTCTCGTTGCCATAAAAAAAAGCACCAGCAAAAGCTGGTGACAAATTATTACACAAATCTTTATACTAGTTTAATAAACCGTATTTGGCTGCAATCGAATAGGATGGATAAGTTATGTTATTTACTATTTTATGTGCATCTACATTCAAAACAGTTTTAGCTTTTTCACTGCTATAATTAACTAATGCTTTATTATTAAGTGCGTCTAAAAAGTCCTGTAAATGCTTAGCTGCATTATTAGGCTTCCCAATATCTAGCTGATGCTGGGCTTGCTTAAGATGATTTGTAAGCTGTGGTATTATTGGTCCGGAGAGGTCACCTGAATTCTTATAGCGGCTTACCAGCTCCATCATTGAGTTAATACTTGTAGTGACATTAAAGTCGAGCGAAGTTTCCAATTGGTTTCCAGCTAAATCCTCGAGTGTAACTAGAGCTGTAAAACTTCCTAGTTTCCCCGCCATGTCAATATCTACACTCTGCTGTGTTTTAGTGTCAATAATATAGACCTTTCCGTCTATTTTGATTGTTGCTGAAGCAATTCCAGATAAATCATCTGCAACTTTAAAGGTAAGTGGTAAATAGTCATCGAAGGAAGCTCCAACATTTAAGTTATTACCATTTACAGTAAGATTAAAATGCGGCATTGTTTTATCAATTTTTATAATCTGCTGTTTTGTCTCTTCAATATTACCTGCTCTGTCTATCGAGCGAAATTCCAGCGTATTAACTCCCTCTTGATTAATGTCAATTGGCTTATTATAAGGAATCCAATCACCGCTACCGCCTATTCTGTATTCTGTCCTGTTAAGGCCGCTCAAATTATCATTTGAACTTAAAGCAACAGTTACATTCGAATGATACCAATCATTCGACCCGTTTCCATTTACCTTTGCGAAAGAAACAGGTGCTGTATAATCTACTACGATTGGGATGTTATTTGATTCTATTATTGTTTCATATAGATTAACTATTGCAGTAATAACTGCATTTCCTTCTTTATTAGGTGTTATTACCCCGTTGTTATCTACAGATGCTACTTCTGAATTACTGCTTGTATATTGTATTGTAGCATTTGTAAGATCCGCATCAATTCCGCTATCAAGCTTTCCTGTTATATTAAGCATTCCTGTCTGTGTTTTGCCAAAGATTTCTTTATCAGCAGTTATCTTGACAGAATTCAATTTATCAACTGTAAAGTTAACATTATATGTCTTTGTTGTAGTTCCATCCTCAGCAATTGCCTTTATAGTTGTTGTACCTGGTAGTTTTGTTGCAGCTGTTACTACTGCACTTGCATTACTATCTGATGTAGTTGCAGCTACTGTTGGAACTTCAGTTGTTCCTGCCGGTAACACTACATTGTAATCTGTTGTTTGTGCTGCAAATCCATTTAATGGTGTACCATTTAAAGTAATAGAACTTAAAGTTGCTATTGGTGATTTTGTCAATGCTACAATCTCATTGGCATTCAAAGCTCTATCGACTATTGTTAGCTGGTCTACGCTGCCTGCAAAGAATGAAGTTTTTGAACCAGTTCCAGGTTGTATTTCAGCTCCCACATATGACATTGGACCATTCATTTTATCTGGAATTGTTTCAATAAGTACACCATTAACATAAAGTGATGTCCCTGCACTGGAGCCAACAAAGGTCAGATGAACCCATGTGTCTGTAGTAGGAAGCTTATAATTGAATGTACTGTCTTTAACTCCATATACAGAAAATCCAACTTTACCTGTTTTATTCCATTGGTTAGCCTTAATACTAGATGTTGGACCACTAACAAGTACCTCAGCACTCTTGGTTGTATTAGATCTGCCATTAACCCACATACCTAACGTCCAGTCTCCAGTTATCTCTGTGCCTCCCAAACTTATATATTGAGAAGTCCCATTAAGACTAACAGCACTACCAAATTTACCTGTTGTCCATGTTGGAAGAGATGTTGTGGTACTTAATAGTGTTGCATTATATCTACCTGCGCCATCGGCTGCTGTAGTTCCTGTACCTTCATCCATGTTCCATTTTGAGTTAATTGGCAGTGCTGGTGGAGTGAAAGCAATAGGATCTGCGAAATACTTGATTCCCTTATTCTCTAAACTTGAAGCATGGTTATAAAGTCTAGTCTTAAAATCGGTCCAGTCTCTCATACTCTTAGGTGTCCAGCCAACCTCTGCATTAGCTATTAATCTTGGATATATCATGTAATCCAAATTATCCTGAGTAACAACGGTTTCTGACCATAGTGTGCTTTCTATTCCATAAATAGAAGCTGCAGGAGCAAAATCTGTTGGATCCCAACTGTAAGCTTTATTTGTATTTATATATCCTCTCCATTGTAATCCTAAAGGAGAATTAGGGTAGTATTTCTGATCTATATAAGCATTTGCTGGAGATAATATCATCTTCATTCCTTTTGATATGGCAGAAGTCCCAGTTGAAGGAGTAGCATGCCAGTTTTGTAGAATGGAATCTTTCGATGTTATACCTGTAGAAGTATCATATGGGTCCCATCCTACAATTTTCTTACCATATTTATTTACAATACTTGCGACTCTTCCTATAAAATAATCGTAATCTTCATCAGAAGTTGAATGAGATTCATCCCCTCCCATATGAAAATACTGTGAAGGTGAAATAGCAGCAAGTTCTCTTATTACATCATCAACAAAATCATAAGTTGCTTCAGATCGAGCCATAAGTGTACTATAACCTACAGCTATATCATACCTAGGTTGCGCTCTGACTCCAGTAGGATTTAATTCTGGAATAGATGCTAATGCTGCATTCGTATGTCCAGGCATATCAATTTCAGGAATAACTTCGACATATCTAGCATTTGCATAGCTTACGATATCCTTAAATTGTTCCTGTGTATAATATCCACCCTGATCACGATTAACTGCCGATATGCTTCCATATGTTATGAGGTCTGGTCTGGATTTAATTTCAATCCGCCATCCTTGATCATCTGACAAGTGTAAATGGAGTTTATTAATCTTATACTGTGATGCAAGATCAATCTGACGCTTAACTTGATCTACTGTGAAAAAGTGTCTAGCTACATCGAGCATTAGTCCTCGATAACTATATGAAGGCTTGTCATTAATAGTTGAACTAGGTATAACCCATGGTACACCAGTAACAACTGTACTCTTTACAATCTCTGCTGGTAAGAGCTGTATTAATGTTTGCATACCTCTGAAAATACCTTCAGATTTATACGCAGTAATTGTAACTTTATCAGTTTCTGTAACTAAACTATATCCTTCATTCCCTTGCTCTGAAGCTCCTCCTATTGTAGTAAAATAAATACTTCCTACTTGAGGGCTATTTGATTTTATAATGCTGATATTAAATCCTGTGGAAGTATTCAACTTTTCTACAAATAATTTGGCAATGTTATAAATTTCATCTGTTTCCTCTTGAGAATTCCCGGCTACGTATATCGAACTGTTTGGGGTTAAAGTAAATTGACCAGTGCCGGGTATATAACTTACAGGTTTAGGTAATAAGGAAGGAATATTGGGCGCAGCTTTAACTTTATTAGGTAATATTAATCCAAAATTAAGTAAATTAAATAGTAACATAATTACTAATGTCAAAGGGAAAGTTTTATTTCTAATTAATTTTTTCAACCTACATTCTCCTCTTTATTTGGGTTTTAAGTATCAATTATATAAGTACCTTCTTCAAATTTTTCTCATCAAATTTCAAATAGACATAAGATAACTCCTGATTTTCTCATATAATTCCACCTCGTATATGAATATTTTCATCAAACTACTATAGGAAAATGAATTGAGCTTCAGTTATAAAAATTGACAGTACTTTTTTACTTATTGTCACCTCACCTTTTTTTAAATTTAAAAATATTCGTTGCTTCTAATAAAAAATTTTAGTGTACAGCCATTTTTCTATACCAAAATCTTACACCCCCTTAATGAAATAATGTAAACTGACTTATTTTAAATACGATAGGTCAGCTCCATTTTTAGTTATGCTGATAAAACATTACTTAATGATTTATCAGTTCATATTCTATATAGATAGACCTACTTTATTTACATCCCTATTTCGGTATATTTTTGTAATTTGAAATAATAGATATAAGTCTAGTTG
Source organism: Neobacillus niacini (assembly GCF_000759675.1). Lineage (GTDB taxonomy): Bacteria > Bacillota > Bacilli > Bacillales > Cytobacillaceae > Neobacillus > Neobacillus niacini_A. The sequence goes on along the minus strand of NZ_BAWM01000146.1, from coordinate 59,021 downwards.
TCTAGTTGTCAATTTCCACAATGTTCTTATTACCATAACGCTGTTTAATCTCTTTAAATAAACGCAAAAAAGGCACGGAGGTTGAATCAAAAGAATTGAAAATTCTTTCAACTATACCACCCTGCCTGATCGAATCAGTAACATGTGAACAATATGGAAATTATATTCAGTATATCACTCGTTGGTAAAAAAAACAATATGTAAGCGTTTAACTTTTTGAAAATTCAGAATGAATAACTCTACTCTCTAGTACCTAACACATCTGTATTTGGAGGCTCATATTTCATGTGTTGATCAAAAATCACATCTTTTGTCGTTCAAAAGGCATTATTATGTCGTTTTATAATGTAATTTCCCAAAACTCACGGTCTTCCAACACTAGGTCGTAAGGTGTTTTTACTTCCATCCAACGAATGTTTCTTCTTTTTGAAATTTCCAAATCTTCTTTGCCACTGAGGGAAGTAAAATACTCTACAATTCCACTGGATTGAAGGGCTTCTTCTAAATAAAAATATAGTATTTTTAAACACTTTTCCTCTTCCGGTGTTCCCTTTAATCTATAATTAAAAGTGATATAATTAACGTAAACTGCCACTTGGTGAATGAATGAGAAATGGGGACTATTATGAAACTTTTCGTTTCAGTTTGCCATCGTAATTATTTTCAAAATAAAGATGTGCAAAGTCTAATTCACTTTTAAAGACATTGGGTTGTTCAGAAGACACGGGATTTGAACCGAACGAACCTTGAGGGAGCTTCATTGGTGAAGCAATATATATGTATTGAGTCATAACTGTTTTTAACTCCTTTTGAAAATATCAACAACTTACTTCGTTAGGTAAAGTATTATCCACCGCAAACTTATATCCTCACTTATTCGGTAAAACTGCCCTTTTGCTTAATACCAATTATTCCAAAATTAAGTGATTAACACAATACTCTATTACATTAAATAAGACGCCATCATTGTTCTGGATAAGCGCCCGATTACGGAATAAGAGTATTTGTTAAAATCAAGACAATAAGATGACAAAAGAGGGGGGTGCCTATTTATTGAATATATATGCTGCTTTTTGTCGTCCAAAGCTTTAAATATACTAACTGGACAATTTCTTTCGTTTTATCTTCATTGCCGTTTGTAAATTTAAATCCAAAGCTATAGACTAATTTAATGTAGCGATCATAAAGTTCTTCTAGAGCAGGACGATGCTTTTTTTTCACTAATCTCATTAATTCGTCATCACGTTTGTTCTTCAATCGTACCTGCACTCCTCACCATTGATATCTTTATTATTGGTTAAACCCTACAATAGAATGATGAACAGGAACCATCACTCTTGTGAAAGTTCCTGATCCTTTTTATATTTATTGAAAGACTGTTTCACTGTTTACAATAAACCATACATCTTTCACACCCTGGCCGTTTACGTCACCCTCTTTTTTGTCATTCACAAAGTAGTACAGAGGGTATCCTTTGTACGTTACCTGCTCCGCCCCAGTATCCTCTCTTGTAATCGTACCGAAGTCTTTTTTATTGAACCCATCCGGCACTTCAAATTCCTTTTCTGTAAATGGCGGCCATTTTGCTAAGCAATCACCAGTGCAGTTGCTTTTTGTGGATACGTCATTCTTAAAATAGTATAGCGCCTTCCCCTCTGAATCAGAAAGATACTCACCTACCGCTTCATTCTTAAGCAATTGCAAACTTGCCGCGTCTTCTTCTTTAGCAACAGTTTCCGATGCTGCATCAGTTTCGCTTTGAGTTCCCTTTGCCGTTTCTTCAGCTTCATTTCCACAGGCGCCTAAAACAAATATAGAAGCAAAAATTGATAAAACTAACATCCATTTTTTCATCTCCAACCACTCCTTATACTAGTTATCATTTCCATCCCCATTTTTGAAAAACTTGGTGTGAAGCTTCTGTTTTTAAGTAGTCGATAAACATTTTTGCGTCTTTCTTATTGTTCGAATCATTTGTCATACTAATAGGTGTTCCCCTATACAGTTTGTCTTCTTCAGGGAGCTGAACCAAATCTGTCTCGTCCTTTAACCGATAATGCCAAGACTCGTATGTAATCCAAGCATCATATTTGGAATTAGCTTTCCAGTGCTCAATGGCTTCCGCGCTTGATATTACTGAAATGGCAATATTGCGGTCAATTCCAGGAATAAGCCCTTTTCTTCCCGCCAAATCCTCCCACAGTCCAAGCTGGCCAGCACCATTGACATCAATGATTTTAACGCCATCTTTCGTTAAATCCTCCAACGATCGAATGTTCTTTGGGTTTCCTTTTCTGACTAAAATGCCTGCCGCTCTCGGATACAGCTCTGTACGTGTTTTTTCATCAATCATTCCGGGATATTTGAGCATAAAGTCACGAAGCATATACTCGGAGCCTCCATAAATAATGTCGGCATCCTGTTTGGCTTTATCGATCCATTTTGCTTCTGGACCAGCAGTTACATTCACTTTTATTCCCGTTTCCTCTGTAAACCGTTCCGCCAGCTCTTTCATTGGCCCGAGAGGCCCTCCTGGTCCGTAAACGTTTACAACTTCATCATTATTTCGGCTGGCCTGCGCCTGTTTCGAATCCGCGGCTTCCGAAAGCCCGAGCAGCACTAGCATCATTAATAATAATCCAGAAATAAATACGGTTTTGTTCATTTCTTTTCCTCCTTTTTTACAAGTATCACTATAGGTAACGAGAAAAAACGCAAAACGGTTTGAAATAATATATTTTTTTAAAAAGAATTTTCCACTGCGGTGTTTTTAGTATTTTTAGAGCCTTGTCAAGGATGGTAGATTTCGTTAGCTGTAATCATCGAAACCTCCTAACTTAGTTTTTCTTATCTTGTTAATTGCACCAGTTACTTTAATTTAACCTTCTCAATTAGGCCCATTCTCAAACAAAAAAACGCGAAGGAATTATCTTATCCCTTCGCTCTTAAAACTCTTTGTATATATTTGTATTCTACTAATAACCGTTAAGAGATTCTGACCCTTACTTTTTCTTAGCTAATACAATATCCTTATTCTTACGATTTTTTACTTCAGCCATCTTTTGATAAAAACTTTCTTCTGCGTCAATGCCAAAAAAGTTATAAAACTTGAGCATATAAGCCAAACAGTCCGACAGCTCTTTGCTGATGTTTTCTTTAATCTGGTTCTTAGCCAACTCAAAAGCCTGCTCTTCATCCATTCCCTCTTGGTTATAGGAATAAGTAAGATTAAAGGCCTTACGGAGCTCTTCCGCAACCTCGGCAACCTCCGTCGTCAGCAGCATGTAATTATTTAATAGAGAATCTCTGCTTTTAGCATAACTTTCATCAGTAATTTCCCATCCCATTTCTTTTTGATACTGTTTCGTAAAGTTTTGTATGTCTTTCATTATAATCCTTTCCGTCATTAGACCGCTCAATTGTTCATCAAACGTTTGATTAGTTTTCTAAACCAGGTTTACCAAGGCTTCCGCCCATTCAATCAATCGTTTGATTAGTTTATTAACCGATTTAATTAAACGTTTGATTAGTTTCTCTAAATAATATGTTACAAGTCCTCTACCCTTTTAATCAAAGATTTAGCTTAATTAGATGAAGTTGATTGATATGTCGATTATGCCAAGGTAAATTAAAATCCAATTACTATTAATAACTGTTTGAATAGACCTATTTCCTTTGATAACGCTTCTTTCATTTTATCTCCACTTTTCTCAAAACATTCGTTCGTAATAGTAGTAGCGGTTCCTGTTAAAAGAATATAATTTTAAAAAATGATATTATTATGATTATAAATATCAATGGAGGCTATCATGAAGAAACTCGTAAAAGTAGTTGCTGCTGTTATTGAAAATGAAAATAACGAAATATTATGTGCGCTAAGATCGCCAGTAATGTCTATTCCTAATATGTGGGAGTTCCCAGGTGGGAAAGTGGAAAAGGATGAAGATATATTCTCAGCACTAGAAAGAGAAATAGACGAAGAATTGGAATGTAAGATTGAGACAACAAAAGCAATCTTCAACGACAACACACATGAATACGAAACCTTTATCATTAATTTAATTTCTATTAAATGCAAGGTTGTCGAAGGTACGCCAACTCCGAGTGAGCATTCCAAGCTAATCTGGTTAAAAAGAGAAAATCTTGATTCTCTCAAGTGGGCACCCGCAGACATTCCGGCTGTTGAACAATTAATAAATGAAAAATAGTCTTCTCAACCTGAGAAGACTACACTTTTTTAGTAAACTCTGTATATAAACTTGCCGGTACTTCATTTTCTAATTCCATCCATACCGTAATTGGCTTATCCCCTTCAAATTCAACCGAATTCCCTTTACCGATATAAATATATGGCTCCGTCTTACCATCAATCTCTTTATACTTACGAATAAATAAGTGAAGATTGACACTGCGTTGTTTATTAAAAATAATATTTTTCCCTCTTTCAGACTGTTGGGTTGTACTATTCACTGATTGCCATTGAAATTCGTGAGGACTAATAAATTTATCTTTGTAATTAATACTTTCTTTAACATCCTCTTCTTTATGTAAATCAATAAATAGAAAATACTCATTCCCATTTGCTAACAATCCTGACCCTCTAAAGGAACTATGGATTTTACGATAGTTAGATAGTAAAGCCGCATCCACCATTTGATATTGCTCATAAAGTTTAAAATGTGGCACACCGTAGTACTCAGCTTTAAATTCCTTTTCATATCGGAAAATCCCATAAGTAATAATATCTTCGATAAACTTCTTGTAATCTTCATTTTCCAATAGCTCTTTAAAAAGTGGAGTCTTCATAAGTTTGCCATTGCTATATTGAACTAATTTAGGCTTATTCTTTATTTGTACACTATCATAGTAGTTTTGATTCAGGCACTCAAAGGCATGTAGAACACTATCATCATCAATTTCAGTTATCATCTTTAAGATTTGTTTCTTTGCAATTTCTAGATTTATTTCATCGTGTTCTAATAAATAGCGAATGATTACAAACTCATAAATTCGCTTAAGTGGAAGCTTGCTTGACAGTTCTTTTAAAGTCCCTTCAAACGCTTCATTCTGTAAAAGTTCCTTTAAATAATCATCCTTCTCCACTTTGGCCACAAATTGTAAGTAAGTTTTTTCCCGATCAATGAATTTAACAGGATCAGGTGCTCCGTCATACTTCAGATAATCCAATAGCAAGAATGGTATCCGACCTTGATTAAGTTTCTTAAATTCAAAGTATTCTTCCTTAAGGTACTTCATTGAATTGAAGTTTTCACTATCAATCTGAGTCAATATTCTTTCCTGTGTGATTTTATCCATTTGAATATGGGTACACCCAGGTATATTAGCAAATCCTGTTGCAACTGCTACCTTCAAACTTTCTTTATCATAATAACGACTTCCGTTTAATGCGAGTGCAATTAGGAATGTTTTGTTATGGTTCCCGATAAAATCGAGTACCGTTAAGAAAGTTTTTTCTGCATGTTTCCGTAACCCTCTTCCAAGCTGCTGAATAAATACAATGGGAGAATTAGTTGGTCTTAACATTAATACGGTATTTATAGATGGAATATCCACACCTTCATTAAAGATATCAACTGTAAAAATGAATTCTAATTCGTCATGGTCACTTTCTAATTGATTAATAAATCGTTCACGTGTTTCTGGTGAATCTCCACCGTGTAAACAAACACTCTGATAACCTTTTTTATTAAATTCACTAGCCATATACTGAGCATGCTCGATACTAGCACAGAAACCTAGTCCCTTTCTTTTTTCACCGTCATGACCATAGAAGTCCATTTTCTCAATAATAAAATCAACGCGTTCGTTAACCTTTAACCTTTTTGTGATTTCAGCAATATCGTCAATGTTCACATCACTCAAATCTATACCTTCAATATCTGTAATTCCAAAGTAGTGAAAAGGAATAACTAGCTCGTCCTCAAGCGCCTCATGCAAGCGGACTTCTATTGCCACATTATTATCAAAAAGGTCAAAGACATTATAACCGTCACTGCGCTCAGGTGTTGCCGTCATCCCTAAGGTAAATTTAGGCTTAAAGTAGTCTAATACAGTTTGATAGGTTGGGCTAGTCGCATGATGTGCTTCATCAATAATCAGGTATTCGAATTCTTCTCTATCAAATTCATGAAAGCATTTAGATATGGTTTGAATAGTAGCAAACACATAATCAACATTTTTTTGTTTATGGTTACCTGTGAGTAGACCGAAGGAAAGTCCCTCATTTGGTAAAAGCAGTTCAAAGGTTTCCTTTGCTTTTTTCAAGATCTCTTCTCTATGAACAATAAAAAGAAGTCTCTTTGGTTTAAAGCTTTTCACATCAAATGCTGACATATAGGTTTTACCCGTACCGGTCGCAGCAATGACAAGCGCCTTTTTCTCCCCAAAGCTTCTCAGTCTCTCTAAATTCTCTGTAGCTCGTCTTTGCATTCTATTTGGGACAATGTATTTTTTATTTTCATATATCAATTGACGTGATTGCTTTGTATCCTTAAAGCTCTTTAGAAACTCTTCATATCTATTAATAAAATCTTGATCGGCAACCTCACTCATATTCCATAGATAATCATATTCCTTTAAAACATCCTGTATAAATCGACCATTCTCTTTAGTGACGATTTCAACATTCCATTCAATATTACTTTTCAATGCACTCTGTGTAATATTTGATGAACCAATAATCACTTTATAGCTATCTTTGTATTCAAATATGTAGGCCTTCGTGTGGAAACCAATCTCTTTATCCGTAACAAAAACCTTTAAATCCACATTATTAAACTCTCTAATCTTTTCCAATGCCTTTGCATCAGTGAAATTCAGATAAGTTGACGTAATGATTTTCCCTTTAACACCCTTTTCCTCTGCTTCCTTTAAAGGGTCAAGCAAAAGCTGCAAGCCGCTAAAGTTAATAAAAGCTACACTAAAATAAAACCGCTCACACTCGTTCATGGATCTCACTAATTCTCTTAATAAATTCCCTTTTTCGGAATTCACAATTAACTTCTTTTCGACCGTATCCATCGATTTTCCCCTGACTATATATTTAATATCCTTCTACATAATGTTAATATTTGGAGATATAAAAATTGTACAATATATGGAAGGAAATAAAAAGATCCTCTATCCATGATGAATAAAAGATCTTGTTGATAATAACTACTGTTATATTCACTTCTTCATTAAATATATTAACTAATAGTAAATGATTCTGATAATCTGTTTTTTCGAATATAAAATATATATACGAAAAAATAAAGTGTTTGAATGAAATGTATAATATCGGACTGATTGGTGTAAATATTGACAAACTTGAATATCTTTATAAGCCAGCTGAGGAAACTGTTAAGACTAAGTTAGAAGAATACCGCTTTTTCTGTCTTCCCATACTATCTACCGGCTCTAAACCTGAGGTATTTCACTGATATTATTTCAACCTTTAATTCTAACCATATAGTTATTTTGAAGATGGCTAACATTTCATAATTTAATTGGAAGATAAGCTTCAATCGGGGCGGAAGAGAGGAGGAGACTAAAAAAAAGAGAAGGGGTGTCCCTCTCTTGATCAAAACTTCACTGGGTCTTTTAGTAATTTAAGCAGACATGCCTCAAGCGTTTTACCTTCTACCATCTTTGAAAAATCTTCTCGTATATTTTCAGACCCAGGTGTTCCAAAACATGCTCTCCAATTTCCTGACAACTTCATTATAGTTAGGTGTCCATTATGACGAGTATTTGCATAATCTTGAGCCAACTGAAATAAATCAATTTCTGTGTTCAACTTCATTCCGCTCCTTTTCTAGAATGTTTTTACCATTCATATATAGTTCATCTATATTTGGAAGGGGGTATTTTTAGAACACACAGATAGTACAATCATTCCGAGAAATACAGTTTTACTTCATTGAGAAAGTTGGTGAGATTGCAATTTTTATAAGTCGTTCAAAGTTCAGTTGCCTGTACAGTGTAAACGTATTGTTTCCTTTTATATATTAAATTTCCGGAGTTATATTGAAAATAAATTAAGTGATGCATATAATTTAGACAAGTGATTATGAAGGAGCAACTGCTATGTATGAATTGACACATAATCAGGCTCAAAACATTGTTAATAAAATGATGAAGGATATTCCTTATAATATTAATATTATGGATAAAACAGGCGTTATTATCGGGAGTGGAAGTAAAGAAAGGATTGGTACACTGCACAATGGGGCGGTGGCTGCCATAAAACAAAAGAAAATAATAGAAATTAAAAAGGATGAAGAGTTCGTAAAAAAGGGCATTAACTCGCCAATCGAATTGAATGAAGCCATTATCGGAGTGGTAGGTATCAGCGGCGAGGTTAAGGAAACAAGACCATTCGCAAACCTTGTTAAGTCAGCAGTAATTTTATTAATCGAACAAAGCGTTTCATTGAAAAAGGAAAATCTGGAAAAGAACTTAAAACAGGAGTTCTTTAACTTAATTACAGATCCAGAAACAACATATACGAAAGAACTAACAGACCAGGCATTAGCCTATGGTATCAGGATAAATAAACCTTCCCAAATCGTGTATGTAGAATTTCCTTATAAGATTGATAAGGAAATCATTCATAATTTCCCTTCCTTTAAAACATCCAATCATTCGTATTGTATTGTAGTTCAGGAAGCGAATAAGATTGATTTACTCCAACAACAGATTGAAAACCAGTTTCCAGATGCTTTCATTTCCATTAGCAAAATAAGTGATAAAATTTCTGAGGGATTCTTGCAGGCCAAATCAGCCATGCGAGTTTTGAAGGGTGTTTTTTTTAATAAAAAAGTCATTTCCTATTCGAGATATGAATTCATCGCTGATATGTCCGAACTGCATAGGAAGGATTCAAAAGCAGAAATGCAGGTCCATTTACTTGATAAAAATGATGAATTGATAAAAACTTTGCAGGTTTATCTCAGCTGTAACCTGAACGCCAATGAAACTGCCACCCGGCTCATTATCCACAGAAATACATTGAACTACAGATTAAACAGGATTTTTAAAATTACCGGCAAAGATCCCAAAAATATATGGGAACTCGTGGAACTAATCTTTATACTGATTAATCGGGAGAAATGAAAAACAACACACCAATATCTGATGTGTTGTTTTTCATTTTTATTTTAATAATCGAGCGATGCTTTCAGATGTGCGGCTAACATTTTCCTTGCCTTTAACCAGCAATGTTTCAATATCTGCTGCTCCTGGAACGATGCCAAAAATGGCGTCGAAACCTTCATTGTATAAAGTTTCAATATCCTGCCCAACATAACCTGCCAGTGCGATTACTTTAATGCTGCTGTTAACACTTTTGGCTGCCTGGGCAACTCCGTAAGGGGCCTTCCAAAATTTTGTTTGGAAATCAATACCGCCTTCTCCTGTAAAGCAATAATCCACATTTTGCAGCTTTTCTTTTAAATTTGTATACTCGATAACAATTTCAATTCCTTTTTTCATTGTGGAATTAGTAAATGCGAGCAGTCCCCCACCAAGGCCGCCTGCACCACCTGCACCAGGTACATCCACCATATCTACTCCAAGCTGCTCTTTTACAACTTTACTGTAGTGCCTCAAATTTTCATCCAGAATTTGAACCATTTCCGGAGTGGCACCCTTTTGTGGACCGAAAACAGCTGATGCGCCGCGTTCTCCACACAATGGGTTGGTTACATCCGATGCTACCAAAATGTTTATTTCTTTTAATTGTGGAATAACATTAGAATTATCGATTATATCGAGTTTATCTAAATATCCACCGCCAAGTGGCAGCGCATTCCCGTCTTTATCTAGAAATTTATACCCCAGTGCGGCTGCCATTCCAGTACCGCCATCATTCGTAGCGCTTCCACCAATGCCAAGAATTATGTCAGTAATGCCTTGTTCTATACAATCCCTAATTAATTCTCCTGTTCCAAATGTAGTGGTAATGAAAGGATTTTTTGTTTCTTTCGTAACATAATGAATTCCGCTTGCTGATGCCATCTCTATAACACCTGTCTTGCCATCTCCCAGAATTCCATACTGTGCCATAACTGGTGTGCCAAGGGGCCCGGTAACTTCTTTTTGTATCAATGTACCACCTGTTGCATCTATCAACGACTGGACGGTGCCTTCACCGCCATCTGCCATTGGTACATGAATGCATTCAGCATCCGGAATCGCTCTTTTTATGCCGATTTCCATTGCTTCGCAAACTTCTTTTGCCGTCATGCTTTCTTTAAAGGAATCAGGCGCCAATAAAAATGTTTTCCCCATCATTTACACTCCATTCTTTTATAAAATAAATCCGAACAAGATTATTGCTACAATGGTCATCGTTACACCGACAATACTTTCATATCCGACAACCTTCATTCTGTCTTTCATCGTCATGTTCATAGCATTACGTGTAACGTGGAAGTAAGTTCCGTGTGGCAGATGGTCGATCACCGTGGCACCGGCATGCGTCATAACTGCAGCTGCCAGTGGTGCTACACCTGTATTCAAAATAGCATCTGAGAATGAACCAGTAGCCAGAATGACACCTGTTGATGTTGATGCTGTTGCTGCTGCCATCAATACACCTGCAATTGGTGCAAGGAATGTACCAGAAATGCCAGAGGCCTCTACCAGGGCAACAACCTGTTCAGGGAGGTCTGAGGCTGTAATCAATCCGCCAATGGCACCTGCACCAATAATGATCAAAATCGTTGGTGTCATCCTATTTAAACCGGCTGTACAATATTCTAATATTTGTGACCTCTTGCCTAACGCCAGGGAACCTACTACACCAGCAAACGGCAGGATATACAAGGAATCAATTTTCAGTTTCGCTAATGTCTCAACCCCTATCATTGAACCAATAGGGCTAATCATCAATAGAACAATAGCGATGACAGGAGTTACTAGGGCTTTTGACAGAACTGGAAGATTAGTAGAGCTTGCCTTTTCTAATTCTGCTGCTTCCGCATCCGTTACTTTTGTGCCTTTATACTTAATTATTGATGCAATAATAACGGTTACAATTACTCCGAAAATTGCAGGGACAAGTCCGCCAATCATTACTTGGTTAACGTCGAGCTTGAAGCCGCCCGCTGCTGCAATGGTATTCGGGTTTGGAGAAATAATGTTACCTGCTTTACCTCCGCCTGACAAAGCAACCAGGATAGCAACTTTGGAATAACCCATTTTGTTGCCAACAGACAATGCAATTGGTGCAACAATAAGTACGGCAACAGGAATAAATACACCTACTGCTGTGATAATCATGGTCGCCAATGCCAGTGACAGCATCGCCTTTGTTCCACCGAGTTTATCTACAATTACTTTCGCAATGGTTTCCGCTGCTCCAGATTCCATCATTACACCCGCAAAAACGCCTGCAGCGATAATACGAATGACCGTTCCTTGAACACTTTGTGTTCCTGTAACCAAGATTAAAACTGAATCTGCAAAGTTAGCTCCACCGATGAAGGCGCCAACAATTGCTCCCAAAATCAAAGCATAAGTTGGTGCTAATCTAAACAAAATCAAAATGATTGCCAACGCAAGCCCGCTTAATGCGCCAATCCAGCTAATATCTAGTGCTGCTGCCATATTAAATCCTCCTAATCGTCCTGTTAATATTATTTTGATGAAAGGTGCTTTTATCTATCTTGAATTTGAAATTTATTTAATTTGTAAATCTAATTGATCCATTAAGAGTTTGCACAATAATTTATTTCAGGTTTTTGCAGACTCTTCGTTTTCTATCTACTGGTGACCCCTTTCTAGAACGCTTTCATAAAAGCCCTTTCATTAACTACACCTTCATTTTAGTTTCATAATGCTCCTCTAACAATTGATAATCCAACAAATTACATTGTGCATATGCACTAAACAACGAGTTTTCAATCAGAGTTCAAAATAAGAAAAGCAGTACTATCAAGCGCAAGACGTAAAAATGCCCCAAATTCAATACATAAAATCGCTAGTTTTAAATATGTATATTTTGTTACGAGCACAGAATAGGAAAACTGGAATTTCGTCAAATCATATGGAAAAATACTTTCACCGATTATGGGCAAGCGCCTTATTGGATTGCCAGTAGGTTAACAGAACCATGCACAAAAAAGGGGTGCCCCTAAAAGTTATTCTTTTGGGGCACCCCTTTTTTCTAATTTTCTATTTACTAATTTATTGACACCAAAACCTAGTAAAGCATAAATCACTACAAGTACGAGAGATGGTAATACCCTTTCACGTACTGCTCCATCTTCTAAAAGTACAGGACCAAGCCCGAAAAATGTAACAAGTGGGAATGAGAATGATAAAAACTACGTGCAATAAGCACTTCATTTCCTTCAACCCCATTTTTTCTTCTTCAATTTTCTCTTTTACAAGACGGAACGTATTATGCAGACTTTTCTGTTTAGGAAACACAAACTATTACTAAAAAAGTTGGTCGCTTTACCTATTGATTATTCATTTGCCAATCAATCTCCGCACTCCCATTTTCCCTCAAAAACATATTTGCTTTGGAAAATGGCCGGCTGCCAAAAAAGCCATTATGGGCAGAAAATGGGCTAGGGTGAGGCGATTTAATAATGTAGTGATGGGATGAGGTAATCAATTGTTGTTTTTGCTGTGCGAAATTACCCCAAAGGATGAATATGACTGGTGTCTCCCTTTGATTCAATATTTCTATGACTCTATTGGTAAACAACTCCCAACCGAGACCTTTATGTGAGTTTGCATTTCCTGCCTGGACTGTTAGCACGGCGTTTAGCATCAATACCCCCTGTTTGGCCCATTCCACTAGGTAACCATGATTAGGAATAGAGCAACCCAGATCATCCTGAAGCTCCTTATAAATATTGCGTAATGATGGCGGAATTTTCACTCCCGGTTTAACGGAGAAACTTAAACCGTGGGCTTGTCCTGGGCCATGATAGGGATCCTGACCGATAATGACTATCTTCGTATCTTTATATGAAGTGTAGTGGAGCGCATTAAAAATATCATGTTGATCAGGATAAATGACCTTTGTTTGATATTCCGTAAGTAGTGTTTTCCTTAAGTGTTGATAATACGTTTTCTCAAATTCCTCCTCCAATAAAGGCGCCCAATCATTTTTTAAAATTGCCATTCTCTGTCACTCTCATTTCTAGATTGTTAAATAATTTTAATTATAAGTTTAAAAAGTGGAGTTAGAAACACTTTGAGCCAGTACAAAGGTCAATTCTACCACATAGAGATTTTCCTTATATAGATAGTACCATCCAAGCGTTTGCAAATAATAGGCCTAGTAAAGTCCAACCTATATTAGCAAAGTTCCCAGTAGGCTGTGGTTGGATGATCATGATCCACCAAAAAAAGATTCGGCATTTGCCGAATTTTTTTTCATTCTACGAAGTACACAACTCTGTAACAACTTTCTGCAAACCAGCCTGTCCTTTTGCCCTCTAGATTCCTATATAGAGGGTAGAAAGGCTGGTGCATTTTTATGAATTTGAAATCAGGCAGAATTGAAGGGTTTGATTGGTATTCTCAGTTTAAAAGTGTGAAGGAGTTTAATACGCATGTGGAGATGTGGTTAGCGGTGAAGAAGCAGGAGTTTTCAAAGGGGGAATTGGTCGGGTTGAAACGGCTGGTTCGTTTTTCTGCAAAAGTACCTGGTGTTTGTAATGCAAAAATTGGGACGTTGCTAAAAGCGATTAATGAGGAATACCAAGGGAATGGAATCTCCCGTTCTACATTTAAACGGATGACCCTTAAAGCAAAAGAATTAGGAATTCTTACCATCCATGAAACAGAACGGAAAAATGGATCTCAGTCTTCCAACCTATATAGCTTTAATCGTTTCCCTCAAAGTGAACCACCCAAAGCAGAACAATTGAACCACCCTAAAGAAACTAATAATCTTTTAAAAACTAATAATCAAAAGAGTACTAAACGTAACGAAGCGCCGATTGAACTCGATCATACTTTTGTCAGTGATAAAATTCCACAAGCATTTGTCCAGCTTGTAAAATACTTCTTCTCCGATGCAAAGACGATTGAAGAATACTGGCATATGGTACAAATCGCTGCTTTTCGATTTGAATGTGACCAAAACACAGAGGACGTTCTCGCTATTGCTATTCAGTCATTTAAGCAGCTTGTCCGTAAGTTGAAATCTACCAAGCTGGTGGTAAAACCGATTGCCTTCTTTTATGGAATCTTAACCAACAAATTGAAAGAACTCTATCTCAATCAATTGCCTGAGAACAGAAATGAGAGTACGCCATTACGCTATGTGCTCGAAACAGGCAAAGTCATGTACTATGATTGGCTGCATGTAAATCAAGCTTAATGGGAGTATACATAGAACTGGGAGAATGCCCTTGAAATATTTTATTGTATACTTCACTCCTACGAATGATCTAACCACTGAATATTATATGAAAGGGAAGTCGGCTGATTTTCTGTTAAACGGATTGAATGGTATTGTGGCGGCAGTATCATCACTAATAGAGGAAATGCATAAAGACGGATAATCTAAAGTCTGTATTTGTACGGGAGATTGATCAAATGACTTTCCTAATTTAACAAAAAGAAACTTTGCAATGATTAATGAAAACAAGAGCTATGGTCTAACTGATTTGCTAGATGAGGATTATACATTTTAATTGTCCCAGAAATTAGAGGTAAGATGCAATGACGTATTTTTAGAAGCGACATTAAACCTTACCTCTAACACATTATCTACTAATATTAAGAACTATCAATCTTCGACAAAACTCGGGGAGTGAGACTGGTTGACCAATTTATCCTACATTTTCCACTTGGGAACCCGCTCCAGATCCAGGTTTTATTAATAAACTGCCTACATAATAAAAGATTGCAGAGGACCCTATTCCGAAGGCCACCACAGAAAGATGCGGGGCAAAGAAGTTGACAAGCAATGCGACAACCGCTGCCATACCCCAAGCAGCAAATGCCACGGGTCTCCATTTCTTTGCATCGATTGCCCGGCTCGTAGATTTTCTACGTAAAATGAGTTGGTCAATGATGATGATTGTTGCGATTGGTGGAACAATTAAACCTAAAAGTTCGAGCCAGCTTTGGAACGCACTCCAAATACCAGAAACAGCAGCAATAATACCAACAATTCCTAGTACAATGGTTAACGACCTCATGCTTTTTCCAGTCATGTGGGAAAATCCAACCGCACCGTTGTATAAACAATGGGTACAGCCAACACCAAGATTAATAAATACAAACACGATTGCCAAGGTTGTAAGGAGTGGCCCTTGTGCTGATAGAATGGGCATGAAATCGCCGCCGTTTGTTGCGGGATTTTGGATAACACCGGTCGCAACAATTATAGCGCCGACAAGCTCAGCCATGAACTTTCCGAATGGAAAAGCCGTAACGGCAGCGAGCAGTCCTTCCCGGCCATTTTTCGACCAGCGAGTAAAATCGGCAGTCATCGTCCCCGAATCTGCAAATGTTGCAAACACCAGCGTGACGGCTGCTCCAAAGGACAGGGCACCCACACCAGTCATAGGCTCATAGTTTAGGATATCAGAGCTTCCAGTTTTCAAAGAAATAACAATGGATATGACTCCAAGAATGATATACAACGGCGCAGCAATCCATCCTAACATGGTTAACGCTTTAATCCCGATAAAAGTAGCGGCTACATAAAGGACACCGCCTAAAAGTGTCATCAATAGCATGTTTGCGCCAAATGAACGGGACATCGTATCACCAGTAAGACCTACCATTAGTGCAAACCAACCTACTACGACGGTGGAAAGTAATCCAGAAACAACAATATACCCAAATCGTCCAAACGTTCTTTGCGCCGTCATCGCAAAATTCTCGCCCGTTTTCCCTGCCAGATAGCTAAGCGATCCAACAATCAGACATAGCAGCAGGTTACCAGCCAGGATCGCGGCGACACCTGCTTTGAACCCGAGCATCGCTGTGATGACTCCACCGATTACCGCACTTGTCAAAACCATTGGAAAACCAAACCAAACTGCCGAAACGGAAGCCAAAGATTTTCGGTGTTCCTTTGGAACAGGGACGGTTTCAAATTCCGGATCCAATAGCTTATTTTCAGCATGATTTGTTGACATATAATTCCCTCCTATTTCACCATTTAAATCGCTTACACATTCATTTTAGAAAGTATTCCTTTCCCTGTCATTGTATAGAAGAACTAAAAATTGCCATTATTCATTAGATAGAATATACAGGGAAAAATGGCAATTTTATGTACTATTTCAACTTTCATTGCAAAATAAGAAGCGCGAGACAACCAACTACCAACAATATTCAGCTGCATTCTATTTTAACAGCTTCCATAACCGGGGAATGACAGGCACGCCCTATGTTTTCCACCGGCACTTTTTGTGCCTTCGACGGCATAGGGTAATCTAAGTAAGGAGCTACACTTCATACCAAGTATGTCACGAAAGGCGAACTGTTGGGATAACGCTGTTATTGAAAGCTTTTTTTCGCAGTTAAAAACGGAATTCCCTTGTTTTTATCCCAACTGCCCAATCGATTCTTTTCAACAAAATCTAAAGAAATATATTCGCTATTACAACGAAAAACGAATCCAACATAGAATGGGATTCGTTTCTCCTAAAATGTATTATTTAAATTACCAAAATGCATCATAAATGCCGAATTTATTGATGTCTATTTTTTGGGGGCTTGACCACACCGATAATATCTATTAATTTGATATACTGTTTAGTATATCAAATTTATGGTACTGGAAAAGAATTGGTGGCGAATCATTAAAGATTTTTTATAAAAAAAATGCCTGTCCCTCTAAACTGGGTCAAGCACATAATAAATTATATTGTAATATCAATGGATAGCCTATACTCTCTATCTATTTCATTAACTCTTTTGCTCTAAGTTTAACGTCGTTAGTAATAATTTTATGAGTTGAATTAATTACTTCTTCTAAAGCTTTCCTTGCCATTCATTCTTAAATAATCTTAAAGCTGCATTAATTCTTATCATCTGTCCTCCTAATTCAGTTGCATCGGGATTAGACTCTAGTAATTTTCTAGCTAAACTATATACTTATCCTCTATCGTTAAGTTCTTTCCTTTCTTATATTATAGTTGATAATCCTCGTAAAACTCTACAAAACTCTTTTTTCCAATACTAGCTAACAACCTTTTCATTTGTTCCATTTTTTTCATCTCGTTACATTTCTCTACATTAAATACCAAAATACTACAGTGTGATTTAGATTTTTCATTGCAGCCAGCCGTCAATAGTTGCTTTTTATTAAATGTTGCTGCAATAATTTTTTCTTATAGATTATTTATTTGCCAATCAATCTCACTACCTCCTATTTCCCTCAAAACCATATTTGCTTGGAGGGTTGCCAAAGAAGCCATAATGTTAATAACCGTTCATCAATTAATTACCATTCACCAAATCTCTGTACTAAATTTATAGCCTATTCCTCTTAACGTTACAATAAAGGGGTAATCTGTATATACAGCTATTTTTTCTCTCAGATGTCTAATGTGTACGTCTACTGTTCTTTCATTTATCGCCTTTTCATTGGTTTTATAAATCGTATTAATTATTTGATCTCTTGAAAAAATTTGGTCAGGATGGGTCATAAATAGATAAAGAAGTCGATATTCAAAATGAGTCAAATCCAATACCTCATCGTAAAATTTGACTATCCCTTTTATCGGCTTTATGGTAAGTCCCTTATAGCTAAGTTTGCTACAGCGATTGGCAGTTCTACGTAGTACGGTTTCGATTCTGATTGATAACTCTTCTATATTATAGGGTTTCCCTAAATAATCATCGGCTCCCTTTTTTAAGCCTATAATTCGGTCCTGTTCTGTGTTTTTGGATGATAAAATGATTATCGGTACATTGTTGTCAAGCTCAAACCGTAACCACCAGCATATATCGATTCCATCCATATCGGGGAGCTCTGTTTCTAATAAGACAAAACATGGATCAAATTTTAAATATTTTTCACGTGCTTCCCGCCCATTTGTTGCTTCGATAATCTCAAAGCCTTGCCTAGTAAGGTGAAACCTGACCATAGCTCGGTTTTCATTTTGGTTGTCTATTAATAGGATTGTTTTACCTCTTAATTTTTTATCTTCCACTTAATCAACCCCTTAACCAAATTATACCGATAAACAAAAGAGATTCTTGAATGGTATTGTTACAATTTAACGAAAAAGACCCGTATTAACGGGCCTTCTCATTATGTTTTACTCTTTGCCGGATTCCTTTTTACCAGCAAGAGTTTCATAGGCTGCATCATCAGGAGCATCCCCGGTTGGCCAGTCATGAATTTTATCAGGAAAATCTGGCCTTGGCATTGAGTTAATATAAGCAGCAACGTTCATCGCTTCCTGGTCTGTAAAGGAGCCTGGCTCATATCCACCAGTTGAAACTTTTGGCATATACGACTTAATGAAACCTCCAGCCGTTCTAACACGCGCCATACCTGCTCCAATGTTGTAGGATTTATCCCCCCAAAGGGCAAGTCCTGTTCCACCACCAGATCCATCTTCACCGTGACAAGTAATGCAAGCTTTTTTATAAAGTTCTCTACCTTCATCGATGTTTATTGCTGCTAAATCTCCCTCTGCTTTTGACAATTTAGCCCATGGTCTTTCAGTTGTACCATCCGGAACACTTTGTGAAATATAAGTATAATAAGCAACCATTGCTTTCAATTCATTGCTTTCCTTAGGAAGTGGTTTCCCATTCATACTTCTTTTAAAACAACCATTAATTCGATCCTCTATGGTTACCTCTTTTCCTGCTCTAGGATTGTATTGTGGATATGTTTTGGATATTCCTACAAGATCAAGTGAGCCATCTACTCCACCATTTGCATGACAGCTTGCGCAACTAAGAGTATTTCCTACATAACCATCGAGAACTGTGCTTGTTTGATTATGAAGTTTTTCACCAAACTTGATTAACTCACCTTCAGGTCCAGCAGGGACCTCGTCCATGCTTGGCGGTAAATAGGGATGATCTGACTTTTCCACTTTTTCAACGGGAACTTCCAATGCAGAATTTGCCGCAGTTGGTTCAACCCGGTCAAGAACAAATAAATACAGTACACTAAATCCAAGTACAATGGTCGTAACAATTGCCAAAACAGAAGCCCAAAACACCTTGTTCATTTTAAGCACCTCTCCTTATCAAGGAAGCTTTTCATCACAGAAAATTCTTCCGGATCATTTTATAGTCACATTATGTAAAATGATTGTTAAGATTAGGTTAATTAAAAATGAGCGTTTCGTGAACGATGCATGGTGTAGTTACTTCAAGTAGGGATCTCTTTTTATATCATTTAATTATTTGACATACCACTTGATAATCTCTTCGATTGGATGAAGTTCTTGCTGCAGAATGGATAAATTTTTTACTAATTTCAATGACGTCTTCTTTAAAAGGTTTGACTAGCTTCTCAGCATAATCTAGGATTGTCCTGACAAATGCCAAGATTTCTTCTAAATCATTTTCTATAAGCCTAAGGAATATACGACTTGTATTCCAACCTTTTTTCGTTTTCAGTTCTTGCTTTAAGTTTGTGTAAAATTCACCCTGATTTTCCTTGCTAGATCTTTTAGGTCTTGGTAATATTCAAAATCACCTGCAAACAAAAGCTCCTTGGCTAATAGTTGCTGTTCTTCTTTTAATGAAAGGAATTTATATGGGTTCTGATTCTGGTCAGTGGCTGGCACTTCATCATGCTAAACTCCGAAAAAGCCAGGCAACCGCCTGGCTTAAGATTTTAAGGAATCATCCATGAAAATACATTACTTTGCAGGTAGGTGATGATACACACGAGCAATAATAAGAAGAGACTATGTTTGACGGTAAAGCGCAATAAGTCTGATTCCTTTCCTGCTAATCCAACCGCAGCACAAGCAACGGCAATCGATTGTGGTGAAATCATCTTACCTGTTACCCCGCCCGATGAATTAGCGGCAAGCGCTAATACCGGATCCATACCAATGGATGTCGATGTCACCTGTTGCAGTTTAGCAAATAACAGATTAGCAGAGGTATCGGAGCCGGTAATGAATACCCCAAGCCATCCTAATACTGGCGAGAAGAACGGGAACAATGCCCCTGTTTTGGCTAGTACCATTCCCAGCGTTGTACTCATTCCAGAAGAATTTGTAATATAGGCATATCCAACAACTGCACAAATTGTTAAGAGTGGATATTTGATTTCATTGATGGTTTCCCCTAACGTGATTGCCCAATCACGCCATGACATTCCAAGGATATATTTCGTCACAATCGAGGCTAAAAGGATGGCTGTCCCAGCTCCTCCTAAAATTTCAAGCTTGAAAACCGCAGCGATCGCTTCACCTGATGAACCGTCAATGACTTTTTCATGCAAGAAAGGAACTTCTGGCATAAAGGTAAGAGCCTGTCCTAGAGCATTGACCCCTTTTAAGATTACATTTGCACCTTCATAATGCCCTGTAACCGCTTGTTTGATTACTGGGATTCCCCATAAAGAAATAAATGCCGTTAATACTAAAAATGGAGACCATGCTTTAAATACTTGACCGCCGGTATAGGTAATTTCTTTCTTTTTAGGAACGTTTATCGCCACAGTTGCAGCTATCTCTTGTTCAGAAGAAAAACGATAAATGGTTTTTGGCTTCCAGAACTTTAAGAAAATCGCTAATGCAAATAAAGAAACTAAAGCAGAAAGAATATCCGGCAATTCAGGTCCTATGAAATTCGAGCTTAAATATTGTGTTACTGCAAATGACGCACCTGAAACCATTATGGCTGGAATGACCTCCCATGCTTTTTTAAAGCCTGCCATCATCACAATCAGATAAAAAGGAATAAAAACAGAAAGGAATGGTAATTGACGCCCGACCATTTTTGAAATTTCCATAGCTGGAATTCCTGTAGGACCTTCCATGGCCGTAATCGGAATCCCAATGGCGCCAAATGCAACAGGTGCTGTATTCGCAATTAAACAAAGACCTGCTGCATATAAAGGATTAAATCCAAGTCCCACTAATAAGGCAGCGGATATGGCTACTGGTGCACCGAAGCCTGCTGCACCTTCAAGAAAGGCACCAAATGAAAAAGCAATTAGTAATGCTTGTAAGCGTCGGTCTTCTGTAATAGATAAAACAGAACTGCGAATAATATCGAATTGTCCTGTTTTCACCGTAATTTTATATAGAAAAACAGAAGTAATAATAATCCAACCAATCGGTGTTAATCCATAAACACCACCTTGAACCGCGGACATTACAGCGGTTTTAACCGGCATCTTGTAAAACGTTACCACAAGAATCATCGCAATTAGTAACGTTGTTAATCCCGCCACATAACCTTTCATTTTCTTAATGGCCAAAGCCCAGAAAAAATAAAGTATTGGAATCAGAGCAATGATAGCTGACCAAGTAAGACTATTGCCAACCACACTAAAATTTTGTGTAAATGTCAAAATGGCTCCCCCTTTGATATTTTTCTCACTCATACACTTGCTGTAGTAATCGGTTTCATTTTTAATTAATCAGTAGATATGGTCATCAGATGACTGCCCGTTTGTTATTATATTTTTTATGTGAACATTTTTCAACAATTTCGTGAATATTTTTTGAAAAAATAAAACGCATTCATCATGTATAATATAAATATCAATCGGACCAATGAGGTGGACGGCTTGGAATATAAACAAATAAAACCAAAAAAAATATATGAGGAAGTAACCGAAGCTCTGCAGGAGATAATTCGTAGCGGACAACTGCCGCCAGGGAGTAAACTTGATTCTGTGCAGCAGCTGGCAGAAAACTTTCAAGTAAGCAGGTCAGCAATACGGGAAGCATTATCCGCTTTGAAAGCAATGGGATTAGTCGAAATGAGGCAAGGAGAAGGAACTTTTATTAAAGAATTTGATGCAAAGCAAATGAACTTTCCCCTATCAACCGCCATCCTTATGAATAAAAAGGATGTAGCCCATCTTTTAGAAGTCAGAAAAATTATTGAAACGGGCACAGCTGCTTTAGCAGCAAAAAATCGGAGTGAAGATGATTTAGCAGAGATGGTCGAGGCTCTTAAAGAAATGAAGCGGGTCCAAGGCAATGAAGAGCTCGGGGAGAAAGCAGACTTTCAGTTTCACTTAGCCGTATCTGTTGCAGCCGGAAATCCCATATTATCCACTTTACTTGATCAAGTGTCAGAGCTAATGATCGAAACGATGAAAGAAACAAGGCGCTTATGGTTGTTCTCCAAACAAACCACGACAAAAAATTTAGTAAAAGAGCATGCCAAAATCTATCATGCCATTTTAGAAAAGAACGAAGAAAAGGCAAAGATATCAATGATTGAACATCTCGAAAACGTCGAAAGCATCTTAAATAAATATTTTTTCGAAACGGATGAAAAATAGTTAAATTGAAACATGGATGAAGCCTTCAATGCTATTCCGGAGTCTCCATATTTGACAAAAAAGCTCAGAAGTTAGAGCTTTTTTGTCAAAATAAAATGCAAACACTTTCATTTATTAAAATATTTGTTATAGTATTAAATACTAGATATGGTTTATTATTATTAAGTCATCTGATGACCTGTTGATTAATTTATACTAAAATAAGGTTTAAGAAATAAGATTAGGTATAAGGGAGCGAGAAAAATGAAAGTCACCCTTTTTGCTACTTGTTTAGTAGATATGTTTCAAGGTGATGTAGGCAAAGCAACAGTGGAAGTACTTGAAAGACTCGGATGTGAAATTGATTTTCCAGAATCACAAATATGCTGTGGTCAGCCTTCCTATAACAGTGGGTATGTAAAAGAATCAAAAGAAGCAATGAAAAGTATGATTACTACCTTTGAACATGCGGAGTATGTCGTTTCTCCAGCTGGTTCCTGTGCCTATATGTTTAAAGAATACCCTCACATCTTTAAGGGTGATCCTGTTTGGGAGCCAAAAGCGCAAGCCCTGGCGGATAAAACCTATGAATTCACGGAATTTATCGTCGATGTGTTAAAAGTGGAAGATGTGGGTGCAAAATTAGAAGGAAATGCAACCTTCCACACCTCCTGTCATATGACAAGATTACTGGGAGTCAAACAAGCCCCGATGCGCCTTTTAAGTCACGTAAAGGGGTTAAAATTTACCGAGCTGCCAGGTAAAGAGAGATGCTGCGGGTTTGGTGGGACCTTCTCCGTTAAAATGGGGAATATTTCAGAGCAAATGGTCGATGAAAAGGTCTGTACCGTTGAAGAAACCGGGGCAGATATTTTAATTGGCGCTGATGCTGGATGCTTAATGAATATTGGCGGCCGCATTGGCCGAAAAGGTATGCCGGTTAAAGTCATGCATATTGCAGAGGTCCTTAACAGTCGATAAAAATAGATTACACGATAAAAAGGGGGATGACCAATGTCGATGAAAATAAGCGAAGATAAGTTTACTGACCGCGTTGATAAAGGACTGCACGATTCCTTCATGCGTGGAGCTGTTTCGAGTGCCCAAGGGCGATTTCAATCACGTCGTTTGGGGGCTGCAGAAGAGTTAGGGAACTGGGAAGATTGGCGCTCACATGGGGAAGAAATCCGCCAGCATGTACTAGAAAACCTAGACTATTATTTATATCAGCTAAGTGAGAATATCTCCAAACGTGGAGGACATGTCTTCTTTGCGCAAAGTGCTGAAGAGGCAACGGATTATATTAAGAATGTCGCGGAAAAGAAAAACGCTAAAAAGATCGTAAAATCAAAATCGATGGTGACGGAAGAAATCCATTTAAATGCCGCTTTAGAGCAATTAGGCTGTGAGGTGATTGAAACCGATCTGGGAGAATACATTTTACAAGTGGATGACCATGAGCCTCCTTCTCACATTGTTGTTCCTGCTCTGCACAAAAATAAGGAACAAATCCGCGATGTTTTTAAAGAGAAGCATGGCTATCAACAGACAGAAAAACCAGAAGAGCTCGCTTTACATGCGCGTGAAAAATTGCGTCAGGAATATTTAACAGCGGATATCGGCATCACAGGATGTAATTTTGCCATTGCTGAAACCGGCTCAATTACCCTCGTGACAAACGAAGGAAATGCCGATTTGGTATGTGCCTTACCGAAAACACAAATTACAGTAATGGGAATGGAACGGCTCGTTCCAACCTTCGAAGAGATGGAAGTCCTTGTTAGTTTATTAACGAGAAGTGCCGTGGGACAAAAACTGACAAGCTATATCACCACGTTAACTGGACCGAAAGAGGACGGCGATGTCGACGGACCAGAAGAGTTTCACCTGGTCATTGTAGATAACGGCAGATCGGACATTCTTGGCGGTGAATTCCAATCCATTCTCCAATGTATCCGATGTGCCGCCTGTGTAAATGTCTGTCCCGTTTATCGGCATGTCGGCGGCCATTCATACGGCTCCATTTATTCTGGTCCTGTCGGTGCGGTGCTTTCACCGTTATTAGGCGGATATGATGATTATAAAGAGTTACCATATGCCTCTACTTTATGCGGGGCCTGTACAGAGGCATGTCCGGTGAAGATTCCGCTGCATCAGCTTCTTCATAAACATCGCCAAGTCATCGTGGAAAAAGAAGGACGAGCTCCGATATCTGAAAAGCTTCTGATGAAGGCATTCGGTTTTGGTGCATCCTCCCCTGCTCTTTATAAATTTGGTTCAAAGCTGGCAGGACCGGTAATGTCACCATTTACGAAGGATGATAAAATTTCAAAAGGTCCGGGACCTTTAAAAGCATGGACAGAATCAAGAGATTTCCCTGCACCAAATAAAGAAAGATTCCGTGATTGGTTTAAAAATCGTCCACAAGGAGGGAATCCATCATGACCGGTATCATACAGAATCGAGAAGCTTTTTTAGGGAAAATCGCCAGCTCACTAGGCCGTGAACAAAAAACGGAAATAGAAAGACCGATCTGGAATTATCATCCTCAAGATGAAGTTCTAAAAGGCGCCACACAAGATGAGCTTGTGGACGTGTTACGGGAACAATGCAAAAATATTCATACGAATTTTGTTATGACCTCAACAGCGAAGCTATCTGACTCACTAAAAGAAGTGGTAAGCCAATATGGCGGAGGCCCAATTGTCACATGGAAAGATGAGCGCTTTTCTCAATTTGGTCTCGAAAAATTAATGAAGGAAGAATGGCCTCAAGAGGGAATTGATATTCATATTTGGGATCATACAAAAGGCGAAGAAAATATCACGAAGGCCGAGGCTGCAAATGTCGGAATTACGATTAGTGATGTAACACTGGCGGAATCAGGCACAGCGGTTCTTTTCAGCAGCAAAGATAAAGGGAGAACAATCAGCTTTTTACCAGCGACTTCTATCATTATAATCCCGAAAAGCAGCATCGTTCCCCGCATGACACAAGCGGCCCGTATTATAAATGAAAAAGTAAAAAACGGCGAACAAATCGCCTCCTGCATTAACTTCATCACAGGACCAAGCAACTCTGCAGACATCGAAATGATCCTAGTCGTTGGAGTTCATGGACCCATTAAAGCAACCTACATCATTGTAGATGATATTTAAAGGTGACAGGCAGTTTTTGGTCGGCAGGAAAAAATAGGTTGATATCTTAGGGGATCGATTCCCCCTAGATAGATTTTGATATGAGACTATTCCTTTGATAGAGCGTAAACAATAAAACTAAATCATTGCAAAAAGCAACTCATCTTAAAAAAGATGAGTTGTTCTATTTATGAAACAAATGGTTAGAGTAGTTTTTCTATTAATCCAAAACCTCATTTACTTATGATACGGTTTACGGAGAATACCCATTCGTTCTTTTAGTGAATGTTCTACCAGTTTTTTTATACCATTCCCATTCTTCAGGAGACATGCTTACTGGACGCTCATTGGCAGCTTTTGCTCTTTGCATCATTTCTAACTCTACTTGTTCATCAGCTTTTCTCATCATTTCACGATAAACCCTGCTGCGTTCTTCTACTTCTAATCGTTGCTTTTCTAAGGCTGCAGAAGCAATACCCGAGGTAAAGCGTCCGGTTAACGTCAGATCCGACGATGATTTACCTTTTTACTATTGCAGAAGTTTGCTCCAGGACTAAAAATCCTAGTTTTAATATGATGAACACCAGTTACTTATGCACGCATAAAAAACCCCATCTGTTATTCAGATGGGATTCCCCTTAAAACATACTCAGCCGATAATTTTTTGATAAAAGTTCCAAAAGTTTTAGCCCAGCCACACTGTTCCCTTTTTCATCCAACGCGGGGCCGAATATTCCAATTCCAAATTTGCCAGGTACAGCTCCCATGATTCCTCCTGATACACCGCTTTTTGCCGGTATCCCTATTTTTATGGCGAATTCGCCTGATGCATTATACATTCCGCACGTTACCATAAATGTTTTGCAAATTCTTGCTACATCTTCTGGCATGATCCGTTTTCCGTTAAGAGGATCCACACCATCCATTGCAAAAATCATGCCGATCCTCGCTAAATCCAAACAATTCATTTCAACAGCACACTGCTTGGTATATAAATCCAATAATATTTCAACATCCTCCGTGATGATGTTATGCTGCTTGAGAAAGTAACATAACGCTCGGTTTAAATGGGCGGATTCAAATTCAGAACGGGCTACCTTTTCACTAAATCCAACGGAAGGGCCGCCGGCCAATTCCCGGATAAAGCCCAATAACCGATTGAACCGATCCTCTACGGAATCCCCTTTTAACATATGGGTCACGACAAGCGCACCTGCATTGATCATCGGGTTTAATGGTTTAGCTGGAGCCATTGTTTCCAATTTGGCAATCGAATTAAACGGGTCTCCAGTAGGTTCCATTCCAACCCGCTCAAAAACATAACGAAAACCTCTTTCCATTAAAACAAGAGCTAAGGTTATTACCTTTGAGATACTTTGCAGTGTAATATTTTTATCAATATCTCCAGCTGAGATACATCTGCCGTCCGGATAATTGATGGCTATGGACAAATCATCTGGATTTGCATTGCCGAGCTCAGGAATATAGTCTGCAACCTTGCCATCTTTTGTATATCTTTTTGCCTCTTCCACCAATTGTTTTAATTCTTCACTTTTTTGACATGGCACTAGTCATCACCCATAGTAGTATCGGCGAATGATAAGGTGTTCATTCACCAGTAAATGTTGAACCGCGAAAAACTATTATCTCCTTCTTCTTGCAAAACCTCCCATTTCTAATTAAACACCGCTATAAGCGAACAGTGATTACCACTAATAAAATATCTCCAATCCTATTACAATAGAAGAAATGACGCGGAGCGATTCTAATGACTAGCAAACGCTGTGGAATGACGGATGTATAAAGGAATTTACGATACTATTCCTTTTATATAACGATCCGATATTTTTTTGTGTAAAAAATGTCGAGTATTGTTTAGGTCCATGGTGATTGCTTGAAAGCAAAAGCTTCACCACTTTGTATCCTTAATATAAAGTTACTTTCCCAATCTTGTCGCATTCCAATGCAAACCAAATGGTTTTACCATCACTACTTGAAATACCATGCGGTTCAGCATTTTCGGTTTGAATTGGATATTCCTCAATGACATTATTGCTTGTAAGCCTTCCAATTTTATTGGCCCCCCATTCCGTAAACCATAAATCAGTTCCTTCTCCAGCTGTAATTGCATGAGGTCGAGCGTTTGCCGTTGGAATATTGTATTCAGTTATTTCTCCAGAGGTAGTTATTCGACCTACCTTATTACCGATAATCTCTACAAACCATAGTGCATCATCGTTTCCTTTTGTAATACCTACCGGTCCCGATGCTGGTGTAGGAATTTTAAACTCTGTAACTTCTCCATTTTCTGTAATTCTTCCAATAACATTATTTTGATTTTCTGTGAACCAAAGGGCATTATCAGGTCCTAAAGTGATAAAAGAAGGGTAAGAACCTTTATTAGGAAGATCATATTCACGAATTGTACCGTCGTCTGTAATATGTCCAATACGGTTTCCATTCATTTCTGTAAACCATATATCTCCCTTTGGACCTTCTGTAATTCCATATGGTGCTGAATTTGGATTAGGCAATGTATATTCTTTAATAATGCCCTCTTTTGTGATCCTTCCAATTTTGTTTGCTGCATTCTCAGTAAACCAGACATCACCTTCTGAAGAAACGGTTAAGCACAACACTTTTGCATCTGGTGTCGGCAATGGGTACTCTGTAATGTTTCCATCTAAATCGATGCAACTTATCTTATTTGCTTTATGTTGTGTAAACCAGACTTCCTCCTTGTCTGAAACGGCTATTCCATATGGCCCTGTATCCTGATTGGCAAGATTTAATTCTTGTAATTTAAATTCCATTCTATTCCCTCCGAATTTCAAATAAAAATTCCAAAACAAAAATGCCCCCTATCTCGTTTTTCAGAGAACAGAGGCAATGCAGCACAAATATAGACTTAAATAGACTTATCAGGTTACAACAGTCTTTATTAAAGTCAATAAGCACAGTACATTAATCCAATCTCAGAAAAATAATCGATAATAAATAGAGTCCATTCCAAAACTTTTGAAACTGAACCAGAACTAAAATATCGATTTCTTCTAAAGCTAGGATTATATGATCATGTGCTTTTATTCACCCT
Organism: Neobacillus niacini; assembly: GCF_000759675.1. Taxonomy (GTDB): domain Bacteria; phylum Bacillota; class Bacilli; order Bacillales; family Cytobacillaceae; genus Neobacillus; species Neobacillus niacini_A. The sequence continues at coordinate 30,370 of NZ_BAWM01000146.1, read as the reverse complement.
TTCAACTATTGATTTTTTTAACCATAAGATATTTATTCAGATAAGTCAAATAACATTCCAACAAAATTGCAGCGTCTCTGTAGTAACATATTTTAACGATAGTTTTCATGTAGAAACTATCGCCGACACTTCATCTAGAGATAGCCACTATCTATTATAAGTTAAGAAAAGCCGACTTACATTCCAATCCTTTATTACGATTGGCTGAATCCATGCTTACTCACTACAGTAAATGCTTGACAAATATTCTATCATTCTAGAAAAAAGTAAACCACGAGAACCGTCCCTGATGTGATGGATGTGAACATTTTGTGGCAACAGGATATTTATTATTAAGTATTAGGAACAACCATTACATACGTCACTATTTATTTGAAAACCCTATTGTTACAATGAGTGAAAATTTAGATTCACATAATAGAAATGGGGTTATTTTATGAACGTCCCACAATTGAAAATAGGTCATATGTTGCCGAAGGTTCCAATCATGCAAGGTGGTATGGGGGTAGGAATATCATTAAGTGGACTTGCTTCGGCCGTTGCGAATGCTGGGGGAATTGGCATCATATCAGGAACTGGGATTACCGTCGACGAAATGAGATCACATATAAGGAAAGCAAAGGAAAGTATAAAGGAATCAGGCTATATTGGGGTAAACGTTCTTTTTGCTATGAATGACTTTGCTGAAAAAATGAAAGCAGCCATTGAGGAAAAGGTTGATTTCATCATATCAGGTGCTGGAATATCAAGAGATATGTATGCTTGGGGCAAAGAAGCCGGCATACCTGTCATCTCGATTGTGTCTTCTGCGAAGCTGGCAAGGTTGTCAGAACGTCTTGGTGCTTCAGCAGTTGTTGTAGAAGGTCATGAGGCAGGCGGACACCTTGGTACGGAAAGACCGTTATTTGATATTTTGCCAGAAGTGGTTGAAGCTGTTAAGATTCCGGTTATTGCTGCTGGAGGAATTATGACTGGGGAAGATCTTGCGAGAGCTTTTCGTGCAGGTGCTTCTGGGGTACAAATGGGAACTAGATTCGTTGCTAGTGAAGAGTGTGATGCACCATTAACATTTAAAGAAAAATATGTACAGGCCGAGCAGGAAGATACCCTGTTAGTAAAAACAACTGTTGGTCTCCAGGGTCGTGCCATTAAGAACCAATTTACTGAACTTATTTCTGATGATAAAAAGGTAAAAATTAAAAAGTGTTTAGATTGCCTAAAAAATTGTTCTTATCGATTTTGTACACTTGATTCTTTAGTAACCTCCATGAATGGAGATTGCGAGAATGGCCTTGTTTTTGCCGGTGCAAGAGTTCATGAAATTAAAGAAATCCTGCCAGTTAAAACAATCATCAACAATATTATGAGTGAATATAAAGCTTGTATATGAGTTTGGAAGGTGCCTGACCCCTATGCGTAACCACAATTCGGTCAGGCACCTTTGTATTTTTTAAAAACCTCATTTACTGATGGTACGGTTCACCGTATCATAAAAAATATTATTATATAAAGTATGGTAAATTCAAAAAGTCAATATCATCAATTTCAAAATCCTTGCCATGAGATTTTGCTGAATCAATTTTCACCATTAAAGTTACCACGTAAATCCCGTACGTAAGTTGCAGGATGAGCATTGCATCACTACATCTTTTCTCAATTACTTTTGCAAGCATAAAAACCCCATCCATCATCCAGATAGGGTTCCCTCAAAACATACTCAGCCGATAATTTTTTGTTAAAAGTTCCAATAGTTTAAGTCCGGCCACACTGTTCCCTTTTTCATCTAATACAGGTCCGAATATTCCAATTCCAAATTTACCAGGAACAGCCCCCATGATTCCGCCTGATAACCGCTTTTTGCCGGTATACCTATTTTTATGGCGAATTCGCCTGAGCATTATACATACCGCACGTTACCATGAATGTTTTGCAAATTCTTGCTACATCTTGGGGCATAATCTGGTTCCCGTTAAGAGGACCACCCCGTCCATTGCAAAAATCATGCCGATCCTCTCTAGATCCAATCAATTCATTTCAACCGTGTTAAGAGTTTAAATAAGTTTGACAGTTAAACCGGGGAAAATGCCCGGCTTTTTTTGTACAAAAAAATCTACCTTTCGATAGTGCTATTACTGGTTCACCATACCATAAGTAAAATAGTGATATATTGTTTTTAATCAACATTTTTTATTAATTGGTTCATCATATCTTTATCCATAGGCCCAACTATTTTCTTGCGAACAATCCCTAGGGAATCAATCAGATAACTTGTTGGTATTGTAATCGCTTGGTATTGGGCGCTTATATCCCCATCTTGGTCGAGTAAAACAGGAAAAGCTACATTTCTATCTTTCACGAATTTCTTTACATTTCCCGGATTTTTCTCTGATGTGGTCAAATTGATGGCGAGAATTTCTACTTTGGTTTTGTCCCTTGAGACATAAAAATCCTGCATGTGCGGGATTTCTGCTTTACAGGGCGGACACCAGGTTGCCCAGAAATTTAAAATGATCTTTTTTCCTCGCAAATCAGACAGTTTAACGTCAGCGCCATCTAACGTCTTTAATTGAAAATCAGGTGCTTTATTTCCTTCCTGGAGGCCAGTTTCGACTGTCTGTGTGCCGGCTGTATTAACTTTCGGCTTATCATTATTCAAGAAGAGGTTTACTAAAAAATATCCACTCATGACAGCAAAGGCAAAAACAACCGCGGACTGCAAAATCATAAAGTTTGTTATCTTAAATTTTCTGGCTTTAAAAAAGAAATAAAGTAATGCACCGAGCGTTCCTAATATTAATCCCTTCGTTCCGCCGGTAAAATACAATAACGACATTGGACTTTCAATAATTAATTTCGGCTCCAGCAGAAGCAGACTGCATTTCCAAATCAGAAAGCCCCAAAAAACACTGTTTAATGCCAAATCAAATAATTGTTTTCCAGATTCTTTTTTTTGTGAACTCAGCAGCCATAGTTTCAGAAAAATAAATCCGATCAAAACGGCAATACCAAGAACAATCCATTTCATCATAATGGTGAAAGAACCAATTTGGATAACCTCTATTACCGTCTCCCCCCTTCTTTTGAAACACAGCCTGTACAATAAGATACACCGCGGCCGCCCAGCTCCTTTTCACCAGATACACCAAGTTTCTTGTATTCAGCACCTGCTGAAATGATTACTGAGTAAGCTTTGTATTCTTTTGTGCCGGCAGTTACTTTTTTGGTGACTTCGGTTCTTAAATTTCTACTTTACTAATCTCAAAACCTTTTCCGGGTCAAACCCCAATACCCATTGATCTTTTATTTCAGTTTGCGGTACTCCCAACTGATCGGTAGCGGCAACTAAACGGTTAGCGGCAATCGGATCCCCATTGTACGTTCACTTCCTTGAATGGAAGTCCTTGATCCTTTAGGAAATTTTTCATCATCCCACAATATGGACAAGATTAATGAAGCCTCTACTTTTTTGGCTGACATTTGTTTCATTTAATTATCCCCCTAATTAATGTTTTTCAAATACCAACTAGGGTATTAATGTATTCAAAAATAAAAGAGGCGAAACCTTCTATCTGCTTTTTTCCAAAAGTTAAAGAACAGTGCCTGTAACTGTTCGCGATAATTCAAATTCCTAATGTTCTCTGTTTATCTATTGACAAAAATCGAATATTGCTTGCGAACAAAATCTTTTAATAGTTCTATTTTTTCTTTCGTGTCAATTACTTCAAACGGAATAAAAACCTCGTGTTTTTTTAAAGTAAAACTTCTCATTTCTTGGATATCAAAATGTAAGAGTTCTTGAATTTCTTTTTGAATCATTCTTCCTTTTATAGATTCCTGATTACCTGGGTCAACATGTAATATTAAACAGTTGTAACGTTTTTCTCCATATAAGGTGGCGAACTTAGGCATTCTTCCCTTAAAAAGAATGGGCTTATACCCTAACGTTAAACTCTTTGGTGCAAGGGTAAACTCCATTGCACCTAAACTATTTAAAAATTTGTGCAGTTCACTAAATACTTGTATTTCGTTCATTTCCTTCTCTCCTGAAATTATTTTATTAAGTTAAATGTATTATACAGCAGAAATTTCTGATTTAGCAGCTTTGTATACTTACCCGAACGAACTAGCAGCGCTCATTAACCGCGTTTTTTAAAAATAAGGTTTACAGAAGTAAAATGAAATGATGGTAAGCGTCTATGCAAGCCATTTTTATAAAAGTGAAATTTTGACAGAAGAAGTCCTAGAAAAGTATCGCCATTTAATTGATTAGCGATCCTTTTCTAGGATACGGGTATGCTCAAACCAAAAACGTTTTTAGATTTTCTTTATGTTCAAGTTTACTAAAGTAGTAATAAATTTTTTCTAGTTTTTTCACTTGGTTTCCCTTTGGACTTTCCATATTTCCAAATTCAAAAAACTTCACTTTCTTGATTCCCACAAAATTAAATAAGGCCCTTTTCATTAGAATTTTATGTGCGTTATTCAACCAGAGAAATGGATAATGAGTAGGGCCCTTCATGGTGGACACACATACAACCGACTTTCCCTTCAACAGTCCTTCAGGTAATAGCCCCTTTTTATCCTTATAAGCAAAATTAGAAGCAAACAACTGATCAATGTATCCCATAAGCATTGCCGGAGGTCTTCCCCACCAAATAGGATAAATAAAAACAATTTTGTCAGCCCACATAATCTGTCTCCTGTATTTCTCTACACCAGGATCTATATGCATATCTCTTCTTCGTTTTTGCTCGTTAAACACTAGAACTGGATTAAAACTCTCTTCATATAAATCTAAGACCTGTATCTCCTTAATATTGGGATTTTCATTACTGCCTTGCAGCACCTTTTGTAAAAATGCATAATTCAAACCGTTATGATTTGGATAGGTAAATACGATTAGCACCTTCATCAGGCTCACCTCTTAATTATCATTTGATAACTAAATCTTACCACCCTTCCAACTAGTTATCAAATGATAATTGTAATTTGATAACAATTTTGTTATCTTGGGCTATAAGAGGTGAAAGAAATGGACAAAAATGCTCTTTTTAATAAACTTGTATCATTTACGACTTCTGTCCATCGTGTTACAAATGAATTAACGAAAAATGCGAAGCCAGATTTAATCTCCCAGGTACAATACAACATTCTTGAACAGATTGCAGTTAGTCAACCTGTTACTCCAAGCGAAATTAACGATTGCCAGAACATGTCGATGCCGAACACAAGCCGTGAGCTTAACAAGCTTAATGAAAAAAATTTAATTATCAAGATTAACGATAGCCAAGATCGCCGAAAGCAATATATACGTCTCTCACAGGAAGGGGAAGCGATAATGAACAAAGCTTTTGCAACGATAGAATCCCATTTTCTAGAGCGAATCCAAGGTGCCTCGGAAGAAGATTTAAAAGAAATGGAACAGTCAATCGATATTCTTCAGACAAAACTATTTTATCCTAATGAATAAATTTCCTTGTTGACAACTCCTTTATCAATTAAAAAAGGCAATGGTACATATTATTAGTCAGTGTACTTTAGCCTTTTTTACTTATAGGCAGAGGTCAATTATAAAAGTTACCTATTTTAATGGAAGAAATACAAAGATCCTCTATCCATGATGAATAAAGGATCTTATCAAGCTTATCCCGCTTTGGCAGGATAGGCTTTAAAGCATTGTGACGTGTCTCATCTTAAATCTTTTCAGCATAAAGAATATAACGCTGCGGTGCATTGCCAATATATCCAAAAGGATAACATGTTGTTAGTAGTAACTCTTCTTTTTCATTTTGAAGAGTTACAATGCTTGTGTCATCGGCTTCTACTATTTTTGTTTCAGTAATTTTGTAGGAGAACTCACCTTAAGAGAGTTTGATTTGTAATTCATCACCTAGATTTAAGTTTCCGACTCCACTAAATACCGTATCACGATTTCCATATAATACAATTTGACCATTATCATTGAAAAGAATGTCTGATTTCTGTAAATTTTTTATATTATTATTGTAAATAAGTAAATAACATCGAATATGACCTATACAGTACCGATATAATGGTTTCATTAGTATTTTTGGAGGTGGTTGAAATATTCGCTGGACATTTTGGAGTGGCTGCTGCTGTGAAAAGTAAAACCCCGGAACTGCCACTTTGGTCACTAGTTGTCAGTTCACAATTGCTTGATATTGCGTTTATACCATTTAATCTAGCTGGTGTGGAATCTATAGTGCCAATTGGTGAAGGTGGCTATGCACAGGTGATAATCTATGCATTCTACACTCATTCCTTCTTGGGAGCGCTTTTGCTTGCGATTCTAGCAGCCTGCATAGCTGGAGGATTTTGGGGTAAAAAATCAGGGGTTATTATTGGAGCCGTTGTGTTTAGCCACTGGATTTTAGATTTAATTGTCCACCACCCAGATATGCCTATCCTCCCAGGAAATGCAGGAGATTTTCCACTTCTTGGTTTCGGACTATGGGAATCTGTTTTCGCTAGCATTCTAGTTGAATTGCTCATTATTATAGTAGGTTCATTTTTTTATTTCAGGTATGCACTTAAGTCCTCAAGTCCTGAACGCAAAGGAAAAAGCATTGCAGTTGGATGTGCCATGACTGCGTTTCTTTTTCTAACTTTTGCTTTTGACATTATCAGTGTTTTCTCTTAAAAAATTGATCTTTTATTCTAACTGCTGGGAAAATCCATTGTCCGAATGGCGGTTGCAAGGTTGGAATTTACATTTTCAATTCCGACTTTTGCTAAAATCGCTGTAATAGAAAAATACGCTAGGGGGAGATTTTTCCTAATGACACTTCATATTATTAAAGAATTAAATAATAACGATAAACAATATATTGACGATGAACTTTACAGGTTTAATTTAAAGCACTTTCCAAAAGATTTGGGAGGTAGATATGAAGAAATCTGTTTATTTATTAAGGATGATAACGGCAATGTTCGTGGTGGAATCCTAAGTGCGGTATGTTGGAATTGGTTGGAGATTTATACTGTTATTATAGATGAAGACATAAGAAAATCTGGGTATGGAACTAAATTATTATCAGAGCTTGAGAAAATTGCTTTGGATAAAAAATGTGATTTCATAAAAGTAGATACTTTGAGTTTTCAAGCATTAGATTTCTATAAAAAGAATGGCTATCAAGTGTTCGGGAGTATAGATAATGTGGGTAGAGATTTTAAGCATTATTATTTAAAAAAGGATTTAAAGAATTTTTAATTATTTACAGGAGATAAGTTGTCTCTTCTTAAACTAACTGTTCGGGTGCTTTCATTAAGAATGATGGATCGTCTTTCGACGATCCTTTTTTGTGGTAATCTCGAAAATGGTTACACATGTACAAGATTGTTAAAGAAGGTACTTAAAGGTAACGGAGCTTTCGGAGAGGGTCGGAATTACTATGGCGAATCTTTCCATTCTGAAAAATGGAAAAGCAAAAGCGGTTCGTTTTTCAACATTAGAAGCGATATGTAAGACTTTGGATTGTCAGCCAGATGATATGTTGGAGTACAAAAGCGACGAAGACACTCAATAAAAATAGACAACAATTTATTTAATTAAAGGTAGTCGATAGAGAATTTAAGGGATAGCCATTAAGCTATCCCTTCTTTGCGTTTATTGATGTTATTTAATCAGAGAATTCCATTGATAATAGTGACAAAAAATATGATGCGATTTGCAATGTTTACACCTCGAAAGGAACCCGTTAGAAATCTCAGCAGCCTTCTTTTTTTGTTTCGTTCCTGTGAGGATCGGCAACAGAGGGTGGGAATGTTGTATTCTGGTTCGTTTTATGATTTTTTAAATAATTGTCCAAGTCTTTTGCATCAATTCTCATCTGTCTTCCTACACGGAATACAGGTAGTTCCCCTTTTTTAACAAGGTCATATAGGGTTAATTTCGATACCTTTAAAAGCTATGACACTTCTTTAATCATATAGGAAAGCTCCGTTTACATTTGCATCCCTTCATTAATGTTTCCACAAAGATATAAATCTGTCATTTTTGTATCATTTTCCTATCGTTACATCCGTTGAATACGATAGAAAAACATACTGTATATAAGGAGCAGTTTAGTTGAAAAATCGTCATTAGCTTTTTTTCAACAATCGGGCCAGATTGTTGAGGAAGAGTTGCCGATTTTACAGAAGGTAAATTAGTTTAAGATTAATGGTGGTGAACCGTATCATAAGTAATTGAGTTTTAATTGTTCAAGTTTTACCATTTAAATGGCATTCATTATTTAACTTCCATTCAAATACCTCCCGATGTTTTACAAGCAGTCAATCGTATTAAAAGGCCGACATATACTAGTTTGGAGAATCAAACATTGTATATGTCGGCCTTTATTTAATGGTCATTAATGTTTAATCGTTTTCATGATGTATGAATTATCCCCATAGGTACTGTATTTTGACGACCGTTCCCCTTTTAATTCTGGAATGCTGTAAGAACGATCGGCTATCATCCACTCTAAGGAATCCTTAGCATTTACGGTTACCTTTACATGTAACTCTTCGGCTTGACCTAGAGCGTAATTGAATTCAAATGGCGATTCCTTTGTGAATTCTTTTTGCTTCAACTCCACTTCTTTTCCATTGATGATCAGTTGAGATACATTCATCGTTGAAAAAGACTCCATTAACAATTCTTCAGCATTGCGATTCGTTTTCAATTGGTATTCTATTGTCCGCTTAGCACCTTCAACCTTATCAGATAATACCGTCACACTAGGTGCTTCCATGCTATATAAATCAGCCTGGGTATAACTTGCATCCCAGTTTAAAATAGGAAAAAATTCTGACGTATGGCCTTTCTTCACATTTTCATTAATATAATTCGATGTATATTCATCTAATGGCTGACGGGCCGCCCAATATGCTTTGTTTGAATCTGCATCCATAAAATAAGCAATATCGCTTGCTTGTGGATGTTCTGCTGTCGGCAAGTTATTTAGGTTGATACTGTTAGTGATCATGACCAATAATCCTGTAACTAAGAAGATGGATGGTATCACCCAATTGAATTTTATTTTTAAGGTGGTGAAAATAGATACCAACATGGCACCTAAAAGAGAAACAAGGACCATGAGCACACCAGCCATATGCATGGATATGAGTCCTTCAAAGAGATAAATAACTGGTGATAGAATAAGAAATGCCGGGATGGCAAAACCAGCTGTAACAAGATAACTCTTCCATGAATGCTCATCTAAACGAATCAAAATATTAACGCCGATTAGAGCAAATAATAGCGGCCATGCAAACGCATAACTGCCTGCTGGGAGCAGAAAACTGGAGACAGTTAAAAGGGTTAGCCAAAGAAATAAGGCACCCATCATTAAGCTAATGGTTTTGATTTTTTTATGAGCCAGCCCATAAAGGATCGTCAAGAAAGCAAAGATCATAATGGAAAAACTGATGAAGTAAAGACTGCCAACATTCTTATTGGTTCCCATCAACCATTCTTGATCCGTAAAAATATAAGTGAGTACGGACCATAATCCTGATCCGATGGCAAAAGACCCGATAATCCCTACGATGAAAACAAAAAGACCTGCAAGTGTTCCAAGAAGGGACAGTTTCTTGAGCTGATATCCATGTACGACCGTAACGGTAAAAAGAATAACCGCCAACACCATAATCGGAATGACAAGTTTGTCTGAGTAGGTAATCATGTTGGAACCCAAAATGTTAAAGAAAACTTGATTTCCTTCATGAGTTTGAGTGAGATCGATGTTTCCAAAATGGGTGACAAGATGTAACATATATTCACCGTGATGCTGGAGACTATCTAAACTTAAGCTTTGAATGTTATCGCTGGTTGTATGATAATGATCAACCCCATCACCAAAGGCAAAGTTTAATCCTTTAAGACCGGCTTCTTTAAACACGCTGAAATCAGTATTATTTGGCATTTGCTTATATAAACTATAAAGGAAGGAATGAGCGACAGGTGTGGAAGCGCTCTGAGTAAACTCCTTAACTAGCCAGCTATTGTTATCACTTGTTTCAAACATAAAAGAGGGACCTTCGTTTCCTCGTGCCTCAAAGTTTAATACTAATCCGACATCATTTACCCAAGGATGTCCCTCTACAAATGCTTTTGCTCCAAGTAATCCATTTTCTTCTCCGTCAGTTAAGAGTATAATGACATCGTTTTGAAGAGGAGCCATTTCCTTGAAGGCCCTTACTGTTTCTAAGATAGCAGCCACTCCGGAGCCATCATCGGCTGCACCTGCTGATCCTGGTACAGAATCATAATGTGCAACGAGCATAATCGCTTTTGTAGAGTTCGATCCTTCTATTTTGGCAACAATGTTTTCCACCCTGCCACCTACTATCCATCTGCCGACACTATTTAAAGAATTGGCTTTTTGGATTTCAGGATTTAATCCTAACTCTTCTAAACTGTGAACAAGATAGTCTCGAACTCTGTCATGTTCTACCGATCCAAGAGGATGTGGTTTTACAGCAAACTCTTTTAAATGGGAGAGTGCTCTCTCTGCAGAAAACTCATTTGTTGAACCAGTAACTGGTACAACCTTTGGTGGCTGAAGTTGTAATAAACTCACAAAAATAGTTCCAATAAGGATAGCCACAACAGCAATGAAAATAAGTGCATTTTTTTTCGTGTCTTCACGAGCTTGTAGCTTCGTTTGGGTAGATGGCACTGATTCCAATTAAATTTCCTCCTTAATGTTGAGAAAAATGTTTTCCAGCGAAGTATAAAGTGTAAACAATTAACCAGGGACGATTTTAGATAAAGCAAGCAAATTCAAGTTTTGGCAGCTTCCTTTTTTCATGACTGCCATATTTCCGTTATTATGCTTGGTAGTATACGATTGAATTTTGTTCTTTTGGAATAAGCGTGGTGGTTTGTTCTGTTTTTTGCCTTGCTCTTGGTTTGTTGATACCTGCTTTATATAGTCTGTATATTTATAATGAGATCATGAAATAAAATATACCTAGTTAAGTATCATATTTAAGCAATCGGGCGCTTTTCTTTAGTAAGAAGGCGTCTTTTTGATATGGCCCTACACATTAAGGTATTAGATTTTGTTAAGGTAAAAAAGATTGTGAAGATTTTTACTTAACCTAACGGTGCGATACTTGAAAAGGCTTTTAAATAAAATTTGGAAGTAGCTCAGTTCAAATAGGACCTGGCTAACCTTTTTCGAAATGCTTTTCAATTATATTCTATAACTTGAGCTATTGATCCGTTTCACCGTAACGGTGAAAGCGGCGGTTATCTCAATATCTATTCTACAAACATAGGTTAAAGAATATCTTTATAGTAACGTAAGACAGGAGTATTTTTTGGAAAATGGATACCGATTAGAGAAAGTCACTGATGGCCTGACATTCCCAACTGTCATTATATTTGATGATAAAGGGAATAGTATTTTGTCAATTTTGGATTAATGGGTCCTAGAGCAAAAAGTGCAAACACTAGGTCTCTCTAGAATTTCGTAAGGAGAATCTAAAAAGGGTGATTACTCAATGTTTGGGAATAGGGATATAAAGGAAAGCATCTTAGCAGTCACCGCAATCGTAAGAAATCGGAGAAGTTTCGCCTTTAAATTGGTTGCCTCCGCCTTAATGGCTTTAATCGCTGCTATATTGCAGGCGGCAGGAGGAGTAATCCCAGGAGTCGGAATGCTTATAAGCCCTTTTTCCACTGCACCCATCATCATAAGCGTGTTGATCTTACCATCATATGGGCTATTGATCTATATTCTTACCATTTTCCTATTACTGCTCATTCAGCCTTCTGAACTTATTGTCTTTCCATTTACGACTGGTGCAATGGCCATTGGAATAGGCTTCGGGTTGATGCTGTTTAACAAGGTTTGGAAAGTTATAACCTTTTCAAGTTTGTTTTTATGTATAGGGATTTGTTTCTTACTCTATCTCTTTCAATTCCCTGTTTTAGGACCATTTTTAATGGAATTTAGCGTATTGAATATCATCATTATTTACTTATGTTCACTTGTATATTGTTGGTTATGGATAGAACTTGTCTTACGATTACTCCCTAAACTCGTAAACCCAATAAAAGGCTAAAAATAATAAATACCTATAAAAAAACTATTTCACAGCGAAGTAGTTTTTTTGGTTTTTTAGTAAATTAAGGGGGAAAATAGGAAAAATGTAGTTTGAAAGGGGAATCTTATGAAAGCAACAGATTTACTTGTTCAGTGCTTAGAAAATGAGGGCGTTGAGTATATCTTTGGCATCATGGGGAAGGAAACCCTTGACCTGATTGATTCATTGTCTAAATCTAAACAAATTAAGTTTGTGAATGTTCGTCATGAACAAGGAGCAGCTTTTATGGCAGATGTTTACGGTAGATTAACAAATAGGGTTGGCGTTTGCTTAGCGACATTAGGACCTGGAGCAACAAATCTTTTGACCGGAATAGCAAGTGCAAATCTTGACCATTCTCCGGTTGTAGCTATTACAGGACAAGCAGGCTTTGAAAGGCAGCATCAAGAATCCCACCAATATTTAGATTTAGTTAAAGTATTTGAACCAGCTACAAAGTGGTCTGTTCAAATTAAAGATTCCCAAACCATAGCAAAAATCATTCGCAAGGCATTTAGAGTAGCACAAATGGAAAAGCCAGGCGCTGTTTTAATTGAATTACCAGAGAACTTAGCACCGCAAATGATTCCAACCCACCCATTACCCGTAACACCGATTCCAAAAAGTGCACCTGCTTCACAAGCTATAGAGGCTGCTCGTACGCTAATAGGTCAGAGCCAAAAACCACTTGTCATTGTAGGAAACGGGATAATAAGGCAAGAAGCTGTGGCAGAACTCAGCACATTCGTAGAGAACCTAAAATCACCTGTTATCCATAGTTTTATGGCAAAAGGGATTTTGCCTAAAGACCATCCACTTAATTATTTTACATTTGGTTTTAATAAAGAGGATGAAGTATTACCGATTATAGAGGAATCTGATTTATTACTTGTCGTTGGTCTTGATTTTGTTGAAAAACTCCCTAAGGACTGGAATAAAAAGATGCGCCCCATTTTACATATCGATCCACTGCCAGCCGAAATGGACCAACACTACCCTGTTAAGGGGGAATTGGTTGGTGATTTAATGGAGACATTCCAAGCACTAAATCAACTGGATATTCCATCTAAACCATGGACTCCGATTGGGAATCTAAAAGAAAAGATTGCGACAGCCTATCAAATTAATCCAGGTATAACAGGAAATCTATCATTATCGATAGAAAATATCTTAGCTGTTATTGAAAAACTTACAACGGAAAAGACCATCGTCATTTCAGATGTAGGCGCCCACAAGGAATCCATTGCCCGTACGTATCAACCAAAACAAGCCGGTCGACTCATCATCTCAAACGGATTAGCATCAATGGGTATTGCCTTGCCCGGTGCCATTGGTGCCAAATTAGCTTGCCCGGACGCTCCGGTTATTTGTATCACTGGGGATGGAGGGGCATTAATGAATATATCCGAAATAGAGACTGCAAAACGATTAGGTCTATCGTTCATCATCATTGTTTTAAATAATTCTACGTTAAAATTAGAAGAACAAATGATGCAAGAAAAATTTGGTGATAGCTTTGGTACAAACTTTGGAAATCCTGACTTTGTGCAGCTTGCTGAAAGCTTTGGAATAAAAGGAGTAAGACCTAAACAATTAAATGAGTTTGAACAAGTATTGAAGGATGCTTTAAATCAGACCAATGAACTTACACTTATCGATGTTATCCATAAATAGATGTGTAAAGATTTCTTTAAAAAAATGGAAAAGGAGAAAACATTTTCATCCACTTAAAAATGTTTTCTCCTTTATTTATAGAATGGAAAATTTTTTTAGTTAATCCAAATCCTACTGGCTAATTCCGAATTTATATTGGCTACATTAAAGATCGCGACACCCAAGCAATTATTTCATTTTTCAAGAACAATCGCCTCTTTAAACATCTTACTTTGTAGATACGATAATTTTTTCGCCATCACTTCAGGAGAGTCTTTGAATTCCTGCTGAATCCAATAAATAAAAAAGCCGAGACTTCCGTATGTTAAGAAATAGTTCAAAGCAGGAATTTCAATTTCTGTTGTCTCACCTAGTCTTAGCTCGGTGCTAGATACTTGTACTAGACTTTCACAAAATTGATTTTGTGATCCTGGGATCACTTCTCCTTTTAAAATGAGTGAAAAAACAAATTGATTTTGATAGATAAATTCAAAAAGAGGGAGATGTCGGTGCTCATCATCTGACGAAAAGCGCTCTAAATTTTGATAGCTTTTACGAAAGTAAGTAATTAATTCTTTTAAATAATCATCGAATATCGCAGCTAATAAAGCGTGTAAATCCCTATAATGCGAATAAAAGGTGACGCGGTTACATTGAGCATATTGCGCTACCTCCGTAATGGAGAGATCGTTTAACTCCTTTTCCTTCAATAATTCCAATAACGCATGCTTTAATTTTTTTTGCGTCCTCTTGGTGCGGCGGTCTTCGTTATTTGTCATAGGTTATGGTTATCCCCCCTATTATTTATTAAAAAATAGACGTATTAATTATGACATCAATCTTTTTATTGGACAACTCTCATATTATCTGTTAATTTACAAATGTAGTTTATTTTTATTATATAACAATAGTATTTATAGGAGGAATAAAACATGGCTCGTTTAGACGGGAAAATTGCGATTATCACTGGTGCTGCTCAAGGAATGGGTGCATCACATGCACGGAAATTTATCGAAGAGGGCGCGAAAGTCGTTTTAACCGATTTAAATGATGAAAAAGGAAATGCCCTTGCAGCAGAACTTGGCGAAAACGCTTTGTTCGTCAAGCACAATGTCACAAGTGCTGATGATTGGGCAACGGTCGTAGCCGAAACAGAAAAAGCCTTTGGTCCGGTAAATGTTTTAGTTAACAACGCTGGGATTACTATGGCAAAATCGATACTAGCAGTAACGGAAGAAGAATACCGCCGCGTCGTCGACATTAACCAAGTTTCCGTATTTTTAGGAATAAAGGCCGTTATCCCATTCATGCAAAAAGCCGACGGCGGTTCCATTGTCAATATTTCATCAATGAATGGAATTGTTGCTGGTGCTATCGGTTATACAGATACAAAATTCGCTGTTCGTGGTATGACAAAAGCAGCTGCAATCGAATGTGCTCATTACGGAATTCGTGTAAACTCTGTACACCCGGGAGTTATTGCAACCCCAATGGTTGTTCAAGAAGATACAAAAGCTGCAGTAGAAGAATTCTCTAAACATATTCCTTTAAAACGTGTTGCACAACCAGAAGAAGTTTCAATCTTAGTGGTTTACTTAGCCTCTGATGAATCAAGCTATTCAACGGGAGCTGAATTCATCATTGATGGCGGCTTAACGGCCATGTAAGGCAAGCATAAACTTAATGAAGAATTAGGTAATCAAACTGAAAACTGAAATAAAAAAATATTCACCTGAATCATTTTATTTAAACTTTGATTAAATGCAACATCAAGAGTTGCATAAATATGGTTGATGGCGGTTCTATTATGCTTCGATAAGCATCACATATGTATTTTAATTACTTGTAGCTCTAAAGAAAAGCCTATTCAAGATATATTGGTCTTGAATAGGCTTTTTTACTTTTTGGAAAATAAACCTCATTTACTTATGATACGGTTCACCATATCATAAGTAATCATAATATAAGTAATATTGTTCCGACCGTTATGACGATACCACCTATTATCGTGTGTTTGGCCGCTTTTTCTTTTAAAATAGTAAAACCCAATACCATCGTGATAACAACGCTAAATTTGTCAATCGGAGCCACAACGGAAACTTTCCCAATCGCTAGTGCTGCAAAATAGCATAACCATGATAAACCAGTAGCCACTCCAGATAGTACTAAAAAGATGTACCCTTTTTTCGAAATGCTTTTCAATTGCTTATGGGTTCCTTGGAAAAATACAATGACCCAAGCAAATAACAGGATCACAATGGTCCGTAGAAAAGTAGCCAGATTGGAATCGACGTCTTCCATTCCGATTTTTGCTAATATCGATGTTAAGGCGGCAAATATTGCCGCTAAAATGGCATACACAATATATCGCTGGGATCCAGAAAATCGTTTCTTTTCTTCATTTTTTCCGATCAATATAAACGTTCCAATTGCTATAATTGCTCCCCCAGCCATAACCAGAGGTTCTGCTGGCTCCCCTAAGAGAAGGATAGAGAAAATAATGGTAAGCACTACACTTGATTTATCAATAGGTACAACTTTGGAAACATCACCAATGGCAAGTGCTTTAAAGAAAAATAACCATGAAAAACCCGTAGAAATACCAGATAATAGAATAAACCATAAAGCGCTAGTAGAAATCTGAGGAATCGTGTCAAGCTGGCCTGTTATGATTACAATGATAAATGCCATGATTAATACCACAATCGTCCGAATGGCTGTCGCTAAGTTGGAATTTACATTTTCAATACCGACTTTTGCTAAAATCGCTGTAAATGAAGCAAATAAAGCTGCCAATAATGCTAAAACAATACTCATTATTCACCTGCTTTTTTCTATGTTTATTTTTTTTAAGGGTCTTGTCCCACTTTATCACTACTACCATTATGTACGACTATTGTTCTCAAATCTCCTTCTCATTTTTTATGTTTTATTTAAACTTCACTTCGAATACAATTGACGAACGATTCAACCAATAATTAATTGAAATCGAAAAAGGCTTACTACAAATAAAGTTAGTAAGCCTTTTTGATTATTCTAGGTACTTTATGATACAAAGGTCCAGATTAGTCCTGGCTTAAACCTCTCATGATTATTAAATACTCTACGCACCATTTTATTAAATCCGCGATTTATTCCATCTGCTGGCCTTCCATTTTGTATTTGGTCTCTATATTGGCTCATCTGTCTGACAAAGTCACGATTGCTTGAAATATATACATTTTGAATGGCTGCGTCAGTAGCCCTTACCTGTTGTGCAATTTGATCTTCAATGTATGGGCTAAGTTCGCCATGAAAGTCATCATCCATAACAACCGCAACATACGCATTACGATTTGCAACAATAATATTGGCACGTTTTACTTCATCTAAGTTCTGAACATTATCTTCTGCTTCATCCACTATCCGTAAGCCTGTTTTATTAGTAGTATTAGTAGTTGTGTTAGTGTTTGTAAAGTTTAATTTGGGATTCCCTAAACTATTTCCTATATTTAAAGCACCAGTATTTCGGTTATTCGTCTCGCCGTGCTGATCTGTTTCTCTTCCTTCTTCCTTCATATTACACCCAGTGACCAATGCAGAAATGCATAAGCAGGTGAACAGGATTTTAAATTTCTTCATATTATTCCTCCTAAAATGAGTTCAAGCTTACAATTACCTTTATCCCCATTTTTTATGTAGAGATTCGGAGGAATTTTTTTAAAAAAGAATAAAAAGAAACCATTCAAAACACACTAAAACATTGATGAACTTGTTTGAGGAGGAGCAATATGGATAGTGTATTTGATTACGAAGATATTCAATTGATTCCGGCAAAAAGCGTGGTGAATAGCCGTTCTGAGTGTGATACTACTGTGTCTTTTGGAGGCAGAACCTTTAAGTTGCCTATAGTGCCTGCTAATATGCAGACCATAATAGATGAAAAGGTTGCAATCTACTTAGCGGAAAATGGTTATTTTTATATCATGCATCGATTTGAACCTGAGAAGCGGTTGAATTTTATTAAAGATATGAAATCAAGTGGGTTGTTCGCCTCTATTAGTGTTGGAGTCAAAGAAGAAGAGTATCGGTTCATTGAGCAAATAGCTGACGAACAGCTTTCTCCGGAATATATTACGATTGATATCGCGCACGGTCATTCCAATGCCGTGATTAAAATGATTCAACATATTAAGAAATACTTGCCGCAAAGTTTTGTGATTGCTGGAAATGTGGGTACTCCTGAGGCTGTTCGAGAATTGGAGCGTGCGGGTGCGGACGCTACAAAGGTTGGGATTGGACCAGGAAAAGTATGTATCACTAAGTTAAAAACTGGATTTGGAACGGGCGGCTGGCAATTGGCGGCTCTTCGTTGGTGTTCAAAGGCAGCAAGTAAGCCGATTATCGCTGATGGTGGTATTCGTACACATGGTGATATTGCGAAATCAATAAGATTTGGTGCATGTATGGTAATGATCGGTTCTTTATTTGCTGGCCATGAAGAATCTCCAGGTGAAACCATTGAAAAAGATGGAAAGCTCTATAAAGAATACTTTGGCTCTGCCTCGGAATATCAAAAAGGTGAACGAAAAAATGTAGAAGGCAAGAAAATGTTAGTGGAGCACAAAGGTTCATTAATCAATACTCTAGTTGAAATGGAGCAAGATCTTCAATCCTCTATTTCGTATGCTGGCGGAAACAAATTGGAAGCAATCCGTTTTGTCGATTACGTCATCGTGAAGAATTCTATTTTTAACGGGGATTAAGTGTATTAAAGCTTGTAGTTCAACAAGTGAGAACAATAGAAATAATAATAACGAAAGCTTGTTATCTAATCTGAGACCAATTAGAAATATTAATTAGGTCTCTTTTTATTTTTTTGTCGAGTTAAAATTGATATATTTTTAACATTATTGAATATATATAGTTTAAACCAAATTTTCACTGGAAAGGGGAATCTTCTCTTATGGATGTCTGCATTTCTTGTGGAACGGAGTTATCTCTCCCGGAGAGGAATAGATGTGAATGCTGGGATTGCAGGGATACGACAACGGAGGCATATACAGAAGATGAATAATGTGGCAGGTACTGATTTTAGTCCATTTATGGAAATTTATAGTGAAATTATTTAAGAGACACCCTATCACTTCGATATGGTGTCTCTTCTTTTTATCATTCATTAACCCATGAAAGCCCAATTGTTCCAACACCCGTATGCACACCTGCAACCGTAATGAGCATTAATTTTTCAGTTTTTATATTTGGAAATGTTTCATTTATTAATTGTTCAAGCCCGGCTGCCTTTTCTCGATCGTTCGCATGGACAATGGCAACTTTCTGAACTGTTTTTGTATCAAGGTCATCCTTTAAATTATTTACCAGCCAAGCAAGTGCCTTCTTTTCAGTTCGGACTTTATCTTTAATCTTTGCTGCCCCATCCTCAATGGATAAGATCGGTTTAATATTGAATAGCGAGGCAAGTATTTTTTGACTTCCAGACACTCTTCCGCTTTTGTGAAGCTGGTCTAGGTTTGATGGTACCAAAATTAAACGAGTATGTTCCCGTAGGTTATTCAATTGGGAAACAACCTCTCCAATTTCGTGTCCCTGTTCCACTAGTTCTATCCCTCTTTTCACTAAATAGGATAAAGGATACGAACCCGTACGGGAATCAATCGCAAACAATTTAAATCCAGCCATTTCCGCTGCCAATACAGAGGTTTGATAGGTGCCGGTTAAGGTACTAGAAGCATGAATAGCTACGCCAAAGTCATATTCTTCTTTTAACCTCTCATAAAGATCTACAACGTCTCCGATATTCGGTTGAGATGATTGAAATTTCCCTTCCTCATTTTTCATTCGTTCATAGAAATCTTCTGCGGTAATATCAATTGTTTCTTTATAAAATTTATCATTAATAACAACGTGCAAAGGTATTATATGTATATGATTCTGTTCAATAAACTCTTTGCTAAGAGAAGCAGTCGTGTCCGTAATCCAGGCTATTTTAGGCTTGTTCATTTTATCCTCTTCCTTCAATGAAATTCTCTTAATCTATATAGGAATATCTTAAAATAGTAGTATTGTAACGAGGTTAACATTACAAAAATGAATACTTTCTCACAAGTTATATTTGTCATATATGACAAAGTTATTACGGTCTAAAAAGCACTTTTGTCACCGCTTTGACAAAATTAAATCAAAATTAACCTGTTTGAATTTAAATAGTGGTATAGTAAAGGAAAGTATTTTTACTATTTCAAAAATATAATTATCAGAGGTTTCGACATTTGTCAGTTTAGAATGATTCAATTCTGTTTAAAACTGAACCTAATAATAAGAATGAGGTGTGAGCATGAAACAGGAGATTTCATTTATTCCAAGAGAACAATTAAAGGCAAAGCCTGACACCGCTTCACTTGGTTTCGGGAAGTATTTCAGTGATTACATGTTTGTGATGGATTATCATAGTGACTTGGGCTGGTTTGATCCGAGAATTGCTCCTTATGAGCCGTTAACACTCGAGCCTTCAGCAATGGTTTTTCACTATGGACAAGCGATCTTCGAAGGAATGAAAGCATATAAGACTGAGGATGGGTCCATCCAGCTATTCCGTCCGGAGAAAAATATGAAGCGATTCAATGAATCATGTGATCGGCTTTGTATTCCCCAAATAGATGAGGAATTTTTATTAGAAGCGATCAAGCAATTAATTATTACGGAAAAAGATTGGATTCCAAATGGTAACGGGACTTCACTTTACATTCGTCCGTTTATTTTCTCAACTGAGGCCTATCTTGGTGTACGCCCTGCAATGCAATATAAATTGTTGGTTATCCTCTCCCCATCTGGAGCTTATTATGGCAGCCAATTAAGTCCCGTTAAAATTTACGTGGAAGAGCAATACGTCCGTGCGGTAATCGGCGGAGTTGGCCATGTAAAGACCGCAGGTAACTATGCAGCCAGCCTAAAGGCACAAGAAAAGGCAGACGCAAATGGCTATGCCCAAATTCTTTGGCTCGATGCGAAAGAGAATAAATATGTTGAAGAAGTCGGCAGTATGAATATCTTCTTTAAAATAAATGGTGAAGTAGTAACGCCAAAATTAAATGGCAGCATTTTACCAGGGGTCACGCGTGATTCAGTGATTCAATTGTTAAAATATTGGAATATTCCTGTACGTGAAGAGAAAATATCCATTGATGAGGTATTTGCTGCTCACAAGCGCGGTGAACTTGAGGAAGTATTCGGAGCGGGAACCGCTGCTGTTATTTCACCGGTTGGTGAACTGACTTGGAAAGATCAATCCATTATAATCAATAACAATCATATCGGTCAGCTATCCCAAGACATTTATGATGAAATGACTGGAATACAACTTGGGAAAAAAGAAGATCCTTTTAACTGGACAGTGAAAGTTGGACAAGTAGAAGTTTAATATCATATCGATTAAATGAGTAAAGATCCAGATGTCCTGGATCTTTTTTTATGGGTTGAGGAACTACACACTTACTTTATTAAATGGACAAATTAAGGAAGGGAAATAATTGAAACAATGAGTCTATATTTCTCGTCTTAGATAATGAATAGATTTTAGATAGGAAAGGAATTACGATTTTGAAACTTAACTGGAGAGGAAGACTATTACTCACATTATTTATTGGTCTTATCATTTTATTCTTTATGCAAAACCCTATGGGATCAAGCTTTCTTAGGGATTTAAATATAAGTAATTCCACCCCTTTACCAACCGAACTTCATCCGATTGTGAAAGAACGAAGCACTCAATTAATCCAACAATCTGCTGCTAAAGGTATTGTAATAGTAATTACGGATGACTTCCGCAGTGTGGAAGATCAGGATCGACTTTTTGAAAAAGGCCGGACTGTGGCTGGAAATATCGTAACCAATGCAAAAGGAGGAGAATCATATCATAACTTTGGGCTGGCCATTGATTTTGCCATAAAAACCCCTTCAGAAAATGTGATTTGGGATATGCAATATGATGGGAATCTGAATGGAAAAGCAGATTGGAACGAGGTAGTTGAATTAGCCAAAGCTTTAGGATTTGAATGGGGCGGTGATTGGACTCAATTCAAAGATTATCCCCACTTACAAATGAGCTTTGGGTTAACACTTGCTGACTTACAAAATGGAAAGAGACCAGCTAAATCATCCTTAACAGCGGATACCAATTAAGGGGAGCAGTGAAGCAGCCCTATCTCGCCTAAACATCGTTTTTCACAAAAAGATAAGCCTGATAAGAAAATCAAGATCCAGATAACCTGGATCTATTTTAATAAGTTCTTCTATCTTTATTTTGATGACGAAATACGCATCACTAGTAAAGAATGTTATGATTGATTGACAGTTATAGATTTTACAAAGATTGTTTACAATGCTAATAATGATAAATACAACTGATAGGATGAAGAGATGAAAACAGAAGTCTGGTTAAAAGTGAAATCAAAGTTCGTTAATAAATATAAAAACGGCTACCCCCTTATTACAAAAGACACCATAATGAATCCTAATGTTCTAGATGAAGAAGGTAGAACCATAAACCTTGTTGATGAACAGGACAACTTTATTTCCAAAGGCTATTATGGTAAGCAAAATAAAGGGCTCGGTTGGGTGCTTAGCAGCAAAGAAAAGGAGCAGTTTGATCATAGTTTTTTTGAAAAGACATTGAAGGCTGCCTTCGATCAGAGAGAATTTTTTTATAACAGTTCTGAAACAACAGCATTTCGAGTATTTAATGGTGAAGGCGATGGAATCGGTGGTTTAACGATTGATTACTTTGATGGTTATTACTTGATTACCTGGTACAGCAAAGGCATTTATCATTTCCGAGAATTTATTATAGATTCATTGAAGGAACTTGTGAAATATAAGGCCATCTATCAGAAAAAGCGTTTTGATGAAAGTGGTAAATACATTGAAGAGGATGACTTCGTCACAGGTGAACGAGGAGAGTTCCCAGTTATCGTGAAGGAAAACGGCGTCAATATTGCCGTGTATTTAAATGAAAGTGCTATGGTCGGTGTATTCTTAGATCAAAAGGATGTAAGAAAAGCATTACGAGATGAATATACACAAGGGAAACGGGTATTAAATACATTCTCCTATACTGGAGTGTTTTCAGTGTTTGCCGCTTTAGGAGGCGCAAAGAAAACGACAAGTGTCGACCTCGCTAATCGAAGCAAACGTAAAACAATAGAGCAATTCCATGTGAATGGAATTGCATATGAGGATCAAGATATCATTGTTGAGGATGTATTCAACTACTTCAAATATGCTGTAAGAAAAGGTCTACTGTTTGATGTCGTTATTCTTGATCCTCCAAGTTTCGCAAAATCAAAAAAGTTTGTCTTTAGTGCCGAAAAAGATTATAAAAACCTGTTAAAGGAAGCCATCTCAATAACTGAGGATAACGGAACGATCCTCGCATCCACCAATTCTAGTTCTTTTGGTATGGATAAATTTAAAGGATTCATTGATACAGCCTTTAAGGAATCAAAAAAACGCTATAAAATAATGGAAGAATTTTCACTCCCTGAAGACTTCAGAACCAATAAACATTACCCAGAATCTGACTACCTAAAAGTAGTCTTCATTAAAAAGATAAGATAAAGTTCCAGTCCATAGGAATTTACTGTCCACTCCACACGGACAGTGTCCACGGACGGTGACAGGCACCATCACTTGAACAATTTTGTATTTTCTGTTATATTTAAAATTAATTAAATATTTTCTTACTTCATTACCTTTTGAAGTGAGGATAGAGGCGCAAAGACCATTAGTACGCAATTTGAGGATAGTGAGGTCCTATGATGATTGTGGAAAGGGGAATTTGCCGAAGCGGATAGAATCTCATTTTTCTAGACCGCTGGTTCTGCTATTGAAGAAATACAGAACTGTCATATAGGGAAACTATATGGAGGGCTATCTTACGCAAAGGAACGTTTTTTTATTATGTTTCTACTGCAGCAGCGAGCCTTCGTTGCTGCTTTTTTGCGTTTACTTTTGATTGACCTGAACTACCTCTAATTTTTCTAAAAAATTATGTAAAGGGTGAGCATGATGAATTTTGGCCAAGTTTTAACAGCTATGGTAACGCCATTTGATCAGCATGGAGAGATTGATTATAACGCAACCAGAACACTAGTAAATTACTTAATTACTAATGGAACTGATGGATTAGTAGTTGCAGGAACTACTGGAGAATCTCCAACATTAACAACAGAGGAAAAAATAGCGTTATTCAAATTCGTTGTCGAGGTTTCAGCCGGCAGGGTGCCTGTCATTGCTGGGACAGGATCAAATAACACAAGAGCTTCGATCAGCTTAACGAAACAAGCAGAAGAAGCAGGCGTTGATGGAATTATGCTCGTAACTCCATACTATAATAAGCCCTCTCAAGAAGGACTGTTCCAACACTTTAAAGCAATTGCCGAAGCCACTTCCTTACCAGTAATGCTTTATAATATTCCTGGACGCAGTGCCGTAAACATGTCCGTAGAGACCATTGTCCGACTTTCTGAAATTAGCAATATTGTGACAGTCAAAGAAGCAAGCGGTAACTTAGATGCGATGGCAGAAATCATTAGCCGTACTCCAAATGATTTTACTCTATACAGTGGAGATGATGGATTAACATTACCAGTTTTAGCGATTGGTGGCGCTGGAGTCGTTTCCGTTGCTTCCCATATCATCGGCAATGAAATGCAGGAAATGATTACACAGTTTAAAAATGGTCGTGTTCAAGAAGCAGCAGCTTCACATCGAAGTCTTGTTCCAATCATGAAAGCATTATTTGCAGCACCAAATCCTACACCTGTAAAACAGGCATTAAATATGCAAGGTGTCCAGGTTGGAGATGTCCGCCTGCCAATGGTTCCTTTAAATGAGGAAGAAAAAAGTGCACTCAAAAACTCCCTGCCAGCTAAGGCATTAGTATAAGTTCGATTGCAATTTTCCTGCCCCCCTTTGGGGCAGGTTCTTTTTTTCTCTAATATTCACAAATATTACAATTATCTATATAATCTTTTTCCCCATTAGACTGTATAATACGAGTTGTTACATCCTTAATCCCCTCCTCTTTACCTCTCTATTTGTTTTCCAAAAAAATTTGAAAGCAGGTTAATTTATGAAAAACAGAAAAAAGAAGAATTCTAGTGGTAATAATATGCCGGAAATAAAAGCATGGGCCATCCCCATTGGAACTCCACAAGAAAGACAGAAAGTATTCATGGACTTAGCAATTAGTTCTGAGTTTCAAATGAGTAATCGAGGTCTCGTCTTTTATTATGGAAAAGATTTGATCGACTACAAACGTGAAAAGCGCACTGATCTTTACCGCAATGAATTTCTCCGAGTTCTTTCAAAATTCATGACTGATTGTTTAGAAGATAATTGCCCTTCCTCCTGGGACCTATGTGGATCTTCCTTTTGGGAAAAATTCATCTATTACTTTTATCCCCAAAACATTAAAATCTCACCAGCTAAAAAAGAAGTAGAAAGCTTCCTGTTCCAATTGAAGAAGTTTGTTCATTGGCTCGATAAACGAGTTGGCACCCATTACTATCCTGAAATCGAAAAATACTCCACTGAAGCTGCTTTTGATTTAAAATCCTGTGAACACCTATTAAATAGCCTTTTTATGATTCATTTTCCCCAAGCTAATAGTGATGGCTGGGATCCTGAACAAGAATTAGAGAGACTAACTCAGTATGGTACCCAATTTACAGATAGTCAGGAAGGTGTGTTCGAGGTAACAAACAAAATTGAAGATACAGTTATATTGACTGATCTAAGTTCTAATCATACCTATTATGTAAAAGGTCTTCCTTCTGATTTTGTAAATTTAGGGATGATTTTGAGTGGTGTGATTGGCAAAAGAAAACAAGAAAAACATTGGAATTGGTATATTACTGTGGCCGTTAATCCTCAGCAAGCAAAACCTTTTACTCCCTTATTCCTTACCTGTTAAACAAAATGGTATACTCAAAAAAACAGTATTGATGATACAATGTTATCATCAATACTGGTTTCTTGTTATCCCAACAGGTACGAGATAATATCTTTATTTGTAGATTTAAGGGATTCTGGTATATCGTCACGCGTTGACTTCAATACAAAATAATATGTATTGCTGCCATCTTGATAATAGTTATATTTCAGCATATCCCTTCCACTTCCCAACTTTGTTATTACCTGTTCAAAAAATTGACTTTGAGTCATCGTATCCACTGATCCTAAGTGAAATATTCCTTTGAGCTTATTTTCAATAATGAACCGCAGCTGTCTTGCTAACTGTACATCTAAAAGATTATTACATACCAGATTGCTGTAGACATCTACCCCTTTAGCATTTTTAATGTTTTCTTTGATCATGTTCCATCTTGGAGAATCCTTCCCCCATATTGCCGGAATTCGGAGAATAATAACTGTGTCAGCTAAAATGTCCTTTAGCATATTTTCACAATCAATTTTAAAATTCCCATAATCTGATTCTGCAATTGGTACATCTATTTCTATGTGAGGTTTTGAAAAATCTCCATCAAATACATTTGTTGTTGAAAAATAATAAAGACGACTATTAGTGTTTCGTAATTCCTCAGCCATTTCTTTATGAAACTTAAGCTGTTGATCAAACTCTCCTCTAAGGCAAGAAATCACAATATTAGGTTGAATAGAAGATATTATTTCCTTCAGCTTATTAATTTCCTGAACATCCAATTGGAACTGCTTATCATCGGGGAGACTGGTCATTGACGTAGTAGAATAGGTTCCGTATACTTCATATCCGCCTTTAAATTCATTGATTAAGGCTCTTCCAACAAGACCGCTTCCACCAAGAATAAGTACCTTTTCCATTGCTATACCTCCATTCACTTTACTTTTTTGTTAATGAACATCTTTTGAAAAAAATTTAATTTTGTATGCTCTCAAAAAAAACAATTCTATTTCCAAATGGATCTAAAACACTGACCTCTTGAGTATTCCAGGGGGTTTTTTCGATACCAGGACGAGAATATTTGTATTTCTTAGAAAGCAGATTTGAATGGAATAGCCCAATGTTTTCTACTTCTATCCTAATCGCAGCCCCAGGACAGCAATCTCCATGATGCTCTGAAAGATGAATGATACAACTGCCATTTGATATTTGCATATAGAGAGGCATTTCCATCTCAAATCGATGTTCCCAATCCAACTTGAATCCCAAATAGGTTAAGTAAAATTCTTTTGCTTTTTCCTCATTAAATATACGGAGGATTGGTGTGGAACTTTTCATTGTACTATCAGATTTATTCAAAATATTCATCTCCTTTGCTTAATTTCTCCTCATTTTGTCTATCATTATAAAAAGTGATTGAGTTTGTTTAATTCATCAATTGCCTCATGCCCTGCATAAGTTTGACTCCAAGTAAATATGATTAAAATAAGTATCCTAAAAAAGGAGTTGTTTAAATGGTAATCTTTAATAAAATCGCTCTATTTTTTGTGGTTTTATACTCTGTCATCATTATCTTAAATACTTATTTAGGAGAAACTGAACGGGTACAATCCAATGTTATTTACTTTTTAATGAATGGGTTTGCATATATTGTATCGGCAATGGACATTGAAAAAAGAAAAGTGGAGCTGTCGAAGTCATAGTATATTCTGAATTTCTTAAAGTAATTAAACGTTTGATTAGTTCTTTTACATCCTTTGAAAACCCCTTTATACCAAGTGGTCATACTATTTAATCAAACGTTTGATTAGTTTTTATTTCAGCAATTTTCTTTAATTCTATTGCACGCATAACAATATATCTTTTCAAGTATTTCTCTAAAAACAATTTATCGATTAAGACTCCAATGGGACCGAACCGTGACTTATATTGAAAATGATCAACCATCGAAGTCCCCTCTTCTTCTGCATAAAACTGGTGAATATGTATGAAAGACTTAAATGCTCCCTTTACCATTTTATCTACAAAACTATGGGGCTCTTCCATAAATATTACTCTAGATGTTAACCGTAGTTTAATCCCAAAGTGTACAGCCTCCCAAGTTACACTGTCCCCTTCCTCCAGCAGTCCCTTTGTCACACCCCCAACTGCCTTTTCCTTTGTTTTCAAGGTAGTTTGCGCATGAATTCCGACGTCTCTGGCTAAGTCAAAACAAACCTCAATTGGCGCATTAATTAATTGTTTGTGCTCTATCACAGGCATTTCTAATTACTCCATTTCTACCCTTCATTACAGGGTATTCCAGCTTACAATATACTCAGTGTGCACCGTTGGTAGTGGTAAAGCTGGATTTTCCATAGTCCAACGACCTTTAATATCTAATTCCTTACAGGCTAATTCAAACTGACACATGGCAATTCCCATATCCAATAGCTGCATATCGTATCCTAATTTTGAGCTATAATTCGGTGTATGCTCAATGTAAAAATGACAGACCTTTCGATTAGTAGACAATACGAGTCTCCATGGCTGTTTATTAGAAGCAGATGGTCCAAGCCTAACCATTTCAATAGGTGATTCAAGTAAATCAGCATTTTCTTTTTTCAAGGGCAAATCGAATGTTGAATCATAAAATAGCTTATCCCATGGCTTTTTATTGTCTGCTTTTACTACGTATCGGAGTGCCTTATCAAAGACCCGCTGTTTTTGGTTCGGATAGCCGATTGGTGTTATGCAGGGTATAAAATCTCCTTCTTCTAGCTGGATTTCCTGTTCAAACGAATTTCGATTGAACGTCCCTCCCATCCAACATGTACCCATCTCTAACTCTGTTAACCATAAAACTAATTTTTGAAAGGTGTATGCAAACTCAATTAAGGAGTATTTACTATTTTGTACGACCCCGACCAAATAAGCCTGTGGATTTTTAATAAATCCATATGTACCTAACTTTATTCCTTTATCACTTATATTGTTGGTTACTTGAATGAACTCGATTCTACCTTTACTTCCAAATGGTCCAATTAAGTTCTCTTCATTGTTTATGTATTCCTTTATTTTTTTCACATGGGAATCTTTTAAGTTTTGAATATCAAATGTCCTAATTGACTGGCGTTTTTTCATGGTTTCAATGGTAATTTTTTCATTACTCATCCTTATTCCTCCTTTCAATACAAACTACTTAGTATCCACTCCTATTGTAACCACACACTCATAAGAATCCTAGAAAAAGGTAATCGTTCGTTCCCTTTTCCTAACGCTGTGTTAAACTTCTCTGTTGATTTCCCTCCAATCAACAGAGTGGCAAAATCAACATTTAGATTAAACACAGTCTTCCTAAAAAAATCCAAATAAAAAGAGTGATTACTATTAATAGCAATCACTCTTTTAGAAGTATTTATGGGCCTAAATGGACTCGAACCATCGACCTCACGCTTATCAGGCGTGCGCTCTAACCAGCTGAGCTATAGGCCCTTAATTGGAGCGGGTGATGAGAATCGAACTCACAACATCAGCTTGGAAGGCTGAGGTTTTACCACTAAACTACACCCGCAGTTAAAGAAAAAATGGCTGGGCTAGCTGGATTTGAACCAACGCATGTCGCAGTCAAAGTGCGATGCCTTACCGCTTGGCTATAGCCCAATATTAGATAAATTAAATGGGGCGGCTGATGGGAATCGAACCCACGAATGCCTGAACCACAATCAGGTGCGTTAACCACTTCGCCACAACCGCCAAAATAATAATGTTGAGGTTTAAATCGTGTAAACCTAGTTAGTTTAATTGGTTGCGGGGACAGGATTTGAACCTGCGACCTTCGGGTTATGAGCCCGACGAGCTACCAGACTGCTCCACCCCGCGACAATAAAAATAATAATATTCTACTCATGCCCATAGTTTGAATGGACTGTATCAATCTCAGTAAGCCTATGCAAGCAGCAGCTCAATTGATACAACTCGCAGCTATTTCAGTGAAGTAACGCTCGTTGCTCCACCCCGCGACAATAAAAATAATAATATTCTACTCATGCCCATAGTTTGAATGGACTGTATCAATCTCAGTAAGCATTTGAAGATTATTTTCACTTCGTGAAAAAATCATGGTGGAGGATGACGGGATCGAACCGCCGACCCTCTGCTTGTAAGGCAGATGCTCTCCCAGCTGAGCTAATCCTCCACATTAATGAAAGTTCTTAACGCTGGCATGAAAGGAAAGTTATTTTCGCTAACGCGAAAAAACTATGGTGACCCCTACGGGATTCGAACCCGTGTTACCTCCGTGAAAGGGAGGTGTCTTAACCACTTGACCAAGGGGCCAATCAAAAATTCACAAAACAAAAGCCCCAAAGGGGCAATGCCTGGCAACGTCCTACTCTCACAGGGACAAAGTCCCAACTACCATCGGCGCTGAGAAGCTTAACTTCCGTGTTCGGTATGGGAACGGGTGTGACCTTCTCGCCATTGCTGCCAGACTATTTATTTTGAGGTTTCATTCCCTCAAAACTAGATAACCAGAAGAAGTTGTAAAACGAGTTCGCTTTAAAAATTGGTTAAGTCCTCGAACGATTAGTATCAGTCAGCTCCACACGTTACCGTGCTTCCACCTCTGACCTATCAACCTGATCATCTTTCAGGGTTCTTACTAGCTTGACGCTATGGGAAATCTCATCTTGAGGGGGG
>NZ_BAWM01000147.1 GCF_000759675.1 Neobacillus niacini | reverse complement strand
GACAAAGTCCCAACTACCATCGGCGCTGAGAAGCTTAACTTCCGTGTTCGGTATGGGAACGGGTGTGACCTTCTCGCCATTATTGCCAGACCTATTTTTCTCAAAGACATTTTCTATTATACTGTCTTTTCAAAGATTTTCAAGAGGTTTTTGAAAAAAATTCATTCCCTCAAAACTAGATAATGTAGAAGAAGTTGTAAAACGAGTTCGCTTTAAAAATTGGTTAAGTCCTCGAACGATTAGTATCAGTCAGCTCCACACGTTACCGCG
>NZ_BAWM01000148.1 GCF_000759675.1 Neobacillus niacini | reverse complement strand
GGTGGTGGAAATTTTTAGTTTAGATAGCCGCTTGTATCAAGTATGCTTGTGGATGTATAACTTCATGTATTTAAATATCCTATTTATTCTAAGCTGCATTCCGATTATTACGATTTTCCCTGCCATCGCTGCCCTATTTGGAGTAGTAAGAAAGTGGAGAATAACGAAAGAAGTGGCCGTATTTTCTCAGTATAAAGAAATGTTTATTGAAAATTGGAAGCAAAGTTATTTAGTCGGGATTTTTTACACGATTATCGGGATATTTTTAATTACTGATTTATTATTTATACAGGAAATGACTATCGCTTCCAAAGGATTTATTCATTCAG
Source organism: Neobacillus niacini (assembly GCF_000759675.1). Taxonomy (GTDB): domain Bacteria; phylum Bacillota; class Bacilli; order Bacillales; family Cytobacillaceae; genus Neobacillus; species Neobacillus niacini_A. Next base: position 83 of record NZ_BAWM01000148.1, on the reverse strand, counting down.
TAATCCTATTGGTCAGTTTTTTATTTGTTCTATCTTTTTTAAGCATTTATCCACTGATGGTTAATATGGTCACGTCCTTTAAG
>NZ_BAWM01000149.1 GCF_000759675.1 Neobacillus niacini | reverse complement strand
ATTGGAAAGACGGTTGAAATTGCATTAGAAAAAGAAATCATTAAAAGTAAAACTATTATTGTCGATGCCACACATACAAAAGCACGTTATAACCAAAAAACACCTAAAGAATTTTTACAAGAAAAGTCGAAGAACGTAAGAAAAGCTGTTTACCAAATTGATGAATCAATAAAAGAAAAATTCCCATCTAAACCAACTTCTAACGAAGTAAAAGATGAAGTAGATTACTCCCGTCAAGTTATTGAAGTAGTAGAGACTCAACCACAAATCGCTGCAATTCCAGCTGTAAAAGAAAAGTTGAACGTCTTAAAAGAAGTAGTAGAGGATTATGAAGAACAACTAAACTATTCAA
>NZ_BAWM01000150.1 GCF_000759675.1 Neobacillus niacini | reverse complement strand
TTCTCGGTTTTACTTTGACTTCTTCTTACGATTATCTAGTTTTCAAGGAACGAGGCTACTGACTTCAATCACATCATGATTAAACATCAGAGCATAGCTTCTTGCTGCCTTGCGACGAGCTGAAGATTACTTCTTCGAGCTACTTTGGCGCAGGAGCAAAAAAAATAAAGCTTTGAGAGAAATTGCACTCTCAAAACTAAACAAACAAGTAACAGTCAACTTATTATCAGTCCACAAGGACTGCATTATCCTTAGAAAGGAGGTGATCCAGCC
>NZ_BAWM01000151.1 GCF_000759675.1 Neobacillus niacini | reverse complement strand
CAAGGTAGCCGTATCGGAAGGTGCGGCTGGATCACCTCCTTTCTAAGGATAATGCAGTCCATGTGGACTGATAAAACGTTGATGGTTACTTGTTTGTTTAGTTTTGAGAGTGCAATTTCTCTCAAAGCTTTATTTTTTTTGCTCCTGCGCCAAAGTAGCTCGAAGAAGTAATCTTCAGCTCGTCGCAAGGCAGCAAGAAGCTATGCTCTGATGTTTAATCATGATGTGATTGAAGTCAGTAGCCTCGTTCCTTGAAAACTAGATAATCGTAAGAAGAAGTCAAAGTAAAACCGAGAAAAGGGAAAAATGAAGTTCAATTTTTCCTAGCCATTTTAGTTTTTCTCTCTTATTTAAATAAGAGTAAAACCTTTTTAGGTTAAGTTAGAAAGGGCGCACGGTGGATGCCTTGGCACTAGGAGCCGATGAAGGACGGGACTAACACCGATATGCTTCGGGGAGCTGTAAGTAAGCTTTGATCCGGAGATTTCCGAATGGGGGAACCCACTGCTCGTAATGGAGTAGTATCTTTACCTGAATACATAGGGTATTGAAGGCAGACCCGGGGAACTGAAACATCTAAGTACCCGGAGGAAGAGAAAGCAAATGCGATTCCCTGAGTAGCGGCGAGCGAAACGGGACATAGCCCAAACCAAGAGGCTTGCCTCTTGGGGTTGTAGGACACTCAACAT
>NZ_BAWM01000152.1:300769-546506 GCF_000759675.1 Neobacillus niacini | reverse complement strand
TAAACGTGGAGGAGCCGTATGCGATGACCCGCACGTACGGAACTGTGAGAGGCGCATGAATTTTTCATGCGCCTACTCTATTTGCCTGAATCCAGCTCCAGCACCCAGCGACTAGTACTTCGCTCTCTTCCCTACGATAAGTCAACATCGAAACGCTGTCGCTCTTCGTGTTTCCTTTATCTCAGTCAGAGGGCTCCAGTCCATACGTCGCTAAACAGGGCGCTTGCGCTTTTTGTTTTACCAAGAACCCCAAGTTTTATATCCTGGTGAACCTGGAGGTGCATTTTGAATCATATCGATAAACGGAATGGTGTAAGCGAATAGAATTAGGGCTGCAGTGATACCAAGCCATAATTTCCAGTTTTCAAATATCATTGGTGCCTTTTCTTCCAAATTCTCTGCTTCACCTACAGGGAATTCTTCTTCTCCTTTAGGTGCAAAGAATGCAAGGTTAACAAAGATGATGATAATTAGAATGATTCCAAGGAATAGAATGGATCCGCCAACTGCTTGTGCAATTTGGTAAGGAATCCATTCAGCAGCTTGTGCTGAATCTCCATAAGTTGAGAAGGCAGAACGTCTTGGACCGCCAAGTAGTCCTTGAAAGTGCATAGCACCTGACATAAAGGCCATTCCTATAAACCAAACCCAAGCTTGAATAATACCTAATTTGTTCATTGCCTTTGTTAATTTACGTCCAGTTAAATGTGGAACCAACCAGTAAGAGATTCCAAAGAAAGTAAGGACAACAGAGGTTGCAGCAGTTAAATGGAAGTGTCCTGTTACCCAAATCGTATTATGAACTACTTGGTTCATCTGGTTTGAAGCGTTGATGATACCGCCTGCTCCAGCAGGGATAAAACTTGCCATTCCAATAAATGGAACGGTAAAACGAGCATCATTCCAAGGTAAAACCTTGAACCAGCCAAAAAGTCCAGTTGCTCCTTTAGAGCGGCCATATCTCTCAAAGGTTGCGAACAAAGAAAACGCCGTCATCAATGATGGAATGATAACCATAAACGTTAGAACTACCTGTAAAAACTTCCACGCTGGATCAATACCAGGCTCGGTTAATTGATGGTGGAAACCAACTGGGATGGAAAATAGCAAAAACAGAATAAACGATAAACGTGCTAAAGAATCTGAGAAAATTTTTCCGCCAATAATTTTTGGAACGATAGCATACCAGCACATATAGGCTGGAAGTAACCAGAAATACACGAGCGGATGTCCGAAATACCAGAACAATGTACGGCTGACTAATACATCAACAGTATCTACTATGCCAAGTGACCAAGGCAGTAACTGGAATAAAACGGTCGACGCTACACCTAATGTTGCTACAATCCAAAGTACTGTATTAATGACAGCCATGAAGCTTAAAAGTGGGCTAGGTTTACCTGGGTTTTCCTTACGCCATTTTGCATAGGTCATAATTTGGGCTGCTCCGTCAAGCCAGCTGCCAACCACAACAAATGTCATACCTAAGTAAAAAATCCAATGAGCTTTTAATGGTGCATAGAACGTATAAAGAACAGATGCTTCTTTAAGTAAAACCATGGTTGCAGCCATGATGGTTCCAACAGTCATGACCCAAAAGCCAATCCAGGCAATCCGGCGTGCTGCTGGAGAATGGGTACCTGCTGTACGACTGACAGCAGCATACTGGAATCCCATAATAAAGAATGTTGTTAAAACAAGACCCATTAAAACACCATGTACGGTTAATATTTGATAGTAATCAATACCCCATGGAAGCTCGAATTTACCAGAGCGGACAAGGGTTTGTAGTAATCCCATCAGACCGCCTAAAGCTAGAGCAATAAAGGCAACATAAAAGTGTGCCATCGCAAGCTTTCCATCACGTGGATCAACTTTTAATTTTGTTGTTTGGCTAATCATTATTTAACCACCTTTATCTTAGAACTCATTAAGTGGTGACCAGTACCACAGTACTCGTTACAAACCACTAAATATTCGCCTTCTTTATCGAACGTTGTGACAATCTCGTTTACATAACCCGGTTCAAGCATCATATTGATATTCGTACCAGCTACTTGAAAACCATGGATAACGTCTTTTGTTGTAGCAATAACTTTTACTTTCGCCCCAAGTGGAACTTCCACTTCGCCAGGATTGTAAAAGAAGGCAGAAGCCACATACACTAATTCATAGTCCCATTCTTTTCCTTCAACCTTGTTTAAACCAGGCTTATCAAATGGAGCCTGAGTATCAACCTTTTTAGGATCAATAGTAGTTAAGCAGCTAGGCGGCTTGTTACCTAAGTAAAAAGCGCTTACACCCACAACTGATAAGAAAACCACTAGTGCGCCTATACCGAAAATAAGCCAAATTTTTTCAAACTTATGCATATGCATGGTTTTTTCCCCTTTCCCTCTTTAAAAACGGTCTAAAAATAAGAAGTAGACACTTGCCCATGTGACAACTAAAAAGATCCCCAAAAAGAAAACGGACGCTAAAGTCCCTTTAAGAGAAGAGCTGTCTTCAATTTCTGTTTTTTTGTTTGTTTTCAGTTCCGCTTTCGCCATCCCCCAAGACTCCCTTCAGAAAATTTAATTAAATAATAAGTTCTCTTTCATAATACAAAACAATTTTGAAGAAAAAATAACAAATTTGAGAGTTCACAAATTGTTCATTCCTTAGGTAACTACTATGTTAATGTTAAAAAACTGATATAACAGTGATTTATATCACAATAATAGCGGCCGAGTTGTGACTAAAATGTGAACTATCACTTAATACCTGTGATAAAAGTAATTGAATAAGTCTGTTATGAAGTGAAAAGCTTGTTTTTACAACATTTGTCACAATTTTGGGATTTTTTAATAGAATGAATTAAATGTGTCAGAATTTCCAGAAGCGAGCGTGTTATTGATGGAAAAATATTATTGTGAACCATGCCGTCTCCTCTATGACCAAATCGAATATTGTAAAATCTGTGGGTCCTTGGCTGATAAAAAGATAAAGATTGAGGTTCAAGCCCAATCAGAAAAACAGTGAAGGGTGTTTATTAGGAGAAAGATTAAGTTGAAATTGGAAATGTTTTCGTAATGATTAGTTTCAAAATCCACGTTATAATCAAAGAGCACAACAACAACCTTCAAAACGTTGGCTTCCCTCTTGCAGGGAAGCTTTTTTTATACATACATCTCCTATTTTTGGTAAAAATACCATTATCTACATTGAAGGAGAATGAACAAATGCCAACGATTCTTTCAGTAGCAGAAGCTGTACCGGACTTTGAAATAAAACAAGAGCAAGCCATCGACTTTGCGAGAGAACTTTTTTCAGAACGGTTTAAGGATATTGAAAGGCTGCTTAAAGCCTTTCAAAACGGGCAAATTGAAAAAAGACACATCGTAAAAGATATTGGTTGGTATAAAGAGGACCGTTCATTTGCAGATAAAAACAATGCCTATATTGAATCTGCAGTGACACTAGGTAAGCAGGCGATTGAGAACTGCCTTAATAATGAAGCATTTTTGAAAAGAGAAATTCATTGTGAAGAAATCGATGCCATTTTCTATATCTCAACCACGGGTATGGCAACTCCCAGTATCGAGGCAAGAATCATGAACCTATTGCCATTCCGGGAGCACACCAAAAGAATTCCCATTTGGGGTCTTGGCTGTGCAGGAGGTGCTGCTGGATTATCGAGGGCATTTGAATATTGCACTGCCTGTCCAGATGCCAAGGTATTAGTGCTTTCAGTAGAACTCTGCAGTTTAACCTTTCAAAGGAATGACTTTTCAAAAAGCAACTTAATTGGGACCTCACTTTTTGCTGATGGCGTTGCCTGTGCATTGATTTGTGGAAATGAAATAAACATTGAGGAATTAAGTGCTAAAAAGACTGCTCCAGCCATTATTAATACTCAATCGACGTTAATGCCGGATTCCTTAGATGTAATGGGCTGGGATATAAGGGATCAAGGGCTATTCGTGGTATTCTCCAGAGATATCCCCAATATTATTGAGGAGTGGCTAAAACCTAATGTAAGTAAATTTTTAACACAAAATGGACTTGAGCTGGCTGAGATTGACCATTTCATTGCGCATCCTGGCGGGAAAAAGGTAATTGAAGCTTACATCAGATCATTAGGAATACCACCAGCGATGACTGATATTTCACTTGATGTGTTAAAGCAGTATGGAAACATGTCGTCGGCAACAATCCTATATGTCCTTAGACGATTTATGGAATTAGGTGGGGAAGCGGGGTCTTATGGACTTTGCACCGCGCTAGGTCCTGGATTTAGTTCAGAATTGCTTTTACTGAAATGGGGTAAATGATGATTCCTTTTTTTATATTTATTTCAGTTTTGATTATTCAACGTTTACTTGAGTTAGTGATTGCTCGAAGAAATGAAAAGTGGATGAAAAAACAGGGCGCGATAGAATTTGGTATGAAGCATTATCAATTTATCGTGTTGATGCATTCTTTGTTTTTTATTGTTTTATTTTTTGAGAAAATTATCTTTTCTCGTGAGTTATCATCTTTCTGGCCATTGTTAGCAGCTGTGTTTGTTAGTGCTCAGCTGATTAGAGTTTGGGCGATTTCTTCGCTTGGTCGTTATTGGAATACAAAAATCATTGTTTTACCAAATGTTGAAGTCGTCAGAAAAGGACCATACCGTATTATCAAACATCCCAACTATTTAGTTGTTTCCATTGAACTTCTTGTTGTTCCGTTGTTTTTTGGTGCATACATCACCGCATGCTTGTTTACGTTATTAAATGTACTTATGCTGTCAATCCGCATCCCCGCAGAGGAAAAAGCGTTGCGGGAGCTCACTGAATATGAAGGAAGCTTTGGAGGTTGTAATCGGTTTGTGCCAAAATTGTTAAATAAATATGACAAATAACTTATGGATATTGAAAATGATTATCAGCTGTGATATCCTATTTTTAAAGTAGAATGATATTCATTCTCATTTCATTTGAGCGGATAGGAAGGTGTAACTTATGGCTTTTGCATTTGTAGGTGGAACGGTAATCATATACGCATTTGTCATGAAGCACGTCTTAAAAAATGTAACACGGTAAGTGAATATTACATTAAGCCAAGGAGAATTCCTTGGCTTTTTCTTTTTGTGTGGAATTTGAGTGACCGAAGAGCATTTTTGTAAGGCATATGGGTCAATGCAGGAAGTCTGGAGTGACCGAAAAGCATGCAAAAAAGGCATATGTGTCAATGCAGGAAGTCTGGAGTGACCGAAAAGCATGTAAAAAAGGCATATGGGTCAATGCAGGAAGTCTGGAGTGACCGAAAAGCATGCAAAAAAGGCATATGGGTCAATGCAGGAAGTCTGGAGTGACCGAAAAGCATGTAAAAAAGGCATATGGGTCACTGCAGATAGTCTGGAGTGACCGAAAAGCATGTAGAAAAGGCAATTGGGTCAATGCAGGTAGTCTGGAGTGACCGAAAAGCATGTAGAAAAGGCAATTGGGTCAATGCAGATAGTCTGGAGTGACCGAAAAGCATGTAAAAAAGGCATATGGGTCACTCCAGCAGATCTATAAATCTATTCTTTTATAATATAGTACGTAAAATGCCTAGTCCCTATTGTCTTATAGTGTTTTTTTAGTATTCTCCTAAGCTGTTTCCTAGATTCAATTACCTTGCACCACTCAAACACCAAATTGGTGGTGATTTTTTTATTTGGAAAGAGAAGCTGAAGTTCCCTCACACACCGCAATATCCCATCCTCTACCTTTTCCACACAACCACATGCACGACAGATTAACTTAGTCTCCGCAGCAATAACCGACAAAGAAAAACACGATACACAGCTTGGTCCTTTTTTCAAATGCTCATAGTTATAAGGTGGTAATCGAGTATAGGGGGAAAATGTTTTATGCTCCTTCGTTAAATACTCTGCTAGTTTATAATGGTTGTAATTTAGTATAGAAGGTTTCGAATTTAATTCCTCAAAAAAACGTGTTAGCTGTGTGGGATATATAATAGGCTTTTCCAATGGTGCTTGATAGAGGGTGAACGCTGGATTGACAAAGAAGACATTTGATTTTATGGGGAGCGGATATCTTTTCTTATGGAGCTTTTGACGGAGTAATGTGTCACTCCTTTTTATTTGATCTAGCGGATTCTGAATTTCAGTATCATTCATTGCATAGAACTGATCGGACTTATAATAATAATCCCCCTCGTAATTTTTCACTTCACATGGGAAGAAAATCTCTTGGCTAATGATAGAAGTATCTATTTGAAAATTTGTAGAGTTCGTCTCCATCCGCAAATCATTCAATATCAGAAACTTGTTAGCATCAAGTCTCTCAGTTAATTGATCAAATATCACCTCACCTTTGTAACCTTTTTCAAGGTACAAATAGATTTTTTTCTCTTTGCTGGGTAAAACCATTCGATTGTTCAAGGATCTAAATAGCTTCAATTCATCTGACTCGGTACGCTCCTTAAATGCCATTTTCCACATCCTTTTCATGTATTACTTCAATAGTACCTTAGCCCGAAAGTAACTGTATGAACATTATGTTAACAATTTTAGTTTTCACGATAGGAAAAGTTTGAATTATCGTATAAAATATAAAATATTACAAAGTTGTGAACAAGGGGAAGAAATCATGGTGCAAACGGCTAATAAACAAGAAACCATTATATCACTTAAATATAAGATCCTTTCTTTTTATGAATATCTTATTAAACAGGGTGATACAGAAAATGCAGAAAAAACAAAGCAACTAGCAAAAAAACTGCAGAATAGAGAGTTTATGATTGCTTTTTGCGGTCACTTTTCAGCAGGGAAATCAACGATGATTAACAAAGTGGTCGGCGAGAATTTGCTGCCATCGAGCCCGATTCCCACCAGTGCAAACCTCGTTAAGGTTAAATCAGGTGAGGAATATGCGAAGGTTTTTTTCAAAAATGAAAAGCCTCGGGTGTATTTAGCACCATATGATTATGAATTAGTGAAAAATTACTGCAAGGATGGCGACCAAATCGAGGAAATCGAAATCAGCCATGCAGACTCCCAGTTGCCTGCTAATACCGTTATTATGGATACACCTGGTATCGATTCTGCTGATGATGCACACAAGGTTGCAACGGAATCGGCGATTCACCTTGCAGACCTAGTTTTATATGTGATGGATTATAACCACGTCCAAGCAGAGCTGAATTTTTTATTCACAAAAGAGTTAACGGAAGCAGGAAAAGAAGTTTATCTCGTTATAAACCAGGTGGATAAGCATAAAGAAGAGGAGCTGTCGTTCCGCCAATTTCAAGAAAGTGTCAAAGATTCCTTTGCTGCGTGGGGTGTTAAGCCAGCACGAATTTTTTATACTTCATTAAAGTTCCAAGATCATAAACTAAATGAATTTAATGAATTAAAAACATTCATTGCAGAGAAATTGCAGAATAAGGATCAACTTCTACAGCAATCGATTTTTCATTCACTGAAAAAGATAGCCCAAGACCATCTAGACCAAGAACGCAATAAAAGAGAAGATGAACTTCAGCCTATTTTTGAGGTGCTAAATGAGCTGCCTGAGGAAGAAAAACAGCAGTTAACAAAAACTTATCAAACCCTCAGCGCAAACCTTCAGACTCTTGAAAAAGGGGTTGAGGAAACTGAAAAGGAAATAGATAAAGAAATAGCAAAGATATTGAACAATGCTTATTTGATGCCATTTCAAACAAGAGAATTAGCGGAGGCTTTTCTTGAGGCAGCACAGCCGGAGTTTAAGGTAGGTTTTCTTTTTTCAAAACAAAAAACTCAAGAAGAAAAGAATGCACGCCTTGATAGACTTTACCAGGACCTACTTGAAAAAACGAAGTCACAGCTTGAATGGCATTTGCGTGAATATCTAATTGCAATCCTAAAGAACAATAGTCTTGATGACCAGGATCTGCTAATAAAAGCACAATCATTTTCTATCGAAGTTCCGATAGATTTGATTGTTCAAACGGTTAAACAAGGGGCAAGGTTATCTGGTGAATATGTGCTTCATTACACAGAGGACTTGGCGAATGGAATCAAAAAAATAGCAAGGGAGGGTATTTTAGATTTTAAAAATGCTCTGCTGCCAGTATTAGAAGCAAAAACAAAAAAATTAACAGACATGTATCAAGAAGAGTTCCAAAATATTGAACAATATGTTAATGCACTATCTGAAAAAACAAATTTTGAAAAAGAAACAGCAATAAAAGAAGCAACCGTAGGTACGTTGTTAAATGAATCAGTTGAAACCCAAAACGACGATTACTCGCTATTTCAGCAAGAGGAGGAAGAAGCTGAAGTTATATATGGTCATGCTCTTCCGGAGACAGAAGTCGTTCAGAAGAATAAGCCTCTCTCAGCAGTAACCAAGGTAGAAACAAGTGTTACCAAGAAAAACGAAACGGAAAAAGCAAGAAGTCATTTACAAGGTATGGTTGCTCGCTTAGGTCAATCTGCAAAGCTTATTAACAACCTGCCAGGTTTTCAAAAGCTAGCAATGGAATTAGAAGACAAAGCAGACCGATTGGCTCACAAAGGATTTACGGTTGCATTATTTGGTGCATTCAGTGCGGGTAAATCTTCGTTTGCCAATGCACTCATGGGGGAAAAGGTCCTGCCTGTATCTCCTAATCCAACAACTGCGGCCATTAATAAAATCAAACCTGTAACGGATCAATATCAGCATGGGACGGTGCTAGTGAAATTTAAGGAAGAAAACGCCATGCTCGAGGATGTAAACCGATCATTGAAGTTATTTGACCTGCAAAGTCCTACTTTAGAAGCTGCATCGAAAGAAATTGATAAGGTAATGCTCGAAATGGGTCAGGAAGGTGTAGCTGAAAAGACACACTATGCATTTTTACAAGCATTTAAAAAGGGCTTCCTCCTGCACGGAAAACAGCTCGGAACAATCTTGGAGACAGACTTAAATGAATTTGCTGATTTCGTGGCGCTGGAAGAAAAGTCGTGTTTTGTGGAATGGATTGAGCTTTACTATGATTGTGAACTGACTCGTAAAGGGATTACGCTCGTTGATACACCAGGGGCGGATTCGATTAATGCCCGTCATACAGGAGTAGCTTTCGATTATATTAAGAATTCGGATGCCATTTTGTTTGTTACGTATTATAATCATGCTTTTTCTAAAGCGGATCGGGAGTTTTTAATCCAGCTTGGTCGGGTAAAGGAATCATTCCAGCTTGATAAAATGTTCTTTATTATTAACGCGATTGACTTAGCAGAGAATGAGGAAGAAAAGGATACCGTTACGGACTATGTAACTGAGCAATTAATAAAATATGGGATCCGGAAACCACACCTCTATCCATTATCTAGTTTGTTAGTCCTAAAGGAAAAATTAGAGCCAAAAACAGATACAAAGTCGGGAATGGGGAATTTTGAAGGGGATTTCTATCATTTTATTTCAAATGATTTAACGGAAATGGCGCTCACATCTGCGGGTAATGAATTAAATCGTGTCCAGGAGTTAGTCGCTAAACTAATTCAAAATTCTAAAGAAGACCAATCCGTAAAGGACAAAAAACGCACTGAAATAGAAGAACAAAAAGCCATGATTAAAGCTTTACTGGAAAAGCAAACACCAGATGGATTACAAAAACGAATGACCCAAGAGGGAGAAGAACTTCTTTACTATATTAAACAAAGAGTATTCCTCCGATTTGGCGACTTTTTTAAAGAAGCCTTTAATCCTGCAACCTTAAGAGATGACGGAAGAAATTTAAAGAAGGCGTTGCAATCATCATTGGATGAACTTTTAGAAAGTCTAGGCTTCGATTTCGCTCAGGAGCTGCGAGCAACAACAGTCAGACTGGATTCTTTTGCAGGAAAAGTGTTAGCCGACAATCATACAGCCCTTACACGCAGTATGAAGGAAATAAATAAGGACTTGTCATTTTCAACTTTTGAGATAAAACATGAAGGCGAGATAGAGTTTCCTTTAGCTTTCAGCCATCTAAATAAACAGCTGTTTACAAAAGCACTGTCTTATTTTAAAAATCCAAAGTCCTTTTTTGAAAAAAATGAAAAGAAGCTAATGAGTGATGAGCTATATAATGTTTTAAATGGACCTGCAGATGATTATCTGAAATCTGAAGGTGAAAACTTAGCTGCATTTTACTCCGGTATTTTGGGTGACCAATTTGAGAAATTAATATCCCAACTAGAAGAGCAGGCAGAAGATTTTTATTTGAGCCTTCTTACCGCATTAGATGGGGGAATATCGATCGAGAAATTACAAGAAGTTTATCAAAAGTTGGAAGAGTCTAAGTATTAATTCACTGGGGGATTTCTATGAATTATATTATCGACAAAGAATGGCTGTTAAAAAAATTACATGAACAGAATGTCCGTATTGTGGATTGCTCTTTTTCGTTAGCAGAACCTAAAAAAGGCAGACAGGGATATGATCAAAATCATATTCCTGGAGCCATATATTTTGATCTTGAAAAAGATTTATCTGGCGAAGTTGGTGAACATGGCGGTCGACACCCATTGCCAAACATCGAAGAGTTTATTTATAAACTTGAAACAGCAGGGATTGATGAAATTACAACTGTAATTGCCTACGATCAAGGCGAAGGTGCATTTGCTGCAAGGTTTTGGTGGCTGCTCCAATATCTTGGCCATGAAAAAGTGTATGTTTTGGATGGAGGGTTTAAAAGCTGGCGTGAAGGAAACTCCCCTGTAACATCAGAGGTGCCTACTTTTAAGAAAACCACCTTTAAGCCCAACATGAATCATGACCTGCTCGCAAGTATGGAAGATGTACGAGCAGTAGCGGGTGAACAGGATTCCGATACAATCTTAATTGATTCACGGGAAGAAAGAAGATATTTAGGATTAGAGGAACCGATTGATAAAAAAGCTGGACGAATCCCTGGTGCGATTAATAAGCCATGGTTTGAAGGGCTAGATAGTGGCTATTATAAGCATGCAGAAATGCAAAAACAACGTTTTTCAGACTTCAATCCTGAAAACGAAATCATTGTTTATTGTGGTTCAGGTGTTACAGCTGCACCGAATTTTCTGGCATTAAAGGCAGCTGGGTTTGAAAAGGTAAAACTTTACTTGGGAAGTTTTAGCGATTGGATTTCCTATCAAGAAAACGAGATAGAGTAATTTTTTATGCTATAATAGAATCCTTGTTGTTTTTAATTGATATACCTAGCTCCAGCGCCTAGGGGCTCGGGGTCATAAGCTTGTCTAGTTGCGGCTCCTTGGGACTCGAGTCATAAGCCACCCCCTGAAGAAGGCAAAAAGCGCCTTCTTGCAGGGTTCGTCTTATGCCTTCGTCCCAGGACAGTCGCCTTCACATTTCAGACAATCCGCCAAGAAGGTTAAAGAGCAACCTTCTCGCCGCTCGTCTTATGCCTGTCGCCCCGAGGAAAAAATGAACTGCTTTTTTCCCTGTTCAAGGCGCTTCCGCTTTTAATTTAGGAGGTCTATACTTTGGAAAATCAAAAACCTTCACTTATGCTAGTTGATGGAATGGCGCTGTTATTTCGTGCTTTTTATGCAACGGCTGTAACAGGTCAGTTTATGATAAATTCAAAAGGAATTCCGACGAATGGAATTCACGGATTCATTAAACATTTATTTACTGCAGTATCTTCCTTTAAGCCATCGCATGTAGCGGTTTGCTGGGATATGGGCAGTAAAACGTTCAGATCAGAGTTATTTGATGCATATAAAGGGAATCGCGGTGAAGCACCAGTCGAATTAATCCCTCAATTTGATTTAGTAAAAGAAGTAGTTGCCGCTTTTGACATCCCTAACATTGGTTTAGCGGGCTATGAAGCAGATGACTGTATTGGAACCATTGCGTATCAAGCTAGAGAGCATGCACATGTTTCGATACTAACGGGTGACCAAGATATCCTTCAGCTTCTGGATGAAAGTATCTCGGTAATCTTATTGAAAAAAGGCTATGGGAACTACCTTGTTCATACCCCTGATACTTTCTTTGAAGAAAAAGGGATTAAACCGCGGCAAATGATAGATTTAAAAGCATTAATGGGTGACCCAAGTGACAATTATCCTGGAGTTAAGGGAATTGGTGAGAAAACTGCTCTTAAGCTTTTAAAGGAATTTGAGCATGTTGAGGGGATTATTTCAAATCTCGATCGTCTTTCAAAGTCACATAAAACAAAAATTGAACAGGATTTAGAAATGCTCCATTTATCACGAATGCTTGCGGAAATTAAATGTGACGTTCCTGTAACATGTGATCTTGAAGAGGCTGGACTTAAGATTGAAAAGGAAAAAGCATTAAATAAATTAATGGAACTAGAACTTCGTGGCTTACAGCGTCTTCTGCCGCTTGAATCATCGTTTGTTTCCTAAAATCCGAGGCTGTCTCAACAAGGGGCGGCCTCCCTCCAAATAATTTGCCTATTGAATGGCGGGGCTTTTCTAATAAAATTACGAGAAATTGGTTCAGCAGCTAAGGTAAATTAGAAAAATAGGCTTTCATTTGGTTGGATAGAATATATCGGTGACTGTGGAGAAAAAATAACCATGGATAATACTTTTTAATAGGATTATCGCTAAAATGCAATTATAATATGAATGATGATAGGAAATAGACTAAAAAATAGGGGAGCCGGTGTTGCCGGTTGAGAGGTTATCCATGAGATAATGACCCTTTGAACCTGATCTGGTTAACACCAGCGGAGGGAACATATTTAACAAAACGATTTTTGTTAGTGTGCGCCCATGCTTAAAACTAGGGCGCTTTTTCATATTAAAAAACGTCCTTTTAAGTAAAAAACGTGAAAATGTTATCCAAGCCTATTTCTGCAAATTACTTAATAGAGGATGATAAAAGTGAAAGTGAAGACATGGATTAGTTTGTTACTAGCTGTCTTGTTAATTGCAGGCTGTGGTACAAATAATAAGGAAAATTCACAGGGAAGTGAGCAAGAAGATAAAAAAAGCCTTGAAAAAGTTACGGTTGTATTAGATTGGACACCAAACACGAACCATACAGGGTTATATGTTGCGAAGGAAAAAGGTTATTTTAAAGAAGAAGGCCTAGATGTCAATATTATTATGCCGGGTGAAGCAGGTGCTGACCAATTAGTTGCATCCGGAAAATCACAATTTGGGGTTGGCTATCAAGAAGGTGTAACACAGGCTCGGATTCAAGGTGTCCCTCTTGTATCAATTGCGGCTGTAATTCAGCATAATACATCTGGATTCGCCTCTCCTGCAGGTAAAAACATAATTACGCCAAAGGATTTTGCGGGTAAAACATATGGCGGATGGGGATCTCCTGCAGAAAAATCTGTAATTGATTCATTAATGAAAACAGAAAATGCCGATGTTGAGAAGGTGAAAATTATCAATATTGGAGACACGGATTTCTTTACCGCGGTTAAAAAAGATATTGATTTCGCCTGGATTTATTATGGGTGGACCGGAGTTGAGGCAGAGCTGCGCGGTGAGAAAATAAACATGGTATATTTAACCGACTACTCAGAAAAACTAGATTATTACACGCCTGTATTAACAACAAATGAAAAAATGATTGCAGAAAATCCTGACACGGTAAAAGCATTTGTAAAAGCAGCTGCTAAAGGGTATGAATTTGCTATCGAAAACCCAGGTGATGCAGCAGATATTTTATTAAAAGCAGCGCCAGATTTAGATCCAGAGCTTGTGAAAAAGAGTCAAGAATGGTTAGCGCCTAAATATCAGGATGATGCACCTCGCTGGGGTGAACAAAAGCTTGAGGTTTGGGAGAACTATGCTTCCTGGATGTATGAAAATGGATTGCTAGAAGAAGAATTAGAAGCTAAAAAAGCTTTTACGAATGAGTTCTTACCTGAATAGGAGGGGTTATTATGGCAAATGCACTAGTCAGTATACAAATCATCCCGAAGCCGTCTGATGGTGGGGATGTGATTCCATATGTGGACGAAGCAATTCGAGTGATCGATGAATCCGGGGTCAAATATGAGGTACATCCGTTAGAGACGACAATGGAAGGGGAGTTATCCCATTTGTTTTCAATCATTGAAAAAATGAACGAACGGATGATGGAAATGGGCAGTAAAAATGTGATTTCTCAAATTAAAGTACTTTACCAGCCATCAGGTATTACGTTGGAAACCCTAACGGAAAAATATCGATGAACTATTTAATTAGAAAAGGATGGAGACCGATAGCGGTTCTCCTTCTTTTGTTCATTTTATGGGAAATCATTGTAAAGATAACGAAAGTACCTGATTGGCTCTTACCGGCACCTACAATGATAATAAATGAGATTATTTCAGGTTGGACGTCGTTTTATCCAGATTTAGTCTCAACAGCGAAAATTGCGGTCGAGGGGTTTTTGGTAGGGACAACAGTTGGATTGGTTGTTGCTGTCTCGCTGCATTTGGTCCCATGGATCCGTGACTCAGTGTACCCTTTGCTTATTTTATCACAAAATGTTCCGATTATTGTCCTCGCTCCCCTGCTCGTCATATGGTTTGGATTTGGATTATTACCTAAAATTATTGTAATTACCCTTACCTGTTTTTTTCCTATAACTGTAGCAGCTTTAGATGGTTTTAAACAAGTTCCGTATGCCCATAAACATTATATGTTGATGGCTGGGGCTGGCAAGTCTCAAATGTTTTGGAAGCTTGAATGGCCATATGCACTTCCATCCGTTTTTTCGGGCTTAAAAATTTCAGCAACTTATAGTGTTATGGGGGCTGTAATTTCTGAATGGCTCGGAGCGGAAAAAGGAATTGGCGTTTATATGACCTTAGCATCGTCTTCATTTAGAACAGACAAGGTATTCGTTGCCATTTTATCGATCATGGTACTAAGTCTCTTATTTTTTGCAGTTATTGTTGCAGCCGAAAAGTATTTCATTCGTTGGCAAAGCAAGGGAGGTACCATGGAGTGAGTCATTTACTGGTTGATCACATTGTAAAAAATTTTGGACCAAATGAGGTTCTATCAGATTTATCTTTTTCGATTGAAAAAGAAGAGTTTGTTACCATTATCGGGCCATCTGGAAGTGGAAAAAGTACAATTTTTAACTTAATTGGCGGGATAATGACTCCTGAGAAAGGTGTCATTCAGCTTGAAGGGAATAATATTATTGGAAAACGCGGCTCGATTAGTTTTATGCCGCAAACGCCTTCACTCCTGCCTTGGCGGACAGTTTTACAAAATGTATTGCTCGGAGCTGAACTGCAGGGAAAAAAGGATCGTGATAAAGCGATCGAAATGCTTCATAAAGCTGGTCTTACTGATTATGTACATGCTCGTCCGGAAGAGCTTTCAGGCGGAATGAAGCAGCGCGTCGCGTTTATACGAGCCCTGCTAAGTCCCCAATCTCTCATTTGTCTTGATGAGCCTTTTTCGGCGCTAGATGAATTAACAAGATTAGAGATGCAAAAATGGCTTCTTTCGATTTGGGAGGACTATCGTCGGACCGTGCTGTTTGTTACTCATTCGATAGAAGAAGCATTGTTTCTATCAGATAGGATTATTGTGATATCCGCAAAGCCAACAAGAGTGGCAGCGGAATTCAAGGTCCCGTTCAAACGCCCGCGGGATGAAAGCTTGTTTTTAGATGATAAATTTCTAAAATGGAAGCGGACTGTTACTTATTCATTAAAAAACGTAGGAAGTGAAAAGGATGGGGATGCTAATAGACGCACATATCCATTTAGATCAATATGATGACATTGAAATTGCCGCGGTAGCTGAGAAGAACGAAACCATTGAAGCACTCGTTTCAGTTTCGATGAATGTGGATTCCTGTAAAAGGAATCTAGTTTTATCGGAACAATTTCCTATCGTAAAACCAGCATTTGGTTTTCATCCAGAGCAGCTTCTACCTACAGAAAAAGAACTTGATGAACTAATAAACTGGATGAGTGTTAACAAAGACAAAATGATTGCTGTAGGAGAAGTAGGGCTGCCATTTTTTATGAAGGCAGAAAATAAAGTCACAAAAAATGACTATGGCCGCTATATTGAATTACTTGAAATATTTGTGAATCTAGCGAAAAAATGGGAAAAGCCAATCTCTCTTCATGCGGTCTATTCTGATGCGCCAGTTGTTTGTGATCTTCTCGAAAAGCATTCTGTTTCTAAAGCTCATTTTCACTGGTTTAAAGGGGATCAGCTGACAACCGAGAGAATGATGGCAAACGGATACTTTGTTTCAGTTACACCGGAGGTTGCCATGGAAGAACCTGAAAACGTCACTTTAGTTCGACATTATTCGATTAATCAAATTATGGTTGAAACAGATGGCCCATGGCCCTTTGAAGGTCCATTTTCTGGAAAAAGAACACACCCCCTTATGATGAAGGAGTCGCTTAAAAAAATAGCGGAAATCAAAGGTATGAATTTTCAGGATATAAACACGCAAATTCGAAACAATACTAAAATCTTTTTTAATATATAATTAACTGGCTCTCACTTATGATGTAAAACCTGAGGCTGTCCCATAATAGGGCAGCCTCTTTCCATACAATTATTTTGTATTTTTTTTCTTAGCAGCATTTTCTAATTTGCTTTTTGGTTCCTCAGCGAACTCTGCGTCTTGACCATATCCTTGTGGATTAACCCTTGGAGCCTTTACACCGCGATTGGCATTATCGTTTTTGCTCACTTTCATTCACCTCCCATTTTTTTAGTATTTCCACTCAGAATAATAAAACTCAACTTTCTAAACAATAAAGATAAGAGGTGATAAAAATGAACAAAGGTGTTTATTTAGCCCTATTTAGTATTGGCTTAGCACAGGGCTTGAAAATCCCAATTCATTATTATAAAAAGGAAGAATGGCGCCCAGACCTCTTTTTCCAAACTGGTGGCATGCCGAGCTCCCATTCAGCAGGAGTCTCTACACTAACTACCTATATTGCTTTGCAACGCGGTCTGCCAACATTTGATTTTGCTCTATCGCTTGTTTATGGGTTGATTGTTATGTATGACGCACAGGGGATTCGACGCCAAACAGGTGAACTTACCCTTAAAGTTAATTCGATGCATGATTTAATTGAGAAAGTGGATAAAGAAGAAACCGTAGAATTTGAACAAGAATCTCCGAAAAAGTTAAAGGAAATGTTAGGACATCAGCCTGAAGAAGTAATTGGCGGTGCAATCCTTGGGGCTTTAGTCGGAATAGCTGGGCATGTTTGCACAAAAAAGAGTAGAAAATTGTCGAATTTTAAGGTAAAATTTGATAATAGATGGTTTTAGATTGCTTGGAGAGGGATGGAGAAGCCAGTGCGGACAGTTGATGAGTACTTGCATTACTTGGAAGGAAAAGGTTTTCAATTTCAAGAGGATGCAATCGGTTTTATATATTTTGGAAAACACTATACGAATGCTTCCGATGAATTGATTAATTCCGCAATAGAGATCACATTAAAAGCCCAGAAAACTTTCGATGGCAGCTTTTATGTGTCATTATTAGAAACCCTTGTTTCGAGCAAAATACAAACAAGAAATGCGGCCCTGAAGTTCGTTAAAGAACGAGAACTAGTGGCGATATAAACGAAAATCCTCCATAAAAAGGAGGATTTTGTTTTACCCTTGAAAGCTCTTGTTTTTCTTAAGAAGAGGAAATTTATTGGCTGGAAGCTCTGCGAAAATCATCCCTGCAAAAATAAGCAGGCATCCAAATAACGCACTGTACGATAAGCGTTCAGCTGCCAAATAATAACCGGCAATGGCTGCAAATACGGGCTCCATTGCGAAAATTAACGCCACCCTTGTTGCCGTAGTATATTTTTGAAAATTTGTTTGAATTAAAAATGCTAATGCGGTAGCAAACATGCTCGTGATAATTAAAGCGATCAGCACATCTTGTGAGAGCAATATTTCTGAATTAAATGATTTTCTCCAATCTTCAAAGATAAAGGAGGAAAAGATTGATAATATTGCTACCGTGGAGATTTGAATAACCGTTAACAGTAAGGTTGGATATTTGCTCGAGAATTTGCCTGTAAAAATAATATGCAGGGCAAAGCTAATCGCACAAATAAACACAAAGCCATCTCCGATATTTAATGAGGTTACGTCTGTCATCGTTAGAAGAAACAAACCAATGGTGGCTATCGAAACACCGATGACTGCATTTCTACTTGGAAACTGTTTTAACAAAAACATCGAAAACAATGGAACAAAAACTACACTTAGTCCAGTAATAAAGCCTGCTTTAGAAGTGGTCGTGTATAAAAGTCCAATCGTTTGGGTTGCGTAGCCAAGGAATAGCCAGAAACCAATAAAAACTCCGGAGGCAAGCATTTTTAAATTGAAAAAAACAAGCTGCTTTCTTTCAAAGAGAAATAGCCAAAATAAAAGCATGATTGCCGCTGATAAAAAGCGGATTCCGTTAAAGGAAAATGGTTCGAGCATGCTAATGGCATTTTGAACAAGAACAAACGTTGTACCCCAAATAAAGGTAACGAAAAGTAAGCTGATATCAGCAAAAATAGGCTTCTTCATGTTGCTTTACTCAGCCTCCAATGTGTTTTTTCGGATTGCTAGCCGAGCCAATTCATCAGCTGCTTTATTTTCAATGCTTGGAATCCACTTCATAAAAAATAAATCAAATTGTTTGGATAACTGTAATGCTTTTTCCAGCAGCGGAGCATACAATTTGTTTTTTACAAATTCCTTCTCAACAGCCTTATTAACTAATTCTGAATCAGTTCGAAAGGATACAACTGAATGAGAATAGCCTTTTTCTAAGCAGATCTCTAACGCTTTAATAAAGGCGTGATATTCTGCCTCATGATTAGACATCATGCCGAGTGGGATTGAATATTTTTCCGCTGTCCCATGCCCTTTAATAAATATTCCAGCACCGCTTGGCCCCGGGTTGCCAGCACTGGCACCATCGATATAAACTTCAATCAATGCAGACCCTCCAGTTTCATATTAATTGAAAGTTTATCATAATCTAACACAAAACGCAGGAAATAAATTTTTCCTATTTCTACTTTGTTGATATGGGTATGCTAAGATTAGAAGGTTAAACATATTGTAAGAAAATGCCAATAATAAATTCTTTCTTTTCAACTCAGAAATTTTTTATAAAGAAAGGTTGAAAATTATGAAATACAGACTTGAGTGGAATTATAAAACAGGCAGAAATGAAAAAATACAATTTACTTCTGATTGGATATCAACTGAATTGGCAATACAAGCTGGTGAAGAACTTGAAAAGCTAGGAAAAGCTAGTGACATATATTTTTATGATGAAGTAGGTACATCGTGGATTTTAAAAGAACTGAAAAAGCTTGTCACTGAAATTGAAGATGATCCTCATGAAATTACCGTTTATTTTGATGGTGGATTTCAAAAAGAAACCAACACTGCAGGACTTGGTGTAGTTATCTTTTTTAAACAAGGAAAAAAGAAATATCGAATTCGGGCGAACGAAATGTTCAATGAGATGGAAACAAATAATGAAGCAGAATATGCAGCCTTTTATTATGCGCTAACGATTTTAGAGGAATTAGGCGTTCACCATTTGCCTTGTGAATTCAAAGGAGACTCACAGGTCGTGTTAAAGCAGTTGGAGGGAGAATGGCCGTGCTATGAGGACGTACTCAATGCCTGGCTAGACAGGATTGAGGAAAAAATCAAAGCACTATCTCTCACACCAAAGTACACTCCTATTCCAAGGAATGACAATAAAGAAGCAGATAAATTAGCTACTCAGGCGTTAGAGGGGAAAGAAATATTCGCTAAGACACAAATAATTTAAGAAACGGGGTGCCGTAAACTCGTGAAAAATTCAAGCAGAAAAGAACTGTTTAATCATGTTGAATCCCTAATGGCTCAATACTGTAATGGCTGTTTTGTCCATAAACAGTTTAAACAGGAAGGCGGCAAGAGGTTTGCACATCGCTTTTGTATTTCACAATGCACAGTAGGGGAAAAGCTGCAGGAATATGGGAAAAAGCTAACATGATTAGCAGTTTCTCGACTAAGGAATTTGTTCATAAAGAATATATTACCCAAGCAGGCACCTGGGGCAAATAGAAAAAGGCTGACGATACACGCCAGCCTTTGGTTGTCATTATAGATTATAATTTTACTACGTTAGCAGCTTGTGGTCCACGGGTTCCTTCAACGATTTCGAAAGAAACTTCTTGGCCTTCTTCTAAAGATTTGAAGCCTTCTCCAGTAATAGCGCTGAAGTGTACGAATACATCGTCTCCGCCTTCAACTTCGATAAAACCGAAACCTTTTTCATTGTTGAACCATTTTACTTTACCGTTTTGCATTTTACTATTTCCTCCTAAGCCTTTCAGAACACTTTATTAAGTGCCAAAGATAAATATTATCATGTACACAAAGCTAATATATTCACTATTCAATTAATGATACATGACGCTTTAAATATACATGAATATTTTTGGGCGGTCAAGGAATGTAAGCGTATTTTTATCCAATAAAACCTATTCTCATTTAAATATTCTAAATTAATCAATCTATCGAACATAAAATTTTATCAGCCTCATATTCTTATAAAAATGGTTGATAAAGGGTGAGGAGTAATGTACCGATTTTCGATTGAGGGAGATGAATGGATTTTAAGATTCTCGCCGCAAGTCTTCATTGAAGCCGAAGAAAAACAAGTTGTCTTGATGTCATTGCTTCAAATCGGAAATGATTTATCAACTTATTCACATGGTGACGCCTTTCTAATGTTTACAAAGAAGATAGGTGCGATCGTTTTTGATGTTGAAAGGATTCCATCATTTATTTTGACCGTATCTAATATAATTCCAGAAGAAAATTGGTATATGCAGGATTCAACTTTAAAACTAATACAATAATTACTGTAAATGGGTGGTCAGAAATGATCGCTCCTTTTTATGTCACTTGTTAAAATTTTGACAAACAAATTTTAACAATTAATGAAAATGTCTGCTAAGATATGCTTGAAAGATATCCCCCTTAATTTCCCCTTTGTTACATGTACGCATCCTTTTCAAACTTTAACAATCCATTATAATACCAAACCAATAGCTTAATTGTTATTTTTTAATCCTTTACAAAATAACAATTGAAGTGGGAAAATGAATCCTGGATGCTTTAAAGGATTAGAACTATTCTTTAACATAGAAAACTGTCTAGCTCCAGCGCCTAGGTGCTCGAGACATAAGCCAATCACTTCGGAAGGCAAAAAGCACGCCTTCTGTCAGCGCTTGTCTTATGCATGTCGCACCTTAGCAAGGCGCTTCCGCTTTTCTAATAAGGAGCAATCAAAAAATGAAATTAATTATTGCTGAAAAGCCAGATCAAGGATCAACGTTGGCTTCTATATTTAAACATAAAAAACAAAGTGGTTTTATTGAAATTTTTCCTAATGAGACTTTTAGAAATGGTGCATACGTCACTTGGGCAATTGGGCATTTATGCCAGCTTGTGAATCCAGAAACGTATGAGCCAGGATGGAAGAAATGGTCGCTGGATAATCTGCCCATGATCCCTACTCAGTTCCAATATGAAGTGACGAAGGATAAAGTAAAACAATTTTCAGTTATCCAAAAGCTTTTAAATAATCCTGCGGTAACAGAAATTATTCATGCCGGCGATGCTGGGCGTGAAGGTGAATTAATTATCCGTAATATTCTTCGGATAACAGGTTGTAAAAAGCCAATGAAACGACTTTGGATATCTTCTTTAACACCTAATTCGATTCGCGAAGGTTTTAATAAATTATTAGATGAAGATTATACAAGAAATTTATATTTTGAAGCGTACACCCGCGCATGTGCGGATTGGGTAGTTGGAATGAATGCCTCACGGCTATATAGCTTACTGTTGCAGAAACAAGGATTTTCTGATGTGTTTTCAGTAGGCAGGGTACAGACACCCACATTAGCTCTTATTGTAAAAAGAGAATTAGAGATTGAGAATTTTAAGTCCGAACCCTTCTGGGAAGTGATTGCCCAGTTTAATATCGATGGCAAGAAATATAGCGGCAAGTGGCAGAATGATGGGGAAACGCGGGTAAAAACAAAAGAAATGGCAGAGAAGGTTGCAGCGTTTTGCTGTGAAAAGCCGGCAGAAGTTTCGGATGTACAATCGGAAAGAAAAGAGTTTTTCCCACCGTTACTCTATAATCTCTCTGCACTCCAGGCTGAAGCGAATAAACGATATAAATTTTCACCTAAGAAGACGCTAGATGTACTGCAAAAACTCTACCAAAAAGGGAATGTTTCATATCCCCGTTCGGACTCACGGTATGTGACGAAAGAAGAAGCGAATACTTTTCCAGAAATTCTTACTAAATTAAGTCATATAAATGGTTATGATAAATTTTTCCCACTGCCAATTGAATCACTTGTCGATAACAAGCGGTACGTAAACGAAAAGAAGGTAACGGACCATTATGCCATTATTCCTACTGAACAGATTCCCAATGTAGATAAACTAGATCCAGATGAAAAGAAACTCTACGACCTAATTGTCAAGAGTTTAATAGCTGCACATTATCAAAAAGCAATTGCCGAATATACAACGGTGACAACTTTAGTAGATGGACGGGCCGTTTTTCAATCAAAGGGAAAGGTTCAAATCGAAGAAGGCTGGCGGAAGGTAATCAACCAAAAGGAAAAAGAGGATGAACCCGCTCTCCCACAACTAGCAAAAGGGGAACAAGGTCGTACGACGAAGATAGAGGTAAAAGAGAGCCAGACACAGCCGCCAAAACGATATACCGAAGGCCAGTTAATTACGTTAATGAAGACGGCCGGTAAGCATATTGATGATAAGGAATTAGAGAAAATATTGTCCAAAACCGAAGGCTTGGGTACTGAGGCGACAAGAGCCGGAATCATAACGATGCTGAAAGACCGGAAATATATTGATGTAACAAAGAACCTAGTTTATGCGACATCGAAAGCTAGAATATTAATTGAGGCCATTGGACGGGAAATCCTGGCTTCCCCAGAAATGACAGCAAAATGGGAGCAGAAATTAAAAGAAATATCAGAGGGCTCTGCTTCTCCAAAGAATTTCATGGAACAAACCAATAAAATGGTCTACCATCTAATTTCTTCAGGAGTAGGACATTCTGCTAATTGGGTATTTTCTGAAGATGTTCGTGAAAATTTCACTCCTAGTAAGAAGATGACAAAGGGTAAAGGCAGTACGAAACTGGGCAACTGCAAAAAATGTGATGGCTCCATTGTTGATAAAGGCAGCTTTTACGGATGTTCCAACTATCAAAAAAATCAGTGTAATTTCACGATATCAAAAAAGATTCTTGGGAAAAACATAACCCAAAAGAATATTAAACTCCTTTTATCCGAAGGGAAAACGGAGTTGATTGAAGGTTTTTCGAATAAAGACAAAACCTTTAATGCTAAGCTTTTTCTAGATGAACAGGAGAAAAGGGTCAAGTTTTTATTTGACGAACAAAGTTCCAAAATAGTGACAAAGTGATAATTCAACTTGTCACTATTTTTTTTCTATAGTAAACTTTTAGGAGAGTAATTTTTTTGGAGGTACGGGATGCCAACACCGAGTATGGAAGATTATATAGAGCAAATATATATGTTAATTGAAGAAAAAGGATACGCCAGAGTTTCAGATATTGCAGAGGCACTATCTGTTCATCCCTCCTCAGTAACAAAAATGGTACAAAAGTTAGACAAAGATGAATACCTTGTTTATGAAAAATACAGAGGCTTCAGCTTAACCACAAAAGGGAATAAGATTGGAAAGCGCCTCGTATTTAGACATGATTTACTTGAACAATTTCTAAAAATCATCGGAGTAAAAGATGAAAATATATATAATGATGTTGAAGGAATCGAGCACCACTTAAGCTGGGATTCGATTGAAAGAATCGTTGACCTCGTTCAGTTTTTTCAAGAAGATGAATCTAGAATAGAGGCATTAAAAGAAATTCAAAAACAAAATGAAGCCGAATAAATCTAAAGCACCTGGGATTCCCAGGTGCTTTTTTAGAATAAATTTGGATACTGATCAAAGGTATGTTCCAGTTCAGGGCTTAGAATAAGTTTGCCATCGTGATCCTCGGTTGCTTGAACACCTTTGATGTCGCCGTTTGCAGTTTCCAATAATGCTTTTTGATAGGAGATGATTCGACCTCCTGAAGTGACAAAGCTGATAATCTCACCAAAATGATTTCGATGCAGTCCTACTACTGTTTCCACAACGTTTTCCCCCTTTGCTCGATATTCTTTCTATAATTTACGAAAAATAAACGAAAAGGGAATATAAAATTAACGGCGAATATAAATATAAAAAGAATTGGAGGTTTAATGTGAATAATTTCAAATGGGTTGATGAAGCTGAAAAACAATGGGATGAGCGAGCTGAAACATGGCATTCTAACAGCAAAGAAATGTGGGAGACTGGTAGTCGCAAAGACATTATTCCTTTTCTTACAAAGCACCTAGCTGCGGGGGCGTCAATTTGTGATCTTGGCTGTGGTGACGGATATGCCTCCTATAAATTAGCCACTAAAGGTTTTCAGGTTACTGGTGTCGACCTTTCGGAGCAAATGCTTGAAAAGGCTAGGGAACGAGCAAATGCTACCTCAGCACAATTTTTAAAAGTCGATATTTCAAGCGTACCGGTGGATTCAGATACCTTTGAAGCCATCATGGCGATTAATTCACTGGAATGGACGGAGAATCCGTTGAGTGTTTTGCTTGAGATGAAACGACTAGTTAAAAAAGATGGATTGATTTGCATTGCAATTTTAGGACCAACCGCCATGCCCCGAATTAACAGCTATCGAAGGCTTTATGGGGAAAAAGTAATCTGCAATACCATGATGCCGTGGGAGCTAGGGAAGCTTGCAGAAGAAAATGGCTTAGTCAAAGTGGATGAAATCGGAGTTTACAAGCGTGGTGCAGATAAACTGCCTCTAGAAAAACTTTCATTAGATTTGAAACAAGCTTTGACCTTTATGTGGGTTTTCATGTTTCAAAATAAAAAATAGGAAGTGCCCAAGGGGCGCTTCCGCTTTTCTTTCTTAATCCCAATTAAAAGGTGTTTCTTGGTATACGTAATAGTTGAGCCAGTTTGAAAAGAACAAGTGTCCATGGGAACGCCAGCGATTAATTGGCGGCTGAGTTGGGTCATTGTTTGGAAAATAATTTTCCGGAATATGAATTTGCAAACCTCTACTAATATCTCGATTGTATTCCTGAGCTAAGGAATCAGACTCGTATTCCAAATGTCCAGTTATCATCACATGTTTTCGGTCTCTGGAGGCAATAAGCAGGGCACCAGCTTCCTCTGAAGCGGCTAATAGCGTAAGTTCAGGCTTTTCATGAATTTCACCAATCGATACATCTGTATATCGAGAATGGGGAGCATAAAAATGATCATCAAAACCGCGCAGCAGCAGATCATTTTGCTCGAAGATTTGGTGCTCATAGATTCCTGAACATTTACGAGACAGTTCAAATTTATCAATCCCATAATGATAAAATAGTGCAGCCTGTGCTCCCCAACAAATATGTAGGGTAGAGGTAACATTGGTTCTCGTCCAGTCCATAATTTCAGTTAGTTCTTCCCAATACTTTACTTGCTCAAACCCCATTAGCTCAACAGGCGCACCAGTAATAATCATACCATCATATTTTTGATTTTTGACCTCTGAAAAGGTGGTATAGAATTGTTCAAGATGCTGCTTGCTTGTGTGTGTAGATTCATAGGAATTGGTTTTTAAAAATTTGACATTTACTTGCAGCGGGCTGTTTCCCAATAGCCTTAAAAGCTGCGTTTCTGCCTTTTCTTTTTCTGGCATTAAATTTAATATAAGAAGTTTTAATGGCCGAATATCCTGACGGATTGCTCGTTCGTCGTCCATGACAAAGATGTTCTCATGTTCAAGAATTTCTCTTGCTGGCAGCAGCTTTGGAATGTTAATAGGCAAGATGCACTCCCCCTTATTTTCTAATCATGTTAAGTATATAGTGTTTTTTTAAAATTCGGTCATTAACATTATAAACATTATCTTTATTTCAGAAAAGAATAATTTTTTTGTGAGAAATATTACACGAAATAAATCGGTGATTTGATACAATAGAAGAGGTTTTAAATTCTATGTGAATGCGGGGGATCATTTTTGCAAATGAAAACAGCAGTTAAGTCCGACATTGAAATCGCACAAGAATCAACCATGAAGCCAATTCTTGAGATTGCCGAAACAATTGGTCTAACGGAGGATGATCTCGAACTTTTTGGAAAATACAAAGCGAAAATCTCTTATGAAGCTTTAACGAAAATTGAAACAAACGAAAGTGGAAAAATTATTCTCGTTACTTCTATCAATCCTACGCCTGCTGGTGAAGGGAAATCAACTGTAACAGTTGGTTTGGGTGATGCCTTTCAAAAGATTGGAAAGAAAGCAATCATTGCAATAAGGGAGCCTTCATTAGGTCCGACAATGGGTATAAAAGGCGGGGCAACTGGTGGCGGCTATTCACAGGTTTTGCCGATGGAAGACATAAATTTGCATTTTACAGGTGATTTGCATGCAATTACTACAGCAAATAATGCCCTAGCTGCATTACTGGATAATCATATTCAGCAAGGAAATGAGCTTAAAATTGACCAACGGCGGATTGTTTGGAAACGTGCAGTTGACTTAAATGATCGTGCGCTAAGAAAAGTCATTATCGGTCTTGGTGGACCTCTTCAAGGAGTTCCTCGTGAAGATGGATTTGATATTACTGTTGCTTCAGAAATCATGGCCGTTCTATGTTTAGCGTCAGATTTGAAGGATTTAAAATTAAGATTAGCGCGGATGGTAGTTGCTTATAATGACAAAAAGGAACCCGTCACTGTTGGTGACCTTGGGGTTGAAGGTGCGCTGACTCTATTACTAAAGGACGCAGTTAAACCAAATCTCGTGCAAACCATCGAACATACTCCTGCACTCGTGCATGGTGGACCATTCGCGAATATTGCCCATGGCTGTAACAGTGTAATTGCCACTCATGCCGCTGCAAAGCTTGCTGATTATGTAATTACAGAAGGCGGCTTTGGTGCCGATTTAGGGGCGGAAAAGTTTTTACATATAAAAGCAAGAAGTGCTGGAATTAAACCAGAAGCAGTTGTGATTGTCGCGACCATCCGGGCATTAAAAATGCATGGCGGAGTAGCAAAATCCGATTTGGCAAAGGAAAACATTGCATCGTTAAAGTTGGGCTTTGCTAATCTGCAAAAGCATATCGAGACCATCAAAAGCTTTGGTTTACCCGTGGTCGTAGCAATTAATAAATTCATTACGGATACAGAACTTGAAGTGAAAACACTGTTTGAATGGTGTAAACGGGAGGCTGTTCCTGTTGCCTTGACAGAGGTTTGGGAAAAAGGTGGAGCAGGTGGAATGGAGCTCGCAGAAACACTTTTATCGGTAATCGAAAAAGAAGAAAATAAGTTTCACCCTCTTTACGACTTATCTGATTCACTTGAAACAAAGGTAAGAACGATTGTCCAAAAGGTATATGGCGGTAAAGATGTAGAATTCTCGCCAAAAGCGAAAAAACAACTGGCCGATTTTGAAAAATTCGGCTGGTCCAATTTAGCGATTTGTATGGCTAAATCACAATATTCATTGTCCGATGACCCGACTAAACTAGGAAGACCAACTGACTTTATCGTGAATGTAAGAGAGTTTAAACCATCGATTGGTGCCGGTTTTATTGTTGCTTTAACGGGAGATGTTATGACCATGCCAGGATTACCGAAAAAACCTGCAGCTTTAAATATGGATGTAGACGAAACGGGCAAGGCTCTAGGGTTGTTCTAACAGAGGTGAGTTGAATGTTTGATCCAACGGCTTTCGACAATATGAAGGTAGTCATTGAAGGGGCGTTATATGATTTAGATTTAGCAGGAGAAATTGTCATCACGGACCGGAATGACATCGTGAATATGGCGAAAATGTCCCGGGGTTTTGATGTTCAGTTTCAATTACCTGTGGCAAAAGGAAATATTATTTCAGCTAAAATGGAAATCAAGTCAGATATGATTAACCTCGCTGCCGAGCTTGTACCTCATTTGCTTTCACAGAGACAATCAGGGTGCAAATTAAGGCTGCAATTTTTTCATAAGGACATAACCGATGAAAAACAATTAAAAGAAATTAATTGGATTCTAACTGAAATTTGGGGAGATACAAGAAAAATTTGTCAATCTGTTACGATTACTCCCTCGAAATCACTAATTTCTAATTGTATTTCAATTGAATTTGACAGACTCATTGGTGAAGACCAAATGAACGATTTGGTTGAGTTGATTAATTTTATGATCACAACCATTCAACACTTGCAAGCATACCTTATAGAAGTCAGTAAATAATTTTCCAAAAACCAGCTAATTAAATTTTAGCTGGTTTTTTATTGTCATAATTATTTACAATATTTCGATTTCAAGGTACGATTATTTTGACTAGATATTAAGACCTTATACCAATAATAAGGGGAGATTACATTGGTTAAAACGGCATGGGTAACTGACAGTACCGCTTTTTTAGATGAAGAATTAATAAATCATCCTGATTTGTATACAATACCACTAACAATCTTACTAGACGGTGAAGAATTTGCTGACGGAATTGATTTAACCGCAGGGCAGCTTTTTGCGAGATTAAAGGAGCTTAAGTCTCCTCCTAAAACCTCACAGCCAGCTGTAGGGATTTTCCAAGAATTATACGAAAAACTTTCAAAGGATTATGACCAAGTGGTAGCGGTTCTTTTATCAGGAAAACTTAGTGGTACCGTTTCTTCGAGCGAACAGGCAGCAAAGCTTGTAGAAATTCCGGTTAAAACGTTTGATTCCAATATTCTTACAGCTCCGATGTCCGCATTATTAAAAAAAGGTATGGATTTACTGGAGGCAGGCAATAGTCTTGAAGCAGTAATGGATCAATTAGAAGCATTGAAAACCACAAACGAGACATATGTTCTTATTGGGAGCTTAGAGCAGCTCCATCGCAGTGGTAGGATGACTGGATTGCAGTTTTTCCTAGGAAGTATGCTGAACGTCAAACCAATTATTTCAATTGAAGATGGCGCCCTTAATACAAAAGAAAAAGTGAGAAGTGATAAGAAGGCGAAGGAAAAAATTCTCGATTACTTAAAATCATCTTACGAAAAAAATAAATTTAAAGAAGTTTATATTTTATATGGCCTACACCAGGAACATGCAAATGAATGGAAAGTGGAATTGGAACAATTATATCCTGAGCTAAAAGTGATTAGCTGCCCGTTGGGTGCTGTAATTGGTGTACACGCAGGTGAAAACACACTTGGTATCAGCTGGCATAATGGATTGAAATGAACTTATCCCCAAGTGAGCATGCCAAAGGGTAGTTCATTTAATATGATGAGGTATTTACCAAAAAGGCTTCCTACCGTTAGAGGGATAGGGTGCCTTTTTATTGTTATTTGTAGATATCTTCAAAATGTGTGTAGATATATTTTGATTTTGTGTAGATATCGGGCAAAAATGTGTAGATATAATACGGAAGTGTGTAGATAACGACAAATAATGTGTAGATATTCTATTAAAATCACCCAACCACCTCAATATTGAGTTCCTTAATTGGCTCGGGGTTATTTTTTGTGTGTTTTTCATGTTAAAATAGCAAGGGTGAAGGAAGGTGTTTCGTTAATGAAAGATCAAATTATAGAACAAACGACAACGTTTGTCCGTAGTGAATTAGGTGAAGACGTAACGGGTCATGATTGGTTCCATGTTGACCGCGTCAGACAGACAGCATTACATATTTGCATGCAAGAAAAAGCGGGTGACCCATTTATTATTGAAATGGCAGCACTTTTGCATGATATCCCTGACGAAAAGCTAAATGACAGTGCTGAAGCAGGGAAAAATAAGCTGGATTTATTTTTACAAAGTATTTCATTGTCTGAAGAGACACAAAACGCAATTGTTCAAATTATCGATTCGATTTCATATAAAGGCGGAAGAAGTACAGAGCTAAAAACCATTGAGGCAAAAATTGTACAGGATGCTGATCGATTAGATGCTATTGGCGCGATTGGTATTGCTAGAACATTTGCATATGGTGGTAAAAAAGGACAACCCATATACAATCCAAATCTAAATGTACGAGAAGAAATGAGTCTAGAAGAATACCGAAAAGGGAAATCAACGACAATTCATCATTTCTATGAAAAATTATTAAAATTAAAGGACCTACTGAATACAGAAACAGCAAAGGTAATGGCAGAAAAACGTCATCAAATGATGGAGTACTTTTTAGAACAATTTTATCTAGAATGGGATGGTCAAGACCGATGAAGATGCTCACAGTAGAAAATGTTACAAAAACGTATGGAGAAAAACAGCTTTTTAACCAAATTTCCATTACGATTGGTGAAAAAGAGCGAGTGGGCTTAATTGGAATTAATGGGACGGGTAAATCTTCACTATTAAAAATTATTGCAGGCTTAGATCAGCCGGATGACGGAAAAATTATCACTGGTAAGGATTACTCGATTGCGTTTTTAGACCAGCAGCCAGATTTAGATCCAGCCAAAACCGTTTTAGAACAGGTCTTTCACGGTGAAGCACCTATTCTAAAGCTGATGAGGGAATATGAAAAAACACTATTGCTCTTGAATATCACACCGAATGATACAAAGGTTCAAGAGGATCTTTTCCAATTGCAAAAGCAAATGGACGCTTTAAATGCGTGGGACGCAAGTACAAACGCCAAGTCGATTTTAATGAAACTCGGTATTGAGGATTTTACAAAGAAGATTGGTGAGCTATCCGGGGGGCAGAAGAAACGTGTAGCATTAGCTCAAGTGCTAATTGCTGAACCAGATTTACTTATCCTTGACGAGCCTACAAACCACTTAGACTTTGACTCTGTAAAGTGGCTGGAGGATTACTTAAGCCGATATAGTGGCTCGATCCTTCTTGTCACACATGATCGTTACTTTTTAGATCGTGTTGCGAACAGAATGTTTGAACTTGATGGCGGGAACCTCTACAGCTATAAAGGGAACTATGCTGCATTTTTGGAAGCAAAAGCGATTCGTGAGGAAAATGAGGCTGCCACCTTTGAAAAGAGACAAAATCTCTTTAGACGAGAGCTTGAGTGGATGAGACGCGGTGCTAAGGCACGAACAACGAAACAAAAAGCGCGGATTCAGCGTTTCGATGACCTGGAAGATAAGCTTTCAGGCGGGAAGCCAACAGGAGAAAAAGTAGATATCTCTCTTAATGGAAGCAGACTTGGGAAACAGGTATTTGAACTAAAGGACGCCTCTAAGCGCTACGGGGAAAAAACAATATTAAATCACTTTGATTTACTAGTAAAACCAGGTGACAGACTTGGGATAATAGGTAGAAATGGAACTGGAAAGTCGACCCTTTTAAATGTCTTGGCTAAAAAGCTGCCGCTTGATGAAGGTGAATTCATCATGGGACAAACGGTGAAAATTGCTTATTATACACAGGAAAATGAGGACATGGATGAAAACAAGCGGATGATTGAATACATTAAAGAAACCGCTGAAGTGGTTGAGACGTCAGATGGTAAAACATTATCTGCAGCACTCATGCTCGAACGTTTTCTTTTCCCGCCATTTTCGCATGGAACGCCAATTCGTAAATTATCCGGTGGAGAAAAGCGTCGTTTATACTTGTTGAAGCTATTAATGACCGCTCCTAATGTCCTTTTACTGGACGAGCCGACAAATGATCTCGATACTCAGACATTGACGGTTCTTGAAGATTATCTCGAAGAATTTCCTGGCGTGGTAATCACAGTATCCCATGACCGATATTTCCTTGATAAAGTGGTAGACCAGCTGCTTGTCTTGCGTGGTGAAGGGCAAATTGATTCTTTTTATGGAAATTACAGCGAATATCTAGAAAAAGAATCTGCTGTAGAAGCGAAAAAGGATGTAACTAGTACGGCTGCACCAACTAAAGCTCCAGAAAAGGAAAAAA
The DNA here is from genome assembly GCF_000759675.1 of Neobacillus niacini. Lineage (GTDB taxonomy): Bacteria > Bacillota > Bacilli > Bacillales > Cytobacillaceae > Neobacillus > Neobacillus niacini_A. Next base: position 514,528 of record NZ_BAWM01000152.1, on the reverse strand, counting down.
AGAAAAGAATGACCTTTAAGGAGAAAAAAGAGTGGGAAGAAATTGACGAAGTAATCTCTAAAACGGAAGCTCGATTAGAAGAGGTTGCGGAAGAAATGGGAAACACAGGCAGCGATTTCACAAAAGCGCAAGAATTAATGAAATTAGAAGCAGAATTAAACGAAAAGCTCGAGTATTTAATCGAAAGATGGGAATATCTAGCTGAAATAGCGGAAAGCGAGTAAAAAGTGCGTCGTTGACGTACTTTTTTTGCATTTTATTGGTCTTGAGAAATTGTATCAGCGATATAGTTTCAACTCTTTTTAACCAATATTTGTCTATATAAAAAGTCGATGAGTATCAACCGGACAAATAGATATATTGAATTTATCTTACAATCATATTTAATTATAATGTGTATGCCAATCAGGTATGTAATGGTTATAAACCTTATAAAATAAGGTTTTTTTTCAAGGGGATTCATTTTTTATTTTTCAAAAAGCAGCTCAGTTAACAAAAAAAACACAACTTTTTGTCGATTTTTTGAACGATAGGCAAACGTAAACTATTAATTTTTTATGATATTCTTATATTAACCTAAAAAGTTAATAACTCACAAAACTGGCAGATAGTGTTTGTGACTAAATATCCTTGGGAGCGAAACCAAAATGAAGCTTTAGTTGAACTTGGTGGTGTACCTGCAGTTGATAAAGGCGGCGACACAAGTAAAGAGTTTGAAGAAAAAGCTGATGGAAAGTTTATCTTAGGTGATGAAGTGAATGTAACCATTACATGGGAAGAGGCAGAAAAAGAATATGACATTAATGATGTATTTATTGATACAACAGGAAAAAAACTAGTTTATCGATTTGGTGGAAACTATGATGTTCAAGAAGCAAAAAACACTGGCTGCTTTATGTGCTTTGATAGCTGTCCAGCCGGGATTACAAGTAACTCTTCTCAACCTGTAGGTGCTTTTGAAGGTGGTCATGCTGAATTCTTTGGTAACCCAGACATCCTTCCGGAGGACGGAACACCTGTAGTTTTAACGTATTCGATTGTAAATTAATAAGGTGATGAAAATGAAAAACATATTCCGTGGACTCGGATCCTTGGTTTCTTCAATAGTGCTATTCCTCCTTATTGGATTGGCTCTAGCCTTACTGATGATTCAAAATTCATTTATTGATATGTGTTTTGAAAGTGAATATTTTGTAACTGTTTCGCTTCTTACTGGACTATGGTTTTACTTTTTAAAAACGTTTATGAATGCTAAGAAACTTGCTATCTGGGAATCTTCATTAGCGACCACGATAAGCGCAATTGCAAGTTTGGGTGTTATTGCTTTTATTACAATTTCGCAAGGTAGCCTAGCCATTCTCCCTGCTAATGTTGTAAGAAAAGCACTATTCATGGATCATCTGACAACCCTAGGAGGAATGAATAATCTATTAATGATTATCATTCCATTGGGTATTGCCCTTCTAGTCTTAAATCTAATGAAAAATGATCGTATTGAGGACGAAACTACTAGTGGATGGAATCAATTATCAAAACTGAAGAAGTTTGGGATGATGTCATTATTTGGCATAATTGCTTTCTTTATTTTAATATACCTCGGACAAGGTGAGATTCAGAGTACAATCAATAAATCAATGGTCTATTTAAAAGACGCGGATGTTGAAGGATTCAGAGATTATCTATTATCATTTGGTCCTCTTGCTGCAGTCATTTCCGGGCTAATGATGGTCTTTCAATCCATCATTGCACCACTGCCAGCATTCGTCATTACCTTTGCAAACGGGCTTTTATTTGGCTGGGGTTTAGGCGCTATTCTCTCATGGAGCAGTGCCATGGCAGGAGCCATCCTTTGTTTCTACCTTGCAAAATTTTTAGGAAGACCAGTTGTTGAAAAAATTGTTACCAAGAAAGCATTAACTTGGTGGGATCAATTTTTTGCTAAGTACGGAAAACATGCCGTTTTTATTGCACGACTTGTTCCAATTGTTTCTTTTGATTTAGTTAGTTATGCAACTGGTGTTACGTCCATTTCTTTCTGGCAGTTCTTCTGGGCTACTGGCCTTGGGCAATTACCTGCAACGATTCTATATTCCTATCTCGGTGAAAATGCAACGAGCACCGTACAGATTTTGTTCTTCCTATTTACAATTGTCATCGCGCTAGCTGTGATTGGTATGATTCTTCGTCCGAAATTCCAAGGATGGAGTAAGGTGAAGCAAGGGGTAAAGGTAGATGGAAACAAAGTTGGATAAAAAAGGTTTAGTTATAAGAATAGTAGGGAGTACTCTACTATTCTTATGGCTAGTAAATAAGTTTGAGTGGAATAAAATTCTTGAGATAGCCAAACAAGGCTCCCTCTTTTATATTATTGCAGCAGCCATAGCAATCCAATTAACAGTGACACCTAGTATTTTGAAATGGAAAATGCTCGTCGACTCTTCATTCAATCAAGTCGATAAGAAAGGCGCCTCATTTAATAAATTGGGGCGTCTCTATTATATCGGTCTATTTTTTAATAATTTTCTGCCAGGTAGTGTCGGCGGGGATGTGGCTCGAGTTTACTATTTAGGTAGAATAACGGGAATTCCTATTGCGACCGCCTCTGTTGGATTTGAACGGATTACGAGTGGTGCCGCATTAATAGTCATTGCCATTTTTGCCTCCTTTTCTATGGAATCAGCTAGAGAATTTCTTTTCCCTATCTTTCTCGGAACAGGGATAATCCTACTAGTGTTTCTGTTAGCAGGTAGATGGATCAAACAGGAGTCTCGAGTGAAGAAGGAAATCCCTCACACAAAAGATGCCATAGGACTGCAAAAATTGAAGGGCTCGCTTGTCAAAATAGGAGAAGCAGCCTCAGATTATCGCAAAGAAGGAATAAAGTGGTGGCTATGGATTGCGATTCTCTCGATTCTATTCCAAGTTGGAATGGCGCTAATCAATCATTTATTGTTATTATCCTTCGACATTTCTGTGCCGTGGGTGGAATTGCTAATGATTATCACACTTATTTCCGTGCTTACCATGCTGCCAATAAGCGTAAATGGTATTGGGGTTCGTGAAGGCTGTTATATTTTCTTTTTTCATGAACTCGGGGTTCCAGATGAAATATCTGTAACCGTATCGCTAATGTTTTTCTTGCTTGTTTCGTTATCTAGTTTAGCAGGGGGATTTTTTTGGATGGTTGAAAGGGGGAGGAAGGTGTGAAATTATCTGGGAATCGTTTAATTGAATCGATTGTCAGTCAACGGGCGAAGCACATGGTTGACCCCATTCCAGGAGAAATTCCAATAACAAATTTCACCAAACCAACGAATGAAGCAGTCTTTGCTTTAGTCACAACAGCTGGTGTTCATTTAAAGTCGCAGCCTGTGTTTGATGTGGAAGCTGGGGATCATACTGTTCGGTTTATTCCAGCAGTAGCACAAGAACAGGAATTAATGATAAGTCATACTCACTTTGATCGATCAGATGCAGATAGAGATATTAACTGTGTATTTCCGCTATTTCGTCTTAAAGAACTTGCTGAAGAAGGAATCATCGGGGGAACAGCTCAGACACATTATGGTGTAATGGGGTATATCCCAAATACTGAACCTTTAATTGAAGAAACGATTCCATTAATCCTTAAACAGTTGAAAGAGGAAAAGGTCGATGCTGTCATCCTTAATCCTGGCTGATATATATGCCATCAATCCGTGGGATTGATTCAATATGCAATTGAAAAGGCTGGGATACCGACGATCTCTATTTCACATTTAGTGGATTTAACTCAAAAAGTACGGGTTCCAAGATCGTTACACATTCGCTTTCCATTAGGGAGAAGCTTTGGAAGAGCAGGAGAATTAGATATGCAAAGACAAATCCTTCTTGACGCTATGCATTATTTAAGGGAGATAAATTCCCCAGAAACGATGATCAAACTTCCATATAAGTGGAAAGGAAAGAATAAGAAATGAATGCTAAAAAAATGCAAAAAATCATTTGGCACAGTCGATGGCTATTGTTAGTTGGGATTATGTTTTTTAATGTTTATTGCTTAATTGTCTCATTTAACTTATCATCATTTCTGGCAGTCCATGGTTTTAGCTTAGCTTTATTTAAATTTTTAGGACTATGGGAAAATTATTTTAATTGTAAATCTAGCTGCAGGTTATAGGAAGGGATGTTTATGAAAAAATCACGTTGTATTAACAGTATTCTGATTATGTTGATATTGTTTTTATCTGCCTGCACATCAGATAATAAAAATGAAACGAAACCTATAGATAAAAATATTTTAACAAGTGATTGGAAAGGCATTAAAGACAATGCCCGTGGCACTAAAGTGAATTTCTTTATGTGGGGCGGGGATGAAGGGATTAACAAGTACATTGATGAGTGGGTTGCACCTAGGTTAAAAGAAAAATATAATGTTGAATTAAAACGTTATCCAATGGATGCAACAGAATTTATCAATAAGTTAATGACTGAGAAAAAAGCAAATAAAACATCAGGTGAAATGGATGTTTTGTGGATTAACGGTGAAAACTTTAAAATTGCTAAGCAGGAGGGGCTGCTTTTAGGACCTTTTACTGAGAAACTACCAAATTTTCAGAACTATGTCGATACTGAAAGTGATGATATAAAATATGATTTTGGATTTCCGATTGAAGGCTATGAAGCCCCTTGGGGAAAGGTGCAATTTGTATTTGCTTATGATTCTAGCAAAATGACCAACCCACCTAAGTCTATCAGTGAATTAAAGGATTGGGTTAAGAAAAACCCAGGGAAATTCACTTACCCAGCGCCGCCAGATTTTACAGGAAGTGCATTTGTCCGTCATGTCCTTCATTATCAAACTGAAAATTACAAAGCATTTTTAAACGACTATGATGAAGCATTAATAGATAATGAAGATGATAAAGTTTGGAAAGTACTTAATGAGATGAAGCCCTATTTATGGCGTGAAGGAAAATCGTATCCTCAGTCCATCGCACAGCTTAAACAATTATATAAGAATGGTGAAGTATGGATGACGATGGGCTATGATGAAGCCAACGCTTCAAATTTAATTAAAAGTGGCGAATTCCCGGATACTACGAGAACGTTTGTATTCGATAAAGGGACTCTTGCTAATTCTCATTTTCTCGCAATCCCATATAATGCACCGAATGCAAATGGTGCTTTAGTACTTATTGATTATCTACTTTCCCCAGAGGCTCAATTAAAGAAAATGGACCTTGAGTATTGGGGTGAAACCATGTCACTTTCAGTGGATAAATTATCTGATGAAGATAAAAAAGTAATGGAATCCATTGACCGTGGGAAGGCAACTTTATCACAGGACGAATTGTCCAATCATCGAATCCCTGAGATTGGAGCAGAATATGTCCAATGGCTTGAACGAGGATGGATTGAAAATGTGGGAAAAAAATAGATTGCGTGTACAATTAAATAGTTATAAAGGGCTGTTGGGTATTCTACCAGCCCTTTTGTTTATGCTATTCTTTTTTATTGGCGGAAGCTTCCATGCTCTGTGTCTAAGTATTGGAAGTTCTCATCAAATTTCTTTGTTAGGTGAAGAGGATCTTCTTTGGGCATACAAGGAGCTTATGAATCCATCTTTTTTTCAATCAGTAGCTGTATCCGTTGGAATTGCAGCCGCAGTAGCAGTTTTATCCGGGATCATTGGATTACTTACAGCCATTTTTTTAGCAACAAAAAGTGCTAGATGGAAATGGCTGCATATCATTTTTCAGCTTCCAATCGGAATACCTCATTTATTGGCTGCATACCTCCTCATTCAAGTTTTTATGCAAAGTGGCTGGTATTCACGAATTGCCTATTATTTTGGCTGGATTGACAAGCTAGAGGAATTCCCGGTCCTCGTTCATGATGAATGGGGTATAGGCGTCCTATTAGCCTATATGTGGAAGGAAGTTCCTTTCATTGTTTTGCTCATTTATCCATTTATTTTAAAATTAATTTCTGATTGGAGAGATCAGGCAAGAGCATTGGGCTCAACCTTTTCTCAAACAGTAAGATGGGTTATTATCCCGATCTTATTACCCATGTGGGTTGGCGGGATGTGGGTAGTTTTTGCATTCACTTTAGGAGCTTATGAGATTCCTGCGCTCATTGCAAGCACATCCTTTAGGTCTATCCCAGTTGAAGCTTTCCATGAGTATAGTCAGTTTGGATTAGAACGACAGCCGATTGCCATTGCGATGAATGTGGTTTTAGCAGTAATTTCACTGTTAGTAGGCAGCTTATTAATTTACATGCAAATGGATTGGTATAAGCGAGGGAGAAGAGTATGGTAAAAAAACCTTTAGAAATTACTTTAATAGGAATTCTTACTTTGTTCATCTTGCTTCCCTTTATTCCACTAGTGATTTGGAGTTTTACCAAACATTGGCCATGGCCATTACTAATGCCAGAAAACTGGACCATCGAGTCATGGACGTACCTTTTTTCTATTTCTGGTAGAGCATTCGAGGGAATTCTTAATAGTTTCATTGTGGCTGCCATAGCTTTGCTAGGTAACATTGTACTAGGAATTCCTGCTGCCAGGGCGTTGGCGCAAAATGAATTTATTGGAAAGAACATTGTGTTTTCCATACTTCTTGCTCCGCTATTTATTCCCTACACAATTTCAATTATCGGAATGCATGATTTTGCATTAAGATTAGATTTTTTAAACGATTATGTTAGTACTGCCATTGCTCATATCCTAGTAACGCTCCCCTATTTTGTTGCAACGATTTGGTTTCAATATCGGTTAATGGGAAAGAAACTAAATGAAGCTGCTTCCATTTTAGGGGCAAACGAATGGAAAATATTCTTGTGGATTGAGTTTCCATTACTTGTTCCATCGTTTTTATTAGGAAGTTTTTTGGTCCTTGTGGTTTCATATAGCCAATATTTACCTACGTGGATTATGAGTGGAGGAACGTTGCTCACACTTCCTCTAGTAATCTTTCCTTATGCAAATAGCGGGAATTCTTCGATTGTATCGGCATATAGTCTTTTGTTTTTTGCACCAATATTACTACTATTAATCATTTATTTTCTTCTGTTACGAATCAATAACAGAAAGAATACTAACGAGAGTAGGTGAGGAACATGCACTTGGATCAAGTAACCATTAAAATTCATCAGGACAGCATTATTAACTCTTTATCTTTATCGATCCATCCGGGCGAAATATTTGTGTTAATGGGTCCGTCTGGAAGTGGGAAAACAACACTTTTAAAGGGGATCGCTGGATTATTATCGTTAACATCAGGGAGAATCTCATGGGAGAATGGTATAGGAACAACGGGGTTGGTGTTTCAAGAACCAAGACTTTTCCCACACCTGACAGTTTTAGAAAACATTGCTTTTGGGTTACGAGTGCAGGGAGTAGCAACGAAAGAACGAAGGCTACAAGCCGGTAACTTTTTAAAAAGTTTGCAGCTTGAAAATTTGGGCAATCGCTACCCTCACCAGTTATCTGGGGGGCAGCAGCAACGCGTTTCATTAGGACGAGCACTGATTCTCAACCCGGATTTGCTGCTATTAGACGAACCTTTTGCATCATTGGATACATCCCTTAGGGAGGATTTAATTTCGTGGTTATATCAGCTGCAAAGGAGACTAGGGTTTTCAATCTTATGGGTTACACATTATATTGATGAAGCTTTATCGATTGCAGACCGTATCGGTATTATTTTTGAAGGAAAGTTACAGCAAATTGGCAATCCCTCTGAGATCTTTCAACAACCAGATTCAGAAAAAATAGCCCATTTCTTATCTTTACCTAATCGATTCTCAAAGCAACAATGGCAAAATTGGTTTCAAAGAGATTTACCATTACCGCAAACATTGAATAGAGGTTGGATCGACTCCAATCATTTACAAATTATTGATGAAGAATCGCAACTCCCAAGTAACGGTATTAAGGAAGGGTTATATAGTATCATTTCAGGGTTTATAATGAAGGTAAAGCCAAATAGAGAAGGATATACGTTGACCATTCAATCGAACTCAGAGACACTCGAAGTATCAACCATTGGATGGAGCAAGGTACCAGCCTTGCAGGAAAGTATAAAAATTAAGATAATGTTCGAGCATATTTATTGGTATTCTGAGTAATTAGGAAGAGTTTACCCTCGAAGGGAGTGATCAGTGTGCTTGATACACATGGACGTGCAGCAGTACAACCAATGATTTCTAAATCAGCACATTACTTATTAAAGAGTGGATTAACGGCGAATCATGTTACATATATGGCCTTTTTTATAGGTATTACAGCAAGTATCTATGTATTTTTAGGACAACCTATAGTTGCTGTTGTATTACTTTGGATCTCAGGATTTCTAGATGCGGTTGATGGCAGTATGGCAAGACAAAGCAAATCATCCTCGTCATGGGGAACGATATTGGATGTTACGTTTGATCGTGTGGTAGAAGTGGGAATACTTGTAGCATTGGCAATGGTTCACCCGGAACCAACTATATTATTCTTATTACTTCTACTGGCTGTATCGATTATTTTTACGATGACGGTTTTTTTAACTGTAGGAGCTCTTGCGGAAAAAGAAAGTTATAAATCTTTTTATTATCAGCCAGGTTTGGCAGAAAGAACGGAAGGGTTTATATTATTTTCCTTAATGGTCCTCTTTCAAGGGAATTTAGCTTTTTGGACGATCGTTTTTATTGCGGTTGAAATTATTACTGGGTTACAGCGATTACTTGAAGCACGGAGGATACTAAAAGGGTAAATCCAAGAGCATCTATCGTGAATGTACTATTTTCATGTGGTAAACTTATCTATGATAAATAAAAGAATAGGTGATCTTGTTGAAAATTAAGGGTATTGAACCAACTCCAAGCCCAAATACAATGAAAATTATCTTAGATCAAGAACTACCAATGGGAAAAAGCCATAATTATAAAAAAGAAATAGCAGCTACCGCACCCGGTATTATTCAAAACATCCTTCAGATTGAAGGGATTAAAGGTGTATATCATGTGGCTGATTTCCTTGCTGTTGAACGAAATGCGAAATTCGACTGGAAGGATTTATTACCACAAGTCCGTCATGCGTTTGGTGAAACAGCAGAGCAATCAACTGGGTCCCAGAACAAATTAGACGAACACTTTGGAGAAATCAAAGTGGAGGTCCAAATGTTTAAGGATATCCCTCTTCAGGTAAAGCTAACTGATGGTTCTACAGAAAAAAGATTTGGGATGCCTGAATACTTTTTAAAAGCAAGAGAACGAACACAGCTTCCAGACGAAAATTATATCCTGCTCCGTAGATGGGATCAAAAAGGTGTTCGCTATGGTGAATTTGATCAAATTGGTCAGGAAGTTGTGGAAGAACTAATTGCTGCTTATCCTGCTGAGCGGCTTGAGGATCTGGTATCCAAAGCACAAACAAAGGAATCTGCTGCCAAACAGAAGCCGATACTAGAACGCAAAAAGGTAACACTTGAATCATTAGACAATCCCGATTGGCAAATTCGTTATCAGCTGCTTGAACAAATGGCTCAACCTGAGATTGAGGATTTACCAGTGTTAGAAAAGGCGTTAGCAGATGAAAAGCCATCAAATCGCCGACTTGCCACGGTTTACCTGGGTATGGTAAGGAACCTAGCAGTATTACCTTTATTATATAAGGCTTTAAAGGATAAGACGGTCACAGTTCGCAGGACTGCTGGTGATTGCTTATCCGATCTTGGTTTCCCTGAAGCAAGTGAAGAGATGGTCCAAGCACTTCAAGACTCAAGTAAATTGGTTCGTTGGAGGGCTGCGATGTTTTTGTATGAAGTGGGAGATGAAAAGTCATTGCCAGCCTTAAAGGCAGCCGAAAATGATTCTGAATTTGAGGTCAGCATGCAAATCAAAATGGCCATTGAAAGGATTGAAGGCGGCGAAGCTGCTAAAGGTTCTGTATGGAAGCAAATGACTGAAGCTAGAAAATCAGAAAGTTGATAGTAATTGCACTTATCAAATTAGATATAGTAAACTGCAAATATAGAAAGTGAGGTTTTTATAATGTCAATGGCATATGAAGAATACATGAGACAAATGGTGTTACCAATGCGTGAGGAATTAACAAGAACAGGATTTCAAGAACTTACAACTGACGATGAAGTGGAAAACTATATGGAAAATGCGAGTGGAACAACACTTGTCGTTGTGAATTCGGTTTGCGGATGTGCGGCTGGACTTGCAAGACCTGCTGCAACTCAAGCCGTTCTAACAAGTGATAAAAAACCAGATCACCTTGTAACAGTCTTTGCTGGACAGGATAAAGAAGCAACAGCAAAAATGCGCGAGTATTTTGAGGGGATTGAGCCTTCATCTCCATCAATGGCATTATTGAAAGGAAATAAAGTGGTACACTTTATTCCACGTCATGATATTGAAGGCATGCCAATGGAATCCATTATGGATAATTTAAAGGCTGCATTTGAAACCAATTGCTAAAAGGATGTCATACGACGTCCTTTTTTTTGGAGTTTTTTAAGGAAATGTTTGTTACCACAGCAGGGAATCTTGAAAAATAAGAATTTCTACTAATCTGTAAGAAATGATTTTTCCATTTTGCCAACAAAAGAAGTATAATAATTGGTAGAAGTCAAAAAAATATCGGAAAAATTACTTGAATTCTTCCAGGTACAAAGGGGAATATAGATGAATAAGTGGATTCGTAAATCAGTTGTCGTACTAGTTTCACTTTTAACATTTGGTCTTATTACACCGACTCAATTAATAAATAACGTAAATGCTGAGAAACCTAATGAGAGAGACACAGTTGAATCAGTTCCATCCCTACAAACTAGCTACTTTGAAGAATCTCAGGTTAATAAAGAACAGATTCTTGAGGAGTTACTTAAACAAGCAGAGCAGCAATCCTATCAAAAATTTGGCACAAGGATTAAACCTGTCATTGAAAATGAATTTAGGGAAATTATCATGCCAAATATTGAAAAAGCATTACAGGAAACAGCCGCTCAGTTCCCAACAGAGGATTTGCTAAACTTGGCTATCACTGAGACACCGGGAAAAGGTCAATCAGAGAAGATTTTTAACATTAAAAATAGTGATACAAATTCGGATGTTCTTCGTTTTCATGTTAGAAGGGATAATCCACCACAAGCTGGATACTGGTTTAATTTTCATTACCATACCTATCATGACGGGTTCCAAAGTCATCATGAGCTAGGATCGATCTATTGGGATAAAAATACCCCGCCAAAGTGGATGAGTTAACGATTTGCTAAAGAAGAGAAAAAAGTTTTATTATAATTATTGAAACCTTTCTTAGAGAAACTCGTATATAGACTATTACCTAAAATGGAGGAATGAAAAAATGGCAATTAGTTTATCAAAAGGTCAAAAAGTTGATTTAACAAAAACAAATCCTGGATTAACAAATGTAGTAGTTGGATTAGGCTGGGATACGAATAAATATGATGGCGGTAATGATTTCGACTTAGATTCATCCGTATTCTTATTAGGAGAAAATGGTAAGGTTACAAATGAAACTGACTTTGTGTTCTACAATAATCCACAAGGTGCGAATGGTGCAGTTGTACATAATGGAGATAACCGTACTGGTGCAGGTGATGGTGATGATGAGCAAGTAAACATCAATCTAACAGCAATTCCTGCTACAATTCAACGTGTTACCTTTACAATTACGATTCATGATGCAGCAGCAAGAAACCAAAACTTTGGTCAAGTATCTAATGCATATGCCCGTATTTTTAATGAAGCAACTGGTGAGGAATTGATCCGTTATGATTTAGGAGAAGATTTCTCTATCGAAACAGCGGTAGTTGTTGGCGAACTATATCGTCATAACGGTGAATGGAAATTTAGCGCAATTGGCAGCGGCTATCAAGGCGGCCTTGCAGCATTAGCAACAGACTTCGGATTGCAGGTAGGATAACAGCTAGAAAATAAAGACCCAGCGCTTGCTGGGTCTTTGAAAGAAAACATATACATCCGGGAGGAATTTTTTTAATGTGGGAAGGAATAATTGAAACTTATTCACTATTTTTTGACTGGCAACATTGGGTTGAGGTTCTTTCAAATCCGGTTAACTGGGGATTAATCGCTACCCTAGTTATTCTCGAAGGGTTATTGTCAGCCGATAATGCTCTTGTTCTAGCTGTAATGGTAAAACACTTACCGCCGGAACAACGTAAAAGAGCACTTTTTTATGGTTTACTTGGTGCTTATATATTCCGTTTTATCGCAATTGGAATTGGGGTTTATTTAATTAAATTTACAGTGGTTAAAGTTTTAGGAGCTGCTTATCTTGCTTGGTTAGCAATTAAGTATTTTATTGATAAACGGAAAGCAAGTCAGGTAGAAGAAGGGGAAGAGCACGGGATTAACCAAAAGGGCTTGCTCATTCGACTATTTGGAACCTTTTGGGGAACAGTTGCTGCAGTAGAATTAATGGATATTGCGTTTTCCGTTGACAGTGTTCTAGCTGCATTCGGAATTAGCAATGAGGTTTGGGTGCTGTTGCTTGGTGGTATGCTTGGGGTTCTTATGATGCGTGGTGTTGCCGGAGTTTTCTTGGCATTAATTGATCGTATTCCAGAGCTTGAGACATCAGCTTATATTTTGATTCTATTAATATCTGCAAAAATGTTTGCCGGTGTCTTCGGTATTCATGTTAGTCATATCACATTCTTTGTTATTTTACTACTTGTATTTGGAGCGACTTTCATTGTTCATTTCATGAACAAAAAGAAAGAAGTGGGCAAAGAATCATAATTATGGACGTACGACATAAAATGGGGAGCAGACGAAAGTCCGTCCCCATTCTTTTTTATTAAAGGAGTATTTGAGAATGAAGTATTTTACCTATTTTTATGAAAATGAGCTTGAGGCATTATTCTTTCAAAAGCCGAAGGAATTTAACAAATATAGTGATCGGGAGCTTTTATCTTATGGTCTTGGTGCAACTCTATACATGCCGGCAACTCGTCCGAATATTCATCAAGATCTCCTTTCAAAAAAGCATGAAGGATTAACATCACTGGTAATAGACCTGGAGGATGCTGTTGGTGATATCGAAGTTAAAAAAGCAGAAGAACTGTTAGTTGAGGAACTGCTAAAATTGTATGGTGAAATCAACAAGAATTATTTAACGATTGACGATTTACCACTTATGTTTATCCGGATTCGGAATATAGATCAACTAAAAGCGATCAAGGAACAATTAGGGAATGCGATTGTATTGTTAACTGGAGTGGTTTTACCGAAATTTAACGCAGAGTCTGGTGAAGACTTATTAGCTGAGGTTGTCAATATTCACACAGAGCACAAACCTTTTTATGCCATGCCTATTCTTGAAAGTGATAAAATCATACAAAAAGAAACAAGAATGACAGAATTAATGGCGATAAAACATCTGCTTGATCGGAATAAGGATAATATATTGAATGTACGAATTGGAGCAACTGATTTTTGCGGATTGTATGGAATTCGCAGAAGTGTAGATACCACTGTTTACGATATTGCTGTATTACGAGATTGTATTGCTGATATTATTAATGTTTTTCAACGGTCTGAAAGTCCTTATGTAATTTCAGGACCTGTGTGGGAGTATTTCTACTCAAAGCCAAGAATGCTAAAGCCGCAGCTTAGGCAAACTCCTTTCCGTGAACGTTATGGTGATGAAGGCTTAAAATTGCGGGCTGAATTAATTGATCAAAATATGGATGGTCTAATTAGAGAGGTTTTAATGGACATTGCCAATGGACTAACAGGAAAAACAATCATCCATCCTACCCATATTAAAGCAGTCCAGGCTCTTAATGTTGTTACATACGAGGAATATATCGACGCGTGTTCAATTGTAGAAGCAGAAAACGGTACAAATGGAGTCAAGAAAAGTAATTTTTCAAATAAGATGAATGAAATTAAGCCACATTTATTTTGGGCAAAAAAAATTTTATTAAAATCTCAGCTTTACGGGGTGCTACATGAAGGTTACACAAATATCGACCTTATCAAAAAAGACGTATACGTATACAATTCTTGATTCGATAACCGTAGACATCAATGTAACTGCTAACCCATATCAGTTACCTCTTGAAGAACTGTTTACAATGGCAGCAAGAATCAATAAAAAACGTTCGTTTTTATTTGTTAGTAAAGTTCTTGGGAAGCATTTACCCATTAATCCACAAAAAGGACTTATAACGGCAGCATTACTTGCCGCAAGATATGCAGAAAGTATTAAAGGTCTGAATGGTCAGGTAACAGAGAGGCTGGTCAGGTCTTTTGAGCAAAAAGAAACTGATTTTCAAAGCGTTTCTTTTATCCCTAAGTCTGTTAACCCGGTTGTAATTGGATTTGCTGAGACTGCGACTTCACTTGGTCACGCATTTTTTGATTGCTTTGAAGAAGCGGAGTATTTCCATACGACGAGGGAAGAGATTACTAGTCTAACACCTTGTATAACCTTTGAAGAAGAGCATTCCCATGCTACCTCGCATCGCTGCTATATTCCGATAGACATGATTGATAATGAACGCGAAATCATTTTAGTAGATGATGAAATGACTACTGGAAAAACGGCAATCAATATTATCCAATCCATCCAGACACAGTTTCCAAGGAGAGAATATACCGTTGTATCTATTTTAGATTGGCGTTCAGAGGAAAACCAACAACAATTTACAGACCTAGAAAGAACACTCGGGATAAAAGTAAACATCGTAAGTTTGATCAGTGGAAAGGTTCAAGTAAACGAGATTAGTAAGCTTCCAGAACAAAAGGATCAACTAGTTGGAAACTATGAAAATGAACCATTAATAGAATTCCTATCATTATCATCCTTTTTTGAAAGTGCAACTGTCTCCACCAAAAATAAGAATCCACTTATCATGGAAACAGGCCGCTTTGGGATAAATAGCAATACAAGTCTTGCTCTTCATCAGAAATTAAATGATGCCGCTGATGTGATAAGGGAACATAGGACGGGTTCAAAAACGCTTTGTTTAGGAACCGGGGAATTTATGTATATCCCAATGAAATTAGCTGCGGAAATGGGTAGAAATGTCTTTTATCATTCAACGACAAGAAGTCCGATCTTTATTCAAAATATCCAAGGCTATGGTGCAAGACATGGAATCAGTTTCCCTAATCCAGAGGACCAGGATGTTGCTCATTTTGTTTACAATATTCCTCCTGGGGAATATGATGAACTCTTTGTTTTTTTTGAGAGGGAAGTACCTGCTGAAAGCCTTCAGCCGTTATTAAAACAAGTAGAAAAATTACAGTTAAAGTCGATTAAAATCGTCTTTTTCTCGCATTCATAGGGGTGAAAGAATGTCTATCATAACCAATCAGCCTGCTAAAATGGGAAGTTATTCTGAGGATGATGTTCTTTTTCTATTAAAGGATTTAAGTGATATTAAACTCGAAGATTCTACCGTAAATCGGGAAATGAGAATTCAATCTGGCCAGCATTACAGTGAATCACTTCCGATTGAATACCAGCCGCCAAAGGAATATGTAGATTTGTTTTGGAGTACCATCTCAGAATATAAGCGTAAAGTTGCACTTTGCGTTGGAATTGTGGCGGAGCAAATCTATCGACTTAAGGGGAAGGAAGCAATCCTCGTATCACTAGCCAGAGCAGGAACACCTGTTGGAATTCTGATTAAAAGATATATTAAATCACGCTTTAGACTTTCTTTACCACACTATAGTGTTTCCATTATCCGTGATAGAGGCATTGATGAAAATGCGCTTCACTATATCCTCTCGAAACATCCAGACGGAAATATACAGTTCGTGGATGGCTGGACAGGAAAGGGAGCAATTTCGATTGAATTAACAAAGGCATGTCAGGAGTTTGGAAGTAATCACAAAATCATCCTTGATGATACAATTGCTGTCATTGCCGACCCAGGCTATTGCACCACGCTTTTTGGTACGAGAGAGGACTTCCTGATCCCAAGTGCTTGTTTAAATTCGACCGTCTCAGGCCTTGTAAGCCGGACTGTATTAAACAACCAGTATATCGGTAAACACGATTTTCACGGGGCTAAGTATTACCGGGAGCTTCTATCTAGTGATGTTTCCAATGAATATATCGAAATGATTGAAGCTGAATTTCCTGCTATCTTTCAAGAAGCTGAAGGAATTGCTTTACAAAGAGAAGAAGAGGATATTAAAACTGAATTTTTGGGTATGCAGGATGTTAAAAACATCCAAGCCGAATTTGAGATTGATAGTACGAATTATATTAAGCCAGGAGTCGGGGAAACCACACGTGTACTTCTCCGAAGAGTCCCGTGGAAAATCCTAATGCGCGATCCTTCTAGCCCTTATGTGAAACATATCCTAATGCTAGCGGAAGAAAAAGGCGTAGAGGTGGCTGCATATCCGGAAATGAATTATTTGTGTATGGGTTTAATTAAATCGGTTAAGGGGACAAGTAAATGATATTAGCATCGGATCTTGATCGAACAATCATGTATTCCAATCGGGCAATCGAAGAATTCGGTTTTCCGGAGAATAAAGTGTTGAAGCCGGTTGAAAGGAATAAAGGAAACTGGACAGGTTATATGACAGAAGCTGCTTTTTCAATGTTAAAAGAAGTCAGCAAGCACAGTTTGTTTATCCCGGTTACAACTAGGACGACAGAACAATTTAAAAGGTTTGTGATTTTTGAAGAAGAAATACCGTTGTCATATGCGATTACGTCAAATGGAGCTCATATCTTGTATAATGGGGAACCTTTAAAAGAATGGGCTGAACATTTAGAACTTCAATTAAACAATGGATGTGCACCAGAGGAAGAATTAGACTTTGCCTTAAAAAGTGCTGGAATTACATTGGATGGGGAAAGAAAGCAGGCTGAAAATCTATTTTTCTACTATATATTAAATTGTCTTCCGACCCCATCTGAACTAGCAGAAATTCGTGAACTTACAGTCAAATACGGATGGAAAATGAGTCTTCAAGGAAGAAAACTCTACTTTATACCATCTGCGATTAGTAAGGGGAAGGCACTTGAATTTATTTGTAACCGAGAAGGAATGGAAGCAATGGCGGGCGCGGGTGATTCTGTTCTAGATTGGGATTTTCTAAAGAACTGCCGCTATCGATTCGTCCCAAGCCATGGAGAGCTCCTTAAAGTGAAGGGACCAGCTGATATCACGCTGACAAACCAGCTCGGCGTTGCTGCTGGTGAAGAAATACTCCAGCATTTCCTTAAGGCATTATCACTCAAAATTTAACTATTTTTAATATAGGGATAAAAGAAATAAAAATAAATCGAAGCGAACAAAGCAAAAGAACCACAAAAAAATAAGACAAACATACTAACCGTGGCAAGAACGGGAGAAAGAAATAGTGTAAAAAGTAAGCATAACCAGAACAAATCGATCATAACGAAGGTTTTCGAGACCATTAAATCCATAATGATACTTAATTCCTCGCTAACATCTTCCATTCTTGGCCGCTTGTATAAAAACCTCATGAAGTCACCTACTTATATGTGAGTACTCCAATAATATGTAAGGACAGGGAAAAAGGTGAAAAATGAGGAAATTGCCTTCAGGATGAAACATTTTACGATTACTTTCGTATAAACAATGAACCAATTATTTAACTGTGATATGATGGTAAAGAATACCCTTACATAATTTGACTAAAACGAACCAAAAATCTTTCGCTTTTTTGAGGGAAGGGATTATGAATGAATTTACCATACAACCAAATGAATGTCCGACCTGTATCCCTTTCATGTGAAAATTGGCTTGATATGCTGAAAACGCCCCTGTCAGAACGGCCAGAATTTTCTATAGACAAGGGAAGTATTCAGATTGGGCAAGTACTGGGGAAATTCCTTGGCATACCGATTGACAGTGATGAGTATTACAATCAACTCTTTGATTATGTCTCATCACCTGAACCTTGCTTACATTTATTAAGTGAGGAGTCACTAAATAAAAATATTAATAATCAGCACTTCCAATCGATTCAAAAGGTGTTAAATATCAGTCAAGAACAAAAGCTTTCGATCAATCGGTTCACCGCTTTTCTTGATGGTGAGCAGCTACTGTATAAATCAAAAATTCCAGCCATTCATCGAAAAATAAGGGAAGCCATGATCAGTACGCTCGAACTTTTTACCCAGCGTGAAAAGGACGGATTAAAAAATCATGAACTAAGAAGGGTTCTAGTCGACGTGATTAAGTGGTCGATGAACCATTTAAATCCTTTATTAGAGAGTGTTGACCTGCAAAAGGAATTGCCAAAATTCTTATGGTATGGAGATATGAAAAGTAGTCAGTCTTATTTTGTATATTATTTAATGAAGCTTGGCTGTGATTTAGTTATTTTTCATCCTGAGGGCAAGGATGTGTTAGCAGGATTTTCAGACGAGGAAATCTTTACACACCAATTTCCAAACAAACAGCAGGCTGAACCATTTCCGAAAGAGAGAAGGAATCGCCAAACCACTGTTGCCTACCGCGCGTCAAGGCAAATTGAAACGATTCTTAACCAGGAAGGTTCTGGTTTGTATAAACCATGGCAGTTAAGGGATTATACGCCGTCTTCGATTACCTTAAAAACAACCTACGATGAATTGTTTATTCTTGGAAAAGAGATTGCAATGGTTCGACCAGGCTTTGAGGTTGAGAACGGACAGGTGAAAATTCCTTCCCTGTTTGCGAAAATACAGGGGGTTAGTAAAAATCGAAAAGAGTATTGGGATCGAATCCAAAACCTTGCAGAATTTGAACATAGATTGTTGATTCGCCAACTACCGTTTACATGGTCAAGCTCTAACGATTTTCGCTTTCATTACCGAAATGCACTTGGAAGAGACGGATTATTGAATCCTGAAGTGATGATGCAGTCTCATTATTGGCCGTATTCATTTTTACCAACTGGATTACAAAAGGGAATAGCCTATGCGATTCGAAGAATTTGTGAAAAGCCGGGTTTAAAGTCATTACCAGGGGAAACCATGGAAGAGGTAAGCATCTACTTATTTAGTCAGGCAATGTTTACACCAAAAGAAATCATCCAATTAATGGAGAAATTTGATTACTCTCAGCATGTGCCGAAGTTAATCATTTATAACAATGAGTGCCGCGGTTTGCTATCAAGATCGGATGCTGCCCTTATCCTGCTTTTAAACCAATTTGGAATTGATATTATCGTATATAATCCGCCAGGCCATAATGATATTGAAAATTTCGTACATGATAGTTTATATGATACTCATTGGCTTGAGGATGTTGTTTTTGAATTAGAGTATAAAGAACCTTTTAAGTTGAAGAAAAAATTCTTCCAAGGAATCATTAAAAATTTAAGGGGAGATTAAAGAGTGAATCTACCACAAAATCAAACTGCTAACTTAATAACTGAAGATACACTTAATGAAGCAAAGATTTCAGACATTAAACTTGCCCTTCGAAAGGAAACAGAAGTTCAAAATCTGGCAAGGTCCATTGATGAAAGGGACCAAATTAAAATCTTAGAGTTTGGGAAAGAACCGGCGGTTCAAATATCTCGTTTCTCTGATCAAATCTTAGGTAATATGCGCACCACGAAAGTCGAAGATTCCGGCGAGCTTCTAAAGCAGCTTACCAAAATTATGGATAAGTTCGATCCAAAGGACTTCCAAAAAACCTCAACTGGATTTTTCGGAAAGCTCTTTAAAAAGGGCGAAAAGATGATTGAAAAGGTCTTCGGCAAATACCAATCAATGGGCTCTGAAATTGATAAGGTATACGTAGAGATTTCCAAGTATCAGCATGAAATGGTTGATTCAACCAAAATGCTGGAGCAAATGTATGAGCAAAACTACCAGTACTATATGACACTTGAAAAATATGTCGTTGCCGGTGAACTTAAGGTAGAAGAGCTTAAAAACAATCAATTGCCACAACTAGAAGCCCGTGTTGCCGCAGGTGATCAGATTGCTTCTATGCATTTAGATACACTAAAAAATGCGATTGAGGCTTTAGAGCAGCGAATTTACGACCTTGAAATGGCGAAAATGGTATCCTTGCAGACGGCACCGCAAATCCGCTTGCTGCAGCGAGGAAATACGAAGCTGATTGGAAAAATTAATTCCGCTTTCGTAACCACTATTCCAATCTTTAAGAATGGTCTAATTCAAGCGGTTGCTGCAAAAAGACAGAAGCTAGTTGCTGATTCGATGAGTGAGCTTGACCGCCGGACCAATGAAATGCTCCTGAAGAATGCGCAAAACATTTCTAAGCAAAGCACAGATATTGCAAGGCTTGCAGGCGGTCCAAGCATTAAAATTGAGACCATTGAAGAATCATGGAACATTATCATTAAAGGTATGCAAGAAACAAGAGCCATTGAAGAAGAAAATAAACGCTTGCGTGTTGAAGGAACAAAACGTCTAGAACAGCTGCAAGATAACTTTAAAAAATTGAAACAACAATACTAATTTATTGTTATATAAAACAAAATTTTATTAATGAGGTGAATGATTTGGCTATTAGTTTACAAAAAGGTCAAAGAGTAGATTTAACAAAAGGTAATCCAGGATTATCTAAAATCATGGTAGGTTTGGGCTGGGACCCAGTTCAAAGCGGTAAAAGCGGAGGCGGAGGTCTCTTCGGCGGATTGTTTGGCGGCGGAGGAGCAGGCGGCGGTGCAAATGTTGACTGTGATGCATCTGTTATTTTACTTGGTGCTAACGATAAAATTCAGAACAACAATGACGTTATTTACTTTGGTAACTTGAAGAGTAAAGATGGCAGTGTTCAACACTCCGGAGACAATTTAACAGGTGATGGAGACGGTGACGACGAACAAGTAATGGTAGAACTAAGCCGTGTTCCAGCAAGCGTTCAAAAGCTTGTATTTGTTGTTAATATTTATGATTGTGTAAAAAGAAAGCAGCATTTTGGCATGATCCGTAATGCATTTATTCGTGTAGTAAACCCATCTAATGGTCAAGAGATGATTCGTTATAACTTATCTGATGATTATAGTGGCAAAACATCGTTAGTGGTTGGGGAAATTTATCGTAACAACACAGAATGGAAGTTCGCAGCTGTAGGTACTGGTACAAACGCTGCAAGCTTAAGTGAAGTAGTACGTTCTTATTCTTAATCTAACATCTTAGGAACAAGTCCTGCTTGTTCATTCCTATATCAAGTTCTAAAGAGGTGAGATAGTTGGGCATCAATTTATCTAAGGGACAAAGGATTGATTTAACGAAAACGAATCCAGGACTAATTAGGGGTGTTATTGGTCTTGGCTGGGACACAAACCGCTATTCTGGTGGACATGACTTCGATCTTGACGCATCCGCGTTTTTAACAGACGCAAATGGACGGGTTACCCAGGACTTAGACTTTATTTTTTATAATAATTTAGTTCACGCCTCTGGTGGAGTAGAACATACTGGAGATAACCGTACGGGTGAAGGTGACGGAGATGACGAACAAATAAGGATTGATTTCAGCCTGGTTCCTCCGCACGTCCATCGGATTGCGATTGCTGTCACAATTCACGATGCAGACGCTCGGAACCAAAACTTTGGACAGGTATCGAATGCCTTTGCAAGGTTGTTTGATGAAGAAACTAACCGAGAAATCCTTCGATTTGACCTTGGAGAGGACTTTTCGGTAGAAACTGCCGTCGTTATCTGTGAACTGTATCGTCACAACGGCGAATGGAAATTCAACGCCATAGGAAGCGGATTTTCAGGCGGATTAGCCGCACTTTGCCGTAATTATGGATTAGAAGTATAGATTTTTACGAAAAGCTGCCGGTATTGGCAGCTTTTCTTTGCATCTATTGGATGTTTTGTAGAGTTTTTTCGATTAAAATAGGTATCTTTCGTTCTTCAATAAAATATATCAGCGTTAAACTGAATATTTCAGCTATGCCTGTGTTAGTATCATTGAAGCATCAAGACAATTGGAGAATAACCCCACTTATACCTATTACTTACCAATCCTTCTGCATAATCTACCATGTTATAATTCTAGTAAAGAACTTTTTTTACTAGGAGGATCATAATATGCGTAAATGGGTTGTTTCCTCCATCGTGGCTGGATTATTTTTGTCGATGATCACCACCTCTAAAGCCTCATTTGACAGCATTACACTTGGTGATTATCCAAGAAACTCTGAACTCTATCAATTTATAATCAACGAACCCTCCCTCAAGCAACTAAACCAAATGATTATATTACCAAAAAGCCTTTTTGATGAGAAAGAAGCAGCCGCGATTATTAATAGAATGGCAAAGTTACCTGACCCTCTTTTAGATAAAATAAACAAAAGGGATATATCCCTTAAACTGTTTACTGGAAAATTAACCGATAACCAAACAGCTCGTTACTTAGCCGGGCAAATACCGCGTGGGTACCATTCACAAACAACATGGGATGATGTCCCTGGGATAGGCGGCTCAAAGGTGGTTTTGGTGAAAATAGGGCACAGTGAAAAAGGAAAAGGTCATGGATCTGTAAACTTAGAACTACACGAAATGGCACATTCGGTCGATAAACTAGTTTTTCAGAACGTAAGCAACAATAAAGAATTTCAACTAATCTGGGAAGAAGAGAGAGGAATTTTGTTTCCTGGAAATTCCTACTTTATCCTGCACGCAGAGGAATATTTTGCTGAAACCTTTGCAATGTATTACTTAAATAATGAGACAAAAGAAATTTTAAGAAAAAAGGTACCAAAAACCTTTGAATTTTTCACCCAACTTCACTAAACTTAATAGATATGAGTTAAGACAAGGGAGTGTCGGTTTTTGAAGCAATATTTAGAGCTATGCGAGCATGTTTTGAAAAATGGTCATGAAAAAGGAGACCGTACCGGAACAGGGACGATCAGTACTTTTGGCTATCAAATGAGATTTAATTTGGAAGAAGGCTTTCCATTACTAACGACTAAAAAACTACATTTAAAATCGATTATTTATGAATTACTATGGTTTTTAAATGGTGATACCAATGTCCGTTATTTACAGGAAAACGGTGTGCGAATTTGGAATGAATGGGCCGATGAAAACGGCGAACTAGGACCAGTATATGGACATCAATGGCGTTCATGGACGGGTGCAGATGGAACGACGGTAGACCAAATCAGTGAGTTAATTCATCAAATCAAGACCAGTCCTAACTCAAGAAGACTGATAGTAAATGCCTGGAATGTGGCGGAGATTGATAAAATGGCGTTGGCACCGTGTCATTGCTTGTTCCAATTTTACGTAGTCGATGGGAAATTATCCTGTCAGTTGTATCAACGTTCAGCAGATGTATTTCTTGGCGTACCATTCAATATCGCCTCATACGCATTATTGACAATGATGATTGCGCAGGTATGTGACCTGGAGCCTGGCGAATTTATTCACTCGTTTGGTGATGTTCATATTTATCAAAACCATATAGAACAAGTAAAAATGCAAATGGATCGAGATCTTCGCTCATTACCAAAAATGAGGATTAATCCAAGCGTTAAGGATATTTTTTCTTTTGCTTTCGAAGATTTCGCTTTAGAAGGTTATGATCCACACCCACATATTAAAGGAGCTGTCTCTGTATGATTTCCTTTATAGTGGCTATGGATGAAAACAGAGTCATTGGCAAAGACAATCAATTGCCTTGGCACTTACCGGAGGATTTAAAGTTTTTCAAACGAGTGACAATGGGCCACCCGATTGCGATGGGCAGGAAAACACACGAATCGATCGGACGGGTTCTTCCAGGAAGAGAAAATATCGTAATCACTCGTCAAATAGATTATAGGAGCAATGATGTGACAATTTTCTACTCAATGGAGGAATTTGTAGATTATTGCAAAAACCAAGATGATGAAATCTTCGTCATTGGCGGTGCTGAAATTTTCAAAGAAACATTTGCTTACGCAGACCGTCTCTACATAACACATATTCACAAAGAGTTTGAGGGAGATACCTATTTTCCGGAGTTCAATGAAAGTGAATGGGAGCTTGTCTCCAGTGAAAAAGGGATAAAGGATGAGAAAAACCCTTATAAGTATGAATTTAGAATTTATGATCGTATGACAAAAGGCAGCCATTAAATTGGCTGTCTTTTGTATGTTTTAAAAATAATCACAATTAACCTAAACCAATTTTCCTTTTCTGCTTTATACTATTTTAGAACGAAAAAAGGGGGCATTTATGTTTAGGCTGATCACATGCTTTTTGTACATGAGCGGTTTTTTAATTTACAGCATGCCGCAGCTAGCAAGAATAAAGAAGTTGAGACATTTACCAGTCAAGGAACGAGATAAAATAGCTCATGAATACCCAAAACGATTTTCGAAGATGTTTATGAAGTTGACAGGTTCTAAGGTAAGTGTTGAGGGATTGGATTTGATCCCAGATGGACCCATTGTTTTCATTGCGAATCATGAAAGTGATTTTGATATACCTGTGCTTTTAGGGATAATTGATAAACCATTCGGCTTTGTATCAAAAATAGAAGTAAAAAAAGTGCCCATCATTTCTTCATGGCTGGACGCCATTAATTGTGTACTTATTGATCGTAAAAACCGTCAGCAAGCACTCAACAGTATGCAAGAAGCTGTAAAATTACTGAAAGAAGGTCATTCACTTGTTATCTTTCCAGAGGGAACGAGAAGCAAAGGAGGACCTGTCCAACCTTTTAAAGTTGGAGGCATTCGTCTCGCAAAGGATGCTGGGGTGCCAATTGTTCCCATCGCCATTAAAGGTACCGCTGATGTTTTTGAAAAAAATAGACGTTTAATAAAACCAGCACATATCAAGGTAACTATTGGTCACCATATCGATCCTAAAGTTTATTGCCTTAAAGAATATAAAGAGATAGCGGAAGATGTTCGTCAATTGATAATTGCTATCCGGGAATCCTGGAATATTGCATAATAAAGAAAGAAGCATCGACTCACGATGCTTCTTTCTTTTTAAAAATAGGAACCATTTAATTCATAATCTGCTAATTTATCAAGCATTCCTCTGAATTCATCTGGATGGCAGAAGTCTTCCTCATGGAAATGTGCTTTCACCCATTGAATTAACTCGTTAGGGCTATTAAAGTATTCCCCACTTCTGTCACTTTTGCGAATCATATACCTACCGTTCTCTTCATCGATGGTTACTTCTACTGGCAGGGCTCCATCAAAACTACTGAGTGAAAATTCCATCTTCATCACATCCATTCCATATAAGTTTCCAATAGTATATGTTTCTGTTGATGAAATTATAAATGTTATTCGACTAATTGTCAAAATATTTATACAATTTAAAGTTGGAATTTACATTGACTTCAGGGGTTGTTCTTGGTAAATTGTTAAGAGTAAATAGTGGAGAAATAAATGCAAAAAATCACATCTAGGTAATATTTCTTTGATAATGTGAAATTAATATGAATTTTTTCGCATATTTTACTCAAAACGGTATATCAATACTATAATCGTAGTAGTAAGATAATTAACTAAAGGGGATGTAAATCAATGTTCTCAAATATTGGAATTCCAGGATTAATCCTTATTTTAACTCTAGCCCTCATCATCTTTGGACCTAAGAAGCTGCCTGAAATTGGACGCGCCTTCGGACAAACATTGAAGGAATTCAAGAAGTCAACTCGTGAATTAACGGATGACGTGATGAAGGACATCGATGAAGAAAAGCAAAAATTGACTAAATAAGGTGTAAGATTCTTTCTTGCACCTTTTTTTCTTCATTCGTCTTTTAAACTATAAAATTGTTGGTAAACATGTTTTCTGTTAAAAAACATTTTCAACCATTGAAATTGGCAGGGGAAATACATGGAAGATAAAGAATTACAATTAGTTGATCATTTAGATGAATTGCGGAAACGGATTATTATTGCCGCAGTTGCGTTTGTTGTTTTTTTTATTGTCGGATTCATTTATGTGACCGATATCTACAGTTGGTTAGTTCGAGATCTCGATGTTAAATTGATTGTACTTGGACCTAGTGATATTATTTGGGTTTATTTCATGATTGCGACAGTTATCGCGATTACAGGCACCATCCCGGTGTTGGCAAGCCAATTATGGATGTTTGTGAAGCCGGCTCTTAAACCTCTCGAGAGAAAAATTACTTTATCGTATATTCCAGCATTGTTTATTTTATTTATTGTTGGACTTGCTTTTGGTTACTTTATCATTTTCCCTATGGTACTAGAGTTTTTAGTCAAAATGGGTGCCGAGATGTTTGCAACGAATTTTACAGCTGATCGATATTTCCGCTTTATTTTGAATATGACCCTTCCGTTTGGAGTATTATTCGAGCTGCCAGCGGTCGTTATGTTCTTAACTTCATTAGGAATTATTAATCCATTCGTGTTAGCGAAAATCCGTAAGTATGCATACTTCGTGTTAATCTTGATTGCAATCGTAATTACTCCTCCAGATTTTATGTCGGATTTTGTAGTGACTTTACCATTGCTACTGCTATATGAAATCTCTATAAACTTATCGAAGTTTGTTTATAAGAAACGAATGAAAAAGATACAGGAAGAGGAAGATGAGTTTGCAGAAGCATAATAATGATTGATAAAAGGCCTTCAGAGAAAATTCTCTGGAGGCTTTTTTATGCCTATTTAACACTATTTTCAAGTTAAACAATGAAAAAATCATAAAAATACAATGCGAAGAAACGATTCAATGTTGAGGTCGGTGAGCCGAGAAAAACAAAATGCCGCTGTGGCGAGGTCATCCGCGGGTTAATACCGTCAACTGAATGTCCACTGTTCGGTAAAGCCTGCCATCCAATGAATCAAATCGGACCATGTATGGTTTCTGCAGAAGGAAGCTGTGCAGCCTACTATCAATACATGAGGGAGAGTTTCTGATGGAGAAATTTATCAGTTTAGCACATGGTGATGGTGGTGAATTGTGCCACCGCTTAATCCGCGATTTGCCTGTTTTTTGTTCCCCGAAATAATAATTTTCAAAAAAATGTTCATAAATATTTTTTAAACCAAGCAGATTTAGACACATTTCGAGTGCTCTTAGGTGTATAATATAATCAAACGGGTGAAAAAGAGGATTGATATTTTGTTATTCAAAAGCCTAGAGTTCAAAAATGTTGTTGGACAGAAGGTTAAAGTCATGGATATTCCTGTATTGGAGGAAGGTAGCACTTATAAATTTATGATCCAAGTCCGTTTACAGGCGTTTATTACGTCGATTTATCAGGAAAAGATACCGAAAAAATGCTATTCGTTTAAAGAGTATTTGAAAAAGGTTATGAAATGGCCTGATTATGAAGCACTGTTTAAAGTAGAAGAATTAAAGAATAACGCTTAATACCTTTCGAACATCGGATACCCGGTGTTCTTTTATTTTTTGAAGAGATTTAATCATAAATATTTAAAAATTACTTAGAAAAGTTTTCTGAATCCAGCTGCAGCGCCTAGGGGCTCGGGGTCATAAGCTTGTCTAGTTGCGGCTCCTTGGGACTCGAGTCATAAGCCACCCCCTGAAGAGGGCAAAGAGTGCCTTCTTGCAGGGTTCGTCTTATGCCTTCGTACCAGGGCAGTCGCCTCCACATTTCTGACAATCCATCAAGAAGGTTAAAGAAACAACCTTCTCGCCGTCTCGTCTTATGCCTGTCGCCCCTAGGAAAAATTGAACTGTATTTTTCCCTGATCAAGGCGCTTCCGCTTTTTGTTTATTTTCACATTTATTTTATGAAAATAGGGGAATTTATATCTTATATAAAAGGGAACAGGTATAATACAATGGAGAAATCCTAGGGATGTGAGTAAATGAGCAAGATTAAGATTGTAACGGATTCCACCATGGATATGACAATAGAACAGGCTGAAAAGCTAGGTGTTGTGGTCGTGCCATTGTCTGTTACGATAAATGGTGAAACCTATTTAGATCGGGTGGAAATTCAACCTGCTGAATTTATGGAAACGATGAAGAGCTTAGAGGATTTACCGAAAAGTTCGCAGCCTTCCGCTGGAACCTTCCTTGAAGTGTATGATCGACTTGGGGAAGAAGGCTATGAAGTTATTTCTATACATATGACAGGTAAAATGAGCGGAACGGTTCGCTCTGCTGAAAGTGCAGCACAAATGACGAAGACGAAGGTAACGGTGATCGACTCCGAGTTTATATCGATTGCTCTCCAGTTCCAGGTTCGAGAAGCTGCTGAAATGGCGAAGCAGGGTAAAAGTCTAGAGGAAATCCTCAACCGCCTCGATTCTGTCCGTCAAAACTCGAAGCTATATATTATGATAGATACATTAGAGAATATGGTGAAAGGCGGAAGGATTGGGAAAGGGAAGGCGTTCATTGGTTCCTTACTTAATATCAAGCCAATTGCCTCATTAGAAGGTGCCGAATACAATCCAGTAGCAAAGGTGCGCAGTCATTCACAAGTAGTTAAATGGATGGCTAAACAATTTGCAGAAGATATTAAAGGGAAAACGGTTAAAGGGGTTGGCATTGCTCATGCTGAGGCCCACGGATTAGCGTCAAAAGTTAAAGAATCCATCATTGAATTAACCGGATATCAGGATACCTCTGTTGACTATACAGGTCCGACCATTAGCACACATACCGGACCAGGTGCTATTGCGTTAATGTACTATACTGATTAAGAGAATGGGATGGTGCACAGGCACCATCCTTATTTATTGACCAACTGAATTTCAGATGCCTGAACACTATATCCTAGACGCTGTAAGTGCTTGCGAATCCCACTTCGTTCCCACGTTTTGAGAATTAGTACGTCGAGCATTTTTTTCGGGTAGAAGATCCCGATATTTGTGAGTTCTTCGAAGTTCATCCCCTGACGAACATACTTATCGATTGTTTGGTCTCGTTGTTCGATGATTGCTAAAAATTTGCCCATAGCTTCTATAAATTCCAGTTTCTTGAAAACTCCTTTTTGATGACCGGTGATATAAGTTGAAGCTTCCACCTCTAGCAGAAATTTACTCGATTCGATAAACTCGTCAATATCCCCATCGGTGCCAAAGTACCATGGTCCAAAAGAGGTCATATCAAAATCACCAACATAGACGACGCCTAATTCCGGAAAGTAGGGACTGGTATATCCTTTTGTGTGACCGGGTGTATGTAGAAAGTTCACCTTTACACCGCTAAAGTTGTATTCTTCTTCATATTGATATGTTCCGGAAATTTCTCCGAGGTTTTGCACCCATTTCTTTGGGAAGTGCTTTCGTAATGCTTCTACACCTTCGGGTCCCCATTCCTGATATACTCCGTTTTCTTTCGCCATTCCTTCAATGGACTGGATGGTTTCAAATTCAAGTGGATTTATCCATTTTTCTGCATTGCGAAACAAATGGTTATGTAAGGTATGATCGGGATGGTAATGGGTATTGACTACTAATTCAACTCCATATTGATCATCTAATTCCCGCAGTTCAGCTGGATCCGCTCCCGTATCGATGAGTACCTTATCTTTACTAATAATATACAAGCTTCTTGAAAAGGGAACTTTACTATTGTTAGCTCCTTCAATGATCATAATCGGACCAATTCGTCTCATATTCCCCACCTCTACGTTATACATTTTTTCATAATTTTCTGTTTTACTGAATGAATACTCATTCATGATACCATATCTTCTCTTTTCAATAAAACTTCTTGCCTTTAAACAAAAATTCGACTTTAATTTTAGATATAATGTGAATTATTTCATTTTTTAAAGGAATTACTCTTATTTTGTAGAATTTTCTTATGTATGAAGCAACTTGAAGGGACTATCCATATGTCAAAAGAAAAGCAAGTTAAGGATTTGCCACTTTACCGAAAGCTATTATTATTTTCCTTTTTTATCACGTTAATGATTGTTATTTCAACAGCAGGTTTCACGTTTATTTATCAAACCAAGCAGTTGGAAAGTCAGATAACGGATCGTGCCAAAGGGCTAGCTTCACTTTGGAGTACAACAATTAATTCTTTTGATGTGCAATTAGCGATTGATTCACGGGGTAAGGAAAATCAATATGTAAGAAAGCTCAGTAATCAGGTGTCGATGTTAAATGACAAAAATTCGAAGTATTTAGGTGGTTACATTATAGATAGGAATAAGAGTGATGGTAATCAATTAACCTTTACAGCCATTTCAAAAAATTATAAAGCCTTTGGGGTTGAGAATTTTTACAAATACAATCCTGGAAATGAGTTTCTAACGGCCTTTAATACCTCTGTAAAAGAGAATAAATTGACTAGCACGAAAGTCTATCAGGACGAGGTAGGGGAGTGGATTACCGCTTTTCAACCGATTATCAATAATAAAGGCGAAGTCATTGCATTGTTTGCTGTCGATGTCGATGCGACAATTATTGATTCCTATCAAGAAGAAATTGCCTTTTATTTAATTTTCTCCTTTATTATCGTAAGCATTATTGTTTATTTTACTTTAAGATGGGGTCTTAAGAAATCCTTGGAGCCTGTGCAAGAAATTATTTCAGGGATTAATGCCGTCAGCGCGGGTAATTTTAATGTGAAGTTACAGATTACGGATCAGCCTGATATGGAGGAATTAAGCGATAAATTTAATCATATGACTGAAAAATTATCGATTC
Organism: Neobacillus niacini; assembly: GCF_000759675.1. Lineage (GTDB taxonomy): Bacteria > Bacillota > Bacilli > Bacillales > Cytobacillaceae > Neobacillus > Neobacillus niacini_A. The sequence continues at coordinate 483,953 of NZ_BAWM01000152.1, read as the reverse complement.
TGTTTAAGCGGCTATCAGACACGAGTAAGCAGTTTGGCTCTGTTCCAACAAGCCCCAGCAGTTTGCATAGAATAGAAGAGGCAATTGGAGAGATGGATAATATCATAGCCAAAACCAAAATCCAGAAAGAACTGCAACGTGCGGAAAAGATGAATGCGATTGGTCAGCTCGCAGCATCAGTTGCCCATGAAATCCGTAATCCAATGACAGTGGTAAGAGGTTTTTTGCAGATTTTCCTATCAAAAGATCACTTAAGTTCAGAGGAAATCATGTACCTCCGATTAATGATTGATGAGTTAAACCGTGCAGAATTGATCATAAATGATTATCTCTCCCTAGCAAAACCGGACCTTGACCACCTAGAAAAGGTGGATGGTGCTGAATTAGCTAACAAAGTCATGGACTTAATGAACACCTTTGCTCTGATGAAGCAAAATATTACCCTTAAGAGTGATTTAGAAAGTGGGATCGTATTAAAAGGGAATAACAACGAAATGAAGCAGGTGTTAATTAATATTGTCAAGAATGGCATTGAAGCTATGAGAAATGGAGGAACCCTTAGTCTTAAAATCTATAAACAGGATGGCTATGGTGTTTTTGAAGTGACGGATACTGGTATCGGTATGTCCCCAGAGGAATTATCACGATTAGGGACGGCTTTTTATTCCTTGAAGGAAAAAGGGACGGGAATGGGTCTAATGGTTTGCTACCAAATTGTTGATAAAATGAAGGGTCAAATTGACGTTATCAGTGAAAAGGACAAGGGAACAACTTTTAGGGTTTTTATCCCTTTATGGGACGAGTAAGAAACAGGATGGTGATTTAACCACAACGAAGAACATCAAGTTTATTGAAAAAGAAATAAACAAAGAAATGGAAAAGCAAATAAAACAGATGCTTGAATTTTCCAAAAAAAAACAGGTTGACCCTGTGGGAATTCGCAAAAAACCACTATCTAAAAAGGAAGGGAGAGAGTTGTATAAGGAGGCAAAATTTGAAGTACATGTAAATAATATAATAGTAAAAACCGGGGTAATTGATTAACAAACTGTTTCCTTTTCTCTTTTGCAAATCTTTGTTAAACTAATCACGAAAAGAAAAAGGTTACGGGGGATTTAAATGAAGAAACGTTTATACTTACTATTATTTGTTATTGTGGCATTGCTACTATCTGCTTGTGGACAAAAGGGGATTGAGAATCCGCTGGATTATCCAGTAAATGATTTTTCTGCTGTGACAGAAGAGAATAAACCTTTTGAAAAGAAGAATTTAGATGGGAAGATTTGGCTGGCAGACTTTATTTTCACTAATTGCGCAGATGTTTGTCCGCCGATGACGGCTAACATGACCAAGCTGCAAAAAATGGTGGATGAGGAAGAGTTGAAAAATGTTGAGTTTGTTTCGTTTAGTGTCGATCCAACTGTTGACACACCCGAAATACTAACAGCTTATTCAAAAAACTATGGGCTGAATTTAGATAACTGGACATTTTTAACAGGCTATTCACAAGAGTTTATTGAAACCTATGCAAGAGAAACATTTAAGACTTTGGTGAAAAAGCCGCAAGAGGGTGATCAAGTTATTCATCAGACATACTTTTTCTTAGTTGGACCAGATAGCAAGGTTAAAAAAATTTACGATGGGTATCAAGAAGTGCCATATGATGAAATGCTCAATGATATAAAAGCATTGCAATAGACCTTTTCCCAGGTCTATTTTTTTGGTAATGAATAGGATATAGTACTAGCTTGTTTTGAATTATTTTTGTTCTGTTATAATATCATTAGTAAGAGGGTGGTGAATCAAATGAAAAAAGTTTTCACCTTTCTTATTCTTTCGACATTTTTCTTAAGTTCTTGCAGTCCATCCGATCGCTTGGAATTGCATAAAGAACGGACCGCTTCGGCTGTTGTTTATGAAGAGATTCCTGCCGATTTTGTCCCAAAGGAGATAAGAATTATTTCCGCTGGTGATTCTTTAACAGAAGGTGTAGGAGATAGGACAAAAACTGGAGGATACCTGCCTTACTTAAGAACTTTGCTCGAGGAAGAAAAGGGTATTAAGGAAGTTGATTTCTATAACTTCGGTGTAAAAGGTAATCGCACCCCGCAATTATTAAAAAGGCTTCAAACAGATGAGATACAAGATACACTTTCTACATCTGATTTGGTGATTTTGACTATTGGCGGCAATGACATTATGAAGGTAGTAAAGGATAATATCTCAAATCTACAGCTATCCGTTTTTGATAAGGAAAGAGAAGTATATATTAATAATTTATACCAAATCATGAATACAATTATTCGAGTAAATCCTGATGCCTATATTGTTTTGGTTGGAGTATACAATCCTTTTTCACAATGGTTTACTGATATTAAGGAACTTGACCAGATCGTTGCGGATTGGAACGTTGCCAGCCAAAATGTTGTAGCTAATTATTCGAATGCTTATTTTGTAGGAATCGAAGATTTGTTTAAGAATCCAACAGAAAGTCTCTTGCATACCGATAACTTTCATCCAAATGATAAGGGTTATGAGTTGATTGCAGAGCGTTTAAATGAAACTTTAGAACAACGTACATTACCTGATCTCGTTAAAAAGGCGTATATGGTCAGCAAAGAGGAGAATTAGCTTTCTATGAAAAATAAATGGAAAACGGGATTCTTTCTTTTATTAGGGTTAATTGTAATCATTGTTATCATTCTTTTATCTTTAATTATGATACCTGCTGATGAAGAAGGAAAGATTCAACAAACTGTACCAAACAACAAGAATGTTTCTTTTGAAGTTATCTCAAATAAGGCTGATCTCAATGTTTTAATAAACCAGTATATAAAAAAGGAAGCGGCAGATTCACCGATAGAATATAGTGTACAGCTGCAGGATGAAGTGGAATTGTATGGGACCTTGCCATTTTTTAGTCAAGAAGTAGATTTAAAGCTTACCTTCGTACCAAAGGCATTAGATAATGGTGATTTGGTTCTAAAGCAAAAGTCAATCTCGGTTGGAAGCCTGCCTCTGCCCGTTTCTTATGTCCTTAAATTCATCAAAGAAAATTATAAGCTGCCAAAAGGGGTAGAGATTCAACCCAATGATAAAATTGTTCACGTAAACATGCAGCAATTAAAGCTAAAAAGTGATGTTAAAATAAAAGTGAATAGGTTTGATTTAATAAAGGATGATATTGCATTTACGATACTCGTATCCGTTGAATAAGGTGACTCACAAAATGTGAGCCACCTTATTTTTTTGCCTAATCCTTCATAATCATTGCTTGTAATGCAGGCTCTTCTTTCGAAAGACCTATCAATACTATGGTATAGGCTTCATTTGGACGAAATTGTGCTTTTGGCATTGATAGGACGACATTTTTCGTTCCAGCCTCTCTGACCTCTAAATCCACTGTCATCGGCATGATTCCTAAATAGTCGGTTGCCTGCTTGTAGGAAATATTCGGAAAGACAACATCTCGGTTTTTAACTGCAATATCCAAGGCTCCTGTATCCGGTGATAGATGCAGAAAACGTATTTTAGATTCATTTGGTGGTACTTCCGGTTGATTGAGGTAAGGAATCAGGCGCATTTTTTTTACAGAGTCGATTATCGCTAGTGTATATGCTTTTCCGGGTTCAACGGTAATCCTTTTATTGAGTAAACTATCCACCGAATTACCTGTTGGGTAAATATCAATATGATACTTTCCTGGCTTTAACGCTAAATAATTGCTTGCCACTCTGAATGGGAGGCGTTTCACTTTCATCTCGCCGTTTATATAAATGTCAACGTCGGGGGCATCAGGTGAGGCATGAAGGAACCGGACCCTTCCATCGGCCTGACTTTGTTGGGTGTTACGCAAAACCATCGCTTTATTCATATATTTTAAATGTTTCAGATAGTAATGCATGTGTAGGTTTGGATTAGAGTATTTAAAATTGTGGGCCAATAAATCATACATTGCGGCTCTTTGAAGATAATCAGAATGATTTCTATTACCAGACATACCATTCGCTCCTTTCTCTAGTTCTTTACTAATTAATTTATTCAAGCATGTTTAGGTGGGTGTCTATATTTGGATTTTTTGTTTACAAATGGATGATATTAACATATACTTAATACAAATAAGTCGGAAGGCGGGTGAAGTGTAATGTTAAATGAAAATACGTTAATTGCCGTTAATTTTATTATCCTTTGCACAGCCCGTGGATTCACCTTTTAGGGGAATCTTTACCCATTATTCCTTTGTGAATAAAACCATGGGCTGTGTATGCCTGTGGTTTTTTATTTTACAATTTTTGGAGGAATATGGATGAATTTAAAAACAATTGGATTAACTGCAAAGATAAATAACAATTTTCAAGCTTTAAAACATAATGATGAGATGATTATTGGCCGGGTGGCTTTGGAACATAAGCATATGTATCGTGTATGGACGGAGCATGGAGATTTACTTTGCGAGGTATCAGGTAAGTTTAACTTTGAAGCGTTAAGTCGTGAGGATTATCCTGCGGTTGGGGATTGGGTCATGCTGACGCCGCGGGTGGATGAAGGAAAAGGGACCATTTACTCTATCATGCCTCGGTTCAGCAAATTCTCAAGAAAATCAGCAGGCAGGACGGCTGAGGAGCAAATTGTTGCCGCGAACGTTGATACTGTTTTTCTTGTAAACTCATTGAATGATGAGCTAAATTTAAGAAGAATTGAACGCTATTTGCTGCTGACGTGGGAAAGTGGTGCCAATCCTGTTATTGTTTTAAGTAAAGCAGACCTATGTGAAAATATTGATGAGAAGCTGGCTGAAGTTGAAGCCATCGCTTTTGGTGGAGTACCGGTGATAGCGATTAGTGCAGAAATGAAGAGTGGGATTGAAAAGCTTGCCCCTTACTTACAGCCTGGAAAAACCATCGTCTTATTGGGTTCATCGGGAGTAGGGAAGTCCACATTAACGAATTTGTTATTGGGTGTGGAAAAACAAGTGGTTAAGGAGATTCGCGAAGGTGATGACAAAGGACGCCATACCACTACACATCGTGAAATGATTCAGCTTCCAAATGGCAGTGTGTTGATAGACACCCCAGGAATGCGGGAAATACAGCTTTGGGAAAGTGCAGATGGTTTAACCGAAACGTTCTCTGATATCGATGAATTGGGAGAGATGTGCAGATTCCGAGACTGTAAGCATAAGGATGAACCAGGTTGTGCCGTTTTGGAGGCTATTGAAAAAGGTACATTGGATGCAGGACGCCTAACCAGCTACAACAAGCTGCAAAAAGAACTAGCTTATATCGAAAGAAAAGCTGACAAACGCGCCCAAACCGAAGAACAGAAAAAATGGAAAAACATCACCAAACAAACACGACAAAAAAAGAAAATTAAGTAGAAATTTGCAGCCGAACCCGGAGACGAGGTTCGGCTTTATTGTGGGTTGGAGTCGCAACGCGGATATATTCGAATTAACGCTGATAAAAAAGAATTGAACGCTGATATATGTATTTTCACTGTTTTGGTCAGCAAATTGTATTTCTTAATTAAGATTCGGTATACTCATAGTCAAAGCAAATATATTCCAAAGGGGTGGGTATCATGGAAGAAAGTAAACAATTAGCTACGTTTGCGGGTGGCTGTTTTTGGTGCATGGTAAAGCCATTTGATGAGCAGCCGGGCATTATTAGTGTCATTTCTGGATATTCTGGTGGTCACGTCGAGAATCCTACATACCAGCAGGTTTGTTCGGAATCAACCGGTCATTATGAGGCAGTTCAAATTACCTTTAACCCAGAAATTTTTCCATATGAAAGACTGCTCGAACTATTTTGGCAACAAATCGATCCAACCGATCCCGGTGGTCAATTTTACGATCGCGGTCAATCCTATCAAACAGCGATTTTTTACCATAATGAAACACAGAAAGAGCTTGCTGAACAATCAAAACAGGCGCTCCAAGATAGCGGACGCTTCACCAAACCGGTTGTAACGCCAATTTTACCAGCAAAAACGTTCTATCCAGCCGAAGAATACCATCAGCATTACTATAAGAAAAATAAAGCACACTATGAACGATATCATGTTGGTTCAGGGAGAGCCGGATTTATTAATGCACATTGGGGGGGAGAAAAATGAAAAATAAAGATCAATTAAAGAAAGAATTATCACCGATGCAATATGAAGTAACACAAAATAACGGAACAGAGCCTCCTTTCCGCAACGAATATTGGAATGAAACAAGGGACGGAATTTATGTGGATATCGTCTCTGGTAAGGCGTTGTTCAGCTCTCTTGATAAGTTTGACGCGGGCTGTGGCTGGCCGAGTTTCACCAAGCCCATTGTTGAGGAAGAAGTAATCGAAAAAGAAGATTACAGTCATTTTATGGTTCGGACAGAAGTAAGAAGTAAAACTGGAGATTCCCATTTGGGTCATGTCTTCAATGATGGTCCAGATCCGACGGGCCTGCGCTACTGTATTAATTCTGCAGCCTTACGATTTATTCCGAAAGAGGAATTGGAGGAGCAAGGATACGGAGCTTATAAGAAACTATTTGACGAGAATTAAAAAGCCGCGAATTCGCGGCTTTTTATTATTTTTCAATTGCTTTTGATGTTGTGGTCATACCACCGGAGAGAATAAATTTCATTGCTTCCTCAGGCTTAACATCAATAATCTCTACTTGCTCCTTTGGAATTAAAAAGGTAAATCCGGCTACCTGAAAGGTTTGAGGCACATAAACAGCAACATGGTCTTTAAGAGGACTATAAAAATCCTCCAGCTGTTCAGATGTAATAAATCCCATACTCCTCATTTCTGTTCCGGGAATGACAACAAGCGCCACTTTCGAAAAAGACTTTTTCTCACCCAAAAAGGATTGAACAGTATCTTTAATGACGGAGTAAATCGTTTTTACAACAGGAATTTTTTCCAGCCACTTATCAATCAGTCTGATAATGCTGCCAGTAACAAATTTTGTAGATAACCAGCCTAACAGAGTAATTAATACAATTGTTGTGAGCAATCCGATGCCAGGAATGTAATCTTCTTGTAGATAAGGTCTTAATGTATTTCCGAGCAGTCCGTCGAGAAACAGAAACGTTTTGTAAATAACAAAGATTACGAGAATAATGGGAACAATAGTCAAAATACCGTTAACAAAGCTCTTCAAGAGAGTTTTCAATTTTATCACCTACAATTTTATCGTTGATTCTCATAATATAGGCGAATGCACAGACAGGTCAAGTACCTATTACATAAAGTAAGAGTGTTAACAGACAAAACCTTAAGGAGTGAATTGGTATGCATTATGGTTATGGGCAAGAATGCTGTGGTTACGGCTATCCAGGAGTAGGTGGTATCGGCTATCCAGGAGTAGGTGGCATCGGTTATGGTTGTGGAACTTTTGTATTAATCGTGGTGTTGTTTATTTTATTAATCATCATCGGTGCTAGCTGGTGCTAAACCCAAAAGACTCAGGCGAAAAAGCACTGAGTCTTTTTTGTTATTTTCAAAAAACGAGCAAAACACGAACGATGTTGTATTTGTTTTATCGATAGTTCGTTTTTATTGTTGACGGACAGATTAATCTCTGATATATTTACCAAGGGTTAAGTAAATACATACGTCTTGGAGGTTTTGGACAATGGAAAATAGATATGATGTTATAGTAGTGGGTGCAGGCCCAGCGGGGATTTTTACCTGTTATGAACTTACACTAAAAATGCCGAACGCAAAGGTGCTGTTAGTGGATAAGGGGCATGATATTTATCGGAGAAATTGTCCAATTTTAGAAAATAAAATTGAGAAATGTCCTCCAGCAGCAGGGAAGAAAGAATATGCAGGATGTTTGCCAGCTTGTTCTATTACTAGCGGCTTTGGCGGTGCAGGGGCATATTCTGATGGAAAGTTTAATATCACGAGTGAATTTGGCGGTTGGATGACGGATTATCTTTCAGATTCCCAAGTTGTCGATTTGATTAAATATGTAGATGAAATTAATTTAAAGCATGGTGCAACAGATAGTATTACCGATCCGCTAACAGATAAAGTTAAGGATATCGAGCGCCGCGGCTTTGCAGCTGGCTTAAAATTGTTACGTGCTCAGGTTCGTCACCTTGGAACAGAGCAAAACTTAGAAATAATGAAAAGTATCTTTGAATACTTAAATGATAAAGTTGAATTGGCTTTTAAAACTGAAGTCCAGGATTTAATTACTGAAAAGACACCTGATGGTTATGTCGTTAAGGGTATCAAGCTAAAAGGTGATAAGGATATTTTTGCTGAAAAGGTTGTCATTACCCCAGGTAGAGATGGATCGAAATGGCTAACTGACATCTTAAAGTCACGTCGCCTGAAGATGACTAGTAATCAAGTAGATATCGGTGTTCGTGTAGAGACATCCGACATTGTTATGCAGGAAATCAATGAGAATTTGTATGAAGGAAAATTTGTCTTCAATACATCAGTTGGAACACGAGTGCGTACGTTTTGCAGCAATCCTTCAGGACATGTTGTCGTTGAAAACCACTCAGGTATCATGCTTGCCAATGGGCATGCCTACAAGGATCCGAAGCTTGGCAGCCCGAATACAAACTTCGCCTTGCTTGTATCTCATACATTTTCAGAGCCATTTGATAAGCCGAACGAATATGCGCACGAAGTATCACGTCTTGCAAACTCTCTTTCAAATGGGGGCTTAATCGTGCAAAAGTATGGAGATATTTTAAAAGGACGTCGTTCAACAGAACGTAGAATTAAAGAGGGATTCATCGAGCCAACGCTTAAAGAGGCGGTTCCAGGAGACCTTGGCCTTGTTCTTCCATATAATACTCTTAAGAGTTTAATTGAAATGACCGAAGCATTGAATCAAATTACGCCAGGATTAGCTTCAGAACACACATTGTTCTACGGAGTGGAAGCAAAATTCTATTCTGCTAGACCGAAACTCAATGACCGTTTTGAATCAGAAATCAGCGGTTTGTATGTCGGCGGTGATGGCGCAGGAATTACCCGCGGTCTTGCTCAAGCAAGTGCTTGCGGTGTCTGGATTGCGAGAGATATCATCAAAAAAGTAACAACCGAACGAAAAAAAGAAGTAGTAATGGCCTAAACCCGCTAAATTTAGCGGGTTTGTTTTTGGATAATAGTAGATATCTGCGATAAATCGGATATATCTGCGATAATTCAAATATATCTGCGTAACTGGTTTCACCATGGGATTATCTCAGGATAATAAAAACGACCTTTGTTTGTTCCAGTACTTTTTAGATTCGTAGAACGCAAAATTCTACCAGAGGTATCTGGTGAGGAAATATGGGCAAATATCCGAAATTGTTGGTTTGTTATTTTCATATTAAAGAGTAAAAAATAATCCATTAATGCTAGAATATGAGCGTCGTATGAATACTCCTTGCATGAGGGGCAGAACCATTGCTTTTTACTACGAATAATAGGGAGGTACCAACAGAAAGGACAATGAACTCCTGTTAATAGATCATATACCTTAATTTCATATTTTTCCAAAATATAGTTTGTTGGTGGAATGTTCTTTTTCAAAAGTAGCTTGCTAAGTTTTCGGAGATCTTTGTTAGTTAGGATGTTTTCTATATGGGCATTTTCAATTAGAGGAACTTTTTTGTGGAAACTGTGGGATTTACAAATGCGCTTTCTTACTTCAGGGCTCGTTCCTTTAAATACAAGAACAGCATTTGAATTATTGATTACAATAAAATAATCAACTAGGACAGGAGGAAAATTATTTTCAGCTAACAGCTTGTTTATGTAGGATTGATGTCTTTGAACCTGAGTAACCGGATCAGGATAACCTTTTATTTTATCACCAACCCTTTGATAAAACTGATCATTAATGGAATCAAATGTTAATTCACCAGTCATGTTCTTCACTTCAATGATTAGAGCTAATTTTGGAGAAATGAGAAGATTATCGATTTGGTAGGTGGATTTGCCGTCTGAGAAATTTAAATCGTGGAAAATGATGAACTTACTTCCAAGGAGTTGTTCGATAAGGGAATCGAGGTATTCTTCACTTTGGTAACCTGCTTCTCTTCTTGAACGTTCTTCGTTAATTTGAAGTCTTTTTGGATGGTTTTTGGGGAGTCGCCGTAATAAGGCTCTCAATATTAATATTTTTAACGGAATGGACCGTAATTTTCCTATCAAACTCATCATTCCTTTCTGTTTTATATGTTATTTCGTTAATAAAATTTATATTCCCTGCAGAAATTTGTAAAAATATCTCAAATATTGTCTATTTTATGTCTAATCTTTAATTAACGACTTTGTAAAAAGAATTTATCTGCGTTAATTTCAATATATCTGCGATAAAACAAATATATCTGCGTTAAATGAAGTATATCTGCGATGCCCCGAATCTCCAAGAAAACTTTTTCAAAAAACCTCTATTCCTTCAAAAAGCTATCCTACTTCTGGTAAACTATCTAAAAAAGGAGGTTACATATATTATGCTGCCAAATCGATTATCTCCTGGGGATGAAATTAGGGTGATTGCGCCATCTACGAGTATGGCGGTTATCAAGGGGAAGCAAGTGGAAGTTGCGACACAGCGATTAAATCAGCTAGGCTTTACCGTCACGTTCGGAAAACATGTCGATGACCATGATGAATTTTTTACGACTTCGATTGAACAAAGGATTGAAAACCTGCACGATGCCTTTAGAGATCCAAATGTGAAAGGGATTCTTACGGCACTCGGCGGCTATCATGCCAATCAATTATTAAACTACATAGATTATGATTTGATTAAGGCGAATCCAAAAGTGTTTTGCGGCTATAGTGACATAACTGCGTTAAATGCGGCGATCTATCAAAAAACCGGCTTAATCACGTATTCTGGACCGTTTTTTTCAACGTTTGGTGTTAAATATGGCATCGATTACACGCTTCAATCTTTCCTAGAAGCAGTAACGAATGATGCGCCATATGAGGTGAATCCTTCACCTACCTGGAGTGATGATAAGTGGTATCTGGATCAGGAAGAACGAACCTTTGTTGAACAGGAACACTATATGGTCATCCATGAAGGGGAAGCAGAAGGAAAACTGGTGGGCGGGAATTTAAGTACGTTGCACCTTTTACAGGGGACGGAATATATGCCTTCACTAAAGGATAGTATTCTTTTTATCGAGGAGGATGATGAAGCACACATTCATTCCTTTGACCGCCTGCTTCAATCATTGCTTCACCTGCCTGAAGCAACCAGTATTAGAGGAATTCTTATTGGCAGATTCCAAAAAGCTTCAAACGTAACAGAAGCTGCAATAAAGCTAGTCATTGCATCGAAGAAAGAACTAACCCACATTCCGGTCATTGCAAACGTTAATTTCGGACATGTTCAGCCTATTGCCACTATCCCAATGGGTGCAAACGCAGCGATTTCAGCTTCAGGCTCAACCACTACCATCACTATCAATGCATAGCAAAAGGGGGACACAAATCCCCCTGTTCTTTACCCGATTGTAACTTTTTCTTTAGGATAATGAATTTTCTCCTGGCTGTTATCCTTGCCTCTTAAAATAAGTAAACACGTCACAATCCCCAATCTTCCGATAAGCATCAAAAAGATGATGAGGATTTTCCCAAATGTCGTTAATATCGGTGTTAGGCCCATCGACAATCCATTCGTTCCAAATGCAGACGTTACTTCAAAAATTACTTGAATCAAGGTTCCATTTTCCGTAATAGATAAGATTAAGATCGAGACTAAACAGAGTGTGGCAGCAGTGGAAATCACGATAAAAGATTTTAGCACATCCTCAGTATGCAGTTCTCTTCTAAATACTTTAATTGAACCTTTTCCTCGTGCATAAAAGAAAATGGCTAGTAAAACAATTGCAAACGTGGTGGTCCGTATCCCGCCACTGGCGCTGCTGGGTGAACCGCCAATAAACATTAAAACAGACATAAAGAGCTGATTGCTGGGAGTAAATTCATTTATATCCATTGTAGCTAACCCTGCACTTTTGGTTGTGGCGGAATTAAATAGTGAATAAAAAAACGTTTCATGCCAAGATTTATCAGCAAAAAAATGATAACTGTCGAGTAAATAAATCATCAGACCTCCGACAATTGTTAGTATAACAAAAGTAGCTGTAGTTAATTTTGTAAATAGAGTAAAATGGTATCTTTTTTTACTCTTCAAACTTAAAAAGTATTCATATACTTCCACAATAACCGGGAATCCAATCGCTCCGATAATCATCAAAAAAATAATAACCGTTTGTGCAAAGTAGTCATTACTAAAAGGTATTAATGAACTTCCCGTAATATCAAATCCTGCATTTGTTGTGGCACTAATCGAACCGAAAAATCCATGTTTAAAAGCAGATAAGGGGCTGTCAAAGTATTTTAAGAACCGTAATCCTAAAATAATTCCGCCAATAATTTCAACTGAAATGATGGTAATAAAAACCCGTTTTGCCAGTTGCACTAAACCAGATAAATTAGATTGATTTTGGTCCACCATGATCAGTTGGCGTTCCTTTAACCCAACTTTTTTCCCAATCATAATCCATAGGAAGGTACTAAGTGACATTACCCCTAATCCGCCTAATTGGAGAATAAGACACAAGAGAAATATACCAAAATTATTAAAGGTATCTTTTAAGGAAATTACACTAAGACCTGTTACACTTACAGCACTAGCTGATGTAAATAGGGCATCAATAAAACTAATGGATGCATTTTCACTATGTGCCAATGGTATTAACAAAAGTAATGTTGAAATGATTAAAGCAGATAAGTAAAAAATAACGATTAGTTGAATCGTTGATAACTCTTTCTTTTTGGAAAATGGCTTTTTCGATATATTCATTTAATCCATCCTTATGTAAATCTAAGAGTAATTCTATATTAACTAGGTTGAAAAGTAAAAGATAGTTTTCCACTAGAATTTTCTGACATTTTTATATATGCTAGAGTTATTAGGACAAAGGATGCCTGGAGGACTAGATATGATTACAAAACTGAAATCCTTATATGACCAGAATGAATTTTATCAAGCTTTAGATATCATTAATCAAGAGATACAACGCTTACAATCGCTGCGCTTTACTGAATTGAAACAGGAGCTTAAAAAGATAAAGTCTGCCGAAGAATTTCAAGTGTTGATTCGTTTGACAGACCATTTTTTGATGTATCATTACAGCTCATTTATTGCTCGTTATGCTTATCGCCGATTCCCTTGCTTTTTAACGATTTCTTGGTATTGTGAGGAGCTTCTTGATAATGGAAGGCTGTTAGAGGCAGATGAGCTTATTTCGGCTGCAATTACCGATAATCAAGAAGAGATTCGGGATTGTGAAAAAGTGGAACGGCTATATTTTTGCAAGATTCGTTGTTTACTAGAAATGAAACTATTTAATGAAGCGGAAAGGCTGCTTGAAAAGGTGAAGAAATCTTCCCGTCCTCTTTATGACAAGCTTGGTTATGTGTACATGCAAATCGGGGACAGGGAAAAGGCGGAGGAATACTTTCAACAAGGCTTAGTGCATCCCGAAAAAGGACGAATTTGTTATTTGCTGCTTGCGGATTTAAAGGCATCCAATGGACAAATTGATGAGGCATTTAAGCTGATCGAAAAAGGGGAACAACTCTACCCTGAAACACCGTCCTTCCTCTTAGAAAAAGTAAGACGCTATCGTGACCTCGGTAAAATGACAGATATGCTTGTAGTGATTGAGGTATTGAATGAAAGAATAGCGGAGCATGCCTATCAAAAATATTTTCATCAGTTAACAAAAAACGCTAACTACCAATTGGGAGAGTTTGATCTCCTTAGCAATGAAGATAAGGGGAAGAAATCCCTTTTCACCATTAAAAATGAACAAGGTGAATTGATTAAGCTTAATATCAAGCCCATTATTCAAAAAAGCAATTATTGCGTCCCAGCAAGCTTAGAGATGATCCTGACCTATTTTGGAATGGACATCACACAAGATGAAATTGCCCGCCATATTTTTGATTTTACCGGTTCAAAACTATCGACTACCGTTGATTACCTTGAGGAAAACGGTTATGAATGTCGTTATTTTATAGGCAAGAAAGAGCATTATCGAGCACTTTTGAAAAAGAATATTCCGATTCTGTTAAGTGTTGATTTTGAGCATTCTTCTCATGTTCAAGTGATGACAGGGTATGACAGTCGGTTTGATTTATATCATATTCAAGAACCTAACCTCTTGGACACGATGTATATGGCTGCTAGTGATTTGGAAAAGGCAAATGTTTCTACAAGTTATATGTCCATTGTATGTGTTCCGAAGGACAGGGTCCAAGAACTAACCTTCTTATCAATGGAAGAGGATGAGTATTTCCGAAGGCTCCATGATTTAGGCGAAAAAATAGAAGAGGACGAAGAAAAGTACAAAAAGATATTTTTTGAGTTTTTAAAAGCTACAATCGATGTTCCGTACTCTCCGATATATGTTGTTAAGCATTTTTCCTTTGAAGAGTATAGTGATTTCATCGTTAAATGTGCTGAAAAGCTGTTGGAGGCCTACCCAAACAATGACTTTATGAATTTACATGTGGCTCAAGCTTACATGCGACTCCATAAAATGGAACAGGCAAGAGAGCAGCTCAATCATACAGCACGGAAAACATTCAGCCCCCTCTATCATTTTCTCAGTGGAAGAATTGCACTTTACTTTGACGAAATGAGAGAAGCAATTGAGTATTTTCGGAACTCCCTGCAGCTCGATCCGGATCAATACTATACTTGGAGCTATCTAGCACTCGCATATCTTTACTCTGAAGATGTTATAAGCGCAGAGTATTACTCTTCTATTAGTATGGAACTGGCACCGAAAGAACGATTTGTTCGTATTAATCATGCAGCTGTGTTAATTGAAAAGCAAGAGCACGAGGAAGCTCGGAGGATTTATGATCAACTGATTCGAGATATACCGACGGATGGACATGCGTGGTATGAACGAGCGCGTCTTGACCAGAAGCTAGGGAAAATAAGAAAGGCGCTGCGTGGATATTTAATAGCGATAAATTTAGAAGAAAATATCCCCTTTGCCGTACTTGCTGCTGCCGACATATATGATCAAGAGCTGAAGGAGCCTGCCAAAGCAGAAGAAATTTTACAATCAGGCTTAAATTTCGCTAATTCTGCTCAGCTTTTGGTGCGTCTTGGAGATTTCTATCATGAACAAGAGGAAATCGAAAAGTGTATGAATTGCTATCAAGAATGCATCGAATTATTTCCAGATGATGCATTTGCCTATATTGGTTTGGCAGAAATCCTAGCTAGTCAGGAAAATAAGGCTAAGGCAGTTGAATTTCTTAAAACTCATGCAGTCAGATTTAACGAGGATAGTGAGTTCTTGATTAATGGTGGACGAATGATGGCTGAATGGGCATTGGAAGAAGATAAGAACCAGTTATTGGAAGAATCTATAGAGCTGATTGAGAATGGAATCAACAATATCCACTCCAATTACAATGAAGCATTAGAGCTTTATGTAAAAATAGTCCAGGAGACACCATTTGTTAATCGTGCTATTAAATATCTCGAACAGAAGTTTACAAAAAATTCTAGACTGATTGAATTCAAATGCTATCAGGGAACGTTGTACGAGGAAAAACAACAATATTCAAGGGCATTAGATTGCTATAACACTGCTATTCAGGTAAAGAGAGATTCCTTCCCCTTTTATCGATTGGGTGAAGTTTATTTTAAAATCGGAATGTATGAGCTCTCGACCGAAAACTATAAAAATTGTTTGCTTATTGACCCTAAAATTGAACCTGCTTATTTGCGGCTTGCAGAAATGGCATCATACACGGAAAATGACGCGGAAGAAGCTGAATATCTCCTTAATCTGCTGGATGTTGCTCCAGTAAGTGTAAATATCGAGTATTTGGTTTCAATTTTAGACGAAGACAGACAGAGACAATTATTGGCTAGGATTCAATCAATGCCAAAAGTGATAAATGAAATTTGGAGGCTCGATAGTGAAGCCTATGCGTATGGCGGTCTAGGTGAATTAGACCTAGAACAAGAAAAAGTAAGTGCTGCTCTTAAAGTGGATCCAGACTTTTCAGAACTCCTTCACCATCAAGCAAAAATTTTTATTAAAACAAGAAAATGGGAGAGGGTTCGTTCTATCCTTACATTGCTTTTAAATAAAGAGCCTGAGAATGAGGAGATATATAGAACACTAATCAACTATACGGCTGCCGGAAATAAATGGTCAAAACTCCCCCTTTTCCTTACGAATCTAGATGGGGAAAATAAGGATAGGAGTACGAGGTTTTTATTAGCTGCAGAAGCGGGTAAACAGTTCATTTTGGAAATGAACTGGGGGGATGAAGAGGAAGGAAATGTGTTTGGTCGTTTTGTTCGTAAATTAAAAAACCGTACCAAACAGATTAACCTTTTTGGATCCATCATCGAGCTGTACGAAATGGCGATAAAATTAGATAAAAAAAATCTTTCTGCTGTGAGTCATTTTGCTCAATTATATGAGAATTTTGAACTAGTTGAGGATGCAATAAAAATTTTACAAAAAGCGTTAAAAGAACAATGGGATGATCGACTTGCCTATCAGTTAGGAATGAATTACTTGAATGAAGAAGATTACCTATCAGCACTTCCACTGTTTGAACGACAATTAAATGGTGATCCAGAGGATACTCATCTCCGCTATCTCGTTGCACTCATTCATTGTGAAATAGGTGAAACGCGCTTAGCCGAAGTAATGATGATGAAGATTATCGAGGAAAATCCTTTTGAACATAACGTCCATTTACGGTTAGGCCGACTGTTTAATGAACAGGGCAGATATTTAGGGGCAAAGGATGTCCTTGAAAAAGGGAAGGAATATCATCCATTTGACACTGACATCTTGGATGAGCTTGAACTGACCTATAGTCATTTAGGAAAATCAATGGTCCTAAGTAACTAAAACAGATGCGCAATGCGTGTCTGTTTTTTTCTACTTATAATCCAGCTCCAGCACCTAGCCCCTCGAGGTCGCTTCGGTCCTGCAGATGAAGTCGAAAAGCATGACTTCATCCACAGGCCCTCCAGCGCTTGTCGGGGCTGAACAAGGTGCTTCCGCCTTTTAGTTTAAATAAGATGAAAGTATTAAAAACCTCACTCATACAATGAACTAAAAGGGGAAGTGGTGCCAGGTTGGAACGTTCGTATCTAATAAAACCATTACTCGATGAATCCTTGCCGATGATTGATTATGGCAAAGGGGTTTATTTGTTTGATCGTGAAGGAAAGAAATATCTTGATGGAGCCTCAGGTGCTGTCACCGCAAATATTGGTCACGGAGTACCTGAAATTATCGAAGCGATGCAGGAACAGGCGAAAAAAGTTTCGTTTGTGTACCGCTCACAATTTACGAGTGATGCTGCCGAAAAGCTGGCTGAGAAAATCGCGGCACTAACACCAGGAGACCTAAATTGGTGCTTCTTTGTTAATAGTGGTTCTGAAGCGGTAGAAACCGCAATGAAAATGGCGATTCAATACTGGCAGGAAAAAGGCATACAAACAAAAACGAAGGTGTTATCAAGGTGGGTCAGCTATCATGGAATCACTTTAGGAGCACTTTCTTTGTCCGGGCACACTGGTAGAAGAGCTCGATTTGTTCCGTTGCTTGAGGATTTTCCGGTAATCAATCCCCCGTACTGCTACCGCTGCCCCTATGGTCTTGAGACCCCATCTTGCGGCTTTCTTTGTGCACAGGAGCTTGAGCTTGCAATCAAACGCATTGGTGCAAATCATATTGCCGCCTTTATTGCAGAACCAGTGATTGGGGCTGCCGGCGGAGCAATTGCGGCTCCGAAGGATTATTTTAGGATAATCAAAAAAATCTGTGATGACCACGACATCCTTTTTATTGCGGATGAGGTGATGACTGGTTTTGGGCGAACAGGATCGACGCTCGCGATGGAACAATATGAAGTTATTCCTGATATTGTCGCTTTAGGAAAAGGGATGGGTGCAGGATATGCTCCGATAGCAGCTGCACTTGCAAGCGAAAAGGTAATTGAACCCATTTTAGCTGGGACAAAAGTGGTTATGAGCGGACATACTTTAAGTGCAAATCCACAATCCTGTGCCGTTTCTCTAGCCGTACTAGAATATTTAGAAAAAAATAAGATTGTCAGTGAAGTAGAATCCAAGGGAGACTACCTAATGAATCACCTGCTTCAATTAAAAAATCAGTATTCCTTTATCGGTGATATTCGTGGGAAAGGCTTATTGCTAGGAATTGAATTTGTTGAGGATGCTGCCAATAAATCTCCCTTTCCTAGAAACGCACTGGTTACCCAAACCATGATTGCTCTCGCAAAAGAAAAAGGACTGCTCGTTTATCCAGCAGGAGCCGGTATTGATGGCGTTAATGGAGACTCGATTATCATCTCGCCGCCATTAACGATTACCAAAGGTGAAATAGAAGAATTGGTTACCCTGTTAGCAGAAACGTTTGAAGCATTTTCAAAGCAAATGAAGTCGGGTGGTGTTTAGATGGATAATCCATTTGGAAAAATTACAACCTTAGAAAAGGTTTTGGAACTCTTCTATAACGGAATGACGGTAATGTTCGGGGGATTTGGCGGTGTCGGATCCCCGCCAACCCTGATTGATGGAATCCTCGAAAAAGGGATACGAGAGATTACGTTAATTGGAAATGATACTGGATTTCCACATATCGGCATTGGAAAACTAGTTAGTCAGGAAAGAGCCATAAAAGTAATTGCATCGCATATTGGTTCTAATCCAATTGCCGGAAAACTCATGCATGAAGGAAAGCTTGAGGTAGAGTTTTCCCCGCAAGGGATTTTAGCTGAAAGGATTCGTGCTGGAGGAGTCGGTCTTCCTGCGATTCTAACAGATATCGGAATGGATAATGAACTAGTATCGAAAAACAAGCCCCATTTTCTCCTCAACGGGAAGGACTACTTAATTGAAAAAGCTTTAACCGCAGAAGTATCAATCGTCTATGCCAAAAAAGCAGACCCATATGGAAATTTAATTTATGACAAAAGTGCAAGGAATACGAATCCACTTGTCGCCATGGCAGGAGATATCACCATTGCTGAGGTGGAGGAAATTGTACCCCTCGGGAGCCTTCAACCTGATGAAATTATTACTCCTGGAGTGTTCGTGGATCATATTATCCCTTCGAAGGGAGTGAATTGGAAATGGGCCTGGGAGTAGACTATCGCAATACAATCGCAAGAAGAGCAGCAGAAGAAATCGGCAATGGAATGGTTGTAAACCTTGGTATAGGTATTCCATCCTTAGTTCCTAATCATTTACCGAATAGCATGATGGTGATGTTCCATGCTGAAAATGGGATTACAGGAATGGGACCAAGCCCAGAGAAAGGGAAGGAAGATGAGAATTTATGTAATGCAGGGGGTTTTCCGGTTACCTTGAACCAAGGAGGTTCTTACTGTGATAGCGCGATTGCCTTTGGGATGATTCGCCGAGGCCGGGTCGATATCACGATTTTAGGTTCCCTCCAAGTTAGTGGGCATGGCGATTTGGCCAACTGGATTGTTCCAGGAAAAAAAGTTCCTGGAATGGGTGGTGCGATGGAACTTGCCCAGAAGGCGAGAAAAGTGATTGTGTTAATGAATCATTGTGATAAGGCAGGTAATCCGAAAATTGTCACGTCCTGCACGTTACCGCTAACCTCTGCCGCCTGTGTTGATATGATCATAACAGAATTGGCAGTATTCATGGTGACATCTGAAGGATTACTGTTAACAGAGTTGTTCTCACCTTACAATTTGCAAGAGGTAATCAACAAGACAGAATGTGAGTTTACGATAAGTGATGATGTCCGAAAAATAAACTATTAATCTCACCCATTCTTCAAAAGAAGGAGTGAAAGTGTTGAATAATCATGAGGAATCAATCAAACAATGGCTGAAGGACAATCGCGCTAGAGGAACCCGGTTTTTACAAATACTTGTTCAAGAGAATAGTATAAGAGGGAACGAAAGCAGTGCACAGGCTGTCATTATCGAAAAATGCCGGCAGCTGGGGTTGAATCTTGATATTTGGGAAATTGACCGAGATGAGTTAAAGCAGCATGAGGCATTCTGCTGCGACCGGCAGAGCTTTGAAGGAAATCCGAATGTCGTTGCTGTTTTAAAAGGGACGGGAGGTGGAAAGTCGATCATCCTAAATGGACATATTGATGTGGTGCCAGTCGGTGATGAGAAGAACTGGACACATGATCCATTTAGCGGTCATATTGAGTGTGGAAGGCTGTACGGACGCGGGAGTACAGATATGAAGGGTGGAACAGCTGCTTTAGTCATGGCGATTGAGGCAATAATCGCAACGGGAATTAAGCTTAAAGGGGATGTTATTTTTCAAAGTGTGATTGAAGAAGAAAGCGGCGGTGCCGGTACACTTGCTGCAGTTCTAAGAGGCTACCATGCTGACGGGGCGATTATCCCGGAACCAACGGGGATGAAAATTTTTCCGAAGCAACAGGGTTCGATGTGGTTTAGAATTACCGTGAAGGGCAGGGCAGCACACGGCGGAACGAGATATGAAGGCATAAGTGCCATTGAAAAAGCGGTAATGGTGATACAAAAGCTACAGCAATTAGAGAAAAATCGGAATATAAAAATCACTGATCCTCTATTTAACAAAATTCCCATTCCAATCCCGATTAATATTGGAAAAATAAATAGTGGGGAATGGCCATCATCTGTTCCGGATTTGGCTGTGATTGAAGGAAGAATGGGTGTATCCCCTGAAGAGACAATTTCAGCTGCTCAAGGAGAAATGGCTGCCGTTATGAATGAACTCAATGAACAAGATGAATGGTTCCAAGAGAATCCACTTGAGGTTGAATGGTTTGGGGGAAGATGGCTTCCTGGTAATCTTGAAGTCGATCATCCATTAATGAATACACTTTCTGAGAGTTTTGTAGAAATTAACGGAGCGAAGCCGGTCATTGAAGCAAGCCCATGGGGGACGGATGGTGGAATTCTATCAAATGTGGGAAATACACCTGTCGTAGTTTTTGGTCCAGGAATAACTGCTACGGCACATGACGCCAATGAGCACATTCTTTTGGAGGATATGTTTGCAGCTAGCAAGATTATTGCTCTCACTCTATTGAAGTGGTGTGAAGTCAGTGAATTATTTGAAATCCCTTCGACTTAGTAAAATTTGGTACAATAGTAAATAATGAGTTTTTTACATCTGGAGGGACAGGGATGAAGAAGGATTTATGGATAGGCGGCGAATATCGAAGTGCTTCTTCCTATATGGAGCTGAAAAATCCATTTAACTTGGAGAATCTTGCGGAGATTGGTATTGCTAATCAAGAAGATGTGCTGTCAGCAATAAAAGCGGCACAACAAGCTCAAGGTAGAATGGCAGAAATGCCTGCCTTTGAACGAGCAGAAATTCTTGAAAAAGTAGCACAATTTCTTAAGGATGATCGTGAGGAATGTGCGAGATTAATAGGCATGGAGGCTGCAAAGCCACTAAAGGCAGCAAGAACAGAAGTCGACCGGACGATTTTGACCTACACCTTCGCTGCTCATGAAGCGAGAAGAATTCATGGTGAAACAGTTCCTATGGATGCTGCCCCTGGAGGTCAGGACAGACTCGCCTTTACGGTTCGAGAACCATTAGGTGTCATTGCTGCGATTACCCCTTTCAATTTCCCTATGAATCTTGTTGCACATAAAGTAGGTCCAGCCATCGCGGCAGGAAATAGTGTTGTGCTTAAACCAGCAAGTCAAACTCCGTTATCTGCTTATAAGATAGCTGATTACTTTCACCGTGCAGGCTTACCGGCAGGCGCATTAAATGTCATCACCGGAAGTGGCAGCAAAATCGGCGATGTATTAATGAAAGACGACCGTATTAAAATGATTACCTTTACAGGTAGTCCAGAGGTGGGGCGTTATATCCGCGAAAACTCTGGATTAAAGCGAGTAACACTAGAATTAGGGTCTAATTCGGCATTAATTGTCGACGACAGTGTTCGGCTAGGTGAGGTAATTCCTAGGATTGTAAACGGAGCCTTTTCCTTTCAGGGGCAGGTTTGTATTTCCATTCAAAGGGTTTTTGTTCATGAAAACATTTTTGAAGCTTTTGTGGAACAATTCGTCAGTGAAACGCAAAAGTTAAAAGCAGGTAATCCCCTTGAGGAAGATACTGATATATCAGCGATGATTACTCGTGGTGATGTACAGCGAACACAGACTTGGGTTGACGAAGCTGTCAACAATGGCGCTGAATTAAGGTTAGGCGGCATCTCTGAAGATGGGATTTTCCAGCCAACTGTTCTTGTGAATGTTCCGTCTACTGAAAAGGTGAGCTGTGAAGAGGTATTCGCACCTGTTGTTCATATCAATACTTTCACTGAATTTGATGAAGCCATCAAGCTGGTGAATGATTCTAAATATGGTCTTCAAGCAGGTATCTTTACGAATGATATCCATAAAGCACTTCAAGCAGCCAAAAAACTTGAGGTTGGCGGTGTTATGATCAATGAAATCCCTACCTTCCGTGTAGACCAAATGCCATATGGAGGAGTAAAAATGAGCGGAATGGGTCGAGAAGGTATTAAATATGCGGTTGAAGAAATGACAGAACTAAAGCTAATCAGCTTTAAAACATTGTAGAAAAAAATGTCTGGCTGATTTTCCAGTCAGACATTTTTTTCACCTGCTTATAGGAGAGGAGTTATATGATGACTAAAAGTGCCTCCACTATCCTTATCGAAGAAAGTAATTATTTTCTAGAAGTTTATCTTGATCCTTTTAATAACAGAATCCGAATTGATGATTATCGCGGCAATACAAATTTACTGTTGGAGAGAGGGGAGGAGTTAGCACGCAAGCACCAAGTGGAAAAATTAATTATGAAAGCGCGTTCAGAGGATTTTATACATCTATATGAAAAAGGCTTACAACCGGAAGCTGTTGTGGATCGCTATTTTCTCGGTTCTGATGCCCATTTTTTTTCGAAATTTTATACAGTAGAACGAAAGAAAAGTGACCATTGGATTACAGAGGACGGAATGATTCACAGCATTTATCAATTAGACACAGCCGATAAGCCCTTTCCGCCAAAAGAGTTTGAATTAAAAAAAGCAAATGAATCATGTTCAGAGGAGCTTTCAGAGTTGTACAGTAAAGTGTTTCAAATTTACCCTACACCATTACATGACCCTGAATATGTGAGAAAGACCATGAAGGAAGGAACCATTTATTACGTTTTCTTTCAACAGGGGAAAATTGTCAGTGCTGCTTCTGCAGAAGTAAATTCTTTTTACAAAAATGCAGAATTAACTGATTGTGCGACCTTAAAGGAACATCGAAAATATGGGTTAATGAAAATCATCCTCAGCGAGTTAGAGGGTGAACTTAAAAGGCAGGGAATATTCTGTGCCTATTCGATAGCAAGGAGCTTATCCTTTGGAATGAATGCTGTTTTATTTCAGCTTGGTTATAAGTATCGGGGTCGACTAATGAATAACTGCTATATCTATGACAAGCTTGAAAATATGAATATGTGGGTAAAGAATCTGGCAAACTGCTAATATTTCGGCTTTAGGTGACGAATTTTCGGCACTTTTTATGGGGAGGTGAAGCATATGGTTCAATTAAATGCACTTACGCAGGAGGTTCTTTCAGCCATTCTTAAAACCATCGATGAAGGAATCCATGTGGTCAATACTGAAGGGAAAACGATTTTTTATAATGAAGTTGCAGCAAGACATGATGGCATGGATGTGAAGGAAGTACAGGGTAAACATGTGTTAAACGCCTTTCCCTCCTTAACTGAGAATTCAAGCACCCTGCTCCGGGTGATCAAAACCGGTAAACCTATCTATAATCAGACACAGGTTTATGTCAATATGCATGGAAAACAAATTGATACGATTAATACGACGCTTCCTATTTTTTTAGATAAAGAGATAATTGGCGCAGTTGAAATTGCCAAAGATTATTCGCGAATGAAGCAATTAGCGGAAAGCCTATTAGATTTACAAAAGAATGTGAATAAAACCAATAAGAAAAAAACGTTAAAGAACGTTAACTATACATTACATGATTTAAAAAGTGTAAATCCAGCGTTCATGAGCATGAAGGATGAAGCAGGAAGATTGGCAAAATCTGATTCTCCAATTCTTGTGTATGGCGAGAGCGGGACTGGAAAGGAGCTGTTTGTCCAAGGGATCCATCATGCCTCCTATCGTGGTGATGGTCCTTTTATTGCTCAAAACTGTGCGGCCATCCCAGAAACGCTGCTGGAAAGTATTCTTTTTGGTACAGCCAAAGGCAGTTATACAGGCGCGGTCGAGAGAAAAGGGCTATTTGAGCTGGCAGATGGAGGAACACTGTTTCTTGATGAGCTTCATACGATGCCGATTGAGCTTCAGGCAAAGCTCTTGCGGGTTTTAGAGGATGGGATGGTACGAAGAATCGGAAGTTCACAAAACATATCAGTTGATGTACGTGTAATTGCAGCGATGAATGTTAATCCAAATACCGCGCTTCAAAACCAAAAGCTTCGCTCTGACCTTTACTACCGCTTAAATGTGTTTACTTTTTCGCTGCTGCCACTTAGGGAACGGAAAGAGGATATCCAGTTATTGACGAATTATTTTATTCTGTTTTTTAATAAGAAATTAAATAAAGCAATTAAAGGTATTGAGCGAGAATTGGAAAGTTTCTTTATGAATCATCCTTGGTCTGGAAACGTTAGGGAGCTGAAGCATACGATTGAGTACATGATGAACGTTTGTGATGAGGAAGTCCTTCAAATGAAAGACCTGCCAATTATGATGAAACAGCAGGCAGTTATGAATGAAAAAGTTGAGAAGAATCTTTCCTTAAGACAAAATGTCGAAGAGCTGGAAAAACATCTGATCGACAAGGCACTTGATCTGTCAGCTGGAAATATCAATCAAGCGGCCAAGCTGTTGGAGATTCCGAGACAAACCTTGCAATATAAAATCAAAAAGTTAAGAGAATAACCGCCGAAAAATCGGCGTTTTTTTTTGTAATCATCATTTAAAAACTAATATTCAGAAACCTTACCCGGACTAAGTGCATTGGCATAATTCTTGCATAATATTTTAGTAAAGCAGGGTAAGGAGGAAATTAACATGAAACAGACATTATACAAGCCAAATAGGCATTGGAAAGACATAGAGCTATGGAAAGCAGTTACAGAAGAGCAATGGAATGATTGGTTGTGGCAGCTAACAAATACCATTCGCACATTGGAGGATTTAAAAAAGGTCATAAATTTAACTCCAGATGAAGAAGAGGGAGTTAGAATCTCAACCAAAACGATTCCACTAAATATAACACCTTATTATGCTTCGCTTATGAACCCTGATGACCCACGCTGCCCGATTCGGATGCAGTCTGTTCCGATTTCTAAAGAAATCCATAAAACGAAATATGACCTTGAAGACCCTTTATATGAGGATGAAGATTCACCAGTTCCAGGCTTAACGCACCGTTATCCAGACCGCGTTCTGTTTCTCGTCACCAATCAATGTTCGATGTATTGCCGTTATTGCACAAGAAGACGTTTCTCAGGACAAATTGGCATGGGAGTTCCAAAGAAACAGCTAGATGCTGCTATTAACTATATCCGTCAAACCCCACAAGTTCGGGATGTATTATTATCTGGTGGTGATGGTCTGCTCATTAATGATAATATCCTTGAATATATTTTGAAAAACCTCCGTGAAATAGATCATGTGGAAATTATTCGAATTGGAACAAGGGCACCAGTGGTATTCCCGCAAAGGATTACTGAAAACCTCTGTAATATCTTTAAAAAATACCATCCAATTTGGTTGAATACTCATTTTAATACATCCATTGAAATAACCGAGGAATCTAAGAATGCTTGTGAAATGCTTGCAAATTCAGGTGTTCCAGTCGGGAACCAATCGGTCATCCTTGCCGGAATCAACGACAGTGTTCCGATTATGAAAAAGCTGATGCATGACCTCGTCAAAATCCGTGTTCGACCATATTATATTTATCAATGTGATCTTTCCGAAGGAATTGGACATTTCCGGGCACCTGTTTCCAAAGGGCTTGAAATTATCGAAGGATTACGTGGACATACGAGTGGATATGCAGTGCCAACATTTGTGCTTGATGGTCCTGGAGGTGGAGGGAAAATTTCACTTCAGCCGAATTATTTAATTTCACAAAGTGCAGAAAAGGTTGTGCTCAGGAACTTTGAAGGAGTCATTACATCTTATCCAGAACCAGAAAATTATAAGCCTGGAACTGCTGAGGGTTATTTTAAAGAGGTATACCCAGATATGGAGGAAAAACGGTCCAATATTGGGATTGCAGGAATCATGAATGACCAGCATTTCAATCTTGTTCCAGAGGGCTTAACTAGATTAAATCGCCGGAAAGGATACAATCAAGACCCTAACCATTCCTCACTGAAGGATAAAAGAAGTAAGCGGGATGAGCTGAAGGAAAAGAAATTTCAAGCACTACAGAATAAACCTACATCTTCTGAAAAAAAAGATTCGGATGGGAACTCAGCATCAAATGAATAGAGGGATGAATATGGGATTATTATGTGAGTGGTGTGGAAAAGAGGCCCAAAAGGGAGAAAATACCGTCTTTTGGGAGCTTCCAGACGGCACAAGAGCCATTCAGATTACAGAAACCCCTGCAGTGGAATGCGAAGATTGTAAGATGATCTATCAAACAGATGAGGTAACAAAAGAAATTGAAGACCAATTATTTCTAATTGATACAAAGAAAATTGGAAAAAGCATCAGCTATAAAGAGTTAATGGCTCTACCGAGACTGTTGAAGAGGAATTATTTTGACTTTTCCTAATCAAAACCCCTATCTGCCGATAGGGGTTATTTATTATTCAGTTTGTATCGGTTTGGCTGCGTTATTCCTGGCTCGGAGAAATTTAACTAAGTTTAATACAATGGTTTTCATGACTGCGTAAAATGGGATTGCCAGTATCATCCCAAGAACTCCAGCCAGATTTCCAGCAGCCAGTAAGATAATGATAATCGTTGCGGGATGGGTGTCTAGGCTTTTTCCAAGAATAAGCGGTGACAATACATTTCCTTCAATCTGTTGAGCAATGAGAATAACAACAATAACCAATAATGCCTTAGAAGGAGAATCAAATAAAGCAACGATTACTGCTGGTGCGCCTCCGAGAATGGGACCGATATAAGGAATAATGTTGGTAAATGCTACTATTAACGCCATGACAAGTGCAAATGGTAAATCGATGATAAGGTAACCGATAAACGCTAATGTTCCGACTGCCAAGGCCACGGTAACTTGTCCCTGAATGTAGGTCGATAGAGTTTCACCTGTCTCTTTTAGAATGGATAATCCTTCCTCTCTATATGGGGCAGGGAGGAACTTTGAGATCGCAGAAGGAAACCTGTGACCATCTTTAAACATGTAGAATAATAAAAAAGGAACCGTTACGAGAATGATAGCAATATTCGTTATCACACCAAGAATATTAGTTATGCTGCCGGTAATCGTGTTTGGCAGGGTATTTGCAAATTCTATAAGCCTTTCCTGTACATTCTCAAGAATATCTTTTTGCTCGACCATTACCCATTTAAATTCAGATGATTGCACGACCTTGTTAAAAAACTGCATGGTTTTGTCTGCATATACTGGAAGTTCGTTAGCAAGAGCGGTAAATTGATTTGTAATGGCAGGAATTAAATTTCCAATCGCAAGCACACAAAGGAGAATAAACACAACATAAATAATAATGATGGCTAATAGTCTAGGTACCTTATGACGCTGCAGAAAATTAACAACTGGGTTAAGTAAAAAATAAAGGAAGCCTGTAATCAGAATAGGGAAAAAGATGGTTGAAAAAAAGACTCCGATAGGCGCGAATAAGAAGGAAATCTTGGTTGAAACCCATATAATCGTTAAAATTAACAAGACCTGTAATAACCAGTATTGAAATTTTCTCTTTGCCAATGATCCTACCTCAGTTTCTTTATATTTTTGGTAAAATTATATCAATAATATGGAATGAATACCAATATTTCTTTGTTCTAATAAGTGCTGGACGGAGATTCAGGCATCCGTTATAGTATCATTAAGTTAAATCAATTCTTGTCTGAACGATGGAAAGAAAGGCGCTATTTATGATTAAATCCTTTTATCATTTTTTAATGAAATACCGGCACCCTGAACCAAGGGATGCTATCAGTATGTTTGCGAATGAGGCTTTTTTGGATCATAGCTTTCCAAAAACATCAGAAGACTACCATGAGCTCAGTTCCTATCTTGAAATGAACGGTCATTACTTAGAGTCAATGACTATTTTTGATGAAGCCTGGGAGCTTTATGTGCTTTCGGAAAGTTAATTGTTTTATGTAAGTCCCTTTAAATCGTCTCTGCAAAAAGAGGCGATTTTTCTTTTTCTCCATTGTGCGCGATACATCAATTGGTGCATATACTATTGTAATCAAAATTCACGACTCATCATTGAGAGGATGGAGGATATGAATAGAAGGAATATACCGAAGTATAAGGTCGGTGATACGGTCGTGATAACGATGTATGGTACAGTTGGCAAAATTACAGATGTTAAGTGGCTTGACGGTAATTATGTGTACGAAGTGAATAAAAGTGATGGTCTTTTTGTTGAATCAGGACTTCAGCTCTTATCCGAATATGAAGGAACTTTGGTGGAACAAGAACAAATAGATATCGAATATAAATTCTTTTTCGGAGATTTAGTTCAGGTCGCCGGTTATGGCTCTGATTTGTTTAAAATTGTCGGGTTTCGAACCGAGATATGGCGGTACAAAGAAGATGCATGGGAAGATGTTATTTACGAACTTTCAAGAATTAGTGATGGGGAATGGCTCGAAGCGGGGGAAGAGGAAATGACACTCGTCGCAGACGCTGAGAGTGCGGACACGTTTATTCAAAAGTTAGGACTCCTTTACATGGTTAATAACGAAGAGAAGCAACAGGTCGCAATTTCAAAAACACAGAAAAACATTGTGAGAAAAGCAGAACTCGAAGAAATCGAAAAGAAAAAGGAAAAAAAACTGTTAATAGATAATTTATTAGATATTTATAATGATTACAAAATTTTATATACATTGTTCCACGACCAAGAGTACTATCAAGTTATGCGTGTCATTCTAAGAAAATTAAAAAGTGTCATAAATGACGATGGTAAAAGCCATGTCTAGCTTCTACCACCTGGATAGTGCCACTAATAAGTAAATGACCAAAGGAATTCCACCCCATTTTATTAGAAAAAATAGGCTGTCTAAAATCTTCTCAAAGGTAGAGATGATCAATCCATCCTCCTGATTCAAGTCATCAATAATAACTTCAAATTTTCCTTGTAGATTTGACATACTATCACCTCATATTAGTTCTTTTTATTGATCCTATGCTTGTCCAAAGAAAAAAAGACATATTTAATCTTTTATTTTGCTCTCTATGTTTAAGCTGCAGAATATTTACCGATTCTTCTAGAAGTAAATAGCATGAATGAGCAGAATTCATCATACATTCTGTAAAAAGGGGGCGATGCTATGAGAGAAATTGAAGTATTTATTGATACGGAGGAGATTGCTGAATTTTTCTTTCATGAGCTGGTAAAAAGAGGATACGTTCCTACGGAAGAAGAATTGGAAGAAATCGCTGATATCACCTTCGAGTATCTCATCGAGAAAAGTATTATCGACGAAGAAGTAGAAGATGAATAGGTAAAATATCAGGATACTTTATTCATCTTTTTAATAAGAAGTAACGAAAGACGAGCATATGAACCTGCTCGCTTTTTGTTTGTGAAATTTTTTTTGCTATTTTCATTTATTGGTGAAACTTTACTATTTCTTTCCCGTATAAAGTATAGCAAGATGAGGAGGAATGATGATGCTAAAAAAGATTATAAAATCAATTCTAGGAAGTAAACTTCATCATCAAAAATATTCACATTCAAGTAATGCCTGGAAAAAAATGAACCACCACAAACAAAAGCACTTAGGACACCACCATTATAAAAAGAAGCATAATAGTGGTAGTTTCTTATCGAGCTTCTTCAGCAGTTAAACACTTTTATGTTAAAAAGAATGACTTTATTTGCCGCTAACATAATAGAAAACCGATTTCAGCAAAATGAAATCATTACAGGACGCTACCAGATAATAAACCATATAGGCGTTGGCAGCTACGGAAATAGTTACTTAGTATTTGACCAAGTATCAAAACAAAAGAAAGTATTAAAAGCCTTACGAATCCATAAAAGAATCACGAAATCTGGAAAAAGCAGCTTTGAGCTTGAAAAAAACCTGCTTAAATCAATAAAGCATCCTGGGTTTCCAGAGTATTTCGAGGATGGCACATATAAAAATATCCCATTTTATACGATGGAATATATTGAGGGAAAGAATTTTGAGCAGTTAATCTTTCACGATGGTCAAAAATATTCAGAAATTGAAGCTTTTAAAATCGCCAATGAATTACTAGAGCTCATTAACTATTTACATGAACATCAACTAATTCACAGGGATATTCGCATCCCAAATGTGATCTCGACTGGCTCAGAGATTGTGCTTATTGATTTAGGGCTTGCGCGGAAATGTAATCAAGGTATTGGTGGACATAAAATGCCAAAACGGAATTTACGGAAAGAGGTAAATCCCCAAGCAGACTTTTATGGACTCGGTCATTTCTTGTTGTTTTTACTTTACTCCAATTTTTATTTTCCAAAAAAGAAAAAGGAAAGCAGCTGGGAAGAGGAATTGGAGATATCATATCATGCAAAGCACATCATCAGCAGACTTTTACAAATAGAAGACTGTTATGAGAGCTGCGCACAAGTAAAGTCAGATATCCAAAAAATTATTTGAGGTACAGGGAGGAAATAAGAATGTCTTTTTTTGACAAGGTATTTGCTAGTGTAGGAATTGGTTCAGCTACGGTTGACACAAAGCTTGAGAGGGATACGTATACCCCAGGAGAAACTCTTAACGGTGTAGTAGAAATCAGAGGTGGAAAGGTAGACCAGCAGGTAGATGATATATTTTTATCATTAAATACTACCTATTTAAAAGAATCAGATGATAAAAAGTATAATGTAACAGCTACAATCGATCGTTTCCGAATTACCAGTCCATTTACAATTGGGAAAAATGAAAGAAAAGAAATTCCTTTTTCCTTCCAGCTTCCACTAGATACACCTCTGTCTATCGGCAGGTCGAAAATCTGGGTTACGACTGGCTTAGATATTAAAAATGCAGTGGATCCTGGTGATAAAGACTATATTCAAGTTGTCCCTGGTCAATTAATGAATGCAGTCTTTAACGCAGTTGACAGTCTTGGTTTCCGTTTACGTGAAGCTGATTGCGAAGAAGCATCATATAAAGTTCGCGGTCGCTTGCCATTTGTGCAAGAGTTTGAATATGTACCGACATCTGGACCGTTTCGTGGAAAATTAGACGAGTTAGAAGTAGTATTGCGCCCATCTGGAAATGGTGTAATTGAATTATTTTTACAGGTTGATCGTCGTGCACGCGGATTAGGCGGATTATTTGCAGAAGCAGCTGGTTTGGATGAAACCAATGTAAGATTAACGGTAACCTCAGCAGATATTCCAAACCTTCAACAGCAAATCCAAAGCGTTATTCAGAGATTTTCCTAATCGTCGACAAAAAAAGACGATTTTCTATGAAGGATTCTACTATGTTCATCTCTAATTATTAAAGTAATGACAATTATTTTAATGATTGGAGGGGATAGGATGATCAAGGCGATAACTAGAAGGGCTAGCATTCAATATGATGTGACAATCTTTCAAACTCCAAAGTACAGAGAATACAAAGGGTACAAACAAATTTATCGTACCTTCATTCATGCAGGTAACCATGAAAATTGTTTGGAGAAAACGTTTAGCCTCTTTAATGTTACCGATCGAATACCATCGAATTATAAGGGGAGATTCCTTTCCACCGGAGATATCATATTAATTGATGAGGGCCGTGGCGGACAGCATTATTATCAATTAAAGCCCGGCGGTTGGCAGCCTATTAATCGAATCCATATAAGATAAAAAAAACCTAAGGAGCAAATCCTTAGGTTTTTTGTCTTTAGCATTTATTTACCATTACTTTTTCGACCGCCTGATCCGTCATGTTCTTTTGCATGGGCATTATGCTCTGCTTCAATGGCTTCAGGTGGAATGTGATTATTTTTCTTTGGTCGATTCGTTTGTGCTCTATGCTTTTTTCCCATAATGTAAATTACCTCCTTTGGATAATCTAAAAATAGCTTCCCACAAATAAAAAAAAACATGACGATTTCAATCAAAGGTTTTTCAATCGAAAATGGATATGATATATTGACAAGTGTGAAGTAAATGACTTCATTTAAATGATTGGAGGATTTTTAGTATGAGTGTACATATTGGTGCGAAGGAAAATGAAATTGCAGAAACGGTATTACTGCCTGGAGACCCACTAAGGGCTAAATATATTGCAGAAACTTTCTTAGAAGATGCGAAATGCTATAACGAAGTAAGAAATATGTTTGGTTATACTGGTACGTATAAAGGGAAAAGAATTTCTGTTCAAGGAACTGGAATGGGAGTTCCTTCTATCTCGATTTATGTGAATGAATTAATGAATAGCTATAATGTCCAAAATCTAATTCGTGTCGGTACGTGTGGTGCGATTCAAAAGGATGTTAAAGTGCGCGATGTTATTTTAGCGATGACAAGTTCAACCGACTCCAACATGAATCGTTTGACCTTTGGTGGCGTTGATTTTGCTCCCTGTGCTAACTTTGATTTACTAAAAAAGGCCTATGACGCTGGAGTGGAAAAAGGTCTTAATCTAAAAGTAGGTAACATTTTCACAGCGGACTCCTTCTATAATGATAATGCTGAACTAGAAAAATGGGCTAAGTATCAGATTCTTGCTATTGAAATGGAGACAACAGCCTTATATACGTTGGCAGCTAAATTTAACCGCAGAGCATTGTCAGTTCTGACTGTAAGTGATCATATTTTAACTGGTGAGGAAACAACCGCTGAAGAGAGACAATTAACATTTAACGATATGATTGTAGTTGCATTAGAAGCTGCGACGAAAGAATAGGAAAAACGACCTCTTTCACTACTAGAAAGAGGTTCTTCATTGACCTTTTTGGTAAAAATAGATATAGTGCATAAAGAATAAAGAAAGATAGATAGGTGAGAATATGGGTTGGAAAACTTTATTATGGATTGGATCCATAATCATTCTAATTAGCGGTTGCAGTCAAATTAATTCATTAATTAATAAGCTTCCGTTCACTGCAAATGACTCTAGTATTAAGAATCAACAGTCGCAACAAGATGAATCTCAAGTAAATGATCAGCTCAGTTTAGAATCAATCTTTTTCAATGATATTAAAGAAGTGGACGGCAAAAATGTGATTCAAAACTCTACCAATGTCATGGCATTGGTTAACAAAGAATTTTACCTGCCAGAAGATTATATTCCTGAAGATCTTGTCAGACCAGATGTTGAGTTTTCATTTGGTGAAGAAGAAATAGAAAAAAGTTTAATGAGAAATGAAGCGGCTAAAGCTCTAGAGAAAATGTTCGCTGCTGCTGCAGAAAATGGAATTGAACTTTATGCCGTTTCGGGCTACCGCTCTTATAGCCGCCAGCAATCATTGTTTGATGCTGAAATAGATAGAGTTGGGATAGAGAAAGCTGCTCAGGCAGTAGCTATTCCAGGTGCGAGCGAACACCAATCAGGACTAGCAATGGATATTTCAAGCAGGTCCAATAAATTTTACTTAAATGAAGCCTTTGCTAATACAACAGAAGGAAAATGGCTTAAAGATAATGCTCATCGCTTTGGGTTTATACTAAGATATCCGAAAGAGAAAATCGACATTACCAATTATATGTATGAGCCTTGGCATTTTCGCTATGTTGGAGTTAAGGCTGCAACGATTATGTACGAACATAATTGGACATTAGAGGAGTATTTTAATGAAGTAAAGAAAATGTAAAGAATAAAGCACGGCACGCCTTCGGCAGGATGTTCCGGCTTTTTTTATAGGGATAACTTTTCTTTGTTAATTTTTAATAAAAGATGTTATTCTAATCTTTAAGGGCTAGTTTTACATATTATTTTTTGGACAATGAAAGTGGTGAAGGCTTTGGATGAACAAAATGTTGAACAAGAAAATCATGAACAAGAACAAGTAACAGATAAAAAATCTGGTTATGTAAACATTAAGAAATTTCACTTTATATTGATTTTGTTTTTCCTCGTATTACTATCAACCGGAATAACAACATTTGCGCTATCATTCGGAGATGAAAAAGTTATTACAGTGGGGACTGAAAGGTCTGAATTTGATAAACTTTACACTGCCTATGATACACTCAAGAGTGGATATTTTGAGGAGCTCGATCAGAAAAAACTAATCAATGGGGCTATTGATGGCATGGTTAAGGCCTTAGACGATCCTTATACAGACTATATGAGTGTAGAGGAAGCGGAAAAATTTCATAGCTCTATTAATTCTTCTTTCCAAGGAATTGGTGCTGAAATCCAAGAGAAAGACGGACATATTATGATTGTTTCACCTATAAAAGGATCACCTGCTGAAAAAGCTGGATTAAAACCGAATGATATGATCACAGCTGTAGATGGAAAAAGCTTGCAGGGCATGACTTCGACAGAAGCAGTAACCATCATACGTGGAAAAAAAGGAACAAAGGTTGAGTTGACTATCCATCGACCAGGAACAGACGCGCCGGTAAAGGTTGCAATTATTCGTGATGATATTCCAATTGAAACCGTTTATGGTGAAATGGTGGGCGAAGGTATTGCAAAGGTTCAAATAACAAGTTTCTCTACAAACACTTCAAAGGATCTTGCAGCAAAGTTAAATGAACTTCAGAAAGAAGGAATGAAAGGGTTAGTCTTGGATCTACGCCAAAACCCGGGTGGATTATTAGATGAAGCTATTAGTATTTCAAGTATGTTTGTTCCAAAAGGGAAACTAATATTAAAAGTAGAAGACCGTAATGGAAAGACGGAAGAGTATCCTTCGCAAAATGATGGAGATCCCGACTTCCCATTAGTTGTATTAATTGATAAAGGCAGTGCCAGCGCTTCAGAAATTCTTGCTGGAGCAGTAAGTGAATCTGCTGGAGTAAAACTTGTAGGAGAAACCACCTTTGGTAAAGGAACCGTACAAACGGCTAAGGATTTCCCTGACAACTCAAATATTAAATTTACTACAGCTAAATGGCTGACTCCAAATGGTAATTGGATCCATAAAAAGGGGATTAAGCCCGATTTTGAAGTACCTCTTCCGGAATATGCATCATTACCAATCATAAACCCTGATAAAGAGTTGAAACTATCTAGCTCTTCAACTGAGGTCGAATCTGCACAGAAAATGTTAAAAGCAATTGGCTATGACCCAGGGCGTGAAGATGGATTCTTTGATGAGAAAACTCAAGCAGCTGTTATTAGCTTTCAAACAGCCAATAATCTCCCTGCTGATGGCGTATTAAAAGGGGAATCTACTTTTAAATTGATGGAAAAACTCAGAGAAATGATTGAAACGAATGATACTCAACTTCAAAAAGCAATCGAAGTACTAAAAGAGGAAATGAAGTAATGGAGAGGCCTGAACCGTTTTAATAACGGTTCAGGCTTTTTACATGATTTCATCAGTTTTCAGGGTTAATATCTAATAATTGCCGAATTCTTTCTTGTTTACGTTCTATCAAATCTGCAATAAAATTACTGTATTCATTATTTTTTTGTGAGGAAAGTTCCTCATATAATTCCTTTAGCTGATCCAGGTGCTCTTTTAGGGTATATTCATTCACGCCAGAACCTCCAGATTGAACCTTACGCAGGATGATTTCAACGAGCTTGTCATTCGTTGCCTCCAGTGATTTCGTTCCTTGTCGTACATATATGGCACCATACCGAAGCTCGTTCCGTTGAACAACAGAAGTATAAGGTACATATTTTGGATCATATTCAATTATGAGCACTTGAAATCGTTTATTTCTCAAGATTTGCTGATCATCACTATAATGAAAATCTTCCGTACGGTATTTTAAGTATTTTGGCAATAAATTTGCTAGTTTATTGTCTATATCTGCTTTATCTAAAAAGTCATCTTCGTTAAGTCCTGTTAAGGAAATTGCTCCCTCATCATTTTGACTGACACCTACAATAATACAGCCTCCGCCCGAATTTGCGATGGCAAGAACATGTTTAGCCATCTTCGAAAATTCAGTCCATTTTGTTTTAAAATCTAGAAAATCTGTTTCACCTGTATTGTGTAGGAGAAGATCTTTTAAGGTTTCATGTGAAGGGTTTTTAATGAAATGCAGGAGACTTTTTGGGTAGACATACTCATATATCATGAGGGAAAATCCTTTCTGAAAAGTCTTTTTATTAATATTATAATCCACTTCTATCTAGTTGATAGCCCAATTTCAGCTATAATAAAAGGAATATCAGAAGAAAAAGAGGTTAGTGGGATGAACAACACAGAAATTTATATATTATCAGGATTTTTAGGAAGTGGAAAAACAACACTCTTGAAGCAATTGCTCGAAAATGAGCGGTCAAGAGGCCGAAAAACAGCTGTAATGATGAATGAGCTAGGTAAGGTTTCAATTGATTCTGAGGTCGCTCGTGAAGAGGATGTAGCTTTGAAGGAATTATTAGGAGGCTGTATCTGCTGTTCGATTCAGGACAAGCTTGAGGCGCAGCTGCAAGGGTTATTAGTAAATGAAAAACCAGAAGTGGTTTATATTGAAACCACTGGTGCTGCTCACCCAGTTGAAGTTCTAGACGCCATCCTTTCACCGTTATTTGCGGATCAATTCACGATCAAAGGCATTGTTACGACAGTAGATGGATTGAGATGGAGAGATAGAAAGGTGTTAAGCCCACAGCTTCAGCAATTACTTCTCGAGCAGGTCAGGCACGCTGATTTCATTCTCATTAATAAAATGGATGAGCTGTCAGAATCTGAGCAGTCCAAAATTATTTTTGAGATTCAAGGAATCAATTCGGTTGCCCGCTGTTTGTTAACCAATTATTCTCAGGTTTCTATTGATGAATTGAGAAAACTATCACTATCATTTGATAAACAGACGAGTTCAACCTTTTCTAAAACAGCTCTTAATTTAACTACCTTTGTATATCAATTTAAAGGGCCTATAAGTCATTCTGGGTTCGAGGATTTCTTGAAGGATTTACCAGAGAAAATCTACCGTATTAAAGGCTATTTGAAATTTGATCCCTCATCAAAACCATATCTCTTCCAATACTCCTATGGAATGCCTTTTTACATGAAGGAAGAGATGAATTTACCCTTAAATCTAGTGTTTATTGGTGAAAATATACAGTGGTCAGATATAGAAGAAAAACTCGAAAAACTTGAAAATGACTTCAAAAGCCAAAAAGAAAATGAATGAACATTTCTTCTTCAGGTAACTCTTTTAATGTGGATATTTTCATGTAAAGGAGGATTAGATGAAGAAGAAAACAATTACGATCATGGTTATACTTTTCCTCCTATATGGTCAAGGGATTCATGCTGCAACAAGTATTAGTTACAAAATTGAAATGCTACCATGGGAAGAAGTCAATAATGTTTTACCGAAGTATTCAAAGTTTACGGTCCTAGATCTGGAAACAGGGAAGAAGTTTAAAGTTCAAAGGCGTGCGGGCAGTCATCATGCCGATGTACAGCCATTGACTCCAAAAGATACCAAAATTATGAAAAAAATCTACGGAGGAAAATGGAGCTGGAAACGGCGGGCGGTCATCGTGATTAGTCAGGACCAATGGATTGCTGGTTCGATGCACGGTATGCCACATGGAGCAGGGGCATTAAAAAATAATTTTCCAGGGCATTTTTGTATCCACTTTTACGGAAGTACGACCCATCGAACAAATTCGATGGACCTTTCCCATATGTTGATGATTTTTAAGGCCTCTGGGAAGCTTGAGGAGTATTTAAGTAAGGCATCACCATATGAGACAGTTGAAGCCTATATCGCCGGTTTAAAGCAGCAGGATGCCTATATTTCCAAGTTAATCTCCATGCAGGAACTTAACTGGAAGCCCGTATTAGGCAAAATTGAAAATGTTAGAATAACAAGGATGCCGATATTACCTGCCGAGGATTTAAAACAGGAAATAAGCATGGAAGTGCCAATTGAAATCGACTTGTTTATTAAAAATAGAGGACCCCAGCACTATAGGGGTGAAATCCATTTAATTCGTTTTTCAACGATGGAAGCCTGGAAAATAGACTCTGATTTGTTTTTAAAAGAAAATGACCTAAAATAACATGAAAAAACACCTTTATTACAGAAATAAAGGTGTTTTTGTGTTAGGCCTGTTCACCAAATTTAATGAACGTTCTCTCGTCCTCAATTAGCCCGCAGGATGCACATTGAATTCGATAATCTGGTCCCTTGTAAGGCAGATGGAAGGGTTCTAAATCATTTTCGCTGTATTCTCGTAATACCTCACCAGATTGGGGGTCAAGTTTTACAGATTGGGTAACTTGTTGAATAATATTGAAACGGCTTCGATTGGTTTTACAATTAGGACATTTATAAGGTGTTGACATAGTTATCTCCTTTCACGGAATTATTGTATTTATTTTTT
The DNA here is from genome assembly GCF_000759675.1 of Neobacillus niacini. Classification (GTDB taxonomy): domain Bacteria; phylum Bacillota; class Bacilli; order Bacillales; family Cytobacillaceae; genus Neobacillus; species Neobacillus niacini_A. The sequence goes on along the minus strand of NZ_BAWM01000152.1, from coordinate 445,234 downwards.
GCAATAATGTTGGAAAGTATGTAACAATGCAATTGAGGATATATGGAGGTGGGTATATTGACTATTGCAGAAATAAATTTTGATGAATTACTAGCTGAATATCGAATGATTTGGAATAATCGTTTGCTTGCTGTAAGTGATAGCAGCAGTGAAGAAACACTAAAGGAAGCAGTGAAAAGAGAACTGCTTGATGAAAATTCCCATCCGAGAATTCGTAAAAATAAGTTTGAAAAATATTATTATGCTATTAACAGGATCACACAGTCCACAATCTCAAATGAAGCAAAGGTATCACTCATAAACCTGCACAATGGTGTTATGGAGCAATTAATAAAGGAGAGGTAAACATGAAAAAATTCTTATTTCTATTTCTTATCATTGTATCTGTATTGTTCATCAGTGCATGCAATAATAAAGAACAAAAATCAGATGATTTACCTGAGTTTGTTGAGGTGGAGTTGACGGTTAACCCAGAAAAAGGAAATGTTAATGAACCGATTGTTTTTGAAGCAAAGGTTACCCAAGGAGACGAGAATGTTGAAGACGCAGATGAGGTGAAATTTGAAATTTGGCGTGCCAAGGATGAAAAACATGAAAAAATTGTAGTTGAACATGCTGAGGATGGAATCTATCGTTTTGAAAAGTCTTTTGAACAAGACGGAACCTATTACATCATTTCACACGTTACTGCTAGAGACATGCATAATATGCCTAAAAAAGTATTCGTCGTTGGAACACCTAGTGAACCAGAAGATCCAAGTGAATCGAACCATTCAATGGAAGGAATGGATATGGAAGGGCATTAAAAAATAGGCTATATTATAGCAAATTTTTATTTTCTAACTCTGTTGATTGGAGCGGAAATCAACAGACAAGTTTTTAGCTAAAAGGAAAAGACAGCGAATAAATGCTGTCTTTTCCTTTTTAATTTTCTGTAACATCGATTTGAGAATATTGAATGTCATATGATTTTATTAGCTTTATTTCGAGGATTCCATCTTTATATTTAGCAGAGGATCCCTTCTTTTTTACCATTGCCGGAAGTGTAATGGAATGTTTATGATCCTTCTCAGGTATATTTTCCACCATCAGCTGATTTGCAGTATGATAAATCCGCATTTCTTTAAGGAGTGATTCATCCTTAATTGGTATTCTAACAAATACAGAATCATGCGTTTCAAAGGCTGTAGAGTTCAATGTATGTGCCTGCTGAGTGGGTTGATGGCGATAATGATTGACGATGTCTTGAGGGTTTATGGTACCTTCTCCTGTTTGAGAAGACATTACATTGCCCATTATGCCTTTAATAAATTGGTCAATTTCATCGGGTTTTATACCCTGCAGCTTATTCTTCATGTCTTTATTAAAAGGGAATAAATTCCACGGAAACATAACTTCCCCACCTTTTTCGCAAATACTCTCTGGGCATTGATACCATATCCTATGCAAAATAGGTTACAGGCGTTAAAAATATCCAGAAAAAACAAATTGTGCATATATAACTAGCCTTCCAAGCATATAGTTTAGAAAACATAATTGTGAGGTAATGGCGCTTGTGAAGAAAAAAACGGCATTAATTACTGGAGGGGCTACTGGTTTAGGGAAAAAAGCTGCTTGCCAGCTTGCAGAACAAGGTTATCAGCTAGCTATTAATTATCGAAACAGTAATCAAGAAGCAATTCTTTTATCAAAAGATCTGGAAGAAAAATTCGGGAATAAAATGATTTGTATTCAAGGAGATGTGGCAAATCAGGTAGATTGTTCACATATTGTTGAAACGGTTATTTCAGAATTCACTTCAATCGATGTTGTCATTCATAATGCGGGCCCTTATGTACGTGAAAGAAAAAAATTAACGGAGTATTCATTCGATGAATGGAATTATTTAATCAATGGGAATTTAAATGCTGTTTTTTATATATCGAAAGCAATTATTCCTATTATGCGCGAGCAGCAATGGGGGAGAATCATTACGATGGGATTCGAGAGAGTTGAAACCACACCTGGCTGGGTTTACCGTTCGGCCTTTGCTGCGGCTAAAACAGGGCTGGCATCACTGACCAGGACCATTGCAATAGAAGAAGCAGCAAATGGAATTACGGCTAATATGGTTTGCCCTGGGGATATCATTTCTCACTGGAAAGAGAAAGGTATCGAGGAAGCTACCTCTAGTGAAAGCGTGCCAGTAGGAAGAAATGGAACGGGGGAGGATATTTCGCGTGTCATTTCTTTTCTTATTGACGAAAAGTCCGACTTTATAACTGGTAGTATCATTCCAGTAACTGGTGGAATGGACGTTCTCGGAAAGGCATTTTCTTAAGCAAGTCTGCCAAAATAATTAAGGGGGACGAAATGATTCCTACATTTACAATTTTTTGAACTATTCTATTTTTTGGAATGATTTATGTTCTTTTTGTGGATAATAGATGTAACACATCTATGAAAGGAGCAAAATAAAATGAGTTTTAATATGAACCGAATTAATCCAAATCAAACTCAGGTTTTTTTTCATGATGGTCGTTTTGAAACATTAACGAATGAGGAACTAGAAGAATTTTTGCTCCATATGGGTATTAGTGAGGTTATTTCAGGAATAGAACAAGATATAACGGATTAATAACATATTTTTAAACGAAAAAAGCAATTGGTCAAAGCCAATTGCTTTTTTTGCTATGCCTCTAACAAATGTGAAGGTTCTTCTTGTACTGCACCATTATTTCGCATGAGGTAGAAGGAGTATTGGTCTTTAGGTATTTCATATAAATCATACACATCACCATCAGCATTCAACTGCTCGTAAAGTGATTTTCTGGTTTCATTTGCCTTTACTGCATAAGGGAGTTTTTCGGCAGCCTTAATAGACCTGATATTTACTTTACGAATCCTCATAAAGATGGTTTCTATTCCCATAGTGTAAAAAACTTCTTGGAAAAAGGCATCCTTTGCAGGGCTGTTGTAGCCCTTTCCATGGTATGGCTTTCCGAGCCATGTGCCTAAAAATCCTGCATTATCTTCGATATCAAAAAGATTAATGGTTCCGATTGGGGCACCCCATTCATCAAGAATCGTCCGTGAAATGATTTCACCGCGATCTTCCGCTTCAATGGTTTGTTTGGTCATGAAAATAAATTCTTCATAAGAAGCGCATTTTTGACGCACAAAAGGGAAGACATCTGGATGCGACATTAATTCAAATAATACATGGCTGTCATGAAGATCTCGTTTCTTAAGCATTGAATTTCCCTCCATCGGGCAATCCGATCCCATGTCTAAAGAAGCGGCCCACCCTCGAAATTTTTTATTCAGATAAACTAAAAAATTTCGGGGTGGGAATCGAACCCACTAGAACCAGGTATTACTGGTGGCGCACCATTTGCCTTCCCTATATCATTTTTTTTGTTGATGAAAAATAATGTGATTTACCCCCCAGATTTTTAGGCCTATTTCGGTGTCACTTAGAGTATCATACAAGAAAAAATAAAAAAAATAAATAGGTTTTTTGCCGTTTTTTGAGATTATTTTTTGGCAAATTTCAACATATTTCTACTGTTCTGAGAAAACGATTTCACCGCCAATCATCGTCCATTTTGGTTTTGCTAAATAATGAAAAGGGTGGTGACTCCAAAGTACTAAATCAGCCTCTTTTCCTGATTCTATACTGCCTATTTGATGGTCTAGCTTTAGGTTTCTTGCTGGTAAAATGGTAATCCCTTCTAGAGCTTTTTGCTCAGAGAGACCTTCGCGCACCGCTATGCCCGCACATATATTTAAATATTGAATTGGGGTATAAGGGTGGTCTGTGGTAATCGAAACTTCGACACCTTTGTTTGTAAGCTCTTGATAGGTTTTCCAGGTTTTATTTTTTAGTTCAATTTTTGATCTCCTTGTTAAGGTCGGACCAACTGAAACTTTTAAATTCATCCCGGACAATTCACTGGCAATTAAATGTCCTTCGGTACAATGCTCAATTCTTAAATCTAAATTGAATTCCTCAGCGAGACGTAATGCAGTAATAATATCGTCAGCACGATGAGCGTGAATTCTTACAGGAATTTCTCTCTTTAATGCCATTACCAGTGGAGCTAGTCGTAGATCATCTGGGTTATCCGTATTGATTGCTTTATAGAACGCTTCCCTAAGCATTCCCATAATGCCCATTCGTGTTATCGAGTCATTATTCCCTTGACTATGAATTCTCTTCGGATTTTCTCCTAATGCGAGCTTAAGACCTGAAATTTCCTGGACGATCATTTTTTTTACATTTTTTCCGGTAGTTTTGATAACTGATGTCGTGCCTCCAATCACATTCGCACTTCCAGGCATGACATGTGCGGTTGTGATTCCACTTTTAATCGCATCGAAAAAAGCAGGATCTAATGGGTAGACGCCATCAATGGCTCTAATATGAGGAGTCATCGCTTCTGCTGTCTCGTTTGCGTCATTACCAGCCCAGCCAGTTCCTTCATCATATAGACCTAAATGTGTATGAACATCAATAAATCCAGGTAAGAGATATAGGTTACCACAGTCAATAATCTTGACATTTGAATCGGTATGAAGATTTTTTCCCACCTTTATTATTTTTCCATAATCAATTAAGACATCGCCATTTTGAATTGGTTTTGATGTGATAGGATAAACCTTTGCGTTTTTTAGAAGTATTTTCATGATATTAAACCTTTCTACACACTTATAATATTATTTTTACTATTTTATCAACTGGACTGTTGAAGTGATAGTGGAAATAAATGATTTTTTAAAAAATTATGAAACTTTTTACTGATAACGGCGTAATTATTAGGGAAAGATAGAAAAAAATTTCCGTTGGGGGAATCATAAAATGGTAAAAAGTGAAGAAAGAATGCTTGCGGCAATTCTCTATGTTGTTAGTCTTTTTTTCCCGATTATAGGTCCGCTGGTTATTTGGTTAATTAAGAAGGATGAGTCATCATTTATTAATTATCATGGAAGAGAATATTTTAACTTTTTCATTTCATACACGATTTATTCGGTGATAAGCGGGATTTTAATCTTCCTTATTGTAGGCATTTTCTTATTATGGATATTGGGGATTATGGCCCTAGTATTTACCATCATCGCAGCTGTCAAGGCATATGAAGGAAATGAATATCGATTCCCTTTAATCTTTAGAGTCATTAAATGAAAAATTGACCAACTAGCCCAGCAAAAAAACTTTGCTGGGTTTTGAACGTTTTTATAGTTCAAACGTCATATCAATGTATAAAGCAAATCAAGGGGGAATTAGCATGGAATTATTAGAAGGAATTAGCTGGGGATTGATTGCGCCGATATTTTTTATACAACTTATCTTAGTGATTGTATCACTTGTGGACTTATCCCGAATCGAAAAGACAAATGGTCCGAAGCTGCTTTGGGTGTTTATTATTGTGATTGTAAATATTATTGGACCCATTCTATATTTTGTGATTGGAAGGAGAAATAATTAATGTCTCTCATTCAAATTAAAGGGTTAAAAAAGAATTTTCAAGGTAATGAAGTGATAAAGGGCCTAGACTTTAAACTTGAAAAGGGCAAGTGTATTGCCCTATTAGGTCCCAATGGAGCAGGTAAAACAACGACGCTTCGAATGCTTTCAGGATTAATGAAACCAACTGCGGGGATTATTTCATTTAGTGGTGCTAAAAAGGATGGGGATATTCGCCACTTAATTGGCTACCTGCCACAGTTTCCTGTTTTTTATGACTGGATGTCTGGTTTCGAATTTCTTCAATATGTGGGAAAGCTTGGTGGACTAACAGGCAAAGAAGCAAAGGAACGTTCATTAGAGCTCCTAGAACTAGTTGGAATAAGTGATGCAAAAAATAGAAGAGTAGGGAAATACTCTGGCGGGATGAAACAAAGGCTAGGAATTGCACAGGCAATCATTCACCGTCCTCAGCTTGTGATGTTGGATGAACCAGTGTCTGCTTTAGATCCATTTGGCAGAAGAGAAGTACTAGAGCTTCTCGAAGGTTTGAAAAAGGAGACTACCATTCTTTTCTCTACACATATATTGAATGATGCCGAGGAAGTTTGTGATGAAATCCTATTTTTACATAATGGAGAAATTGTGGAATCTGGAACAATGGAGGACTTGCGTGAACGGCACCAACAAGCAAAGATAGATTTGATTTTCCGTAAGAAAACAGTGGAAATGGGAAATACACTTAAAAATCATGCCTTAACAAAATCCATTTTAATAGAGGGAAATCGGATTAGTGTGTTTGTTACGAATATAGAGCTGGCCAGGAAGGAATTTTTAAAACTAATTTCCGAAAAAGACTGGCAATTGGATAAATTTGAAATGAGTAGTATGACTCTTGAAGATGTATTTATGAAGGTGGTGGGGAAATGAGCCAATGGATGACGCTTTTTCAAAAAGAAATTCTCGAAATGTGGAGAAATTTTAAATGGATATGGGTTCCAATCACCTTTATCTTATTAGGTGTATCAGAACCGTTAACGAGTTATTATTTGCCGCAAATCATCAAATCATTTGGCGGTCTGCCGGAAGGGTCAATTATAGATATACCACCTCCAACCGCTGGAGCTGTCTTAGCCTCCGGTCTAAGCCAATACTCCACTCTCGGGGTGTTAATCATTGTTTTAGGAACAATGGGTGTTATTGCTGGTGAAAGAAAAAGTGGAGTGGCGGCCATGATTCTAGTTAAACCGGTTTCTTATCTGTCTTATATCTCTTCAAAATGGGCAGGCAGTCTTTTGTTAGTTTGGTTTTCTTTATTTATTGGATATTTATCAACCTGGTATTATACGGGTCAGTTATTTGATTGGATCCCTATTGGAGAATTTTTTCAATCATTTGTTTTATTTGGATTATGGTTGACTGTGGTATTAACGGTTACTATATTCTTTAGTGCCGCTCTCTTGACTCCAGGAATGGCAGGCTTCATATCATTGGCGATTGCACTGGTACTTAGTATCATTAGCGGGGCGCTTTCTCATTTACTAGAGTGGAGCCCTTCGCAATTAGCAGGCTACGCGAGCGCATTGCTAACAGTGGGGGAACTTCCTGATGATACACTCCCTGCAAGTTTAGTAGCCATCTTACTCATTGTCATTCTTTTATGGTTAAGTGTATTCCTCTTTAAGAAAAAAGAGCTTGCCTCTTAAATAATTTGTTCACTTGTTGTAATGGAGAGGTCAGTTATCTGGCTTCTTTTTTTCTATTAATTTTTTCGATTAGATATAGAGAAAAACTCCTATCATTATTTTTGTCCACGTTTAATAGAATAAATATAAGAGGGGCAGATAAGGAGTTTTCAGGATGAAAATACATGAATTTTACCGAGGCAGTGCCAATATTACCTTAAATGGAAGCATAGCAGCGCTCGTTCCCGCGATCATCATCGGTGTTGGGAATCTTTATTATTTTCAAAACAATCAAATTATGTTACTAACGATACCTTTTGTTGTTTACAGCCTCATAAGTTTTCAAATCTATCTTTTTAGAATGAAACAGTCTATTTCGGCAGGGAGAAATATATCTCTATCGCAAAGCTATTATCAAAGCTTATTTGAAGCGAGACACCTTGTGGTTGTTTACATGAACCAGCAAGAGTCTAGTGTACACTTATTCTTTCCTGATGGACACCAAGCAGGAATCATTAAGAAATATCGTCAAAAGGGGTTTAATCTGTTTAGGAAACCAAGAATTTATGCACTCTATAATAGGCAAGATCAGGCTGTTGGATTTTATAAAATAAAAAAATCCACACCATTAATCATTGAAGTCTATGATCAAAACAAGAGATATTTAGGTTGCTATGAAAAAGATAGAATATCCTGGTTGAAAAAAAAGAAAGAAATTATTGATGAATTTGGGAATTTCATTGGCTCTGTTGAAGGCTCGGGCTATTTTATGGATGAACGTATCCTTAATCAGTCGAGGCAGCAGGATGGACGGCTGAGACGGGGATGGATGCCTGTTGAATGGAGTAGTCGATTTCCGGAACCCAATACACCAGTACTTTCGCTTTCAGAAAACTTAACAGAAAAGGACAAGCTGTTAAGGATGTCATTTTTGATTAATGAATATTTTATTGAGAGATAAGGAAAGTGTCATTCTCGCTGAATATTTGATAGAATAAGTTAAAAAAAGGGCGGAGGTTATTGTAGTGCAGATTGATTTAATTAAAGGTCATGGTTCAGGAAATGATTTTCTCTTAATTGATGAAATAACGAATGCTTATTCCTTTTCAGAAGGTGAAAGGGCAGCGCTTGCCACGTTGTTATGTGACCGAAATTCAGATTTAGGTGCAGATGGTATCCTATTTATTATGAAAAGCGATCATGCTGATGGAAGAATGAGGGTATTTAATGCGGACGGGTCAGAAGCATCTATGTGTGGAAACGGTCTACGGTTAGTTGCTAGATATGCTTGCGAAATGCAGGGACTTACTGAAGCGATTATAGAAACCATGAAAGCTGATTTAAAGGTGAGTAAACAACAGGATATCTATCCAAAGGTGACAACCTACCAAGTAGAAATTTCACCGGTATCATTCCTTTTGTCGGACTTACCATTGAATATAGATGAACCCAATTTACTTAATGAAAAAATCCCAGAGCTTTCACAGGATTTAACTTTTTCTGCACTTGCGGTACCAAATCCGCATTTAATCTCAATTGTGGATTTAGAGCAAATGAAATCAGTCATTCAAAGGCAGATTAGTGAAAAAGTGAATAATCCAAATGAGTTATTCCCTGACGGAGTGAACGTCAGCTTTGTTAAATCTTTGGATGCGGGAAGTATTTATGTAAATACGTTTGAACGCGGGGTTGGCTTCACAAATGCATGTGGAACAGCAATGTCAGCTTCTACATTGGTAACATGCCTGCAAGGGCTGAATAGCGTGGAAGAAGTTATTAATGTTTATAATAATGGTGGAAGAGTGCAATGTGTAGTACATGAAAACGATGAAAACTACAGCATTGATTTAATTGGTAATGCAACGTACTTGTACCAAGCACAGGTTGATGTCGACCTGGAACGCGATACCTTTTCAGTGAACTCGAAAGAAGAATTTCCCGAGCAGTCAACCTACGAAAAACTCCAGGCAGATGCTCAAGGGTATCTTCAGAAAGCTGGTTTGTAAAGAGTCTAATGAATGCATAAAGGTCACATAGAGAGAATCTATGTGACCTTCACTTTGCTGAACGGTAAAATCGGGAGTGACCGAAAGGCATGTGGAAAAAGTATTTGGGTCAATGCAGGTAGCCCGGAGTGACCGAAATCTGTATAGAAACAGGGGTCGGTAACTATAACGGGTTCATAGTGACCGATCTCTTATTTAAAACCTAAGTACGTTCAATATGACCAAGTAAGCTAATTTATTTTTTCGCTTTTAACACTTCTAGAACCGGTTTGAAGGCCTGGATGGATTTTGTTTGAAAATAATTTTTAAACGGGTCACTTTGTTTACCTATTCGATTTAAGGCATTCTCCATGTTAAAGTGAACCGGATTCAGTTTATCCGTAACTTCTTCCCAATAAAGTGGTGTAGCAACACCTGCATGTTCATTCCCTCTCATGGAATATGGCGCTACAATCGTTTTCCCTTCACTATGCTGGACATAATCAACGTAAAGCCTGTTTCCGCGATTTTTTTTCATTCGTTCAGTTGTAAAAGAATCAGGGTCCCTTGAAATCAAATAGTCGGCAATAAAGCTTGTAAATAGACGTGTATCTTCAAAGGAAAATTCGTCCTCAGGCAAAGGTAAATATATTTGTAATCCTTTATTTCCTGAAGTTTTTACAAATCCAATTAAATTTAGTTGATCGAGTACCTCCTTTATTAACAAAGCAGCTTTAACCGCCAAGTGAAATTCATCCTTTGAGGGAGGGTCTAAATCAATGACGATTTCACTTGCTCCTTTACTGTGTATGGTTTGAAATGGTATATGGTATTCAATTGCCAACTGATTCCCGAGCCAAATGAGTGTTTTGAGATTGTTGCAAACGATATAGTCAATTCCATCATCTTGATGTGTCTGCACAAAATCTGGAGCATAATCAGGACAATTCTTTTGATAAAAGGGCTCACCGAACATTCCATGCGGGTAACGAATAACTGATAAGATCCGGTTTTCTAAAAAAGGCAGCATATAGGGAGATATTTCCCTTAAATATAAAATGAAATCTGCCTTTTGAATATCATGGTTTTTCCAAAGAGGCTTATCGGGGTGGGTGATATCCAAATCCTCCGGTAAGTTTTTTTGCTTATAGATCAATTGTTCGTATATACATTCATCAGGCTTTAAATCAAAGCGGAAGCGATGAAAATGAGGCTCGCGCAGCTGATTATCGTAAAGCTCTAAATACTTTACCTCCAAACAAAGAGCGGGCTCCACAAAAATAAATTGACTGTCTTCGCTAACCATATTTTGTTTAATGGTACTTTGAAGTGCTTGCTTTTCATCCGGTTTGAAGCCAAATAGTACTTGACCAATCCCATGAATATTTCCTTTTTTATACACTCCAACATAAAAGTATCCATTCGCCTTTTCAAATGAAGTAATAAAGCAGGAGACATATTTCCAGTTTTTGTATTTTAACCATTGTAAGGACCTCTTTCCTTCCTCCCAAAGACTATTCTTGTGTTTTGCGATAATCCCTTCCCCATCATGTAGCACCACGTTTTCCCATAACTCACTAAAATCCTGATAAGCCTTTACGAGCTGTAGTAGATTTTGACTATAGGGATCTGCTTCTATTGGAAGACTGAGTAGTTTAAATAACTTAATTAGCTCATCTTTACGTTTTTCAAACGTTTTAGAATGTAAGGGTTTTCCTGTCAACACAAGAATATCAAAGACCATAAGGCGACACGGTGCTTTTGCTGCTTGTTCAGCAATTTTTTTAGAAGCCTTTAATCTCCCACGGACCTGAATCGCAGAAAAGTTGCCCTTATATGGATTCTCAAGTAAAACAAGCTCTCCATCAAGTCGAAGGGGAAGAAAGGGTTGAAATAATTCCTCTAGGGGCTCTAAAAATTCCTTTATTTCTGGGAATTGTGGTAGCAAGGGCTTATCATTTCTACTGGTTACCGTAATCCCGCGGTCATCCCAATTCAAAATCGCCCGAAATCCATCATATTTAACCTCGTACAGCCAATCAGGTTGAACTGTTAGATCAAAGGTTAGAGTTGGCAGCATCGGTTTCATTGATTTAATTCCTCTCTTTTTCTTTATTTTGTTTCAAACCACGATGATTCATCCTTTACCAAATGTTTTTAGGAATGTACTGAGTAATGAAAAGCAAAAATAATAAAAAAAGATTGGAGAATTACGCTATGCATACGATGTGGAAAGGCAGTATTAGTTTTGGGCTAGTAAATATCCCTATCAAGCTTCATACAGCCACTGAGGATAAAGACATTAAACTTCGGACCTTGCATAATAAATGCCATGCGCCGATAAAATATGAAAAGATATGCAGTGTATGTGAAGAGGAAGTTAAGCCAGACGACATCGTCAAGGCATACGAATATACAAAAGGGAAATTTGTCGTGCTTGATCATGAGGATCTCGAAAAGCTTCGGAAGGAAAACGAAGAGAAGGCTGTAGAAATCATTGATTTTGTCAAAATGGACGAAATTGACCCCATCTATTTTGAGCGAAGTTACTATATGTCCCCAAATGAAGGCGGGGGTAAAGCTTATTCCTTACTACGAAAAGCACTTCAGGAATCACAAAAAGTGGGATTGGCAAAAATCATCATTCGATCAAAAGAGCAAATGGCTGTAATTCGAGTATATGAAAATACACTAGTAATGGAAACCATTCATTTTCCTGACGAGGTTCGCCGTGCAGCAGATGTACCCAATGTTCCAGCAGACGAAAAGGTAACAGATAAAGAATTAGATACGGCGATTATGTTGATTGATCAATTAACAACTGAATTTGAGCCTGAAAAATATAAAGATGAATACCGTACAGCTTTATTAGAGTTAATTGAATCAAAACGTAGTGGACAAGAAACGGTGACGCCAACTGCAAAAGAAACACCTACAAATGTTACCGATCTAATGGCTGCTCTACAGGCGTCAATTGATAGGACGAAGCCAAAAAGTGATACTGCTGGAAGAAAAGAACCTGCATTAAAAAAGGAAACAGGAGCGAAGAAGGATACAATTGCCAAGAAGCCTGCAGCACCAAGGAAAAAAGCAGCACCAAAAGTAAAAAAAGAAGCATAAGTAAAAATCCGATTCGAAGAACTCGAGTCGGTTTTTTGAGACTTTTGCCTTATTGCCGATAGTACTTTGAATTCAGTTCTTGGCATATTATTATGGAAGAATTAAAATTTGAAGATGTGAGGGGGAGAGGCAATGGCTTATGATGTGCTTTTGTTTGCAGATCCTGGGATTGATGATTCTTTTGCGATAATGTATTATCCTGAAATTCATGGACCTGAGGGACTTGGTCCAATCAAGCCGCCAGATACCCTGCAAGATGTAGAGGTTCATGACATTAACAAAATCCTAGAAATCATTAATGAATATAAAGACAACCTTATTATCGTCAATGTTGGAAGATTAACAGAGTTAGCTCTAATGTTCATTTTATATGGTAACGATGTTTTAAAGGATGTAACACCCCGGAAACGTTAGATTATATCGGTATGGAAGCTGATATCCTGAAGTTTGTCAGTAACTTTATGGAAGTCTTTTTACAAGGTGATTTTGAAAAAAAATAATTATTTTGTATAGTTAGTGGCTTGATAGTATGCTATACTGTAAATTTAATTGACTTTTAGAAAAATAAAGGTTATGATAAAGGTACGCTTTTAAGTTCGTGTAAATATTTATTGGTTTAAGTAGTCGTAACTGCACCATGTGTGGGTGAAGTCTATTACCCAGTAGTGCATTACGGCTTTTTGATTTATTAAATGGTTCTGTACTTAAAGTGAACAAATCTTTGGGGGTACTATTCATGAATAACGGTAAAGTAAAATGGTTTAATGCAGAAAAAGGTTTTGGATTCATCGAAGCTGAAGGCGGTCAAGATGTATTCGTACACTTCTCTGCTATCCAATCAGAAGGCTTCAAAACTTTAGAAGAAGGTCAATCAGTTTCTTTCGAAATCGTCGAAGGCGCTCGTGGACCACAAGCTTCTAACGTAAAAGCTGTTTAATTAATTGAAAAATAAAAAGGTGATGCAATATTAAGGGCATCACCTTTTTATCTTTATAACAATGTTTTTGGTATGCAAATAGTACAAGGGGTGATCATTTTGGCGTTTGGTAGAAGAAATGATGAAGAAGTAAAGCTTGAAGAAACTAAAATTTGGGAATGTAATTCAGACAAATGTAAATGCTGGATTCGTGACAATTTTAAGAGCACAGAAGTGCCCCTCTGTCCAATATGCAAATGTGAAATGAGCCTTACCACTAAAGAACTACAGGTAATTCATAATCATAGTAAGAACTTTATGTAATATTCATAAGAAAAAGCAGGGGTTAATTCCTCTGCTTTTTCTTATGAATCGATGTTTTCCTTACAATAATTAAACACTAATAATTCCTCATCTTCTTCAAGAGCAAAATCTAAAATCTTTTCAGTGCCTCTTTCATAAAGATGATAATGGGAAATTCTAGGTCCCGTTTCATCTACTACAAAAAGTACCTTAATTCCAACACCTTTATCAGAATATAGTTCATCGTCTTCCTCTACATCTAATTCAAGAAAAAATTCAAAGCGGTCGCCGCTTAATAATCCAAATGGATCTACAAGTTTTTCAACTGTATGACCAGTTATATTCAATGAGATCATCCTTTGCAAAATAGTTTCTTTTATATTATATACATATTTCGGGTTCAACTAGAAACAATTGACACCATTCGACTTTAAATTGTTATCAAAATATGGATGATTTTTATGAAATAAGTGTGAACGATGTGAAATTTAATATTTTTTTAATAACTATAAAGTAAAATTGATTTATAAGGAGTACGAGAATTGTAGGTGTAACCTGCATTTATATTTGTGAATATTTTCACAATGGAAGAAAAAGGAGGCAATTATCAATGACTAAAGACAGTCATATGAAGAATTTATTGGCTAATAAAATGCAGCGCAGGACCTTTTTGAAGTGGTCGGGGGCAATTGGTGTTCCTGTTATTGCTGGTGGTGTAGGTACGAAATTATTGATTGACAAGCAAAAGGAAGAAAAAGTCGCCAGTGCTAGTGAATGGGATAATGTTGTTTCGACTTGTAGTATCAATAACTGTGGAGGTCGATGCGTTGTTAAAGCGTATGTGAAAGATGGTGTGGTAATAAGAGTTGAAACGGACACTCAGGAAAGCGGTGATCCAAGTATTCCTCCTCTTAGAGCGTGTGTCCGTGGTCGTAACTATCGAAATGTTCTCTATCATCCAGATCGACTTAAGTATCCAATGAAACGTGTTGGCAAACGTGGTGATGGAAAGTTTGAAAGAATTTCGTGGGAAGAGGCAGTGGAAACAATCGCTTCTGAGGTGAAACGGATTGGTGATAAATATGGACCTGAATCAAGATATGATAATTATGCGTCTGGTCAAAGCTGGGGATTACATGGTGGTAGTACAGCAGTAAGGAAATTATTATCCATCACAGGAGGATTCCTAAATTTTCGAAATGACTATAGCTCAGGGGCAGGAAATGTTGCAACTCCATATACATATGGAACCAATAATTCAGGAAGTAGTTTCGATTCCTTACTTCACTCAAAATACATTATTTTATGGGGACAAAATCCATCTGAGATGATATTCTCTACCCCCTATCGTGAATATTTAATGCAAGCGAAAAGAAATGGCGCCAAAATAATTGTTATTGATCCAAGATATACAGATACGGCCATAACTTATGCTGATGAATGGATTCCAATCTTACCAACTACAGATAATGCCATGATGGATGCGATGGGCTATATCATTATTACAGAAAAATTGCATGATCAGGCATTCCTTGACAAGTACTGCATTGGATTTGATGGTAGCCATATGCCTAAAGGTGTTGTGAAGGAAGAGTCTTTGAAAAGTTATTTATTAGGAGAACAAGATGGGGTGGCCAAAACTCCTGAATGGGCCGAGAAAATCTGCGGTGTACCAGCAGAAAAGATTCGTGAAATTGCTAGAAATTACGCAACCATTAAGCCAGCAGCTCTCATTCAAGGATGGGCAGCGCAACGCCAGGCCTATGGTGAGCAATTCATGCGTGGAGGAGCTCAGCTGGCATGCCTAACAGGGAATGTAGGTAAACTTGGTGGCTGGGCAGCAGGAACAGGGTATTGGAGCCGTTCAAATATTGTTTATCCAATATCTTACGAAAATCCGGTTAAGGCTTCCATACCTTGTTTCCTTTGGACGAAAGCGGTTGAACAAGGGACAGAAATGACAGCAGCAGATGGTTTGCAAGGAACGGATAAATTATCTACAAATATAAAACTGATTTTTAATATGGCTGGAAATATGCTCATTAATCAACATGCTGATATTAATAAAACAAAACAGCTATTGGAAGATGAACGTAAAGTAGAGTTTATTGTTGTAAGTGATTTATTTATGACTCCAAGTGCTAAATATGCTGATATCTTACTACCTGGAACAACCTTTTTTGAGCGATATGATATTGGGGTACCATGGTGTTTTGGTGATTACGTTATTTTTGGTGATAAAACAATTGATCCACTTTTTGAATGTCGAAATGAGTATGATGTGTTTGCTGAGATTGCAGATAAATTAGGAGTTAAGGAACAGTTTACAGAAGGTAGAACCATCCTTGATTTGGTAAAAGAAAGCGTAGAAAGAACTCGCAAGGAGCTTGATCCAACCTTTCCAACATATGAGGAATTCCGAGAAAAAGGTGTACATCATTTTAAATTTGATGAACCCCTTGTTGGTTTTAAAGCACAAATTGATGATCTTGAAAACAATCCTTTTGAAACACCTTCAGGCAAAATAGAATTATTCTCTAAAACACTTTGGGATATGAACCAGCATGAGGAGATACCAGCTATAGCAAAATATATTTCTTCATGGGAAGGTCCGGAAGACCCATTAATTGAGAAGTTTCCTCTACAGCTTATCAGTTGGCATTATAAGCGGAGATGTCATTCCACCTATGATAATATGCCTTGGCTTGAGGAAGCAGCAAAGCAAGAAATGTGGTTGAATCCTAAAGATGCCGAGAAGCGCGGAATCAAGGATGGAGATAGAGTTCAAGTATTTAACGAACGAGGAAGTTTGTATATTGATGTGAAGGTTACGCCACGAATCACTCCTGGAGTGGCTGGTATTCCTCAAGGTGCCTGGTATACACCTGACGAAGCAGGTATAGACCAAAGAGGTTCAGTAAACGTGTTAACGTCACAGCGGCCAACTCCGCTTGCAAAATCAAATCCACAATTAACCAACCTTGTTGAAGTGAAAAAAGCGTAAGGAGTGACTAACTTGGGCCAAATAGGATTTTATATCAATCAAAGTATCTGCCAAGGCTGTAAGGCTTGTAGTGTGGCTTGTAAAGATAAAAATAATACAGAAGTAGGGATAAACTTTCGAAGGGTTTACACGAAAGAAGAAGGGTCCTTTATGCATCAGCCAAATGGCGGGATTGTCCATAATGTGAAATCGTATTATTTCTCTATTGCATGTAATCATTGTGAACAGCCAGCATGTCTTTTAAGCTGTCCAACAGGTGCTATTACCAAGAGTGATGAAAATGGAGTCGTTACAATTGATCAGGAGATTTGTGCTGGAGCACAATTATGTATCAAAGCTTGTCCTTATGGTGGACCACAGTATAACAAAGAAACGTTTAAATCGAATAAATGTAATTTTTGTATGGACCTTCAGGAAAAAGGAGAAGACCCCGTCTGTGTCGCAACATGTCCATTAGGAGCTATTGAATTTGGTTCGATAGAAAAACTCCGGAAAAAATACGGAGATATTAGACAAATTAAGGGAATGCCAAGTCCCACTATAACGAAACCAAACATTGTCATTACGCCTCATCGTGACGCTAAGCTAGTATAAAGACTTCAAAAAAAATGAGTTGGTGATAAGATGTCAATCCTTGTAAATTGGCTTGAGAGCCTCCATGAAGAAATGAATGTTGCCGATAAATGTTCAAGGTTGCGGAACCGGAAGTCAACTTGCAGTTACTGCATAGAAAACTGTGAGCACCAGGCAATCGAAATATCGGGTGATTTAATCCTCATTGATACAAAGAAGTGTACGTTGTGTGGGGAGTGCATGATTGCTTGTCCATTATCTGCGATCAAGGGCGTTTTGAGTGACCGGGTTTTCAACAATGGAAGCCTGATCTTTGATGAAAGCTTTACACCTTCATTAAAAGAATTGCTAATTTATAAAAAAAGAGGAATGAAATCGATTCAAGTTGGTAATCAATTAAACCAAGATTGGGAAACTGTATTAAATTATACAAATGAACAATTACAATTGCTTGATGAAAGTCCAATTGGCGTGGTAAAGAAGGTCATGGATGAAGTACTTTCAAGAAGAGCTTTCTTTAGCTCTTGTCAAACAGAAGGAAAACAACTTGCTAAACGGATGGCACCTGCCGCCTGGAAGACGGAGAAGGATGACTGGAATGTAACAAAATATTATCCAGACTATCAATTTTACTCAGTTGACATCAATAAGGAACAATGCACCTTCTGCCAGGCTTGCTTTTCACTTTGTCCGGAAGATGTATTTCAAGTAGATGATAATAAACTTGTGATTGAAAATCAAAAGTGTGTAAATTGCACCTCTTGTAGGGATGTTTGTTCTGAAAAGGCAATTGAGGTTTTATCAGATATCAAAAGAAAAATAGAACAGTTTGAACACGTCCATTTGAAGACTTGTAATGACTGTGATCATACCTTTTACACCTTTGATGTGGAAACAGAGAAATGTCATGTATGTGTAAATAGAGATCCTGATTGGTTAAGTCCATATTAGAATACTATGAAATAATAAATGATAGCGCTGGGAATGCCCCCAGCGCTATTGTTAGTTTTGACTTTTTTCTCCCGGTTTTATAGCGATTAATGCAACAAATGCTGCCATAATACTGAGTCCGCTTAGTGTAATAAAAATCCAGTGAGTTGCCTTATTCATTAACAAAGCAATAATCGGAGGGCCAGCTGCTACTCCGATAAATCTCATCGAACTATAAATAGAGGAGATGGTTCCACGCTCTTCCTTCTCAATTCCTTCTGTAATCAAGGCGTCTAAACACGGAAGACCAATTCCTATTCCAATACCAGCTATTAAAAACATGATAATCATAAACCAGAGCTTGATTGAAAACCATAGAGCAGCAATGGCCAGAGCTGCCGCAATAATACCGCCGAAGGTGAGCCATTTCATAAGGACTTTATTCTTTTTAATGACCTTTCCTGCAATAAAGGAGGATAAACAAAGCGCCCCGAGTGGTAAGGCTAAAAGCAGACCTTTTTTCAAATCCCTGATTCCATATTTCGTTTCGAAAATTTCAGAGAGGTAAAATAATATACCAAAAAGTACTAACATCAGAATTCCGCCAATAAAAAAGATAGCGCATAACCATTTCCCTTTTTCTGTAAAAGTTTTCTTTACGTTTGAAAAAAATTGTTTAAAGGGTATTGGTTTTGACGGCTCTGGACACTTAACTAATAGCATTACCATAATAACCGAAATGGTGCAAAATACTGGAAATGAAAAGAAAGGTAAAAACCAGATAAATCCTGCTAGTAAAGCACCTAAAATCGGGCTAAGGACTTTTCCAAACGTATTGGAGGTCTCTATTAATCCTAGACAGCTGCTGACATCATCATCATTTTTAAACATATCTCCCACCAAAGGAAGTACAATCGGCGCAGCACCAGCTGCTCCTACCCCCTGCAGGGCACGCCCAACTAATATTAACCAATAGGCATTATCCATCTTCCAAGCGGCCCAACCCGAAATTAAGCCGCCAATTCCAGCTATAATAAGACTTGGAATGATTACTTTTTTTCTGCCTATATGATCAGAAAGATAACCTGCAACCGGGATTAAGAAGATTGCAACAATTGAATATACGGTAATGACCATACTCGTTTGAAACGAGGATATCGATAATTTTTTTTCCATGGAGGGAAGCACTGGTATTAACATGGAATTACCTAAAGTCATCACTAACGGAATGGATGAAAGCGAGAGTATTGCCCACTTTTGTTTGGATACTTCATCTGATTTCTTCTGCTTTCCAGCTGAGGAAGATTTATTTTTCACAGCCTCTGAACTCGGGCATAATCGGTCAATATGATCCATTTTTCTTCTATCCCGCCTTCATAATGATGTGCTAACGTTAATATTGACATCTTTATTTCAAAATAACTATCGAATAGGAATCCTTTAAATGGAATACCGCTAAAATTGAATTTTCTAAAAATTAATGTTGACAATATGCTTTAAAATGTATTAATATAAAAATCAATAAATGAATGGCATTGATGAAGAGTAGTAACTTTTACGGATACTTTAGAGAGCTGATGGTCGGTGCAAATCAGTGTAAACGTATTAGTGAATGGACTTCGGAGCCTCCAAACCGAACCTCCTATAGGGTCAGTAGGCTTTGGCGAAATCCTCATCGTTAAAAGAGGCAGATATTCAAGCATGTAATGGCTTCGATATCGGTAAAGTGAGCTGATTTTTGGCTAATTAAGGTGGCACCACGGGTCTTCCGTCCTTTTTGGATGGAGGGCCCTGTTTGTTTTTAATTGAAAATATAAGTATTGTTTCCAAAATTTGATTACAACCTAGCTGCAGCGCCTAGCCCCTCGAGTCATAAACCAATCGCTTCTGAAGGCAAAAAGCACGCCTTCTGCCAGCGCTCGTCTTATGATAGTCGTGGCTGACCAAGGCGCTTCCGCTTTAATAATTAAATCGTTGAACAAGAGGAGTACACATATTTAATTCTTTTCAGAGAGTCGGGGAAGGTGAGAGCCCGGTAAGAATGGATTTGTGGAATGGACTTGTGAGAGGCTGCCTGAACATTAAGTAGGGTCGCACGGAGTTCCGCCGTTAAAAGGATAGGATATCGGACTTTATTAATGTCCTGTATCTGAAAGAGGAAGCTGCAAAAGCAGCTTCAAATGGAGGTGGCACCACGGTCTTAAGAATCGTCCTCTATATGCATAATGACTTATTTATGCATATAGAGGACGATTTTTTTTATTTATTTACGAAGGGATGCATTGGACATGAAAACAAAAAATGGTTTTTTCATAAAAGAATTAAAAGGGGATACATTTACACCCATCTCCATTTTGCAGAAAATTAGCGGAAACAAAAAATTCTTATTAGAAAGTTCACATAAGTACCATGACTCTGGACGTTATTCCTTTATTGGATCTGACCCAGCATTTGAACTCATATCCCGTGGAGACACCAATGAGATACTGTATCGAAATGGCGGTAAGAAAGTATTACAAGGCAATCCATTAGAAATGATTAAACCTTTGCTCCCGCAGATAGATGAAGCACCTTTTCCGTTTATCGGTGGAGCAATTGGGTATGTAGGTTATGATATCATCCGTCAATTTGAAGTAATTGGAGAAGAGTTTTCAAATGGTCTGTACATGCCTGATGTCCATTTAATGTTTTATGAGGAAGTAATTGTTTTTGACCATCTTGAAGAAAAAATAACGAT
Source organism: Neobacillus niacini (assembly GCF_000759675.1). Taxonomy (GTDB): domain Bacteria; phylum Bacillota; class Bacilli; order Bacillales; family Cytobacillaceae; genus Neobacillus; species Neobacillus niacini_A. The sequence continues at coordinate 424,535 of NZ_BAWM01000152.1, read as the reverse complement.
TTGCGGACTCCCGCTTATAGAGGAAAGTGATCAAGATTTACTCGAAAAAAGGCTGGAGCAAAGAATTGTAGAGCTCAAGCAGCCTGCTATTTATCAAGATGACACTCCTTTTCAATTTTCAGGCTTTCAGTCGGAAACTGCAAAAGAAGAATTTATTGAAAATGTAGAAATTGCAAAGGAGCACATAAAAGCAGGTGATATTTTTCAGGTGGTTCTCTCAAGAAGAATGAAATCATCTTTCCAAGGATCACCCTTATCACTTTATCGCAAGCATCGTGCCCATAACCCAACACCATATATGTTTTATATTGATTTCAATGAATATACCGTAATTGGTTCTTCTCCCGAAAGTCTGATAAAGACTAGGGGGTCAAAGGTTTTCTCAAATCCAATCGCAGGTACAAAAAGGAGAGGAAAAACAACTGAGGAAGACCATTTGATTGAAAAAGAATTGAAAAGTGATGAAAAAGAATTGGCAGAGCATAAAATGCTCGTTGATCTTGGTCGAAATGACTTAGGAAGAGTTTGTGAATTTGGCTCTGTCACGATTGATAGGTATATGGAGGTTGAAAAGTTTCGCCATGTCATCCATCTCGTTTCAGAAGTAAGTGGTACGTTAACAAAAGACCATAGCAATCTTGATGCATTGGCAGCCTGTCTTCCCGCAGGTACTGTCTCTGGGGCACCGAAAATTAGGGCGATGGAAATTATCAATAAATTGGAGAAATCAAAACGGGGACTTTATTCCGGTGCGATTGGTTATTTATCCGCCAACGGAAATATAGATTTTGCCTTAGCCATTCGAACGATGATTTTGAAAGAAGGGACTGCTTACATTCAGGCTGGTGCAGGAATTGTCCATGACTCTAATCCTGAGTCAGAGTATGAAGAAACCATCAATAAATTAAAAGCCTTTTTGGAGGGTGAACAATGATTTTACTAATTGATAATTTCGACTCCTTTACCTTTAACCTTTATCAATACTTAGGGGAATTAGGAGAGAGCATTACAGTTATTAGAAATAATCAGCTTACCATTGAGCAGATAAGAGAAATGAATCCAAAGGCAATCATCCTTTCCCCTGGTCCTGGGAAACCAGAGGACGCGGGAATTTGTATTGAGGTCATTCAAAATTTATATCAAGAAATCCCAATATTGGGTATTTGTTTAGGGCATCAAGCTATCGGGGCTTCTTTTGGAAGTGAAATCAGGAGAGCAAATTTCATTAAACATGGAAAAACATCACAGATCACACATAATGGCAGTGGAATTTTTACTTATTTGACTTCTCCATTAGAAGTGATGCGTTATCATTCTTTGGTTGTGGATAAGGAGCAGCTTTCACCCGATTTGGAATGTGTCGCCTTTTCACTGGATGACCAGGAAGTAATGGCACTCAAGCACTGCCATTATCCAGTATTCGGTTTACAGTTTCATCCTGAATCGATTGGCACACCAACTGGAAAGCAAATGCTCCAAAACTTTTTAAATGAAATAGAAGGGAAGAAGAAGAATGAAGAATTTTTTACTCCAGTTAGCTGAAGGTGAATCTTTTTCAGAGCCTCAAATGAAGGAGGCAATGGACTTAATATTAGGTGAAGAGGTTTCTGAAAGTGAAATTGCTGCCTTTTTAATGGGTTTAAAGTCAAAAGGGGAAACAGTGGAAGAAATTACTGGCATTGTTAAAGGACTTAAAGAGAACACCCTTCCATTTCGTAAGAAGTTTCCAAATGTCCTAGATAATTGCGGAACTGGCGGGGATGGCTCGTCAAGTTTTAATATCAGTACCACTTCTGCATTTGTGATTTCAGGTGCTGGTATCCCGGTTGCCAAGAATGGAAATCGGAGCATATCCAGCAAAACCGGCAGTGCAGATGTACTTGAGTATTTAGGAATTAATCTAAACCTACCTGTTGAACGAACCGAAGAAATTCTTCATGAACTTGGTATTGCTTTTCTATTTGCACCTCATGTTCATCCAAAACTGAAGAAGGTAATGACAGTCAGAAGACAATTGAAAATCCCGACGATCTTCAATTTTATCGGTCCATTAACCAATCCTATTGATTTGGATTATCAATTACTTGGTGTCTATAGAAGGGATTTACTCCCTGTATTTGCAGAAGTACTGCAAAATCTCGGTCGTAAACGTGCGGTTGTTATTAACGGAGCAGGCTTTATGGATGAGGCCTCACTCCAAGGTGAGAACCATCTTACCTTACTAGAGGATGGAGTTATTTCCAGCCAAAGCTTTGTCCCGGGAGAAGTGGGACTTCCAGAATATGAGAACAGCACAATTAGAGGCGGTGATTCGAAAGAAAATGCGTTCATTCTTAAGAAGGTCCTTTCAGGTGAAAAGGGAGCTTGTCGAGATACAGTTTTATTAAACGCCGGAATAGGAATTTACACGAGCGGCAGGGCAGCCAACATAGTAGATGGTATTAACATTGCTAGGGATGTCATTGATTCAGGAGCTGCCTATGAAAAGTTACAGGGATTAATTGAAATGACACGAAAAGGTCAAAGAGAGGCGATATAAATGGAAACCATATTAGATCGTATCATTCTAGAAAAACGAAAAGAAGTCAAAAAACTTCGTGAAGGAAATTTAATTACAATGGAAGCGAAGCCGAAAAGATCTTTCATTCAAAAGCTGCAGAAAGCGGAAGAAATTGCAATTATCTCTGAATTTAAACGTGCCTCTCCATCGAAAGGAATCATTAATAATGGAGTTGAACCGGCTGAGCAAGCTGCTAGATATGAGCAGGCAGGAGCGTCTGCTATTTCAGTACTAACAGATTCAACCTTCTTCAAAGGTTCATTTGCAGATTTAAGAGCAGTTAGAGAGGCTGTAGACCTCCCAATCCTTTGTAAGGATTTTATTATTGACTCAAGTCAAATTGATCAGGCAGCAAAAAATGGAGCAGATCTTATTCTTTTAATTGTTGCAGCCTTGGATGAAGACACGCTCAACAATCTGTATCAATATGCTAGGAGCTTGGATTTAGAGGTGTTAGTGGAGGTTCATAATCAAGCTGAATTAGATAAGGCGCTTAAATTGGGTGCCCAATTAATCGGTGTAAATAATCGTGATTTGAAGACCTTTAATGTCTCACTTGGGGTGACAGAAAGTTTGGCGAAATCCATTAAGAATGCGGGTGCCTTTCTAATCAGTGAAAGTGGAATACACTACAAGGAAGATGTGGAGCGTGTACGAAATGCAGGTGCGAATGGAATTTTAGTTGGGGAAGCATTCATGAAGAGCCCTGACCTAGCACAATCCTTCCAAGATTTCTGCCTGCCCCTTTCAGGAGGTTTAAAAAAGTGAAGGTGAAAATTTGTGGAATAACAGACCTTACGACTGCTATAGCAGCTGTAGATTATGGTGCTGATGCAATTGGATTTGTTTTTGCAGAAAGCAAGCGCAAGATTTCAGTAACAAAGGCAAAAGACATCGTTGCCCATTTACCTGAAGAGGTATTAAAGATTGGTGTGTTTGTAAATGAGACAAAAGAGAAGATAGAGGAAATTGCCGCAAGTGTTGGTCTTACTCATGTTCAATTACATGGTGATGAAACTCCAGTCTTTAGTGAATCCCTTTCCTTCCCGGTAATTAAATCAGTGAGTATTCACGACGATCAGAGTTTGAAGGCAATTGAAAGTTATTCTTGCGAATACGTTTTGCTTGATGGACCAAAGGGGAAATACAGAGGGGGAAACGGGTTATCATTTGATTGGAACAGCTTTTCTTCAAATGATCTTAGGGATAAAAAAGTCATCCTTGCCGGGGGATTGCATGAAGAAAATGTTGAAGATGCGATCAAGTTGATTAATCCATTCATGGTTGATGTTAGCAGTGGAGTGGAAACAGAAGGTAAAAAGGATCTAAACAAGATCCAATCTTTCATTAATAAGGCTAAAGGGAGCCATACAGGAGGAGCAAGAAATGAAATCATATATACTGCCGAATGAAAAAGGGCAATTTGGGATTTATGGGGGAAGATTTGTACCTGAAACACTTATGAAAGCTGTTCTTGAGCTGGATGAAGCCTACCAAATCGCAAAAGAGGACCCAAGTTTCCAAGCTGAAATTGATGGATACTTAACAGAATATGTAGGAAGAGAAACGCCGCTTTATTATGCAAAGAATCTAACAAAATACGCAGGTGGGGCTCAAATTTATCTTAAGAGAGAGGACCTAAATCATACCGGTGCCCACAAAATTAATAATGCAATTGGTCAGGCTCTATTAGCTGTAAGAATGGGAAAAAGAAAAATCGTTGCGGAAACCGGTGCAGGACAGCACGGTGTTGCAACAGCGACAGTTTGTGCCTTATTAAATCTTGAATGCATTATTTTTATGGGGGAAGAAGATATCAAACGACAGGCACTGAATGTTTTTCGTATGGAGCTTCTCGGAGCTAAGGTTGTTAGTGTCACCTCTGGCAGCTCAACCTTAAAGGACGCCGTAAATGAAGCATTACGATATTGGGTTGAACATGTGGAGGATACACACTATCTTTTAGGTTCTGTAATGGGACCACATCCATTTCCAGTAATGGTCAGAGATTTCCAAAGTGTGATTGGCAAGGAAACGAAAAAACAGTTTTTTGCACAGGAAGGAAAGCTTCCAGAAGCTGTTGTTGCCTGTATTGGTGGTGGCAGCAATGCAATAGGAATGTTCCATTCGTTTATAGAGGATAAAAAGGTCAATCTATATGGTGTAGAAGCTGCCGGGCAGGGGACGGAAACCGATTTCCATGCTGCTTCACTTACGAAGGGAAAGCCAGGCGTTCTGCATGGTGCACTAATGTACCTATTACAAGATGAGGATGGACAAATAATAGAAGCACACTCTGTTTCAGCTGGACTGGATTATCCTGGGGTAGGACCAGAACATTGTTATTTAAAAGACAGTGGCAGAGCGCAATATCACTCCATTACAGATAAAGAAGCACTTGACGCCTTTCAGCTTTTATCAAAACTAGAAGGGATCATTCCTGCTCTCGAAAGTGCACATGCCATAAGCTTTGCTGTTAAACTTGCAGCTAAAATGAAGGAAACAGAGCATATTGTGGTTTGCTTGTCAGGTCGTGGTGATAAGGACGTAACCGCTGTAAAAGAAAGGTTAGAAAGGGAGAGTCATAATGAATAGAATTGAACAATCATTTAGAGCATTAAAAGACCAGGATCGAAAGGCTTTTATACCCTATATTATGGCTGGGGATGGAGGACTGAATGTTCTAGCTGAGCGTCTGATCACGTTGGAAAAATTCGGTGCAACTCTTATTGAAGTAGGGGTTCCTTTTTCCGACCCCGTAGCAGATGGTCCGACCATTCAACAAGCAGGTATTAGGGCACTTCAAAATGGAACGACACTAAGGAAAATTATTGCTGAACTTACAAAAGCGAGTGAAGTGGTTTCTATCCCTATCGTACTTATGACTTACCTAAATCCTGTCTATTCATATGGGATTTCTACATTCGTTCAAGATATTGCGAATGCCGGAGTAGATGGCTGTATCATTCCAGACTTGCCGATTGAAGAAGAAGACCTACTAGCCAAGGAGCTTCAGGATATGGGAATTGAATTAATCCGACTTGTTACGCTGACATCTCCAAAAGAGCGAATTAAAGAAATATCGAGTAGAGGTAGAGGCTTCTTATATACGGTTACAGTAAAAGGAATAACCGGTACGAGAAATGAATTTGATCAAGAAGTGGTCGAATTTTTTAAGAAAGTGAAGGAAGTTAGTCCCATACCAGTTGTCGCCGGGTTTGGAATTTCAAACGAAAAGCAAATTAATGAATTAGTCCCCCATTGTGATGGTGTGATCGTCGGAAGTAAAATTGTCGACTTATTACACAAAAATGATCTGAATGGGTTAGAAAGCTTTATGTCAGTCCTTAAACCCGAAAAAAACCTTAGGTAAAAATAGAAAATCTACTCCAATTTCATTTGCGAGTGGATTTTTTATTTTAGCAGCTAGTGCTATTTGTTACAGCTGGTATGTAGAAAATTTATTATAATTTTTCTAAGTAGATCATTAAAGATTGGTTGTTAAGGATGAGGGATGTATGATGAAGGTTAAGGAAACAATCAAATCATTAATTTTCCTGATTGATGGCTTTTCAGGAATCTCCTATAAGGTTCATGTTGATTTTTTTCGCAATCGATTTACAGTCTTTGAATGGAGAAATAAAGACAATTTACAACCTCTTACCAATCTTGAACAAAAATCAATTGGAAGTATGGAAGATTTCAAAAGAGAAATCTATTCTATGAAAATTTGGGAATGGAAACCATCCTATTTAAAGGCAGAAGGAATCATTCTCGATGGAAAATATTGGTCGATTAAGCTGAATACAATAGGAAAAGTTTACGAAAGTAAAGGAATCGAATGTTTTCCGCCTGCTTGGGAACGATTTTGTCAGGCTGTTGAAAAATTAACTGGAACTCCATTTCGATAACAGTCTTACCCTATCAAATTGGTAGTATGTCTTCTTGATACCCTTGTATATCTCCTATATAATTAGTCTATACTTTTACTGAACTTCTTTGAAATATAACCATATAGTAGGGTATTTCCTATTCTTTTTAGATTTTAAACTTCCATTCTTGGAAGTTTTGCTCGTTATAGCACATATTTCAACACATTAGATAGAAAAAGAGGTGCTAAGATAAATGAAGGAAATCACTGTTGAGGAATTACAAACGATAAAAAATCCGATCATCATTGATATCCGTGCACCTATTGAGTTTAAGGATGGTGCAATTCCGGGAGCAATTAACATTCCATTATTTACGGATAAAGAGCGAGAGGTAATCGGAACCATCTATAAACATGAAGGACAAGCTGCAGCAAAATGGAGAGCAATGGAGTTTGTCTCACCTAAAATCCCTAGTCTTCTTCAACAAATAAAAGCAGCAATGTCGAATGGGGAAGAGTTAGTAATCCACTGTTGGCGCGGGGGAATGCGAAGCAAGGCGGTCGTAACCTTTTTAGAGTTCGCAGGGATCTATGCGATGCGTCTAACAGGCGGCTATAAAGCATACCGACAATATATTCTTCAACAAATCCCAACGATGTTTCCAGAAAAAGCAATTGTATTGCATGGTCTAACTGGAGTAGGAAAGACAGAAGTTTTGAAGAAATTAAAGTCATTTGGATACGCAACACTGGATCTTGAGGAAATGGCGGCCCATCGAGGTTCCATTTTTGGAACGATAGGGCTTGGAGAGGGCAATAATCAGAAGATTTTTGATTCTCTTTTATACAAAGGACTTAAAGAAATACAGGGTACTACTCATTTTGTTATGGAAGCTGAGAGCAAGCGGATTGGGAAAGCAGTTCAGCCAGAAGAGCTTATGGAGAAAAAAATGAAGGGAATCAATATTTATATTCACACCCGTATAGAGGAAAGGGTTAAGCATCTAGTAAATGAATATGTTTTGCCCTATCAATATGAACCTTGGTACCACGATCAGATTTCGATTGGAATTGAAAAAATTCTAAGAAGGATTAAAGATAATGAAATGAAAAAAGTATTGGTTCAATGTATAGAAAATAAGGATTATCAAGAGATGATCGGTATTTTACTCGAACATTATTATGATCCACGCTACGATCATGCAACTCTTGAATATGAAGGGAAATTCATCGATGTTTATGCTGAAGATTTTAACGATGCTAGTATAAAAGTGATGGAGGAAGTAGATAAGCTATTGGTAAAAAAGAAAGAGGTTCTTGAGGGTCAGATTTAAGTCATTATTGGGAAAATTTTGGTAGTAACATCGAATTATAACGAATGAACGAAAATTCTAAATTGTTCCACAACTATTTCCTCCTATTACAGATTATAATAGAAATATAATCAATAATAGAAAGGAAGCTTAGGAATGAAAGAGTCAAAAATTCACCACCACCGCTTAGTTGATTGTCAAGAACATGTCGCCTATACAACGGAAGATGGTATCAATGTGTTCAGTCGAAGTCCTGCCATCCTAACTTGCCTAAATTGTGGTCACAGTGAATTGCCTAGCGAGGTAAAAGAAATTATCGACTCGTCCATTAGCGAAAAAAGAAAGAACCCTTTATTTCCAACAAAACTGTTTGATTTAACAAAGGATTTTTTATAACTGTAAAACGTAAGGCCGGATAACCGGCCTTAATTTTTTTGCAATAAAAACCGCCAAGAGTTCGGCGGTTCTTAATCAAATGGCAATAGGTTAGCGATTCTTAAATGGCCTCAATCCACGACGTTTTATTTCATCTTTTAAAATCTTGATCCATTCTTTTTCCTTTCCAGATTTCAAAGCATCCCGATACGTCACAACCAACAGCTCGTTACTCATTATTTTCAACTTTGCAAGCCTCCCTCGGAATAATGGATAGAATATTCAGTTTTTAACATTGTAATCGTTTTCTAACCATTTGAGAACCATATTCACAAATTTGTCATATTAAAAACACAAATAATATTTAGTTGCACTACTGTGTTCCGTTTGATTATACTAAGGAATAGCTAATAACGGAAAGGAACGGTGCAAGAATGATTCACTTAACATGGCGTGAGCGCGAAACAGTTAAAAAAGTAAAATGTGTTCATACGGATGCAAAAAAATATATTGTAAATAACGCATTAACTGCCGGAAAAATTTATGATGTTAAAAATGAAACGGAAGAGTTTTATTACATTATCGACAATACCGGGAAAGTCGGCGGATTTTACAAAGAATATTTCCAAAATGTAGACTGATGGGCCCTGCCTGCAGTCTCTTTTTTTAATGAAGTAACGGGGGAATAGGAGTAATGAAGATGTGGAATAAGCTTTTTGAGTTAAAAGGGGAAATGGTCAAATTACTTCCAATCAGTTTTGATCATCTAGATGGATTGTGGGAAGCAGCTAGACCCGATGAAATTTGGACTTATATGGCTACTACTGTAAGAAGTCAAGAAGAAATGGAGCAGATGATTGCTTCGGCTATTAAGAAGAGAGATATAGGGAAGGATTACACATTTACAGTTATGAATCGAGAGAATAGAATTATTGGAAGCACACGGTATCTCGATATTTCACCTGAACATAATAGTCTCGAAATTGGTTCTACCTGGTATAATCCTGATTTTTGGAGAACAAGAGTCAACACAGAATGTAAATACCTGCTCCTGCAACATGCATTTGAGAGCTGGGAGTTAATGCGTGTTCAACTTAAAACAGATTCAAGAAACCTCCGTTCTCAAAAAGCGATTGAAAGAATAGGTGCGGTAAAAGAAGGGACGTTACGGAAGGACCGTAAAATAGCGGGTGAATATGTTCGTAATACGGTCTACTATAGTATCCTTCATGATGAATGGGAGACTGTGAAGAAGGAATTAGAAGGAAAACTGAGCGTAAAGTAAACAAAGCCAGGCTTTATGCCGAAATATACCGTTTTTTCTGTTTTTTGGAAATCTCCTTTTTCAGTGGTATTCATCGTTAGGATTCCATTTTTTTAAAAGTCTATGCCATAAAAAAGAAGCATTGTGCACCAATGCTTCTTTCATTACCTATTAATTCGTACTTACTTTGACTTCTGTCTTTTTAGTACGACGATAGAGCTTTCTGCTTAACCATGTTTGCAAAATTAAAAACGTACCGCCGACTGCCCAATATAGCGGCAGTGCAGCAGGTGCACTAATGGAAAACATGACAATCATAATTGGGGACAAGAGTCCCATGAATTTCATTTGCTGTTGCTGCTGAACTGGCATACTAGATTGTGAAACTTTAAATTGGAAATAATAAATCACACCCGCAATGATTGTAATGATGATATCAGGGTGACCTAGACTAAACCATAAGAAACGGTGAGTGGCAATCTCTTCTGAACCACGAATAGCATAATAAAAGCCTGTTAGTATCGGCATTTGTATCAGTATAGGTAAACATCCCATATTTAATGGATTTACCCCATGCTTCTTATAAAGGCCCATCATTTCCTGCTGAAGCTCTTGTTTCTTTTTTGGATCCTTTTCTTCCTTTAATCTCTTTTGGATATCTTCCATTTCTGGCTTCATGACATCCATTTTCTCTTTCATGGCCATTTGATTTTTATATTGCTTAAGCATTAAAGGCATTAATAACAGTCTAATGATAAAGGTAATAAGAATAATAGATAATCCATAGTTTCCATTAAATAACTCAGCTAAAAAGTGTATCGATACAATAAATGGTTCAACAAAATACGTATGGAAAAATCCATCTCCTTTTCCATCTGCTGCTGAACATGCTGAGAGTAAGATAGTGGTTAATGCTAAAAGTAGTACGATCGGTAATGAAGTTTTGTTTTTCATATTTCCTCCTAAAATTGTTTAAGTTGTTTTTAGTTGAAATAGGGAGGAGGAAATAGGTTCGTCTGTATCATCCTGTGAAGATTCTTTCCTACGAAAATATTTAATAATTCGGATTAGAATAATATTTCTGTTTAGAGAGCATTTCTTCTTATAAAAAAACAATGGGTGATTGATTTTTGTATGTGCAGGTTCGCTTATGGAGCCCATAAAGCAATATTCCACATTCCATGCCCAAAGTAATTTGATAATGACACCGAAGTATAGACTTAAATATAGTGTTTCTAACGCATTTGACTCTGTAAAATCAATGAGCAATTCGTACAAAAATAATCACCTCGCTTTTAACTGATACCTGAATTGAGTATAAAGGAGAATGGGTTAAGAATCAATTTAATCAAATAATCAAAAAATGCTGCTCAACGTTAGAGCAGCATTCTACTTTCAGTTACCGTTTTTCCCAGTGTGCTGTAATCATTTCAAAAGCGGATTGTGCTTTTTCTTCAGTCGGTGGTTCAACATGCTGTAATGGATATTCTAATCCAAGAGCTTCCCATTTATAAACACCAAGCTTATGATACGGAAGTATTTCAATTTTTTGCACATTTTCTAGAGTACCAATAAATTCCCCAAGCTTTTGAAGATCCTCAGGGTCATCTGAAACAGTAGGAACGAGAACATGGCGCACCCAAACCGGTACTTTACGGTCAGATAAAAACTTAGCAAATTCAAGAATATGGTCATTTGCCATACCGGTTAATTGAATATGTTTCTTGCGGTTAATATGCTTTAAATCCAGTAAAATCAGGTCTGTATATTGTAATAACTCTTCAAGCTGATCAATAAACAGTTTAGAGTGTGAGAAACAGCCACCAGATGAATCAATTGTCGTATGAATCCCTTTCTTTTTACATTCCTTAAACAATTCAGTAAGAAACGGTACTTGTAGGAGAGGTTCACCGCCGCTGACAGTGATACCACCACCAGATGATTGTATGAAGGGAAGGTAGGACATGAGATCATCCATGATTTCGGAAACAGTCATTTGTTTGCCGCTGCCGATTTCCCATGTATCAGCGTTATGGCAAAACTGGCAGCGCAATAGGCAGCCTTGAGTAAATACAACATAGCGTATACCAGGTCCGTCGACTGTTCCTAATGTTTCAATAGAATGAATATTTCCGTTCATGTTGATGATCCCCCTTTTTTTAAAAGCAGGAGCTCCTAATAAGGAGCCCCAGTAGACTATTTTACAATGATTCGTGGAAAGTACGGTTAATAACGTCTAACTGCTGTTCTTTTGTTAATTTGATGAAGTTAACCGCATACCCAGAAACACGAATGGTTAATTGTGGATATAATTCTGGGTGTTCCATCGCATCAATTAATGTTTCTTTATTAAATACGTTAACATTCAGATGGTGACCAGATTTTATTGCATAACCGTCTAAGATTGAAACTAAGTTACGAACTTGACTTTCTTCCTCTTTTCCTAATGCTTTAGGAACGATAGAGAAAGTATTTGAAATTCCATCCATTGCTGAGCTGTATGGCAGTTTAGCAACGGAAGATAGAGAAGCTAGTGTACCTTTTGTATCCCGACCGTGCATTGGGTTTGCACCTGGTGCGAAAGGTTCGCCGGCACGACGGCCATCAGGCGTATTACCAGTCTTCTTACCATAAACGACGTTTGAAGTAATCGTCAAGATTGACATGGTATGAACGGAGCTACGGTAGGTTTGGTGTTTGCGTAGCTTTTTCATAAATGTTTCAACGATTTCAACTGCAATGCTATCAACACGATCATCGTTATTTCCGTATTTAGGGAAGTCGCCGGTTATTTCGAAATCAACGGCAAGACCGTTTTCATCACGAATTACTTTCACTTCACCATATTTAATGGCACTTAATGAGTCAGCTACGACGCTTAATCCAGCAATACCTGTTGCCATGGTACGTAAGATTTGAGAGTCATGTAATGCCATTTCTATTCTTTCATAGCTGTACTTATCATGCATATAGTGAATAACATTCAAGGTGTTGATATATAGACCTGCTAGCCATTCCATCATTTGATCAAACTTTTGCATAACTTCTTCATAATTTAATACTTCAGAAGTAATTGGCTGATATTGTGGACCAACTTGAATTTTTAATTTTTCGTCTACACCGCCATTAATTGAGTAGAGGAGAGCTTTTGCTAGGTTTGCACGAGCACCGAAGAACTGCATTTGTTTGCCAATTTCCATTGCGGAAACACAGCAAGCAATTCCGTAATCATCGCCATACTCAGGACGCATGAGATCGTCGTTTTCATATTGGATAGAGCTAGTTTTAATTGACATTTTTGCACAATATTTTTTAAAGTTCTCAGGCAGCTGTGGTGACCATAGTACAGTTAAGTTTGGTTCTGGAGCTGGTCCTAAGTTATCTAAAGTGTGAAGGAAACGGAATGAGTTCTTTGTTACTAGTGAACGGCCATCTGACGCCATACCGCCAATAGACTCTGTTACCCAAGTTGGGTCACCGCTAAATAAGTCATTATAATCAGGTGTACGGGCAAATTTCACTAAACGTAGCTTCATAACAAAATGATCCACTAATTCCTGTGCTTCTACTTCGGTTAAAGTGCCGTTTAATAGGTCTCTTTCTACATAAATATCTAAGAAAGTAGATACACGTCCAAGACTCATTGCAGCTCCGTTTTGCTCTTTAATAGCCGCTAAGTAACCAAAATATAACCATTGGAATGCTTCTACAGCATTTGTTGCCGGCCCGGAAATATCAAAGCCGTGACTGCTGGCCATTTCTTTTAACTCTTTCAAAGCACGTATTTGTTCTGCAATCTCTTCACGAAGACGCATATTGTCTTCTGTCATTACTTTACTTGTATTCTTTTGATCTTTTTGTTTATCTTTGATTAAGAAATCTACACCATATAGTGCTACACGGCGATAATCACCAATAATGCGGCCACGTCCGTAGGCATCGGGAAGTCCTGTAATAATAGCTACTTTACGGGCAAGTGTCATTTCGTCAGTATAAGCATCGAAAACCCCCTGGTTGTGAGTTTTACGGAACTCTGTAAAGAATCTTTCAATTTCTGGATTTAATTCGTAACCATAAGATTCTAATGCTGCTTTTGCCATCCGAATTCCTCCGAAAGGCTGCATAGAACGATTAAAAGGCTTGTCAGTTTGAACGCCAACCACTTTTTCGAGTTCTTCATTTAAGTAACCAGGAGTGTGTGAAGTGATGGTAGATATGGTTTCAGTATCCATATCAAGGACACCGCCTTTTTCACGTTCCTGTTTTGTTAATTCCATTACTTGTTCCCAAAGCTTGTTTGTTGCGTCAGTTGCACCTGCTAAGAAGCTGTCGTCACCTTCATAATGATTATAGTTTTTTAAGATAAAGTCGCGTACGTTCACTTCTTTTGCCCAAGTACCTTTATTAAAATCTTTCCATTGTTCCATTATTATTCACCTCTTAAGTTTATTTGAAAATTTAATATAACAGTTGTTCTGTTAATGCTTAACTAAAGTGTAACAGGTTTTTTGTGAATGAAGTCACAAATATTGTTAAGATATTGTGAAGTCTTGTTTTTAAGGGGTTTTTTGGAGTGTATTTTGAACTTTTTATGAACGAAATTTAAAATAAGTTAAATCTGTACTATAATTATTTGGGTAAATTGATAAACTGTTATATAAGAAAAAAACAATGATATCAACATATCAATAGTGAAAACCTATGAAACAGATATCTATTTAAAATGAAAAAAACAGGAGAATAATCTCCTGCTTTTAATCGACGATAATATCGGCAATCATTGGACCATTATGATCTCTGTCTCCATGCACTTCACAAATTAAACGATAAGTACCCTCTTTATCAATTTGTAGTGGAACCATTGTTTCTTCCCCTTTTTTAACAGTGCCTTTGATGTCTGTCCCTTCAATATAGAATGGGTGTTCTTCCCCATTAATACCATTAATGTATAGGTTTACCTTTTCACCAGCGTCAACATTAATTGTACCTGGATCCCAACGGTATACTTCAATCTTTTTTCCATCTTTCATTGTGGTTTTGTACTCTACTGTGACCATATGAATTTCTCTTACATCTTCGGTCGCTGTTTGATTGAATACAGCAGTGTCCCCGGCTTTTAGCAAAAACCAAGCAGAAATGATAACCAGTAAGAATGCACTCACTAAAATAAAAACAAGTGTATCTTTCTTTAAAACTAAAAACTTCATAATAACCCCCCTATAATTTGTCCTATTTCATGTTTATGCAGATAAGGGAGGGAAACTTGTCTCTTTTTTATAATTTTTTTTAAAAATTCGTACATATACTTTAGAGACGTGGTAATTTCTTTGTTTTTCCAGTTAAAACGTTTATAGTAAAAACAGTATTAAAAGTATAGGTGGTAATCTATAGGTATGAAAAAAGGAAAATTATTTACGGTAGTAAAATTTCTCTTACCCTTACTATTATTAATTTTTGCCGTACTTGAATTAAAAAAGTTTATCAGGCATTTAGACCTTGGGTTACTTCAAACTGAAATTGCTCAACTACGATTAGGTACTTTACTCCTTATGTTTATGGTCTTGCTTGCTGCGGTTCTACCAATGCTTCTTTATGATGTAATGTTAATGAAGATTCTTGGTTTAAAGGCAAGGATAAAAGAAGTATTAGAACAAGCATTGATCGTGAATACCTACTCTAACTTATTTGGTTTTGGTGGTTTAATAGGGGGCATGTTAAGAACCTACTTCTATCATAAATTGGAAGATGATAAACGCAGGCTAGTAGGTGGAATTGCGGCTGTTTCTTTTTTTTATTTGACAGGAATGTCTTTACTTGCATTAATAGTAGCTGTTGGATTCACGAATCATCCCATTTTTGTACAAACGAAATGGCTTTATTTTGCCGTTTTAGGTGTGTCTTTATATTTACCCTTATTTATCGGAATATATATATTTAAAAATAGAAGGGACAAGCAGTCGTTAATAACCTATGAAGGAGGAATAAAACTTTTCTTCATTTCGGTATTAGAGTGGACCGCTGTCTTTTGTGGTATTTGGTTTTTATCATGGATTATGAATATACCTGTTACCTTTGAACAGCTTTTTCCTGTTTATGTAGTGGCTACATGTGCCGGTATTATTAGTATGATCCCTGGTGGTCTTGGATCATTCGATTTGGTTTTTATTTGGGGAATGCAGTACTTACACGTTCCGGAGGAAAAGGTTCTTGTTGTCCTGCTGTTCTATCGGATAGGCTATTATTTGCTCCCATTTATACTTAGTACGATTCTGTTTTTTAAGCTTTATTGGGAAAAATGGAACCAATCATGGAGCAATATTCCCACTGCCATCATCCAAAATGTTAGTCATGTCACCGTAACCATTCTCGTCTTTCTCTCTGGTTTAATATTACTTTTATCCGCAAGTGTCCCTGGAATAATGGATAGACTTAGAATCGCTCAGGAAATTCTGTCTTTCCCGATCATTAACATTTCCCATCAGCTCTCTGTCGCTGCAGGCTTTCTTTTACTAGGACTATCACGAGGGATTGAATACAGCGTGAAAAGAACCTATGAGCTAACCATGCTTGTACTAATTCTTGCGGCATTGTTTTCGATTTTTAAAGGAATAGATTATGAAGAAGCTATTTTTCTTATTACGGTCGCATTATTACTTAGAATGGCAAAGGGACAATTTTATCGGGAAAGCTATGTTCTAACTTGGGGAAAAACCACTTTAGATATCGTGATTACTACGGTCATCATTTCAATGTATCTAGTGATTGGCTACTCTAATTTACCTACCGCAAAAATAACCATCCCATCGCAATTATTGCCATATGTTATTGAAGATTCACAGGATTTGTTTAGCAGTGCAATGATTGGGCTGGTCATTGCATTACTCATTTTATATGTCGGATACGTAATAAGTAAGCCTAAGAAATGGAAGTTTGAAACTTCTATTGAGCATGAAAGGGAGATACTAGAACATTTAAACACCTATCATGGGAAGGTTTTGTCCCATTTAATTCTGCTCCATGATAAATATATTTACTGGAATAGTAAGAAAAACGTCTTAATTTCCTTTCAACAGTATGCAGATAAACTAGTGATTCTTGGGGATCCAATTGGGGATAGAAGCCAATTATCAAATGCCATCGAGGAGTTTCAAGATGTATCTGATAGATATGGATATACACCTGTTTTTTATCAAGTAAGTGATGATTTGCTTCCATATCTCCATGGAAATGGGTATACCTTTTTTAAATTAGGCGAGGAAGCCTTTGTGGAGTTAGAGGAGTTCTCTCTTACAAGTACTAGGATGAAGGAGCTGCGTGCCTTACAAAACAAATTTTCAAAAGAAAACTATCAATTTGAAGTGATAGAGCCCCCTTTTTCAACGACACTATTCGATGAATTAAGGGTAATTTCGGACGAATGGCTGCTCGGCCGGAGAGAGCAAGGCTTTTCACTTGGTTATTTTGATACAGATTATTTGAATAAAGCTCCTATTGCTGTAGTGAAAAATAGTGAGGGTCAAATTCTTGGATTCACGAGTATCATGCCTGTGTACGATGATCACACGACGATTTCTGTTGATTTGATGAGATTTAGGAAGAATTCACCTAAAGGGACAATGGATTATTTGCTTTTACAGTTAGTGGACTGGGCAAAGGTAGCGGGCTATAGTAGATTTAATATGGGGATGGCACCATTAGCGAATGTAGGTCTATCGAAATTTTCCTTCTTAAGCGAAAAAATAGCAGCACAAATTTTTCTTCATGGAAACCAGCTATATCAATTCCAGGGGTTAAGAAGATTCAAAGAGAAATATACAAACAAATGGGAGTCGAAGTATTTAGGCTACAGAAGAAAATCAAAGTTTTCATTACCCTTAACCATGGCACAAATAATGTTATTGATTTCTAAACGAAGAATGTAATAAAACGGCTTGATAACAATTAAAGCCGTTTTATTGCGATTATTTCAAAATTACGCAAAATCTTTTCCTTTGAATAACAATTTTTCTATAAATATTTACATACAATAATAATTTGATAAAATCAGATGATAAACAATAAGTAAGGATGTTGTAAATTGTCAAAGATTGTTTCATTTTTTATTATCTTGATGCTCATCTTATCAAGCCAAGTAAACACATACGCAGCAGAGAACCAGCCATTAGAGATAAAAAGTGAAGCTGCAGTACTAGTAGATTCAGAAACTGGTGCCATTTTATTTAATAAAAATGGTGATGAAAGATTATACCCAGCTAGTTTGACGAAAATTGCCACAGCCATTTATGCCATTGAAAATGGGAATGTAGAGGATGTTGTCACAGTAAGTGCTAGGGCCGAAAAGGAAGAGGGGACTAGAGTTTATTTAGTAGCGGGGGAAAAGGTACCTTTAATAAAGTTGATCCAAGGAATGCTAATTAACTCAGGTAATGACGCTGCAGTAGCAATTGCTGAACATTTAGATGGATCGGTTGAACAGTTTGCTGAGAATATAAATAAGTATTTAGCTGAGAAGATTGGTGTGAGGGATACACATTTTACCAATCCCAATGGATTATTTAATGAAAATCATTATACAACCGCTATAGATTTAGCGTTAATAACGAATTATGCAAAAAAGAATCCCGTTTTCACAGAGATTTTTGGAACAAAAGAACTTGGATGGAGTGGTGAATCGTGGGAAACGATTCTACTCACACATCATCGCCTTTTAAAAGGTGAAATTCCTGTTGAAGGCATTACAGGCGGAAAAACAGGTTTTGTAAATGAATCAAAACATACATTAGCAACAACGGCAGAAAATGAAAAAATAAAGTTGACTGCGATTGTTCTAAAAGCAGATAGTAGCAAGGATTCGTATAAGGACACTGAAAAGCTGATTGAATATGGGTTTACTAGCTTTAAACATAGTGTGATTAAACAGAACGAGCTATTTACGATTAATCAGAAAGAATATTACCCTAAAAATGATATTGTCATCACAGAACACGTTAATGGTTCTAAAGAAAGCATTACTGATCAAGGAATTCTTGAAGTAGTAACCGACGGTCAAGTCTCACAATCCATTCAACTTGAGGTAAAAGAACCAAAACCCATAAAGGTAAAAGAGGAAAAGCTACTATCTAGTGAACGGAGCAGTATAAATATCTTGTATGGAATTATCGTATTTGCATTTGCTGGACTTTTTCTTGGGGTAAGAAAAAGATTGGTGAAAAGATAAGCTGCAAAAAGCCATGGAGAGAAATCCTCTTCATGGCTTTTTTTGTATGATATTCGAAAGTAAGAGCATGAGGAAGGAGATGAACACCATTGATAGAACGAATGTCCAGCTTACTGGAGTCTGCTTTCAATCTGTTGGCACACTTCATCTGCGCTCATCCCATGTGCTTCAATAACCGAGCCTTTTGTAAAGGTATCCTGCATTCCCATTACATTAGAATCTAAACCAGTAACAACACAGCAATCGCAATTCTGTGCGTCAGATTCCTGCCTTAGTTGAACCACATCATGCCCTTTTTCCCTTAATGCCTGTTGAATATCTGTTAGGGATTCTTCTACTCCAATTTTCGCCATACAAAACACCTCCTCCTGTAGAATATCATGCCAAAGTTTCAGTTAATTATTCTGTATAAGTCACGATAATCTTCAAAAACTAAAAGAGGAGGTGTAACCATGGGAAAGCGTAAAAAGGATCCATCCACCATTGGCCTGGCTTCACCACAAGTAGAAGGCCAAGGTACCACAACAAAAGAAACAGGTACTAGAGAAGCTTCTTCTTCACGCAGGAAGCAAAAGAAAGACTAATAAAGAAAAAGCGGGCACCTGTGATGTGCCCGCTTTACTTTTAATTATTATACATCTCTGCAACTTGCTTTTGAATTTCACTGTTTTCAAGATATTCATCGTAGGTCATTTGCTTATCAACTAAACCATTTGGAGTTAATTCGAAAATCCGGTTAGCAATGGTTTGGATAAATTGATGGTCATGTGAGGAAAAGATAAGAGACCCTTTAAAGTTTATCAAACCATTGTTTAATGCTGTAATGGATTCCAAATCGAGATGGTTTGTAGGCTCATCAAGAAGTAAAACGTTAGCTCCGTTTAGCATCATTTTCGAAAGCATACAACGAACTTTTTCTCCTCCGGAAAGGACACTGGCTTTCTTAAGCACTTCTTCACCAGAAAACAGCATTCTGCCTAAAAATCCTCGCAAAAAGCTTTCGCTTTCATCTTTAGGTGAAAACTGACGAAGCCAATCAACGAGCGTTAACTCACTGTTTTCAAAATACTCGGAGTTATCCTTAGGGAAATAGGCTTGAGAAGTGGTAATACCCCATTTGAAGGTCCCACTGTCAGCTTCCATTTCACCCATTAGTATTTTGAAAAGGGTTGTTTTCGCAACCTCATTCGGTCCAACAAGAGCAATTTTATCACTTTTGTTCATAAAAAAGCTTACATTATTTAGAACTTTTACGCCATCAATCGTTTTTGTTAAACCTTCAACCATTAATAAATCATTACCAATTTCACGCTCCGGTGTAAAACCAACGAATGGATAGCGGCGGGAGGATGGTCGAATGTCATCAAGAGTAATTTTATCTAATAACTTTTTACGAGAGGTTGCCTGTTTTGACTTTGAGGCATTTGCACTAAAACGAGCAATAAAGGCTTGAAGCTCTTTTATTTTCTCTTCTTTCTTTTTGTTTGCATCTGAAGTCAGTCTTGAAGCTAATTGACTTGATTCATACCAGAAATCATAGTTACCCACATAAACTTGAATTTTTCCAAAATCTAAATCAGCAATATGGGTACAAACTTTATTTAAGAAATGACGGTCATGGGATACGACAATGACTGTATTTTCAAAGTTTATTAAGAACTCTTCTAACCATTGAATGGCCTTAATATCTAAGTGGTTCGTCGGCTCATCCAGAAGTAATACGTCTGGTCTGCCAAAAAGTGCCTGCGCAAGAAGAACCTTTACTTTTTCTGAACCTGTTAGTTCAGCCATTTTCTTATCATGTAAGTCTTCGCCGATTCCAAGACCCTTTAAAAGAATAGCAGCTTCTGGTTCTGCTTCCCATCCATTTAATTCAGCAAATTCACCTTCAAGCTCAGCAGCTTTCATTCCATCTTCATCCGTGAAGTTTTCCTTCATATAAATGGCGTCTTTTTCTTGCATAACTTGATAAAGTCTAGCGTGACCCATAATTACAGTCTTTAATACTTCCTGTTCCTCGTATTCAAAGTGGTTCTGTTTTAATACAGCCATCCGTTCATTTGGACCAAGTTGAACAGTCCCGGTTTGAGATTCAATTTCTCCGGATAGTATTTTTAAAAATGTTGATTTTCCAGCGCCGTTTGCACCGATTAGACCATAGCAATTTCCGGGTGTAAATTTAATGTTTACATCTTCGAATAACTTCCGGTCACCATATCTTAAACTTACGTTACTTACAGTTATCATCTATAATATCCTCCAACAGCAAAATATCTACTAATTATACCATTAAAAAGGATGAAGAGCGAATTCTTTGTTGAATGAGACATTTTAATAGGAAAAAATAAAAAATATTGCAGAAAATTTTTCTAATTTTTTTTCGTAGTTTTCACACTTTATTCATATTTTTGTTGTAGAATTGGGTAAACAAGTATTGAAGGAATAAAGTAGGTGAGAAGTATGTCGAAAAAGCAGCTTACTGAACTCGTTAATAAGTTAAAACAGGCAGGAATAAAAGCTAGTTTAACAAAACCTAAGTCCAACTACCTATTATCTCTACAGCAAATAAACAAGTATCCTTCATCCGTGAATTAAATAGGTATTAAAAAGCGATTAATCCCAAGGACTAACCGCTTTTTTTATGTTAGTTGCGTTATCTTGCCTGTTTATTTCCGTTCCAGGCACTTCGCTTTCCGCGGGCGATCGGGAAGCCTCCTCGGCGCTTTGCGCCTGTGTGGTCTCCCGAAGACCTTTTGATCCCGCTGAAGTCTCGTGCCTTCCACTCCAATCAACAGGGGTGAGAAAAATTAATAATGCACTTTAACACAGCCTTTATTCTATTCAATTTCATCCATAATCTCTTCATAGACCTCTTGCTTATCAAAATCCTCTCCCATTGGGAACTTGGAAATGTATTTATTATTTTCATCGATTAAATAGGTGAAGGAAGAATGAACAAATTGACCATTACCTGGGTCTTTATATTGAAACTGTAGTGAATCTGCAACTTCCCTAATCTTTTTCTGGTCTGTTTTGATATTTTCCTGATCACCAGTTAGGAAAATCCAATTGTCGGAATTAGGAATTTCGAAAGCGTTCATATATTTTTGTATCACTTCAGGTGTGTCTCGATAAGGGTCAATGGTAATCGTAACGAACTCAATTTCTTTACCGAAAACATTATTTTTTTCTAAATCACCCTGTAATTGCACCATCTTTTGAGTAGTGGTAGGACAAATATCTGGACAATTAGTATAAATAAATTCGACAAGTTTCAGTTTTTTATCTTCCCCAAAATTGTATGTTTCACCGTTTTGGTTCATTAAGGTGATATTTGCTGGTACTTTTGCACTTACATCTCGAATAAGAAAATAAGAGATTCCAGCTGTAATCAATAGGAACACTGCCAAACTACATATTAGATAAATTTTTTTCATTTTTTCTCCCTCCTACCATAAAGATAAAGGAGTTTTTTGTAAAAAGATGTGGATATTTCGTGAACAAAATAGCTTCATACTTGCAATGAACCATTTAGTCAATCGTACAATGGGAAATTGAACAGTTTTCGCAATCATTTTCACTCTTAAGATAATCGAGATTATGAATGATGATTTTTTTATGGTCCATAGAAATAATCTGCTTCTTTTTCAACTCAGTTAGCATTCGACTGACGATTTCCCTGGCTGTTCCGCAGAAATGTGCTAAATCCTGTGTAGTGATAGGTACTGTGAGATGAATTCCGTCCTCTTTATGCAAACCATAGCTGTTTGAAAGTCGAATTAATGTAGAATAGAGAGCACCTTTTTTTCCATATAGCACTAAATCTCTGAATTTAGTCATCGTCCTTCTAATATGATCATTCATCCATTTTATAAACTGATATCCTAGATTACTGTTTTGAAATAATGCTTTTTCTAGGAAGTCTAATTGAATACCTGCTACATGACCGTCTTCCATTACTCTGGCATTGAAAATATATCGTGGATCTTCGGTAAATAGGGTTAACTCTCCAACGATGTCATGTTCAGAGCATAGCCGTAAATATAACTCTTGACCTTCTGCGTTCATTTTTGATATTTGTATTCTTCCGGAAAGTATAAGGAACATTTCAGAGGCAGGCTGACCTTCTTGAAACAGAAACGATCCTTTGTTTATTTCTATAATTCTTCCGGCAGACTGTAAAAGTTCTATCAATTCATTGGTAAGAAGGTTCTCTGTTTGAGTGTCAATAGTCATATCTCCCACCTGTTCTAATTATTTGACCTACTCTAATAATAAGTGCTAAACAAGTAAAGAAATAGTCAAATTAAGGTCGATATTGTTAAACATTTTTGACTTTTTGCATACAATAAAAATAGTTGTGAAAGAGATGAATCATTTTGACAATTGATTCTGATTGTTGTATTCTTTAAAAGAATCAATATTTTCTAAATAAGGGAGTATGTTGTATGTTAGGTGTCGTTCTTAACTAATCCAATCAATTGGATATTTTCATTCCATTATGCCTTGTTCAATTTTAGCTTGAACGAAGGTCTATTTGAGTGCGTTGTTGGAATGAAGTTAAGAACAATGGGCATACCAAGCATACATTTTTTCTCTATGATGCTGTGTACATTCTGAGTAGACAGTTTTTTTATGGATTAAAATTTTGTATATAAAAACGGGTAAATACTCGTTTTATTTAGTGTAGCCGCAATGACATTGTTCATTGCGGCTATTTTTATTTTATTTTGGAGGGAAAAACATTGAATACACATACATTTAAGGTTTTGGAAGTAGATAAAATTAAAGAGAAAATAGCAGAATTTGCTTTAACAAGTGAAGGTAAAGAAAAAATCTATAATCAAGTTCCATCTACACATTTGAAACAAATTGAAGCATGGCTTGATGAAGTTTCTGAAGCAGTTGAAATACTCAAGAAGAGCTCAAGTGTACCAGTCCATGGCCTAGGAGGAATGGAGCAAATCTTATCAAAATTAAATAAGGGGACCGCACTACGTCCTGATCAATTATCCAAGCTACATGAATTCTTAGATTGTTGTGGGAAGATGCGCCGGTTCATGAAGGATAAAGAATACTATGCACCAAGAGTAAGCTCATATGTGGAAGTAATCGAGGAATTGCCCGAGCTTGCTAGTGAAATTATTCGTTGTATTCGGAATGGAAGGGTAGATGATTATGCTACAAAAGAGTTACTAAAAATTAGAAAACAGATCGCCATTCATGAGGAGCGGCTAAAAGAAAAAACCATACAGCTTATTCGTTCTAACAAATATAAAACGTATTTACAAGAGAACGTTGTCAGCCAGAGAGATGGCAGATATGTTATTCCTATTAAGAAGGAATATCGAAATAAAATTAAAGGGGCTGTTTTAGATACCTCAGCTTCAGGTTCAACATTATTTATTGAACCAGAAGAAATTGCACTTTATCAAGAACAATTATCGTGGCTGCAAGCAGATGAAGATGTCGAAGTCCAAAAGGTCTTGTCTTACTTAACAGGATTAGTAGAGGAGAAAGAGCAGCAAATTGTGTTAGCGATCGAAACTATGGTCCATTATGACTTTTTGTTTGCAAAGGCGAAATATAGCAGGTCTATTAATGGTGTAAAAGTTAGGGTTAATGACGAGCAGGAAATTAAGTTAATACAAGCAAAGCACCCGCTCCTAGGTGATAAGGCCGTTCCGTTATCAGTAGAGATGAAGGAGGGGCAAAATGCACTTGTGATAACTGGTCCAAATACAGGTGGAAAAACAGTAAGTATTAAAACAGTAGGCTTGTTGACACTCATGGTACAGTGCGGTCTCCATATCCCGGCTTCTAAAGAAAGTAATCTTGGTATATTTCAACGTATCCTAGTAGATATTGGTGATGGTCAAAGTATTACTGAGAATTTAAGTACGTTTAGCTCGCGGATTGTGAATATCATTGAAATCCTTAAGGATACCAATGACCAGACTTTAGTTCTTCTCGATGAGCTTGGTTCAGGAACAGATCCGGGAGAAGGAATGGGTCTTGCAACTGCGATATTAGAGCAGCTGTTTAACAAAGGAGCGATGCTTTTAGCCACGACCCACTATAGTGAAATAAAAGAGTTTGCAGAAGAACATCCGGGATTTATTAATGGTTCAATGGAATTTGATATTGAAACACTCAGCCCGACCTATCGCCTTCATATAGGTAGAGGAGGAGAGAGTCAGGCCTTTGCGATTGCTTTAAAACTAGGAATTCATCCGAAGATTATTGAGAGAGCACATCAAGTAACGTATAAAGAAATCCAAAACTATGAGAATAAGGAAACAGATATCTGGAAACAGAAGGAATTAGAAAAACAAGTGATTGTAAATAAATATAAAAATAGAAAAAAATCTGTTATCCCTGATTTGAAAATAACTCCATTTAGTCAAGGGGACAATGTGAAGATTTCACCAACGAATGAGTTCGGAATTGTTTATAGCGGTCCTGATCAGCAAGGAAACTATATTGTGCAAATCAAAGATGAAAAAATATCCGTTAATCACAAAAGAATAAAGCTCTATATCGCAGCTAAAGAACTTTATCCTGATGATTATGATTTTAATATCATTTTTCAAACCAAAGAAAACCGGAAGAAAAGTAAAATACTTTTCAAAAGGCATGATGGTGAAATAATCATAGATCATACCGATATATAATGAAAAAGCCTTCCTATTCGGAAGGCTGTCTTTTATTAGTGTATTTTTCAGCAAGCAGCTGTTTTACTTGGTTATAACTTAAGCCAGACTTGCTATTTAATCTCTTTACTTCTTCGATATCCGTTCCGACTACAGTTAATTTTTTTCCTTCAGTTTTCATTTAGATTATTCCTTCCTTATTATGTTTTTGGGAAAGATTGTTTTTTAGCAATGAAAAGGACATTTTTGGTACATACTATAAAAAAAGGAGGCGGTTCCCATTTTTTATGGTAAAAGGGCTAAGGATGAAGAAATTGAAGTCATTATGCTTGAAACTGAAATCTATTCTTGTATGGACAATGCATGTATTGGCTGGATGAGAAAGGATTTTGTAACAGACGATTTGCTTTGCCCAATGTGTGGAAATGAAATGGCTACAGAAATAAGAGAGCTTCCAAAAATATAATAATGAAAGTATTTAAAAAGACTGTCAAAATGAATGACAGTCTTTATTCTTCTCCAAAATCAAAGAAATGACCCTCGAATGCTCTTTGTGCAGATTCAGAAGTAGGAAAGAAAGCGTCATCGTCTTCAATGACATGAAAGGTTTCATTTAAAAATAATGCTATAGCATTTGGATCCTTTGGATGGGTGACAATTTCTGCAGCTCTTATATTGGCAACAGTTGGTACATGTGGATTACGATAGATCACAAACACTTCGTCTCCTGGCTTAGCACTCGCAATATCGACCATATCCATATCCATTTACCATCCTCTTTTATAGATTTTCATTTTGTTGGCGAATTTCATCACCAGCTAACATAATGGTTGCATCCTCAAAATCCTTATGTTCGTCAACTGAATCACCTGGAACATACTTTTGTGAAGGATATATTCCTCCTTGAATGGATGTTTGCTTCTTATTAGATGAAGTAGTTTTCTCTGCCATCACAAACACCTCCTTTTCTAAGCTTTTGCTTACTGAATTGGGTTTATTCCTTCCTTAATTTTCTCATACAAAAAAACTCCCCAGTCTGGGGAGCATGGTAAGTTATGTTCTATTCGTCTTTATTAGCTAAACAGCGATCGCATTCCATTAAGTAGCTTTCTGCTTGTTCTTCCATGTGCTGCCCACATTCTGGACATTCCTTTTTTTGTAAAGTACGGAAAAATTCAACTGGACTAATTAACATTAAAAAAACCCCCTCTTTTTCAATACAGTTTATTAACTATCAATTTGTTGTAGTACAGTTTAATTAAAAAAATGTGTTTTCTATTCTTCTCTTTTTGCTAAACAGCGGTCACATTCCATTAAGTAGCTTTCTGCTTGTTCTTCCACATGTTGCCCACATTCTGGACATTCCTTTTTTGGCAAAGTGCGGAAAAATTCAACTGGATTCATTAACATTAAAAATCTCCTCCTTTTTTAATACAGTTTATTTATTATCAACCTGTTGTAGTACAGTATAATCAAAAAAAACAAATTTGTGTAGTCCTTTTTGATAAATAATTTAATTTTTTAAAAAATTGATACATTTATCCTGTATTTAAATTTTGTGCAGTAAGGGTCCATATTATGTATGATGTAATAGAATTATTTGGTTAAAATAATATAATTTCGACAAAATTGTGAACAAAAACACTTCCCTACTGCAATTGTTTACATTACAATCAGAGTAGAAAGAGAGATTAGGTCAAAAGGGGGAGTGTAAATGGATACAGTATCTGGCGATTTTCATCCATTTTTAATAGTTATTGCCATAGGACTAACCATCATGGCTTCATATACAGGTTTAGATATGTTTACGTTAATAAAAAATTCAAAGAAGAATAAAAGACTATTATATCTTGGCGGCTCTTTATCAATGGGAGTTGGGATATGGGTAATGAATTTTGTTGGGTTAATTGCAGCTGATATTAACCGTTTTTCTAGTTACCAAATACCCCTGACGATTTTGTCTATCTTTATAGGGATTGCCTTTTCAGGGATGGCCTTCATTCCTTTATTTGGGAAAGAAATTCGTTCTTTTCATTTGTTTATTGGGAGTTTATTCTTAACAACTGCTGTTTTTGCTATTCATATAATAAGTATTTATGCAATGAACCTAACGATCGAATTTAATGTTCCGCTTTATGTGTTTTCGGGACTACTAATATTCGGGTCTTTTTTATTTTCTTTATGGATACTTTTTTCTTCAAAAACCTACTCAAAAGGTAGTCAGACTTGGTTAAAACCAATTAGCGCCTTGATTATATCAGTTGCCATTGCAGAAGGGCATTTTCTTTTAAAAAGAGCTTCAACGATTATTTCTAGCAATAATACAGTAAATGGATTAATTAATGAAGATACATTTTTAATATATTTAGTATTATTTGTGACAGTTTTAATAATCAGCGGGTTAATCGCCTCAAGTACCTTAATCAGCAAGCAGCTTGCTGAATCAGATACGAACTTAAAGGACATTAAAGCTGCTTTAGACGCATCAACCATTGTAGCCATCACCGACCCAGCAGGGACGATTGTTTTTGTAAATGAAAAGTTTGAAGAAATCTCTAAGTATAGTAAGGAAGAAATTATCGGAAAGAACCATCGCCTGTTAAATTCAGGATATCATTCAAAAGAGTTTTTTCAGGAATTGTGGTCAACCATTCAATCCGGGAAAAAATGGCGGGGAGAAATTAGAAATAAAGCAAAAGATGGCTCGAATTATTGGGTGGATACAACGATTGTCCCTTTCTTAGACAAAAAAGGGAAGCCTATCCAATATATTGCCATTCGTTCTGATATAACCAATCGAAAGAATGCTGAGAAGGCTCTTTTAGAATCGATAAAAGAAACACGGGATATTACATTTGCGCTCGACCAATCCTCCATCATTGCGATTACCGATGAAAAGGGGAAGATTACGAGTGTAAACGAAAAGTTCTGTGAAATTTCGAAATACAGTCGTGAGGAATTACTTGGTGAGGATCACCGGATATTAAATTCTGGCTACCATTCAAAAGGATTTTTCAAGGATCTCTGGCAGACGATTGGTCAGGGAGGAGTTTGGAAGGGGGAAATTTGTAACCGTGCAAAAGATGGATCACGTTATTGGGTAGATACCACCATCGTTCCTTTTTTAAATGAAAAAGGAAAGCCATATCAATATGTTGCCATTCGTACAGATATTTCAGACCGAAAAAGAGCAGAAGAACATTTAAAAGAATCAATAAAAGACAATACAGATATTCGCTTTGCACTTGACCAATCCGCGATTGTTGCCTTTACAGACGCGAGAGGGATTATTACAAGTGTAAATGATAAATTATGTGAGATTTCAAAATACAGTCGTGAAGAGATTATTGGAAAAGATCATAGCATTTTAAATTCGGGTCATCACTCCAAGCTGTTCTTCAAAGATCTATGGAAAACGATTGGAGAAGGAAAGGTTTGGAAAGGTGAAATTAGAAATAAGGCGAAGGATGGAACCTACTATTGGGTGGATACGACCATTGTGCCATTCCTGAATGAAAATGGGAAGCCATATCAATATGTAGCGATTCGCAATGATATTACAGAGCGTAAGAAAACTGAAGACGTACTCCATCGCCAGGATAAGCTTGCCGCAGTTGGTCAATTGGCTGCTGGAGTGGCACACGAAATTAGAAATCCGCTAACATCCATGAAAGGATATGCAGAGTTCCTTACATTAGATGAGCAGGACCCTGAGCGCTTAGAATTTATCAATATTATTCTCGATGAAATTGAACGAGTCAATACGATTGTTGAGGATTTCATGGTATTGGCAAAACCTAAAATGGTGGAATTAGAAGAAAAGAATGTGGTTCCAGTAATAAAAAACGTGGTATCACTCCTTGAATTTGAAGCGAGAAAGAAGCATGTGAAACTTTCATTAGATTGTCCTAATGAAATTATCCAAATTGAGTGTGACGAAAACCGCTTAAAACAAGTATTTTTAAATTTTATTAAAAATGGAATTGAAGCAATGCCAAATGGCGGGGAATTATATGTTAAGACGATGATTCATGATAATAATGTCCAGATATCCATCCAGGATACAGGTGTTGGAATTCCAAAAGAAAAGTTAAAACAGCTCGGTGAACCATTCTATACAACGAAGAAAAATGGGAACGGATTAGGATTAATGGTCAGCTTTAAAATTATTGAAAATCATCATGGAAAAGTATTTGTTGAAAGTGAGCCAAATAAAGGAACTACCTTTAATATCCTATTACCTGCAAAACCGGCATGATAAAAACGGAAGATACTCTCTTCCGTTTTTTTTATTGTAATTTTCAAAAAATAGACAATTATTTTAAAAAAAACAAAGCTACTTTTACGTTAAATAGATTAATATGTTTATATAAGTAATAAATGTTTGAATTGGGAGGGGAAATTGTGGGAGAAGCAAATTTTGTTAAAACAATTTGTGGTTATTGCGGTACAGGCTGCGGCTTAGTGCTTGAAGTCAAAGATAATCGAATTATGAAAATTCGTGGTGACAAGGATGCACCTGTTAACAAGGGGCAAACCTGTGTGAAAGGCGCGTTTGCCTATGAATATGTTCATTCGAACAATAGACTAATGAATCCGCTCATTCGAAAAGCAGGAAAGTTAGTGGAAACATCGTGGGAGGAAGCCTATCAATATATTTCAGAAAAATTAGCTGGAATTAGAGATACTTGGGGACCAAATTCAATTTCGATGTTTGCATGTGCTAGAACAACAAACGAATCCAATTACGTCACTCAAAAATTTATGAGGACCGTTATTGGCAGTAATAACATAGACGGATGTAACCGTACGTGACACGCACCAAGCGTTGCCGGTCTGGCAACTGTATTTGGAAGCGGTTTCCCAACAAACACATTAGAGGATTTTGACAGAGCAGAAGTCTTGCTGCTTATGGGGTCGAACACAACAGAGGCACATCCTATTATTGCAAACCGTATTAAAAAAGCGATTAAAAATGGTCTTAAGGTAATCGTCATTGATCCAAGAAAGATCGATATGGTTAAATTTGCTCACCGGCATTTGCAAATCAACGTCGGTACAGATATCGCGCTGATTAATGCCTTTCTTCGGGTTATTATTGAAGAAAACCTATATAATGAAGAGTTTATAAAACAATTTACAATAGATTTTGAGTTGTTAAAAAAGCACGTAGAGATGTACACACCTGAATATGCTTCTTCCATTACTGGTTTGAATGCAGAGGATATTGTAACTACAGCAAGAGAATATGCGAGTTCAAGTGGTTCAATGATTGCCTATACACTTGGGATTACAGAACACCATTGTGGTGTTAATAATGTCTTTGATATTGCCAATCTTGCTTTATTGACAGGTAATATCGGCAAGCAGGGTACAGGAATTATGCCATTACGTGGGCAAAACAATGTCCAGGGTGCAGGAGATATGGGATGTCTGCCAAACCAATTGGCAGGAGCGATGAGTTTAGTCAATGATCAGTACCGTGCACGTTATGAGAAAGAATGGAATGTTACGCTAAATCCTCAAGTTGGTGATACACAAACGAGAACCTTTGACCGACTCGAAAATGGTGAGTTGAAAGCGCTGTATATCATAGGGGAAAATCCATTGCTCGCGGATGTTCATATGAACCATACGAAAGAGCTAATGAAAAAGCTTGATTTGTTAATCGTGCAGGATATTTTCTTAACAGAAACGGCAAAAATGGCAGATGTTGTTCTTCCGGCATGTTCTTGGGGAGAGGTTGATGGAACCTATACCAATACAGATAGAAGAATCCAAAGAGTCCGCAAAGCAGTTGACCCTGGTCTGAATGTAAAAGAAGATTGGGTCATTTTATGCGAGCTTTCAACTATAATGGGATATCCAATGAACTATTCCAGCAGTGAGGAAATTTGGAATGAAGTTAGAAAACTTGCATGGGAGATGTATGGTGGTATTTCTTATGAAAGACTTGAGAAAGAATACAGTATTCATTATCCATGTCCAGATGAGGACCATCCAGGAACATTTATTATGCATGAGAGATTTCACAATCAAGAGTCTGACGTTAAAAAGTCACCATTTGTACCAGTTGATTTCACACCGCCATTAGAGCTTCCTGATCAGGAATATCCATTTACGTTAACTACTGGAAGACGTTATGAGTCCTATAACACACATTCACAAACACGCTACTATGCAGCAGGCGTCAAAGTCAAGCAGACAGAGGAAACAGTTGATATTCATCCAGACGATGCGCTTGTCTTAGGAATTAGCGACGGTGAAGTGGTTCAAGTTCGATCTCGTAGAGGCGAGTTAAAAGTAAAAGCAAAAATTACGGATCAAGTCGTACCTGGACTTGTGTTCATGAGTTTCCATTGGAGTGAAACACCAACGAATGTTTTAACACTAAATGAATATGATCCGATTTCTGGGACAGCAGAATATAAAGCTTGTGCGGTTTCTATTTCTCGGATATAAAAAAATGGCGCGGAATGATTATTCCGTGCATTTTTGATATGGTTTCAGAATAGTAAATTAATTAGAAATACTATCGTAATATACTTAATAAAGGTGTAAACCAAATAACATCTCCCTGTTCTTTGTTTTCGAACTTTCCATGATAAGATGGACACTAGTTAGCTTCGAGAGAAAACAGGAGGTACACACATAATGAATAAATTTAAAACATTCATTGCAGTTGCTGCTCTTTCTGTAACTGTAGGTGCTAATGTATTGGCAGCGGAGATTGTTGATAAAAATGAGGATCCAAAAAAGAAGAATAACATTTCGACTGAAAAAGAGAAAGTTATAAAACCATTAGATATAACAATGGAGCAACCTAAAGTGGAACAAGTTGTTCCAAAGGAAGAAAACTACACGGTAAAACCAAATGATACATTATCGGATATCGCGATTACTAATGATGTATCAATTGAAGATATAAAAGAGTGGAACGACTTAAACACTAATATCATTCATCCAGGTGAAGAATTAATCATTGTCAACGACAGCGAAAGTAAAGAAGTAGAATCTGAAATACTTGCAGATAATGAAATGATTTTAGCCGAAAAACCTGAACTGTCAAATGAAGGTCAAGCTGTTGAAGCTGCTGAACCAGCTATTGAAGAACCTGTAGTGGAAAACGCCACAGCAGCTAGTGTAGAAGCAACAAAGGAAATTACCGTTACTGCGACTGCATACACAGCTTCTTGTGAAGGATGTTCAGGGATTACGGCAACAGGAGTTAATTTAAAAGATAACCCTGATAAAAAAGTGATTTCAGTTGACCCATCTGTGATTCCTCTAGGAACAGAAGTTTATGTCGAAGGTTATGGCTATGCGGTTGCTGCAGATACAGGCGGTGCGATTAAAGGAAATCGAATTGATGTATTTATTCCTGAAAAACAGGACGCCATTAACTGGGGAAAACAACAAGTAGAAGTAAAAATATTAAACTAACCTGCCTTTTCTAAGGCGGGTTTTCTGTTTATTTAGGTATAAAAAAAATTATAGGATTGCTTAAGCAAATTGATTTGTATATAACTCAGCCAAAAGTTATATAAAAAACAAGCCGGGTATTATCCGGCTTGTTTTACCATTTGTTTATCCTCCGTTGTTTTTCTTTGGTAGTAGAAATAGTTAAGTGCAAAGGCAATGACGTAGAAGCCAATAAAGATATAGAATGCTGTTACGTATGAACCAGATGTTTCAACAGACCATCCAAAAAGCTTAGGAATCAGGAAGGAACCATAGGCTGCAAATGCTGCTGAGAAACCAATAACTGGTGCAGCTTCTTTTGGAATAAAAATGGTTGGAATCATTTGGAAGGTTGACCCTGAACCAATACCTGACGCTAGGAAAAGAACTAAGAATGAAGCTAAGAAACCAGCAAACTGTTTAAGATTTAAGAAGTAAATAACGCCTAAAGCTCCAATCGTCATTGCGACAATTACATATGCCGTAACTCTCGCACCGCCAAATTTGTCTCCCAACCAGCCGCCAACCGGTCTTGCAGCTGCTGCTACTAGAGCACCAAGGAAGGCAAGTGAGATGTATTCAGGAAACTGTGATTTTAATAAAAGTGGGAATGCCGCTGAATAGCCAATGAATGAACCGAATGTTGCCACATAAAGTGCTGTCATAATCCATGTGTGTTTACGTTTAACGATAACAAATTGATCTGCTACAGATTGTTTAGCACCTGGTACGTTATCCATTTTGAAGTAGGCAAGTAATGTCATAATCACGATCGGGATTACCCAGATGAATGCTGCATTTTGTAACCATACTTGTTGCCCATTTGCTAATACTTGACCCTTACCTGCAAAAGCAAAAGCCCCAGTTGTAACGATTAATGGTGTAACAAATTGTACGACCGAGACTCCCATGTTACCTAAACCGCCGTTAATACCTAAAGCTGTTCCTTTTTCTTTTTTCGGAAAGAAGAAGCTAATATTTGCTGATGAGGAAGAAAAGTTACCTCCACCAAGACCGCAAAGTGCTGCTAACAATAACATAATCGAAAATGGTGTGTCAGGGTTTTGAACAGCAATCCCAATTCCAATTGCAGGAATCGCTAAAACAGCTGTTGAAATGACTGTCCAGTTTTTCCCTCCTAATGAACCGACAGCAAAGGTATAAACAAATCGAAGGGTTGCACCGACAAGACCTGGGATCGCTGCTAAAGTAAATAATTGTTCATCTGTAAACGTAAAGCCAATATCATTGAGTCTTACTGCAACCACAGACCAAATCTGCCAAACAATAAATGCTAGCATTAAGGATGGAACCGAAATCCATAGATTACGCTTAGCGTGTTTTTTCCCTTCTGCATTCCAAAACTTTTCATCCTCAGGATTCCAATAATTAATTCGTGCCATTTTTATCTCTCCCCTAAATCCACTTTCATTTTTTTTCAGTGGATGTTCTTTATGTTTTCACTATAAAACAGATAGTAACATGATATTTGTGACGTACGTCACAAAAATAGTGAAGGAACTGTGAACTTGGGGTAAAAGACAAAAAGTTGTAATAACTTACGCTAAATATGCACTTCTTTGGAAAAAAATAGACCCTCCGAAGAAGGTCTTAAAGTTAAGATTTCTTTTCCTCATCGACTTCATGAAACAGGGCAACATAATTTTTTATATCCCCACTGTCATCGCGAATGGCTGTAATCGTTAACCATTCCCGATAGGTTTCTTGGTTTTTTCGTTTGTTCCAAATAAATCCTTCCCAGTAGCCCGCTGTTAACAAACTATCCCACATCTTCTTATAAAATGCATTATCGTGTTCCCCAGATTGAAGTACACTTGGTGTTTTTCCGATCACTTCATCCATTGTGTATCCAGTAATTTTTGTAAAAGCAGGATTCACACTTTGAATGATGCCATTTTTATCGGTAACGGTTATTCCATCAGTAGCATGTTGGACAATTTTTGCGGAAATTTCCAGCTTTTCCTGATAATAGAGCCAGACGACTAATATGGTACTTGCTAGTGAAAACTCCGATAACGCCATGAAGCCTATGGCATAATGCCCAGTCCAATTAAAGAGGATGGTCAAAATGATTGGCGGGAAAAAGCCTCCAAGTCCTCCCATGGCAGAGACAATTCCATTTACTATCCCAGCCTGCTTCGTAAAATATAATGGAACCAATTTAAAAATCGTCCCGTTACCCGTCCCAGCACATATGGCTACAAATAAACAGCCAAAAGAATAAATAGGAAGAGACGGTGTAAAAGACAAAAGAAACCCTGCGAAGGTAAGTCCAGAAAATACACCTACTAGTATAAGAAAGGGATTAAACTTATCTCCTAGCCATCCTCCAATTGGCCGAAATACTGTCGCTAATGCAATAAATCCTGCAGTCCGAAAACCCGCATCCACCTTCTCTAAATCAAAATGGTTAACGAGGAAAGAAGGTAAATAAATGGTGAAGGCAACAAACGAACCAAAGGTGATGAAATAAAATAAACTTAAAAACCATAACTTTTGATTTTTATAAACTTCATTAATCTGATTAGATAATGAATTATTAATTTTTCTTTCCTTTTTGTCACCGATGAAGAAATTTAAGATGGCAAATACTAAGACCACAATAAGGAATATTTGAACGGTCGTTCGCCATCCAAATGTATTTGCTAAGACTGGGGCAGCGAAAGAAGTAATGGCAGTACCAATATTACCGGCACCATAAATTCCATTAATAAATCCATGTTTTTCTTTTGGGTAATATTTAGGCAGCGAGGTTACACCAATAGAAAAAACTGCTCCCCCAATACCGAGCAATAATCCGGCCAAGATTAACATAAGTAAGGAGTTAGCGATACTTAATATTCCTATTGGTAACAATAAAATAATAAAGCTAATCGAAAATAATGTTCTAGCACCAAACCGATTTGTCCAATAACCAATTGGAACTCTTAATAAAGATCCAAGGATGACAGGTACAGCCGTAGCCCAAGAAATTTGAGTTGATGATAGCTTTATATCTGCTTGAATGTAAGGCATGAGTGATGAAATAAGCACCCAGACCATAAAACCAGCAACAAGGCTTGTTGTTTGAAGATATAATTGTTTTGCAGCTTGAGACATTCCGATCCCCCTTCATTTCCACTAAGAGTAGTATTGCCATAAAACAGCTATACAATCGAAAATTTTTTGGTGCAAATGCAACATATCGGTAAATTTTTCTTAGTGTATTATAGAACAATTTTCTATAATTAACAGTGAGTTATGACACAAAACTACTAATATAGTAATATTTCTTGTTAAAATGGAAAATAGCTCCTTATTCGTGTATTATCATATTAAATTCAATCATTAATTAAATAAGAAATCTAAATAATTATATTTGGTCCTAAACTATCAATAGGATAGGAGGAATACTTATGAATTTTCTAGAAAAAGACTCATTGGAAGAACAGTTTGATTTAATGAACAAGCTTTCACAAAAATTTTTATCAAGAGCACATCAGGTTGATATTGAGGGAAGTTTTCCATTTGAAAATATTCAAAATTTAAAAGATACCGGTTATACCTCGTTAACTGTTCCCAAGAAGTATGGGGGAAAAGAAATTGCTTTATATGACTTACTTCGTTTACAAGAAATAATTGCTGAGGGGGATGGTGCAACTGCGCTATCCATTGGCTGGCATATGGGAATTATCAAAAACCTCTCAGAAAAAAATTCATGGAATGATACTATTTTTAAAAAAATCTGTGAAGACGTTAAAAATGGTTCATTAATTAATAGTGCAGCAACAGAGCCACGAACAGGAAGCCCAACCCGCGGTGGAAGACCTGAAACAACCGCATATAAAGAAGGAGATAATTGGATTATAAATGGTAGAAAAACATTTACCACCATGGCTCCCGTTTTAGATTATTTTATTGTTAGTGCATCACTAACTGAAAGTAATCAAGTAGGGAACTTCCTAATCCCTAGAAACTCAAAAGGTTTGGCTATAGAAGAAACGTGGGATAGTATTGCCTTAAGAGGGACAGGAAGTCATGATTTAATCATGCAAAATGTATCCGTACCTAAAGAATACTTTGTTGAACAAATTGGGATTGAGGGGAAAAAAGCGAGTGGCTGGCTTCTTCATATACCAGCTTGTTATCTTGGAATTGCAAAAGCTGCAAAGAAATATGCGATTGAATTTGCTTTAGAATATTCTCCAAATAGTGTCGAAGGTACGATCATTGATTTACCAAACGTTCGACAAAAAATTGGAGAAATGGAATTGAAGCTGATGGAGTCAGAGTATTTTTTACATTCTGTTGCAAAACAATGGGATGATTCTGATGATCAGGGCAGAGGAGTAATGGGACCAATCCTTGGAGCTGCCAAATTAACAGTTACAAATAATGCAATCACAGTAGTGGATTTGGCAATGAGATTAGTAGGGGCAAGAAGTTTATCATTGAAAAATCCTTTGCAGCGATACTATCGAGATGTAAGAGCAGGCCTTCACAACCCGCCAATGGACGATATGACCATCCAACTCCTAGCAAACAACGCCATTAAAGGTTTACGTAAAACAAAGTAATATTTTTTGATTAAATTTACTTCACCTTGAACACTTTAACTATAAGGGGTGAAGACAATGCCAAGAGGAAAGGAATTAAGCCAGCTTCCTAAGTCTAATACCACAGTAGACGTAGGAACGAATACAAGAGAGGTCCTAAGTAAAGGTTTGGATCAACAGATTGAACCTCAGCCAAGTGACATAGATAAGGAAAACGAAGACATGATTTAGGCGGAAATTTCCCTGCCCCATAAAAATACCTCCACCTTTATGAGAAAAGGTGGAGGTATTTTTACTCTTCAATAAGTTCCCCAATTTCAACGATCGTTCGTTCTTCAAGAGGGCCTCTCAAATGAACAGTTGCAGTTCTTCCATCTTCATTTAATTGATCAATCCATACGGAAGCTCCATTATATTTGACTTCAATATCTGCAGTAGTCGATAGAATTTGCTTTACACGATTCACATTCATTTTTTTCACTCCTCATAAAATTGTCATTTTATTTTTTCCATCAAGTGGGTTTTCATTCATTAGTTTTGAAACTACTCTCTTCTATAAATAGTTCTAAAAGGGGAGCTTGTTTTATATTCTGTAAAAGATAAGACTAAAATCATATTGCACACCCTATATTTCAGGTTTATGATTACTTAGAAAAAGATTCCTCATAAAAAAAAATGAAACTTAATGAGCTTCCCATCGTCTTATATAAAGAAGTTCTAATCATCCGAGAGCATTGAGAAATTAATTTTGAGCTTTCCGATGAAATTGACCAAGCTTACGAGAATGTTAGTTTACCAGCTAAATATAGTGAAAATTGACAAAAAATTGGTTATTAATGGAAAAGGTTTTGTTTTTATTTTTTTAGAAATGTGATATAGTAATTGAGGTTCGTTTACCGAAGTTTATTGGTAAGTGAGAGGAGAATTAGAAATGAAAAAGATTAGACTACCTAAAATAAAAAATAATGGATCGATTGCTTTCTTTGCTATTGCCGTTGTTTTATTCTGGCTAAAAACATATGCTGCTTATCAAATAGAATTTACACTAGGAATTGATAATAACCTACAAAAATTCCTTTTGTTTATTAATCCATTAAGTTCAGCGCTTTTCTTTTTTGGTTTAGCATTACTATTTAAAAAGCGTATGAAATTAGTAATTATTATCACGAATTTTATTTTGTCGTTCTTATTGTACGCCAATATTGCATATTACAGATTCTTTAGCGATTTTATTACGGTTCCGGTATTAATGTCGACGAAAACAAATGCGGGACAGCTTGGAGATAGTGCTCTTTCATTAATGTCTCCATTTGATTTCTTATATTTCTTGGATTTCTTTATTTTAATTGCCCTGTCCCTTACCGTATTTAAGAAGACGACAGTGGAGAATAAAAAGTCATTTAAAGTGGTCATGTTGTTTGCTGTCACTGTATTCTTATTTAATCTTGGATTAGCAGAAAAGGATCGTCCACAGCTTTTAAGCCGTTCATTTGACAGAAATTACTTAGTCAAATATTTAGGTGCCTATAACTTTACCATTTATGACGTTATTCAAAATATTAAATCATCAGGTCAACGAGCACTTGCGGATAGCAGTGATATTACGGATGTTGAGAACTACCGTAAAGCGAATTTCGCAGCACCTAATCCTGAGTATTTTGGTAAAGCAAAAGGAATGAACGTAATCTATGTTGCGATGGAATCACTTCAAAGCTTTGCAATCGATTATAAGATGCCGGACGGACAGGAAGTAACTCCATTCTTAAATTCCTTAGTACATGGGAATGAAGCTTTTTACTTTGAAAACTTCTTTCATCAAACCGGTCAAGGTAAGACCTCTGACGCAGAATTCTTGATGGAAAATGGATTATACCCAATGGCTCAAGGAGCTGTTTTCGTCAATAAAGCGCAAAATACCTACCATGCAATGCCAGCCATTCTAAAAGGTAATGGTTATTATTCCGCTTCGTTCCATGGAAACTATAAAACGTTCTGGAACCGCAACGTTATGTACAAAGCGTTAGGATATGATCAGTTTTTTGACGCGGAATATTACAATATGACAGATGAAAATACAAAGAATTACGGTTTAAAGGATAAGCCATTCTTTACTGAATCAATGCCATTGCTTGAGAGCTTACCACAGCCGTTCTATACGAAGTTTTTAACCCTTTCTAACCATTTTCCGTTTGAAATGGACCCAGAGGATACAGAGTTTCCTGCTGGCGATACTGGGGATAAAGTGGTCGACCAGTATTTTCAAGCAGCGCACTATATGGATGAAGCCATTGAACAGTTCTTTAATGATCTAAAGTCCTCAGGATTATACGATAATACAGTGATTGTGATGTACGGGGATCATTACGGTATTTCTGAAAATCACAACGAGGCAATGGCGAAAGTACTCGGTGTTGAGGAAATCACTCCGACTTTGAACGCTGGCTTGCAACGTGTTCCTTTATTTATTCATGTACCAGGAGTAAAGGGTGGAATTCAGCAGAAATATGGTGGTCAGGCAGACGTTCGATCAACAATCCTTCACTTATTAGGAATTGATACGAAAGACTATATGGAGCTTGGTTCTGATTTATTATCACCGGACCACCGGAATTGGGCTTTATTTAGAAATGGTGATTTCGTCTCACCTGAAATTGTTCAGGTAAAAGGTAAATGCTACAGTAACGAAACAGGAGAATTACTCGAAGGTACTGACGCATGTAAGGAAATTTCAGATAAAGCAGCTGCAGAGCTTCAAATGTCAGATGAAATTGTTTATAAAGACCTTTTACGATTCTACCAACCTGAGGGTTATACTCCTATTAATCCTAATGACTTCGAATACTTAGCTCCAAAAGGTAAAAAAGAGGTTAAAGACACCGAAGGTACAACTGGTACTGAAAATACAAATAGTACAGAAGGTACAAGTGAAACCGGGACAGAAACTGAGAGTATAAATAATACTGAAACTGCAAATGAATAATTAGTGAATATAAAAGTAAAGAGGGGCTTTCATTGCTAATGAAAGCTTCTTTTTTTATTCGTTTAAGTGAATAAACATGTAGCTTTAGAATTATGTTTATAATATAATGAATAGTAAAAAAAATGCATGTTGCATGGTGTGGAGGAGATTGATATGAGGGATGTAAGGTTAATTAACATATTTGAACATCATATTGCACAAAAATACTTGAATCGATCTGGAATAGCCCATGCAATTGCTGTTGCCTATCATGCCTTTCATTTAGCCAAAGAACATCAACTGGATACCGATACTGCGGCAAAGGCGGGGCTTTTACATGATATGGGGCATTACACCTGGTACAAAAATGGGAAATGGGATTATGAATTGTATAAACAAAATGACATTCACCCGATCAAGGGGGCGGAGAGAGCACACAAGTTATTAATCCGTCTTGGTGAAAATCCTATAAAGGCAAAGACGATTGCGTTAGCGATTTTGTTTCATACGGATTCCTTTTTACCATCAAACGATATTGTTCGCACACCTCTACAGCAAATTGTTAAATGGGCGGATGAGAAAGACGAGGAAAAGGGTGGAATGCACCATTATCGAACAATCGAATATGATCGGGCAAAACAGAGCATTATCCGTTTAGATGACTGGATTGATACAGAACTAGCTAAAGTGGCTGAGCTTGATTAAATAAAAAAGCTGTGCTTTATGCACAGCTTGAATAATTTATGTACTAAACTCTGTGAAATCCTTCCTCACTTAAAAACTCTTCGGCTTCACCGTAAGTATCGAAGCTTTCTTCAAGGTTTAACCCAAAGTAAATATTCCACG
Source organism: Neobacillus niacini (assembly GCF_000759675.1). GTDB lineage: Bacteria > Bacillota > Bacilli > Bacillales > Cytobacillaceae > Neobacillus > Neobacillus niacini_A. The sequence goes on along the minus strand of NZ_BAWM01000152.1, from coordinate 383,460 downwards.
TATCATTTTCATTGATTAAGATAAGATGATTTTTTTCCTCGTCGACCCAGCGTTCTTCAACCTGATTACCAATAATGGCTTCTTCTGCAATTGACTTTTCTACAGGTAATAAAGATTCAATCGACTCCTTAATCAATTTCTTTAATTCATCCGCAGAAAAGTCACGGATATTAACCATTCCTTTGTCATCTGTTTGATAGGAATGTAAGTTCCCTGCATAAACAAATCCGTTTCCATTTGGATGAAGATGATAGACCACATTTTTTTTGTCAGATGCGCTGTTTGGCAGCTGGAAATTAACACGTTTAAGTGAGACGTCTTTTCGCTCTAGTTCAGGAAATGATTCAATAATGGCTAATTTTTCATTAAAAGTAAGCATATGTGCCTCCAAAATTTTTCGTAATGTAACTATCATACAGATAGTTTAACTGAATATACAACTTTTTATTTAAAAATTGCTTTAGCTAATTGCCTAAAGCACCATTCTGAATTAATAACCGAAGCTTGGACGAAGTTCACAAATTTCAATAATACAATTTTTATATAGAAAGTGTTTAATAAAATAATAAAGTGAGATTAATGAAGATTTGAATAATAGTTTAAAATATATTACAATGATGATAATTGAATTAAATTGTTTTTTGGAGGAGTCTGTCACCAAGGGATTACTATGCCCTTTGGTAACAGGCTCTTTTTGTATTTTCGAAAATGCAAACAAATGAAATGAATCTAGAGGTGGAATAATAGTAAGAATTAAATTTAAAAACTATAAATTAGCTGATAACCAAAAGGGTTGGTAGCTCAGAAATAAGGAGGTTTTGTTTTGTCTTCTCTACACTTGGCGATATTAGCACCATTGATCGTTTCTATTTTTATTCCGCTATTTTACAAAATATTTCGTCGAATTCATACAGGGTGGTTTGTGCTGCCTTTACCTATTTTATTGTTCGTTTATTTTCTCTCTATCTTGCCGATAACAATGAGTGGGAAATCATTAATTAAAATTATTAACTGGATCCCGTCTTTAGGAATAAATTTTACCGTAAAAGTTGATGGACTTGGCCTTTTATTTTCCCTATTAATAACCGGGATTGGGGCATTAGTTGTTCTTTATTCCATCTATTATTTAGCAAAGAATAAAGAAAAGCTCAATCACTTTTATGTATATTTACTGCTCTTCATGGGTGCCATGCTTGGAGTTGTCTTATCGGATAACTTAATTGTGATGTATGCATTTTGGGAGCTAACGAGCTTTTCATCCTTTCTATTGATTGGTTACTGGTACGAGCGAGATAAGTCACGTTATGGTGCACAAAAATCAATGCTCATCACGGTATTTGGCGGACTCGCCATGCTAGGAGGATTCATCCTTCTATATATTATGACTGGAACCTTTAGTTTCACAGAATTGATGTCTCAAGCCAATGATATTTTTAACCACGCATTATTTGTGCCTGCATTACTTTGTATTTTACTTGGTGCATTTACAAAATCTGCCCAATTTCCATTTTATATTTGGCTTCCGGATGCCATGGAAGCTCCTACGCCAGTGAGTGCTTACTTACACTCGGCAACGATGGTGAAGGCAGGAATCTATTTGGTGGCACGTTTTACTCCGGTGTTCGGAGAACATTATCTTTGGTTCTGGCTAGTAACTGGTGTCGGAATACTGACCATGATATGGGGTTCAGTATTCGCGGTGAAACAAACTGATTTAAAGGCGATTTTAGCCTTTTCTACTGTCAGTCAATTAGGACTTATCATGTCATTGCTTGGTGCCGGAGCGGCGGCACATCATTATAAATTTTTGGATGAAAACATCTTTACGGTTGCAGTAACAGCGGCTATTTTCCATTTAATCAACCATGCAACCTTTAAAGGAAGCTTGTTCATGGTAGCTGGAATCGTCGACCATGAAACAGGAACAAGGGATATTCGTAAATTGGGTGGATTAATCCATTTTATGCCGATCACGTTTACTATATCAATTATTGGTGCATTCTCAATGGCAGGACTTCCTCCATTTAATGGCTTCTTAAGTAAAGAGATGTTCTTTACAGCGATGGTTCATGTAACCGAAATGGATATATTTAATCTGGAAACCTGGGGGATTTTATTTCCAGTGTTTGCTTGGATTGCCAGTATCTTTACATTTGTATATAGCATGATTCTTGTTTTTAAAACATTCACCGGTAAATATCAGCCAGAAAAACTTGAAAAAATACCACATGAAGCTTCAATTGGATTACTGATTTCACCGGCTATATTAGTTTCACTTGTGATCATTTTCGGTTTTTTCCCAAACCTTTTATCGGACAGTCTTATCTCGCCAGCTATGGCTTCGATTCTTCCAAGTCTACTAGGTGCGGGGGAAGAATTTAAGGTTCACATTTCCTTCTGGCATGGAATTAACATTGAACTATTTATGACACTTGGGGTAATTATTTTAGGAGTATTTCTTTATCAAACACTTTCTAGATGGAAACCAATCTATAAGAGTATTCCAGAGAAGCTTGCTCTAAATCGATTTTATGACTTCTTAATAGAAGGGGTACAATCAGGCTCCTATACGTTTACAAAATCCTATATGAATGGATCCATTCGATCGTATCTAGTTTATGTATTTGCCTTCTTTATTTTTATTCTTGCAACCACTCTAATTGGAAAGAATGCCATTACGTTCGATACAAGCAATGTATCCTCGATAGGAGTGTATGAAGTCATCTTAGCCATTTTTGTCGTTTTGGGATCCATTTGCATTCTTTTTGCTAAATCAAGAATGACTTCGATCATCCTACTTGGTGCTGTTGGGTATACGGTTTCTTTATTTTATGTACTATTTAGAGCACCTGATTTAGCTTTAACTCAGCTTGTTATTGAAACCATTTCTGTCGCGTTATTCTTGGTGTGCTTCTATCATTTACCTAAATTAAGGAAGTTTGAGACCAGAATGAGCTTTAAACTTACGAATGCTCTCATCTCTATTGGAGTAGGTGCAGTTGTAACCTTAATCGCACTTTCAGCTCATAGCAGTAAGCTATTTGATTCTATATCGCAGTATTATGTGGAGAATACGTATAAAGAGGCTGCGGGCAAAAACATGGTTAACGTTATTCTAGTGGATTTTCGCGGCTTTGATACGCTCTTTGAAATTACAGTATTGGCCATTGCTTCTTTAGGAATCTTTGGCATGATCAAATTAAGATTGAACAGGAGGAAAGAAGGATGAGAAAAACAAACAATATCATACTTGAAACAGCCATAAAAGTTCTTCTTTTCTTTATTGTCCTGTATTCAGTCTATATTTTTACAGCTGGCCATTATTATCCCGGTGGAGGGTTTATAGGAGGGCTAATGACAGCCGGGGCAATTGTTCTGCTATTAATTACTTATGATATCAAAACAGTTGAGAAAATTTTGCCAGTAAACTACCGAATTCTTACGGGGATTGGGCTGCTATTTGCAATTGGAACAAGTGCGGGTTCACTCTTCTTTGATGTTCCGTTTTTAACGCATGCATTTGGCGATGTTCAATTACCGATTCTTGGTGAAGTATCTCTTCATACAGCAACGCTTTTTGATTTAGGAGTTTACCTTGTTGTTGTTGGAGTGACTATGACCATTATTCAAACGATAGGGGAGGATGAATAATGGAAATCTTAATGGCATTTGTAATTGGAATTTTATTTATGACCGCCACCTATTTAATGCTTTCAAAAAGTCTATTACGTATTATCGTCGGTACTGGACTATTAAGCCATGGTGCTCATCTCCTTATTCTTACGATGGGTGGTTTGAAACGAGGAGCTGCTCCTATTTTAGGGGGTAATGCAGAAAGCTATACAGATCCACTGCCACAGGCATTAATTTTAACCGCCATTGTAATCAGCTTTGGTGTGACAGCCTTTTTCTTAGTCTTGGCTTATCGAGCTTATCAAGAGCTGGGGACAGATAATATAGAAGAAATGAGGGGAACAGAGAAAGATGACTAACTTAATCATTTTACCTATATTAATCCCCTTAATTACTGGGGCAATTTTAATTTTTCTAAATCAAAGAATCACGGCTCAGCGGGTTGTTTCAACGATTTCTTCAATCTGTACAATTATTGCTGCTTGGTTCATTATCCAAAAGGTACGGACGGAAGGGGTCCAATCCCTAAATGTTAGTAGCTGGGATGCTCCATTTGGGATTACGTTAGTATCTGACATGTTTTCTGCACTATTAGTGCTAACGACAAGTATTGTTGCGTTTTTTTGTTTAATATACTCCTTTAAATCGATCGGACATGAACGTGAAAAATATTACTACTATGCTGTTTTTAACTTTTTAATAGTAGGAGTAAATGGAGCTTTTACAACAGGAGATATCTTTAACTTATTTGTGTTTTTTGAAGTTATGCTTATGTCTTCCTATGTTTTGCTAGTACTTGGAGGAACAAAGATACAACTAAGAGAATCGATTAAGTATCTGCTTGTGAATGTCATTTCATCTGCCTTATTTGTTATTGCAGTTGCTTATTTATATTCTGTCGTTGGTACGTTAAATATGGCTCATATTTCATCTCGAATTAATGAAATTAGCGTAAATGGGATGCCAGGGATTTTAACGGTTATTGCTGTCATGTTCTTAATTGTTTTTGGTTTAAAAGGAGCGATTTTCCCACTCTACTTTTGGATGCCGGGATCCTATTACGCACCACCTGCCCCTGTTTTAGCTCTTTTCGGAGCTTTATTGACTAAAGTAGGAGTTTATTCGATTACAAGAACCTATACACTTTTCTTTTATCATGATATGGATACGTTTGGTCTACTTTCCATTTTAGCGATTCTGTCGATTGTTTTCGGTGTTATTGGTGCGATTGCTTACTGGGATATGAAGAACATCATTATTTATAATATCATCGTAGCTGTAGGAGTTATCTTGTATGGGGTGTCTGTCATGAACACAGCTTCCATTTCAGGCGCTGTTTACTATTTGGTTCACGATATGATTATTAAAGCAGCTTTATTTCTGCTAATAGGGGTGGTCATTTCGATTACTGGGACAAGTAATTTAAGAAAGATCAGCGGGCTTATTAACCGTTATCCAGGTCTTGGCTGGACATTCTTTATTGCTGCATTAGCTCTTGCAGGAATTCCGCCGTTGAGTGGATTTGTTGGAAAGCTCCTAATTGTGCAAGGCGGATTTGAGGGAGAGAGCTTTATAGGAGCTTTCATTATCTTGATGTCCAGTTTACTCGTTCTTTTTTCTGTTATGAAAATCTTTATTAACGGTTTTTGGGGAAAGGACCGCACTTACGGTGTAGAGGAAAAAGCACCTGTAAAACGATTGCTTATTGCTCCTGTTATGTTGGTAGTGATTTCAGCGCTTTACGGAATTGGTTCTGAATCCATATTGCCGTATATTTCTCAGGCAGCCGAGACCTTATTAGATCCCAATATCTATATTAATGCAGTCTTAAAGGAGTGAAAAAGTTTTGGCATTTCAAATTTTATTGAATGTGGTGTTAGCCTTTTTATGGATGTTTATTAAGGTTTCCTACGATCCCATTAGTTTTGTAAAAGGCTATATTTTTGGACTCCTTGTTATATTTGTGCTTAGACGTTACTTCCATAGCCGTTTTTATTTATTTAGATTATGGTCCTTTATAAAGCTGATCTTTATTTTTATTAAGGAACTAATTTTGTCAAATGTAGCAATTGTAAAAATTGTTTTAAAACCTACATTAGATATGAGGCCAGCTATTTTTGCAATGGACACGGAACTAACGAAGGATTGGCAAATCACTCTTCTCTCAAGTTTAATTACCTTAACTCCAGGTACATTGGTGATTGATGTATCAGAGGATAATAAGACGCTTTTTATTCATGCGATGAATATTGGGGAAGTTGAGGCTGAAATTAACAGTATTAAGAATTCCTTTGAAAAAGCGATTTTGGAGGTGAGCAGGTAATGCTTGAAATCATTATTCGATTAGCGTTGTTAGTCTGCTCCATTTCAATGCTTGGATTAATTTATCGGGTCATAAAGGGTCCTAGTGTACCTGACCGAGTGATTGCATTAGATGCGATTGGTGTGAATCTGATTGCGATTACAGCATTGATTTCAGTCGTTTTACAATCCTATGCTTTTCTCGAAATCATTCTTTTGCTTGGTATTCTTGCCTTTATCGGTACAGTGGCGTTTGCTAAGTATTTGGAAAAGGGGGCTATTATCGAACGTGAACGTAATCTTTGATTTTCTCATTGGATTTTTTATCTTAGTTGGATCCCTGCTTTGCCTTATTGCCACTATTGGAGTGATTAGGCTCCCAGATGTTTATACAAGAAACCACGCCGCCTCAAAAGCTGCTACATTAGGGGTAATGTCTATTCTATTGGGAACTTTTCTATACTTTTATGCACTTGAAGGTCATTTTAATTCCAGGCTTATCTTAGGCATTATCTTCCTTTTTATGACTTCCCCAATTTCTGGTCATTTAATTAACAGGGCAGCCTATAATTCAGGAGTCAAACTTTGGGATAAAAGTGTAAGAGACGACTTAAAAGAATATAATAAAAAAATAATGGAGAAATCATCTGTAGATTAATATGAGAATAAAGAGTGTTCCACTTTGTGCTTGGAACATTTTTTAAATAAGAGTTAATGTGTTTTCTTGTTATAGAAGAACTTACCACGATTTTTATTTTTATTTTGTACATACACCTCCCATTTAGGATTAGTTTGTACGAAAATTGAAAAAACAACCATCTAGTTGTTCATCTGGACGACAGGATGGTTCGTTTTAAGAAGCATATACCTAGTGTGCCATGCAATCGATTGGTACATATACATCCCCTTGCAAAATTAATTAAACAAGCGTCCCCCAATCTCACGATTAATTTCACATAACATTTTAAAATACGAATAAATAGTGAATATTATCATACCTATACTAACAAATAGAATTGGGCTAGTTCTTTTTGGTTATCTTTTTTAAAACCCCCACAATTGTCCCTTTTCGTACGAATCATTTGGTAAATAAAAAACTATGGAGGTTAGATATGGGAACTATAATAATTGATATCGATAAACTACTAGAATCAACGGCAAATCTAACATCTGAGAAAACCACAAAGAAACTAAAAAAAATAGAAATTGATAAACTATTAGATCAAACGCAAGATTCGTAGATAAATGTAGATACAGAAAAGCTCTCGTGGAAATCGAGGGCTTTTTCTGTTTTTTGACGAGAAAAGACTTGCTGATAGGTGGTGGAGAAATTTGTCGCTTTAAAGCGGAAAAATAATTTTAAGTAATTCTATTGACTTTTAGTACGTAAAAATACTAGAATAACTTTTATAATATAATAAATTTTTGGAAAATTAAAAAATGGGTAACAGGGGGATGTAACAATGAAAAAGCGCGTAAAAGTATTGTCCTTTGCTTTAGCAGGGATGATGATGCTTGCAGGCTGCGGCAGTAAGGAATCAGCGGGAGGAACGGAAAAAGAGGGGGATAAGGTATTTAAAGTTGGTATCACCCAGTTTGCAGCCCACCCTTCATTGGATGCAGCAACAGAAGGATTTAAAAAGGCGTTAGAGGAAAAAGGCATTAAAGTTGAATATGACGAACAAAATGCACAAGCGGACCTGAACAATGTAAAAACAATCGCTGATAATTTTGTTGGGGATAAGGTGGATCTTATTTTTGCAAATGCTACGCCAAGTGCAACCAGTGCACTGAATGCAACGAAGGAAATTCCAATCATCTTTACTTCGGTTACAGATCCAGTGGGTTCTGGATTAGTAAAGGCACTTGACCAGCCTGGTGAAAATATTACCGGTACAACGGATAATCATCCGGATGGTACTGCGAAAACAATTAACTTTATAACAGAAGAGGTAAAAGCAAAGGAAATTGGTGTTATCTATAATTCTGGCGAACAAAACTCTGTTGTTCAAGTGGAAGAGGTGAAGGAATTAGCAGAAGGCAAGGGTACTAAGCTTGTAGAAGTATCTGTTTCTACATCTGCTGAAGTGAAACAGGCTGCTGAATCCTTAGTAGGTCGTGTTGATGCTATCTATATTCCTACAGATAATACGGTAGTCTCTGCTCTTGAGTCTGTTATTTCGGTTGCAAACAGCAAAAAAATTCCGTTGTTCGTAGGCGAGCTAGATTCGATGAAAAAAGGTGCAGTGGCAGCGAGCGGTTTCGATTATTTTGATCTTGGCTATCAATCTGGTTTAATGGCTGCTGAAATCCTAAGTGGAAATAAAAAGGCTTCAGAAATTCCAGTAGAATTACCAAAGAGTTTAACACTTGTCATTAACAAACAAGCTGCAGAAGCACAGGGGCTTGAGGTTAAAGATGAATGGAAAGACCTTGGAGAATTTTACGAAGGCGAATAACAATAGGTATTGCTAGGAGTCAGCCGCTAAAATGGTTGACTCCTTCATAACTGTATAGGATTCAATGAATGAAGAACAAAGACTAACAGAAAGGATGATCTCAATGTTTACAGCCATATTTGGATCATTTGAAGCAGGTATCATCTACGCGATTATGGCACTGGGCGTATATCTTTCCTTTCGTATTCTGGATTTTCCGGATTTAACGGTAGATGGGAGTTTTGTAACAGGTGCAGCACTTTCAGCAGTCTTAATTGCTGGTGGGGTAAACCCGTTTTTGGCCACCATATTGGCACTATTTGCAGGATTTGCAGCAGGTTGTATGACAGGGCTGCTTCACACCTTTGGGAAAATTAATAACTTGCTGTCAGGTATTTTAATGATGATTGCCCTTTATTCTATTAATCTAAGAATAATGGGAAGATCAAATATCCCCTTATTAAATATGGAAACTTCATTTACGAAAATCGGTGGATTTTTCGAAAATATAGGAGTGGATTCTTTTTTCAATGGCTTACTAACGGCTGTTGGTCTTGGAGACAGCCTTCCTGGTACATGGGGAATTTTAATTTTTATGATTATTGTTACCCTTGTTATCAAATGGCTTACGGATTTATTTTTACAGACGGAAATTGGTCTTGCTGTAAGAGCGACTGGAAACAATAAACAGATGATTCGCAGTTTCTCTGCCAATACAAATCTTCTCACCATCTTGGGTCTTGGGTTATCCAATGCACTGGTTGCCTTTTCAGGTGCCTTAATCGCGCAGCAAGGTGGTTTTGCGGATGTTGGTATGGGAATTGGGATGATTGTTATTGGTTTAGCATCTGTTATAATCGGTGAAGCCTTGTTTGGGACTAAATCAATTGCAAGGGCAACACTTGCGGTTATCGGAGGATCGATCATCTACCGTATTGTTGTTACACTAGCATTAAGGGTAGAATTCCTAGACCCTGGTGATATGAAGGTAATAACAGCATTAATTGTTATTATTGCCTTAACTGCACCAAAAATAATTGAACAATCTAAAGAGAAAAAGCGTAAAGCCCGGAGAAGACAAGAAAGGCTGAACATGATAAAAGCATCGGCTGAGCGAAAGGGTGAGAACCATGCTGCATTTAAATCAGATTCATAAGATTTTTAATGAAGGAACACCTGATGAAAAAATAGCGATTGACCACGTGAATCTAACTCTAAATCCCGGAGATTTCGTGACCGTGATTGGCAGCAATGGTGCCGGAAAATCGACATTAATGAATATTATATCTGGGGTTTTAGTACCTGACGTTGGTGATATCCATATTGATGGCAAAAATGTAACCACGATGTCAGAATATAAACGGTCGAAAATGATCGGACGTGTTTTCCAAGACCCGATGGCAGGGACGGCTCCTAGTATGACGATTGAAGAAAACCTGGCAATGGCTTACTCTCGAAATAAAACGAGGACCTTCAGAAGGGGAGTCACTAAAAAAAGGCGCGATTACTTTCGGGAGGTGCTTGAATCCCTGCACCTTGGCTTAGAGAACCGTTTAAGTGCAAAGGTAGGATTGTTGTCAGGAGGAGAACGGCAGGCATTATCGCTGTTAATGGCAACATTCACAGAACCCGCCATTTTACTTCTAGATGAACATACTGCTGCCCTTGACCCATCGAGAGCCGAATTAATAACCAATCTTACACGAGAAATTGTTGGGAAATATCAGCTAACAACCTTAATGGTCACTCACAATATGCAGCAAGCCATTGATCTTGGTAACCGTCTAATTATGATGGATAAAGGTCAAATCATATTAGAAGTGGATGCGGTAAATAAGAAAAACTTAACGATTGAAGGATTATTAGAAGAGTTTAAAAGAATTCGCGGCGTACAAATGGCCAGCGACCGTGCCGTTTTATCCTAAATCTATTAAGAAACAGCCTGTTTATAGGTTGTTTCTTTTTTTATTTGTACGAATCTTTACTACTAAAAAGCGTTATTGCTTTACTGCCTGCTCTTGATTGGACATGCTAGTATCACTTAATATATATTCTGAATATTATTAATTAAAAGATAATAGGAGGAATATAAATGAAAGAAAAACGATTAAAAGCTGATGAACTAGTTAATGATTTTTTTCCTGTTAAGGATGTCGACTATATCGAAATATACACGGGGAATGCAAAGCAAGCCTGCCACTTTTTTTGTACCGCATTTGGATTTAAACCGGTCGCTTACTCCGGCCTTGAAACGGGAAATCGTGAAACCGTTTCCTTTGTTCTCCAACAAAGAAATATTCGTCTTGTCCTCACTGGTTCCTACAAAGAAGATACTCGAGTTGCTCAGTTTGTAAAAAAACATGGTGACGGTGTAAAGGATGTTGCCCTCTTAGTAGATGATGTCGATAAGGCATATAACGCTGCTGTAGAGCGTGGTGCTATTGCCCTTGTACCTCCATTTGAGCTAAAGGATGAAAAGGGGACTATTAAAAAGGCCGTTCTCGGTACATATGGAGACACCATCCATACGTTAGTAGAACGCAAGAATTATCAGGGTGTATTCATGCCAGATTTTGATCCATATTCCGTCTATCTGCCAATTGAAGATGCTGGCTTGATTGGAATTGATCATGTGGTCGGAAACGTTGAGCGTATGGAAGAATGGGTTGAATATTATTCTAAGGTAATGGGATTTGTAGAAATGAAGCATTTCACAGATAAAGATATTACTACTGAGTATTCTGCGCTAATGTCCAAGGTCATGCATAATGGCGGCAGAATTAAGTTCCCAATTAATGAGCCAGCAGAAGGGAAACGCAAATCTCAAATTCAGGAATATTTAGAATTCTATAATGGTCCTGGTGTACAGCACTTGGCTATTTTAACGGAGGATATTGTCTCAACTGTTGCCACCTTGAAAAAAAATGGGGTGGAGTTCTTAAATACACCAAGTACGTATTATGAGGATTTGGGACAGCGAATCGGCAAAATTGACGAAGAAATAGAAAAGCTTCGTGAATTAAATATTTTAGTCGACCGTGATGATGAGGGCTACTTGCTGCAAATTTTCACCAAGCCGATTGTCGATAGACCTACATTATTCGTGGAGATCATTCAGCGTAAGGGTGCACGAGGTTTTGGGGAAGGAAACTTTAAGGCATTATTTGAATCTATCGAAAGAGAACAGGCTCGAAGAGGAAACCTATAATAGATTAGAGATATTTTTAAAGGGGAAAAGTCCACGTCCGGAAGAAAAAAGGGAGAGGTTTCTCCCTTTTTCAAAGAGAGTATAAGGAAAGAGGTGTGAAAGGTATGGAAGTGTCACCAGACACACTCGAATGGCGTGATGCTTATAAGATACTAATTGGCTCCATTCTTCCTCGGCCGATTGCCTTTGTATCAACCATAGATGAAAATGGAATCGCCAATGCTGCTCCCTTTAGTTTCTTTACCGCGATATGCGCTGACCCCATGCTCATCTGTTTTTCACCGATGAGAAGGGGAAGTGATGGGTCAAAGAAAGATACACTCGTAAATATTGAAAAAACCAAGCAATTTGTGATAAATATTGTCAGCGAAAACATGGCGAAGCAAATGAATGATTGTGCGGTTGAATTTGCTCCTGAGGTCGATGAGCTGGAGGAAGCAGGGTTAACAAAAGAGCCTAGTCGTATGGTAAAGGTACCGCGCATAAAGGAATCACTGGTTCATCTAGAGTGCGAGCTCTATCAGGTGTTGGATTTTGGTGACAAGGTTGGTGCAGGGAGTCTAGTAATAGGTAAGGTTTTGAATATTCATGTAGAGGATGAATTATTTCAGAAAGGGCGAATTGATACAGCGAAGCTTCAGCCAATTGGCAGAATGGCAGGTAATACCTTTACCAATCCATTAGGGAAAACGTTTGATATTATTAGGAAATAGAAACTAGGTGATTATATGAGATTCGTAACCTTTGAAAAAAATAATGGGAATGTAAGGTCAGGGTTGTTGTTGGAGACTGACCTTGTTGTAGATATGAACGAAGCTACGAACGGTAATCTGCCGGTGAAAATGATAGACTTTCTTGAGCAGAGTGAAAGTAATATGAAAATCGCCAAGGGTCTTTTACAGTCTTCAGCCGGTGAAAAAGGTGTTTATCAATTAAATGAGGTTAGGCTAAAAGCACCGCTGCCAACCCCAAAAAGCTTCCGGGATTTCTATGCTTTTGAGCAACATGTGAAATCTGCAAGGGAGAACAGAGGTTTGGATATGATTCCGGAGTGGTACCAAATACCCGTATTTTATTTTTCCAATCACCTGGCGATTAAAGGACCTGAAGACAAAATTTCTATGCCTATCAATTGTAATTGGCTGGATTATGAGCTGGAGGTTGCCTGTGTTATCGGAAAGCAATGCAGGAATATCTCAGCTGAAGAAGCAGAGGACTATATCTTTGGTTATTGTATTTTAAATGATTGGAGCGCCAGGGATCTTCAGAGACAGGAAATGAAGGTAGGATTAGGTCCTGCTAAAGGAAAGGACTTTGCAACTTCGATTGGACCATATATACTCACCAAGGATGAGTTGGAGAATTTGAGATCTGGTAAAGGCTTTGACATTACCATGAAAGCAAGGGTTAATGGTGGCCTTCTTTCTGAAGGAAATATGAAGGATATCTACTATTCGTTCGGAGAAATGCTTGAGAGGGCTTCTGCGGGGGTTACGCTCTATCCAGGGGAGATTATCGGTTCTGGTACAGTTGGGACAGGATGTATCCTTGAACTCGGTACGGACGTACATCGCTGGTTACAATCGGGTGATGTGGTTGAATTGGAGATTGATAAACTTGGTGTGTTAAAGAATTCGATTGTAAATAATTGAAGCGAGGTGAAAACATGTATTATCGACAAATGGGAAGGATTCCCTATAAACGCCATACTATGTTTAAAAAAGACGATGGAAGTCTCTATCGTGAGCAAGTAATGGGTACACGCGGTTTCTCCGGAACACAATCGATTCTTTATCACCATTACATGCCAACAGAAGTGTTAAAAGCGGAGTTGATTGGCAGCTATTTACCAGAATATGAGGAACAAAAATCGTTAAAGCACCGCCTTTTTTTGACAAACAAGACTGTAAAAAAAGGAGACGCACTTTCAGCGCGGGAATATATCTTAGGGAATCAAGATTTATTAATTGGTACGGCTTCAGTTAATGAGCCAATGAAGAGCTATTACCGCAATGGTGATGGAGATGAAATGCTGTTTGTTCACTACGGGTCAGGGAAGCTTGAAACGATGTTTGGAACGGTATCCTATCGACCGGGTGATTATCTTTTAATACCAATTGGGACCATTTATCGGGTGATTCCAAATGAGAAGGAAAAAACAAAACTGTTGTTTATTGAATCGTTTAGCCAGATTACAACGCCAAGAAGATATCGAAATGAATATGGACAAATGCTCGAGCACAGTCCTTTTTGTGAGCGTGATTTTCGTGGTCCAGAAACACTAGAGACCTATGACCAAAAAGGAGAGTTTGAGATCGTAACAAAATCGCGGGGATCGCTCCATTCTCATCTAGTGGGTCATCATCCGCTTGATGTCGTAGGTTGGGATGGATACCTCTACCCTTGGGCTTTTAATGTCGAGGATTTTGAACCCATAACTGGTAGAATTCATCAGCCTCCGCCTGTCCATCAAACCTTTGAGGGGAATAACTTTGTGGTATGTTCATTTGTGCCAAGAATGTTTGACTATCATCCAGAAGCCATACCTGCTCCTTACTATCATAGTAATGTAAATAGCGACGAATTACTTTATTATGTCAAAGGTAATTTCATGAGTCGCAAAGGGGTCCAATTTGAATCCATTACGCTACATCCAAGTGGTATTCCGCATGGTCCACACCCTGGAAAGACCGAAGCAAGCATTGGAAAAAAAGAAACACTTGAACTAGCCGTTATGATTGATACCTTTCATCCGCTTAAAGTGGTTAAGTCCGTGAATGAAATGGAGGACCCAGATTATATGTTTTCGTGGGTGGAAAAATAAGGGATAATTTATTTTGAACAATCCAATCATATAATATTGGGTTGTTTTTTCTTGTAAAAATCATAAGAGAAGCATTAATTAAATAGTAAGTGATAGTATTGTATATATAGACTTATTACATTGGAGGTGAGAATCATGAACTTTGAATCTATTCAATCGAAATTAATAAGCCATGCACCCAGCATTTTGGGAAGTGATAAATTTTCAAGATATGCTGTTATGGTGCCGCTTATACAAAAAGAGGATGGCATTCACGTCTTGTTTGAGGTGCGTTCACTCCACCTGCGAAGGCAGCCTGGGGAAATTTGTTTCCCAGGGGGAAGAATTGATCCGCAGGATATAGATGAAAAAAGTGCAGCGATTAGGGAAACAATGGAAGAATTAGGAATATGCAGAGCGAACTTATCGGATGTATATCCACTTGATTTCATGATTTCCCCTTTTGGAATGATGATTTATCCCTTCGTAGCGATTATAAAGAGCCCAGAAAAAATTCAACCAAATCCCGGAGAAGTGGGAGAGATTTTCACGGTACCGTTAACGTATTTTATTGGAAAAGCCCCGGATATTTACCATATTCATTTTAAGGTAGAGCCTGAGGATAACTTTCCATTTGATTTAATTGTTGGCGGTGAAAATTATAATTGGCGGACAAGGGCGTTAGATGAATACTTTTACCTTTATGAGGAGAAGGTTATTTGGGGACTTACAGCTAAAATCCTTTCACATTTTATTGAATTAATGAAACAGTGAAATTATCCTGGATAATTTCACTGTTTTTTATTTTTGTCCTTCTGAGAAAAACAAATGTCTTTTTACAGGAGAAAAAACACTTGATTATTTTCTGAATAGCGATAAAATTAAATTTATACTTTTTGGGATAGGTGATGTTGTGATGAAGGTTGTAAAGTTTGGAGGATCCTCTTTATCGTCAGGAAAACAAATCGAAAAGGTTTTTCAGATTGTGATATCTGATCCTGAGCGGAAAGTAGTGGTTGTGTCTGCACCTGGAAAGAGGTTCGCTGAGGATGAGAAGGTAACGGACTTGTTGATAGAATGCGCTGAACAATGCCTACAAGATAATAATCCAAAGGAAAAGTTTAACGCCGTTATGTCAAGATATTCCTCCATTGCCGCAGAGTTAGCTCTCCCTAATGAGATAATTAGTGAAATACATCACGATTTATCAGAGAGATTAAATGGAGATCGAAGTAAGCCTGACCGGTTTATGGATCTCATTAAAGCAAGTGGTGAGGATAATAACGCTAAATTAGTCGCGGCTTACT
Organism: Neobacillus niacini; assembly: GCF_000759675.1. Lineage (GTDB taxonomy): Bacteria > Bacillota > Bacilli > Bacillales > Cytobacillaceae > Neobacillus > Neobacillus niacini_A. The sequence goes on along the minus strand of NZ_BAWM01000152.1, from coordinate 367,770 downwards.
TTAGGGAGCAGGGCGTAGAGGCAACGTATGTAAATCCAAGGGAAGCCGGACTGTTTGTCAGTGATGAACCAGGTAATGCGCAGGTTCTAGCAGAATCGTATGAAAAGTTATATTCATTACGTGAGGTTTCAGGAATCATTATTTTTCCAGGATTCTTTGGCTATAGTAAACAAGGTGAAGTATTCACGTTTTCACGAAGTGGCTCCGATATAACTGGCTCAATTTTAGCTAACGGTATAAAAGCAAATCTATATGAGAATTTTACGGATGTGGATGCTGTATTTTCTGTTAATCCACACCTTGTCCATAATCCAAAGGAAATAAAAGAGTTAACATACCGAGAAATGCGAGAATTATCTTATGCCGGATTTACGGTATTGCATGACGAAGCACTTGTACCAGCTTTCCGTGCTGGTATTCCAGTTCAAATTAAGAACACAAACAATCCTAGTGCACCTGGCACGCGAATTGTATATGCGCGAGATAATACGAATGGACCAGTTGTTGGAATTGCTAGTGATAAAGGATTCTGCAGCATTTACGTCAGCAAATACTTAATGAATAGAGAAATTGGATTTGGACGAAGGCTTTTGAGTATTTTAGAAGAATATGGATTGTCCTATGAACACACTCCTTCTGGGATCGATGATGTATCAGTTATTTTAAGAGAAGCCCAGCTCGATCCTGATATGGAAAATGAAATTGCCTGGAGAATCGAGTCTGAGTTACATGCGGATGTAGTAAAAATTGAACACAGTCTTTCACTGATTATGGTTGTAGGTGAGGGAATGCGCCGAAATGTAGGAACAATGGCACGTGCCTCTAAGGCTTTAGCGAAGGCAGAAGTCAATATTGAAATGATTAACCAAGGCTCTTCCGAGGTTAGTATGATGTTTGGTGTAAAAGCAGTCGATGAAAAGAGAGCCGTTCAAGCTCTCTACGATGAGTTTTTCGCAGTAGTACCTGTATAAAAAGGAAAAAGCAGTTCTAAAATATATTTTTAGACTGCTTTTTTATTTTGGAGGTTAATATGTATACGATTTTTCGGATATATCAGCGTTAAAACGAATTTATCCGGGTTAATCCAAATATATCAGCGATAATCTAAATAAATCCGCGAAACTTCATTCTGATTATGATATCTGTGGGTACTGATGATTTTTCTTTAATTTAATCTTTGTCCTAACCCCAGCCCAGAGTGCAATGATTAGTCCGCCGCCTGTATCTGAGATTAAATCAATCATTGTATCGTCATTACCCCCGCCCTGTAACGTCATATTAAAAAATTGATCAGAGCTAAATTCATAGATTTCCCATAGAACACCGCCAAATGCGGCGAAAGATAAGGTGAATAGAAAAATAATCCAAGGAGATATTTCCACTTCTGCATCCCGATGAACCAATCTTTCATATAAAGCGATTCCAGCAAACGCTAGGATGGCACCACTAAGGAAATGCATAAAGGTATCCCACCAGCCAAGACCATACCAGCCGAGTATCGAGCCGAAATATTGTGAACCAACCAAGAAAAGTAAATAGGAAATAACAATCGGCAGGTTGAACTGGAGCTTTGTAAATAAGGCTAAAAGAAGTGGTACTGCCCCACATACCATCCCTCCGATGGCAACGGTTGATTTAAAAGATTCCCCTTCCGAACGATAAAGAAAAAATAGTATTCCCATAAATGCTACATAAAGAAAACTGAGCAAAAGGACTAGCTTTCGATTCATTGTTTTCACCTCAGGTAGAAAGCGCATTATTATGATTATATCCACTTCCTTACTTTCTCACGCAGGAATCCAAAAAGAAAAGAATAGGTTAAAAATTGACAGATTATTGATAATATTCTTTAATTTATATATTATAATAGTAAAATAACGCCTACATAGAATTAACAACATATATAAGTCATATGATACCGACCAAAAAGGGGAGAACAGCTTTATGTCACAATTAAAAGAATTTCGTACGATTATGAACTCGATAAAATCAGCTTGGGAAAAGGATAAAAAAGCAGCGATTGTTATGTTAATCGGTGTTAATGGGTCTGCATACAGATTACCTGGTACAAAGATGATGATGGCAGAAGGCGCTGAAATGAAGGGAAGTATCAGTGGAGGGTGCTTGGAAGGAGATATTTATGGTTATGCCGAAAAGGCCATTCAAGAAGGAATACCGATGATAAAAAACTATGACCTAAGTGAAAACGAAATCTGGAGCTTAGGAATTGGCTGTAAAGGATCACTAGAAATTCTTATCCTGCCAGCGAAAAAGGATGATTCCTTTTGGGAGTCTACTGATAAGCTGTTAAACCAAGAAGAAGAATTTTCCTTTATTTTAGAAGTGCCTACAGGTGTTAAAGCATTGGTAACAAAATATGGAGAAATTATTGGTGACAGTGAATACCTCCCTTCCATCGTTTACGAAAGTGCACTTAAAGGATTTAAATCACAAAAACGTGCCGAAGTATTGAAATGGGAAGGTCGTAGATTTGTGGTCGATGTCATCCGTCCTAGCCAAAAATTAATTGTAGCAGGTGCTGGTAAGGATGCCATTCCAGTGGTTGAACTTGCTGCTAAAGCTGGTTTTTCCGTAACTGTTTTGGACCCTCGCAGTGAATTTAATACCGAAAGCTACTTCCCTAAGGCAAAACATCTTGTGGAGGTTTCGGAAAATATTAATCCTGATCATGTAAATGGTGCGTGGTGGGTCATTATGAATCATTTGCAAAGCCGTGATGAAGAGGCTCTGTATCTTGCATTAAAAAGTAATCCAAAATACATTGGTGTATTAGGACCTGTTTCACGCACACAAGAAATGATCTTAAATATTGGTGAGGATTTAACAATTGGTAATGATATATATACACCTGTTGGACTGGATATAGGGGCAGAAACGATGGAAGAAGTGGCAATAAGTATTGTGTCTGAATTAATGGCGGTACGATCCAATCGTGAAGGGAAATCACTTAAAGGAAAAGTGAAGATTCATGTCTAGGATAGGGGCCATTATCCTTGCAGCTGGAATGTCCAAACGAATGGGACAGCCAAAACTTTTATTGTCATTAAAAGGAAAATCTCTTTTTCGTTACCCTCTTGAGCAAGCTATTAGAAACCACCTGAATCCGATTTGTTTAATAGGCGGCCAGCATATGCAGGCATTCAAAATGGAAGCGGCTGATTTACTAAATGTAGATTTTATTGATAACCCGAATTATGAACAGGGCATGTCTTGGTCATTAAAATTAGGGATAGAAAAGGTGAAAGAGCGTAGTGATGCGACCTTTATTTTTTTAGCAGACCAGCCATTCGTCCCTGATATGGTCATTCAATCAATGATAGAACAGTTTCATAAAGGTGCTCGAATAGTAAGACCTCAGTATCAAGGGGAATTTGGACACCCCATATTAATTGATAAAAGTTTATATAATGAATTTTTAACAATAGAGGGTGATCAAGGTGGTAAAGAAATCATAAAGAAATATAAAAGTGAAACAACGATTCTTTCATTTGCTGAATCCATTTGGGGGATGGATATTGATACACCGGAAGATTATCAAATAATTAAACAGTACAACTATTTGTAGATTATCTTTAAAGGAAAAGTCTCAGGAAACTGGAGACTTTTTCTTTGTTTACCTCAATATCGCATCCCTAATAAATTTAGTATATAGTAAAAGTAAATAGTTAAATGGAATTAGTTTCAGTGGAGGAATATATGCAAAGGGCACAAATACCAACTTATGAACGGATTGCAATTGATTTAGCGAATCGAATTTACGATGGTAAATTCAAAGTAGGTGAAAAGATTCACGGGAGATCCACATTGGCAAGTGAGTATAAAGTTTCACCAGAGACAGTTAGAAGAGCGATAAAGATATTAGAAGACGTGGAGATTGTTAAATCAACAAAGGGTAGTGGGATAGTTATTTCTTCGCGAGAGAATGCCTATAAATATATTCATCGCTTTTCGAATTTGGCGAGTATAAAGGACCTAGAAAAAGAAATTAATACACTTATTACCGAGAGAGACAAGTTAGATGAGCAGCTTTTTGATACTGTCAGAAAAATTATGGATTATTCTACAAAGCTTCGACATACCAACCCATTAGCACCCATAGAGGTAGAGGTTTTTCCTGGGTGTGTACATATCGGTAAGACGATTTCTGAAGTGAAATTTTGGCAAAATACTGGGGGAACAGTGATAGGCATGAAGAGAAAGGGAGAATTGATTATCTCTCCAGGACCTTATGCATTGATTCTTGAAGGGGATGTACTTCTTATTATAGGTGATGACGAAACCTATGAAAGGGTCGTTCATTTTTTGGAAGATTAAAAAAAGCCGGCATCGCCGGCTTTCATTATTTTATTAAACCTTCTTCTTGTAAAAACTCTTTTGCCACTTTTGCTGGTGATTCCTTCAGACTGTCAACTTTGTAATTGAGCTTACGCATTTTATCGTCTGTTAGTTTGCCTGCAAGTGCATTAAGTGCTTCTTCAAGTTCAGGATGTTCCTTTAATGTTTCTTCTTTGACAATTGGCACAGCATAATAGGGAGGGAAGAAGTTTTTATCGTCTTCTAATACCTTTAAACCAAATTCCTCGATTAATCCATCAGTAGAAAATGCATCTATCACATCACTTTTATGATTATCAAGGGCTGTATAGCGCAAACCTCCGTCTACTGCTTTTACCTCTTTAAAGTTTAAATTGTAGGTTTTTGATAGTCCAATTAATCCATCTTCTCGATTGGGAAATTCAATGGTTGGACCCATAATCATTCCATCGCTTACTTTAGCAAGGTCAGAAATAGTGTCTAAATTATATTGTTGTGCCGTATCTTGACGTACGGCTAAAGCATAGGTGTTATTGAATCCAAGCGGTTTTAACATTTCGATACCAAATTTCTCATGGAATTCTTTTTTTACGTGGTCATAAACCTTGTCAGAGTCACTTTGTGGGCTCTGATTGAGAATATTTACAAGTCCTGTACCTGTGTATTCTACATAAACATCAATATCCCCATTTTTTATGGCACTAAAGGCTACCTGTGAGCCGCCGAGATTCATTTTTCTATCTACTTCAATATCAGTCTTACTTTCTACTAAATCAGCAAGCATATGCCCTAATATTAGCTGTTCGCTGAAATTTTTTGATCCTATGACAATTTTGTCTTCTGCTATTGCCTTAGAATAAAAGGTAAAAGCACCTGCAGCCACTACTATAACACTAACAAGTCCAATGACAAGTCGTTTTACCTTTTTATTAGATTTTGAAGCTGATTTTTGCTTATTTGTATAGGAAAATGAAGTTTCGAGTTTACCAACGATAAAGTCAATAAGAAGTGCAAGTATACATGCAGGGATTGCTCCGGCTAGAATCATGTAGTTATCAACGGTTTGAACCCCAGAGAAAACGAGATAACCAAGGCCGCCTGCACCCACGAATGCTGCGATGGTCATCAATCCGACAGCCGTTACTGCAGAAATTCTGATCCCCGCCATAATCATCGGAAAAGCAAGTGGCAGCTGAACCTTTTTCATAGTTTGACTCTTGGTCAGGCCGATACCTTTGGCGGCTTCCAGAATATCAGAATCGATATTCGTTAATCCTGTATACGTGTTCTTTACGATTGGAAGAAGGGAATACAAGACAACCATGACGATGGCAGGAGCACTGCCAATTCCAATGAATGGAATGAGAAACCCAAGTAGTGCCAAACTTGGTACAGCTTGAATGACATTTGTTGTTCCGATTATTGGCTTTGATAACTTTGGTTCTCTTGAAATTAAAATGCCAAGTGGAATCCCAATAATAACTGCGATTAATACAGAAATAACACTTAAATAAATGTGTTGACCTAGTAAATTTAGAATTTGTTCATAGTTAGAGCTTAAATATTTAAAAAAATCAGCCATTAAAAGGTCACCTCCAAATCAATAAGTTGGCTGCTTAAAGCCGATAAAATACTGCTTCTCGTTATAAGTCCAGTTAATTGCTTCGTATGATTGATAACAGGGACGTAGCCAATTTTATGTTCATTCATCGTCGCTAAAATAGAAATTAAATTACTATCCTCGGTAACAGCTAGTACATTTTTTTCCATTACACTTTCAATTTCGGAATTTCGGTTTAGTAATTGAATACCTTTTAAAGTCACTAATCCTATTAAAATATTATTTCTGTCGGTTACCATTAAGCTGTCGACCTTATTAAATTTCATTATCTCGATGGCCTGTAATACAGTGCGCTTAGCAGTAATCTTTACAGGGTTAGGTATCATAATATCCTCAGCCATTAATAATTCAGGGTTATTCCAAACTCTTCTCTTCCCTATGAATCCTTCGACAAATTCATTGGCTGGGTTTTTTAGAATATTTTCAGGGGTATCAAACTGGAGAATATCGCCGTCTTTTAATATACAAATCTTATCGGCTATTTTTATCGCTTCATCCATATCATGGGTGACAAAAATGATGGTTTTGTTGAGCTCCTTTTGCATTTGAACGAGTTCATCCTGAAGGGAGTTTCTTGTTACAGGATCTAAGGCACTGAAGGGCTCATCCATTAAAATAATATCTGAATCTGTTGAAAAGGCTCTTGCTACTCCAACCCTTTGTTGTTGACCACCACTTAATTCCTTTGGAAAACGGTCTAAGTATTCCGTAGGATTTAATCCAACTACATGGAGAAGTTCCTCTGTTTTCTTAGAAATTTTATTTGGGTCTTCGCCTTTAAGTTTTGGGATTAATTCCAAATTCTCTCTAATCGACATATGAGGGAAAAGACCTGTATTTTGAATGACATAGCCAATATTTCTTCTTAGTTCGATAGCATCCATATTTGAAATATCTTTACCATTCACAAAAATCTTTCCTGCAGATGGCTGAATTAATTTATTGATCATTTTTAGTAATGTAGTTTTTCCACAGCCGCTGGGTCCAATAAAAACAACTAATTGGCCAGCTTCGATATCAATCGAGAAGGGCTTAATGATCGTTTTATTTCGGTATTTTTTTACTATATTTTTAAACTCTATCAAAGTCATTCCTCCTTATGAAAAATCATTTTAATTAATTAGCAACAACTTGATAATAACATAAAAGTTGTTAGTTTGTCGAATATCTTTCTTTTTTTGAAGATCACTTTTAGTAAAGATAATCGAACATGAAAGTTTTCAGAATATAAAGAAAAATGTTAAGATGGAAATAAAATAGGCAAATTTAATGAAAAGAGGGGAATGTAATTTGGATTATTTAAAAGAAAAGTTTAGTATTAAATTTTTCCTCTTCATTGGGTTGGCATTCGTTTTAATACAAATTCCAATAATAGGTGATTATTTTAGAATCATTAATACCATGATCCATGAATCTAGTCATGCATTTATGGCTTTATTTGGAGGCAATGTTGAATCGATTTCATTGTACATGAATGCAGACGGAGTTACACACGGAACACAATCGATTTGGATTATTGATTTTATTACTTGTGCAGCAGGTTATATGATTTCTTCTTTCATGGCGTACGTATCGTTTTGGTTAATTAAAAAGAAAAAGCATACCCTTTTCATCGATATGCTATTAGGATTAATCGTAATCAATATTATATTATGGGTCCGTAATCCCTATGGTTTATTTTGGCTCGCTTCCTTCGGGGTTTTATTTCTAGCTTTGCTTATTATAGGAAGTCAAAAGGTAATCCATAACCTAGTGTTGTTAATTGCTTCGGTATTATTAGTGGAATCGGTTAGCACAGCATATGATATTTTTATCATCAGTTTGATTCAGCCACACGCTGCAGGGGACGCAACCAACTTATCTCAATTAACGGCTTTTATTCCAGCTCAAGCGTGGGGAATTTTCTTCTTTGTTCAAGCGCTTTTTTTCATTGTGCTTGGTTTCAAAAAGGGTTTATTCAGCATAGGCGGGGGCGGATTACAGCCAAAATATCAGTTAGAAGGAACAAAAGAATACTAATTTAAAAGCTCGTGTATTGGCGAGCTTACTTTAAATTGAGAATCTTTGGGCAGCAAACATTTTAGAAAACGGAACATAAGATAGATTAATGTGAAAAAAATCACTTGGATTTTCAACAGATAAAGGAGAGGATAAAATGGATATCCTTGATGTCATTAAAAGCCGGAGGAATATTAAAAAGTTCAAATCCGATGCTGTTCAACTTGACTTAATTTATTCTTGGCTGGAAGCAGCAAAAATGGCTCCAAATCACCGAATGACAGAACCTTGGGAAGTTTATTTTGTTGGGCCTGATACAAGGGCAAAACTGAATCATAAAACGAATTTTGGAAATGCACCAGTACTGATTGCTGTATTATCTAAACATGGTGCAACAGCGATTGAAAAAGAGGAAAATGCAATGGCGACAGCATGTTTTATACAAAACTTTAATTTAGCAGCATGGGCAGAAGGGGTAGGAACATTTTGGTCGTCTATCGGGATAACGGCAAAAAATCGAGAAATTCTAGGTGTTCCATCTAACTATGATCTTATTGGCGTGTTAGGAATTGGTTATCCCGAGATTATACCAGACCCAAAACCAAGAACGTCCATCATGAATAAAATTAAAAATTTGCCTTAACAAAGAAGACAACCGCGAAAAGTGGTTGTCTCTTTGTTATTTCAAGCTTATTGAGTGTTCACAGCATGTTGATACTCTAATGTGAGATTATCTATGATTTGTTGAACTGGGAGAATATCTTTGATTTCATCTACTCGTGCACCAGCAAAGACAAGTCCATTTTCGACATCTCCTCCAACTGTTGTAAGCAGGGAATCAAGTGTACAGAAGCGATAAGAACAATTTTTTAAACAATCATGACATTTTGCAATTTTCAATTTGTCAGGCCCGCTAATTAATTTTGAAAAGTTATTTGAAATTACTCTTCCGTGTAAGCCCACAGTTGTTTTTACTAAGATCGTATCTTCTTTACGTGCATCAACATATTTCTGTTTTAATGCAAGTGGTGCATCACATTCCTCGCTCGCTACAAACCGTGTGCCCATCTGAACCCCAGAAGCTCCCATTGCAATGGCTTTTGCAATATCCTTGCCAGTCATGATTCCACCTGCTGCAATAACCGGAATCGATACAGCTTCCACAACTTCCGGAAGAATATCAAACATGGGTCTGTCCGTGCCAAGATGTCCACCAGCTTCAAAGCCCTCAACCACAACAGCTGCAGCACCAAGCCTTTCTGAAATTCTGGCCAATTTGGCTGAAGAAACAATGGAAATGACGGGTATGCCTGCCTGTCTTCCCCAAGCATACATATCCCTTGAGATTCCTGCCCCCGAAATAATAAAATCAACTTTTTCCTCAAGAGCCGCTTTCATCTTTTCTGCAAAATCATTCATCGCAAACAATACATTTACACCAATATATCCTGCCCCTTGTACTAAACTTTTTGCTTTTCTAATATGATCTCGCATTTCATCCGTTGAAATACCTGTACCTGATATGATCCCAACGCCACCAGCATTTGCTACAGCAGACGCAAGTTTACTTAATGAAATACCCACCCCCATACCACCTTGAAAAATGGGAACCTTTGGCATAATATGTGCAATCTTTAATTGTGGAAAATTCAATTTATAACCTCGTTTCATTGTTTAAGAATGTAGAACTTACTCTGCATACTACCATGATTCATTTTTCGTGTATGTGATTTTTATCATCAGGTCATAAAAGTTGGTTATAGCATTTATTACCAATGGTTATAAAAGCATAGGAAATTAAGATTATTATTTTGAAATTGTAAATTTAACGAAACAAAAAGTTACTTTTATTAAATCCCTTTGTAACATTACTAAGGTAAAATAGTGTAGAATAGGTGTGAAATTTTATTAATATATCTTTGTGTGAGAAATTTAGGAGGGATTTGATGTCTTCCACAACAAGTAGGAGTAAGTATTTTGATAATGCGAAATTCATCTTAATTTTTCTTGTTGTTTTCGGGCATATGATTAGCCCGTATAAGGAACAGGATAAAGTTTTATTTACTTTATATACTGTAATATTTCTGTTTCACATGCCAGCATTTATTTTGATATCTGGATATTTTGCCAAAGGATATAAAAATAAAGGGTATTTACGGAAAGCTGTTCAAAAAATATTGATACCTTATTTTATTTTTCAGATTATCTATTCAGTTGTTTATTATTTAGTGGGTAAGGAAAAAACGCTTGAATTTGATCTGTTCCAGCCACATTGGTCATTATGGTTTTTATTAAGTTTATTTTTTTGGAATTTACTGCTTTACGTATTTGCAAGATTAAAATGGGTTGGCTTAATCATTGCCGTTATACTTGGAATAGCTATTGGTTATTTTGAAAATGCAGGAAGTTTTTTAAGTATATCTCGGACGTTCGTTTTCTTTCCGTACTTTTTATTGGGATTCTTATTGAATGGTGATCACTTAAAACGAGTAATTGGGGCAAAGTTCGCAGTTCCAGCAGGAGTAGTCATTATCATCATGACTTTTTTATTTTTTGGATTAAGTTTTCCTCAAGACGCCGTTCCATGGCTGTTAGGAGATACATCATATGAAAATATGGGAGGAATGCAGCTTAGTGATGGACTGCTGCGAGCATTGCAATATGTTTTAACGTTAATTGTAGTTTTTGGCTTCTTGCCTTTAATCCCATCGAATCAGTATCGAATAACGAAAATAGGTGAAAGAACACTTTATGTCTACTTATTCCATGGGTTTATAATTAAATCAATTCAATTTATTTTACCGGATGCCATCTCCGATAATTATTTATTCTTACTTGCATTCTCCTTCATGGTTTGTATTGTTCTTGGCAGTTATATGATAAAAAAATATACGCGGCCGCTTGTTGAATTAAAAATATGATGTTGGTTAGATAAAAAGCCGAATGTGTTCGAAAACACTTTCGGCTTTTTTGTCTAGCTTCATCGCCTAGGGGCTCGGGGTCATAAGCGTGTCTAGTTTCGGCTCATTGGGACTCGAGTCATAAGCCACCCCCTGAAGAAGGCAAAAAGCGCTTTCTTGCAGAGGTCGTCTAATGCTTTCGTCCCAGGGCAGTCGCCTCCACATTTCATACAATCCGTCAAGAAGGTAAAGATCAACCTTCTCGCCGGCTCGTCTTATGCCTGTCGCCCCTAGGAAAAAATGAACTGCTTTTTTCCCTGTGCAAGGCGTTTATGCTTTTCTTACTACCCTAAAAATCCAAACAACGAACTGACAATATTCTTCTTTTTTCTATTAACTTTACCTTGGTCTAATGTTAGTGATTTATCAGGCATAGTAGTTTTCTTTATCTCATATAGCTGTGAATGGAGGGATTCCACTTGTTTCGATAATTCAATCACTTGGCTTTGTAGATCCTCGATTTCTCGGCGGTGCTGCAGGAGCTGATAGGAGGCTACGGAGTCTGCTTTAGAATTCACCTTTGCTTCTAATTCGCTGACAATCGAATACAATCTTTCAAGTTCAGCACTGTTTTCAATTGTTTTAACTGTACCTTTACGTGCTTTCTTTTCTTGTACAGGAGCAATTTCTTGAAGCAATGTTCCATGTTGAATTTGCGTCTGAATATTTTTTAGAAGTTCAATATCCTCGTTATTAAAATGATAATGTCCGCGCTCATTCCGCTCCATGGGCAATTCTAGCTGTTTTACCCATCGCTGAATTGTACTAGCTGAAACCCCTAATAATTTTGCAACTTCGCTAGTGTTCATAATAATTCCCCCCTGCTTGAAAAATTTGACCATAGCAGCAAGTGTCTTGATATTTTTACTCCCAGAATTTCCACCACTTCTTTTCTTTTGCGGCTGCTACATCTCGAAAGCCTGTTAACAAATTCTGGAATGCAGCTTCTCTTTGGGTGATTTCCTGGCGGAGTTGGTCCCGTTCTTTCCCACGCGCTAAACGGTCCTGTTCAATCGTTTCTGATAGGTTAAAGATTTCCGTGTTTGTAATATCTACGTAATGAGCGAGTTCCTCAGTAGATACAGACAACTGCTTCGACAGAGTATAGATCTCTTCTGAAGTTTCGTGAGAGGCATTGGCAATACTTTTTGATAAATATAGAAGTCTTTCAGTCGTTTGTTCAGCATTTTTTTCAAGATGACCTGAAAGTCCTTCAATTTCTGCTTTTGTAGTAGCTGTAGATTTCGTAATCGATTCAGAAATGGAATTCACTGTATAATGAGCACCCTCTGAAATTTCCTTTTTGACCTCTTCAACTACTTCCTTTCGAAGAACATTTCTAATCTCCTCTTTTACTTCATTTAAAAAAGTTTGCTTATATTGGTCCATAGCATCGAAAAATTGATCGGCATTCTTAATGGCAAGCTCCTCATTCGAAACTGGGGTAATTTCTTGAGGAACGATTGCCAGGGTCAAGGCTGGAGGTTCGGAAATCTCTTCTTCTTCTTCTTCTTCAAGTTCATACCCTTTTTGTAATGTTTGTAAAATCATCGCAGTACTTAGCTTGTTTTCATACATATGTTTTATTTCTAAAAGTAAATCTATTTCTACCTGTGAATAAATTCTTGCCCCCTGATTTGTTCGAGGAATTTCAAGATATTCCTCAAAATCCTTCTCCCATTTTCTTAGTGTAGCAGGTTTAACATTTATTTTTTTGGAAACTTCCTTTAAGGTGAAAGTTTTCATAGTGTTCAAATCCTTTCTATCTAATTTACGGAAAAACATCTATTGATAGTAAATTCTCTATGGAGCACCCCATTTTCCTGCAGGTTGACAAAAGCTATCAAAACAAGACGGATATCACGAAATACTAACAAATTCATGCAAAAAAAGCTGTGCACAATGCACAGCTTTTTGGTTTACTGAATAATCCCTAGTGTTTTTAAGCCATTATAGATACCAGAATTATTTACGGTTGTGGTTTTATGCTTAGCATACTGAAAAAGGTCAGGATGACCGTTTCCCATAGCAAATCCTTCACCAACACTCATCAGCATTTCTTTATCATTTAGGCCATCTCCAAATGCAATCGCATTTTCCTTAACGAGACCAAGGTGCTTAAGTACATATTCAACCCCGATCCCTTTATTGACTTTGTCTCTGATTACGTCATAACAATGGTGCATACCTTCAACGTTTACTTGGGATAAGTGGGTTTGATCTTCATGATTATATAAAGCAATATCCCCTGATTCTAAATTAATCAATGTCATTCCAAGAACTTCATAATCTTTGGCCGGTGAATAACTGTCGTTTTTATGTAAGTGAAACTTTTCGATAAATTCTTTCACACATTTTGCTTCTAAGTCAGTAAATATATTTTGGTCCCTCGTATACAATACCAAATCATGTTTATTTTCTTTTGCTATATTTATGAATTGTTTTACAGTTTTCTTATTCATCGGTTCCTGGAACAGGTCTTTACCTTGATAAATGGCGTAAGCACCGTTATACCCAATAAGCGAGTTAACCTTTAAGTCATCAGCAAGCTCTCTGATTTCGTGTAATGGTCGACCTGTTGCTAAAAAAACCTTTATCCCTTTTTCTTGAACCTGACGAATTGCTTTGATTGTAGTTTCCTCAATGGAATCATCGGGCTTAATGATGGTTCCATCAATATCTAAAAATAAAACCTTATACTCAGACATATAACTGCTCCTTTATTAGGTATGTTGTCTCAGTTTACCATTATTAAATTGTACTGAAAATATTCTTTGTGAGGAATAATAGTCGAGACATCGACGAAAAAAGGTGAGGCTTATGTATATGTTTAGAGTAGTGGTCGTCATTCTACTTATATTTTTCCTGCCAGGGCATGCTCTTGCACAGCAAAAAGTTCCAATCTTAATTTACCATTCCATCGATGAATATAAGGGGCAAGGCTCAAAGGAGTTATTTGTAACGCCTGAGAATTTCGAAAAGCAAATGATTTTTTTGAAAAATAAAGGATATACATTATTAACATTTGAACGTTGGGATGAAATAGGTAAAGTTAACAAACCTATTTTTATCACAGTTGATGATGGCTATAAAAATAATCAAAATGCGTTTGAGATACTCCAAAAACTAAAGGATGATATCTTTAAGCCGACAGCAACCTTTTTTATAATTTCTGATTTTATCGGTCGTTCAAACCGATTATCACAATCTGATTTAAAAGAGATGGTTGCGTCTGGTCTGATTTCTGTTCAGTCCCACACAGCTACTCATCCCGATTTGACAAAATTAGAAAATCTCCAATATGAATTAAAAGGGTCAAAAGAAAAAATTGAAAAAATAACCAGAAAACCCGTTATTGCACTAGCATATCCATATGGAAACTTTAATGAACGTGTAGCTTCAGAAACGAAAAAGTATTATTCATTTGGATTGACGACAACGCCAGAACTCTATACAAAAAAAGGTGGAAAAAATGAGCTCTTTTATTTGCCAAGAATTTATGTAAAGTATTCTACGACTCTTGAAGAGTTCGCAAAGATGATTAATTAAAAAATAATAGCTATATTTTGACAAAAGGAAGATAAGTACCAAATATCGATGATTCATGAGCATTCTAAAGAAAAATCATTGTTTTTATATAAAATTGGAGATTAGACGGTTAATTTAGGTAAATATCACTCTTTACAACGAATCAGGATGAAGATAAAATTACGTCAATATGAATTTTAATATAACTGCCAAAACCCGTCATTACGGTACGGAGGAACCAATCACTAGGGGTTAATTCTACAATAGTAGAAAGGATGAGTATGACTCTTTCGCCATCCTACCCGTCAGCTAACTTCGTCGGCTAAAGCGAAGGAGGTCATGAGACCACCAGTACAGGGGCTTTTTTGTTTTTTTGAAACATATTAAGCAGCTTGACTAATATGGAGGGTCTTTTATTTATGCCTATTTTTAGGGAACAGGTGAAGAAAATGACATTAAAAGATTATTTAACAAAATTGAAAATTGGTTTGCCTAAAACAATAGTCCATTTGGATAAACAGGTTTACGAAGCCGGAAGCGTTATAAACGGTACCATTGAGATAACAGGCGGACTGATAAAAAATAAAATAAAAAGATACGATATTGATCTCGTTGAGATCGATTCACAGGCATTTGTAGAAGAAACATTAAATAGTCATTCCGTTTTCTGTTCTCTTGAGTGTAGTCCAAACCAGACAGGAAAGATTCCTTTCTTAATCAATGTTCCTGACGATATAAAAAAAAATCAAAATACCTTTCAATATTCCTTAATGATTAATATTGATTTAGGAAACGCAAACAATATTACGCAAAATGTCCCAATCATGATAGGTGTCGTTTCATAGTATATATCTATTAAACTAGTTATTTATTGTAAATCGGAAAATTATCCTATTTATTGATATAGCATTGTAAACTGCTAGCAATTAATATGTAAACAATCACCGTTATAATAAAGTTAACATAAGACTTTATTAGGGCGGGTGCAATGATGGAAGAGACAATGGTTAAATCTTATTTACAGAAATCACTAGAAGAGTGGAAGGATGATATTTCAGTAGTCCTTACCGAAATAGATAAAGAATATGAAGAAGTGGCACAAGAATTAAAGGTATATTCTTACAAATACGGGATTACCAAGCAAGTCATTCAATCAACGGTGAACGAAGAAATTATTGAAAGTATACGTCAAAGGTACCATAAACCGTTTGAGGAAAGTTATAACCAATTAAAAGAATATATTAAAGACTTAGAAGAAAAGCAACGAGTTTTTCACATGTTTGTTCAAAAAATCGATGAAGTGAATCGTAAGGAATCATCAAAGAATACAAACTTATAAAAGGGTTACAGTCTGGTCCATATGGATCAGGCTTTTTTTATCATAATTTGAGAATCGTCGGCAAGTGAAAAGAATTTTGCATATAGTAATTAGCAGGATTCTATGGAGAGGTGCTGAAGTATGATTATCGCAAGGATCGGAAGCAAATGCTATCGTCTGCCGGAAAATCTTGAAGATTATTTTGATAAGTTTCGGTCTCAGATCATCGGCGTTGATCAGCAATTTGACTCGCCGTATGGGAAGAAAACGGTTATTTATGCAGATTGGACGGCAAGTGGAAGATTATTTAGACCAATTGAACAAAAAATCTCAGATGTATTTGGTCCATTTATGGCAAATACGCATACGGAATCAAATATTACGAGTCTAATGATGACCGGAATTTATAATCAATCGAGAAAAATTATCAAGGAACATGTAAATGCCAATGAGAATGACGCCGTAATTCTTGACGGTTTTGGGATGACATCGGTAATAAATAAATTACAGAGAATTTTAGGAATTAGAGTACCAGAGCAATGGAAAGACAGAATAAAGCTTTCTGAAAGGGATAGACCTGTTGTTTTCCTAACACATATGGAGCACCATTCCAACCAAACCTCATGGCTCGAGACATTAGCAAACGTTGAGATTATCAGGCCTGACTCCAAAGGTTATGTTGATATAAATCATCTTGAACAACTTCTCTCCCAATATCGAGACAGAGCTGTAAAAATTGGATCATTTACGGCATGCTCGAACGTAACAGGATTACAAACCCCTTATCATCAGTTGGCAAAAATCATGCATAGGCACGGCGGACTTTGCTTTGTAGATTTTGCTGCCTCTGCACCATATGTGAAGATTGATATGCATCCGGAAGACCCTATGGAAAAACTCGACGCTATTCTCTTTTCTCCACACAAATTTTTAGGGGGACCAGGCACGAGCGGTGTGTTAATTTTTGATAAAAGAATTTATACAAATAAGGTACCCGATCACCCAGGAGGAGGGACAGTTACTTGGACAAATCCTTGGGGTGGACACCAATACATTAATGACATTGAACTTCGTGAGGATGGTGGAACACCTGGGATACTTCAAGCGATTCGTACAGCTTTATGCATAAAATTAAAGGAACAAATGGGTGTGGAACAAATTTTAGCGAGAGAAAAAGAACAGCTAGAGCTGCTTTTAACTGGATTAGAGGATATACCTAATCTGCATGTATTAGAGAAAAATCTTCGAAATCGAATTGGGATTGTTTCTTTTACCATTACCCACATACATTACAATCTCATTGTCCGATTGTTAAATGACAGGTTCGGATTTCAGGTTCGAGGTGGATGTTCATGTGCGGGAACATATGGACATATTTTATTGCAAATTGACCAAAACAAATCTAAGCAAATTGCCAGTAAAATTGATTTAGGAGATTTATCTACTAAACCAGGATGGGTCCGGTTTTCTCTACATCCAATCATGACTAATGCCGAAATTTTATTATTTGTAGAAGCTATTAAATTGATAACCAGAAACATCGAGGAATGGAAACAGGATTACGTATACGATCCTGCCAGCAATGATTATTTTTATAATCAACACATTCGAAAGGATATGGCACCACTGTTTAACCTTGAGGAAGTATAGTGTTGATAGGCAACGGTGGAAAGATCCCATCATATGCTGGTAAGAAAAAAGGTGGGATATCATGATTCACATTGTGAAGCCGGGTGATACACTTTACCAAATTTCATTAGATTATCGTGTAAGCCTCGGCAGTCTTTATGCCGCGAATCCAGGAGTTAATCATCAGCAGCTGTATGTAGGGCAAAGAATTCAAATTCCTGGACTGCCAGATCCAAACACGATCCCCTATTCGATTCAAATTTCGGTAGGGAAAAGGAGACTTTCATTATTCAAAAATGGAAGGCTTGAAAAAATTTATCCGATTGCTGTGGGGAAAATGCTAACTGGAACCCCGACTGGCGAATTTGTCATTGTTAACCGGCAAATGAATCCGGGTGGACCCTTTGGAGTATTGTGGCTTTCACTATCCAAGCAGGGCTATGGAATTCATGGTACGAATGATCCGAGTTCAATAGGAAAAGCGGTTTCACATGGTTGTGTTAGAATGCATAACCGGGATGTTCTTCAACTTGCAGAAAAGGTTCCCAACGGCACAAGGGTAATCATCCGTCCAACATAATAAAACAACAAAGGCTGATTATACATAAGAATCGGCCTCGTTTTAGGTAGAAAAGTGAATCCAAAACAAATGATTAATCGTAGAAAAGGTATAATGAGACAAAAAATATAGAGTGCGAAGGAGGGGTGTTGGTAATGTTAGGACTTTTAATGGTACACATAAGTGTGATACTTATATTCCTTATCCTTGGTTTGGCCATAAGCAAAAAGGAAGTCTATTGGCTTATTTCAGGTTTTGCCTCCCGACCGAAGGAAGAACAAGAGGAGTTAATTAGAAATGGTTTCCCTCAGAGGATGGGTGGTTTGCTTATTATAACGGCGATTGGCATATTAATTCTGCTCCCGCTCATGTTCACCTCGTTTAAATATGCGTTAGAAGTTCAATTTGGATTTATGATCATATTTTTAATGGGGGGTATTATTTACCTAACAAAATATGAAGTCCCAAAAAAGTGCAAGCGCAGTTATATCATTAGCATTTCGTTATTTATTGCCGTTGTTGGAGGTGTGGTTGCTACTTCATATTTTGGCTATCAAGGCTACGAGCTTGTAACAAAGGAGGAAAGCTTCGAGATTACAGGGATGTATGGGGATGAATGGGCATATGAAGATATAACTTCGGTTGAACTAATGGAAAAACTTCCAGTGGTAACGGTAAGAACAAATGGTGTGGGTCTGCCTACACTTTCAAAAGGACATTTTAAGGTGAAGAATTACGGAAGAAGCCTGCTCTTTATTCAAAATGGATCGTCGCCCTATATTTATATTGAATTGAAAGATAAGAAGATTTTTATTAATGATAAAGATCCTGAGCAGACACGGCTTTGGTTTGAGCAGTTAAGTGAAAAAGCAAAATTAACACAATAAAAAAATCTCACCTCCATAAAAGCGGAGGTGGGATTTTTGTTGATTATTTGTAGATTACAATTGAACCAACTGATTTGTCTTTAGCTTGTCCGTTCACACGAACCTTAAGACCAAAGTTTCCAATTTTACGACCAGCCTCTGGCATGAATGTGTTCATAAAAGAGTTGCTGTCATTAAATAGTGAAACCGCTGGTTGACTTGGTCCAACCAATGTTTGAACACCTGGATAGACAAGATCTAATCCAGAAGTTGGACTTAAACCAAATGCTGCATCTGCGATATGGAAACGTGTAGAAGCTTGAACTGGGTCCGCACCGTTTGTAAAGCTCCATTGTAAGTCTGTATTTGGATGAGCATCTACAACTCCTACGAAGCCTTCACCAGGGTGAATACCTGTCCAGTTGTCGGTATAAGTAGGGTCTACATACCATACGACAAGACCGCCATCATAGTTCATTAATGATTGTCCGCGTTTAATATTTGCTAGACCTTTGTCGACCCCAGCATGGTTACGCCATTCTAATAAGTAATAGTGATCAGAGTATTTATTTCCGTCTGATTTTTCAAAGCCATTTAGAGTAAATGCAGATGCTGTATCCTCTGCACCATCAACCACTAAAGTTTGACCATCGGCAACGACTTTGATGTTGTCAGCAAAGAAACCAATATTAGAAGTACCCCAATCCGTAGCATATCGGAGACGAAGCTGAATGTCTTTACCAGCAAAAGCTGATAAATCGAAGGATTGTGCCTGCCATCCATTTGAGTTCCCTGTAAAACCTGGCATTGAATTTAGGATTGTTGGATAACCCTGGCTTGTTACGTCTGAACGAGTATTTGCATTACCTATTGATTTCCAAGTAGCTCCATTGTCTTCTGAAACCTGAACAAAAGCAAAATCCCATTGTTCTTCAATATCGTACCAAGCATCGAAATTTAATGTAGCAGATGATTTTCCTGTTAAATTAACTTTTGTAACCATTTGGCTATCGATTTCATCCGCTTGTCCACCCCAATATTGGAAGTTACCAACAGATGGTGTATTCACAAAAGTTTTCTTTTGTGGCAAGTTGACTTTTACAGCAATCGGGTTTTTCCCGTTTGGAGAGTTTGCTTGATCCAGTAAAAATTGTGTTCCTTTTGTTGATACATCTTCCCAGTCCAAATTAACAGTATCTTCAGACCAATTACCACCTAGGTACGATTGGAAATAAGATTTTGCTAATGGTGAAAATCCAGTTGGCTCTGTACCCCCAATTTTACCAGCCCATGAACCACCTGCCATGATCGACCAGTAAGCAACTGCTTCACCAGTACCAGAGTATACTGTATCGTATTCATCCGGGTATCCTAGATCATGACCATACTCATGTGCGAACACTCCAGTTGCGCCGTCTTCAGGCATCATGGTGTAATCATAAAATCCTGGCTTACCAGAACCTAAGCCATCTAAATCGTAAAATGATGCTGAGCGATGTGACCAAATAGCATTATCTCCTAGTGATCCTCCACCAGCCTCTTGACCCACTCCAGAATGTATAATCATTAAGTGATCGACTAAACCGTCTTTTTCAAGTAAGTTTCCGTCACCATCAAAATCATGAGGATCTTCAAGATCATAATCTTCTATAGGAATACCAGCATCTAACGCTGCTTTGTAGGTATCACGAACTAATTGTTTTGAACCACCGGGGGCTACGTTATCATGCCCAGTTTTACCGTCTTGACCATAAAACTTCGCAGTTCCAGGAACCTTTAACCATCCGTAGGCTTTACCATCTACTGAGTAAGTTCCGCCTGATTGCTCTTCATAAAATTGTTTCATGGAAACAAAATCTTCTCCATTTGGTCCTTTTACACCATTCTCACCAAAAATCATATCTTCATAGTGGTCTAATGGATAATCAGGATAATAGTTATCTGTTTCATTCGACTTAATGTTATTATGAGCAAAGTCAGCGTATTCGACAGCTAAGACAAGAACTTTGTCTTCTCTTTTTTTACCATTGTAAGCGGTTTCTTGAATAGGATCTGGATTACCCTTTAAGTGTCCGTTTTTGTTTCCTTTTCCATTTAATAAACCATTATTATATTCTTTAAATTTACTTTGTTTTTCAGCTTCTGCAGCTTTTACTTTTGCTGCTAATGGGTCAGACTCCTTAACTTTTGATTGTTTACCTTTTATCTCAAGGTAGTTTTTAAGGAATTTTTGCTTTTCCTCTTCAGTTGCATCTTTTGAGAGGAGCCCTTGTTTAATAAAAGATTCTATTAATCTTTCTTCGTTCACAATCGCTAAATCTAGCGAGCTGTTGGAAGAAAAGGAAGAGGCTTCCGCTTTATGTAAGAGTTCTCCATCCTTAGATGGAACATCAATACTTGGGAATCCTGCAAATAAAGTACCTGCAAGCATAACTGAAGAAAGGCTTGTTTTTATAAACTTATTCAAATTTATTTCCCCATTTCAATGTATTACGGCCGTACTAACATAATATTTAGAAAATTAGGGTAAAACAATAGGAGAATTTCCCTTAATTTTTAGCTGCATTCATTAGAATATAGGTCTAATGGCATGGTTTAAGACAGGAAAATCGATTATTTTGTAGTAATTTATCGAATTATAGGGAATAATAATTGTGCTATGAAAATAATAATAAAGTATTTACAATATTAATAGAACATGCTTTTGTTGAAAAATATTTAAGTATCAAACTAGAAGTCATAAGTAGGTTGAAATTAAAATGGAGAATAAATTGAATAATTTTTTAGTAAGGAAAAAGACCCTACTGTAAAATCTTTTTCATTATTTAAAAATATTAAGTGTAATGACAATTATTCTAATATCGAGGGGAGATTTTCTTTTTGAAGAAGGTATATATCATCAATGAAAATAGTGAGTGGACAATCCATTTAACGAAGCGTTTAGATGTAATAACACAATTATAATTCCGACGCTGAGGAAAAGGCGGGCAAATATGGCCATGCTCGAACTAGCGAAAGTTTTGAAAAATGAATTAGAAAAATAAAGCTCTCCAGCAGGAGAGTTTTTTACTTGCGTTAAGTGGTTTAAGCTTTTGCAACTTGAAGTTGAAGGTTGATTTTTACTTTATCGCCAACAAGAACTCCGCCAGTTTCACGGGCATAAATTGAAGTCCAACCTTATGTCAAATACTTTATAATCAATAATTTGTAAATTTTTATGAAATTTTTGGATGTGAAAGTGGAATTGTTAAATAAATGTTGGAATGAAAAGGGGGGGAAATCAAATACTACCATTAATACTGATTATGAAATGGGATATGTGTGTATGAAGAATCCAAAACGAAATATAATACCTTTTATTATTTTATTCCTTATCCACACTGGTCTACTGGGGTACTCGTTTTATAAACGTAAAAATAAAAAGCAATTATTTACTCTTTTAATGTCAAATATCGGTTTTGCGTATTTATTGGAATTTTTTGTATTAAATCTTTTTAAAGCCTATAGGTATAAGCCAAGAGTAATGAAAAAAAATTTTTTTGATAATATCCTTGGTGCTATTTTATCACAGGCTATATTTGTCCCATTTACTGCAGTTTTCTCTACTGCATTAAAATTAGGATGGATCTGGAAATTACTTGGAGGCTTATATTTTTCATTGGTTGAACTCTTGTTTTTGAGGTTGAAAGTTTATAAACATTATTGGTGGAAAACTGTATATACCTTAGTTTTGATCCCAATATACTTCAAAATCAGTGATTTTTGGAATATTTTATTAAGTAAAAAAAATCCGTTCATTCGCTTTATATCGCTTTTCTTAATGATTATGGTGACAGAAGCAAATATAATATTTCTATTTGCTTCTACCCGTAAGATTCGTTTCGGTTTTGGGAGGTATCATTCTTGGACAGAACATTTTATTATCGTTCCGTTGTATGCCATTTCCCTTTCATTCTTTTCAACATTGTCATTTTTGAAACGAAATAACTGGACTTCTAAGCTAAGAGTTCTTGTAATGACGATAGGATTAGATCAGACTTTTAAAATGCGAAAATTAGTAAAGGAAAAATTTCATGTTGTAAATTATTTTACGGTACGTATTCTGTTGATTTTTTTATATGGAATATATAGAGATTTGGTTTATGGAGCGAGAAAAACCGTTGAGAGTGAAAATTTTAAGGATGAATCGTTAACGAAAATAGGATGTGATCTAGAATAGACATAAAAAAAACGCCTTCAGGGCGTTAGTTACTTATTGTAATCATAAAAGAATCATGATAAAATGAAATTTGGTCTCAGACAAAATGCACTAGTAAATTAAATTATCTCTATAATATAATAACACATCAAAGGTATAGCTGTCAAATATTTATGGGACTAAATTTTTCTGGAGAGTGGTCAAATGAGCGAAACGGTAAAAAGTGACTTGCTGATAGAGCAGGAACGAGTGAATTTTGTTAGTAATGAAATTGATAAGAAAAAGCATAAACTCCAGAAAAATACTGGCGGTGTTAGTTCAGATGTTCTTGAGCTTCGAAAGACTTTCTGGGAGGATGTAACGGTTAATATGGATGAGCCGGATGACGTTATTGAAACGGCAGCCAGCATAAAGCAACAGGCAGAGTTGTTATCTGAGCGGGAACGGACATTTAAACAAATGGATAAACAGATCCGAATCCTTGAACGCTTAAAATATTCACCTTATTTTGGACGGATTGATTTTTTAGAATCAGATGAAAAAAATGCTGATCAAGTGTATCTCGGAATTGCTTCCCTTATGGATGAGCATGATGAGAATTTTTTAATTTATGATTGGCGAGCCCCCATTTCAAGCCTTTATTATGATTTTGCTCCAGGTCCTGCTTCTTATCATACATTGGACGGGAAAATAGAAGGCGAAATGAGTTTGAAAAGACAATTTATCATTCGTTCCTCCAACATTAAAGCAATGTTTGATACAGGTGTAACCATTGGCGATGAAATGCTCCAAGAGGTCCTTGGAAATAATGCTAATGCACAAATGAAGAGCATTGTAGCTACGATTCAGCGTGAACAAAACCTGATTATCCGTAATGAACGAAGTAAACTCCTCGTTGTTCAAGGGGTAGCCGGAAGCGGTAAAACATCTGCAGCCCTCCAACGAGTTGCGTATTTATTGTATCGATATCGTGAAACGTTAAAGTCGGAAAATATCATGTTGTTCTCACCGAACCCGTTATTTAATTCCTACGTATCAACGGTACTCCCTGAACTAGGGGAAGAGAACATGGAACAAGCCACCTTTATGGAATATTTAAATAATCGTATTGGCAGTCAATTTGATGTCGAGGACCCTTTTGACCAAATGGAATTTTTACTTAACAATCATGAACAGCCAGACTATCATACAAGGGTTAAGGGAATTCAATATAAGTCAAGTCTCGAGTTCAAAGAAATTATTGATCAGTATGCAAATAGACTGTCTCAAAAGGGTCTCCTTTTTAAAGATCTAGTTTTTCGTGGAGAAATTATCATTTCTAATGAAGCAATCTATGATTATTTTTATTCCTTAGATGAGGGTTTCACGATCCCTAACCGAATGGAAATGGTAAAGGATTGGCTGTTAAGAGAGTTAAAGAGAAAAGTCAGACAGGAACGCTCCAAAAGCTGGGTAGAGGAAGAGCTACAATTTCTTGAAAAAGAGGACTTTTTAGAGGCTTATCAAGAATTGCAAGAGAAAAATCGTTTTACCGAAAAAAGCTTTGATGATTTTGATCAGGAACAAAAGATTCTGGCTGAAAAAGTAGTGAAACAGAAATTCAGGCCATTATTTTCTCGAGTTAAAAAGTTAAATTTTCTCGATATGAAGGGATTGTATAGTCAGTTATTTAAAATGGGTTCTGAAAACCAAGAAGTCCTTCTAGATGATTGGACACAAATTTGTTTGCAGACAGTTGAGAAATTAGCAAACTATGTAATTGCCTACGAGGATGCGACACCATTCGTATACTTACAGGATTTAATTAAAGGACGAAAATCTTCGACAGGTATACGTCATATTTTTATTGACGAAGCACAGGATTATTCGCCATTTCAGTTTGCATTAATTCAAAGGCTCTTCCCCTATAGTAAGATGACCCTTCTTGGAGACTTTAATCAAGCGATCTTCTCAGGTGCGACAGGTTCCGCTACTGTTATATCGGATTATGAAGAAAAGGGAGAAGACATTGAAAAGATTATTTTAACCAAGACCTATCGATCTACAAAGGAAATTGTTGATTTCACCAGCAGCTTGATTGAGGGCGGTGAAAAAATTGAACCATTTAATCGCCATGGCAAAAAGCCAACGATTAAACAAGCTGAGAATAACCAATTAAAAGGGTTTATTTTGGATAAAATAAATGAATTTTTAAAAGAAGGGCATAGAACCATTGCGGTTATTTGTAGAACGGCAGCGGAGAGTAAAAGGGTATACGCAGCACTTAAAGATGACATTCCTATACATCTAATTGAGAAGGCAACAATTGCTTATGAAAAAGGCATTTTGGTGATTCCGTCGTATTTAGCAAAAGGAATCGAATTTGACGCTGTTGTTCTATATGATAGTTCTCAATATAGGAATGAAAGTGAAAGAAAATTATTCTATACTGTTTGTACTCGTGCTATGCATAGGCTGCACATGTATGCAACGAATGAAATCAGTCCACTTATGAACGATGTCCCAGAAACATTGTATGAGTTGGAATAACAGCGTAACAACAGCGACCAAAAAGGTGGTCGCTGTTGTTTTGATACCTAGTTATTTTTCCATTGTTGTTGAACTTGTTCATAAGCAAGACGGTATATTTCCTCATCGGACGTGTTAGCGTTTGCTAAAACATTTGTTAAATAGTCTTTTCCTTCATACGTTATTTTTACATTTACTTGGAGCATAAAATCACCTTTCTTATCTATAGTTTTTTGAAAATTTGTATGCATTTTAGGTTAAATTGATATAATTGTTTTATTCGTTTTAGATAGGAGGTTAAGAGATGTCAGTGCATTTTGAAGAGATAACAAAAGAAACGCTTTATATTGCGCTTGAAATGATAAATTCAAATCCAAATTATAATATTATTGAAAATGGTAGTGCCCAAAGGGAGCTTTCAGAATTAGAAGAAGAGTTTTTGAATCCTGAAACCATTAGTGTTTTTATCAAACTTGATGATACCTATATTGGGGTGATGGATTACTTAATGGAAAATCCAAAAGATCAGTACCCATGGCTGGGACTTTTGATGATTCATGGTGATTATCAAGGATTTGGTTTTGGTGCACAGGCATATGCACTTTATGAAAGTGAAATGCGCAATCGAGGTTTAGAACGTGTTCGCATTGGTGTCATAAAAGAAAATGTAATGGCAAATCAATTCTGGGAATCATTGGGGTTTCTTTATATTAAAACAGCAAAAAGTGATTATGGCAAGGAAATTTTTGTTTATGAAAAAAACTTCCCTAAGGAAGCTTAGACCTCAAGTAACAAAAATTCCTCTGCAAAAAGCTGAACCTTGTGTTTGTCGACGTTATTCTTTCTTAACATAGATTCTGCCAGTACTAATTGGGCTTGAATGGAAGCATTTCTTTTTAAATCCCTAATGGATACATCGCCATTTAGTAATTGAATGGCTTTTTCTTTGATGTCTTGACTCTTAGAAGAATGATACAGGAGAAAAGCAATACAAGTAACTTTATCCACCATCAACACTCCTTATTTATATCAAGAATCGAACATTTGCTAATAATTTCGACTTCCCTTCTGAAAAATCCTGCTAATATTCTGAAAAATCATATAAACAAACAGGGTTTTTGTTGAATATTGCTTATTTGGCGGGAGTTTTATATAATATTGAAGGGATATAAGAAACAATGATATTGTGGAAAACTACCTTGCGTCCCATGAGGGCGGGAGGATTTTTATTTTTACATAAGAGTTGGAGGTTGTATTTTAATGAAACAAGCCTTAATTAAGGATTTGTACAGAAACACAGAGAACTACATCGATCAGAAGGTTCGATTATCTGGTTGGATCCGCACGATTCGCGATTCAAAAACCTTTGGATTCATTGAATTAAATGATGGCAGCTTTTTTAAAGGTGTTCAAATAGTATTTGACGAACAATTGGAGAATTTCAAAGAGATCGCTAAACTTCCAATCAGTTCATCTATTAAAGTAGAAGGAGATTTCATCCATACTCCACAAGCTAAACAGCCATTTGAAATCAAAGCGACAAATATTGCTATTGAAGGACTTTCAAATAGCGACTATCCTTTACAAAAGAAAAAACATTCATTTGAATACTTAAGAACCATTTCTCATTTAAGACCACGTACTAACACTTTTTCTGCGGTTTTCCGTGTTAGATCGTTAGCTTCTTATGCGATTCACAAATTCTTTCAAGATAAGGGATTTGTTTATGTACATTCACCAATTATCACGGGTAGTGATACAGAAGGTGCAGGTGAGATGTTCCGCGTTACCACTCTAGATATCGATAACCCTCCAAAAAACGAAGAGGGGAAAACAGATTTAACAAAGGATTTCTTTAACAAAGAAACCAATCTGACGGTAAGTGGACAATTATCTGCAGAGGCTTTTGCATTAGCCTTCCGCAATGTTTATACGTTTGGTCCGACATTTAGAGCGGAGAATTCCAATACGGCGAGACATGCGGCAGAATTCTGGATGATTGAGCCGGAATTAGCATTTGCTGAGCTGCCTGAAATTATGGATCTTGCAGAAGATATGGTGAAGTATGTAATTGGCTATGTCCTTGAACAAGCTCCAGAAGAAATGAATTTCTTCAATAGCTTTATTGAAAAAGGCTTATTAGATCGCCTTAATAATGCTCACACTTCAAATTTCGGACGTGTGACATACACGGAAGCCATTAATATATTAATGGAATCCGGCGAAACCTTTGCATACCCAGTTGAATGGGGACTTGACTTGCAAACAGAGCATGAGCGCTATTTATGCGAAAAAGTATTCAAAAAACCTGTTTTCGTAACGGATTATCCGAAGGAAATTAAAGCCTTCTATATGAGATTGAATGAAGATAACAAGACTGTTGCCGCTACTGATTTACTTGTACCAGGCATTGGGGAACTAATCGGTGGAAGTCAGCGTGAAGAGCGCGAGGATATTCTTGCTGGAAAAATTAATGACCTTGGTATGAGTGAAGAAGATTATTGGTGGTACCTAGAGCTTAGAAAATATGGCGGTACAAAACACTCAGGCTATGGTCTAGGCTTTGAACGGTTAATTATGTACCTTACTGGAATGTCAAACATTAGAGATGTTATTCCATTCCCAAGAACGACAGGTAACGCAGAATTTTAATAAAGAAAAGCGGAAGCGCCTTGCCCAGGGAAAAAAGCAGTTCATTTTTCCTAGGGACGAAGGCATTAGACGACCACTGCAAGAAGGCGATTTTTGCCTTCTTCAGGGGGTGGCTTATGACTCGAGCCCCTAGGCTGCTTGCGCTAGACAATTCTCATAGTAAAAAATTTATATTATATTATCTAAATAAAAAGAGGACCAATCCGTTGGATTTGGTCTTTTTTATTTATCTATTGAGTTTGAAATTCTTCTTCGAAAAAAAATGTACCAGGATGCTCTTTCACGATGTATGAATACCTTTTCATATTTTTCACATATTGCCATTTTAAGATGGTAACTTCTTCGCCAGTGTCCTTAAGTTTCACAGTTTGCCCGCTATTGAATCTGTTATTTGAATTTCTCAAATCAACACCCCTTTTTTCATCAAATTTAATTATAACATATTATTTGTTAAATCACCTGTTACTAATGTATGAAGGTTTTTCAGTAACTATCAAGCTGTTGGATATAGTGCTAAGGTGTGATTCCTTTCTTTTGAATTCTCATTGTGTTACACTATTTAAAAAGTGAGGTGTCATTTTGTCAAATTATAAAGCGAAAAAGAGTAACCTCAAAGCCCTATTATCAAAAAACAGTATGAATCTTAAAAGTTTGGAAAAGAGTACACACATCCCTTTAGAACAGCTTAACGGCTACATGTCAAAGAAAGTGATGAATCTTAGTACAGCCATGACTATTTCTAAAGAATTAAATTGCCAGATCGAGGATTTATACGACTGGGAATTAGAAGAGAAAATTTAAGTTCTGCTATGAGGTCACTAGGGTAATCATCCTAGTGACATTTTTAATAACTTGACCAGTCTGTAAGAGGTTTATGCAAGTATGAAAGGGTAAATAATGGACGATAACTTGCTTAATTCTTCTTTCTCTGGTATGATTATGAAGAATTATTTTTGTTCGGTAGTAAAGGGAAGAATAAGTAATTGCTTTTCGCCTGGATCACAAAGAGCAAGAATAGTAATACAATGTGTGGATTACACACTAGGAGGCAACAAATATGGAAAACGGTAAAGTAAAATGGTTTAATGCAGAAAAAGGTTTCGGATTCATCGAACGTGAAGGTGGAGAAGATGTATTCGTACATTTCTCAGCTATCCAAGGCGAAGGCTTTAAAACTCTTGAAGAAGGTCAAGCAGTAACTTTTGATGTTGAAAAAGGCGCTCGTGGACCTCAAGCAGCTAACGTAAACAAAGCTTAATCACATAGTGTGAAAAGAAACAGACCCTTTATGGGTCTGTTTCTTTGTGTATAAATACCTCTATTAATTATTAATATATTTTTCAAATACATAGCCAAAATCATTTACGTTAAATTGCTTCTTGCTTTCCTCGAGACATTGGAAGGCAGCTTGGTTAATCAGAGCCTAATCAGTTACTGATTAGGCTCAAAGGTTATTAACTCGTTAGATAGGGGGTGAGTTTATCAATTGTCTCCTGTACGAGTTTCGCGTTTTTATCATACATCGCTTTAGATTTCTCGTCTTCTGTCTCTAAGGAAAATATTTCTAAATCTGCTTGTGTTTTCTTAAGTGATGCCAATAATAAGGGTCTCAGTGATGGAGAGGGGACTTGTATTTTGTCATCATAGATATCTACTGTTAATTCACCGTAAGAATCCACTTGGCCAATAAATACATTGTCGAGCGTTAGTTCAAGCTTTTCTAATTCCGTTTCAAGCCAGCCTCTGCTTTTCCCGGAAGACCTCAATGCTTCATCTAAAATGCTTCCATCCATGATCACCGTTTGTGGTTCTTTTTCAGCGGGTACCTTCATTTGTAAATCTTTTGGGGTCAATGGACGATTTTCTTTTTTCAGTAAAGCACTAAGAGTTCCTCTTGGTTCCAGAACGGCAAATTCAACATCAGCTACACGGTAGATGTCCTTCTGGCGAAGCAAGGCAGATAATTCATCAATGGTGTATTTTTCTTTCTTTAAATTTTCCTCCAGAACCTTGCCATCCTTGATTAATACAGTCCCTCGTCCTTCAATAAAGTCCCGGAAAGATTTACTCTTTAATGCTAAAATGTCAGCAAAAAGAGTTGCAAGGCTAAAGATAATAACAGCAACCATTCCTTGGAACATATTTTTTTCAAGACCAGTTATCGCTTCACCTGCAATACTTCCGATGGTAATCCCTGAAACATACTCAAAAAAAGAAAGTTCAGAGATTTGCTTCTTTCCCAGTATTTTTGTCATGAAAAATAAAAGTGCTAAGAAGACAAAGGAACGAATGATAAGATCAATCCAACTAGGCATATTCATTCACCTCAGAATTTTTACCCTTTATATTGTGGTTCAAGTCGTTCAAGCTCCAAAACACGAGTCTGTAAATCCTTTTTTATGGAAGAGATTGTTACCATGGAATCATGGAACACTCCTTGTGTATCTTCATCATTAGAATTGATGGCAAGTGAAGATAACTGTGCTTCAATTCCCTTCATATTCGCTAGGCATTGCTTTACACTTGCAGCAATGGTCATGATTATACTTCCTTTCTAATTAGATAACGAAAAGAGTTGGCAGGGATGCCAACCCTTCTAAAACTTATTGATTATATTGAGGCTCTTCAGCTAAAATTTCTTGAAGTCGTGGTTCAAGACTATCTAGGACGGTTTGAGTTTGTTGAGCTGCATCCTGATAGAGTTTTTTTGCGTTTTGATTATCAGTTTCTAAAGCAAAAGTTTCAAAGCTGGCTTGAGCACTTTTTAATCCTGCTAATGCTTGTTTTACCTGTGTTCCAACTGTCATGTCTTAAATCCTTCTTTCTTTTTCAAAAATTATATTACAAGCAGTATTATGTGGAATTACTCAAAATTTATGTGAGGAGAAAATATTGCTATTTTTAATTAATAAGACTTTCGATTACAAGTGGATGTAGTGCATGTGATTTATCTACGAAGATTAATCCATCGTACCGACTGCTCAAGACAGATGGAACATAATTTCCAAACTGTTATATCCGGTCGATATATGTGTTCCCAGATGATTACTGTTGCACCGTCACCATAATACTTCATCACAGCATTCAAGGCTTCAACATGTGGATGTCTCTTACGAATACTAATCTTCCCTAATGACCTACCCTAATAACAAAAAAACTCCCGAATAAAGGGAGCTTTTGCGGCAAATATTATTTTCGGTACATTGTCCATTTACCAATGTCGTTAAATCCAAGTCGTTTATAGATTCGTCCAGCTTCAGGATTATCATAAAATAGGCAAAGAACCTTGCCTTCATTTAAAACATCTTTAAAAAGTACTTGCATAATGGCTGTTGCTAACCCTTTGCGGCGATATTCTTTTCGTGTACAAACTCCCACAATCATAGCAGAAATGGAATTTTCTGCAGTAGTAGATACACAAGCGGTCATGATACCATCTTCTTCGGTAAAATAGGTTCTGGCAGTATTGGATTCCATGGATGTTCGTAACATTTCAGCTGCATTGTCACTGAGATGAAATTCGTCAATAGAACGGCGAAGGGATAAGATTTGGTCAATGTGATCTTGACCAGCCTTTTTAATGTCTAAGTCAGTTTCACCAAGGTTTTCAATACTTTTACACTCTGCAAAAAAGGTTTCTTGTTTTTTTCCTAGCTGAAGCTCCTGAAAAGGTTCAAACTTCTCGACAATCTCTGCTTTCCCTGATAAGAAAATCGGCTGTGGAAAGGAGGCTATGATCGAAGCAAACTCAGCGATATTAAATTCACTCTTTGCATAAGGTATAAATGACTGATAGAATCTGAGAAGAACTGCCTTGATTTCTCTATGTTCATCGAATTCTGCCCAGATTTCTTGGAAATCAGAATCGTATCCAAAAACCTCTAAATCCCCAATAATAAATAAATTGATGGAGGGTTCCTCACTTAAATAAGAGAGGACCAGGTCATGGTCATTTATAGTCAATTTTCTAATCATCATAATCTCCCCCTTTTTTCTAAATCTTAATCAAATAGCATTCAATTTTCAATATTAATAATCTAATAGTTTCGGTAAAAATGAGTATTTTTAATAGTCTATTAATTTTGAAAAGTTCACCAATTCGTCACAACATTTTGTGTTACATAGAGTATCTGGTGATATACTATAAGTGTAAAGGATAAATACAAAGTTAACTTCTTAGGAGACTCAACCATCCGTGTTCGTTCCGTTTGTGAACGAGTAGTAAAGGTTTTACCTTTGCAATGTTTGGTAAGTGGAGCGATGGAACTTGAATTGGCAGGGTGTATGTCCAAACGAAACTTTCTTTTTAGTGACAGAGGGAATCATCTCATTCAAAATTAGGGTACACAAGTTATTGTAATTTGGGAGTAAAGTAAAATTTATCTACCTATGGAAAAAAGTAAGTAGATAAATTCCTCAAACCAAAAACGATCTTTCTTAAAATTATTATGGAAGCTTCCTTTTGTGAAGAAACCTAAAGTAATAAAGAAAAGAAAGAATCAACAAACAATAACTAAAACAAATAGAGGCAGCAAACTATTGGGTCCTTAAATTTGGATATAGGTGCTCACCTAAAAAGGTAAGAAGTAGTAAGCAGATAATTATATTCGATAAATGAAGGATCTTTATCAATATTATTATCTAAACCTTAAACCAATACAAATCTTACATTGCCAAGAAGCTAATCCAAGTAAAAGGATAATGAGTCCATCAGTAATATACCGGTATTTTGTTTCTTTAAAGGAATTTGAATTCCATTAAACCCCATGTGAATTAATTCCTTCAACGGAACAACACACATCGGCTAAAAACTAAACCTTCTATTAGATCGGTAAAAGGACTAAAAGGAAGAGTGAAAAAACATTTTGGCTGATGTCATGGTTGGGTCCCCTAAGAGGTTAATATTCCCAAGAAGCTGTCTCAAATGAGGCGGCTTCTTTATATTTTTTGCAATGAATAAAATGGGCAAATATTTTATTTTCAGCTAGGAATATTGGGAAATAAAGTGCATAAAAATTCAAAAAACTATTAATTTCCTGTTATAATGGTAGTAGAAGTCTATTCGAAAGGGGCAAGATAATGTCAGGAATTCCCAATATGAATCTAAACGAGCAACAAAAAGTGCTCATGGAGAAAGTCCAACACCGTGGATTGCCAAAAAGAAAGATTATTCAAAGAATAATGCTGATTACAATTGGCGCAGCATTAATGGCGGTAGGGTTGGAAATTTTCCTTGTACCCAATCATGTTATTGATGGAGGCATCGTAGGAATATCGATTATGCTTTCATATTTGACTGGTTGGAAATTAGGTGTTTTTATCTTTCTTCTCAATATTCCATTTTTCTACATCGGTTATAAACAAATTGGAAAAACCTTCGCATTATCCACTCTTTATGGAATTATTATTCTATCTATTGGCACCACATTACTTCATCCAGTACCTGCGTTCACCCAGGATATATTACTTGCAACCGTTTTTGGGGGAATCGTTCTTGGAATCGGAGTAGGAATGGTCATCCGCTATGGTGGATCATTGGATGGTACTGAAATTCTAGCTATTCTCTTTAATAAGAAGCTTCCATTCTCTGTTGGGGAAATAATCATGTTTTTTAATTTATTCATACTTGGAAGCGCTGGTTTTGTTTTCTCATGGGATCGTGCGATGTATTCGCTAATTGCCTATTTTGTTGCTTACAAAACGATTGATATTACCGTCACAGGTCTAGACGAATCCAAATCGGTTTGGATCATTAGTGATAATGCACAAGAAATTGGCGAGGCGATCATGAACCGACTTGGTCGAGGTGTTACGTATATAAATGGCGAGGGTGCCTATTCAGGTGATGAGAAGAAAGTAATTTTCTGTGTCATCAACCGTCTCGAAGAAGCAAAGTTAAAGGAAATTGTTACTGAAAGCGATGAAAATGCATTCCTCGCCGTTGCCGATATTGCAGAAGTTCGCGGAGGCAGGTTTAAGAAAAAAGATATCCATTAAAAGCTGCCGTATGGCGGCTTTTAATGGATATCTTTTTTGATATTAAAGTGATATCATTATGATAGTAGATAAATAATTTTTTAGGGAGTGATTGGCTTGAAGGAAAAAGAAATGTTTAAAATAAACGGGTTTTTGGGTGTTATCCTCTTACTTTTATTCGGAGCAATGACGGTATTTAATATTAGGCAATTTATTTTGAGCGAAAACTTTCTTATGTTGATTGTTTCTTTAGTATCCCTTATCATAACGGTACTTCTTATCTCAGCTTTTACTGTTATTCAGCCTAATCAAGCAAAAGTATTTACGCTTTTTGGAAGCTATCTAGGAGTTATTAAAGAAGAGGGCTTTTGGTTATCAGTACCATTAACAGTTAGAAAGAACGTTTCCTTACGAGTCATCAATTTCAATAGTGATAAGTTAAAAGTTAATGATTTAGAAGGTAATCCAATTGAAATTGCCGCAGTAGTTGTTTATAAGGTGTTTGACTCCGCAAAAGCGGTTTTCGATGTTGAAGATTATAAAGAGTTCGTTCATACTCAAAGTGAAACTGGTCTACGCCACATAGCAAGTCAGTATCCTTACGATAATTTTAATAATGACTATGAAATTTCTTTGCGCCAGCATTCTGATGAAGTCGCAGATGAATTAACAAAGGACCTGCAGCATAGGCTTCAGCTTGCTGGTGTGGAGATTATCGAAGCGAGAATTATGCATTTGGCTTATTCAAGTGAAATCGCACATGCAATGCTTCAAAGACAACAGGCAAAGGCAGTATTAGCTGCAAGGAAAGTAATTGTTGAGGGAGCCGTTACTATGGTTAAATCGGCGATAGACCAATTGAGCACAGAGGGAATCGTAGAACTTGATGAAGAAAAGAAAGCGCAAATGGTAAATAATTTAATGGTAGCGTTAGTTTCTGAAAAGGGTAGCCAGCCGATAATTAATACAGGAAGTATCTACTAAGGTTGTGATTTAGTGGCTGAGAAGAAAAGATTTTTACTGCGTATTGATCAGCAAATCTATGATGCGCTAGAGAAATGGGCAGAGGATGAATTTCGTAGTGTAAATGCACAAATAGAAATAATCATTAAAAAAGGTTTAAAAGATTCAGGTAGACTAAAAAAAACTGATAACACAGGAAGAAAGAAAGATGAATAAGTATATGCATTTGTCGGATTAAACAGGCAGGTTTACAAATTTACTCATTTTCTGTCGTTTAGCGGAAGAAATCGATACGACAATACCTCGCCTTTTGTCGTTGTATGCGCTTACCTAGGAAATAATTTAGAATTGTGTCAATTTATTTCCCGAAGATGAGATGTTAGTTTCCCAACTAACATCTCTTTTTTATGTAGCCAAAGTCTAAAATAAGAGTTCATAAACTTCATTTAATTCATGAGCCCTTTTTTCATCCTGCTCTTCCTTGGCATAATTAATTTCATTAGGAAGTATTTTATTTAAAAAGTCGCTTTCCTTCTGATTTAATTTCCTAACAAAATCTCCCTCCGATGAAAAATTCCCTTCAGATAATTTGTGATATAGTTGTTTTCCTTCAGAATGCTCATCACTGTAGTTTGATAAGATTTCACGTAAATAACCTAAGGTTTTATCCATTTTTTCACCAACCATCCTTTCATTTTTATCATTTGACGAAATGGTATTAATATACCTTGGTTCAGAATATAGATTCACTTTATTAAAAATGGTGCAGAATATAGAAGTAGAGAAATAAGATGGAAGGATTGGCCACAAAAAAGGGGGGATCTGCTTGATAAACCGCTTGGTTAGAGTAGTGCCGAATCTATTGACCATTGGAAATTTATTATCTGGGGTCTTTTCCATTACCTTCAATATGACTGGATATTTACAAATGGCTGCAATGTTTATTTTTTTATCAACTATATTTGATTTCTTTGATGGACGATTGGCAAGGAGATTAAAGTTGAACAGTGAATTAGGAGTAGAACTTGATTCATTAGCCGACATTGTTAGCCTTGGTGTTGCTCCAGCACTTCTTTTTTATTCTTTGGAACCACCATCCATCTTCACAACAATAGCGTTTATGCTATTTCCTACAATGGGTGCATTACGGTTAGCGAAATTCAATGTGAAACCAACTAGAGGTTACTTTATGGGGCTGCCGATAACGGCTGCGGGGTTGTTAATGGCATTAATGGGAGTATTTCTGTATAGTAATGCTTTTATTACCATCCTACTTTCCATACTTATGGTGAGTCCAATAAGAATAAAGAAGCTATGACAACATTATGTTAACCTTAATATAATCTGTTAACAAATAACAATTCACCAGGAGTTTCCCAAACATATTCTCACCTTAAACGCAAAGATTAAGTTAATGGAAGGGTCATTAACCTTTCAATTTCATGGTAGAAGAAGGAGTGCTTTGGATGAGAAATATGATAAAGCCGTTTTTCAATATGTTTGGTATGAAACGAAAGAGTAGAGGGACCATGTGGGTATCTCTCCTTGGAGTCGGAATTAGTGCCGCCGTTTTTGGTCTAACAAGAGGGAAACGAAATAATATTGCAGTGCCTCTTCAAAACGTTGTCCAAAGCTTTACACCGAAAACTAACCTTAATACAATGAGCAACACGGCACTTGCTGAGTTCTCTGAGGAGTTATTAGCAAGTGCATTGAGAAATGATAATAAAAATCGGTAAAAAAAGTCCGCATATTGCGGACTTTTTCATAATGGTGGGAAAGGAACCTTTTTGGGCTGGTATTCAATGACATCGGAGGAATATAACTTAATGACTAAAAGGTTTCCCATCGTTCTAGCCTGGATTAAAATGGGTTGATTGTACATATTCTTAAATTCAAAGTCAGGACCATACCAACTCACGGTTGCATCACGTCCTGGTGGAATATAAGGGACATGTCTGCTGTGAGAAAAACGCTGCACAATTTTTAATCCTGCACTATCAACAGCATTGAATAAAGTCGACGATACCTGACATATTCCGCCGCCGATGTCTTCTGCATATTCACCCCTTACAATCACCTTAGCTTTTAAATAACCTTTCGCAGTAGTTCTCTTACCCACTACCCGATTAAAAGAAAAAGTTTCACCAGGAAAGACAACATGATTATTAATAGCTTCAACTGCCAATTTTATATTTGTAGTACGCTTTTTATTATTTGGATTGAAGGAAGTTATGTACCGCCCAATTCGATAACTTCGAATATCTGACAGTAATTCACTATCTACTTTCGGGTAAACCGGATAAATTGGAATTTCCAATGGTGAAGTCTTATGTTCAAAGAAGTAGGAATAGAATTTTTCGGTAAAGGCGTCTCGATTTATACTTCGACCTACATATTCGGGAATAATATTTCCATACTGATCCAATTTTGCATTTTTAGGGGATACAGAAAACTGCTTTTCTAATCCTTTTACTAGTTGATCATATTTTTCTGTATCAAGAATAAAGTAACTTGGATCACCGACAGAATAATCTTCTCTTTTGATAATGGAATTAGGTTTCCCATCTCTTGTTATTTGGACACTAGCTTGAGGTAATACTTGCTGAATCATAAATAAAACAGTAAATAACCATGTAAAACTCATATTTTACCAACCTCCTCAAGATAATTTGAGGCAAAATATGTATTTTTATGTAAAAGAATTTATTCATGATGAACTGTTTTTTTATAAAGCAGAAAATCCATATATTTAATAGGGGAGTAATACTAAATATTAAGTGTCATTCTTTTTTTAGGAATTATTGAAAAAAGTGTAGAATAATAGTATATAATCAAGTAATAACACGAATTATACAAAGTGCTAGCAGTTTGCTATATGAATGATAGGAGTGTCTCCCTTGGCTGAAAACGGAAGAATACAATTAAATGTTAGGATTGCAAAAGAAACCTCTGACAAACTAGACGAAATTGTTGAATACTATCAAGAAAACCTCAAATTAGGTCGAGTATATAAAGGAGATGTTTTAACGGATATTATTGAAAAATCACATGAATTAATGAAAAAGCAAAAAATGGGTATAAAGAGATATTAAATTATAATTTTGTTAGAATATTTAGAAATAAATTTGAATATTTAATGTTTGGAGGTATAATAGTAATTACAGCATACCAACTGGTTAGTATGTAAGAAAGGGTGGAGTGAATGGAATTTTTATATTCTGCTAAAGTGAAAGAGTTACAGGCAAAGCTGACAAACTTCATGGAAGAACATGTATACCCAAATGAAAATGTGTATGAGCAGCAATTAAATGAGCAGGAAAATCGATGGAGTGCTGTCCCCCAGGTAATGGAGGACTTAAAGGCAAAGGCTAAGGCTGCTGGTCTCTGGAACTTATTTCTCCCAGAAAGTGAATATGGAGCAGGTTTAAAGAACTTGGAATATGCCCCTCTTTGCGAAATTATGGGGCGCTCTATAATTGGTCCTGAAGTGTTTAACTGCAGTGCACCGGATACCGGTAACATGGAAGTAATCGTTCGCTATGGTAAAGAGATACACAAGGAAAAGTGGCTTAAACCATTACTAGCAGGGGAAATTCGATCTTGCTTTTCCATGACAGAACCAGCGGTTGCTTCTTCGGATGCGACAAATATCGAAGCAAGCATTGTGAATGATGGTGATGAGTACGTTATTAATGGACGTAAGTGGTGGTCATCTGGTGCGGGAGATCCTAGATGTAAAATTGCGATTGTAATGGGAAAAACAGACTTTAATGCCAACCGTCATGAGCAGCAATCGATGATTCTCGTTCCTCTTGATACTCCAGGGGTTACAATTGAAAGGATGCTGCCTGTTTTCGGCTATGATCATGCTCCGCATGGACACGCCGAAATTAACTATGAAAATGTTCGAGTTCCGGCAGAAAATATTCTATGGGGAGAAGGAAAAGGATTTGCGATTGCTCAAGGCAGATTAGGACCTGGAAGAATTCATCACTGCATGAGGTTGATTGGTGCAGCGGAACGAGCTCTTGAACTTTTGTGTAAGCGCGTTCAGGTTCGTGAAGCCTTTGGAAGACCGCTTTCAAGCCAAGGGGTTATTAAAGAATGGATTGCCGATTCAAGGATTGAAATTGAACAAGCAAGACTATTGACTTTAAAGGCAGCTTATATGATGGACACAGTTGGAAACAAAGAGGCGAAAACAGAAATTGCGATGATTAAAGTAGTGGCACCTAACATGGCATTACGTGTCATCGACAGAGCGATTCAAGCATTTGGGGGAGCTGGAGTTTCTAATGATTTCCCACTCGCAGCGATGTGGGCAAACTCTAGAACATTACGACTAGCAGACGGACCAGATGAAGTGCACCGTGCTCAGATTGCGAAGCTTGAATTAAAGAAATATCAATAAGTTATATCAATCTCCAAATTTAATCGATTTAGTTGAATAACGAGTATAAGGTTTCAAAGGCAGTGCTGTCGAAAGTTATTGTTGTAGAGATAGACATTAGGAGAGAGGCCGTGAAGTAACTTGAAATTGAATGAAAAAATAGCCATTGTGACCGGCGGTGGGGCTGGAATTGGACGCCAGGCAGCCATTCGTTTTGCGAAAGAAGGAGCAAAGGTGACAGTAGCAGACGTTAATTCCCAAAGCGGTGAAGAAACCGTCAGCCTGATAGTAGAGTCAGGTGGAGAAGCCATTTTTGTCAAAACAGATGTTAAGAACTCTAATCAGGTAAAAGAGCTGATCAATACCACAACAAATACTTTTGGAGGCTTGCATATTTTGGTCAATAATGCAGGAATTAGTAATTCAGAGGTAAGAAGTGTTGATCTTTCAGAAGAAGAATGGGATCACGTAATTGATATTAATTTAAAAGGCGTTTTTCTTGGAATTAAGTATGCGGTTCCTGAATTAAAAAAATCAGGCGGGGGCGCCATCATTAATACTGCTAGTTTACTAGGATTAAAGGGGAAAAAATATCAATCTGCTTATAACGCCTCGAAAGCCGGTGTTGTGCTGCTAACACAAAATGCTGCACTTGAGTATGGCAAGTACAACATCCGTGTTAACGCCATTGCACCAGGGGTTATTGACACAAAGATTATTGATGCCTGGAAGCAGGATGAAAGAAGATGGCCATTTATTTCGAGGGCAAATGCTCTTGGTAGAATTGGATCTCCAGATGAAGTAGCAAATGCTATTTTCTTCTTAGCTTCAGATGAAGCTTCGTTTATAACTGGTGCAACTCTATCTGTTGATGGTGGCGGACTTACTTTTTAGTAAATTATATATTTTTGGAGGGAATTGAATGGCTGAAAGGAAAAAAGGGATGGCACAATATCCAGACACAATTTCATCAAAAATCTTAAACCCTGAAAAAAATCTAATAGAAATACTTCAAGAGACTACTGCAAACTATCCTACAAATAATGCACTATCCTTCTTTGGCAGAAAAATTACCTATCAGCAATTACTAGGACTTACACAAGGATTTACCTCTGCACTTCAGCAAAATCAAGTTCAAAAGGGTGATAGAGTGGCACTTATGCTGCCGAACTGTCCACAATATGTCATTTCCTATTATGGCGTTTTAGGAGCAGGGGCGATCGTGACTCAAGTAAACCCTATGAGTGTCGAGCGTGAGCTTGAATATATCTTAACTGATTCAGGCGCGGAAACGATTGTTGTCATGGATGCTTTTTATCCGAGAGTAAAGAGCGTTCAGCCACGAACAAGCTTGAAAAATATCATCGTTGTCAGCCTGCAGCCATCTGGACAAGATTTCACGCCAGATCGCAGTTTTGAAAACTTCTTAGCAGAAGGAAATGGAAAGGTTACAACTGTTACCATTGAGCTGGAGCATGACATTGCGGTTCTCCAATATACAGGCGGCACAACGGGCAGATCAAAGGGAGCGATGTTGACACATCGAAATATCGTGGCAAACGTTCTTCAATCCTATGAATTTTTCAAACACGAATTTGAATTGGGTAAAGAACGCTGTTTAACGGTTATTCCACTTTTCCATGTATTTGGTATGACAGCCTGTATGAACCTAACCATTTTTACAGGTGGGGAATCGATTATGCTTCCACGATTTGATATAGAGGAAGTACTAAATACAATCAAACATGAACAACCGACTACTTTCCCAGGGGTTCCAACCATGTATGTGGCGATTACAAACCATCTACGTGCTGAGGAGTACGGAATTAATAGTATTAAAACCTGCAATAGCGGCAGTGCACCTATGCCAGTAGAACTTCTCCGTGAGTTTGAAAGAAAAACAGGGGCAAAGATTTTAGAAGGATATGGACTTTCTGAAGCCTCCCCAACTACTCATTGCAACCCTCCCTTTGCGGACCGCAAACCGGGAAGTGTAGGAATTGGTATGCCATCTACCGAATATAAAATAGTGGATGTGGCAAGTGGATTAGAGGAAGTTCCAGTTGGGGAACTAGGTGAAGTGATTATAAAAGGTCCTCAAATTATGAAAGCCTACTGGAACATGCCGGAAGAAACAGCCAATACGATGAGAGATGGCTGGCTTTATACTGGTGACATTGCAAAAGTAGACGAAGAAGGCTATTTATATATCGTTGATCGCAAGAAAGATTTAATTATTGCGAGCGGCTTTAATATTTATCCTCGTGACATTGAAGAAGTGCTTTATGAACACCCTGCTGTACAAGAGGCAGTAGTCATCGGTGTTCCAGACCAATACCGTGGTGAAGATGTAAAGGCTTTTGTCGTACTAAAAGGAGGGCAATTAGCAACAGAAGAGGGAATCATTCAATATTGTAAGCAAAATATGGCTGCCTACAAGGTTCCTCGCAGTGTTGAGTTTCGTGAGCAATTGCCAAAAACACAAGTAGGTAAAATTCTCCGCCGTGCCTTAAGAGAGGAAGCCGTAAAAATATAGCAAGTCTAACATTTTTCTGCTGATTGTCCGTGTTTGTTACGAAAAAGAATATGGTATAATTTCACTAGATATATTACAGATTGTGAGGACATGAGCGGTGAAAGACAAATTAACTGAACATAGTATTAATCTATTTGAGAAAAAGGGTTTTAAGGAAACGTCTATTCAGGACATCGTCGATTCAATTGGTGTTACCAAAGGGACGTTTTACTATTATTTTTCCAGTAAAGAAGAACTCTTAATGGACATTCATCTCGGATACATTAATTACTTAATAGAACAACAAAGAAAGATTCTGGATGACAATAGAAGCTGTAAAGAGAAGTTATTTGATATTGTCTACATGCTAATAAGTAATATTAAAATACAAGGATCTGCGGCGAAGATCTTTTTTAGAGAAATGAAAAACTTGAATGAGGAAAGACTCGCTTTAATTGTGCCAAAACGGGACGAATTTCGTTTGAATGTCGAGAAGCTGCTTAACGATGGAATCGAAAATGGAGAGTTTCGGGCGGACTTAAATTCACATATCGTTACCTTTGGTATTTTAGGTGCATCCAATTGGAGCTATCATTGGTTTAATCCAAATGGAGTTTCAACGGACCGTGAAGTAGCAGAGATTTTTGTTGAAATGATATTAGAGGGAATTCAAGCAAATTAATAAAATTTCATGGAGGGTTTTGTCTAACAGCTAAACTCTTCTTTCACTATTGCATACTATCCAGTTGGTATGAATTGAAGAGACTGAATTTTTAGAATAGTAGGGAGGGATATGATGCCCCATCAAATGAGTAAGGATACAATTCCAGTCCGTAAAGGGGAAGAATTAAATTTAGAAGTTTTAGAACAATTTTTACGGAGCAATATTGAAAATTTGCCAAATAGCCCCCTTGAAATTCTGCAATTTTCCGCGGGTCATTCTAACTTAACGTATCAAATTAAAATCGGTGAATGGGAAGCTGTGCTACGACGCCCGCCGTTAGGACCTGTTGCACCTAAAGCACATGATATGGAAAGAGAATATAAAATCATCTCTGAGCTTCATCCAGTCTTTTCAGTCACACCGAAGCCAATCCTATTTTCCAATCAACAAGAAATTTTCGGAAGTTCATTTTTTATCATGGAACGAAAAAACGGTATCGTCATTGATACATCCTTTCCAGAGGAAAGAACCGTAACAACGGAGCATTGTCAACAGCTATCAGAAGTAATGGTCAATAAATTAGTGGAGCTTCACGGGATTAATTATAAAGAAACTGGACTGGGAGCGATCAGTAAGCCAGCTGGATTCACTGAAAGACAAGTCCATGGTTGGATTGCTCGTTATGAACGGGCAAAAACCGATGAAGTTGATGCTGTGGATTCCCTGGAAAAATGGCTGACAGAGAATATTCC
This sequence comes from Neobacillus niacini, assembly GCF_000759675.1. Taxonomy (GTDB): domain Bacteria; phylum Bacillota; class Bacilli; order Bacillales; family Cytobacillaceae; genus Neobacillus; species Neobacillus niacini_A. The sequence goes on along the minus strand of NZ_BAWM01000152.1, from coordinate 324,335 downwards.
ACTCCAGCAAGCCGCTGCAATCATTCACTATGACTACAAGTTTAATAACGCGATGTTTAATGAGAACCTATCTGAAATGGTTGGACTTTTTGATTGGGAAATGACAACCGTGGGGGATCCGCTTGCTGACCTGGGTGTAGCGATGGGCTATTGGAATCAAGCCGATGACCCAGAGGATTTAAAAAAGGGGCTAGGAAAAGCGCCGGTGACAGTAAACGATGGTTTTTTTACAAGAAAGCAATTTATTGAGCTTTATGCGAAGAAAAGCGGCCGGGATGTTACCGATATGAACTTTTATTTAACCTTCTCCTACTTTAAGTTAGCCGTTATATGTCAACAAATCTATTACCGTTATAAGAAAGGGCAAACCAATGATCTTCGGTTTGCTAACTTTAACTATAAAGCAAAAATGTTAATTGAGCATGCTGTCAAGGTTGCTTCTGGAGAGTTGTAGCTCCTAGAAGAAGAACGGCTGACACAAGTGCTAATGGTACAAACGGAAGACCACAAGGAAGGCGTCGATGCCTTTAAGGAAAAAAAAAGCAAGTATATAAAGGCAGATAGAAAGGGAGTTTTAACATGAAAGCAGTTCGATTACAAGAATATGGCGGACCTGAAGTATTAGAAATCGTTGAGATTGATAGACCTGTTCCAACAGGACGTGAAGTGCTAATTGAAATTAAGGCAATTGGCGTCAATTATGCAGATACAGCAAGAAGGGAAGGACAATATGTGGTAAAAACACCTCTTCCTTTTATTCCCGGTGCTGAAATCGCAGGGGTGGTAGCGGCTGTTGGAGAAAAGGTAACTAGTGTTAATCCAGGGATGAGGGTTGTTACGTTAATTGAATCAGGTGGATATTCAGAATTCGCTCTTGCCGATGAGCGCGCACTGATTCCGCTTCCTGAGCAATTAGATTTTCAGAATGCAGTTGCTCTTCCGCTACAAGGATTAAGTGCCTATCATGTGTTAACAACGATGGGGCGAATGGAGAAGGGAGAAACCGTTCTTGTTCATGCAGCAGCCGGTGGTGTAGGAACTCTAGCGGTACAATTGGCAAAGCTATTTGGTGCTGGGAAAGTCATTGCAACCGCAAGTTCTGCTGAAAAATTAGAACTCGCACGTCAGATGGGTGCGGATGTACTTGTAAACTACACAGAGTCAAACTGGGTAGAACAAGTTCTTGAAGCAACCGGAGGAAAAGGAGTAGATGTGGCACTTGAGATGGTAGGCGGCGATGTTTTCAATAAAACATTAAAATGTCTAGCCGCCTTTGGCCGTCTGGTTGTGTTTGGTGCAGCCAGCGGGGAGCAGAGCAGAATGTATCCGTCTTCACTTATGGCTCGAAATCAATCTGTTATGGGCTTTTTCCTGCCGCAGATTATGAGACGACATGAGTTGCTGCAGCCTAGTTTAGTAAAATTGCTTACCTATCTTGGTGAAGGAAAGCTGAAGCTTACGATTGGCGGTGTGTTCCCGCTAGAGGAAGCGGCAGATGTACATCGGTTATTACAATCACGAAAAACGACTGGTAAGTTAATATTAGAACCTTAATTAATTCGACCAAGCGGATATATTCGGATTAAAGCAGATATGAATTTTATTCTCAGAAAAAATTTTTAAAATCGCAGATAAATTCGTAGAATCGAGAAATTTGAGAGGTCTGGAAATTTCCAGACCTCTTTTTCATGGGGATATTAACAAACTATGAACAAATTATTAAATAGCCGGGAAGATTTTACGATATAGTTGATATGAAAAAAAAAAAGTTTAAACTGAAGAAAAGAAGAGTTTTTTGCAAGGAGTGGACGGATTTTGAAAATACTCGTGATTGAAGATAATACAAGTGTGTGTTCGATGATTGAAATGTTTTTTGCCAAGGAAGGAATTGAAGGGACCTTTGTGAATGACGGTCTTGAAGGTTACAACACTTTTAAAACAGGGACTTGGGACGCATTGATTGTCGACTGGATGCTTCCAGGTATGGACGGAGTAAGTATTTGCAGGAAAATAAGGGAAGAAAAACATACAGTGCCGATTATTATGCTGACAGCAAAGGATACCGAGTCCGATCAAGTGTTAGGACTTGAAATGGGAGCAGATGATTATGTCACAAAGCCATTTAGCCCACTTACTCTGATGGCGAGAATTAAGGCGGTAACACGCAGATATCAAACTCAAGTTACGAACCAAACAAATGATTTCCTGCAGTCAGAACATTTTAAAATTAGTAAAAATACGCGTGAAGTGCTTGTCGATGGGGTACCCATTACAAACCTTACTCCAAAAGAATTTGATCTCTTATATTATATGGTTGAACATCCGCGGCAGGTATTTTCTAGAGAACAGCTGCTGGAAAGGGTTTGGGGATATCAATTTTACGGTGATGAACGAACTGTAGATGTTCACATTAAGCGACTGCGGAAAAAAGTAGAAACAAAGACGCAGCCATTCTTCCACACTGTATGGGGAGTAGGTTATAAGTTTGATGAGTCGATTCAAACAGATAAGAATTAAATACTTTTCTCAACAGTTTATCAGCCACATTAGTATCATTATTGTCGCTTTTCTTGTCTTAAGTCTTTTGTTTTCTCAATATGTCGGTAATTTGGTGTATGAAAATAAATCAGACGAATTGATCTCCTATGGAGAAGCCATCCTTTCGGATATTGAACGAAATCCGATCGCAACGGATCAAATTATAAGTCAATATAGTAATGTTTTACGATCAAGAAAAATTAGTTTTAGTATGTTCGATCAAAAGGCAAACCTTTATGCTGTAGGAAGAAGTGGACCTGCTATTGAGTTGAAACCTTCAGAGTGGGAAAAGATTACAAATGGTAAAACCATTATTGTCCAAAGTGATTATAAGCGATTTGATCAAGATGGTGTTACCTTTGTTGTTTTACCTTATATTGATAATCGCGACAGGTTTATTGGCGGGATATTGTTAACCTCGCCTATCAGTGGTTCAAGTGCTATGATTCACCAAGTGAATCAATTTTTAATTTATACTATTCTAATTGCATTAGGTGTATCTTTTTTACTCAGCTGGCTGCTATCAAAAATCCATGTTAACCGGATTAAGCGGCTCCGTGAAGCTACATCGCTAGTGTCTGCTGGAGATTACCATGTACATGTGCCGTCCTCTAATTTTGATGAAATTGGTGAACTAGCCAATGACTTTAACCATATGGTAAAAAAATTAAACTATTCGATGGAGGAAATTGAAGCACTAGAGAATCGCAGACGTCAATTCATGGCTGATGTTTCACATGAAATGCGGACGCCGCTAACCACCATTAGCGGGGTCATTGAAGGCTTGAAAAATGACATGATTCCTGAAGAGGATAAAGAAAGAGGAATACAATTAGTTAGTCAGGAAGCAAAACGACTTATTCGTCTTGTAAATGAAAACCTAGATTACGAAAAAATTCGCTCGAATCAAATTCAGTTATTTCGGGAAGATATTCAGTTATTAGAACTACTAGAAATCATTCAAGAACAATTGTCAGTTCAGGGAGAAGAGAAAAACGTTCAAATCATCGTTGAGGCAGACGAAGAGGTGATGGTCAATGCTGACTATGATCGCCTTGTACAAATTCTGATAAATATTACAAAGAATAGTATTCAATTTACTTCAGATGGTACGATTTGGCTTAGAGGACGAAAGGAACAAAATGGTACGATAATTGAAGTTGAAGACACTGGGGTTGGAATTGATCCGAATGAAGTCGAAAAGATTTGGCGGCGTTTTTACAAATCTGAAATTTCCAGAACCAGCAATCCATATGGAGCATTTGGTCTAGGTCTATCGATTGTGAAACAGCTTGTTCTTCTTCATAACGGAGAGATTGATGTACAAAGCGAAAAAGGAAAAGGTACGAAATTTACCATTACCTTCAAACAGTAAGCAGCAGGGAGATCCCTGCTGCTTTTATTTTTGATAATTGTCTAACTTCAGCGCCTAGCCCCTCGAGGTCGCTTCGGTCCTGCGGATGAAGTCGAAAAGCGTGACTTCATCCACAGGCCCTACAGCGCTTGTCGGGGCTGAGCAAGGCGCTTGCGCTTTTCTTATTAAAAATAGAACTTTTTTCTTAATAATTTCCAATTCCCGTTATAGTTTGTTAACAGTTTTTTCATATTTGTGGGCTAAAGTATAAATAAGATAATAAATTACACAAATTCAAGTGTAAAGGAGTAGAAAGAGTATGAATTATAAAGATGAATTTGAAAGGGAACAAGACAAAACAATCGACCATACACCGGAAGAAACTTCAGACGTTCATAATAGCAAGCCAGAATATGAAACATTAACTCAACAAAATCAAGAAGGAGAGAGTGAATCAGCTTTTATCGCTAACGAACCAGAAAGCAAAGTAGTAGAAACGGAAGAAGGAAGTTCTGAAGAGGTTATATCAGAACAACCTATTAACCGGATCGAGCTGAAAAACAGTGCAAAGAAGAAAAAAAGAAATGTTAAAGGTTTTACGTCAATGGTAGCTGCAGGTGTGGTGGGTTCTGTTTTAACCTTAACCGTGCTGCCATACACAGACTACTTAGATAATTTTTCTAGCAATGTAGAAAGTCAATCGATTGGAAATGTTCAACAGAATACCGATGCGAATACCGTAACGGCTCAGCCAACATCAGTAAAAACATCCTCATCGATAGCAGATACAGTTGAACATCTTTCAAAAACGATTGTTGGGATCGTGAATTATCAGCAGCAGCAAAGCAGCGGATTATATGGAAGTAATCCTTCACAAAGTGTTGAAAGAGGTACAGGCTCAGGGGTTATTTTTCAAAAGAATAATGACATTGCCTATATTGTCACCAATAACCACGTTGTGGAGGGTGCAACAAAATTAGAGGTATCGTTATATAACGGTGAAAAAGTAAGTGCAGAAATTGTTGGAACTGACGCCTTAACCGATCTAGCTGTTTTAAAAATCGATAGTAAAAATGTGGAGGCAACTGCACAGTTTGGTGATTCCTCTACACTACGACCTGGTGACCAGGTGTATGCGATCGGAAATCCACTCGGCCTTGATTTATCTAGAACGGTAACCCAAGGTATCGTTAGTGCGATAAACAGAAGTATCGCCGTTAATACATCAGCGGGAAATTGGGAAACAAATGTTATTCAAACAGACGCTGCCATCAATCCTGGAAATAGCGGTGGAGCGTTAATTAACCCTGAAGGTTTAGTGATCGGAATTAACAGTTTAAAAATTGCAGATAGCGGTGTGGAGGGATTAGGATTTGCCATTCCTAGTAACGACCTTATTCCAATCGTTAATGAATTAATTGACAATGGTAAAGTCGATAGACCTTATCTCGGAATTGGACTTGCTGATTTATCGGAAGTGCCGCAATTATATTGGGAGAATCTACCTGAAAGTGTAAAAGAAGGGGTCATGATTACGGCGGTTGAACCAAATTCCGCAGCAGCAAATGGTGGTTTAGAAGCACAGGATGTGATAGTTTCCATGAATGGTACAAAAATCGCCAATTCCTCAGAATTAAGAAAGTATTTGTATTCTGATGTAAAAATGGGCGATGAAATTAAAATTGAAGTATATCGTGACGGAAAGCTTACCACTGTAAACGTTAAGCTAGCGAAATAATCTAAGGGAGCAATCTGAAGAATGGTTTTTATCAAGCAAAATAAAAAAATAGTTTTAATTATAGTGGTACTAATTCTAGCAATGGGTATTTTTCTAAGCTTAGCATTATCAAAGGATAAAGCCATTGCAAAAATAAATGGTGACGCCATCAGTAAAGATGAATTGTATGATGTGATGGTGAAGCAATATGGAGCGGCTACGGTTGAACAATTAATAGCCGATAAAATTGTTGCCTCTGAAGCAAAAAAACAAAAGGTCTCTGTATCAGAGGCAGATTTGAATAAAGAAGTAAATAAATTAAAAGAATCATATGGTGGCGAAGACGTGTTTAACCAGGTGTTGGAGTCCAATAATACTTCGGTTGATGTCCTTAAAGAAGAATTAAAAAACTATTTAACGTTACGTAAGCTTCTTGAACCGCAAATAGAGATTACCGATGAAGAGTTACAGACTTATTTTGATGAGAATAAGGATACTTTCGGCGAAGCAGAACAAGTGAAAGCAAGTCATATTTTGGTTGAAGATGAAGCGACTGCGAAGGAAATTAAACAAAAGCTAACCGATGGAGCTGATTTCGCAGAATTAGCAAAGGAATATTCAACCGATGAGGGTTCTAAAGAAAATGGCGGAGAGCTTGGCTTTTTCCCTAAAGGTACGATGGTAACAGAATTTGAGGATGTAGCCTTTGCACTGCCAATTAATGAAATTAGTGATCCAGTAAAATCAGATTATGGGTATCATATTATTAAGGTTGAAGAGAAAAAGGAAGCAAAAGAAGCAAATTTTGATGACAGTAAAGCTGATATTAAAGAAACCTTGATTGGTCAAAAAATGGAAAATGAATACTCCACTTGGCTAGAAGAAAAGAAAAAGGATTATGATATTGAAAATTCCCTTGAAAGTGTAGTTTGATAACTGTTCATGAAGAGGTGAAAATGGTGAATCAGGTGGGAAGATATGCAGCTAGTGAAGAAGTAGATGCGTTCGAACTGATGAAAATGGTCATGGATCTACCTGAAAAAGACAAAATGCTTATGTGGTCTCAAGGGTATATCGATTTGGTTGTTGAAAAATTGCCTGAGTATGCTCGCGATATTTTAGAGAATCGAAAGGAAAAATGGGAGGATACGAGGGAGTTTTATCAGGATCAGATTGAAGAAATCATCAATGATGAGGAATTTCAAAAACAGGCAAAGGGCGAACGGAAGGCGTTTGCCCTTTTTGTCATGGAGCATTATCGCGAGCTCCAGTCCTTGTTATTTGCTGCATATGATGGAAAAATAACCGAAGAAGATTTCAGGAAATTTGTTTACCTGCGGCGGTTTGGTGGCAGGAAAAAGTATCTTCATTAGGGCTGTCTCGCGGGATTATCAGCTAAATGGGCGGGATTATTATAAAAAGTCGCGGGAATAATTCGAATTCTTGCCGGATTATGTCTGAAACTCGCGGGAAAATGGCTGAAACAGGGGGATAATGTTAAAAACCTTTTGATTAGTCAGAAAAAATAGGCTTGCAATCAAGACTAGATATATTTACAATAAACCTATCTTGAGTTGAAACGGAGGTGTAAGGAGATGGTCCGTTCTATTTTTGTACGTGTACAGTGGCTTGAAGCGCTATATTTGTGCCGTGCAATTTTTCATGAGGTAGTTTTCAAAGGGGGGAGTCTGTCCTTTTTTCAAAATTACAAAATGAATATAGAACGATAACACGTCTCTTTACCCATTAGTAAAATAGGTTATAAGAGGGTGCATTTATAGCACTCTTTTTTCATGCCATTTTTTAATGCTGCGGGTATCTATGGATGCCTGCATTTTTTTATTAGGCTGTGTTAAAGCTAATTGTTGATTTTGCACTCTGTTGATTGGAGTGGAAGGCGTGAGACTCCTGCGGGAGGACGGGGCAGGGGAGACCCCGCATGCGCTTAAGCGCCGAGGAGGCTCCCCGGACCGCCCGCGGAAAGCGAAGCGCCTGGAGCGGAAATCAACAGACAAGTTTAACACAGCCATTTATTAAAGAGAGTGTTCAAAAAAAGGAGAATGAACATGATCGTATGTAGTGTTAATCATATAGCAAAATCATTTGGCGGAAATATTATTTTTGAAGATTTATCCTTTGAAGTCCACGAAGGAAGCAGGATTGGCTTAGTTGGACGAAACGGTTGCGGGAAAACGACATTGTTAAAGCTGCTTGCCAATCAAGAAGCAGTTGACGGTGGCGTTATTCATTGGAAAAAAGGGCTCAAAATTGGCTACCTTGCACAAATCCCTGATTATAAGGACCTAACTGTTAAAGGAGTATTAAAGACAGCATTTGAGCAGTTGGTGGAGACAGAATCAAAACTTCAGCAATTAGAGATTGAAATGGGGCAGGTGCTTATTCCTAACCAGTTACAAAGGCTCATGGATCAATACGGAAAGCTCCAGGATGAGTTCATCTTAAACGGCGGCTATGAAATGGATGCGCAAATGGATCGTGTTTCACATGGCTTAAACATCACTGAGCTTTTGGATAGGTCTTTTTCACTCTTAAGTGGTGGTGAAAAGACGAAGGTCGGTCTTGCGTTAAGCTTATTAAAGAAACCTGAGCTGCTGTTATTAGATGAACCAACGAACCATTTAGACTTAATGGCGATCGAGTGGCTCGGGACGTTCCTTAAGGAATATACAGGCACCATTATTCTTATTTCTCATGACCGCTACTTTTTAGATGAAGTTGTTACAAAAGTACTCGATATGGAAGATGGCGAAATTGAGCTTTACCATACAAACTTTAGCGGCTTTGTGAAAGAGAAAGAAGAGCGGTTATTACGGGAGTTCCAGGAATATCAGGAGCAGCAACGGAAGATTAAAAAAATGAAGGAAGCGATAAAACGACTTCGTGAATGGGCAAATCGTGCCAATCCACCTAGCGCAGCACTTCATAAACGGGCTACGAATATGCAAAGGGCACTCGACCGAATTGAGAAACTTGACCGTCCAAAGCTTGATGTGAAAAAAATGGCGATTGATTTTGAAGCCAATGAACGAAGTGGGAAGGATGTCATTAAACTAGATGATGTCTCAAAAAGCTTTGGCAGCCGCACGCTTTTTGAAAAAGTAAATATGCTTGTTCAGTACAAGGATCGAACAGCTATTGTCGGTGAAAACGGAACGGGAAAATCAACCCTGTTAAAGATGATTCTTCGTGAATGCGAAGGTGACCAAGGAACTATTAAAGTTGGCAGTAATGTGAAAATCGGCTATTTATCTCAACATGTCTTTCATAGTATTGGGGATGAAAGGGTAATAGATGTTTTCCGTTCAGAAGTACCTGTTAATGAAGGGGAAGCACGCCATATTTTAGCACGTTTTTTGTTTTACGGACCAGCTGTTTTCCGAAAGGTTAATCAAATGAGTGGTGGAGAAAGAATGCGATTACGTCTTGCTCAGCTTATGTATCAAGACATCAATCTTCTGATACTAGATGAACCGACGAACCACCTTGATATTGATTCCTGTGAGGTTTTAGAGGAGGCTCTTGAACAATTTAATGGTACGATTTTAGCTGTGTCGCATGATCGATATTTTCTTAATAAATTATTTAATAAAATTTATTGGCTTCAAGATGGGACAGTTTACTTCTTTGATGGGAACTATGACTGGGCAAAGGGAAAATTAAATTCAGTAAAGGTGACGCAGCCAGCACCACCTGGAAAAATAGCACCTAAAAAGGTTGATATTCCTCCCCAAGCTGCAGTAACATCTATCAAGACTCTGGATATAGAACAAAAGCTTGAGGAGCTAGAAGCTCAAATTTACTCATTGAAGCAGAAAATGGAAACAGGATTTGATTTGGAAATGCTTCAAAAACAATTCGCAGAATTAGAACAGATGGAAATCGAGAGAGACAATTTATATAAACAACTAGATGATGTGGTGTAAGTTTACAGTCCATCCTCAAGAGAATAATTTCTCTTGGGGATTTTTTTTCGATTTCATTCTTGCAAGGGTTTATAATAGGAAATGAAATCACAAAAGGGGGAATTTTGATGGTGTATCAAGCGGATAATTCTCGATATGATACGATGAAATACCATAGAAGCGGTCGGTCTGGATTACAATTACCAGCGATATCATTAGGTTTATGGCATAATTTTGGCGGAGTTGATACATACGAGAATGGCCGTTCATTGCTTAGAAGAGCATTTGATTTAGGGATTACTCACTTCGACCTTGCAAACAATTACGGACCACCACCTGGGTCCGCTGAAGAAATGTTCGGCCGAATGATAAAAACGGATTTTGCACCCTACCGAGATGAGATGATTATTTCCTCAAAAGCTGGTTATACGATGTGGCCTGGACCATACGGCGATTGGGGTTCAAGAAAATATCTCATTGCTAGTTTAGATCAAAGCTTAAGACGAATGGGATTAGAATATGTCGATATTTTCTATTCACATCGTCCGGACCCAAATACACCTCTCGAAGAAACGATGGGTGCACTAGATTCAATCGTCCGCCAAGGTAAAGCTTTGTATGTTGGAATTTCAAACTATAATGCAGAACAAACAGAGGAAGCGGTAAAAATACTGAATCGCTTGGGAACTCCACTTGTCATCCATCAACCAAGCTATTCGATGCTAAATCGCTGGATAGAAGATGGTTTGCAGGATGTATTACAAGAAAATGGAGTTGGCTCGATTGCATTTTGTCCGCTAGCTCAAGGCTTGTTAACAAATAAATATATTAACGGCATTCCAACGGATTCTCGTGCGGCAAAAACAGCAAGCTTTTTAAGCAAAGATCAAGTCACCGAAGATGTAGTAAATCGGGTGAAAAAGCTGAATGAGATTGCGGTTGAACGCGGACAAAACCTTGCACAAATGGCTCTTGCATGGGTTCTCAGAGGAGGAAGAGTAACATCCGCATTAATCGGTGCAAGTCGAGTAAGTCAAATAGAAGAGAATGTTGCTGCTTTAAAAAATCTTTCTTTCTCAGAAGAAGAATTAAATAGAATCGAATATATATTAAAAAGTTAATCAGTTTTTGCGCTATGGTTTGTAAAGAGTACTTGGCTTTACGGTTAACGATTTATCTACCCATAATATCATATAGGTGTACACATATGGGAGGTGACGTTATGGCAGTAGTAAAAGCCAGTTCATCGGATATTGACCTTTTAGCAAGGCTATTAAGAGCAGAAGCAGAAGGAGAAGGCGAACAAGGTATTAGGACAATTCCGCAAATGGTTTACCATCCACATGCATTTGAAGCTACAACAAAAGGTTATTTTTATCAACGCGCTGAACGGCCGAAAGATGCTTAGCTCAAAGAGCCGTTAATGGAACAAGAATTTGGCCTTCTAAATTTGCTCTTTGGTATTTTAGACCTCCGGGTGATTGTCCGCAAACATGGTATGATCAACCCTTTGTTGGACGATTTAAGCTGCATTGTTTTTATCAGCCTTCTGGTGAAGAATGCGAAAATATTTATAACACCTTTTAAGTTCAATGGAGCCGTGAATTTTACGGCTCTATTTATTTTGCTTTCCGAAATATACGGCAATCATTATAATTAAACTTATTAACAATTAAGGTTGGTATAAAATGAATAGATTCTCAATAAAACAATTAATTCTACTCCTAACGGTTACATTAGCCGGTGTGATCTGGTCGGTTATTTTCCATCATCCGCTCGTCATAGGGTTTCTGCCAGGGTATCTTATTCTTGTCATTCTTTCAAAACAGAATAAGCAATCTATTAAACAAATCCTCCTGATTAGTATAAGAGGAGTTTATAAGACTAGAATTGTTATTCTAATTCTATTCCTAGTTAGTTTTTTACTTCCTTCCTGGTATTTGTCGGGAACAATTGATCAAATGGTAAAAATCGCACTTTATTTTATTAATCCGGACTATTTTTTTGTGTTAACGTTTATTACGGCGATGGTCTTTTCGATGCTTCTTGGTACAACAGTAGGAACTCTTAGCGCGATTGGTATTCCTATTTTGGGAACAGCTGTCGTCCTAAATTTGCCAGCTGAGGTTGTAGCAGGAGCGCTGGTTTCAGGTGCGTTTGTCGGAGACCGAACTTCTCCCTTTTCTAGCGCTCATCAACTTTTAGCCCATACATTAGAATTACCGGTAAAAAAGCAATGGAATGCCATGATCCTTACAACGGCTATGGCTGTTGTGGTATCTTTGCTGTTCTACAGTGCATTTGACCTCTTTTCCGCGTCGAAAATGAATCATGCAGTCTCATTGCAATGGAGAGAGTTGACGCTGTTGAAGTTTATTCCGCCCATTGTTTTGCTGCTTCTAGTCCTGTTTAGACTGAGCATTATTTATGCTTTTCTATCAAGTGTACTAAGTGCTGCAATCATTTCTATAATAGAAGGTGATGATGTTTCAGATATAGCGTTCGCTTTTTGGAATGGGATAGAAGGGCTAGGCGGGGGATTCCTTCATATGTACGGACTGCTGCTGTTTCTTGCTTTGGCAGGTGCCTATAACGGTCTATTGGAGGAATTGAATGTCATTCAGCCTTATCTGGATAAATGGCTGCAAAGTTCAACTTCTTTAACAGGTGACACATTAAAAACCTTTTCAGCTACCTTATTAATCAGTTTTATTGCAGCTAATCAAACGCTTCCGATTATCTTAACGGGGAGATCCTTCTTACCTCATTGGAATAGTAAATATGGGAAGGAGGAATTAGCGCGAGTCATGGGTGATACAACGATGTTATTCCCAGGAATGGTCCCATGGAGTGTGCTAGCGATTATGTGCAGTACCATTGTCGGAATTCCCATCTTGGAGTATTTGCCCTATGCGATATTTTTATGGCTATTACCACTTTTAACGCTTATGGTTTCCATGTTCAAACATGCCCGTAAAACGAAAAGAGTAGTTGCTGCTTAACGAAACGGAGTTTATCCTCCGTTTTTTTTTGTTGTGATGAACATCATTGTCCAAACATATAAGTGGTTATATAGAGATTTGGACAAGGGATGGGAATCATGCTTAAAAAATTGGCCGTGATCGGATTTGGAAGTACGATGATTGGAATAGGTGTGAACGGATTTATTTTGCCCTTCCATCTTATTAATGGCGGAATGTTTGGGATTAGCTTATTATTCAACTATCTATGGCATTTTAGTATTGGATTAACCTTTGTTTTTTTGAATATCCCGGTTTACCTTCTAGCATATAAATCGGATTTTGACTATTTTTTTTATGGGTTGATAGGGGCTTTTTTTTCAGGATTCATGATTGAATTGTTAATGCCTTTAAAGGATGTATTTGATTTACCGATCATTAGCTCGGTCATCATTGGTGGTCTTATCATTGGTATCGGTGTAGGGACCATGCTAAGAAATCATATAAGTCCAGGTGGAATGGATTTGCTCGCATTATTACTTGCAAAATGGACAAAAATTAACGTAGGGATTATTGCTTATGTGATTGATACAGTGATTATTTTGTCGAGTCTATTGATTCTTCAGGAACCTAGATTACTATATTCGTTGTTAATCGTTTCGATCGTTGGGTTACTAGCGACCGCCTTCACCTCTTGGAATCATTATGAAAAATGAAAATGGTTTAGTAAAATAGAGTCAATAATGTTTAGTGAATTGAGGGTCAATATGTTGAAGCCAGTAAATGATCATATAAAAGAACATTTAAAGATTTTATTTGTCGGATTCAATCCGAGTATACGTTCAAGTGAAACGGGACATCATTTTGCCAATCCTAACAACCGATTTTGGCGAATTTTATATGAAGCGGGTTTGACTCCTCGGAAATTTGACGCTTCTGAAGACGCTAAGCTGTTAGGTCTGGGTATGGGGATCACTAATATTGTGGTTAGACCTACAAAAGCAGCCGATGAGATTACTAAGGAAGAATACAAAGAAGGAAAAGATATTCTCCGCAATAAGATAGAGATGTTAAAGCCGAAGGTGGTTTGTTTTGTTGGGAAGGGAGTGTATCAAGAATATAGTGGCTTGAAAAATGTTCCGTGGGGAAGGCAGCAGAAAGCAGTGGTTCCAGGCACGATTGACTTTGTCGCACCATCGTCTAGCGGTCTAGTTAGAATGAAGGTGGAGGAAATCGTAGAAATTTATAAGAAACTAGAGGAAATTATATCTCTCTAATAGTAATTTAACTCCAATTCTGTACAGATATTGCGATTTTGAAGATATACCAGCGTTAATTAGAATATATCGGCGTAAAATGAAATATATCAGCGATAATCTAAATATACCTGCGATCCACAAAAAACAACGACGGAACTCATAGTCCCGTCGAGTTATTTTTCGAATTTCTTTCGATAATGAGCAAATGCCAGCAACGGAAAAATATAACGGTAACTTTGATAGTGAATATAAAAAGCACCGGCCATTCCTTGCCCTTTCGGGTAGGCTGTCGTCCAATCTTCTTTTTGTAGATTCTTTAATAAATATGAAATACCTTTGCGGATTTCTGGTGTTGGTTTATCTGAAACACTTATTAAAGTATCCAATGCCCAGGCTGTATGGGTTAAAGTGCTAGCACCCAGCGGTTTATATGTCTGTTTACTATCGCTATAACAGGATTCGCCCCAGCCGCCATCTGCGTTTTGAATTCGGGACAGCCACTCTACTGCTTTTTGAATCGAAGCCTCACTTTCAGGAACACCAACTGCTGCTAAACCGGTTACCGCGCCCCATGTACCATAAATATAACAAATGCCCCATCTTCCATACCAAGATCCATCTAACTCTTGATGATTCAACAGCCATTTTACTCCCTTTTTAATACTTTGGTGGTCTTTTGATAAATTGGTATAGTTACCGAAGTACTCCAGGGTACGACCTGTGATATCTGCACACGATGGATCAGTTAGGATAAACTCTGCTTTCTCGATGGGGAGAATTTCAAATAGCTTTTTATCCGTATTTTTTTCAAAAGCAGCCCAGCCGCCATCATCGTTTTGCATCGAAAGTACCCAGTTTATCCCCCGACTCCAGGCGTCAAGATTGCCTGAATCCATTCTAGAAATCGATCGTAAAGATGTAGTTGTATCATCAACGTCAGGGTGGATGGTATTAACATCGGAGAAACCCCAGCCTCCTGGCAAACTAGTAGGATTATGAATAACCCAATCTCCAAATTTATCGTGCTGTCTTTTTAGTAAATATTGATTTGCTTTCTTAACCATTACATCTCCTGGTGAAATCCCAGCTTCTTGTAGTGCATAGCCAATTAACGAGGTATTCCACACATTTGCTGTCGTGTATTGCATATGCGGAAGTCCGGTGATTTCACATTTCATTGAACGAATCCCCTCAATCGCTGCTGTGATAACAGGATCGGATTTCTTATACCCAAGTGCAATTAGTGCGAAAATCATTAAAAAAGTAGAGCTGTAGTAGCTGTAAAACGTTCCATCCTCTTCAATATGATCAAGCATATATTTCTTCGCGCGCTGTATGGCCAGCTTATGAAGCTGTTGGGGCAAGCCGATTAAATTCTTTACTCCTTCTTCGATATATGAGATGAGAGAACGCATTTCCTCCGAACGAAACCAGGAATCAGGTTCATCCCTGTCTACTCGTAAATCCGAAAGGTCAGGACTCCTATTCGTCTTTAAGGTAATTTTCTTATCAGCAAGAATCATCATAGGGGTTAGATTTGCCCTGCCGTATACGGAAAAGGAATAGAAATTGATTGGAAAATAGAGTGGTAATAGGATGATTTCAATCGGAAGCGGAGAGAAGGATGGCCATTTTAATTGCCCTGTTAAGGCCAACATTACCTTTGTGAACATATTAACCTCTTCTATCCCACCCTTGGATAAAATGAACTTTTTTGCAGTTTGAAGACGTTTATCCGTCTTATCATAGTATCCAGAGTACAGAAGTGAGTAATAAGATTCTACGGTAGATGTGAGATTTCCATCACGTTCATCATGAAAAAGCTTCCAGGTACCATTTTTTTCTTGCTTGCTTAAAATTCTTTCTGCAAGTCCCTTAATTAATTCTTCATCATTTATTTCCAATGTCCGTAATAAAATGATCGTATAGGCATCTGTCGATATTCCAGTTTCAAATGGATAATTCCAGGAGCCATCGGGAGATTGATCCCTTCTAAGCATTTCAACCAGCCAGTCAATGCCTTTACTTGTATTGATCATCGCAAGCGTTCATCCTCTCCCAATTGAATATTCTCATCTATACATATTCAGGAACTAGAAGGAGAATTCTCGAGGGAGGTAATGGTTATTTTTTTTATCAGAAGCAGGGAAAAACCGCCGATTGAAACCATTAAGGATGAATTAAAGGAAAAAATGAAACAGACAGCCGTCATCGACAACAATAAATTAACAAATGATGATAAGGGTCTTTTAGAAAGGATAAGGAGGAATACAAGGGAACTGAACCAGAATAATGTCATAAGGACTAAGGCTTATTTTGATTTTTATCAAAAACATCCCGAAATCCATTGGGCATTCCTAGGTCATATGGTATCAAGGAATGGCGGCTGGAACATGACCGATCTAAAGGGTGATCTCCTCACACGTCTGCTTACGAAAAAAGAAAGGAATGCCTATTTTACTTTTTTAGAGCGGGGAAATTGGCTGATTTTTCAAGACGCCTATCCACAATTTTTACTATACAGTGAAAGCTTAAATAGAAATAAACCACTTTTTTACCTGCTGCCATATTTAAATGTTTCTACCTTCATGGATACTATTTGGAATTATTTTTGGAGGAGACCAGACCCGTACATTCTCACAATAGCTCTCGTTATTAATGAGCAAAATTATTTGGAAAAAAGGGTGATCCAAAACCCAATCTATCAAAAGGATGTTTTAAACACATTGGAGTTTAAACTACAGGATTACCTTTCTTTTAATCATATTTTGTTTCCCTATCGAAAAAAGAGTCTAGCCGGGCAAACGCTCCATCAATTTCAATCCTTACATGAGCGTATTTTATTAGGAAAAAGATTGTATGCTGTCCTTTTTCAAAGATTAAATCAATTCGTAGACTGGTCAAAAGCTCAACCACATACAGGTTCAAGAAAAGATTATTGGCCGCATATCTTTAATAATGTAAACGAAGGAATTCCTGGGATTCCTTATCAGCTTCGTTTAAATGCCTGCAAGCTGAGATGGGGGGCTAGAAGAATATATAGTCCAGATTTAACGTCTGCATGGAAAAATGTTCATCACCAAGAAGCGGAAAAGGGAGATTGGTTTAGTGATTGGCAGGTAGCCGACTATCTCTCGGAGCTTAGTGAAACACAAATAAACGGGGAGATTGAATATGAATACTGTAAAACGCTCGAAAGGCTTGAACTTGCCGCCTTGGCAAAAAAAGTCATTACCATTTTTGATTAAAGAATATGCCCCTGCAGTACTTTTGGCGATATTGCTGGGTACTAGCTTGGATCTTTATTTTGTTGGCAAGAATATGTACATGTTCCCAATAAGACCGTTTCCTGAGGTATTTTCGATTAATATTGCTTTCACCTTCGTAGGGCTTCCAACTCTTGTCCTAGTGTACCTTATTAAGATGAAGCAGGTAAATAAATGGGGAAAAGTGGGAATTACTTTATTTCTCAGCCTATTAATGCCCATCTTTGAGAGGTTTTCTGAACTGTTTGGTCTTTTTGAGCATTCTAGTGACTGGAAGCATATATATAGCTCCTATGGCTATTTGGTTTTCTTCTCATTTATTTATTTATTTTATCTATTGACAAATAAAGAACATTAAAAAAGCCAAGACCGAAGTCTTGGCTTTTTGCAATGCCGCTAAGAAGCGACACTACGTACCCCTTCCGTCCGTACAGTGGTTAAGTGTCCCGCAACAAGCGAATGTTCGGAAGGGGTACTGTTATAGTACCACAAATTTATTGATTTAAACCATGGAACTTTCTTTTCTGCTGTGGAAAGTGTATGATTAAAATGAATTTTTTTACATAAGGAGATGGTAATAGTGGCAAAAAAAGGACATATTCACATGCAAAATGGTGAAAAAATCGAATTTGAATTGTATCCAAACGAAGCACCAGGTACCGTTGAAAACTTTGAAAAGTTAGTTAATAGCGGCTTTTACAATGGTTTAACATTCCACCGCGTTATTCCTGGTTTCGTTAGCCAAGGGGGATGCCCAGAAGGTCGTGGAACGGGTGGTCCAGGCTACACCATTAAATGTGAAACACAAGGAAATCCACACACACATGTACCAGGTGCACTTTCTATGGCACATGCTGGTAAAGATACAGGCGGCAGCCAATTCTTTATCGTTCATGAGTCTCAGCCACATCTGAATGGTGTTCACACTGTTTTTGGTAAAGTGACTACTGGTCTTGAGGCAGCGAAAGCAATGAGAAATGGCGATATCATGGAAAAAGTGGAAGTATACGACGAAGAATAGTCGTTAGTTAAAAGGACCTTGTCATAAGGTCCTTTTTTTGTACCATCAATTCCTCAAGGAATGAATCTATTCTCTAAGGGCAAAGTAACCTTAAATCATTACCATGGGAGGTTTTTATGAAAAGGTTTGCTCTGTTACTTATCCCATTTTTGTTGCTATCCTTACAAAATCCAGCATCAGCTGAGAAAAATGATAAAAAACAGCTTAAAGCGGCTATTATTATTGATGATTTTGGTGGTGGAACAGGCGGAGTTAGGGATTTCCTTGAAGGAGACATTCCGATTACCGCTGCGGTCATGCCTTTTACAGAACATTCAAAGAAGCATGCCGAATGGGCGCATAAAAATGGATTTGAGGTAATCGTTCATTTACCCATGCAACCAAAAAAAGGGAAGCGATCTTGGCTGGGTCCCAAACCGATTACGGTCGATCTTTCAACTAAAGAGGTTAAACAAAGGGTGGAGGAAGCATTAAAGTCCGTTCCATATGCAGTTGGGATGAATAATCATATGGGCTCTCTTGCGGTAGAGGACGAGGAAATCGTCAGAGCCATTGTTGAAGTGGCGAAAGAGAGAAAGTTGTATATTATCGATAGTGCAACAAGCCCAAAATCAAAGTTTCCAAAAGTTGCGAAGGAATTGAATGTGCCGCTTTTAAAAAGAGATGTTTTCCTTGATGACATTTCATCGTCTAGCCATGTGAGAAAACAGATGATGAGATTGGCTAAAATAACTGAATTCACTGGCAGGGGAATTGCCATTGGTCATGTTGGGGTAACAGGAAAGGTTTGCTATGTAGGGATTTTTCAATCGATGGATGAATTTAAGCAACGCAATATCAAAATAGTACCCGCCTCGCAGCTATTTTCAATAAAATTAACAGAACAATATTTCGTCCCATAAAAAAATGGCTCAGTTCATTAGAATTGAGCCATTTTTTCTTCTGATTGTTCAACTAATTATAATTTGATTAATTAGCTACACTAGCCTTCACTTTGTTAGAAGACACATTTGCTTGCCTCTTCCAGAACAATGTAATAACGATTCCTAGAGATAGGATCACAGTGGCAATGTAGTAAGGGTAGTTAATATCTATATCAAATAATATACCCCCTATGATTGGTCCACAAATGTTCGCTAAACTTGTAAACATAGAGTTCATTCCACCAACGAAACCTTGTTCGTTCCCGGCGATATTTGAAAGGTATGAAGTAACTGCTGGTCGGAATAAATCGAATCCTACAAAAACTATAAATGTAACAAGTAAAATAGAGAAATATGAATGCACAACGGTCATTAAAAAGACAAGCAAGGCTGATAATATTAAACTGTATCGAATCAGTTTAATTTCACCCCAAATCCGTGTAAGCCTATCAAACAATATTACTTGTGAAATTGCACCAAAAATTGCACCACCTGTAATAACAATGGCTATATCGGATGGTTTAAATTGAAATTTGTGGTCTACAAATAGACTAAAGAACGATTCAAAAGCTGCTAAACCAAACGAGGCAATAAAAATTAAAATAAACGCAAGGAAATATTTTGGTGCAATCATACGTTTGAAGCCATTCTTAGCTTCTGAGACATGTTCATTATTTTCCTTTGTACGATCTGGCTCAGATAATAAAATAATCGAAAGAATGGCAGCTATTGTACCAAGTGCACCTGCGAAAAAGAATGGTATACGTGTTCCAAATTCCGCTAAGAATCCACCAATACCCGGACCGATGATAAATCCTGTACTAATGGCAGCTGACATATAACCGAGTGCTTTGGGACGAGTATCCAAATTTGTTATATCTGAAATATAAGCCGTAACCGCAGGCATAATGAATGCGGCACTAATTCCACCTAAAATACGAGAGAGAAATAACATTTCAATTTCTTTGCCGATTCCAAATAATAATTCTGAGATGCCGAAAATAAATAAGCCAATTACAATCATAATTTTCCTGCCGAATTTATCGACGGCTTTCCCTGCAAATGGTGAAACAATCAATTGAGCAATTGCGAAAGCTGCTGTTAAATAACCAACTGTTGTTCCCGTTATGCCTAATTCATTCATTAGCGTAGGTAAAACTGGAATCACAAGTCCAATTCCCAAAAAGGCTATGAATAAATTCATTAATAATAATCCTAAGGTGACTTTTTGAGTCTTCATCTTCTACATTCTCCTTAACAAAACTAACTTATTGTTTATCATTTGTTTACATTTTCCATCCTAGTGTATATAGTAACTATATAGTCAAGGGTGGTGCGGTAAAAAATGAATAAAAAGAATGGAAAATATTTATCTACGGGTGAATTTGCGAAGCTTTGCAAAGTAAACAAACAGACTCTCTTTTACTACGATCAAATTGGACTTTTGTCTCCGATATTGAAAAATGAAAAAGGGTACCGTTATTATTCAATTCGCCAAATAGAGTTATTCTTTGTTATTGATTTATTAAAAGATCTTGATATGTCGCTTAACGATATTCGACAATACATGCAAAATAAATCTCCTGAAAGTTATTTGTCAATAATGTATCAAAAAAAAGAAGAGATTGTGAAAAAGCGTCAGGAGATTGAAATGAAGGAAAAATTTATCGAGGCACAAATAGCATTAATGGAAGAAGCGTCACACCTTGATTTTCATCAAGTTACACTTGAACAATTACCAGAGGCAACACTTTATTTAAGTAGAAATATTGAAAATATAACGGAAGAAGAATTTGTAGAGGTCGTTTCAGATTTTATAAATGAATTGAACGTATCACATCTTGATACTGGATATCCAATAGGTGTTATCACGAAACGGGAGCAAGTATTAAAGGGAGAATTCACTAATTATAGCTATTTATATATTGAACAACCAAATCCAAAGGAAGGACATCCGTATTTTCAAACGGTTAAGGGTGATTTTATCATTGGATATCATATTGGGGATGAGAAAACAATACATAACACATATAAGCGACTTTTTTTAGAGATTGAACGTTTATATTTATCCTTAGGAGATTATGTTTTTGAAGAGTATATCTATGATTCTGTTGTAAAGAATCATAAGGAACATTATGTCACCAAAATTATGATACAAGTCGATCAAAAATAATCTGCAATAACTCTTCATAGTTGGGCTTGGGAAAATTAACCCAAGCTTTTTTTATTTTTAAATCTTTGATATAGAGACGGCCTTATTTTAAAATTATTCTAACTAAATTTTTGAAATTTATTAAGAGAATAATGGAATCATGAAAACGAAGTGCTTTCCATCATTATCTAAACTTGATACAATGTCTTCTATCAATCTATTATGTAATTTTCTTAGGAAGGAATTTAAATCATGAAATTAGTTTCTTGGAACGTCAATGGGCTAAGAGCCTGTGTTAATAAAGGATTTTTAGATTACTTTAAAGAAGTTAACGCAGATATGTTCTGTGTACAGGAGACAAAATTACAGGAAGGTCAAATCTCCCTAGACCTCGAAGGTTACCATCAATACTGGAATTATGCTGAAAAAAAGGGCTATTCAGGTACTGCTGTTTTTACAAAAATGGAACCAATTTCAGTTCGTTATGGTTTAGGGAATGAGGATTCACAAGATGAAGGCCGAATCCTTACGTTAGAATTTGAAAAGTTTTACCTTGTGAATGTTTACACACCGAATTCTCAAAGAGATTTAGCGAGACTGGGTTACCGATTAGAATGGGAAGATCGGATCATCTCACATTTAAAAGAATTAGACCAAGTTAAGCCAGTAGTATTATGCGGTGATTTAAATGTGGCACATCAGGAAATTGACTTGAGAAATCCAAAATCTAATTTAGGTAATTCTGGCTTCACAGTTGAGGAGCGTGGAAAGATGACATCACTGCTCGAGTCAGGTTTTGTCGATAGCTATCGCCATTTTTATCCCGAAAAAGAAGGAGCCTATTCGTGGTGGAGCTACATGGCAAAGGTTCGTGAGCGTAATATTGGCTGGCGGATTGATTATTTTATTGTCTCTGAAAGACTTTGTGATTCTTTAAAAAACGCGGATATACATTGTGAAATAATGGGCAGTGATCATTGTCCAGTCGTCCTAGAATTTGAACTATAAATCATCATAAGTTTTTCTTATTGGAAATCATAAAAACCTCGTAATTTTATTTATAAGCAAGATGGAATAAATTAGAATTAAGAGGTGATAGAGAATGGATATTAAAAGTGACGTTCAACAGCAATTTGGAAAAAATGCTGCTTCGTACGTTTCCAGTCCGATTCATAAGGATGGTAAAGACTTATTGAAGATGGTGGAAATGGCCCAAATCAATGGACAGGAAGTTCTGCTTGATATTGCAACAGGCGGTGGTCATACAGCCAATGCGTTTGCATCATTGGTTAAAAAAGTAACAGCAGTTGATCTTACTTCTGAGATGTTGGCAGCGGCTGAGGAATTCATTAAAGAAAATGGTTATCAAAATGTGGAATTTGTTCAAGGTGATGCCGAGAAATTGACTTTTACCGATGAGTCGTTTGAAATCGTTACCTGCAGGATTGCGCCACATCATTTTCCGAATGTGGATTTATTCATAAAAGAAGTACATCGAGTATTGAAGCCAGGTGGACAATTTTTATTGGATGATAATGTTGTACCCGAGACTGAGGAATTCGATCAATTTTATAATACGATTGAGAAAAAACGTGATTATAGCCATTTTCGCGCCTGGAGGAAATCCGAATGGATCCAAAAGCTCGAGGAAAGTGGTTTGGAAGTTTTTGAATGGCACCGGTTTGAGAAGACGTTTCGATTTGAACCATGGTGTGCCAACATGAAGCTTTCAGAATCAGAAAAGACTTATTTAACCAAATACATTCTTGAATCTTCCGAAAAGATTAAAGATAAATTTAGAATCGTCATACAAGATGAAAAAATTATTTCCTTTGTTGGAGAAGCAATTATTTTAAAGGCGTTAAAGCGAAAGTAAAAAACCCAGTGTACAAAAAAGAACTTTTTCTTTTGTACACTGGGTTTTTTAGAATTCAAAAGGACTGTGTAAGTCATTTAGCGCTGTTCCAAAAACATCAAATTCAGGTGATTTCTCACCGTTACTTGAGTTTTCTTCCTGATCTACATGATTCGGACCAATTTTTTCGGCGTCTTTTTTCTGGTTGTAACTCAAGGTTACATCATCTCCTTTTTTGGGGAATGAATTATATTGTATTTTTTCCCATAAAAAAGGTTCTAAACCATTTTTTTAATCTTTTCGTGACAAAATCTGTGTCTGTTTTTATAGGAATTTAATATATTGTAGGATAATTTCAGTAGTTTTTTTACTTCCAAAAAAATCCTTAAAATTTAGTGTTGATTTCTGTCGTAATTCGTTGTAAGATTATCAATGTCGCTGCTACGACGTAGCGAAGTTAGCAACTTAGTTTTCTATTATGCGGGTGTGGCGGAATTGGCAGACGCACCAGACTTAGGATCTGGCGCCGCAAGGCGTGGGGGTTCAACTCCCTTCACCCGCACCAAAATTTTTTGCAAAGCAAAATAATTTTCCATAT
>NZ_BAWM01000152.1:300058-300759 GCF_000759675.1 Neobacillus niacini | reverse complement strand
TGATAGGTCAGAGGTGGAAGCGCGGTAACGTGTGGAGCTGACTGATACTAATCGTTCGAGGACTTAACCAATTTTTAAAAGCGAGCTTGTTTTACTACTTCTTCTGGTTATCTAGTTTTGAGGGAATGAATTTTTTTCAAAAACCTCTTGAAAAATATCAAAAAAGACATTATAATAGATTTTGTCTTTGAGAAAATAGTCTGGCAGCAATAGCGAGAAGGTCACACCCGTTCCCATACCGAACACGGAAGTTAAGCTTCTCAGCGCCGATGGTAGTTGGGACTTTGTCCCTGTGAGAGTAGGACGTTGCCAGGCTGTATATATGGAGGATTAGCTCAGCTGGGAGAGCATCTGCCTTACAAGCAGAGGGTCGGCGGTTCGATCCCGTCATCCTCCACCATAATATTTCTAAACATTACGCCGGGGTAGCTCAATTGGTAGAGCAACTGACTTGTAATCAGTAGGTTGGGGGTTCAAGTCCTCTCGCCGGCACCATTCTTTTTATTTCTTGTATGAGCCATTAGCTCAGTTGGTAGAGCATCTGACTTTTAATCAGAGGGTCGAAGGTTCGAGTCCTTCATGGCTCACCATTTATATTTAATATGCGGGTGTGGCGGAATTGGCAGACGCACCAGACTTAGGATCTGGCGCCGCAAGGCGTGGGGGTTCGACTCCCTTCACCCGCACTTATTTAATTTAGA
>NZ_BAWM01000152.1:299586-299888 GCF_000759675.1 Neobacillus niacini | reverse complement strand
GCGGAACTGGCAGACGCACAGGACTTAAAATCCTGCGGTAGGTGACTACCGTACCGGTTCGATTCCGGTCCTCGGCACCAAGTTGTTTTGCAACAAGGGAAATAACTCACAAACAAATTAATGCGCCCGTAGCTCAATTGGATAGAGTGTCTGACTACGGATCAGAAGGTTATGGGTTCGACTCCTTTCGGGCGCGCCATATTTTACGGGAAGTAGCTCAGCTTGGTAGAGCACTTGGTTTGGGACCAAGGGGTCGCAGGTTCGAATCCTGTCTTCCCGACCATTCTTCTAAAATAACAAAA
>NZ_BAWM01000152.1:0-299576 GCF_000759675.1 Neobacillus niacini | reverse complement strand
GGGCCTTAGCTCAGCTGGGAGAGCGCCTGCTTTGCACGCAGGAGGTCAGCGGTTCGATCCCGCTAGGCTCCACCAAAGTTTTTTCACGCAAGTGAAAATAAATTATAATTTAATTCTATATTTGGCGGTGTAGCTCAGCTGGCTAGAGCGTTCGGTTCATACCCGAAAGGTCGGGGGTTCGACTCCCTTCGCCGCTACCAAATATGAGGACCTTTAGCTCAGCTGGTTAGAGCAGACGGCTCATAACCGTCCGGTCGTAGGTTCGAGTCCTACAAGGTCCACCAGTAATTTTATATAATACGGAGGAATACCCAAGTTCGGCTGAAGGGATCGGTCTTGAAAACCGACAGGCGGGTTAAACCGCGCGGGGGTTCGAATCCCTCTTCCTCCTCCATATAATTACTTCAGCAGCTTTAAAATTGATAACACTTCTATTGTCGCGGGGTGGAGCAGTCTGGTAGCTCGTCGGGCTCATAACCCGAAGGTCGCAGGTTCAAATCCTGTCCCCGCAATTTGGTCTGGTAGTTCAGTTGGTTAGAATGCCTGCCTGTCACGCAGGAGGTCGCGGGTTCGAGTCCCGTCCAGACCGCCATTTTTTAAAATGGCTTTGATTTATTATAGTGTGGCTCAGTAGCTCAGTCGGTAGAGCAAAGGACTGAAAATCCTTGTGTCGGCGGTTCGATTCCGTCCTGAGCCACCATTTATGTTTAGATAAATAATATTATGATGGCGATTGTGGCGAAGTGGTTAACGCACCTGATTGTGGTTCAGGCATTCGTGGGTTCGATTCCCATCAGTCGCCCCATCTATTAATTTATAATTTGCGGGTGTAGTTTAGTGGTAAAACCTCAGCCTTCCAAGCTGATGTTGTGAGTTCGATTCTCATCACCCGCTCCAATTTATGGGCCTATAGCTCAGCTGGTTAGAGCGCACGCCTGATAAGCGTGAGGTCGATGGTTCGAGTCCATTTAGGCCCACCATATTTTAATTATTGTTCCGCAGTAGCTCAGTGGTAGAGCTATCGGCTGTTAACCGATCGGTCGTAGGTTCGAGTCCTACCTGCGGAGCCATTTTTTTATGGGGAAGTACTCAAGAGGCTGAAGAGGCGCCCCTGCTAAGGGTGTAGGTCGGGTAACCGGCGCGAGGGTTCAAATCCCTCCTTCTCCGCCATAAAATTTAAGGCCCCTTGGTCAAGTGGTTAAGACACCTCCCTTTCACGGAGGTAACACGGGTTCGAATCCCGTAGGGGTCATACAAAAAGGCTGATGATAAATTATCATCAGTTTTTTTGTGTTAATTTTGTCAATAATCAAAAAAAGTTACATTTCTTTTATCTTATATATAACATGAAAGATCTATAGTAACCAAGACATTAAACCAAACCGAATCAGGGTCACTATGAAAGGTCTATTGTGACCTTGATGTTAAAACAATCTAAATCGGGCTCACTATGAAAGTTCTATAGTAATCGAAATGTTGTAGCACGTGAATTTCGGTCGCTCCAAGTGTTCTGGAATGACCTAAATGGGATAAGAAGCTGCTGCTCGGTCACTCCAAAGGGTCTGGAGTGACCCAAAAGAAAAAGATAAGGTCCTAGGGTCGCTCCAAAGGGTCTGGAGTGACCCAAAAAGAAAAAGATAAGGTCCTAGGGTCACTCAAAAGTATCTGGAGTGACCCTAAAGGAAAAAGATGAGGTCACAGGATCACTCCACTCCAATGGTCCTGGGCTGACCCAATACATAAATTACTCCATTTATCTTCGAAAAATTTGTTGTTATATAAAAAAAACAAACCCTCAAACCCTCTAAAAACCACCACTGCTTGTCCATACTATACGAGTACATTTTTAAGATAAAAACACTATATTAATATAATTTTCCTCTTTCCCTATTTACCTAGAAAAACACTGATAACGCTTACATTCATTAACTTTTTACTACTTTGACATGTTAAAATTTGTTACATTTCAAATAATATTTTTTACTCGAAAATGTAATAAAACTTTATATATTTTTGTCGGTTCATGAAGGATATCTTGTTAGTTCGTGTCGAATTGTGTTGGAATTTACCGGAATATGACCGTCTGTATATATTATTGTCAGAAAAGATAAAAAAGTTTTATAGGAAATATTATTAATTTGCACTTATAATTAACCCTTGAAATACATTTTCACAAGGATGAGGTTAATAATGGCAGTGAATACTTTATATCCAACAGATTATCAGTTGCATTTATTTCATGAGGGGAACCTTTTTCAAAGTCACCAGCTTTTTGGAGCACACGTTTTTAAAGAATCTGACAAAGTATATACGCGATTTTGTGTGTGGGCTCCTAATGCTAAAGAAGTAAGGCTAGTTGGCAATTTAAATAGCTGGAATGGAGAAGGTTACGATTTACATAGGGTAAACAATGAAGGTGTATGGATTATTGTCATTAATCAAGACCTGAATGGTTGCCTCTACAAATATGAAATAACAACCGCTCAAAATGAAAGAATTTTAAAAGCAGATCCATATGCATTTTACTCTGAACTAAGGCCGAATACTGCTTCAATTGTATATTCTTTGAAAAATTACGATTGGCAGGATAATCATTGGATGCATCGCAAACAAAAAAGGAACTTCTTATTGGAACCACAGATCATCTATGAGGTACATTTTGGATCTTGGAAAAAACATGAAAATGGTGATTTTTTAACATATAAGGAAATGGCTGCAGAACTCATTCCTTATGTGCTCGAGCATGGATTTACACATATTGAATTATTACCTCTTATTGAGCACCCCTTCGACGGCTCTTGGGGATATCAGGGAACGGGATACTTTTCGGCAACATCTCGCTATGGCACACCAAAGGACTTTATGTACTTTGTAGATCAATGTCATCAGAATGGAATTGGCGTTATTCTTGATTGGGTACCTGGTCACTTTTGTAAAGATTCACATGGTTTATATCGTTTCGATGGTTCCCATATATATTCTTACGAAACAGAAAGTGACAGGGAAAATCAAGTTTGGGGTACAGCAAACTTTGATCTTGGAAAGGGCGAAGTTCAAAGCTTTCTCATCTCAAATGCATTTTTTTGGATAGATTTTTTTCATATTGATGGTATTAGGATGGACGCTGTTGCAAACATCATATATTGGCCAAATTCAGCTGAAAACCTTGAAAACCCGTTTGGAATTGATTTTCTTAAAAAATTAAATGTAGAAGTTCATGAATATGATTCAACCTTTGTCATGATTGGGGAGGATTCAACCGACTTTCCTAATGTTACTGCTCCGGTCCATTACGGAGGATTAGGCTTTGACTATAAGTGGAATATGGGTTGGATGAATGACATGTTAGAATACATGGAAACTCCGCCATTTGCACGTACAAGTGTTCATAATAAAGTGACTTTTTCACTTTTGTATGCCTTTTTTGAAAACTTTATGCTCCCATTTTCACATGATGAAGTCGTACATGGTAAAAAGTCATTGTTAGACAAAATGCCGGGTGACTACTGGGAAAAGTTCGCGCAACTGCGCTTGCTTCTAGGGTATATGTTCGCACACCCTGGAAAGAATCTTTTATTTATGGGATTTGAACTAGGTCAGTTTTCAGAATGGAAAGACAAGGAACAGTTAGATTGGAACTTATTAGATTATGAGATGCACCAAAATGTAAATCTATATGTTAAACAATTAACAAAACTCTATAAAAGATCTAAAGCTTTGTATGAGCTAGACCACATGCATGATGGTTTTGAATGGATTGACTGTAATAACTATAGCCAATCAGTCTTTTCTTTTATTCGGAAAGGTAAAACAGAAAATGATTATTTAGTAATCATTTGTAATTTCACAGGTGTGCATTATCCAGAATTTAAAATTGGCGTACCAGCTCAAGTCGAATTTCGTGAAATTTTTAATAGTGACCATACAGATTTTGGCGGCGCTGGATTTGTTAATAAGAAAACATTTATGGCTTTAGAAGAGCCATTTCATGGAAGGCCATATTCCGTTAATGTGACGATACCGCCTTTTGGCTTTCAGATCATTCGACCGGTGAAAAAACGAAAGGAGAGAAAAGGTAATGGGAAAGAAAAAGTGCGTAGCCATGCTATTGGCAGGAGGGAAAGGAAGTAGACTTAATTCCCTCACTAAAGATTTGGCAAAACCAGCTGTTCCATTTGGCGGTAAATACAGAATTATTGATTTTACTTTAAGCAATTGTGCAAATTCAGGAATTGATACAGTGGGTGTTTTAACGCAATATCAACCCTTGCTATTAAATTCATATATAGGTATTGGCAGTGCTTGGGACCTTGACCGTAAGGATGGAGGTGTAACCGTTTTGCCACCGTATGCAGAAACATCAGAGGTAAAGTGGTATACAGGTACGGCAAGTGCCATTTATCAAAATCTTAATTATTTAAAGCAATACCAGCCGGAATATGTATTAATTCTATCAGGGGATCATATTTACAAAATGAACTATGAGAGTATGCTAGAATATCACGTCGAAAAAAGAGCTGATGCGACTATTTCTTTAATCGAAGTTCCATGGGCGGAAGCGAGCCGTTTTGGGATAATGAATACAAATGAGGATTTGAGAATAACAGAATTTGAGGAAAAGCCTGCAGAGCCTAAAAATAATTTAGCTTCAATGGGCATTTACATTTTTAGCTGGAATATACTGAAGGAATATTTAGAAATGGACGCTAGAAATACTAAATCCTCCCATGATTTTGGTAAAGATATCATTCCAACTCTTCTAGAAGAAAATAAGAAGTTATATGCATATCCTTTTAAAGGCTATTGGAAGGATGTAGGGACAGTTAAGAGTCTTTGGGAAGCAAATATGGATCTATTGAATGATGAATGTGATTTAGATCTGTTTGATCACGATTGGAGAATCTATTCCGTAAACCCTAATCAGCCTCCACAGTATATCTCTCCTGAAGCCGTTGTTAAGGAATCATTAATTAATGAGGGCTGCACAATAGAAGGTGAAATTGATAAATCTGTCCTTTTCCAAGGGGTTATTGTCGGGAAAGGATCCATTATAAAAGAGTCTGTCATCATGCCAGATGCCGTTATAGGTGAAAACGTAATTATCGAAAAAGCGATTGTTCCAGATGATGCTGTCATTCCAGATGGCACAGTGATTCGTTCATTTGATGATGAAATTATTCTTGTTACTCAAGAAATGTTAAATGGGGTACATCCTGCTTTTTAAATTTAGTACAATCTAGCTCCGGGCTCCATCGGCTCTATGGTCTAAGCCAATCACTTCGGAAGGCAAAAATCGCGCCTTCTGTCAGCGCTTGTCTTACGCTTGTCGCCGATAAGCAGGCGCCCTACGCTTTTACTTATAGGAGGGACTAGGATTGAAGAGAAAGTTATTAGGCGTAATTGACGCAACTACTTACCATGATGATTTAGAGGAACTATTAACACACCGTTCACTTGCAGCCCTGCCATTTGCAGGACGTTATCGTATTATTGATTTTGTCCTTTCAAATATGGTGAATTCAGGAATAAGAAGTGTAGCAATTTTTCCTAAAATGACCTACCGTTCATTAATGGATCATCTTGGTTCTGGGAAGAATTGGGATTTAAATCGCAAACGTGATGGACTTTTCTTTTTTCCAACCCCCGTTGTTGATTCAGATTTAAATAAAATAGGTTCATTTGAAAACTTTGCGGCTAATTTAGATTTCTTTTACAGAAGTTCTCAAGAGTATTCCATTATTACGAATTGTTATACGGTTTTCAATATGAATTTTAAACCATTGTTAGACTGGCATATACATTCAGGATGCGATATTACCGAAATACACCATGAAGATGGGACTCCAATGGAGATGTATTTAGTGAAAACATCCTTGCTTATTAAATTAATTGAAACAAGAAATGAAACAGGGTATACATGTATGAGGGATGTCGTTCTAGACCCTGATCAACATCACTCCATTTGCCGCTATGAATATACCGGTTATGCCGTCATGATAAACTCTATTCAAAACTATTTTTCTACTAGTTTAAATTTATTAAACTCCGATGTCTGGAAGCAATTATTTATTAAAGAACAGCCTATCCTGACAAAGGTTAAAGATGAGCCGCCAACACGATATTTAAAAGGTTCTGAAGTGCAAAATGCAATGATAGCCAATGGCTGCTTAATAAATGGTACGGTTGAAAATAGTATCATATCAAGGGGCGTCAAAATTGGAAAAGGAGCAGTTATTAAGAATTGTATTATCATGCAAAAATGCGTGATTGAAGATAATTGTTACCTTGATTCCGTTATTTTAGATAAAGACGTAAAGGTTGAGGCTGGTACAATTTTAACTGGTACAGCCAGGGATCCTTTAGTTGTGCGGAAAGGTACGAAACAAGGAGCGTTGATGAATTCGTGAAAGTATTATTTGCAGTTTCAGAATGTGGTCCATTTGCAAAATCAGGGGGGCTTGCGGACGTTGCAGGCTCTCTGCCTAAAGAACTGAAAAGTCTTGGTACTGACGTAAGGGTTATTTTGCCTAAGTATGGAAGTATTGCTGATGACTTTAAAGCAGATATGGAAAAAATTAAAGAATTCACAGTTCCAGTTGGCTGGAGAAATCAATATTGTGGAATTGAAGAGCTTATCTATCAAGGAGTAACCTATTACTTTGTTGATAATGAATATTATTTTAAACGTGAAGGGTTTTATGGTTATTATGATGATGGCGAAAGGTTCGCCTATTTTAATCGCGCTGTGTTAGAAGCTTTGGAACATCTTGATTTTTATCCAGATGTACTGCATTGTCATGACTGGCATACAGCCATGATTCCATTTTTATTAAGAATGGAATATTACAAGCGTAAAGGCTACGGACTAATTCGTACTGTTTTCACGATTCATAATTTGCAATTTCAAGGTATTTTTCCAAGAGAGGCCCTTGGAGACTTACTTGGATTAGATTGGGGAGCGTTCCACCCTGAACATTTAGAATTCTTCGGCTGTATTAATTTTATGAAGGGTTCTCTTGTAGCAGCTGACGAAATTACAACAGTAAGCCCAACATATAAAGAAGAAATCCAAACGCCTGTATATGGTGAAAAATTGGATGGTCTTTTAAAAACGAGAGAAGAAGATCTTGTTGGAATCTTAAATGGTATCGATGAAAAATTTTATAATCCTGCCGATGATTCACTAATCTATAAAACGTATACAGTAAATACTCTTGAAAATAAAGTAATTAATAAAAGTGAAGTCCAAAAATACTTTGGGCTTCCACAAAACCCAAACACACCTTTGATGGTGATGATTACTCGGCTGACAAAACAAAAGGGATTAGATCTCGTTAAATGTGTTTTAAGAGATATTCTCCATGAAGATATTCAAATGGTCGTCCTAGGTACTGGAGACTATGGATATGAAGAGTATTTACGTCAGGCAGCCAACTCATATCCAGATAAATTAAAGGTGCATATTGGTTTTAGTGAGGGACTAGCTCATAAGCTATATGCAGCAGCAGACATTTTTCTAATGCCATCATTATTTGAGCCATGCGGTCTAGGTCAACTAATTGCCATGAAGTACGGTGCGGTGCCAATTGTACGTGAAACAGGCGGGCTAAATGATACGGTACAATCTTGGAATGAACTGACGAAAGAGGGAAATGGATTTTCATTCAAGAACTTTAATGCCCATGACATGTTATATACCATTAGAAGGGCATTACGCTTTTATCATGACCCCGCCTGGGAAACAATCGTTCAAAAAGCGATGGAAAAGGATAACAGCTGGGCCCAGTCTGCATTTAAGTATAATCAGCTTTATGCAGAGCTGATCTCGAGGAGTGAAACCCATGTTTTCTAATACTACAGAGTTCAAGAACACTTTTCTCAAAAGGTTGAATATGGTTTGTGGTAAGAGCTTCTCAGAAAGCTCAGAGCGAGACCATTACGATACCCTTGGTATAATGATTCGCGAATATGTCAGTCATGATTGGATAAAAACGAATGAACGATACCTTGCTGCAAAAGGGAAACAAGTTTATTACCTATCGATAGAATATTTATTGGGAAAACTGTTGAGACAAAATTTAATCAATTTGGGAATCGAAGAAACTGTACAAGTTGGACTTAAAGAGCTTGGTATAGATTTATATGATCTAGAGGAATTGGAAAGTGATGCAGGCTTAGGTAACGGCGGCTTAGGTAGATTAGCCGCTTGTTTTCTTGATTCCCTTGCCTCGCTTAATCTTCCAGGACACGCTCATGGGATTCGCTATAAGCATGGTCTCTTTGAACAGAAAATCGTGGATGGATATCAAGTAGAACTTCCGGAACAGTGGCTCAGAAGCGGGAATGTCTGGGAAGTTCGCAAAGCGGACTTAGCAGTTAAAATCCCTTTTTGGGGTAAGGTAGAAGGTCGAACGGAAAATGGCCGTCTAGTGTTTCAGCATTTGAAAGCAGAAACCGTAACGGCAGTTCCACATGATATGCCTGTTATTGGCTATAATTCAGAAACAGTTAATACATTAAGATTATGGAATGCTGAGCCCTCACAATTCCCTATCCAAGATGATATATTAAAATACAAACGGGAAACGGAATCAGTATCAGAATTCCTCTATCCAGATGATACTCATGATGAAGGGAAAATTCTAAGACTGAAACAGCAATATTTTTTAGTTTCGGCAAGTATTCAATCCATCATTAAATCGTATCGGAAACAATACGGTAATTTAAAGGAATTCCATCAACATGTGTGCATTCATATTAATGATACTCATCCTGTCTTGGCTATTCCTGAACTAATGAGAATCCTAATTGATGAGGAAGGATTTGATTGGGACCAAGCATGGAATATTACAAGGCATACCATTTCCTATACCAATCATACTACCTTATCTGAAGCATTAGAAAAGTGGCCGATACGAATCTTCCAGCCTCTATTACCGCGTATCTTCATGATTGTTGAAGAAATTAATGAACGATTTTGCGGAGAACTATGGGACCAATACCCAGGGAATTGGGATAAGATTGCAAAGCTGGCAATCATTGCTGATGATTTCGTCAAAATGGCTCCTTTAGCAATAGTCGGAAGTTTTAGTGTGAATGGTGTTGCAAAACTGCATACTGAAATTTTAAAGACACGCGAAATGAACAATTTTTATCAGCTGTTTCCGGAGAAATTCAATAATAAAACAAACGGTATCGCCCACCGCCGCTGGCTTTTAAAATCTAATCCCGATTTATCAAACTTAATTACCGATTCCATTGGATCTTCATGGACTAACTCACCTAACGACTTGCTTCAATTACTTAAATATCAAAATGATTCATCCTTCATGGGACAACTATTGAAAATAAAAAACAATAACAAGCAAAGGCTTGCTGAAGTTATCCAGAGTAAGAATGGGATTATTGTGGATTCCTCTGCTATCTTTGATGTACAGGTAAAGCGTCTGCATGCCTATAAAAGACAGCTTCTAAAGGTTTTACATATCATGTATATGTATAATCGAATAAAAGAGGATTCTGGTTTTTCAATAGTACCAAGAGTATTCATTTTTGGAGCAAAGGCGTCCCCGGGTTATTATTATGCAAAGAAAATTATTAAGCTCATAAATACGGTAGCAGAAAAGGTTAACAATGATCCTTTTATTGGCGATAAAATGAAAGTAGTCTTTCTCGAAAACTACCGCGTATCGCTCGCGGAAAAAGTCTTTCCCGCTGCAGATTTAAGCGAACAAATTTCAACAGCGAGTAAAGAGGCATCAGGTACTGGTAACATGAAATTTATGATTAATGGAGCACTGACAGTAGGAACAATGGATGGGGCCAATATTGAGATTCATGAATTGGTCAGAGATGAGAACATCTTTACGTTCGGGCTTTCCGCCGATGAGGTACTTCACTATTACCAGCATGGAGGCTATCAATCGATTGAATATTATCACCATGACAGCCGTATCCGCCAGGCTGTAGATCAGTTGGTAAATGGGTTTTTTCCTGGTGTTTATAATGAATTTGAACCGATTTTTGATTCGTTGCTAGAGGAAAATGACCAGTACTTTGTACTAAAGGATTTTGCTTCTTATGCAGACACTCAAAAGAGAATTGGTGAGACCTTTAGGGATCAGCAAATCTGGCAAAAGAAGTGTCTTATTAACATCGCTCATGCAGGTTATTTTTCGAGTGATCGGACAATCCAGGAATATGCGGACACTATTTGGGGAATAAAACCACTATAATATAATAGGGCTTCTGCTGAAATTAGCAGAAGCCCTATTATATTATGAAGCAAAGTATCCGATAAAAATGCCAATAGCAAGTAAAAAGCCAAAGATTGTATTGGTTTGTGCAGTTGCTTTCATTGCAGGTGCCATTTGAATTGGTAAAACGCCCTCTTTAAAACCTTTAATTGCTTTATTTGCCTTTGGTATACTAAGAAGCACGATTACAGTCCAAATCGGAGCAACATCTGTGAAAATTAGGACTAAAACCCAAAGAAATGAGAAACCGAACATGTAAGCCAATAAATTAACTGCCTTCTTTTTACCAACAAGAATGGCTAATGTTTTTCGGCCATTTTCCTTATCGCCCTCTAAATCCCTAATGTTATTAGAGAAATTAATAGCACCAACAAGAACTAAAATAGGAACAGAAATTAGGATGCTAGTAGATGTTACCGTACCCGTTTGGATAAAAAATGTAATTAATATAATAAGCATTCCCATGAAAAATCCTGAGAATATTTCTCCAAATGGTGTGTATGCAATTGGCAGTGGACCCCCGCTATATAAATACCCTACTGACATGCAGATAAGTCCTACTAAAGCTAACCACCAGCTGCTATTTATACAAATATAAACCCCTATTAGTAAGGCAATACCATAAAGGCTTAAAGCAAGAATCATAACTGTTTTAGGTTTAATTCCATCACGGACAATTGTACCGCCAATCCCAACTGAATGTTCATTATCGAGACCGCGTTTATAATCATAATACTCATTAAACATATTGGTAGCTGCTTGTATTAATAAACTTGCGAATAACATGGCAAAGAAAAGACCAAAGTGTATTTTTCCATGTGATAGTGCAAGTGCTGTACCAAGTAAAACCGGAACAAATGCGGCAGTTAAGGTATGGGGACGGGTCATTTGCCACCAAACTTGAAAACCGCGATTCGATTCAACAACAGGCTTTGAAGTGTGCTGTAAACTTGGCTGCATTCTCTTCTCTCCCTTTTTAAAAAATTTATCTATAAATTAATTTGCAATATGCGCTTGAAACTTTCCAACCCTAAGTTTATGCGAATTTGACGACTATAGTCAATTATTTTTAATTAGGCAAATTAGTAGATAATTCCTGCCTGATTATTAATAGGTATTTGGAGGGAAAATGAAATATACGAATGTAAATCAAATTCAACCCTGCTCGGAGTTAATTAAGATATAATAAGGTAGTGAATGAGTATAGGTAGTGACAAGTATTACTGACTTCTTTACAATAAAAGAGTATCTTTAAATAGGCATAAAATGAATGGATAACAGTCATCTGACTGTTTTGGAGGGATTTTTTTGGTTACCATTCAGGAAACGGAATTAAAGGAAAGAGGACTTTTGGCAGTTCGTACTGCTCAAAAACTAGGGCAGCCCATTTTAATAAGTGAAGTTCATAAAATGGACACGATTAACCCCTTATCCTTTTTCAATAGTGGAAGAGAGCGCTATCTTGGGGAACGTTTCTATTGGAAAGACCCATCGGAAGAAGTTGTGCTTATTGGCCTTGGCATATCAAAACAAATTCAGTCGGATCAGGCTACTGACCGCTTTTTTCATGTTGAAGAAGAGTGGAGTAAATTTTTGAAGGATAGCCTAATCTTTAACCCATACATAGAAAATGGCTTAGGACCCGTTATGTTTGGAGGGTTTTCCTTTGATCCACTTAAAGTAAAAACACCACTGTGGTCTAAATACGCTGATTCTTTATTCCATGTTCCAAAATATATGTTAACAATTGTTGAGGGTCAAACGTATTTAACGACGAATATTGT
Source organism: Neobacillus niacini (assembly GCF_000759675.1). Taxonomy (GTDB): domain Bacteria; phylum Bacillota; class Bacilli; order Bacillales; family Cytobacillaceae; genus Neobacillus; species Neobacillus niacini_A. Next base: position 287,536 of record NZ_BAWM01000152.1, on the reverse strand, counting down.
TTGTACGCCAAATGATGATTATACACTTTTTGAAAAAGTAATTAGTGAGCGAGTTCAATTACTCACATCTCTGGAACATGAGTTTGACATAAACCCTGCTAAACTCCTTCAAATGAAAGAAATCTCACCTCTGCAATGGAAACAGAGTGTAGATGATGTCGTAGAGGATTTAAAAACCGGTTCATTGAAAAAGGTTGTTCTTGCCCGAGAATTAAGATTATTTTTTGATAATCACGTGAAAGCGGATCTTATCCTTGAGAATTTATACAATCAACAGCGTAACAGCTTTATCTTTGTTTTTGAATCTAACGGAGATTGTTTTCTTGGGGCAACCCCTGAAAGACTTGTGAAAAAACAAGGGAAAGATGTATTCTCAACCTGCCTTGCAGGATCAATTAAACGTGGAAAAACAGAAGAAGAGGACAATATTTTAGGGCAAACATTACTTAATGATCAGAAAAACCTTAATGAGCATGGATTTGTGGTGGAGATGATTAAAGAAGCACTAGAAGAATCATGTGAGGAAATAATCCTCCCAGACAGGCCGCAATTATTGAAAATAAGGGATATTCAACACCTTTATACACCGGTCATTGGTAAATGTCAGAAGGATGCCTCGTTGCTTTTATTAGTTGAAAGGCTGCATCCTACCCCAGCCCTCGGTGGACTGCCTAAACAAGAAGCTGTTGAAAAAATTAGACATGTAGAGGAACTAGATCGTGGTTTTTACGCTGCACCGCTTGGTTGGGTTGATTATCGAGGAAACGGTGAGTTCTCGGTTTCTATTCGTTCTGGTCTCATTCAAGGTAAAGAGGCTTCATTATTTGCAGGATGTGGTGTCGTCGCGAATTCTGACTCAGAAAGTGAATATTTAGAAACAAGCTTAAAATTTAGACCGATGCTTCGTGCCCTTGGAGGAAATTAATATGAATCATCAAGTATCAATAACAGCTTATTTAGCTGCCTTTGTAGCAGAGTTAGTACAAACAGGGATAAAGGATGTTGTCGTGAGTCCCGGATCTAGATCAACTCCTATGGCAATGGTCATGGCAGAGCATCCAGCAATAAATATACATATCCATGTAGATGAACGTTCCGCTGCTTTCTTTGCATTGGGAATAGCAAAGGTAACGAATAAGCCAGTTGCCATTTTATGTACTTCTGGAACGGCAGCAGCGAATTATTTTCCTGCAATAGTCGAGGCACGCTATTCACGTGTTCCGTTACTTGTTCTAACCGCTGACCGACCTCATGAGCTTAGAGAAGTAGGTGCACCACAAGCAATCGACCAAATTCATTTATATGGGCAGCATGTAAAATGGTTTGCAGACATGGCATTGCCAGAGAATAGTACTGAAATCATTCGCTATGCACGTACTGTTTGTGCACGGGCGGCAGCCATTGCAAGCCAGGCACCCGCGGGTCCAGTCCATTTGAATTTCCCGTTCAGAGAACCGCTCATACCAAAATTGGAGGAAGATATCTTTGAACTAGAAGAACGTCCAATGGGTTATGTCAATGTTCGAAATGGAGATTTGACGATTCGTGAGGATGGACTTAAGGAAATTTCTAATAAACTGAATGGTTATAAAAACGGAATTATTGTTTGTGGAAATATTGCTGACGAACGATTTGCTCAGGCTGTCACAGATTTATCAGACATGTTAAAGTTTCCAATATTAGCAGATCCTTTATCACAGCTTAGAAGTGGACAACATCATCTGGAAAATATTGTGGAAACATATGATACATTTTTAAGGAATGAAGACGCCAAGGCATATTTGAAACCAGATGTAATCCTGCGCTTCGGGGCAATGCCTGTTTCAAAGGCACTTACAATATTCTTAAAGGAAAATCATCAAGCTGAACAATTTGTAATAGATGGAGCAGGAGGCTGGCGCGATCCGGCATCAGTATCAACGGAAATGATTTTTTGTAATGAAACGATTTTTTGCGAGCAGCTGTTAGCTTTTAGTGAAACAAGGAAGTCAGTAAAATTTTTAGAGAAATGGCAGGCAATTAATAATCTTACAAAAGCAAACATGGCACTAATAAAAGATAGTCAGATATTAAGTGAAGGTCGATTGTTCTATCAATTAGCAGATATGCTTCCTGAGGGCGCAACATTGTTTGTTGGAAATAGCATGCCTATTAGAGACTTAGATAGCTTCTTTCTCAATAACCATAAATCAATAAAAGTCATCGCTAATAGAGGTGCAAATGGCATTGATGGAACTGTATCAACTGCCTTAGGAGCAGGATTATACTCACAACCTTTATATCTGGTGTTAGGGGATTTAACTTTTTTCCATGATTTAAATGGTTTGGTTGCCGCCAAGCTATATGGGATTGATATCCGGATTATTGTTGTTAATAATAATGGCGGTGGAATTTTCTCCTTCCTGCCACAATCGCAGCATCCAAAGAATTTTGAACTTTTATTTGGCACTCCGTTAAATTTAGAATTTGAGCATGCTGTAAAGATGTTCAATGGAAACTTTACTAGAGTAAAGGGTTGGGAACATTTAGGGGAACTTATGAATCAATCAACCGAGGTCAAAGGATTAAATGTTTATGAAGTGGTAACAAACCGTGAGAGTAATTTGACTGAACATCGCGAATTTTGGCGTATTGTTACCCAGGAAATATCAAATTTTGTCAAAGGTGTCCATAATGCAGCTAAAGATTAACAATCTTTATTACCATGTGGAAGTATGTGGGGAAGGATATCCATTACTTTTATTACACGGCTTTACTGGAGATTATTCCACTTGGAAACCTTTTTGTCCGGTTTGGGGCAAGCATTCAAAATTAATCATCCCAGATATTATCGGTCATGGTGAAACAGAATCACCAGAAGATATAATTCGTTATAAAATCGAATCAGCGGCTGAAGACCTGATTATGCTATTAGATCAGCTCGAAATTGAACAAATAGACCTCCTCGGGTATTCAATGGGGGGCAGATTGGCGCTAACCATTGCAATTTTATATCCAGAAAGAGTTAGAAAACTTATTTTAGAAAGCGCCTCACCTGGATTGAAAACGGATGAAGAAAGAATGCTGCGCCGTATGAAAGACGGAGAACTAGCAAACTTTATAAATGACCGGGGGATAAAATCCTTCGTTGACTATTGGGAAGCAATTCCACTCTTTTCAACAATGAGCAGTCTACCTAATGCAATTAAAAAATCAATTAGGGAACAAAGGCTAGCCAATAATGCTAAGGGTCTTACGAATAGCTTATTAGGTATGGGGACAGGCTCACAGTCATCTTGGTGGGGAAAGTTGAATCAGCTTAGCTGTGAAGTGTTATTGTTAACAGGAGAAAAGGATGAAAAGTTCTGTAAGATAGCCGAATGCATGCTGGAGGATATGAAAAAAGCGTCATGGATTATAATTATTGATTGTGGTCATGCAATTCATGTGGAACAAAATGAAAAATTTGGTACAATAGTAAGTGACTTTTTGTCAATAAAAAACTAAGGAGGAGATCGTTTTGACAGTAGAATGGATTGCAGGACGTAAATATGAAGAAATTCTATATGAAACATATAACGGAATCGCGAAAATTACGATTAATCGCCCACATGTACATAATGCATTCACACCGAGAACCGTTATGGAGTTAATTGATGCTTTTGCCTATGCACGTGATGATTCTAGTGTAGGAGTAATCGTACTAACAGGAGCAGGAGATAAGGCATTCTGTTCGGGCGGTGACCAAAAGGTACGCGGACATGGCGGTTATGTTGGTGAAGATCAAATCCCACGTTTAAATGTCCTAGACCTACAACGCTTGATTCGTGTTATACCAAAACCAGTTATTGCGATGGTTAAGGGATATGCGATTGGCGGCGGGCATGTTTTACACATTGTTTGTGATTTAACGATCGCAGCGGATAATGCCGTTTTTGGTCAAACAGGTCCAAATGTAGGAAGCTTCGATGCTGGTTATGGTTCAGGCTATCTAGCAAGAATTGTGGGTCATAAAAAGGCTCGCGAAATTTGGTTCTTATGCCGTCAGTATAATGCACAGGAAGCTCTTGATATGGGCTTAATTAATACGGTTGTTCCGCTTGAAAGAGTGGAAGAGGAAACCATTCAATGGTGTAATGAAATCTTAGAGAAAAGTCCAACAGCACTTCGTTTCTTGAAGGCAGCAATGAATGCAGATACTGATGGTCTAGCAGGTCTTCAACAATTTGCTGGTGACGCAACACTTCTTTACTATACAACAGAAGAAGCTAAAGAAGGCCGTGACGCATTTAAAGAAAAGCGTAAGCCGGATTTTGGTCAATTCCCAAGGTTCCCTTGATTTAAAAGTAATTATGCTGCAGCTTGATGGACTCCATCAGGCTGTTTTTATATAGGAAATGGGTAACTAACAAAAAGCAGGTGACCAATAATGCAATATGAAACCATGCCTAACTTTCTGAAAAAAAGAGCATTTCTAACGCCTGAAAGAACGGCAGTTCATTTCAATGAAAAGACAATATCTTTTAAAGAATTATATGACAAATCCTATCAAACTGCTGGAAAGCTCCAAGGATTAGGAATCCAAAAAGATCAATATATTGCTGTATTACTAAGTAATCATCTTGATACAATTGTGATTTTATTTGCCCTTCAGCTATTAGGGGTAAAGGCAGTCATTTTGAATAAACGTTTATCGACGAAAGAATTAGTTTGGCAGTTAATTGACTCGAGGGCTGCTTCGTTAATTCTCGAAAATGATCTTCAGCAAATAAAGGAAGAACTAGAAATACCTATTATTACAAAAGACAAGTTGTTTGCAGCACCCTCAGTTGTTCCGGAAATACAGGAAGAAGTTAATTTGGGTGATGTCTGCACTGTTATGTATACATCTGGTACGACGGGAAATCCGAAAGGTGTAATTCAAACTTACGGTAACCATTGGTGGAGTGGTGTTGGATCTGCTTTAAACTTAGGATATAGCGAAACTGATTGTTGGTTATGCAGTGTCCCTCTTTTTCATATAAGTGGCTTTTCAATTTTAATGCGCAGTGTTATTTATGGAATGCCCATCGTTCTTCATGATTCATTTGACGCTGTCAAAACAATCGAGGATATAAAAACGAAACGGGTTACCATTATGTCAGTGGTAGGAACCATGCTATCTAGAATTGTTGAAACTCTAAAGGATTCAGAACTTCCTAATCATTTCCGTTGTATGCTTCTAGGAGGTGGTCCTGCACCATTACCACTATTAGAGGCATGTTTAGAAAAAGGGATCCCAGTTTTTCAAACATATGGGATGACTGAGACTTCTTCACAAATTGTAACGTTATCACCTGAATATAGCATTTCAAAACTTGGTTCAGCAGGCAAACCATTGTTTTCCTCGCAAATTAAAATCCTTTTAGAGGATGGACAAATAGCACCGCCAAAAAAAGCAGGTGAAATAGTTGTAAAGGGTCCAAACGTCACTACGGGTTATTTATATCGACCAGATGCCACAAAGGACGCATTTAACGATGGATGGTTTCATACAGGAGATATTGGCTTGTTGGATGAAGAAGGATTTTTATATGTGCTTGAACGGCGTTCCGATCTCATTATTTCAGGGGGAGAAAATATATATCCTGCTGAAATTGAATCAGTTTTATTTGCCCACCCTGATGTGGCTGATGTGGGTGTCACTGGATTCAATGATGAAACATGGGGACAGGTTCCAGCAGCCTTTATTGTTAGAAAAAAAAATGCAAATGTTACGGCGGAAGAACTTAAACAGTTTTGTTTAGAAAACTTAGCTAAATACAAAGTACCAAAAACGTTCCATTTTACGGAAAAACTTCCGAGGAACGCTGCTAAAAAGCTTATGCGAAGGAAGCTATCTGAATTGGTTCATGAGGGCAGGAGTCATAGATGAGAATTGCTCAAATTAAACTTAAAGTGATAAGCATGCCATTGAAGTCCCCCTTTCACACACACTTAGGTACGGTTACAGAAAGGGAAGGGATCATTGTAGAGGTAATCGATTCTAATGGGATTTCCGGGTATGGGGAGGGTGTAGCTTTTTCCACTCCATGGTACACAGAAGAGACTGTGAAGACTAGCTTACATATTATGAGTGATGTATTAATCCCTTTGCTCAAGAAGAAGCCGATTAATCAACCTGAGGACACAGCTATTTTATTTCAGTCAATTAGAAGAAACCATATGGCCAAGGCTGGGTTAGAGATGGCGGTTTGGGATTTGTATGCAAAAAGGAATTCTAAATCTCTGTCTGCCGTCTTAGGTGGGACTAGAGGGGAAATTGCTTCTGGTGTAGTGGTGGCAGCTGATTCACTCATCAGTTCTCTCAATCAAATTGAAAAATATTTGGAAGAAGGATATCGGAGATTTAAGATTAAGATTAATCCTAGTCAGGATTATGCATTTCTAGAGGGAATACGTCGCTATTATCCAGAGCTTCCCATTATGGCAGATGCCAATTCATCTTATACCTTAAGAGATCTTGACAGATTGAAAGCACTAGATGACTTTAATCTATTAATGATTGAACAACCGCTTGCCTGTGACGATATAATTGAACACTCACTGCTTCAAAAAGAAATAAATACACCTATATGTTTAGACGAAAGTATTGTGAGCTTTGAAGATGCCAGAAACGCGATTGAACTAGGAAGCTGTAAGATTATTAATATTAAAGCAGGAAGAGTTGGCGGAATTTATGAAGCCAAGAGAATTCATGATTATTGCCATGATAAGGACATTGAAGTTTGGTGTGGGGGAATGATTGAATTCGGGATATCCCGTGCACATAATATTGCGCTTGCTTCACTTCCTGGTTTTACGATTCCAGGTGATATTTCCGCTTCCAATCGATTTTGGGAGGAAGATATCATTACACCCGAGGTAAGTGTTGAAAATGGATTTGTAACGGTTCCTGATACGCCAGGCATTGGGTTCGGTATCAATGAAAAAAGACTGCACGAAACTACAATGATAGAAAAGCTATTTAAATTCGAAAACAAATAAACCAGACAAAAAATGTCTGGTTTATTTTTATTTCTAAATATCTGATGGTTCAAATGTTTTACAATCGGTTTCTTGACTGTTATCAGCTGTTTTTCCTTTGTGGCTGACAACATAAATGCTTTCAGCACTGCATTTATTTCCTTTTGCCCAAAAAGAGCAGTTATTAACTTCACATAATACATCTTGTGCCATTTGTATCACCCCTTTAGATCATTCGTAATACAAAAATAGCTTTTGATTTTTTACCTCTACTTATCCCTGTAAGTATAAGGGAACTAATTGTTTAATGCTGTTTTTAATGATTCTAAGTTCTGCTCCATTAGAGTAAAATATGTTTCCTTATCCTCGATATTTTCTTTTGTTAAGGTCCCTAAATTATGGACTGGTAACGCCCTTGCCCCTATTTCTTTCTGAACAATTTCTGCTAATTTGGATTGGACGTTTTGTTCAAAAAGGATATATTGCAGTCCTTCTTTATCAGCTAGTGAGATAATCTCTTCCAATTCTCTTTGAGTTGGCTCATTCGTTGTGGATAAACCTGAAATACTAATTTGTTCAATGCCATATCTTTGCTCCCAATAACTAAATGCAGCATGAGTAACGAGGATATTTTTATGTTTTGCATTTTGAATGGTACTTTCAAATTCTGAATTTAATTGATCTAATTCATCCGCAAGCTGCTGATAATTTTGATCGAATGTCTCTTTATTTTGGGGCATTTTTTCAACTAAGGAATCTCGAATAACAGCTGCCATTTCTTTCGAATAGATGGGGTCGAGCCATACATGAGGATTAAAATCTCCATGACCATCATCCTCATGTTCATGGTCATGGTCTTCATGTTCCTCAACTGGATCTAAAATCAGATTCTCTGCAGTTGGAATCAGCGAGACATTTTCATTTTTTAATGATTCATTTGCTTTTTCTACAAAGCCTTCTAATCCTAAACCAATATAGAAAAATAAGTCTGAATCGGCCAGTTTTATCATATCTTTTTGGGATGGTTCAAATGTATGCTCATCTGCTCCTGGGGGATAAATGGTATTTACATTAACGAATTTTCCACCAATGCGCTCCGTAAAATATTGAAGAGGGAATACGGTGGAATAAATGGTTAACTGATCTTTCTTTTTTTGAGATTGACCATTTTCCGTACTGCAAGCCGTCATTACTAAGATTATAAGTAAAATAAAAGGTAAAAAGATAATTTTTTTCATATGGTGCTCCTTTATATGTTTATAAACCGGAGTTATTACGATTTATATTCGAAAAATTTTTAGAATTCAATTAATAAAAAATGTATAATACGGAACGATTCCGATTTCCTTATGTATCTTACAAAAAATATGAGTTAATTGCAAGCATAAATTTGATTCATCCGTTATTATTTAAGTATGCTTAGTATAGACAAAGATAAGGTGGGATAAAAAGTGAATGACTCTACATTATTAAATGAAATACTGGATTATAATCAAAAATTTGTTGAAAGTCGTGAATATGAGAAATATGAAACAACAAAATTTCCGAATAAACGAATGGTTATTCTAACTTGTATGGATACAAGATTATTGGAATTATTGCCAAAGGCTATGAATTTAGGTAACGGGGATGTCAAGACGATTAAAAATGCTGGGGCATTGGTATCTCATCCATTTGGAAGTATTATGAGGAGTATTCTTATCGCTGTTCACCAGCTGCAAGCAGAGGAAGTCCTAGTAATCGCTCACTACGATTGCGGGATGAGTGGATTAAAGGCTGAACCGGTCATAGAAAGTATGATGAGCCGCGGAGTATCAGCTGAAACCATTGATACTCTTACTTATTCAGGTATTAACATAAAAAAATGGCTTCGTGGATTTGATAATGTCACAGAAAGCGTGGAGCACAGTGTGGATGTTATTAGAAATCATCCATTAATGCCAAAAGGAGTTCCGGTACACGGACTAGTCATAGATCCAAAGACAGGAAAACTTGACCTTGTTGTCGATGGCTATCAAAGTTAAAACTTCTTTTTTTCTGGCACCGGATCTATTCCACCTGGATGAAAGGGATGACATTTAAGGATTCTCTTTAACGTAAGCCAGCCTCCCTTGAAGGCTCCAAACCGTTGAACGGCTTCTAACCCATATTGTGAACAGGTGGGATAAAAACGACAGCTTGGCGGTTTAATAGGTGAAATCATCACTTGGTAAAATCGAATAATGGATATGAAAATTTTTTTAAACATATGGAAACTCCCTTCAACAAGTTACTTAAAAGATATCATATATAGATAAAGACGTCTAAATTATTAAATGTAACAATGTGGATGAAAAAACTCGGAATTTATAGTATGATACTATTTAGATGAAGGCTGTGTAAAAAGCTAATTATTGCTTGACCCTGTTGATTGGAGCGGAAGGCACGAAGACTCCTGCGGGAGGACGGGGCAGGGGAGACCCCACAGGCGCTTAAGCGCCGAGGAGGCTCCCCGTACCGCCCGCGGAAAGCGAAGTGCCTGGAGCGGAGATCAACAGACAAGTTTAACACAGCCCAGTTGTGAAAAAGGAGTGGGGAAGAATGCCTTCAGTAGAAAGCTTTGATTTAGATCATAATGCAGTTAAAGCACCTTATGTTAGACATTGCGGTGTCCATAAGGTAGGAAGTGACGGTATTGTTAATAAATATGATATCCGTTTTTGCCAGCCAAATAAACAGGCGATGAAGCCTGATGTCATTCATACATTAGAACATCTCCTTGCCTTTAATCTCCGGGCACATGCAGAAAAATATGATCATTTCGATATTATCGATATCTCCCCTATGGGCTGTCAAACTGGATACTATTTGGTGGTAAGTGGTGAGCCGACCGTTGAAGAAATCATTGACCTTCTTGAAGATACGATGAAGGACGCAGTTGAAATAGCTGAAATACCAGCAGCAAACGAAAGACAATGCGGACAAGCGAAGCTCCATGACTTAGAAGGCGCAAAACGCTTAATGCGTTTTTGGCTTGAGCAAAGTAAAGAAGACCTAAAACAAGTTTTTGCATAAATACCCAAAAAGCGGAAGCGCCTTGCACAGGGGCGACAGGCATAAGACGAGCCGGCGAGAAGGTTGTTCTTTGACCTTCTTGACGGATTGGCTTATGACCCCGAGCCCCTAGGCGCTGGAGCTAGATTAAAACAAAATTCCTATTCGTGATGAATAGGAATTTTTTTATAGCTTTTTTTCGTCATCCTCTTTGTTCTCGTTATTTAAATAAGGATTATCGTCGAGTGGATCTACTGTATGTTTAAATGAATAGGCTTTTGATGTAGTAATCACTGCAAGCAAAAGAACAACGATAATGATAATAATGCTTACCACAAATATCGTATACATTTTTCTCCTCCCTTTTCTTCCTATATTTTAGCATGGTTGTATGCTTTTTTAACAAAAAAAGAAACTGCATTTTGCAGTCCCTTCATCTGAATCCAGCTCCAGCGCCTAGGGGCTCGGGGGCATAAGCCACTGGTCAAGGCGCTTCCGCATTTTGGTCTTTGCTATGTAATGATTAGTGGATATTCCTAGGATAATAAGTATGGGTTCGCTGCTGTCCGTACTCTTCCTGCGCAAATTTTCCTTTTAAGCTCTCAATTAAATAAAGGCCCATTAAATCGTATAATTCTTGTTTATCCATCTCTTGAATTAAATGGAGAAGATCCTCATGTGACATTTCTTCTAAGAAGGCGAATGCTAACATATCAATATCCTCTTCATCACCTGTCAGCTTGTCTCGATACATCTGAAATAATTCATCGACTAACCTCATTCTGTTCACCTCCAAAGAATTTTTAAAATTTTTTCCTTACTTATTCAATTCCCTTAATGATGAAAAATATCCTCTATGGCTGAAGAAAAAGATAATAAAAAATGATGAAAAACTATTTTCTTAATATTATGACAATTATACATTATTCATTTCTAAAAAATGAGTCGAAATTTGAAAAAGAATAAATTTTATTTGATTGTGGGAAATTTTAAATACTATTAGTAAGGGGATGACAAAATGGATGAGCAAAAAAAGACCTATTATATAGACGTTGGGCATGGACAAATATCTCAAAGTTCAACAGCTTCTACTTGGAGCTTTAAAATTCAAGCAAATGATGAGGAAATCACGCAGTTAAGAGAGCTATTTGATCAAAACTATTCAACTGAATGGCAAAACTTCTTTAGGGCCCATGTTCCATATGTCCAATATCATTATGACCGTGAAAACGACGCCTATGACAATACCGCCCAGCAAGTTTATGGGATGATTTATCAACTGGGTGATGAAGAAGCCAAAAGTCATATAGAATCAATGAATATCTTACCAAAAGAAGATTAAAAAAGCGGAAAATCCTTTTTATAGGGATTTTCCGTTTTTTTCGATTATAATAAATGCAACAATGCTACCAAGGGGCGAGCAAGGATGAAAGAATTTTTAGATAAATTCGGGAATAAGGTAGAGCTGTCGTTCTCGACCAATGCATTTCAGCAAATTACAAAGCATGTGCTTGTCATTTGTCAGTATGAAGATGCATGGTATTTAACAAATCACAAAGTTAGAGGTCTAGAATTTCCAGGAGGAAAAGTGGAAGAAGGTGAGTCACTTCAAGCTGCCGCCTGCCGAGAGGTTTATGAGGAAACGGGTGCCATTTTAGACGAACTTTTACAGATAGCGGAATATAGAGTAATTGACGAAAAAGATTCATTTGTGAAGGCTGTTTTTTGGGGCAAAATAAAAACTATTAATAAAACCACTAACTATTTTGAAACAAATGGACCCGTTGAAGTAAAAGGAGATATTTTACAATTAAGGTTTGACGAAGAGTACAGTTTTATCATGCAGGATGAAGTGATTCCAGAGTGTATGAAGTATATTAATAAGCTTCAAAATGAAAAAGAATAGCGACAAATTAAAATAAGCCGCTATTCCTTGATAAGTTTTCTTTCCAATAGCTCCACAAGCTGATACATTATCGTTGCAACGACGGCTATCACCAGCAATGATAAAAAGACGAGTGTAAAATTAAATACTTGGAAGCCGTAAATAATCAAGTATCCCAGTCCCCTAGAGGAAACTAAGAATTCACCAACAATAACGCCGACCCATGATAATCCAACATTCACCTTCAAGGTTGAAATAATCGTAGGAAAGCTTGCAGGCAGAATTGCTTCTTTAAAACACTGAAATCGATTTGCGCCGAAGGTTTGAAGTACTTTTAAATAATTTGGGTCAACTTCTTTAAAGGAAGTATAGACGACAATGGTGGTAATGATAACAGAGATAATCGCACCCATTGCAATGATGGATGGATATCCAGGTCCAAGAGCAACTATTAGAATGGGTCCTAACGCAACCTTTGGCATAGCATTTAAAATTACGAGATAGGGGTCAATAATTTTTGAAAGCATGGGTGACCACCATAATAATGCAGCTAAAATTGTTCCAAGCACTGTACCTAATATAAAGCCAAAAACCGTTTCTGTTAAGGTGACGCCGAGATTGGATAGTAAAGAGCCATCTTGAAATTTTTCTAAAAATAAATTCCAAATCTTAGATGGGGAGCTAAACAGAAGGGGGTCTATCCATCGCTGTTGGCTGGAAAATTCCCAACCAGTGAAAAAGACTAAGAATATGACCACCTGATAAAAACGAACCCATCTTTTTTCAATCGTTAGTGAATGTAAATAATATTTATGGAGAAGGTTCACGTTATTCTTTCCCTGACTCAAGTGACTCCAACTCCTTCCATATCGTTTGAAAGATACTAGAGAACCTCTCATGGTTTCTAGCTTTAAACGGTGACAAACTTCTAAGTTCATCTGGCATTGGAAAAACTTTATGAATGCTGCCTGGACTTGGAGAAAAGAGAATGACTCGATCACTCATTGCAATGGCTTCACCAATATCATGTGTAACAAGAATAGCTGTTTTTCCAAATGCATCAAGTGTATTTGATACTAAATCTTCTAATTTTAACTTGGTTTGATAATCTAAAGCTGAAAAAGGTTCATCCAGCATAAGCAGCTTAGGTTCGGTTGCTAGAGTCCTTACAAGCGCTGCACGTTGTCTCATGCCGCCTGATAGCTGCTTTGGCAGCTGCTTCTCAATACCGTTTAAACCCATTTGCTTTAATAGGTCTAAAGCTGCATTTTTGGTTTCATCATTTAATTGTTTAGATAGTTTTAACCCAAGGAGGATATTTTCTTCAATCGTTTTCCAAGGGAACAAGTAGTCCTGCTGAAGCATATAGCCGATTTGATTTTTTGCTCCAGATAGGGGTTTGTTTTCGAGTAAAATGCTTCCTTGTGTAGGCTTTATAAGCCCGGCAATGATGGAAAGTAATGTTGATTTGCCACAGCCGCTGGGGCCGAGGAAGGAAACAAATTCTCCTTCCTCAACTTGCAATGTAATTTCAGAGAGGGCCGTGGTTGCAGAGACTTTAGTGAAATAAGTGTGATGAACATCCTTAATGGCTAAGAAACTCATTTGGGCGGCCTCCCTATCTTCTTATTCTTCTTTAACCTTTTCGGCTATTTCTGTATTCACGAGTGTTTGGTGATCAACTTCTTCTGGAAGTTCACCAGCTTCCTCCATGATGTTCTGGAGATTGTTCCATTCTTCTTCATCGAGGATTGGGTCAGTCGCAAAGGAGCCTTGCTCTTTATAGCGGTCTACTACCGTGCTAATGAGTTCAATGTCTGTATCAGGGAAATAGGATTGAATAGCCTCAGCAACTTCGTCAGAGCTATGTGTTTCAACCCATTGCTGTGCCTTGTAAACGGCTCTTGTGAATTTTTCTACGATATCTTGGTTTTCTTTCATGTAGCTATCTTTTGTCATGAAGGTTGTATAAGGGACATGCCCTGATTCTTTTCCAAAGGAAGCAATAATATGTCCTTTCCCTTCTTGTTCAAAGATACTTGCCTGTGGTTCAAATAATTGAACAAAATCACCTGTTCCAGAAGCAAAAGCACTTGGGATATTAGCGAAATCAATATTTTGAATGAGATTTAAATCTTGATGAGGATCAATGCCGTGTTTCTTGAGAACAAATTCTCCGACCATCTGCGGCATTCCGCCAGTGCGTTGACCTAAAAATGTAGACCCTTTTAATAGATCCCATGAGAAATTATCAATTTTTTCTCTTGAAACAAGGAAGGTACCATCTGTTTGAGTTAATTGTGCGAAGTTAATAACGGGATCATTCGAATCCTGGGCGTAAACATAAATAGATGTCTCAGAGCCTACAAGAGCAATGTCGGCACCACCTGATAGCAGAGCAGTCATAGTTTTATCGCCGCCAAAGGCTGTAGACAGTTCAACTTCTAAGCCCTCTTCTTCGAAAAAGCCTTTAGCAATAGCGACATATTCAGGTGCATAGAAGATGGAACGAGTAACTTCAACCAATCGAACCTTTTCTATTTTCTCTGAATCGATTTTGTCAGTATTGTTACATGCAGCTATTGAGATCATGAGCATCACAATGAGAAGCGAAGAGAAACTAATTTTCAACCATTTTTTCATACCAAAACCTCCTTATTACCATAAAAAATCTGGGCTGTTGGCCTAACATATCGTATGAAAGAGAAATAAATGTGTGAATGCCTAGTGCACATAAATTTTTTACTGTTCAAAACGGAAAGGTGAAATGTAAGTGAACAAACAAAATGGAAAAATCATCGAGATTTATCGTTTTCCTTCACCCAATCCTAATGTGGAATTAAGGGAGATTACCTATTTTTCAAATGGATTGAGAGTAAAAGGAATGCTTGCAGAACCGAAAATAAAAGGAAACTATGACGGCTTTTTATATTTGCGCGGGGGCATTAAGAACGTTGGAAAGGTTAGACCAGCAAGAATTGCTCAGTTTGCCTCTGAGGGATTCATCGTATTTGCTCCCTACTATCGAGGAAATCAAGGTGGGGAGGGGAATGAGGATTTTGGGGGAGAGGACAGGGAGGACGCTTTTGCAGCATTTCAGCTTTTAAAATCATTACCCAGGGTAGGTTTCATCCATGTATTTGGTTTTTCTCGTGGTGGTGTAATGGCATTGATGACTGGACTTCAATTTTCAGAGGCAGCCTCGATTGTTACCTGGGGCGGGGTATCGGACATGTCTTTAACCTATGAGGAAAGAAAAGACTTGCGTAAAATGATGAAAAGGGTGATTGGTGGTACACCTGGAAAATATCCAGAAAGATATGAAGAGCGAACGCCGCTTTATGAGCTTGAAAAGCTTGCAGCTCCTGTTCTCATCATTCATGGAGTAAATGACCAGAATGTATCGGTCGAGCATGCCTATAGACTGGAAAGAAGACTTAAGATGCTAAATAAACAGGTGGAATTCTGGTATTTTAATGATTTTACCCATTACTTTCCTCCTGTTGTAAATAGAAAAATAGTGAAGGATTTAACGAAGTGGATGAAATGTCAAATCAAAAGATGATAAAATAATAGTAAGTCCAATTACAGAGGAGCGGGTACAGATGGGTATGCCCTTTGAGCTAAATACGATGATTGTAACAAAAGGCAGAGAAAAAAGAGTGGAAGAAAATCTATTCCAATTAGAAAAAGAAGGCTATAGACTTTATCCGATTGATATTCCAATTGATGTTAGAAAAACCATTGAAAGCGATACAAGCGGAACTGCAGTTATTAAAAAAGTAGAATGGCAAAACAGCAGTACATCGATAACGTATCAATTAATTTCATTGAATTCTACGAATTAAGCAGGTTGATTTTTTACCTGCTTTTTTTATTTGCTGTTTTCGCAATGATTGTTGCACAATATTAAACCAATCCAATGAATTTGAAGTAAGAAAGCCCTTATCAAATTGATAAGGGCCTTTTTACTGGAATTTAGGCAATAGGTCCGCCTTTTTCTTCGATTTCTGAATTAACTTTTGTGAATTTCTTAAAGTTTTCACGGAACTTTCCAGCTAATTCTTTCGCTTTCTTTTCATAAGCTTGTGGGTCTGACCATGTTTTGCCTGGTTGGAGGACCTCATCAGGAACACCTGCAATGTGAAGCGGAATATTTAGTCCAAAAATATCGTCTTTAACGGTTTCAACATTGTTTAGTTCCCCTTCAAGTGCAGCCTGAACCATCGCTCTTGTATAGGATAACTTCATGCGGCTGCCGACTCCGTATTCTCCGCCAGTCCAGCCAGTATTCACTAAAAAGACCTTAGCATTATGTTCAAGAATTTTTTCTCCAAGCATATCCGCATAACGTGTGGCAGGCAGCGGAAGGAATGGTGCACCAAAGCAGGTTGAGAAGGTTGCTTCTGGAGAGGTAACACCCCGTTCAGTTCCTGCTAGCTTTGATGTATAACCACTCAGGAAATGATACATTGCTTGCTCTTTAGTTAATTTTGAGATTGGAGGCAATACACCAAATGCATCAGCTGTTAAAAAGACGATAGTATTCGGGTGACCAGCAATGCTCGGCTGAACAATGTTCTCAATGGCTTGAATCGGATAGGCAGCCCGAGTATTTTCTGTTAAAATAGCATCGTCATAGTCGGCAATTCTTGTTTCAGGATTAAGCATTACATTTTCAAGTACAGAACCAAAACGAATTGCATCAAAGATTTGTGGCTCTTTTTCTCGAGATAGGTTAATGGTTTTTGCATAGCAGCCGCCTTCAATATTGAAAACACCATTTGATGACCAACCGTGTTCATCATCACCAATTAAGCGTCGATTTGGGTCAGCAGATAGAGTAGTTTTACCTGTACCTGAAAGACCAAAGAATAGAGCAACATCACCTTCAACACCGATATTAGCAGAACAATGCATGGAAAAAATATTATTCTCAGGTAATAGGTAGTTCATGATCGAAAAGATAGACTTTTTCATTTCACCTGCGTATTCTGTTCCACCAATTAATATGGTTCGTTGTTCAAATGAGATGATAATAAAGGTTTCAGACTTTGTACCGTCGACACTAGGATTTGCTTTGAAGTTTGGAGCTGAAATCACGGTGAAACCAGCTTTATGTGTCAGCAATTCTTCTTCACTAGGACGAATAAACAATTGGTGGGCAAATAAATTATGCCAGGCAAATTCGTTCACAATTTGAATCGGCAATTGAGTCTTTTTATCTGCTCCTGCAAAACCTTTAAAAACAAAGATTTCATTTTTTTGTTTTAAGTAATCTAATACTTTATGATAAAGGTTATTAAAAACATCTTCTGAAATTGGCTGATTTAAATTACTCCAATCGATTTTATCCTTGATGGATTCTTCCATAACAATAAATTTGTCTTGTGGAGATCTTCCGGTATATTTTCCTGTTGATACACTAACGGCACCAGTAGAAGTTAATTTTCCTTCGTTCCTAGATAAGATTTTTTCCACTAACTGGGGTACAGACAATTGAATGTGCACATTACTTTCTTCCAGCAATTGGCTTAATTCATTTGAGACATGAAGTGAATTCATCAGAGGGAACCCTTCCTTTTCAAGTTTTTATATTCGATATATTTACAAAAAGTATAACACATTCAACTAAATAGTCTATACTAATTAGTGAATTTAGGTTGTATTATTTACTGTAAATTAGAAATGGGAAAAATTCATATTTTTAACCTTAAATTACTAAAAATTTCATTGACAATGTTCGACATGTTCAAGTATGATTTTAATTTGAACGGATACTCTCTTATCCTGAGCTGGTGGAGGGACAGGCCCTATGAAACCCAGCAACCTGCTTTATGAGAAGATTGACAACATATTTTGTCGTTTTCTCAAGTGCGAAGGTGCTAATCTGACGCAAGGCTTTGACCTTGAACGATAAGAGTGAAAGGCCCGGAACAACCTTTCCTCATGTGGTAAGGTTTTTTGTTTTGTATAAGACCTTTTATCAAAAGAGTTGCTAATAAAAATCCTTTGTTTATTTCATACTAAGGGAATGAGTACCGTATCAATGTCAGTGGTTCGAGAAGTATTCCTGTAACCTTCATATGAACCTTGATTTATCTCATAATATATAGGAGGAAATCAGATGTCAACAAAACGTCGTTTGTTCACTTCTGAATCAGTAACGGAAGGTCATCCTGATAAGATGTGTGACCAAATTTCTGATTCGATTTTAGATGCTATTCTAGCGAAGGATGCTAATGCCCGAGTTGCCGCTGAAACATCAGTAACAACTGGACTCGTGTTAGTTGCTGGCGAAATCACCACATCTACTTATGTAGACATTCCAAAAATTGTCCGTGAAACAATTAAAGGTATTGGCTACAATCGTGCAAAATATGGCTTTGACTCCGAGACATGTGGTGTTATCACCTCTATTGGTGAGCAGTCTCCGGACATTGCGATGGGGGTCGATCAGGCACTTGAAGCACGTGAAGGTCAAATGTCTGATGAAGAAATCGAAGCAATTGGTGCTGGTGACCAAGGTTTAATGTTTGGTTTTGCATGTAATGAAACAAAAGAACTAATGCCTCTTCCAATTTCTTTAGCACACAAGCTTGCACGTCGTTTAACAGAGGTTCGTAAAGAGGAAATTCTTCCGTACCTGCGTCCAGATGGAAAGACACAAGTAACGGTAGAATACGATGAGAATGACAAACCTGTTCGTATCGATACAATTGTCATTTCGACACAGCACCATCCTGAAATTACGTTAGAGCAAATCCAACGTAACGTAAAAGAGTATGTCATTAATCCAGTTGTTCCAAAAGAACTAATTGACGAAAATACAAAGTATTTCATTAATCCAACAGGTCGTTTCGTTATCGGTGGACCACAAGGGGATGCTGGTTTAACTGGACGTAAAATTATTGTAGATACGTATGGCGGTTATGCTCGTCATGGCGGTGGGGCTTTCTCTGGTAAAGATCCTACTAAAGTTGACCGTTCTGCAGCATATGCAGCTCGTTATGTTGCCAAGAATATTGTAGCAGCAGGACTTGCTGATAAGGTTGAAGTTCAGCTTGCATATGCAATCGGGGTAGCAAAGCCTGTTTCAATTTCTGTTGATACTTTTGGTACTGGCAAAGTGAGCGAAGATGTATTAGTTGACCTTGTTGGTGCAAACTTTGATCTTCGTCCAGCTGGAATCATTAACATGCTAAATCTTCGTCGCCCAATTTACAAACAAACAGCTGCATATGGTCATTTTGGCCGGACAGATGTTGACCTTCCTTGGGAGCGTACAGATAAAGCTGACGCATTACGTCAGCAAGCGAATATTTAATCAGAACGAAAAAAAACAGGGAGTTGCATTTTACATGTAACTCTCTTTTTCATTTAGACGTCTAAGTTTAGGGCAATGTGATTATGTAAAAACTGTTTGTACCTGAATTTTCCTACCTTTCACACTGACATTTTTGAATGAATAGTGGTAGGATAAGAGAGTATGTTTTTAAGTTTGGATATTTAGATTGGAGTAGGTGACGTACATAATGTGTGGTTTTATTGGTTGTGTACACGACAAGGAACAAAACTATCGTGATGAACAAAAACAACAATTCAAAAACATGAACGATATAATAACCCATCGTGGACCAGATGATGATGGCTTTTATTATGATGAACATATTCAATTCGGTTTTCGCCGCTTAAGTATTATTGATATTGAAAGTGGTCATCAGCCTTTGACGTACGAAAATGAGCGTTATTGGATTATATTTAACGGCGAGGTTTATAACTACGTAGAACTTCGTGAAGAATTGCTTAAAGATGGCTTACAGTTTGCGACAAACTCTGATACAGAAGTCATTATTGCTCTTTACAGCCATTTGAAAGAAAAGGCTGTTGAAAAACTACGCGGGATGTTTGCCTTTACCATTTGGGATAAACAAGAACAAACTCTATTCGGTGCTAGGGACCCTTTTGGGATTAAGCCGTATTTCTATTTTGAAGATGGCGAAAGAACATTTTTGGCATCTGAGAAGAAAAGTATCCTGCTGGCATTAGAAAACGATGTTCTTGACTATGATTCCCTGCAGCATTATTTAACGTATCAATTTGTTCCGGAGCCAAGTACCTTGTCTAAAGGGATTCATAAGTTAGAGCCAGGTCATTATTTTACAAAGAAGATTGGTTTTCCAATGGAAATCAAAAGGTATTGGAAGGCGCATTTTAATCCGGTTGCTAAATCAGAATCTGATTTTATTAAAGAAATACAAGAAGTTTTAATTGATTCGGTAAAAATGCATATGAGAAGTGATGTGCCCGTTGGTTCTTTCCTTTCAGGCGGGATTGATTCTTCCATTATTGCATCGATTGCAAAACAATTTCATCCTGCTATTAAGACGTTTTCTGTTGGTTTTGAGCATAATGGTTTCAGTGAAATAGATGTTGCAAAAGAAACGGCAGATAAGCTAGGTGTAGAAAACATCAGCTATGTGATTACTCCACAGGAATATATGAATGAAATTCCGAAAATCATGTGGCATATGGATGATCCACTAGCAGATCCAGCATGTGTTCCGCTTTATTTTGTTGCACGTGAAGCAAGAAAGCATGTAACAGTCGTTCTTTCTGGCGAAGGAGCAGACGAATTATTTGGTGGCTATAACATTTACCGGGAACCTCAAGACTTAGAAGTTTTTAATAAAATTCCAAGAGTCGGTAAAGTGCTTTTAAAAGGAATTGCTAATATCATGCCAGAGGGTATGAAAGGTAAGAGCTTTATTGAACGTGGAATTACTCCTATGGAGGAACGTTATATCGGTAATGCCAAAATGTTTACAGAAGCGGAAAAACGAGAACTTCTTACAGTGTATCGTGAAGGCCTAGATTATACAGATATTACAAAAACGCTCTATGCAGAATCAAGAGGCTATGACCCTGTTGATCGTATGCAATACATTGATATTCATACATGGATGCGCGGGGATATCCTATTGAAGGCTGACAAAATGACCATGGCTCATTCATTAGAGCTCCGTGTTCCATTTTTGGATAAAATAGTTTTTGAAACAGCCTCAAAAATACCAACCAGTTTGAAAACGGCTAATGGTACAACCAAATATATTTTGCGTAAAGCAGCTGAAGGAATTGTTCCAGAACATGTGCTTAACCGCAAGAAATTGGGCTTCCCTGTTCCAATTCGTCACTGGTTGAAGAATGAAATGAATGAATGGGCAAAAACGATTATTCGTGAAAGCAACTGTGACCATTTAATCAATAAATCCTATGTATTAAACCTTCTTGAAGACCATTGTCAAGGTAAGGCCGATAACAGCCGTAAAATCTGGACCGTACTAATGTTCATGGTTTGGCACCAGGTGTATGTAGAGGGCAAATATTCCTTTTCAGGACAAAAAGAACTACAGCCAATGAAATAATAAATTTTTAGCACCCATACAGTATTTATGGGTGCTTTTTGTATCCTAAATGAGGAGTTAGCGAGTAAAATGCTATATTCGGCGAGTAAATCGCTAAAACTCGCAAGTAAATCATCAAATTCCGCGAGTAAAAATAAAATTCGCTATAAATTTAACAGATTTATTTCTGTAAGGACTTATAATACTGGGCTTTCTCAGCATATTCTGTATAAATCCTGTCCATTTCTTTTATGTCATGTTCATTTAATTCTCTAATAACTTTAGCAGGTCTGCCAAATGCTAATGTATTAGGAGGAATTTTTTTGCCTTGCGGTACAAGGCTGCCTGCACCGATAAAAGCACCTTCTCCAATTTCAGCCTGATCGAGAATAATCGAGCCCATACCGATTAATGCCTTTTTACGAATAATACAGCTGTGGAGAATCACCTGATGACCAATAGTTACTTCATCCTCCAAAATCAATGGATTGTTCGGACTTTGGTGCAGAACGGAGTTGTCTTGAATATTCACTCTTTTTCCGATGACTGTTGGCGCGACATCTCCTCTAATGACGGAATTAAACCAAACACTTGATTTCTCACCTATTTCAACATCACCTGTAATGGTGGTAAAATCTGCAATGAATGCAGTTTCCGCAATTTTTGGGACCTTACCTTTGTATGGATAAATCATTTGGGTCGCTCCTTTTTGACTGGAATACATATTCATTCTAATATTATACTAAATAGAATATTTTTCTAGGGGGAAAAACTATGTGGAAGTGGGAAGCAGAAGGGGAAGCGAAAGCTGTTATCGTGATGGTTCATGGTGCAATGGAACATCACCGGCGTTACGGCTGGCTCATTGAAATGTGGCGCAGGTCTGGATTTCATGTGATCATGGGTGATCTTCCTGGTCAAGGCATGACAACGAGATCCCGACGGGGGCATATAGATTCCTTTGAAGAGTACCTAAGTGAAGTAAAAGACTGGATTAAAGCTGCCTTTCGTTATGAAATGCCTGTTTTTTTATTCGGGCATAGTATGGGGGGCTTAATTGCTATTCGTTTACTGCAGGAAGAAAAATTTGACTTGGCAGGGGTTATTCTCTCATCACCATGCCTTGGTTTAATTCATAAACCTTCAAAAATTTTAGATTTGCTATCACACGGCATTAATGTTGTTTTCCCTTCCTTACGAATGAATTCTGGCATAACTGTTGATATGGCTACTAGAAATCAAGATGTAATTGAGGCAGATAGAGATGATACCCTTTACATCACTAAAGTCTCTGTTAGGTGGTACCGTGAATTAGCAGAGGAGATGAAAGAGGCATTCCTTAATATCGAAGGTACAAAGGATGTCCCAATGCTAGTTATGCAAGCCGGTGATGATAAGATTGTTAATAAGATACCCGTTAAGGATTGGTTTAACCATGCACCACTTTCAGAAAAAAGATTTAAGGAATGGCCAAAGCTCTATCATGAAATTTTTAATGAAACAGAACGGGAAGATATATTTGAGTACGCAAAGGATTTTGTCATCAGCCAATTAAAAGCAATAGGTTATATTGTTTAAGTAGGCTGTTTTCAAAGATTGTTGTTAAAATCTTAAAGCCGATTTTAACGTGGAAATAGTTATTTTGCACTTTTGAATTTAGTTTGCAGGCTCTTTTCTTATAAAAAATATGCTATTTTCTGCTAAAACTTTAGCATAATCATAAATTTTGTTTCAAAAAGTAACAAAGTATAAGAAAAGAGCCTCTAAGAAAGGGAAGAAATTCTCCATGATGCCAATCAGACTCATGTCGAAAGTATATCGTCGGATTATTCCAGCTGTTCATCAAGAACTAAGGTTTTGGAGATCCCGAGCAGAAAGTATCCCTAATCAGGAACTTAGAACGCAAGCTCTTGCTAGTATTGAACATAAAACGTTTCACTGTGAAGGTGGAGCTATTCTTGCTCTTTCCGCGATTGATGAGTATAAAAAAGCAGTAAAATTTATTGTAGCTTATCAAACAATTAGTGATTACTTAGATAATCTCTGTGACAGGAGTACCTCACTTGATCCCAAGGATTTTGCTGCCCTTCATGAATCCATGCATGATGCTCTGACACTAGAAAGCGAGTCTAAAAATTATTACCGGTTCCGTGAGGATCAGAACGATGGTGGTTATTTAAATGATCTAGCCGAAACATGCAGATCAGTTTTAAAAGAAGTGGAGCATTATCCTTTAATAAAGGACTACCTGTTGGAGCTCTGCGAATACTACTGTGACTTGCAAATACACAAGCATGTTATTCATGAAGAACGAGTACCACGATTGGAAAAATGGTTTGAAGTCCATCAAAACAAACTTCCAGACATGAAATGGTACGAGTTTTCGGCTTGCTCTGGCTCAACCTTGGGGATATTTTGTCTTATTTCATATGCGATGAGAGAAGATTTTCATGCGGAGGATGCAGATAATATTCGTAAGGGATATTTCCCATACATACAAGGGCTTCATATACTATTAGATTATTTTATCGACCAAGAAGAAGATCGAGAAGGCGGCGACTTGAATTTTTGTTTTTATTATGAAAATCAAGAAACGCTTTTCAAACGTTTAAAACACTTTGTCCATGAAGCGGACAGACATACAGAATTTCTGCCACATAAAAAGTTTCACCAGCTCATTAACCGGGGCTTGTTAGGAATTTATTTATCAGATGGAAAGGTACGAAAGCAGAAAAAAGTCCGGAAATTGGCAAAAGGAATCATTAAGACTGGTGGTTCAATCAGTTATTTCTTTTATATTAATGGTCTCGCCTATCGCTCTGTGCAAAAGTGGATTCCCTCATTTGTAACTAAACTTATCTTAAAATAAAGAAAAACCAGGCAGCAGCCTGGTTTATCTTTTCTCAATTGCAACGATAAAAGGGGGATTATTTTGTTGGTTGAGAAATCGATACTGGAGGACATGAGCCTTCTTCTGGTCAATTTCTTGACAATATGTTAATAAAGCATCCCTTTCAATAGCTCCCTCAGCATGCCCATGGTATATGACTAGGATGATAATTCCTTCTGGAATCATGATTTCTAGCAATTGTTCGATTGCTGAAATGGTGGTCTCCGGCTTTGTTACAATGGATTTATCACTACCAGGCAAATAACCTAAGTTAAAAATCGCTGCTTTTACCTTTCCATGATGTTCCGCAGGTAGTAGTTTGGAAAGCTGTTCATGACCTGAATGAAAGATGGTTACTCGGTCAGTCATACCATGTTGGTTGAGTCTTTCTATACTTGTTCGAATCGCGTCCTCTTGTACATCAAATCCATACACTCTGCCACTTTCACCTACAAGATTTGCGATAAAAAGAGTATCATGACCATTTCCTAATGTTGCATCAACAACCACATCACCACTGGTAATAGTCATTTCCAGTAATTTCTTTGCATAGGGAAGTATTCGATCCAACTTCACGGTTAGTTCCTCACTGTGCTCTCTTGATAAAAGTTCCCCTGATAGCTATCTCTTCTTTTTAGCTCAGCGTCAATGGAATTTAGCACTTCCCACTTGTTTACACTCCACATAGGTCCTACCATTAAGTCAATCGGTCCGTCCCCCGTAATCCGATGAACAATCATTTCCGGCGGTAAAATTTCTAATTGATCACATACTAAATTTACATAATCCTCTTGAGAAAGAAATTCAAGCATTCCTTTTTCATACTGTTTAACCATAGGTGTTCCTTTTAGTAAGTGAAGCAAATGAATTTTTATTCCTTGGACATCGAGCTTAGCCACTTCTCTTGCAGTTTCCATCATCATTTCATAAGATTCAAGTGGTAATCCATTGATAATGTGGGAGCAAATTCTGATTCCATGTTTTCTAAGCTTATTTACACCTTCGACATAACATTGAAAATCATGGGCACGATTGATTAATAATGCAGTACGTTCATGTACAGTTTGTAATCCAAGCTCAACCCATAGATAGGTTCTCTTGTTTAATTCAGCTAAATATTCAACCACATCGTCTGGCAGGCAGTCCGGACGAGTTGCAATTGATAATCCGACTACCCCCTCCTGGTTTAGAACCTTTTCGAATTTTTCGCGTAGAACCTCAACAGGTGCATGTGTATTTGTATAGGCTTGAAAGTAGGCCATGTATTTGCCATCTTTCCATTTGGTATGCATTTTTTCCTTAATTTCAAGGAATTGTGTCTCTAAATCATCTGTTCGATCACCAGCAAAATCACCAGAACCAGCAGCGCTGCAAAAAGTACATCCTCCGTGTGCGACCGTACCATCACGATTAGGACAGTCGAAGCCGCCATCTAAAGCAACCTTAAAAACTTTATGGCCAAATTGCTGACGAAGATGGTAATTCCAAGTATGGTAACGTTTATCATCAGTTGCATATGGAAAAGGGTTGGTCTGAGTCAATTCAGATACCTCCTTTTTATTTTTAAACATAAATTCTATTTTAACATGAAAAAAGGGTCTTATCCATTTGTAATAATTGTATTGGCAGTAATTATCAATCAACAGTTGTAATAGGAAAAGGTAGAGAGAACAAAATAACAAATGAAGCAATTTGCTTCATAGAAAAGCGGAAGCGCCTTGTTCAAGGAAAAAAGCAGTTCATTTTTTCCCAGGGGCGACAGGCATAAGACGAGCCGACGAGAAGGTCGCTCTTTAACCTTCTTGACGGATTGTATGAAATGTGGAGACGACTGCCCTGGGACGAAGGCATAAGACGAACCCTGCAAGAAGGCGCTCTTTGCCTTCTTCAGGGGGTGGCTTATGACTCGAGTCCCAAGGAGCCGAAACTAGACAAGCTTATGACCCCGAGCCCATAGGCTGCTTGCGCTAGACATTAAGAGGTAAGCCCAAATAAAGGGGGGCAATAAATGGCTACTCGTGATTCAATGGATTCTTTAATGCAGCAGTGTGAGGATGCTATTCGATATGCTAGTGATCAATATGCAGAAAGCAGCCTACAAGAGCATTATAACAATGATGATTACACAAAAGCATTAATGGAGTTAGAACAAACGTATCAGGATATAGCAAAAATGGCCCATAGTGCAAACTCGCAGCAGCGGGAACAGCTTCATCGGATGCGACTGCAAATTCAGCAGCTTCAAAATACCATGATTCTACAAGGGCACTAAGAGGAGGAATACTGTTTGAAAAACCGCTCGAAACAACAAAATCCTGAACAAAAAACTCGAAATGGTGTTAACAATCAAGATCTTGAGCTTGGTCAGGATTTTGATCTTGTTAAACAATCAAAAAAGAAATATGAAAAATCAGGTGGTCAGCCGGTAAAATCGAAGTTTCATCAAGAAAAGGATCAATCTTCCTAATAAAGCGTGTTAAAGGCCTTCAACACAATGTTGAAGGCCTTTCTTTTTCAAAAAAACCTAAAAACACTGTGAAAATAAAGTAAAATTGCAGTTCACAAAATAGAAATAACTCAATATGTTTTTGTGATTTTGGTCACAGAATGAGTTAGGCCATCATGGGATAAATAAGGTATGAATTTCCTCTTCTTTAGCAAAAAAATAATCAATCTTGTGAATGTAATCACAAAAAATTCACAACTTGAAAGGAAGTAAGAACAATGAAAAAATTCCTGATGAATATAAATATTCTGATCTGTTTACTGCTTCTATTAAACCCGTCTAATACTGCCGGAGAAGAAAATCAAAACATCCTGACTATGGAGGAACTTTCAATAAAGGTAATGCCAGAATTTGCTTACCATCCTAATGATGTAAAGAAAGAACAACCGCCTTTATTGATTGGCTATCAAGGAACCATGCGTAATCATTCAGGGCTTCCACAAAAAGGGCAAATCGAACTGCCGCTGCCTATGGAAGAAAAGAACTTTCGAATTGGCTATGTTGCTGATTATTCAAGTGATTTATCTAAGGTGTATGAAATTGAGTACATAATCGACCAAGAAAAAGGGACCATTTCCTGGACAACAAGTGAAGAAATTCAACCAAATGATGTTTATAAATTCGTTGTTGAATTTTATACAGATAACATAATTGTTGAAAAAGAAAAGAAATCAATGTCATATCAATTTAAGAGCTTTACGGATATTGGCTTATTCAATGTATCATTTATACAGCCCCTACAAGCAAAAAAGGTAGTGATTAATCCGGCACCTGAAGAGAAAAAGACCCATGCCGATGAAGAAGGAATATACTCCTATTTCTTTCAAGGAATGAAGGCTGGAGAGGAGAAAAGTTTCACGCTTACGTATGAACGAAATGAAACGACGCCTACTATCGAGCTGATGGAGAAACAAGAAAAACAACCGGTTGACACTGTGGTTAATAAAAAAAATCCTGGTATCTTTTCAATCGCAGCAGTTAGTGGAGTTGGTTTAATTGCAGCAGGTGCAGTTACCTTCTTAATGAAAAGAAAACGAGAAAAGAGATAGCTTAGTAAGACCATTCCTTGTGGTAATAAAGTACAAAAGTACTTTATTCAATAAATTAGAGAGAGAAAGATCAATATTATGGGAGGTGAAAGGATGTTAAAAAAATCGTTAAAAAAATTACTGGCAATTGATAAAAGAGTATTAATATTAGGTGCTCTTTTAGCTGGCGTACTCTTTTCCTTTGGCACTGTTAAAACAATGGCTTACCTTGATTCACCTGGTTTTTGTCAAAATTGTCATACAATGAAATCTGTTTATACCTCATTTGTGGATTCCACTCATGCAGAATTGCAGTGTAACGACTGCCATTTACCACATGAGAGTGAAGCAGGAAAATTATTTTTTAAAGGTCGCGCTGGGATGACACATATTTTTTACAACACCCTGGGTACTGAAGATATACCAGATAGAATTTATGCGACAACGCGAACATTAAGAGTAATTAATAAAAATTGTGCAGAGTGTCATAAGAGCACAGTTGATAATGTCTCACATGACGCAAAAGAAAACTGTATGTCATGTCACCAAACTGTACCACATGGAAGCGATTTTAAAGATGATAGTTACGATCAGCCGCCTAAGTCTGGTGAGCTAATAAAAAATAAGGGAGGATTTTAAGAATGAATAGGTTCCGTTATGGGGCATACCTCCTTCTACTAGTATTTGTTCTCATCATTACTGGCTGCAGCAATTCCAGTGACGGTGCAAGTGAAAAAACGGCAAGTGCTAAGGAAGCGAAGGGTACAACAGGCCTTTCTAAAGACGAAATAAGCAATGAAGCCTTTAAAGAATTATTTCCACTACAATATAATAGCTATCAGAAGAATGAAAAAATGGAAGATACAAAATACAATGGTTCTGTAAAACGCAGTAAATACGATCCTGATAAGGAACCTTTACTTCCAGTTCTCTTTAACGGCTATGGATTTGCTCTTGAATATAACGAAGACCGTGGGCACATTTATGCACTTGAGGATATTCGGGATGTAAAGAGGATTAACGATAAATCAGTTGGTTCTTGTTATACTTGTAAATCAACAGCAGTACCTCAAATGATTGAAGAAATGGGCGACGATTATTGGGGTGCCAATTTCAGACAAGAAATTTGGCCAAAAGGGGAAGCAATGGGACACTCGCCAATTGGATGTTCTGACTGCCATGATCCTGAAACAATGGATTTACGCGTTACACGTCCAAGCTTCTACAAAGGTTTAGAAGCCCAAGGAATTGATACTTCCAATCCAACGAAAAACGATATGCGCAGCTATGTTTGCGGTCAGTGCCATGTGGAGTACCACTTCGCGGCAGATAACAGCGAAGTAACCTTCCCATGGGATAATGGTTTTAAACCTGAAGAGATGTATGAATACTATAATACCATCGCAAAAGAAAATGGCTTTGAAAAAGACTGGGTTCATAACATTTCAGCTGCTCCAATGTTAAAATCACAGCACCCTGAATATGAAACACATGCTAGCGGTACACATGGTAAGGCTAATGTATCCTGTGCGGACTGTCATATGCCATATGAGCGTGTAGATGGAAAGAGAAAAATCACTTCACACTATTGGACTTCACCGCTCAAAACGATGGATACTTCTTGCGGACAGTGCCATGGTGATAGAGATTTAGACAAATTAAAAGACCGAGTTCTTGAAATCCAAGATGCAAACGTAGGTGCATTACATGAAGCACAGGATATTTCAACCACCGCTCACTATTATATTAATAAGATGATTACTTCTGGAGTCAGCCAAGACAAGATCAAGCAGGCTCAAGAATTTGTACGTAAAGGTCAATGGTTCTGGGATATTGTTGCCGCTGAAAACTCTTCAGGCTTCCACAATCCACAAGGTTCAATGGATTCATTAAGAGAGTCAGTTGTACAATCTAACAATGCTATTCTTCTTGCAACAGAAGAGTTAGTGAAAAAAGGCGTCAGCATCGAAGAACTTAATTCTGAAATTGAAAAAGTAAAAACAGCTGTACAAGCTGAAGCTGTCAATGAGAAGAAGAAGGATCATGCCGTTAACAGTTATTTCCCTGCGCAACAGCCAGTAGTACCAGCAGTAAAAAAATAGACCCTTTCGAATAAAACTTAACCGTCCCGCCAAGAAGGATTAAGTCATTTCAAGAAAGAGTCCATAAATAATTGATGAAAAAACACTGTTTCTATCTGAGGAACAGTGTTTTCCAATTTTATTGTGAGCAATTTCTGTCTAGCTGTCAATAAAACTTAGTTGGTATTGGTCTAAAATTGGAGGAAACCAAATATTTTATAAGGAAATCCAATATGAAATAGGTGAGAGCTAATGTATGTGGTTCATTTTTTTGAAAACAAAATAGAACTATTAATTCAGCTTCTTGGAAGTGTTCCAGCCGTCGGTGAAACGATTACCATTAAAGGTCGTAAAGGGACAGTCACGAGTGTTAATAATGTTGATGATAAACATGTCCATGTCCAGATTACGATACAAAAAGTAGTAGTTAAAAATAAGCTTATACCCGATCCAGCGAAAAAGAAAAAAAGATAAGAGCAAAAGTCCTTTTTCAAAAAGGGCTTTTTAAATTTGTATCTGATTCCCAAGAAGGAGGAAAAAAGGTTTAGCGGTAATCAGAAAAGGCGGCTGGTGCCCGGGAATGAGGAACCTTAATATTATTTAAAAAAACTAAATTTTTGTTTTATGTAATATTTTCCAATAATACAAGATTAATATTTAAACCGCATTATGAAAAAAGATTGCCAGGAATCTTGAATAGGTCTAAAATGGATTTTTGGAACTTGTTATCGTTATTGTAAAGGAGCGTTTTTCATGCCACGTGCCTTATGGCTTTTAATTATTGGGATGGCAGTGAATGTAACAGGCAATTCTTTTTTATGGCCTTTAAATACAATCTATATTCACGATCATTTAGGTAAGTCTTTATCGATGGCCGGGGTTGTTTTAATGTTGAACTCCGCAGCGAGTGTCATTGGAAATCTTTATGGCGGCAGTCTTTTTGATAAAATCGGCGGCTACAAATCTATTCTTCTAGGAATATGTATATCTCTTTCAGCCCTAGTTGGGTTAACGTTTTGGCATGGCTGGCCGGAATATATTGTTTTCCTTACCATTATTGGATTTGGTAGTGGAGTCACTTTCCCAGCCATGTATGCGATGGCTGGAATGGTTTGGAAGGAAGGCGGACGTAAAGCCTTTAATGCCGTTTATATTGCGCAAAATCTTGGGGTAGCGGTCGGAGCTGCACTTGGCGGCATTCTAGCCGATTACTCATTTGAATTAATCTTCCTTGCTAACACCGTTATGTATATTATCTTTTTACTAATCGCTGTTTTTGGCTATAAAGGGATTTCAACTGGTTCGGATAAACAAGCTAATAGCCTTCAGGATGCAGCACTTGTAAAAGGTCGAAAAAATCTCCATGCTTTATTGATTTTATGTTCAGGTTATTTGCTATGCTGGGTTGGCTACGTTCAATGGATGACAACGATTGCTTCTTATACTCAGGAAATTAATATATCATTATCCCAATACAGTCTATTATGGACGATAAACGGTGCATTAATTGTTCTTGGTCAGCCATTATTAAATGGCTTGCTTAAGCGTCTTGCTGCCACACTTAAGGTACAAATCCTCATCGGAATTGCTATTTTTATTGTTTCTTTCCTTATAGCAGGAAATGCAAGTGCATTTTCAGGATTTCTAGTAGCGATGATAATTTTAACAATAGGTGAAATGTTTATTTGGCCTGCAGTGCCAACGATAGCCTTTAACTTAGCACCAAAAGGGCGCGAAGGGTTTTATCAAGGGATTGTGAATAGTACCGCTACCGGAGGAAGAATGATTGGTCCATTACTAGGTGGAATCCTCGTTGACCTATATAGTATGTCCGCGTTATTTTATGTCTTAATTGCCTTATTCGTAATTGCGGTCATAACGACTTTAGCGTATGAACGTATATTGAAAACAGAAAAGAAACTAACAGTAAAAATTTCGCAGCACTAATTTACCGGCTTACTACTATAAGGCCGGTTTTTTTTATGTTTAATAAATAATTTTTAAGGTCAAACTGTTTTACGAGAATGTTACTTGCATACTGCTAAGAAATTTAATACAATAACCGTAATACTTTTAAAATTAATGACAGTGATTAGGAGTAGTAGTGATTCATACCCGTAATAAGAGAGTTGACGGCTGGTGGAAGTTGACCGGGTACATCATGAACTCGCCTATGAGTTGCAAACATGAAAGCGTACAGTAATGTTTGCCGTATTCCGCGTTAAGGATGAATGAAGCGAGTGTTTACAACACTAATGTGGGTGGTACCGCGGGAAGATACATATACAATCCTCTCGTCCCTTTTTGGGATGAGGGGTTTTTTATTTTTTTTATAGGAGGAACTGACAATGAGTTTCAATCATCAGCATATCGAGAAAAAGTGGCAAAAGAAATGGGAAGAAGAAAAGACATTTAAAACGAGTGAAGAATTTGATAAACGAAAATTCTACGCTTTAGATATGTTCCCTTATCCATCGGGGGCAGGATTGCATGTTGGACACCCTGAAGGTTATACGGCTACTGATATTCTTGCACGCTTAAAGAGAATGCAGGGATACAATGTTTTACATCCAATCGGCTGGGATGCATTCGGTTTACCTGCTGAGCAATATGCATTGGATACTGGAAACGACCCTGCAGAGTTCACAGAGCAGAATATTAACACTTTCCGCAGACAAATTAAGTCACTAGGTTTTTCATACGACTGGGATCGCGAAGTGAATACAACTGATCCAGAGTACTATAAATGGACGCAATGGATTTTCTTAAAGCTATGGGAAAAGGGTCTTGCTTATATTGATGAAGTAGCTGTAAACTGGTGCCCTGCACTTGGTACCGTGTTAGCAAATGAGGAAGTTATTGATGGTAAGAGTGAGCGCGGAGGGCATCCGGTTGAACGTCGACCAATGAAGCAATGGATGTTAAAAATTACGGCTTACGGTGACCGTTTGTTAGAAGATCTTGAAGAATTAGATTGGCCTGAAAGTTTAAAAGAAATGCAGCGTAACTGGATTGGACGTTCTGAAGGTGCTGAAGTAACCTTTAACATCGAAGGACATGATGAAACATTTACCGTATTTACTACTCGTCCTGATACATTATTTGGTGCTACGTACGCGGTGCTTGCTCCTGAGCATTCTTTTGTTAATAAGATTACAACGGCAGACCAACAAGCAGCTGTTGAGGCTTATTTAGATAAAGTTAAAACAAAGAGTGATCTTGAACGTACCGACCTTGCAAAAGAAAAAACAGGTGTCTTTACTGGAGCATATGCAATCAATCCAACCAATGGTGAGAAAATGCCAATTTGGATTGCCGATTATGTATTAGTGAGCTACGGCACTGGTGCAATCATGGCTGTACCTGCACATGATGAGCGCGACTATGAGTTTGCGAAACAGTTTAATCTTTCAATTAAAGCAGTGGTTGCAGGCGGTGACATTGAAATCGAGCCTTATACAGGTGACGGTGAACATATCAATTCTGATTTCTTAAATGGCCTAAATAAAGAAGAAGCGATCACTAAGATGATTTCTTGGCTGGAAGAGAAAGGAATTGGTACGAAAAAAGTAACCTTCCGTTTACGTGATTGGTTGTTCAGCCGTCAGCGTTATTGGGGTGAACCGATTCCAATTATCCATTGGGAAGATGGCACGATGACTGCTGTACCTGAAGATCAGCTGCCATTAACCTTACCGAAAACAACCAATATCAAGCCTTCTGGAACTGGAGAATCACCACTTGCTGTGATTGAGGATTGGGTAAATGTAGTTGACCCAGAAACAGGTAAGAAGGGTCGTCGTGAAACAAATACAATGCCACAATGGGCAGGCAGCTGCTGGTATTATTTACGTTATATTGATCCGAATAATGGTCAAGCACTTGCTTCAAAAGAAAAATTAGATCATTGGCTTCCAGTTGACGTATATATTGGTGGCGCAGAGCATGCTGTACTTCACTTATTGTACGCTCGTTTCTGGCACAAAGTCCTTTATGATATCGGGGTTGTGTCAACTAAAGAACCATTCCAAAAGCTTTTTAACCAAGGAATGATTTTAGGTGAAAACAATGAAAAAATGAGTAAATCAAAAGGCAACGTTGTTAATCCTGATGATATTGTTGACAGCCATGGAGCCGATACACTTCGCTTGTATGAAATGTTCATGGGACCACTTGATGCTTCTATTGCCTGGTCAACAAATGGTCTTGATGGATCTCGTCGTTTCCTAGATCGTATCTGGCGTTTGATGGTAGAGGAAAATGGAGAATTAAATCCAAAGATTCAAGACAATGAAGAAGCTTCTAACTTAGAAAAGGTTTATCACCAAACAGTGAAAAAAGTAACAGAAGATTATGAGGGCTTGAGATTTAATACCGCGATTTCGCAAATGATGGTGTTTATTAATGAAGCCTACAAAGCAACTGTTCTTCCAAAGCACTTCATGGAAGGCTTCGTAAAGATGCTTGCCCCAGTTGCCCCGCATGTTGCTGAAGAACTTTGGGAAAAACTCGGGTTTAGCGGTACTATTTCATACGAAACCTGGCCTGCATATGATGAAGCTAAATTGGTTGATGATGAAGTTGAAATTGTTATTCAGGTTAACGGGAAAGTTAAGACGAAGCTAATGGTTCCAACGGACGCAAGCAAAGAAGCATTAGAAGGAATTGCGATGGACGATGATCGAGTGAAGGAACAAATCGAAGGTAAAACGATTCGCAAAGTCATCACAGTTCCTGGGAAGCTTGTTAACATCGTGGCCAATTAATAATGAGTGAGCCCCCTTTATCTAAGGGGGTATCCTTTCTTAGGGGTGGGAAAGATGGAAGAAATTCAGATTATTACACCGGAAGAATTAAAGAAAAAGCTTAAGCAGGGGGAAAAACTTGAGCTGGTTGATGTTAGGGAATACGAAGAAGTAGAGCAAGGAATGATACCTGGTGCAAAGCATATCCGCATGGGCGAGATTCCTGCTAACCTTGATTATTTTGATAAAGAAAAAGAATACATCTTCATTTGCCGCTCGAGCCATCGTAGTGGGAATGTATGCTACTACCTGCAAGAACAAGGCTATAAAGTTCGTAATATGATTGGCGGAATGCTTGCATGGCCAGGAGATGTAGAATAAACGATTCCAGTAGTGGAATCGTTTTTTTTATGCGCTTTATTTTTAATTTTCAGAAAAAGTGGAAATAATGAAAGTAAAAATAAGAAGGGTGATCCATATGATTCAGGTAAAGTTGTTTGATCGTGAGCATGAAAAGGATTTAGAAAAGGAAATGAACCGGTTTCTAAAAGGGCTCGATGAAAAGAAATTAATGGATATAAAGTATAACGTAGCTGCAATAACAGAGGATGAAGAGGAAGAACAAATCTATTGTTTCTCAGCGATGATTATTTACAGGGCCTGATAAAGGAAAAGCGGAAGCGCCTTGCCCAGGGGCGACAGGCATAAGACGAGCCGGCAAGAAGGTTGTTCTTTAACCTTATTGACGGATTGGCTTATGACCCCGAGCCACTAGGCGCTGGAGCTAGACAATAATCAGGCCTGATATTGTTTTTTAGCACTCAGTGCGGCATTGGTACCCGCGAGTCGCCCTGTTACTAAAGCTGAAGTGATATTATACCCACCGGTATAGCCATGGACATCAAGAATCTCACCACAAAAGTAGAGGCCCCCCACCATTTTCGATGCCATTGTCTGCGGTTCAATTTCTTTAACAGAAACGCCGCCGCCCGTTACGAAAGCTTTTTCCAGCGGTAAAGTACCATTTACTTTAATCAAGAATTGTTTGCAGCTTTTCACAAAGGTACGAATTTTTTCATTTGAAATCGTCGCCCCCTGTTCTAAGGGGTCTATTTCATTCTGTTCTAGTAAAAACAAAAGATATCGTTCAGGTACTAGTCCTTTTAATGTGTTTTTTATGCTTTTTTTCGGCTCGCTTTTTACGAGCTTCACAATTTCTTGGAAAAACTCTTCTTCCTTTTTATCTGGAATCACATCTAAACTCATGGTAACCTCATTTAACTTCCATTTTTTCATCGCTTTAACCACAAATTGACTACAGCGAAGGACTGCTGGACCACTAAGACCAAAATGAGTAAATATCATATCCATTCGATGAGAAATAATCGGTTTTCCTTTCGGATTCAATACACTTAGCTCAATATCCCTTAATGACAAACCTTGCAGCGCTTTATTTTTGATAAAGGGTTCGTTGGAGGTGACAGGCACCTCAGTTGGAAACAGTTCTGTAATCGTGTGCCCAGCTTTTTCTGCCCAAGCGTAGCCGTCACCCGTAGAGCCAGTATGGGGAACAGATTTCCCTCCGACCGCTATAACAACAGATTTTGCCTCAATTTCAGTACCATTTTTTAATAACACGGAAGAAACATGATCGTCCGTATAAACAATATCCGCAACAGGACTATTGGTGTAGACTTTTACTTTTAGTTTCTCTAATTGGTCTAAAAGAGCCTCCACAACAGATTGTGCTTTATTGGATACAGGGAACATCCGACCGTGGTCCTCCTCCTTTAAGGCAATACCTAACTTTTCAAAGAATTTAATAATATCCTCATTACTAAAGATAGAAAAGGCACTGTATAAAAATTTCCCGTTACCAGGTAAGTGCTTTATGATTTCCTCGACGGGGAGGCGATTGGTGACATTACAGCGCCCCCCTCCTGAAATAGCCAGCTTCCTGCCCAGTTTATCACCTTTATCAATTAACAAAACTTTTGCTCCCTTTTCTCCCGCGGCAATCGCAGCCATTAAGCCCGAAGGACCGCCTCCAATAACAATAACATCGTAATTCATACTTCCACCAACTTTATGTATATTCGTCTAAATGGATAACCTATATTATAATCCTGCGCATTATTCCATTATAAACACTCTGATAAAAATGAAAACGGAAAGCCACCTATTTTTACGAAATTTAGCTGAGCTGTTAGTAGCATCGCAGCTAAAAGAGAGGTAAACTACTAATAGTGTGCAAAAAATGCTTAAAATAACTTTGCTCACATGCACACAAACTTTTCTTCACTGGGAAGGGATCTTAATTTTATGTCGTCTAAGCTCATAAGAGGAACATTTATTTTAACATTGGGTACCATTATATCCAAGGTTCTTGGCTTACTTTATGTTATACCCTTTTATCAAATCGTAGGTTCAGAAGGGACAGCGTTGTATCAATATTCTTACATACCCTACACCATCTTTATTAGTATTGCCACAGCAGGGGTGCCGCTTGCAGTTTCAAAATTCATTTCAAAATATAATGCACTCGAAGAATATGCTGTTGGCCGTAAATTGTTTAAAACTGGACTAGTCATGATGCTATTGACCGGTATTGCTGCATTTTTAATACTATATTTGTCAGCACCGCTTATAGCTGAAATGATTATAACAGAAAAAGAGGATGTCGGATCAAGGGTAAAGGATATCACAACCGTTATCCGCGCAGTAAGTTTTGCACTGATTGTTATACCGTTTATGAGTTTAATTAGAGGGTTCTTTCAAGGACATCAATCGATGGGACCTTCCGCTGTTTCCCAAGTGGTAGAACAGATTGTTCGGATTGCCTTCACACTTGGAGGGGCATTTATTGTCATAAACTTTTTAAATGGAAGTATTGTAACAGCTGTAAGTGTGGCTACCTTTGCCGCGTTTGTTGGGGCAATTGGGAGTCTGGTGGTTTTATTTTGGTACTGGTATAAACGGAAACCACATCTAGACCAGCTTCTCGAGCAAGATAAAGGAACAGCACAGGTATCGTTAACGGAAATTTATAAAGAAATCATCATATATGCTGCTCCCTTTGTATTTGTTGGGATTGCTAACCCATTATTCCAAGCAATCGATCAAGTTACCTTTACACGGACAATGGAGGAAATTGGTCACAGTTATAAGGCGGCCGAAGCTGCATTCTCTGTCCTTAATTTTGAGTCACATAAAATCGTTATCATCCCTGTTTCTCTTGCGACAGGTTTTTCGTTGGCTCTTGTTCCAAGTGTCACGAAAGCTTTTGTGGAAAATGACCGAAAAGGTTTAAAACAGCAATTAAACCAAACCTTTCAAGTCTTATTGTTCTTAACACTGCCGGCTGCAATCGGGCTTTCACTACTAGCAGAGCCTATCTATACTGTTTTTTATGAGCATAAGGAGCTTGGATTCGAAGTACTGAGAGTCTATGCACCAGTTGGAATACTTTTTTCTTTATTTTTAGTAACTAGTTCAATTCTACAGGGAATCAATGAACAACGATGGACAGTGTTAAGCTTGTTAGTTGGATTACTGATTAAATTGACGCTGAATATTTCTCTAATTAATATGTTTGAAACAAAAGGTGCGGTTTACGCAACGGCACTTGGATATATCGGAGCTATATTGATTCAATTACTTGTTATTAAAAGTTATGCAAAATACCCTTTCTTATTTGTTTGGAGAAGGAGCTTGTTAATCGTCATCTTTGCTGGAATTATGTGGGCAGGAACGGAAATCGTTTATCAGCTGCTCCTGTTATTTCTGACTCCAGCGTCTAAGTTTCAGTCGCTTTTAATTATTTTCATTTGTGCAGTCATAGGAGCTGTTATCTATTTTTACTTAGGATTAAAATCCGGACTTGTAAACAGACTATTTGGTGATAGGGTAGACCGCATAAAGCGGAAATTAAGATTAACGAATTAAACTCCTAAAAAAGAAGGAGGATTACCTTGAGAATTGATAAAATGCTAGCCAATCTTGGCTACGGCAGCCGGAAAGAAGTTAAACAGCTTCTAAAAAATGGTGCTGTCAAAATTGATGATGTTGTCGTGAAGGATGCGAAACAGCACGTTGACACAAATAAACAAATTGTAACGCTAAATGGGGAAGTCATTGAATACAGAGAATTTATCTATTTAATGATGAACAAACCACAAGGAGTCTTGTCTGCAACAGAGGACAGCGTGGGTGAAACGGTAATCGACTTATTGGAACTCGGAGACCAGGTCTATGAACCGTTTCCGGTGGGAAGATTGGACAAGGATACAGAAGGTTTATTACTGATTACCAATGATGGTCAATTAGCTCATCGTCTGCTATCACCAAAAAAGCATGTGCCTAAGACGTATTTTGCCGTAATAGACGGGGAAGTAACCGATGAAGACATAAAGGCTTTTGATGAGGGAGTTACCCTCGATGACGGGTACGAAACAAAACCAGGTGCGTTGAAAATTTTAAAGTCTGGCATTCGATCTGACATTGAGCTGACCATTACGGAAGGAAAATTCCATCAAGTGAAAAGAATGTTCGAGGCCGTTGGAAAACGAGTAGTTTACCTAAAGAGAATTTCCATGGGGCCCTTACCATTAGATGAAACCCTTGAGCTTGGAGAATATCGAGAACTAACGGATGAAGAAGTAGAGTTACTCAAGGAGTACCAAGTAGGATAAAAATGAAAAATCGCTTGCGGATTAATGACCGCAGGCGATTTTTTTATTAAATAAATCGATCGAAGAATTCGAGGACAGCTCGATAGACTTTCATTTCGTTTTCTTTTTTCGAGAATCCGTGGCCTTCATCCTCGAAAACCATGTATTCAACCTTGACACCATTTTTTTGTAAAGCTTCAACGATTTGATCTGATTCAGCCTTAATGACACGAGGGTCCATTGCTCCTTGAATCACAAGCATCGGTTTAACCATATCTTTAAGGTAGGTAATAGGTGAGTATTCAATTAGTTTCTCACGGTCCTTTATCGGATCTCCTACCCACTGATTCATAACCGGCTTCCAATGCTCTGGAACAGATTCAATAAATGAGAAAAGATTACATGGTCCAAAAATATCAACAACAGCTTTGAAATAATCGGCATGGCGGCCATGAAGGAGTAATGCCATGTATCCGCCGTAACTGCCTCCCATTAGAAGAAGTTTGTCACGCTCAGCATAACCATTGTTAATCAAAAATTCTAATCCTTCTACATTATCTAAACGTGGACCATGTCCCCAATCACCTTCTACCAACTTCATGAACTTCAAACCATAGCCTGAAGATCCACGGAAGTTTGGAGCGAAAATACTATAGCCTCTATTTACTAAAAATTGGAATAAAGAGCGGAATTGTTTCCGTTCAGCCGCTTGGGGTCCCCCGTGAGGCCAAAGGATGACATGACCGTTATTGGCGTTTTCTTTAGCTCTGAAAAATAACGCCTCAATTTCAAGTCCATCAAAGGAAGGATATTTTAATACTTCAGGTTCTACTAGTTCTTCCTGGGCAACTCCAGGGACACCATAGTTGGTTAAAGCTATCCAATCAGATTCGGAGTGTGACTTTTTAAAAATATTAGCTGGACGTGTAGCGGAACGTGTTAAAAGATATAGGTTACCTGTTTTGGAAATGTGTAGTTTTTCAACAATGCTTGCGGGTATTTCCATCTTAGTTAAACAGTTTTGATTCAGGTCGTAACGATAAACAAGGTCTTCAACACCCTTTGAAGTGACAATGTAGAGGGCATTTCGATCCTTATCATATTTAAGTTCACTAAAATCTTCATCCTTTTTCGCAAGCACCTTTGTAAATTCCTTGGTAATAACATTAAATTTAGCTAAGTAAGATAGATCTTCGTTATAGTTCGTGATTAAATAAAGCTCATCTTCGGAAACAAAAACAGCTGTAGAAACTGTATACTGCTCATCAGATTCAGGAGTTAATAAGATCTCCTCACCATTCCTTTTTACGTAAGCAAGAGTATAGGTATTAGAAAAATGTTTTAGGTAAAGATAGCTCTTTTCTTCTGGGCTGGTATCATAGAGGTACGTAGCGGCAGCTTCCCCTTCGATTACTACGGTTTCTTCTTCCGTTTGCAGGTTGTAACAATAGCTTTTTAAAAAGGTCTGATCATCTTTTGTAGAAGTGTAATAGAGTCGTGCCCCATCTTCGGAAAGAAACGGATTCATATGACGATGTCCTTCTGTCACTCTAATGGGCTTTAATTCACCTCCTTTGGGAGGGATGGCATAAAGCTGGGAATTCTCATCCCCGTCTTTATCGAAGCCAGCAATAACAAAACGCCCTTGCTTATCAATTACAATTCCATAGCTGCTTTGATCAATAAAGGTAAGCGGATAAGGAAAAACATTTGGTAAATCCATTGCCCATAAGTTAAATTTCCCACTTAAATTTGTACTAAAAATAAGCTGTGATTCATCGTCACTGACGGCAAAATCGTGAATATTATATGAACGAAAAAATTGCTCGACATCTGGTTTTTTAAATGAAAGCATGATTCCAACTCCATTTCTTTATGTATCTCTAATGTATATTCTGAAAAAAGAGTTGAATTCCTGCTAAATAATCTTGAATAATACTTTTTATAGTTCGTATGTGCCTTATAAAAAGGAAAGGACAAGGCAGAGGGCCTTGTCCTGTTTTGTTCTACGCTTGAAGGAAGGAGGTTAACATCCAATTATGCTTGCTTAGTTTTTCAATTAATTCAGTAAAGATATCACTTGTTACCTCATCATTTACTTGCTCTGCAGCAATCTTTCCTTCTATTAATTCCGAGATTAGCTGGGAGAAATCACAAACAACGTTTTGCACCATTTCTTCAGCTGTTAAATTTTCAGATGTTTCTACAATAGACGCATATTGGATGTATTCCTTTAATGTTGAAATTGGCTTCCCACCCGCAATTAGTAATCGTTCAGCCAATTCATCGATTGTTCCCGCAGCCTCTTCATATAACTCTTCAAATTTTGCATGTAAGGTAAAAAAATGTGGTCCTTTTACATACCAGTGGAAACGATGCAGTTTTGTGTATAGTACATTCCAGTTTGCGATTTGTTGGTTCATTACTTGTTCGAGTGTCATTGTTTGTGTCATTTTCCATTCCTCCTAATTTCTTAACTATTATTATTATAACATATACTATTTAAAAGTAAATATTAAATTATAATTATTATAAAAAAGGAATAATAGAATATATGAAAGACTATTTTTCAAATAAATCATAACCGTCGATATTTTTAATCCATACTTTTGCATTTTTTCCATTTTTGTCAGCTATCCATAAATCGTCCTTTGAATCAGCAATATCTTTTTTTCTAATCCAAGTCAGTTTGTTAGCAGAGGCATTAGGGTGATAATCTCCATAGCCCTTTGGTGGATGAGTAATCTGTATTTGTTCTTGTCCTTGTACCTTAATCATAAAAAGTGAAGGATTTGGCCGATCTTTTGGATCATTGGACCAATCACTTTCTTTTACTCTTGAAACCATAAGTGTTTGGTCATCAATCCAAGTAAACCCTAATTCTGCAAAATTGGCAGGTGTTAGGTTCATTGATTTGAAAGCGGGAATCTCCGTTATTTTCATATCCTTATTCTTAAAGCCTAATACAATCCTGCCACCTCCAGCGATATATCCTAACAAGTTCTTTTGTGGTGCCCACTTAGGTTTGTCTAAATGGAGAATAATTTCGTCAATTACCTCAAACCTTTGTCCATCGGATGAAATAACACTTACCAAATTACTGTCCATCGACCAGGAAGCGGTTGGACTTACGATAAAGGAAATCCACTTCCCATCCGGAGAAAAACGAAAATCTGTTGCTGTAATGGCGGTTACACTAACATCCCCCTTTTTTAATTCATTAGGAATAACATAAAATTCCTTAACATTTTCCGTTAAGCTGCTTATTTTTTCTAAATCCTTTTCTAATGTAATCTTATAAAGCTTCGGATTTGTCCAACCAGTAGGTTGAAGCGTTGCACTTGAAGAAGCAATAAATGCTTGCCCATCAGGGAACCATTGATAATCGTCAACACTGAGTGCAATGTTATAGAATTTTTCAAGGTTCGAAACATTCAGTACACCACCACTTTGAAAGGCGATAATATTCTCAACAGGGGACCATTTTGGATTTCTTCCTTCGTATGTAATTCGCTTATGCTGCTTTGTTTTCAAGTGATAAACCCAGATTTCATTCTGAAAATCTAAATTGGGATTTATTTTCTTCTTTGGCTCAAATTGATAGAGGATCCATTCCCCATCATAAGACCATTGTGGTGCATAATTGAATTTTAGAGCTTCTTTTGTAATCTTTTCTTCCTTTTCATTGATTTTCGTCCACAAAAACCCATCTCTAATAAAGGCAATATTCACCTTTCTACTAGTTGTTTCAGCCTTCATAATATTTGGTAACATGATGACAAAAATAATTAACAGTATTACATGTTTTTTCATCTCTTCACCTCGTTAAAATCCTTCAATTAATTTACACCTAATAGGGAAGATTTATATATGTAAGTAACAATTTATAAAAATGGGT
Source organism: Neobacillus niacini (assembly GCF_000759675.1). GTDB lineage: Bacteria > Bacillota > Bacilli > Bacillales > Cytobacillaceae > Neobacillus > Neobacillus niacini_A. The sequence goes on along the minus strand of NZ_BAWM01000152.1, from coordinate 244,412 downwards.
AATCTAAAAATATTTACTACACTGTCCCGCGTTCCGTGAAAATCCAAAGGGGGAAGCAGCATGAAACTTTCACACAAAGAGACGATTGAATTACATGGCTTTAATAACTTGACCAAATCATTAAGCTTTAATATGTATGATATTTGCTATACACGATCAAGAGAAGAGCGTGAGGCGTACTTAAAGTATATTGATGAACAATATAGTGCCGAAAGATTACAAAAGATATTAACGCATGTATCTGAAATTATTGGTGCCCATGTTTTAAACGTAGCGAGTCAGGATTTTGAACCAGCGGGTGCAAGTGTAACTCTGCTTGTTTCAGAGGGACCAGTCGAAAATGCTCCGTCAGAACATTTTGAGGAGTCACCAGGACCGCTTCCTGAATCAGTAGTCATACAGTTAGATAAGAGCCATATTACTGTTCATACATACCCTGAATATCATCCTGATGAAGGAATCAGTACCTTCAGGGCTGACATCGATGTATCGACCTGCGGAGAAATATCACCGCTTAAAGCACTGCATTACCTCATTCGTTCGTTTGAAACAGACGTTATGACAATTGATTATCGTGTCCGTGGTTTTACAAGAGACAAGGATGGATATAAATTATTTATTGATCATGAGATCAGCTCAATCCAAAATTATATTCCCGAAGATGTTGGCGACTTATTCGACATGATTGATGTTAATGTGTATCAAGAAAATATTTTCCACACAAAATGTAAACTTCGGGAGTTTGATTTAAACAACTATTTATTTGGCTATAAAAAAGAGACATTACATCCAGAAGAGTTAATTGAAATTACCGAGAGAATAAAGCTTGAAATGGATGAAATTTTTTATGGCAAAAACATTGTGCAATAAATGACTATTTTACTTATCGCTTTCATATGTCGAATGTTAGCCAAAAAGAAAGATCGCAGCTTTACTAAAAAGTAAGGCTGCTTTTTTGCGTCGATAGTGTAAAATGGAATTCAAAGGAAAATGATACTATTTTAATAGGAGAAAATTATGTTTTTAAAAAAAGTTACATTATTAAAAGAAAAGATTCCAACCTTCATCCATTATCCCTTCTTCATCCCATCAATTGCGAGTCTCGATGAGATTAAATTAGAAAGGAATGTGACCTTTTTTGTAGGAGAAAATGGATCCGGAAAATCTACTTTATTAGAAGCGATAGCGGACAAATGTGATTTTAATACAGCAGGCGGCGGAAGAAATAATTCTTATAATGTTTATGAAACAGAATCAGAACTCAGTGAGTACATTAGACTCAGCTGGATGCCAAAAATAACGAACGGTTTCTTTTTACGTGCAGAATCTTTTTATCATTTTGCCACTCATATTGATGAAGTGGATGAGAATGGATATAGAGATTATGGTGGGAAATCATTGTTAAAACAATCTCATGGAGAATCCTTTTTGTCTTTATTTTTAAATCGATTTAATGGGCATGCTATTTATCTGCTAGATGAACCCGAGGCTGCATTATCTCCTGCTAGACAGTTAACCCTATTGAAAATCATCCATGACCTTGAAACAACAGGTGATGCGCAGTTCATCATTGCCACTCATTCCCCTATTCTATTGGGCTACCCAGAAGCAGACATCTATAGCTTCGATCAGGGACAAATATCAAAGATTCACTATGAAGATACAGATCATTACACGATTACAAAATATTTTTTGGAGAATAGAAAAAGATTTCTTTATGAACTTTTTAAAGAAGATGAATAGATAGTATCATTTATAGCAAAAAAGAAGCGATATCCCTAAGGATATCACTTCTTTTTTGCTATAAATGATAGGATGACGAGCATTCCCACGATGACAATAGAAACGGTTGAACCAATTAAATTGTTTGGACTTAAAATAAACCCAATAAAGATTAGACTTAACGCTACAATCGCAATGATTGTCGTGAATGGAAACCATTTAACCTGAAAAGAAGGTTTAACCTTATAGTGTGATCTTAGCTTTAATTGGGCGGCACAAATCCCTATCCAAACTAACATAATGGTGAAACCAGGGATGGTCATTAGGTAACTAATAATATTACTAGGACTAATATAAGCTAGGAATACACCAACTAATAGAAAGAGAGTTGTAATCATAAGCCCAATAATTGGAATTCCGTTTTTTGAGGTTTTCATTAATCCTTTAGGAGCCACTCCGCTTTTTGCCATTGAAAATAGAGTTCTAGATGTTGCATATATTCCCGAATTTGCAGCTGAAAGTACAGCAGTTAATAGGATGAAATTCATTACATGTGCTGCGCCTGGCAGTCCTGTGATGTTAAAAACTTGAACGAATGGACTGTCTTTTCCAGTTACTTGATTCCAAGGCATAATACCGCAAATAATTAAGATAGGGAAGATATAAAAAATAATAACCCGCCATACTGCACCTTTAATGATACTTGGCATAACACGCTCTGCATCTTTAGTCTCTGTGACAGCAACCCCAATTAACTCAGCTCCACCGTATGAAAACATAACAACTAAAAATGCACTAAGCATACCGCTCACTCCTTGGGGGAAAAAACCTCCATGTGCGGTATAATTTGCAAGTGGTTCCTCAATATTACTTGGAAATACACCAAATATTATGAGGGCACCCAATACGATAAAAGCAACTAGTGCGACAATTTTTATCCCTGCAAACCAAAACTCAAGTTCTCCATAATATTTTACTGGGAATAAATTAATCGCAATAATCAGTGCTGCACATAACAGGCTAAGAAGCCATAAAGGAATCGAAGGAAACCAAAATTGAAGAAAACTTCCCGCAGCTAATAATTCAACGGTGATAACAATGGTCCAGTTAATCCAATATAGCCAGCCAGTAATAAACGACAGCTTAAAGCCAAATGCTTTATATAATAGCAACTGTACATTGTGATTAGGAAAAGCAATCGCCATCTCACCTAAAGCTGCCATCACGATGAATAATAATAGCCCGCCAATTAAATAGGTAAAGATAACACTTGGTCCAGCTATATTTAACACATCGGAACTTCCTTTAAAAATTCCAGTACCAATCATGCCAGCTAATGCAATAAACTGGACATGTCTTGGCAGTAATCCTTTTTTTAAATCATGATGATTATTTTCCATGTTGCTCCTACCTTTTTTTATGAAGTTATCACTCTCTTGCTTAAACGCTTTTGAGTGCTAAAGTGTTATGTTGATATATCATAATATAATAGATATTCAACCTTATTTTAAAAATAAAAGCAAACAAGCACGCGAGATAATCGCGTGCTTGTTTGCTAAAGCTGTTTATTCATATTTTAAGAAGACATTTTTACTTTCTTTTGTGTTATTGTCCATTTTCCGCGGCTTGGGCTTATTACCAAGTCATTATAGGCTAAGACATTTAAATCTCGTTGTATGGTGCGAGGAGTGATACCAAATTCCTCTACAAGTTCTTGCGTCGTGACTGTGCCTTTATTACGAATAAACATGTAGATGCATTTGATGCGGTTTAACATCCGGTTAGTCGAAGGTTTCAAAGAACCACTCCCTATCCTTTTTTCAAACCTATGGCAATATCCTGCTACCGACAGCCTCTTTGATTAGTATGTAATTTTCTTTTCCGCAGACAACTCCTTTTATAAATAGATAGTTGCAGTGGATACCTCTGATGACTTACATATATTGTACCCACAATTTCTGAAAATTTCCACCATTAGCGAAATTTTTACATAAAAATCATCTCTTCTTAACATTAATTGTTCGGTTTTTTCTCCTCGCTTTCTTGATTCTTACTATAGTCTATGGGTGTAAATGTTAAGTTTATGACAAAATAATTGAATTTTTTGTAAATTTATATTGTACAAAGAGTATATCACCTAATGGAAAATATTTCGTTTTAAACGGAATATTGATAAGATAATTGCAGAGAAGTAAATATCAAATGCTAGAAAATAGGAGGCATAGACAATTGACGAAGATTAATTGGATGGATGAAGTAGAAAAGAGAAAAGATGTTCTGTTAAAAGACACACAAAATTTATTACATATTAAGAGTCTGTTAGACGAAGAAAATCCTTTACCAGACGCACCGCTTGGGAAAGGTGTGAAAGAAGCATTAGATTTCATGCTCAATCTCGGTGAAAAGGATGGGTTTGTACCAAAGAATGTGGGAAATTTAGCGGGACACCTAGAATTTGGAGAAGGGGAGGAGCTGCTTGGTATCCTCTGTCATGTTGATGTAGTCCCAGAAGGTGATGGCTGGACAAGCGATCCCTTTGCTGCTGAAATTCGCCAAGGTAAAATATTTGCTCGTGGTGCTATTGATGATAAGGGACCAACAATGGCTGCCTACTACGCAATGAAAATCGTAAAGGAACTAGGGCTGCCTCTAAAGAAGCGTGTCAGGATGATTATCGGGACCGATGAAGAAAGCGACTGGCGCTGTGTAGAACATTACTTTGAACATGAAGAAATGCCTTCCTTAGGCTTTGCACCTGATGCAGACTTTCCTATCATAAATGCTGAAAAAGGGATTGCCGATATTGATATGGTTCAGAAACTATCTGTCGAAGAATCTGGAAGTGTAAAAATTGAGGTTCAGAGCTTTACTTCTGGAAAACGGTACAACATGGTTCCTGATCATGCAACGGTGACATTAAACATCATCGAGAATCAAATGGATGTGGTGCAAAGGTTCACAGATTTCATGAAACAACATCAAATGGAACATTATTCACATGTTGAAAACGGAGAGTTAATTCTTGAAGTTAAAGGCGTATCGGCACATGGAATGGAGCCTAAAAAGGGAATTAATGCAGGGTTATTTCTAGCAGAATTTCTTTCAAAGCTAGCTTTAAATCGTACGGCTTCAGATTATTTCAAATTCGTTTCCCGCTATTTCTTTAATGATTCCAGAGGCGTGAATCTTGGAGTAGCTTATTCAGATGATATTTCAGGTGAATTAACAATCAATCCGGGGAAACTTTCATACTCCGGTCAAACAGGTGGCAGTATTGGACTGACCTGCAGATACCCAGTTACAAATAAAATGGATGCGACAAAAGAAAAGCTAGATGAACTATTAGAGGAAAAAGGCTTCGCAATTGAAAAGTTCAAAGATACTAAGCCACATCATGTGGATGAAAATGAATTTTTAATTCAAACCTTAAAAAAAGTATATGAAGAACAAACAGGAGACAAGGCATATTTAATAGCGATTGGTGGAGGAACGTACGCACGTTCATTAAAATCAGGAGTGGCGTTTGGTCCTTTATTTCCAGGAAGACCAGACATTGCCCACCAAAAAGATGAATATATTGAAATCGATGACTTATTGAAAGCAACCGCTATTTATGCACAGGCAATTTATGAATTGGCTCAGTAAAAAATAAACTATGATGATTGGAGCGCAAATCAACAGACGCTTTAACATAATAGCCAAATGAAAAAGGGGAATGAGAGCATGGAATTTGCTTTACTTAATGGATCCATTATTAAGCGTTCGGAAGCCAAGGTGGATGTGGAAGACCGTGGTTATCAGTTTGGTGATGGTGTTTATGAAGTTATTCGTATATATAATGGAAAAATGTTTACGGTAGCTGAACATTTAAAAAGATTCGTTAAAAGTGCTGAAGGTATAGGAATTACATTACCATTTACGACACTACAACTTACAGAAATGTTAGAAGAACTACGAATAAAAAACAATTTGCAAACCGGCAATATTTATATGCAGGTTACTAGAGGTACTGCACCTCGAAATCATGTATTTCCAACTGGTGATGTCGCACCAACACTTGTAGCCTATACGATAAAGGTAGTAAGGCCGCTTGAAAACCTGAAATCAGGAGTAAAGGCAATCCTGACGGAGGATATTCGCTGGCTTCGTTGTGATATTAAAAGCTTAAATTTACTTGGTAATCTATTAGCTAAACAAAAAGCCAGTGAGCAGGGCTGCTTCGAAGCCATTCAGCATCGCGGACAGGATGTCACAGAAGGAAGTTCTTCTAATATCTTTATTGTGAAAAATGGGACGGTAATAACCCATGAATCAAACCACTTAATATTAAAAGGGATTACCAAAGATGTTATTTTGGATCTTTGTAACAATAATGATATCCCAGTGCAGGAACGGACTTTTTCTTTGGCAGAACTTGATGAAGCAGAAGAAGTATTCTTATCTAGTACCACAGCTGAAGTTATGCCAGTAATTGAAATTAACGGAAAGAAGATCAGTGCAGGAGTCTCTGGACCGATCACTCAAAAACTGCAAAATTTATTTGAAAAAGAAGTTGAAAAACAATGTGGTTTACTTGTAGATAAAGTCATTTAGTAAAGGGAGCGTGCAGCAGATAATAATATCTGGTGCACGTTTTCTTTTGTATTAAGCTTTAAAATACATACAAGTGGTAAAAAATAGTCTAAAATGAAAAAAGGAATGATAAAAATGAATCAGCAAACACATTTTTTCTTTGCTATCAAAATTCCAGAAGAAACAAAGCTCATGATGAAAAAGAATTGTGAGAGGTTAAAAGAAATTCTTCCATTTAACCGCTGGATTCACCATGAAGATTTGCATATTACACTAGCTTTTCTTGGCAATGCACCTTATGAAAATCTATCCAATGCTGTGGACAATGTTCACGAGGCATTACGCGAAACAAAGGGATTTCTATTAGAATTGAACAAGCTTGGAATCTTCGGAAAAGTGGAATCACCCCGTATATTTTGGGTGGATACGAAGGAAAGTATGGAGTTAGAGGCCGTCAGGAATAAAGTATTCACAGCATGCGTAGAAGCTGGTTTTCAACTTGAAACTAGACCTTTTAAATCTCATATTACCCTTGCCCGAAAGTGGGCAGGAGATCAACATTTTGATAAAAAACTCCTTGAGGTTTGGAATGACCTACAGCCAGATCCACTAATATTTAAAGTGAACGAGGTAGCTTTATACCAAACACATTTAGATAAAACACCGAAATACGAGGTAAAAAAAATATACCAATTAAAATAAAAAGGGGATTAAGGACAAATCTCTAAAGAGGAAAAGAAGATTTGTCCTTAAGAAGGGGTATGAAGGACAAATCTCCAAAGAGAACTAGAAGATTTGTCCTTAAGAAGGGGTATGAAGGACAAATCTCTAATGAGAACTAGAAGATTTGTCCTTAAGAAGGGGTATGAAAGACAAATCTCCAAAGAGAACTAGAAGATTTGTCCTTAAGATGGGGTATGAAAGACGAATCTCCAAAGAGAACTAGAAGATTTGTCCTTAAGAAGGGGTATGAAGGACAAATCTCTAAAGAGAACTAGAAGATTTGTCCTTAAGAAGGGGTATGAAGGACAAATCTCTAAAGAGAACTAGGAGATTTGTCCTTAAGAACGGACCTTAAAGACAAATCTCTAATGAAATTTAACGTGGCAAAGGTTGGTTGTATGAAACAAATCTATTTTATTATCAATCTAAAAGCGAGAAATGGCTACTGTTTAAACGTCTGGAAAAAGGTTGAAGCAAAACTAATGGATGATAAGATCCCTTACTTGGCATTCTTTACAAAATACCATGGTCATGCAATCAAACTAGCAGAACAAATTGCTGAAAGGAATAATGAACAAAAAGTCATTATTGCTGTTGGCGGTGACGGAACAATAAGTGAAGTCGTGAATGGAATTGTAGAATATAACAATATAACTCTTGGTTTCGTGCCTGGAGGTTCTGGAAATGACTTTTCGAGAGGCTTCCAAATCCCTGCAAATCCAGAAGAAGCATTAAAGGTCATCCTTCGTCTGATAAAAGAGGAAGCACCTTTAATTGATATTGGAAAGGTCACCATGAAGGATGATTCGGAGCATTACTTTATTAATAATATGGGTGCAGGGTTCGATGCATTAATTTCCTATGAAGTGAACCATTCAAAAGTGAAAGCTTGGCTAAATAAACTATCTTTAGGCCGGTTGGTTTATGTGTATTTTTTACTGAATAAACTGTTTTCTTATAAATGCTCAACAATTGATTTATCAATTGACGACAGAAGGCATATACTTGAACAAACATGGTTTGTAACTGTTTCCAATCAACCCTATTACGGGGGAGGAATGATGATTGCGCCTGATGCCGTGCCAGATGATGGTCTCTTAGATATTACAGTGGTTCATAGATTATCAAGGTTAAAGCTATTATTGGTTTTTATTAGCGTATTTTGGGGTAAGCATGTCCGTTTTAAAGAGGTAAAGACCTTTAAAGGACGAATGATTTCCATTCAATCCTCATCCTCCTTATATGTCCATGCAGATGGCGAGGATATAGGATTTACTCCTTTAAATATCCATGTTCAAACAAAAGCACTAAACGTATTAACGAGGGTGTGAAGTATGCGAGAAACTGTTCTGAAAGAGAGGGACTCGAATGAACTCCAATGAACGTATTTTCCAAGCCTATTTAGATGAGATGGATATCATTACGATTCTTCTTCCACTTTCCTATCATCACGGATTGTCTTCCACTTTCTCGATTACTGATGAATCTCACAGAGTTAAACCACTAAAAATTATCAAAAAGCAGCAAATTGAAAATTATAATAAATATATTTGTCGGCTTTCTGAGGGAATTTCTTTTGGTCATCCCTATTGGATTATGGATGACCATGGTGGAAGAACAGATCTTCAAATTGGTGCAGTTATTCGAACAGATACATTTGATGAACGTTTTTTCTATGATGGAAATGACCTGGGAGTAAGATGTAAGGACAACCAAACGCACTTTAAACTCTGGGCACCAACAGCTGCACAAGTAAAAGTAAAATTACGGAACTCAAACAGTTCTTTTTCTGAAATTATCAAGATGAGACGCGAGGAAAAAGGTGTTTGGTCAATTGTTGTTAATTCTGATTTGGAACTTTATCAATATACTTTCTTAGTGCTTGTAAACCAGGAATGGAGAGAATCGGTTGATCCTTATGCCGTTGCAGTCACTGCGAATGGAGAGCTGGGTGTAATTGTAAAGCTTGAGAAAACGCGGATGGAAAAATCTTTATTACCTCCTATTGAAAATCCAGTGGACGCGATCATTTATGAAACACATATGAGGGATTTCACCATCCATCCTAATAGTGGTGTGAAACATAAGGGACTCTATTTAGGTGCTGGTGAGCTAAATACAATAGGCAAAGACGGTGAACCCACGGGACTATCCTATGTAAAAGATTTAGGTATTACACATATTGAATTCCTGCCGTTCAATGATTTCGCAGGAGTAGATGAATTAGAGCCGAGTAAAGATTATAACTGGGGATATAACCCCATTCACTTTAATGTTCCTGAGGGCTCCTATTCGACAAATCCATCTGATCCTTATGCAAGAATCATTGAATTGAAGCAATTAATTGATACGATTCAACGTCAAGGAATAAGAGTCATCATGGATGTAGTTTACAATCATGTATATATTCGGGAAACTTCTTCGTTTGAAAAAGTCGTTCCGGGTTATTACTTTCGCCATAATGAGCTTGGTTTTCCATCGAATGGAACGGGAGTTGGAAATGACATTGCCTCCGAGAGGAAAATGGTGAAAAAATTCATTCTAGATTCCATACGTTTTTGGATGGAAGAATATCATATTGATGGTTTTCGTTTTGATTTAATGGGGATTTTAGATATTGAAACCATGAGGGAAGTTAGGAAGACTTGTGACAGCATTCAAAAGGGAACCCTGATTATTGGCGAGGGCTGGAACCTGAATACCCCACTTCCCATTGATAAAAAAGCAATCATACGGAATCAATCAAAGCTTCCTGACATCGGTCAATTTAATGATAAATTTCGCGATACGATTAAGGGTAATACTTTTTATTTGTATGATAAAGGTTATGTATTTGGTAATGAGCATTATATTGAAGGAGCAATCGATGTGCTTGCTGGCAGCATTGGATTAAATCAAGAAGCTGACGGGCTTTTAACTGAACCTTCTCAATCGGTGAATTATGTTGAATGCCATGATAATCATACCATGTGGGATAAACTGGTTTCTTGCCTCCCGGATTTAGATCATGATCTTCATAGTAAATATCACCGGCTTGCAACTGGGCTTGTTTTATTATCACAGGGGATTCCTTTTCTTCACAGCGGTCAGGAGTTCTTCCGAACAAAACGAGGCGACGGGAATAGTTATAAATCACCAAATCATATTAACCAGCTCGATTGGGATCGAAAGCACCTTTATGCAGACAATGTTAATTATATAAAAGGCTTGATTAAAATCCGAAAAGAGTTACCTTGTTTCCGAATGAAAAGTGAGGATGAGATACGAGCCCATACTCATATTTTACCACTTCCAGTTCCACTCATTGGTTTGTCCTTTCAGGGTCAAACGAATGAATACAGTGAGGTGCTTTTACTGATTAATCCACTAAGGGGTAAACAACCTGTCTCCATTCCAGATGGCAAATGGACGGTACTTGCCAATGATAAAAAAGCGGGAATTTCTTCCATACAAAGTATTTTTGGAAAAGAATTAGTGCTGGATCCGGTATGTTTAACCATATTAGCAAAAAAATAGTTTGTTCAGATTTACTTGACGACCTAAGCTAATTGGAGATAAAATTTAGTAAGATAGCTATTGTGTGTTATTGTCCAATAGCTTTTTTTATTTTTCTAAATAGATTGTACTATTTTTTCTTATTTAACTACTAAATGGTGTTTTTGACCCATTTGAGAACGGCATACATTGAAGGTGAACAATTTTGGAACATATATTAGGACAAGAATGGGAGATTGTCCCTGCGGGGGGCGCAACGGGAGAAGCCTTTTATGCTAGCTATAAAGATCAAAGGCTTTTTCTAAAACGCAATTCCTCTCCATTTCTAGCAGTACTATCTGCAGAAGGAATCGTCCCAAAGCTTGTTTGGACAAAACGATTGGAAAACGGAGATGTGATTACAGCACAGCAATGGCTGCCTGGACGTGAATTAAAGCCTCATGACATGAATCATGAACGTGTTGCTAGGATGCTAAGGAAGATTCACCGCTCTGAACCGATGGTAGGCATGTTAAGCAGGCTTGAAAAGCAGCCTTTACAGCCGAACACGATTTTTCAGTTAGTTGTCGTGGATTTGGATGAAGAAGTGTTATCATTACCTGTTGTAAAAAAAACGCTGAGTTTTCTATTAAACGAGGTAGCAAATGTCTTCTGTAACGAGAAAGTAGTTTGTCATGGTGATGTCAATCACAACAACTGGCTGCTAACGGAAGACAACCAGTTGTATTTAATTGACTGGGATGGTGCAATGATAGCAGACCCGGCAATTGATCTCGGTATGCTGCTTTATTGGTATATTCCTGAAGATAATTGGATTAGCTGGTTAGCCATGTATGGAAAACCGTTAACAGAAAATCTAAAGCTCAGAATGAAATGGTATGTGGCACTTCAAACCTTATCTTCAATTCAATTTTACAAAAACAAAGACCGGCTTCAGGAAATGGGCAAATGGATTACTTTTTTAGATGAACTTTTGTAATCAAGAATAGGAGTCAATATTTGACACCCATTGGGAAAGATTTCCTTGATTAGAAAGAATATGCTCGTCTAGGTCTGCTGTTTGGGCACCATTCTGACTGTAATTATATACTTCCTGTAAAATGCTTTTAACATTTTGATCAATCTGTGTGTTAACCATCAGAGATTTCACTAATCGTTCCAATTGTTCACATTCGGAAACAGACCCACAGCAATCGGTTTGATGATTATTTAAAATATCTTTTAGTAATGAAACTTGGTCCTGATGACTTAATGGCATGTTGGTACACCCTTTCAAGTGAAAATAAAAAAGAATTCACAGTTAGGTTGTGAATTCTTTTTTTGTTTATACATTAATGGGAACCCCCATTATTACCAATAATAAAAACAATATTTTTAATAGGAGTGGCAAAATGAGACTTAGGAATAAACCTTGGGCAAAGGAAATGATAGAGAACCATCCGCAATATATTGTCGCTAATCCAGAAATATATAAAGGAAAGTGGCATGAGGTTTTTCATAATGAACAGCCACTTCATATCGAAGTAGGGACTGGAAAAGGCCGCTTTATTACAGAAATGGCAAAGGCACATCCTGACATTAATTATATAGGGATAGAAATTTATGATTCAGTTATCGTTGCTGCTTTAGATCGCTTAATTGAAGCAGATTTACCAAACTTAAGACTACTTAATGTCAATGCCAGTGATTTAAATAAATATTTTGAAAAAAATGATGTCGACAGAGTCTACTTGAATTTTTCAGATCCATGGCCAAAGACCCGTCATGAAAAAAGAAGGCTAACTTATAAAGACTACTTGAAGCTTTATGAAAACATATTGGTTGATAACGGTGAAATCCATTTTAAAACCGATAATCAAGGCTTGTTTGAATATTCATTGAAGAGTTTTTCCGAATATGGATTATTATTAACCTTCCTAAGCCTTGACCTTCATAAAAGTGATTTTGAAGGTAACATCATGACAGAATATGAACAAAAGTTCTCTGAAATGGGAAACCGTATTTACCGTTCTGAAGTAAAATATCAAAACTAATCTTAGGACAGTCTAATCAAAAGACTGTCCTTTTTGTGTATGGTAAAATATAAATAAAAGGTCAAAGGGGGCAGCATATGGAGACTTTAATAATTGGCAGAGTTCAGCTTACTTGGTTATCCGGTGGTGTGACAAATTTAGATGGCGGCGCAATGTTTGGTGTGGTTCCCAAACCGTTATGGGCGAAAAGGTATCCGCCTAATGACAAAAATCAAATTGAACTACCTACAGATCCAATCTTAATCCAAATGGATGGAAAGAATATTTTAGTGGAAGCAGGCCTTGGAAAAGGGAAATTATCGGAAAAACAACTTAGGAATTTTGGTGTTACAGCGGAATCTGACGTGGATGGCTCTTTACAAAAGCTAGGGTTAAATCCAGAGGATATTGATTATGTTTTAATGACTCATATGCACAATGATCATGTTGGCGGTCTGACAAAGTTGGAAGATGGGATTTATAAATCAACCTTTCCTAAAGCAAAGATTATTACCTCAACCATTGAATGGGATGAAATGAGGAATCCGAATATACGTTCAAAAAGTACATACTGGAAAGAAAATTGGGAGGCAATACAATCTCAAGTTATTCCTTTTGATGAAAAATGGAGTTTAGGAGCCATTAGTATGTTTCATACTGGTGGTCACAGCAATGGACATTCTATTCTTATCATTGAGGATGAGGGGGAGTTGGCCATTCATATGGCTGACTTAATGCCAACACATGCTCATAGAAACCCATTATGGGTCATGGCATATGACGATTATCCAATGGACTCGATTGCCGCGAAAGAGAAATGGGGCGCATTTGCATTAGATAAAAATCCATGGTTTACATTTTATCATGATGCATTTTATCGAGCCGTCAAATGGGGTATTGATGGTCAAATGACAGACAGTATAAAGAGGGTAAAATAAGAACACGATATAAAAGACAGTAGCCGTACCCTTATGGATACGGCTACTGTCTTTTAAAGGGCTAACTTAGTCGAAGCTTGAACGTCTAAAAGGGTTCCGGTCGATGCATCTGCAATGAATTCAAATTGTTCGTTTACACCATTCTTACTTTTTGAGATTCCGCCCTTATACACCTGATACTTGATTTGGTGCTTCTCAAAAGGCTCCGTTACCATATGTATCCAAGAGCCATTAATTGGTCCATTTTGGTTAAATTGTTTTTTTACATTCTCCAAAACCTTTTCAGGTGATACATATGTTTTTTGTGAAATGATTTCCTTAACAGCATAGCCGCTGATTACTCCGACTGTGGCTCCAAGGATAAATGATTTCCAGTTCATAAGGCACCTCCAAAATTTCAAATTTGCTCTTGTTTCCAGTATATCTCATTTATTAGCTAGAACATAATAAATCCTTCAGACAAATTAATTGTTGGTAAGATAAGATAAATTTCAGTAAGATGAAAATATACATAATGATTACATACACAATTGAGGGGGAAATTTACTTTGAATGAGCAGACATTAAATCTATTCAAAACGTTAACTGAGCTTCCAGGAGCACCAGGTAATGAGCATTTAGTTAGAAACTTCATGAGAGAGCAATTATCTCAATACTCGGATGAAATTGTCCAAGACAAATTAGGGAGTATTTTTGGTGTCAAAAAAGGGAATCAAAATGGTCCAACGATTATGGTTGCCGGTCATATGGATGAAGTTGGTTTTATGGTAACGGCAATTACCGATAATGGGATGCTGAGGTTTCAACCGCTTGGAGGCTGGTGGAGTCAGGTTCTATTAGCCCAACGTGTCCAAGTCATCACAAATAATGGACCTGTTATTGGTGTCATAGGCTCCATTCCGCCTCACCTATTAGCTGAAGCACAGCGCAACAAACCAATGGAAATCAAAAATATGCTGATTGATATCGGTGCAGACGATCGAGAGGACGCGGAAGCGATTGGTATTAGACCAGGTCAGGCAATCCTGCCTATTTGTCCATTTACTCCAATGGCGAATGAAAAGAAAATACTTGCGAAAGCTTGGGATAATCGTTATGGCTGTGGTCTTGCGATTGAACTGCTTCAAGAAGTAAAAGATGAAACATTACCGAATATTCTTTATTCTGGTGCAACCGTTCAAGAGGAAGTAGGCCTCCGCGGTGCACAAACAGCTGCCAATATGATTAATCCAGATATCTTTTTTGCATTAGATGCGAGCCCTGCAAACGATATGTCAGGTAGTAAATCAGAATTTGGCCAATTAGGTAAGGGAGCACTACTCCGAATTCTTGATCGATCAATGGTAACTCACCGTGGAATGAGAGAGTTTATTCTTGATACAGCAGAAACAAACCATATTCCGTACCAATACTTTGTTTCACAAGGTGGAACCGATGCAGGACGTGTTCATCAATCCAACGAAGGTGTTCCAAGCGGTGTAATCGGAATTTGTTCACGCTACATTCATACACATGCTTCCATGATCCATATAGATGACTACGCTGCTGCTAAAGAATTAATCGTAAAGCTTGTAAAAGCCTGTGACCAAACAACAGTAGATACCATCAAGGCAACCAGTTGAGTTAATAAATTGAGGAGGCATCGATATGCCTTCTTTTTATATGGAAAAGGAGAGGAAAAAATGAAAATAATTATAGGGTCCAATAATCCTGCAAAAGTTGCTGCCGTAAAAAATGCTTTTCAGTATCAACAATCAGAGTTTATATCGTTAGACATCCCATCTGGTATAAGTGACCAGCCATTTTCAGATGAAGAAACGATTAAAGGAGCAATCAATCGGGCAATTGGTGCTTTAGAAATGGGAAGCGGAGAAATAGGAATCGGGCTTGAGGGAGGTGTACATGAATCCACTCAAGGTTTACTTCTGTGTAATTGGGGTGCCCTAGCCTCAAAAGATATGGAACCAATTATTGCAGGGGGAGCTAGATTTCTCCTCCCCATTGAAATTGCGGACCGATTAAGAGCCGGAGAAGAGCTTGGACCGGTCATGGATGACTATGCAAAAAAGGAAAATGTTCGTAAAAAAGAAGGGGCTGTTGGAATCTTTACCAATGGCTTAGTTAATCGTTCAGAGATGTTTTCACATATAATGGATCTCCTAGTAGGGCAGTTGCACTATCAAAAAGCCTCAAAGAAGTGAAAAATTAACTACTACTAAAGAAATAAATGCTTTTTTCGACAACAGAAATCGACAAAAGACTTGTCTTTTGAATATTATGAAAGGTATGATATAGATAGGACAATCAATTGTCGTATTAGGAGGCGAAGAAAGCTGAAATTCTTTAATGCCATATTGATCGTAATCGTATCTGTTCTCTTCCTTAGTGCCTGTGGAAAAACAAATTTTAAAGCAGAAAGTAAAGAAACAATTGATGCAGTGAAAGAAACGCTAAATGAAAAGGCGAAAAAAACAAATAAAACAAGCGGTAATATTAACTTTTATTTGCCCTTTGGATATGAAATTCTAGAAGAATCTCCAAATAACATTATTTTAAAAAATGGATCAAAACAATATATTCTTTTTAATAATCCGCAAGAAAATAAAGTAAGCGATGTAGTTTATAAATCAACTGTTGCACAAAATAAAGACTTAGATATAAATCAACAATTTAAAAAAAATAATCAGTTTGGATACCTAATCATAAAGAAACTAGAAGAAGATATGAATGAAATGACTATTGGTATTGGTGGTACAAAGATTACTACTTTGATTAAAACTAGCAGCTTGAAAAATGAAGCGGCAGTAATGACGCAAATAGTTAAATCAGTGGTAAATGAAAAATAAGAAGGAGGCGTTACGTTTGAAGAATTTAGTATCTATGGAGCAATTTGAACAACTCCGTGATGGAGGAAAAACAATCTTTATGTTTTCAGCAAACTGGTGTCCCGATTGTCGAATTATCGAACCTATACTTCCAGATATAGAAGCGAAGTTTAGTGAATTTACTTTTCTTCATGTTGATAGGGATCAGTTTATTGATTTATGCCAACAGTTAGATGTATACGGTATTCCAAGTTTTATTGCTTTCGAGAATGGGAAAGAGCTTGGTCGCTTTGTAAGTAAAGATAGGAAAACACAAGAGGAAATAGAAGAATTTATTAATGGTCTAAAATAATTCAGTCATCCACCCTCCATCTTCTTTTGAGATGGAGGTTTTTTAATGTACAATGAAGAAGGTAGGTAACTCCTAGTTATGGAGGGATTAATATGAAAATGGATAGTATTAAAATGAAAAGAGAATTAGAATCACGCTTAGCTGATGATGATCGGCTAATAACATATGATCGTGAAAAGGATCAATTACGTATCGAAAATAAAAAGATTGGAAAAGGAATCACCATCTCGCTGGGTGGTATTGTTGCTAAATGGCATTCCGAGAAAGAAAAGGCAATTGATGAAGTGGTTTATTATGTGGAAGAGGGACTAAGGGCTATGACCGACACAGTCCAGCTAACGGACCATGAGAAAAAGATTTTTCCGGTTATACGCTCAACATCTTTTCCGCTTGAAGCGGAAGAGAGTGTTCCATTCTTAACAGATGATCACACTGCTGAAACAAAAATATATTATGCATATGATATGGGGACAACTTACCGATTAATTGATTCGCGAATCATGGAAAAAGAGGGATGGCAGGCAAGTCGAATTAAAGAAATCGCCTTATTTAATGTCAGGTCTTTAAAAACTTCATTAAAAGAGGATCAAGTAGCAGGTAATACTTTTTATTTTCTTAATTCAAACGATGGTTATGACGCAAGCAGGATTCTGAATAAAGGCTTCTTAAATGATATGAAACGAAAGATAACAGGGACAATGGTCCTTGCCGTTCCACATCAGGATGTCTTAATTATTGCTGATATTCAAAACCATACGGGTTATGATGTTTTAGCACAAATGGCAATGAGCTTTTTTGCTAGTGGACGTGTACCTATAACGGCGTTATCCTTTTTGTATGAAGATGGAGAATTAGAACCGATTTTTATATTAGGAAAGACACGAAATAAGGATGGAAAAGGATCACGGTAAGTGGTCTTTTTTGCTTATTCTAAGATTTTTTGTCGAAAAAGTAATAATACCTGTTAAAATAGAGTGATAGTAATAGTAGAAAGAGTGATAGTTTTGAGTTGGATCCAAAACTTTTTTCAAAAGTTTATAAAGGACAATGGAGATGAATATGCTGATTATGACATACATAACAAGCAGCAGGTAAGGTCGCTGCCTCATAAAATAAACGAGGGTAGTCATCATCTAGATACAAAAATTTCTTATCAGTATCCTAAAGGTCAACTACATTTCAAATTGAAACCGGAAATTCCAATCGTGAAATTTGAAAAACCAAACCGACAAATGAGGGTAGAGCAACGTTCTGAAGTAAAAAGTTCTGTAACAAGAAGTTCAGAAACAAGAAGTTCAGAAACAAGAAGTTCAGAAACAAGCGGTTCAGAAACAAGAAGGTCAGAAATAAGAAGTTCAGAAACAAGCGGTTCAGAAACAAGAAGGTCAGAAATAAGAAGTTCAGAAACAAGAAGTTCAGAAATAAGAAGTTCAGAAACAAGAAGTTCAGAAATAAGAAGTTCAGAAATAAGAAGTTCAGAAATAAGAAGTTCAGAAACAAAGAATAAGCAGGTAAATAAGAAAATTACACCTCCGATAAATAAAAAACCGTTCCAGCTGACAGAAATTCCTTCACCAATTTATGGGTTTAGCAGACCGGCTAGACATTCAAATAAAGTTGTCGAGCATGAGTTAAGCCATTTTCTAGATGATGAATCTGAAAAACTGCTGGATTCAAGTACTCAGGCATCAGAGCAAGAGACTATGCCGGAAGTTGAACTAGCTGCCTCTGAGACCGCCGTTGCGATATCTGAAGTGATCCAGGTAAATGAAGAGTCGCCAGTAAATGAGACCAAGGTAGAAGAACAATCGGAGGATCCTAGAAAGGTACACAGCCGAAAACGATCCCATCTTCCGTTCAATGTTATGATGTTAAAACAGGATAAGTTAAAATGGGAAGAAAGAAAAAGAAGAAGTACTTTGCCTGAGGAAAAAGAAGAGATTAAGAAAGAAACACCTGAAGTAAAGCTAAAGACAGACAATATCGAATCAAAAGAAGAAGTTCATGCAGATCTTCCAAAAGTTGAAGTTATCGTTGATGAACCGAATACGATTCAACAAGATATCCAAGTTGAATCAGTGCCTAAAACCGATTTGCCGATAGAACACCCCCTAGTAGAATCAGGTTTATATGAGTTTCCTAGGATGAACTTGTTAAATCCTCCTGTGATTGTAGAAGACGATACGGAATGGTTATTATACCAAGAAGAACTTTTAAATCAAACCTTGCAAAATTTTAATGTCGGTGCAAGTGTTGTGAATGTAACTCAAGGACCAGCTGTGACTCGTTTCGAAGTCCAACCTGAGCCTGGGGTTAAGGTAAACAAAATTACAAATTTAAGCGATGATATTAAATTAAGTCTTGCTGCCAGAGATATACGAATTGAAGCACCCATTCCAGGTAAACATACCATAGGTATTGAGGTACCGAACCAAAAATCACGTCCTGTGTTAATCAATGAAATTATACAGAGCCCAGTATTTCGAGAATCATCTTCTCCGTTAACTGCTGTACTAGGCCTTGATATTTCCGGAAAACCGATTGTTACAGATTTAAAGAAAATGCCCCATGGGTTAATCGCTGGAGCAACAGGTTCTGGTAAAAGTGTATGTATTAACACCATACTAGTAAGTTTATTATTTAAAGCTAGTCCAGAAGATTTAAAGCTATTATTAATTGACCCTAAAATGGTAGAGCTTGCTCCCTATAATCGAATTCCGCATTTAGTTAGTCCAGTCATTACGGATGTAAAGGCAGCAACCGCATCCTTGAAATGGGCTGTAGATGAAATGGAGAGACGCTATGAGTTATTTGCGCATTCAGGAGTGCGCGACATAAATCGATTTAATGAGCTTGCCATCAAGCATAAACAATATTCTGATAAACTTCCGTTTATTGTAATCATTATTGATGAATTAGCAGATTTAATGATGATGTCGCCTGCAGATGTGGAAGAAGCGATTTGCAGGATTGCTCAAAAAGCAAGAGCATGTGGAATTCATTTAATTGTAGCTACTCAAAGACCGTCTGTGGATGTCATTACAGGATTAATTAAGGCCAACATTCCAACACGGATTGCCTTTTCTGTTTCTTCACAGGTGGATTCTCGCACTATTATAGATATTAGTGGTGCTGAAAAATTACTCGGTCGAGGAGATATGCTCTTTTTAGAGAATGGCTCATCAAAGCCCGTACGTCTACAAGGCACCTTTGTTTCAGATGAGGAGATTGACCTTGTGGTTGGGCACGTGAGAGATCAGCGGGAGCCTGATTACTTGTTTGAACAAGAGGAACTATTAAAAAAGGCACAGGTAACAGAAGAAGAAGATGAGCTCTTTTACGAAGCTTGTGAATTTATTATTGAACAGGGGCTTGCTTCGACCTCTAGCTTACAGAGGAGATTTAAAATCGGGTATAACCGTGCAGCAAGATTAATGGATATGCTCGAATCAAATGGTTTTATTACCAGTGCTAATGGCAGTAAGCCACGAGAGGTCTTGATTACATTGGAGGACTTGGAGTCCATGCAAGATGCTGGTACAATGAACTAATCTTAAGTATTTTTTGTTAAGATAAACAAAAAATATAATGATAATGAAGTATCAAATAGTTTTTATTGATGAACAATGTTATAATACTTAAATGTGAATCACTTATAAATTTTTATTCGTTAGCAAGTTAAAGCGTCAGGGCGCTTTAGTATTGTCTAGCTGCAGCGCCTAGGGGCTCGGGGTCATAAGCCAAGACGTCAAGAAGGTAAAGAACAACCTTCTTGACGTCTTGTCTAATGCCTGTCGCCCCTGTGCAAGGCGCTTCCGCTTTTCGCTTTAAAAATTAGCATTTCAAGATAGATGTCATATACTGTTTTACAGATAGACGTTGGTTGGAGGTTCTTTATATGACTATTTACCATTTTGTAGGTATAAAGGGGTCAGGAATGAGTGCATTAGCACAAGTTCTCCATGATATGAAATTCGATGTACAAGGCTCCGATGTCGAAAAGCACTTTTTTACTCAACTGGCCCTTGAACAATCAGGAATAAAGATTCTCCCCTTTAATAAGGAAAACGTTAAGCCGGGGATGACAATTATTGCTGGTAATGCATTTCCTGATACTCACGAGGAAATTCAAGAGGCTATGAAGCTCGGGCTGCCGATTATTCGTTACCACCGATTTTTAGGCGATTTTATGCATAATTTCACTAGTGTGGCTATTACTGGTGCACATGGTAAAACGTCTACAACTGGACTGCTAGCGCATGTCATTAAGGGCGCAAAGCCGACTTCGTTTTTAATTGGTGACGGTACAGGTAAGGGCGAAGAGGGCTCTAAATATTTTGTTTTTGAAGCATGTGAATACAGAAGACACTTTTTGTCCTATTTTCCTGATTATGCGATCATGACAAATATAGATTTCGATCATCCTGATTATTTCGCCAATATTGATGATGTTTTTTCGGCATTTCAAGAAATGGCTGTTCAAGTTAAGAAGGGGATATTCGCATATGGGGATGATGAACAACTTCAAAAAATCCAGGCAAAGGTCCCTGTATTGTTTTATGGTTTTGGTGAGGAAAATGACTACCAAGCCAAAAATCTTGTGAAAAGTACTAGTGGAACAACATTTGATGTATTT
Source organism: Neobacillus niacini (assembly GCF_000759675.1). Taxonomy (GTDB): domain Bacteria; phylum Bacillota; class Bacilli; order Bacillales; family Cytobacillaceae; genus Neobacillus; species Neobacillus niacini_A. Next base: position 223,137 of record NZ_BAWM01000152.1, on the reverse strand, counting down.
ATTCGTAATACATTTTATGATACGTTTACCATCCCTACTTTCGGTGAGCATAGTGTATTAAATGCGCTTTCTGTTATTGGGGTGTGCCACTATGAAGAAATCGATGTTTCAATTGTTAAGGAAGAATTGAACACCTTCCAAGGTGTGAAAAGAAGATTTTCCGAAAAAAGAATTGGGTCACAAATTTTAATTGACGATTATGCCCATCACCCAACAGAAATAAAAGCTACTATCGATGCAGCTAATCAAAAGTACCCAGACCGAGAAATTGTAACCGTATTTCAGCCGCACACTTTTTCAAGAACACAGGCTTTTCTAGAGGATTTTGCAAAAAGCTTGAGACTTGCGGATAAAACGTATTTGTGTGAAATCTTTGGTTCTGTAAGAGAAAACCATGGAAAACTGACGATAAAAGATCTACAGACAAGAATTGAAGGTGCGGAAATTTTATTGGAAGAAAATACCTCTTTGCTTGAGAAACATAAAAATAGCGTAATTATTTTTATGGGTGCGGGAGATATCCAAAAATTCCAAGAATCCTATGAAAACCAGTTAACCCTATAACAAGAAAAGTGCAAGCGACCGTTTAGAGGCGTATGGACTGGAGCTCTTTGACTGAGATAAAGGAAACACGGAGAGCGTTAGCGATCCGATGTTGACTTATTGTAGGGAAAAGGGTGAAGTACACTAGCCGCTGGTCGCTGGAACTAGCCACAAAAAAGGATGCCCGTAACCAAACGGACATCCTTTTTTGAATTATTTAAGATTTTCAGGGTTTAATCCTTCTAATTCAGGAATAACAAAAAGACCGTCTTTACGAATCAACACATCATCGAAATAGATTTCTCCCCCGCCATATTCTGGACGCTGAATGTTAACCATATCCCAGTGAATATTTGAGTGATTACCATTAAATGCCTCATCATAACATTGACCTGGTGTAAAGTGGAAACTGCCCGCGATTTTTTCATCAAATAAAATATCCTGCATTGGGTTTAAGATATATGGATTAACGCCGATAGCAAATTCTCCAACATAGCGTGCCCCTTCATCTGTATCAAATATTTTATTAATTCGCTCAGTGTCATTGGCAACCGCCTCAACAATTTTACCATCCTTAAATGTTAGTTTTACATTTTCAAAAGTAAACCCTTGATAAGGCGATGGGGTATTATAAGAAATAACTCCATTTACTGAATCACGTACTGGTGCGGTATATACCTCTCCATCAGGAATATTTGCATGTCCAGCACATTTTATTGCAGGGATATCTTTAATAGAGAAGCTAAGGTCGGTTCCAGGTCCTGTGAGACGGACTTTATCGGTACGGTTCATCAATTCGGCAAGGCTGTCCATGGCTTTATCCATCTTTCCATAATCCAAATTACAAACATCAAAATAGAAGTCCTCGAATGCCTCTGTACTCATTTTTGCTAACTGGGCCATGTTTGATGTAGGGTAGCGAAGGACAACCCATTTTGTTTTCGGAACGCGGATGTCGCGATGAACCTTTTTACCAATCGTATTGCCGTGAATCTTCACCTTATCGTCTGGAACATCAGCCTGCTCGTTAATATTATCACCAGATCGCAGGCCTATGTACGCATCCATTTTGCTCATAACATTTGCTTCAAAATCAGCAATCATATTGAATTGTTCTTCCTGGGCACCAAGTAATAAAGCACGGTCTACTTGTTGGTCCTTTAAAAGTACAAATGGATATCCACCAGCAAGATAGGCTTCCTTAACAAGTGCTGTAACAAGCTCACGCTGCAGGCCAAAGTTTTCAATTAAAACCTTTTCACCCTTTTGCAGCTCTACCGAGTAGTTGATTAAATTTTTTGCTAGTTTTTCAATACGTAGATCCCTCATGTTTTACGCCTCCAACAAAAAAATGTAAATACATAATCTATTGTAACCGATTCCTTGATAAAGTGAGAAATATTTAACTTAATAGTAAAACGTATTGTAATCCATTGCAGGAAAATGAGACAATCATCTTGAAGTAGTGTAAGATACCTATCCAGGTTTAACACTGCTCGAGATAGGTAATACATAATGGTATATAAGCGGAGGTAAAAAAGAATGGAAATTATTTTATACTTAAGCGTCGCTTTGATTGCGATTGCGTTTTTAGTGCTTGTCATTTACTTAGCCAAAACACTAAAATCTCTCCAAGAAACTCTATCAAGTGTTTCCAAAACGTTAACTGGATTAGAAAAACAGTTGGATGGAGTCACACAAGAAACGACTGTACTCTTACAGAAAACGAATGCTCTTGCGGATGATATTCAGGAGAAATCACAGAGTTTAAATAGTGTTGTCTCTGTGGTAAAAGACGTTGGGACGACAGTAAATAAATTCAATGGTACATTAAAAACTTTAACAGAATCTTTTGATATACAAGTTGAAGAAAATAAAGAAAAAATCTCCCAAATTGTGCAATGGAGTAACGTTTTCCTTGAACTAAAAGATAAATGGAATGCTAAGAAGCAAGTAAAAAAAGAAAGTAATGATGTGGAGATTAAGAGAGTTAGATCAAGATAGTATTTATTATATAAGGGAGGAATCCATTATGAGTAGTAAAGATTACGAATTGCGAGAAACAAACCAAAACAAAAGTGAAGACTCATCGAGCAGTTTTTTCCTAGGTGCACTGATTGGCGGACTTGTGGGTGCAGCTGCAGCAATCTTCTTAGCCCCTAAATCAGGTAGAGAGATTCGAAGTACACTTAACAATCAAGCGGGTACATTAAAGGAAAAAACGGTTCAACTAATGAATAAAACAAGGACACCACTGGATGTAGAAGAAGAAAATTATATTCCAATTGGTGGTGTGCCAAAAGCAAATAAAGAAGGTTCAGTTGATGAACTTGCGATAAGAAAAAAATTAGAACAAGCAAAAAAAGCGTTTGAAGAGGAAGAATATAAGGTAACACATTAAGAATTTTCAAAAAATTAATCGAATTATTTGTGTCAAAAACGGTGAAGTGATAGAATGACTTCACCGTTTATTATTTGGAGGATAGAATATGCTAAAAAAAATTGATACATTAGAACAATTTGAAGACTTATTAAAGCAAAAAGATAAATTTTTCCTTTTAAAACATAGTTTAACTTGTCCAATTAGTCATGCAGCCTATCAGGAATATGAAAAATACGCAGGGGAAAACCAAGGCGTGCCAACCTATTATTTAGCCGTTCAAGACGCACGACCACTATCTAATGAAATTGCAGAGAAATTTGAAATTAAACACGAATCCCCTCAAGCATTGTTAATAAATAAGGGTGAGGCGATTTGGAATGCCTCTCACTGGAAAATTACAAAACGTTCTTTGACAAATGCAACAAGTGAAAATTTATAGGCACAATATAAACTTCACTGCATAGAATGTCTTTTATAAACGATAACACTTTAGCGCTTAAAAGCGTTTAATTGTTAAAGAAAAAAGACGTGACAAAAAAGAACTTATCAGATATAATAAACCCTAATTATTGAATTGTTAATTAATTTATTATATGGGAACTAACTGACAGTATTCTGGATTATTCTGTCAGCTATTGAAAGGGCGGGGGCAAAAAATGAGCAAAAGTAATTTGGAACTATTAAGGAACCGTGTCGATGATCTTAACTTAGAATTATTGAAACTAATTAATGAAAGAGCTCAACTCGTCCAAGAGATTGGGAAAGCAAAAGAAACTCAAGGGGTTTATAAATACGATCCCGTCCGTGAAAGAAAAATGCTTGATATTATTAAAGAGCATAATGATGGGCCATTTGATAATGCAACCATTGACCATTTATTTAAGGAAATTTTCAAGGCTGGATTAGATTTGCAAAAAGATGATCACCAAAAAGCACTTCTTGTTTCTAGAAAGAAGAAGCCGGAAAACACAATTGTTACTTTAAAAGGTGAAACAGTTGGAGACGGGAAGCAACATTTTGTTTTTGGTCCATGTGCTGTCGAGTCTTATGAACAAGTTGCAACTGTTGCAAAAGCAATGAAAGAAAAAGGGTTAAAGCTGCTTCGTGGTGGTGCCTATAAGCCTAGAACATCTCCATATGATTTCCAAGGTCTTGGAGTTGAAGGGTTAAAAATCTTAAAACGAGTGGCAGATGAATATGATATGGCTGTCATTAGTGAGATTGTAAATCCAGCGGACATTGAGATGGCTATTGATTATATTGATGTTATTCAAATTGGTGCCCGTAACATGCAAAACTTTGAATTATTAAAAGCAGCTGGTGCAGTGAATAAGCCAGTTCTTTTAAAACGTGGTATAGCTGCTACTATTGAGGAATTTATTAATGCTGCCGAATATATTATGGCACAAGGAAATGGGCAAATAATTCTTTGTGAACGTGGAATTAGAACGTACGAACGTGCAACAAGAAATACCCTTGATATTTCTGCCGTACCGATTCTAAAGCAAGAAACACACTTACCAGTAATGGTGGACGTGACTCACTCAACAGGTCGAAGAGATTTACTTCTTCCAGCTGCTAAAGCTGCACTTGCGATTGGCGCTGATGGGGTAATGGCTGAGGTTCATCCAGATCCGGCGGTAGCACTTTCTGATGCTCAGCAGCAAATGAATCTTGATCAGTTTAATACTTTTTATAGTGAACTGCTCGCTTCCAACTTAGTTAGAATTTAATGTATAAGTAAAAGAGACCTTCTGTATGTCTTGCAGAAGGTCTTTTTACATTAAATAATGAAAATATAGTGAAAATGAGAACATATATCATTGCGACTTGATTGTACTTATCGTATGATTAAATACATATAAAAGTTTGTATATTTTCTCACAATGACTAAATTGTTGAAAAATGCTGTAAAATAAAGAAAAATACGTTGCGTGTTTAAGGAGAGTGTTAAACGTGAATATTACAATTTATGATGTTGCCCGGGAAGCAAATGTTTCGATGGCAACCGTTTCACGTGTAGTCAATGGAAATCCAAATGTAAAGCCTGTTACTCGAAAAAAAGTATTAGAAGTTATTGAAAGACTTGGCTACCGTCCTAATGCTGTTGCCAGGGGATTGGCTAGTAAAAAGACAACAACGGTTGGGGTAGTTATTCCCGACATTTCGAATATCTTTTTTGCAGAACTAGCTCGTGGTATCGAAGATATAGCAACCATGTATAAGTACAATATTATTTTAAGCAATTCCGATCAAAACTTAGAGAAAGAATTACACTTATTAAATACAATGCTAGGAAAACAAGTGGATGGTATTGTATTTATGAGCGGAAATATTACAGGAGAACATGTGGAGGAATTTGGAAAGTCACCAGTTCCAATTGTTTTAGCTGGATCTATTGAAGAATCTGAACAGATTCCGTCTGTTAATATAGATTATGAGCAAGCCGTTTATGACTCAGTAAATGAATTTATTGAAAAAGGTCATAAGCATATTGCATTTGTAGTTGGACCATTACAAGAGCCGAAAAATATCCACAAAAAACTTAAGGGTTATCAACGAGCTCTAGTAGAAGCAGGAATAACTTTTAATGAGTCACTTATTGTAGAAGGTGATTACACCTACGACTCTGGCTTAGAAGCATTCGATAAATTATTAGAAGCCCCTGATAGACCAACTGCAATACTAGTTGGCTCAGATGAAATGGCGCTGGGTGTTGTTCATGGTGCTGAGGATAAAGGATATAAAATTCCTGAAGACTTTGAAGTAATAACATCTGATAATACAAGGCTTTCACTAATGGTTCGCCCGCAGCTGACCACAATCGTTCAGCCTTTATACGATATCGGAGCTGTGGCTATGCGTTTACTCACCAAATTAATGAACAAAGAAGAGGTTGAGGAACAAACTGTTGTACTTCCACATCGCATCGAGCACCGTCAATCAACTAATTAAAAAGAAAAGCGGAAGCGACCTCGAGGGGCTATGCGTTGGAGCTGGAGCTGGACAAAACGAAAAAAAGCAGTCTAAACATATGTTTAGAACTGCTTTTTTCATTTTAATCTTCCATTGTTGAAAGGTCACCTGTTGGTAAGTTAAGCTCCCATGCCTTTAAGACACGTCTCATAATCTTACCACTTCTAGTTTTCGGAAGCTTATCTCGGAAATCAATTTCTCTAGGGGCTGCATGTGCTGCAAGACCTTTTTTAACAAAAAGCCTGATTTCTTCCTTAAGTTCATCTGAAGCTACATAGCCGTCTCTTAGTGCAATAAAAGCCTTAATAATTTCGCCACGTACAGGGTCAGGCTTTCCAATTACTCCAGCTTCTGCAATAGCAGGGTGTTCAACAAGCTTGCTTTCCACCTCAAACGGTCCAACTCGTTCACCAGATGTCATAATAACATCATCCACACGTCCCTGGAACCAGAAGTATCCATCCTCATCCATATAGGCTGAATCACCAGAAAAATACCATCCGCTTGGCATGAAATAGGATTCATATTTTTCACGATTATTCCAAATGGTGTACATCATGGATGGCCAGCCCTTCTTAATAGCAAGATTCCCCATGCGGTAAGGAGGAAGTTCATTGCCTTGGTCGTCGACGATAGCAGCTACAACTCCCGGAATCGGCTTACCCATAGACCCTGGTTTAATCTCCATACAAGGATAGTTACTAATCAGCTGTGCTCCTGTTTCCGTCATCCACCAGTTATCATGAATTCTTTTGTTAAAGACCTTTACGCCCCATTTTACTACCTCAGGGTTTAATGGCTCCCCAACACTTAGGACATGGCGAAGGCTGCTTAAATTATATTTCTTTACAATTTCATCTCCTGCCCCCATTAACATCCGGAAAGCAGTAGGAGCACTATACCAAACGGTAACACCAAAGTCTTCAATCATTTTGTACCAAGTATCAGGACTAAAACGTCCCCCAACAATTACGTTGGAAGTTCCCGTTAACCATGGTCCAAAAATACCGTAAGATGTCCCTGTAACCCATCCTGGGTCAGCTGTACACCAATAAACATCGTCTTCTTTTAGATCCAAAACCCATTTGGCTGTTTGATATTGTTGAATCATTGCATTATGTACATGCAATACTCCTTTTGGTTTACCAGTTGAACCAGAAGTATAATGAAGAATGAGTCCATCTGTACGATCCACCCATTCAATTCTCAACTTGTTGCTTGCAGATTCGAATTTATTCAAAAAGTCAATGAATGGTCCTTGTTCTTCTACATTTTGACCGACAAGGAAAATATGCTTTAATGCTGGCAGCTCATCAACAGGAACACGATCTAATAATTCAGGTGTTGTCACCAAGACTTTCGCTTCACTATCTTGTAAACGATCCCTGACGGCACCCTCCATAAAGGCTTCAAATAATGGGCCAACTATCGCTCCAAGCTTGATTGCACCCAATACAGTGAAATATAGTTCAGGTGATCTAGGCATAAATACAAAAACGCGATCTCCTTTTTCTACATCTCCATAAGTTTTTAAGACATTACCAGCTTTATTTGAAAGCTCTTTCATTTCTTTAAAGGTATACTTTTCATTTCTAGTATTATCACGATAATAAAGGGCTACCTTATTTTTTCGAAAAGTTTCTGCATGACGGTCAATAGCTTCGTAAGCCATGTTAACAAGTCCTGTTTCATGCCAGGAGAATTCCTTTTCAGTCTCCTCCCAACTGAAGTTCTTATACTTTTCTTTATAATTTGCTAAATTATGCTCCCCTTGCATAACTGGCAGCTTTTCCACTTTCATTCAATTTCCCCCTTATGCTAGTATGAGATTATTATAGTACAAATAGAAACTATTCTCAATTTTTAAAAAAGTTTTTCTTTATTTCAGGAAATTGTCACATAGTTTTCTAATTAAACAGAAAATTATGGAGAGTAGCTAAAAAATGATAAAAATTATGTATAATAGAAATGATACGCGAATGATTTTTCAGGTGGTGTAGGGATGGAACACAAAAAAACGTACAATGCGAAAGAAATAAAAACCCCTCAAGGAAACTTAATTATCGAAGGTCCTATTTCCTCAGATAAACTTGCTAAATATGAATTTCACGAACATCTTACCGCTTTTCGTCCCCCAGACCAGCAGCATCAAGCGCTAGTTGGGATTGCACAACTTGAAGAGGGGCGAATTATTATTGCAAGGCATCACCATACCATTGTTGGTTATGTAACATACCTTTTTCCAGATCCTCTTGAAAGATGGTCTGAAGACAAAATGGATAATTTAATTGAATTGGGAGCCATTGAGGTAATTCCTCAATTTAGAGACTGCGCTGTCGGAAAAAATCTCCTCACCGTTTCTATGATGGATGATGCCATGGAGGATTACTTAATTATTACCACGGAATATTATTGGCATTGGGATTTAAAGGGAACAGGATTAAATGTTTGGGAGTATCGAAAAATCATGGAGAAAATGATGACTGCGGGCGGCCTCCAATGGTATGCAACGGATGACCCTGAGATTTGTTCACACCCTGCTAACTGTTTGATGGCGAGAATTGGAAAAAGGGTGGATGTGGAGACAATCCAAAGGTTTGATCGACTTCGATTTATGAATCGATTTATGTATTGATACGAAATTCAATTGAGGAGGCCATTCGGATGATAGTAGAAGAAATAATGAAAACGGAGATTGTCACGGTTAATCCAACGGTTTCAATTACTGACACAATGAGATTAATGGAGTCAAAAAAAATCCGGCATATACCCGTTATAAATGCCAATCAACAGCTTGTAGGCATTGTAACCTTATCTGATATACGTGATGCTGCTCCATCTATATTTCGTGCAAACGAACATTTGGAGGATCTGCAAAAACCTGTTGATTCCATAATGAAAAAAGACGTTATCACTGGCCATCCTCTTGATTTTGTGGAGGAGATAGCAGCAGTGTTTTATGAGCATAAAATTGGCTGCCTTCCGATCACAAACAATCAGAAGCTCGTTGGAATTGTTACTGAAACCGATTTGTTAAGAACGCTCGTTGAGTTGACTGGTGCCCATCAACCTGGTTCTCAAATTGAAATAAGGGTACCTAATCTTGCAGGAAAGCTTAGTGATATTACGAGTATAATAAAGAATCGGAAAGCCAATATTTTGAGTGTACTCGTTTATCCAGACAAAAAGGATGACCAATTCAAAATACTCGTTGTTAGATTGCAAACCATGAATCCTACTGTACTAATCCAGGATTTAAAACAATCTGGCTATGACGTTCTATGGCCAAATCTGCCAGGTGTTTCCCTATGACCGATCCATGTTCATTTGTATTTTCAGAAGAATTGTTGAATTATAAATTCAGCAATAATCATCCTTTTAATCAGTTTCGACTTAAACTAACTGTAGATTTGTTAAATAGATTATATGCCTTAGACAATATGCAGGTGGTTCCTCCAAGAATGGCAACAGAGGAGGAACTCAGCCTTGTACATGACCCAAGCTATATTAACGCAGTAAAAATGGCAGGATATGGCCAGCTTCCGCAGCAAGTGGCTGAAAACTATGGGTTAGGAACGGAAGATACACCAATATTCCCTAATATGCATGAAGCTAGCGCTCTACTTGTTGGGGGGGCATTAACGGCTGTCGATCAAGTAATGACAGGACAGGCAATCCATGCCCTTCACCTAGGTGGAGGATTGCATCATGGATTTCGCGGAAAAGCTTCTGGATTTTGCATTTATAATGATAGTTCAGTAGCTATTAAATATTTACAAAATAAATATAATGCCAGGGTTCTTTATGTAGATACAGATGCCCATCATGGTGATGGTGTCCAGTGGTCATTTTACGATGAACCCAATGTCTGTACCCTGTCCATTCATGAAACGGGAAGATACCTTTTTCCGGGTACCGGTAATGTTAACGAAAGAGGGCAAGGAAAGGGGTATGGTTATTCGTTTAATATTCCAGTGGATGCATTCACTGAAGATGAATCATGGCTTCATATGTATACTCAATCACTAAAAGAAGTAGCTGATTTTTTTAAACCGGATGTTATTCTGACTCAAAATGGAGCAGACTCCCATTATTATGATCCATTAACTCATTTATCAGCTACGATGAAAATCTATCGTGAAATCCCAAAGCTTGCTCATGAAATTGCTCATCAATATTGCGGAGGTAAATGGATTGCAGTCGGCGGCGGAGGTTATGACATTTGGCGTGTTGTTCCTAGAGCTTGGGCACTTATATGGATGGAAATGACTGAAAACTCAAACTGTTATGGAAGTTTACCAAAGGATTGGCTTGACTATTGGCAAGATAAAGCACCTGTCAGTCTTCCGATGAATTGGGATGACCCAGATGATATGTATAAGCCAATTCCTCGTAAAGCTGAAATAACAGAAAAGAACTTACTCACTCTTGAAAAAGCACTGTATCCAATCAGAAATAATCAAAAAAGTGAATCTAAAAAATAAAGGGGCTTGGATATCCAAGCTCCTTTATTGTTATTCATTAAGGTGTAGGTGTAGTTGCAATACCAACATCAACCATATTAGATGGTGGTGATTCGTTCCCTGCGATATCTACTGCAGTTACATAGTATGAACCGTTAGGGGCTGTAAAGGAAAGACTAGAGCCACTTATGATACTCGTGATCTTTGATCCGTTTTGATATACTCGATACCCAACAATATCATTATCCGCTGGTGCTGACCATATTAAATTGTTTCCGGATAGAGATAGGGTCACCCCGTCAGGACGTTTTCCGTTATCGACGATCTTATCATTTGGAACAAGGATTTTACCCCAACGTTCCGTTTTAGGTATTAGCTGACTCGTATTACTAAAATTATTGCCCACCATTTGTGCAATGAAATCAGGATTTAGGATAACTCCTTGTTGGGAAAATTCTGCTGGTGTTGAATTTAAAGCTAGATACTTTTTATCACCAATTTGCACATAGTTTCCTGCAATCAAGCTATCATCTCGTTTGGTAGGAACATTTTCAGCGTTAAAGTAATCACTTTCAACTAAGCCCGCCTTAGAGCAGGCATCTGAAGGTAACAAGCCTGAAACGGCGCAAAACGAGCGCTTTACAATTCCATCTGGTACAGAAAATGATTCATTCGGATTTATTAATTCTGGTTTAATATCATAAGCTGCATTAATTAATTGAGCCCATAGGTTATTGGTTCTTTGTGAGTAAGACATTCCGCCGGTATTTAATGATTTTGGCGTGTCATAGCCTGTCCAAATTCCAAATGTTACACTTGGATTGGTAGCAACAAACCACGCGTCATGGAAATCGTGCCCCGTTCCTGTTTTACCTGCCCAATCTGCTCTGAACTTTAATTTACTATTAATACTCGCGGCCGTACCACTTTTGATAACATCCCGCATCATATCGAGCGTTAAAAATGCAGTTTGTGGTTTAAATACATCGACAGGCTTCACTTCATGTTGATATATGGTTTTACCGTTTTTATCGACAATTTTTTCAATCATGTATGCATCAATAAATTTACCCTCATTCGCAAAGGTTCCAAAGGCGTTGGTGTTTTCTTCGACTGTTACCCCATTTTTCATTGATCCAATAGAGGTTGAGAGATTGGTATAATCCTCACTTCTTAAGGATGTAAAGCCCATTTTTTCAAGATATTTTGCAGGCTGCTGGTCTATTATATCTTTATATAGCTTAACAGCAGGAACGTTATAAGATTTTTTTAGTGCATGTCTTGCTGATGTGATACCACTGTACCGTCTGTCATAGTTGTTTGGCCAAGGTCTTGAATTGCTTGGATCAAGCCTTAAAGCAACATCAGGTAATGGTGTGCCTGGTGATACTTTCCCCAATTCAATAGCTGGTGCATAAACGAGAAGTGGCTTCATCGTAGAACCATTTTGACGAACAGCACTAGTTGCATGATTAAGTTCTTGTTTATTATGGTCTCTTCCACCCACAAAACTGATTATTTTACCCGTTTTATTCTCGATAAGCATGGCACCCACTTCAACAGGCTCCTTAACGATAATCGTTTCACCTGTTTCCGGATCCAGCTTCTCCTGGTCCTTATCAGGTCCATAGTTCGGGTAGTTATTCTTTACATCCTGGAATACATCATAAATTTCTTTATTAATAGTTGTATGAATTTCGTATCCATTTTGCCGTAAATTTTGGCTCGCTAATGTTCTGTATTTATAATAAAGATTTTCATCTTCTTTTAAGTCTATTTCTTCAAAGCCGTCGTTTTTGGCCAATACATTGGTTAATACTTCGATAGCCCGCTCTTCAATTTCAAATGTTAAGTATGGATATTTTTCAAGCGGGTTGTCCCCGGCAGGAATAAAATCCTTGGTGATATCATAGGCTGCGGCTTCTGCATACTGCGTATCATTGATATGACCGCCATCATACATTCTTTTTAGAACCGTTTTCATTCGGGTAAGACCAGGTTCTAAATTATTTTTCACGGTACCCTCTCTTGTAAAAGGTGTGTAGCCAAAGGGACTTTGCGGTAAACCAGCAATAAAGGCAGCTTGTGGAAGATTTAATTCGCTGGCATTTTTCCCAAATATTCCTTTTGCCGCTGCTTGTACACCGCCGATATTTTTACCTGATGAGTTTCTTCCAAATGTTGAAACATTTAAGTAAGCTTCCAAAATTTCTTTCTTACTAAAGAACTTCTCTAGACGAAGGGCAAGCAAAATTTCATTTGCCTTTCTTTCGAATGAGACCTCATTCGTTAAAATTTGGTTTTTGATTAATTGCTGTGTTAATGTACTGCCGCCTGATTGAACAGCAGAGTTTGTTACTTCTTGGAAAAGTGCCCGAAAAACAGCTTTTGGGACAACTCCTTTGTGTGTATAAAAATACTCATCTTCCGTTGCAATTACTGCTTTTACTAGAAAATCAGATACTTGATCAATTTTCACTTCTTCACGTTCAAGGTCTGTACGCAGCTTACCAAGATAGACATTGTCAGAAAAATATAAGTCCGATGTTTCCGTATAATTATAAATGTCCTTTTTCATGTTGTCATAAGACCGGACAGGTTCGTCCTTAACAAGCGAGGCAAAATATCCCGCACCCACACCCGTAGCAAATGCTCCCCCAAGGATGACGACAGTTATAATCAGCAGCAAAAGGTTCCAAAAGACCTGGTACGTAATACGTGCGCTTTTTACTGTCTTTTTATGGGTAAACAAGTTAGATATGGACTTTGCTTTTTCAATCCACGCTTGAAATTTATCATTCATAGAATCACCTCTTTTAAAATCACATATATTATAGCATAATGAAGATTGCAAAAATGACAAACTTCTACATTTTTCTGATATTACCAGTTCATGTTTGACAGTAGATATAATTTATGGTAAAAATTCTATAAGTTATAATTTTAATAATCAAGCTATGAAGGGAATCTACAGTAGGTCTTCTATCCCTGTTATTAGAGAGTCAGCGGCTGGTGAAAGCTGACACATATAGAAGAGTGAATTACGTCCCAGAGCTTTCTCTGTGAAAATAGAAGTAGCGGAGAACGGTCTAAACCGTTAATTTTTCGAGTTGGAGGATTTTTTTCCTCAAGCCGGGTGGTACCGCGCGTTATGCGTCCCTGCATTTTTTGCAGGGGCGCTTTTTTGTTTTATATTGAAGAATATGGAGGATAAAAAAATGGATTTATTACAAGATTTAGCATGGCGTGGCCTTGTCTACCAGCAAACAGATGAAGAAAGTCTTAAGAATTTGATCGGTAAGGAGAAAATCTCTCTTTATTGTGGAGTAGACCCAACAGCAGACAGCTTGCATATCGGTCATATGGTGCCGTTTTTAACACTCAGAAGATTTCAGCAGCATGGACATCGTCCCGTTGTTTTAGTTGGCGGTGCAACAGGGCTAATTGGTGACCCTAGTGGAAAAAGTGAAGAGCGAAAGCTGCAAACACTTGAAGCGGTACAAAAAAATGTCGAAGGGATTCAAAAGCAGTTAACAGCGATTTTTGACTTTGATGGTGAAAATGGTGCTGTCATGGTAAATAACTATGACTGGGCGGGATCAATGGATATTGTTACGTTCTTACGTGATATTGGTAAACATATTGGAGTCAATTATATGCTGGCAAAGGATACCATTGCTTCAAGACTTGAATCGGGTATTTCATTTACAGAGTTCACTTATACGATTCTGCAAGCAATGGATTTCAATCACCTTTACGAGAACTTCAATTGTAAAATGCAAGTGGGAGGAAGTGACCAATGGGGTAATATCACTTCCGGACTAGAACTAATTCGTAAAATGCAACCAGAAGGTGCTAAGGCATTTGGATTGACGATTCCCCTTGTTACAAAAGCGGATGGGACAAAATTCGGGAAGACAGAAGGTGGAGCCATTTGGCTTGATGCTAAGAAGACGACCCCTTATGAGTTCTACCAATTCTGGATTAACACTGCGGATGCAGATGTTGTTAAATACTTGAAGTACTTTACGTTCTTGTCCCACGAAGAAATCGAAGGTCTAGAAAAGTCTGTTCAAGAAGAACCTCATTTACGTCTAGCACAAAAGGCATTGGCTGAGGAAATGACTCGTCTTATTCATGGTGAAGACTCTCTGCAACAGGCGATTAAAATTACGGAAGCATTATTCAGTGGGGATGTTCGAAGCCTGTCTGCTTCAGAAATCGAGCAAGGGTTCAAAGATGTTCCTTCCTTTAATGCGGCTGAAACAGATGGAAACTTGGTTGACTTATTAGTTGCTGCGAAAATTTCTCCATCCAAGCGTCAGGCCAGAGAAGATATCACAAATGGTGCGATTACAGTGAACGGAGAACGAATTACAGATACATCCTATGTATTACAAGACACTGATCGAATTGAAGGTCAGTTTACGATCATTAGAAGAGGTAAAAAGAAATACTCGTTAATTAAATATTAATCACTAGCAAAACCGGTCTTATGAATATAATGGGACCGGTTTTTATTCATTTTAAAGAGTAAGTTGCATGATTGTGCCCGAAAAATTGGGGGGAGTGGAAATTCGGTCACAATGAGTACAGTAACAAAATAATAAAGTTGGTCAAAATATTTAAGAGTGTAACAACGAACAGAGGGACGACGTCTTATAGTATAAGAAGGACATTTGGTGGTGACTTTATGAAGTTTCTAGTCCATGCTTTTTTTATCATTCTCCTTTTACTCGTCACTTTATTTGGACTAGGTCCAGTTTTGTATGCTGATGGTGTGATACAAGAACGAATTTGGACAACAGCAGTAGTTGTCTTACTATATGCTTTACTTGGATTTTTATATTCAAGAGCGCTAAAGTGGATAAAAAGGAATTAAAAAAACCGTGCCACTGCTGGCACGGTTTTAAAGCTTGAAGTCGAATCAAGACCAGCATTGCCATGGCAACTAGAACAGGATAATTGATTCCTTACATAGTCATTTAAAAGTACTTGTGTTTCATTCATTAGTTTGTACCCTTTTTTTACTGATTCACTAAAGGGATCATTTTTATCCTTTAAGTCATCCATACTCGTTTTTATATAACTCAGTTTTTTTCATTGTTGCTTTCAGTTGATTAATTTTTTTTCTGTTTTTTTCTCCTCCACAGGCAAATATGAAAGAAAAGATAGCAATCATCATAAAAAGAATAGGTAGAAATTTTCTATAAGTCATCATTTTCCCTCCTTTACCATAGTACTTTTATTTTTTCATTTTTATAAGTTCAATAAAAATTCCTATTTTCCATGATAGTAATATTACTTTTTTCGTTATAGTGAAAATGAAAAGTAATAGTGGGGTGGATATATTTATGAAAACTAAATGGTATTTGTTTATAGTAACGATTATCGCGGTTACTGCAATTATATTTAGCGTTTTACAATTCCATCAAAAGGAGGAACCATTTGAGGTCGGCGTATTGATGATAGGAAAAAACCGAGACCAGAAATTTAATGGACTAAAAAAGGGGCTGGAAGAACTTGGTTTTGATAATAAGGAAATTACCTACATTGTAAAAAATGCCAATGATGATGAAGACAAAATGAAACGGCAGATTGTTGCTCTTCTTGATGATAATCCAGATATAATCGTGACACTCGGTGGAGTGGAGTCAACCTTATTAAAGGAAGAGATGAGTGAGGAGAATAAAAGGATACCGGTTGTTTTTGCTGGTGTTGCTGCACCGAAAGAACTTGGATTGATTGAAGATTACCGGTCGCCAGGGGGCCTTTTTACAGGTATTAATAATTACCATACAAGTATTTCAGGGAAAAGGCTTGAACTATTGACGAATTTAGTGCCTAGTATTCAATTGGTACACGTTATTTATGATAGCAAAATAGAAATCAGTCAGTTAAGTCTAAATGAAACAAAAGAGGCTGCAAAAAAATTGAATATTAGGATTCACCCATATGATGTGAGTAAGAATAGTAATGTAAATTTGCGAAATAGCATCAAGAAAGAAGAAGCACTCCTTATCCTTCCAAGCTTTCGAATTGAAGCACTGACAGATGAACTAGTTTCACTGGCTACCGATAAACAAATTCCCGCCATGGGTCTTTATGAGTTTGAGGCGGAAAAGGGTATGCTTGCAAGTTATGGGGCAAGTTTCTATTCTCAAGGATACCAGGCAGCGCGGTTTGTTAGTTTGATTATCAATGGTAATTCTCCGGCTGACTTGCCAGTAGAGCTGCCAGATAGCATCAGATTTGTGATTAACAAGGAAACAAAGGATGCAATAGATGTTTTATATAATCAAGACTTACTCTCAATCGCCGAGTATATCTATCCCGATCAAATTGCGAGAGGGGAAAAATAGTGAGAGCCTTGTTCAATTATTTCCAATCTCAAACGATTCACATTAAAGTTTTAGTTTTTGGAGTGGTGATGTCATCCATTCCCCTGTTATTAATTAGTTCTTGCTATTATTTTTATGTGAAATCTGATCTTGAAACAAGAATCTATGAAAAACAAAATCTCGTGCTAGAAAGTTTATCGCACGAGATCGAAGCAGATTTTACTCAGATTTTCCAAAGCAGTCATGTGTTAGCGTCACTTTTACAGGTGGATCAGGGAGAAAGTGCCTTTTATGAACTGCTTCAAAATGAGTCTATTGAAGAAGCAGTCGTAACAAATGAAAAAGGGTTTGTTGTGAAACGAGTTTCCCGTTATTCACTGAATCTCCCCGGTGAAAATGAACGTTGGTTCACGGATGATATGTGGTTTAAGTTGCAGACAGAAGACCAGGTTTTTGGGGAGGTTGAATTTAACCAATATGGTCAACCTGTTATGAAACTTGCTGTCCCGTTTTATGAGAATAATAGAAAGAAAGCGATTGGTGTGGTTGTCCAGTTACAGAAATTGATTGGAAAAATTTCATCTCTTCGACAGGACGATTCCTCGTATATTTATTTGCTTGATCGAAATGGTAGGATTATAGCACACCAAGATTACAGCAAGCTATGGCAAAAACAACCTCTAGTTCAAAATCAGAATGTGCTTGGAGTTAGGGCGAAAATCAACCAAATTAACTGGGAACTTGTCATGGAACAGCCGAAAGCAACCGCTTTTGAACCGATTAACAGTATGCTCCAAAACGGATTAGCAGCTGTAGCATTGGTAATATTGACAGTCAGCTTAATAAGTATTTCGGCCGGGCTTTATTTTACAAGGCCAATTGTCCAGATTGACCGTGAAATGAATAGGCTTAAACAAGGAAGGAATACACGCACCATTGACATTGACCGGAAAGACGAGCTTGGAAAACTTGTAATTACATTCAACAGTATGAGCAAGGAGTTGCTTGAAAAGTCTAAGTTACTCGAGCAGGAAAAAGAAAGATTAAATGTAGTCGTAAATGGGATTGGTTCTGGGCTTGCACTAGTGACAAAGGATTATTCGATTACTTGGATGAATCCAATATTAAAAAGCTGGTTGCAGGAGGATCGGTTGACTTTGCCTTGTTATGCCAGTATTGGCGGGGAGGATTCTCCTTGTCAGGATTGTCCAATAACCTGTTCAAATTTAACGGGTAACGTCGAAAAATTAATGAAGATAAAGGATTATCATAGCGCGGAACGTATCTTTAGGCATCGCGTATTTGAACTCAATCATGCCATCGAGGAACAAGGGGAATTTTTGGTCGTTCTTGAGGATATTACCGAACAAAAGCAAATGGAGGAAAGGATTGTCCAAACGGATAAGTTAAGTGCCTTAGGAATAATGGCTTCGAGCTTTGCTCATGAAGTGAACAATCCGCTGACAACCATTAATGTTTATGCAGAGGATATGATGGACCGTATTCAGATTGACGATGAAACATTAGATGCAGAAGAAATGGAATACTACCTTGGAAAAATAAAAGAGAATACGCAACGTTGTAAAAAGATAACAAGTAATCTCCTTAATTTCTCCCGGAAAGCAGACTGGACGAATGAGGTTATCAATATAAAGAAAACGATTGAAGACAGTGTCAGTCTGGTGGAATATCAATTACGGAAGAACAGGATTCA
Organism: Neobacillus niacini; assembly: GCF_000759675.1. Classification (GTDB taxonomy): domain Bacteria; phylum Bacillota; class Bacilli; order Bacillales; family Cytobacillaceae; genus Neobacillus; species Neobacillus niacini_A. The sequence continues at coordinate 204,717 of NZ_BAWM01000152.1, read as the reverse complement.
ATTGGAGCTTGACGTTGAAAAGGGTTTACCACCTGTTATTGGCGATGGTTTAAAGCTTATGCAGGTACTGGTTAATCTGATTAACAATGCTGTGGGCGCAATGGAACTTGAGGGCAACCTTGTCATTTCCGCAACTTTGGTTGAACAAGAAATACTTATTAAGGTTATCGATAACGGCCACGGAATATCAGAGGATGTCATGGATAAGTTATTTGATCCTTTTTTTACGACGAAACCTGTAGGAAAAGGAACGGGACTCGGTTTATCGGTCTGCTATGGAATTATACAACAATTTGGCGGCAACATTGAGATTACAAGTACACTCGGTGAAGGAACAACCATAATCATTCGTCTTTTGGCTGCAATTGGAACGGAGGGATATCATGACGAAAATAAAGCTATTAGTTGTGGATGATGAAAAAGATTTGCTTGAACTCCTAGTAAGGCGTTTTAAGAGAAAAGAGTTCGTGGTTGATAGTGCAGGTAATGCTGAAGATGCACTCCAATTACTAAAAAAAAATGATTATGATGTTGCAATCTATGACATCCGTCTTCCTAAAATGGACGGAATTACCCTGTTAAAAGAATCGAAACGAATTCAACCTGAATGTGAAGTCCTCATTCTAACAGGACATGGCACAATTGATACGGCGATAGAAGCAATGAAGCTAGGAGCGATGGACTATATTACTAAGCCCTATAATCTTTCAGAGCTGGAGGTAATGATTGCCAAAGCATATGAAAATAAACGATTAAAAGAGAAAAATGACAGCATGAAAACTATTATTGCTCAGCATAATGAATTTACTCTGGTTGGCGACAGTCCCAATTTTAAAGAAGTGTTGAATATGACTAAAAGAATTGCCGATAGTGACGTACCTGTTTTGATTGAAGGAGAAAGTGGAACAGGTAAAGAGTTGATTGCTAAAGCCTTACACTTTTGGAGCACCCGTGCCGAGGAGCCATTTGTTCCGGTGAACTCCGGTGCCCTGCCGGAGCATTTGCTAGAAAGTGAGCTTTTTGGCCATGTCAGAGGTGCATTTACAGGCGCAAGCCAAGATAAAAAAGGCTTGGTGGAAGCGGCTAAAGGAGGAACGTTGTTTCTTGATGAGGTTGGTGAAATGCCGCTCTCCCTTCAAGTGAAATTGCTGCGGTTTCTTGAAACAGGCGAATTTCGAAGGGTTGGGGATGTAAGGGAGCGGCATATTGTTGTCCGCATCGTTGCAGCCACAAACCGCAACATGGAAAAGGAAGTAGCAGAAGGTCGTTTTCGTGAAGACCTTTATTATCGGTTAAATGTTGTCAAACTAATGATTCCGGCACTACAAGAGAGAAAATCAGATCTGCCCGCTTTGATTGATTACTTTATTAGTAAAACAAAAAATCCCGATAAGAAGCTTTCTGCTACTGCGCGAGCTGCGCTTGAACAGTATGGTTTTCCTGGAAACGTTAGGGAATTAGGTCATTTGATTGAGCGCGGTGTTCTTCTTTCAAAAGGCAACATGATTGAGAAGGAAGATTTGCTTTTGCCACTAGATAAAAAAGAACATAATGTGTTTGCTGAGGTTGCTGCCAATCAACTCTGTTCCCTTGAAGATATGGAGAAAGAACATATTGAAAATGCCTTAAAGCAGATGGAGTGGAATAAAACGAAAGCAGCCGAAATCCTTGGCATCAGTGTACGCAATCTATATCGAAAGATCGAGCACTTTCAGTTGAAGGAATAAAAGGAAGGTATGACAAAATGGCAAGAAAACTATTGCTGTGACAAAATGACATACATATTTTTAAAAGACCATGACAAAATGTCAAAATACAATGCGACCGAAGGGAAAAAATCATCCCCTTCAGGTCGTTTTTTTTTGTTCACAATAATGTCATGTTTATAAATCCATAAAATGCACAAGGGCTTGAGAGTTTTTTTTTTTGAAAAAATAATATTTTCTCCTCATTTCTAAAAAGTTGGCACGCAACTTGCATTAATAAAAATAGAGATTATTTACAAAAGGATGTGAAGATATGTTTTCCAATATAGGTATTCCTGGTTTGATTTTAATCCTTACACTAGCACTAATTATTTTTGGTCCCAAAAAGCTTCCTGAAATCGGGAAAGCTTTCGGGCAGACATTAAAAGAGTTTAAAAAATCAACAAGAGAGCTTACGAGTGATATCGCTGACGATGTTGAAATGGAATTAAAGGAAATAAAGAAAATCGAGAACTAGTAAATGAGGTGAGGAAATGGGGCTATTTTCAAATTGGGATTTGAAGCCTAGGGATTATGACAAAATAGTAGATCAAAAACTACCAAATGCAGAGAAGGTATTAAATGAATCACAGTACGATACAAAGCTAGGGTTAAACATGGCGCGGGATGCAAGAAAAGTCATCAATGGAAGTATGAAGATTGATGACTTTCACAAGGTGTATTCTTCTAGCCTAACGATGGAATTTGGCAGTTATTATGCTTCTGATACACCTGATACGAAGAAAACTAACAAGGGACCAAAGTGGGTAATGGTCATTGATTTGCAAAAATGTATTGGCTGCGATACGTGTACGGTTTCTTGTAAGGCAGAAAATCGGACACCGCCTGGGATATCCTATAATGTCGTGATGGAGTCGCTGGAAGGTGAATTTCCGAACATTAAAGCTATGAATTTACCAAGACCATGTATGCAATGTGATAAACCAGCATGTGCTCAGGTATGTCCTACAAGAGCAACCTATAAAATGGAGAATGGGATTGTTGTGATTGACAATGACCGCTGTATCGGCTGTCGTTACTGCATTGTCGCTTGTCCTTATGGAGCACGCTCCTTTGATTTTGGTGATAGCTATGAGCAAGAAATGACCGGTTACAATGATGTTACGAGCCCAGAATATGGTGTTGAGCGTGGTGAACGAAAAAAAGGAAAGACCCCAATTGGTACTGTACGTAAATGCAGCTTCTGTTTCCACCGCCTTCAAAGAGGCGAAGAACCAGCCTGCGTTGAAACCTGCATTGGTGATGCTCGTTTCTTTGGTGATATTAATGACCCAAATAGTGTTGTCTCCAAACTGGCAGCAAGTCCTAGAGCCTTCCGCCTAAAGGAAGAATTGGGAACACAACCAAGTGTTATATATTTAAGATAGGAGTTGATGAACGATGTCAAATCTAGCATTAAAATTGGAACACAAATCCACAAAATCTACGGATACCAAGGTTTTTAAAATCTGGATTTCAGCCCTTACTGTTGCCTTTTTGGCGGGGGGATACTTTATTGTAGAACGAATGATTACCGGCCTTTCTGCTACGAATTTATCAAGTATTACGCCATGGGGAGCATGGATAGCTTTTTATATTTTCTTTGTTGGTTTGAGTGCCGGTTCCTTCCTTTTATCTACACTCATCTATGTTTTTGGAATGGAAGAGTACGAGAGAATTGGTAAGGCAGCACTGTTTACAGCTATTGTCTGTATGATTGTAGCATTAACCTTTGTACTAATGGACTTAGGCCGTCCTGAGCGCTTAATGAACGCAATAATTTATTGGAATGTCACTTCACCGCTTGGATGGGAAGTTCACTTTTACCTTGTTTATATTGCTCTATTGATGGTTGAATTGTATATTGCGATGCGTGAGGACCTTGTTAGAGCTGCAAATACAAATACTCTAAAAGGATTTGTTGCAAGACTCTTAACATCCAAGAACTCCACTATTAATACATTAACCAAGAAACGTGATCATATGTGGATGAAGATTCTTGGAACAATTGGAATTCCAATTGCCATTTTGGGGGTCCATGGTGGAACTGGTACGATTTTTGCGATGGTAAAAGCAAGGCCGGCTTGGAATACAGCGATATTCCCGATTATCTTTGTTGTATCGGCCATGGTTTCAGGCACCGCCTTACTATTAGCGATGTATGTCATTAAAAGAAAAGTACAGAAAAAACCAATTGATCAAAAGATGATCATCAGCTTATCAAAATTAATGGCAGGATTTTTGATCATCGACCTTGGTCTTCAATTCTATGAATATCTGACCGGCTGGTACGGTTTAGAGATAGAGCATTTAGATACACTCGCGACGATGATGGCAAGTGATCTCTCCTGGTCTTTCTGGGGTGTTCAAATGTTTTTAGGTGCGGTTGTTCCGCTTACGATTGTATTTTGGAAAAAAACAAATCAAAATATCAATGCGCTGTTGGTTGCTGCAATTTTAATTGTTGTCGGCATTATCGGGGTCCGATTTAATATTGTTGTTCCCTCACTTATTGTACCTGTATTCCACGAGCTGCCATGGGGAGATTACTTTCCTACTGTAAAAGAATGGATGGTAAGTGTCGGTGTGGTGGCAATGGGGTTATTAATCTATTCAATTGGAGAACTATTGTTGCCAATTGAAGAAACATCTGAAGAGGTGAGCCATAATGGAAAATAAAGCAATGAATCGGCGCAGATTTTTAAAAGCACTTGGGAGCTTTGGAGCTGTTGCTCTTGTGGGACCCGCGTTTGTCGGACCGATTAAACAAGTTATGGGCGGAGTTTGGATTGATGAACCGCATGGGATAGGAACTGACTATCAGGATTATACCGCTGAAAATGTCATCTTCACTTCATGTCAGCAATGTAATACAACCTGTACAATCAAAGCTTATATCACCACAGGTGCTGCTGGAGGAGCATATTCATCAATTGTAAGGAAAATAGCTGGTAACCAGTACAGTCCAATGAATATGGTTCGATTCGGACATATAAACTACGACACTCCTGTAGCACAGGCTGTGAAAGGGACTGGTGATGTAGCAAAGCTTGGCCGTGGATTCCGTGGCGGTCGTACATGCTTAAAGGGGCAGGCAGGAATTCAGACTAACTATGATGCCTTCCGAATTCAAAAACCACTAAAGCGTGTTGGTGAGCGTGGAAGTGGTATCTGGAAAACTGTGAGCTGGGAAGAAGCTTATAAGGAAATTCTCGAAGGCAGTAAAGACCTTGGCACTCCAGGCTTGAAGGATATTTGGAAGTTTGCCCCTGAAGCCACAGTAATGGCTGATTGGAATCTTGTGAATGCAGGAGAGATGACAAAGGCTGAGTTTGACAGCAAATATAAGGATATTCTTATTGATACTAACCATCCTGATTTTGGGCCAAAAGCAAATCAGTTGGCAATTTTGGCTGGCCATCGCCGTGAATTTATTGAACGGCTTGCGCTTGGTAGTCTTGGAACTGCAAACTACTATGATCACGGTGGTTATTGCGGCGTGATGAGTGTAGTAGGTAACGCGAGATCACATGATGCAGCGAAGCCAAAGCAGCGAATGATTCCGGATTTTGATAACGCTGAAATGGTTATCATTTGGGGTACCAATCCTATGGTTGCCAATCGTGGACCAACTACTTTTGCTCCACAAATCACCAATGCCATTGAGCGCGGCATGAAGATGGTTGTGGTTGATCCAAGATTTAGTAAAACAGCAGAGAAGGCACATTTATGGATTCCAATTAAGCCAGGTGGTGACGGAGCACTTGCGATGGCCATGTGCCGCTGGATTATCGAAAATAATCGCTTTGATGAAATCTACCTCAGGAATCCCAATCAGGGCGCTGCAAATGCAGATGGAGAAACCACTTGGAGTGATGCCTCCTTCTTAGTAAATGTTAGTGACAAAAAGCGGCCGTTTATACTTTCGAAGGATCTTGGAATCGGAGACGAAGAATTGGTTGTCATAGAAAACGGAAAACCAACCGTTCACACGCAAGCAGTAAATGGTGAACTAGATGTAGATACGACTATCCATGGCATAAAAGTAAAATCAGTTTTTAAAGTTTTTAAAGATAAAGTGATGGAAAAAACAATGGAGCAATACTCACAATTATGTGATGTTTCTGTTGAACAGATTATCCAGCTTGCCCGTGAATTCACTTCTCACGGCAAGAAAGTGGGCATTCATTCTTACCGAGGCCCAGCCATGCACTCAAATGGCTACTATAATGTCCGTGCAATCAATATGTTGAACCATCTTGTTGGAAATCACGACTGGAAGGGTGGAGACACGGTATTAGAGGCTAAGTTCAAAACAACAGAGGGCCGCTATGACCTTAAAACTGTACCAAATGCAAATATGGCTTGGGGAATACCAATCACTCGTCATAAAATTGCTTACGAAAAAACATCTTTGTTTGCTAAAGACGGTTATCCAGCCAAACGTCCATGGTACCCACTTGGCAATCGGCTAATTGGTGACGTTCTGCCAAGCGCAGCTGAAGGATACCCTTACAAACTAAGAGGACTCATTATCAATAGGACTTCGCCAGTTATGGCTGGACCACGTTCAGACATTCAAGCAAAATTTATTCGTGACCCGAAGGTTGTTGAACTTGTAGTTTCTTCTGATGTCATGATAGGAGAAACCACTAAATATGCCGATTTCGTTCTTCCAGACCTTGCTTATTTAGAAAGTTGGAATACGGATGAAATCTTCCCAATACTAAAGTATAAGTTTGCTGGTGTGATTCAACCTGTTACTAGAGTAGTACCAGAAGCACGTCCAACAGAACAAGTATATATCGATTTATTAAAAAGAATGGGACTTCCAGGAGTGGGAGAAAAAGCATTTGAAGATGGAACTGCTTTAAACATTCCGGAGGACTATTATTTAAAACGTATAGCCAACATTGCTTATGATGGTAAAAAGCCAGTGCAGGATGCTAATTCAGAAGAAATATCTATTTTTGAAAAAGCAAGGAAGAATGCTTTAGGGAAGTATTTTGAAATACAAACACTTGAAAATGCTGTAAAACCGGACGAATGGAAAAAGGTTGTCTATATTTTAAATCGTGGCGGCCGATTTGAGCCTGTTGGAGATGAATACATCGGCAACAAGCTAAAATATCAGTGGGCGAAGCAAGTCCATTTCTATGATGAAAAGGCAGCTGGCTTTAAGAGTGCTTATACTGGTGACTTCTTTGAAGGTGTTCCGATTGCAGATGAGATTAAAACCTATGACGGTAAAATCTATGAACCAACAAAACCTCTTCAATTTATTAACTGGAAATCCAGAAATATGGCTACACATCGAACAGAAGGAAACGTCTGGCTCCGTGAGATTAAGCCAGAGAATTATGTCTGGATTAATCCTGTTGATGCCAAGATAAAAGGGATTCAAACCAATGATGAAATTTACATTGCATCGAGTAGTGCAAAGGTTAAAGGAAGAGCATTGGTTACTCCGGGAATCAAGCCGGGTGTTGTTGGAGCAAACTTCAGTTTCGGACATTATGCATATGGGTCACAAACTATAACGGTTGATGGAAAGAAAATGGAGCCAGCCGAAAAATATGGACACACTCCATTCGAATTTAACAAGCCACTCCACGAAGAATCAGGATATGCCAAACCTAGGGGAGGCGGATTCTCAGTTAATGCGCTGACAGATAAAGATGATAGTTATTTTGAAGGATACCTTGCTGATCTCTTAGTAGGTGGACCGGCACAGCAGGATGTATTTGTGGATATTGAGAAGGCTTAAGTTTTGCAGTAGTACACTACAAAAGGTTGAAGGTGAAGACCATGATGGAAGAACGATATGGAAAACTCTCAATGTTAAATATAATGACAAACATCTGGCTTGGAGAGTGGGATAAATATGAAGAGATTATGGAGGAGATTCCTCAGGCAGTGAAAGCAGAGTTGCCATTTCATTCTTCATATAACCGGGAGGAAGTTTCGTTATGGTATGATAATCACTTTTTTATACCAGGAGATCATTTTATCTCCCCTTACTTCTCTTCCTATACACAAGAAATCGAAGATGAAGAAACTCGAAAAATGAATTTATTATGCCTTATTAATCTTTATGAAAAAACCGGATTCTTGTATCCGCTTGAAATTGATCGGTTTCCTGATCATATCGGGTGCTTAACAGCCTTTTTAAGTTCTGTACTGAAGGAGCAAGTTACTGCAAATCAAGAAGATGATTTTGTGTATTTGCAACAGCTGGAAGAACTAGAAAATAAATTTTTAATACAGTATATTCAACCCTTAATCAATACATTTTTAAAACAAGCCAATAAGAAGGTTAGTCACTCATTTTTTAAGGAGTTTCTAAAATTTTATGCAGATATAATGATTGCAATTTATTAAAAAAGATAACAACCACCAATACCTGTTATCCACAGTAGAAAATTGTCGATAAAAGTAAGTAAAGAGTGAGGAGAAAGATTTTAACAAGTGAACTGACCTATTAAAATGAGACAACGAAAAAGCACCAATTATGCTGCCTGTTCCCTAAACTCAATAGGGGACAGGTAGATCTTATAGCCATGAAGGGTAATTATTTATTTTTGGGACAATTGAAGAACCGACTTGAACCTCTTGAGCCACAGGATTATTGGGGGGCAGATAAAAAAATTAATATTGGTGTTAAACAAGCAGAGCAGGCAGAGTTATTTATTAGGAGAAATCCAGAAGAATTTTGTGATCGATTCAACATAAAAATGGAGGAACTTGAGAGCCTGAATTTTAGACCTTTCGTCTTGGTAAGTTGTTTTTATGGTTCGGGGAAAATTATTCCAGATATCCCCGTTACAGATGCCAGTGCACTATTCCGTTTTTTTGATGATGGCGAACTTAAAGTTCATCCAGGCGATGGTGAACCATATACACGTAAAATAAGAACTGCTGGAGATGTTTTGCCTGCAGAATTAGAACATTTTTTATTTAATCCGTATTTCTTAGAACCAGATGTGTATGGAATTCACGGGCTATTAATGCTTTTTTTTTCCTCGGGTTTGTCCTCGACTTGTTTATTAACTATTTCAGTTCATTTAAAATAAAACTCACAAAATGTTGATTTACAGAGGTTTTTTATTACAGATTTTCTTCTATTATTTATGAAAATGAATGGGCGGCATGATGTAACTATTCGAATTGATTTTTGACCGCATTTTGACCGCGAATCATGTAACCTAAAAAAGCCTTTTAATCAGGCTTGCTTAGGTACTATATTGTTTCGATTTTCTTCATAATATATATAAATTAAAGAACGTAAAAAAGTATGGCCTTAAAGGCGCTCGTCGTGCACCTCAGTTCTCAAAACGTTAATTATTGGCGTTTCAAAGGCTCGCAACCGATATGGTTGGGGGTCTTTTTTTGCTCTAAAAATAGCTTTTGACTACGAAATGCTTCTTAAAGTGGTCAATATTCTATTCACACCTTCAACGTAAAAATAGGCTGTTAAATTAGTGGCAACAACCTAAAAAAATCATAATTTGATGAAGAGAGTACTCGTGGTACTTTAAAGTTTGATTTACACCAAACTGACATAATTACCTTCGTTTCCACTCTCTATTCAGGTGCATCCTGTTGAATAAATACAAAGGGGAGGAAAAAATGCATAATTTTCAAAATGATTTACAAATGTTGGGGATGGATAATTACCAGGTTGGTCAGCTAATTCCTATAGATTATCAGAGCCAAGATGCGCTTCAGTTTGGTGATATGCGTCGTTGTGGAGGCTGTGGTCGTTGCGGAGGCTTTGGTCGTTGCGGTGGCTTCGGACGTTGTGGCGGTTTTGGTTTTGGTTGTGGCGGTTTCCGTTGTGGCGGCTGTGGCGGCTGTGGCGGATGTGGTGGCTGCTTCGGTTTTGGCTGTTTCGGTTTCGGTTTGGGTTTTGGCTGTTTTGGCTTCGGTTTTATTTAGTCGTTTTGGAATCTCAGAAAAAAATACGTTATTTTATGAAAAGGAAGTGCCCCCTGCATGGATATGTGCCGCAGGAGGCACTTCTTTTTTGGGGGTAATATCAGAATTTATATCATTAGACGTTGAGAAATGTCCATCTCCAGCGCCCTAGCGGCTAGTGTCCTTCGGTCTCCACAAGTAAAAATCCTTTAGGATTTTTACCTACCTATGATAAGTCAAGCACGAATGCGCTCTGGGATCTTCGTGTTGTCTAGCTTCAGCGCCTATGGGCTCGGGGTCATAAGCCAATCCGTCGTGAAGGCTAAAAAACAGCCTTCTCGCCGGCTCGTCTTATGCCTGTCGCCCCTGAGCAAGGCGCTTGCGCTTTTCGGTTTTCCTTTATCTCAGTTGGAGCGCTCCACAGGGAAAGCTTCGGCAGCATAGGCATCGCACGAAGAAAATGCGTTAGCTTTTTCGAGGAGGCCATACGCCGCTGACCAGGGCGCTTCCACTTTTCTATTCATAATGGACAAATAAATGAACATATAATGATAGTGCATAATTAGGATTGCTTTGAATGAAGGAGGAGCTGAATGACAAAACTTACCTCGTCCACACGTTTGAAGGTCAAAAGGGATTCATTTTATCTACCAGATCCAAAGGGTGGTGTGTATTTTCGAAATAACTTAAGTTCATTCCGAATGGAAGGAAATACGATTTATCAATGGATTGAAAAATTAATGCCGCTGTTTAACGGGGAGCAATCATTGGGAGATATAACAGAGGGATTAACGGCGCAGTATCGTAACAGGGTATATGAGCTTGGAGAAACGTTGTACAAGAATGGCTTTGTTCGAGATGTTAGCCAAGATAGGACACATGAATTAAACCCAAAAGTCCTAGAAAAGTATGCTTCACAAATTGAATTTATCGAGAATTTTGTAGATTCTGGTGCGTACCGTTTTCAAGAATTCCGTCAAACTAAAGTTTTGGCTATCGGTTCTGGAGCCTTTATGGTTTCATTGGCTGCCGCATTAATTGAATCGGGACTTCCCAAATTCCATTTCATGTTGACTGATTCAGTACCATCAAATCAATTGCGGATAAATGAGTTAGTGCGCAATGCCTACTATGCTGATTCTGAAGTGGAGGTTGAGCAGGTCCCATTTGAAAAAAGGGAGGGAAGGAGTTTTTGGCAAGAAGCTTTGCGTCCGTATGATTGGATTCTATATGTCACACCGGATGGAAATGTAAATGAACTTAGGAATCTGAATATGGTTTGTAAAGAGCAAAAGAAAGAATTTTTTCCTGCCATATGTTTAGACCAAGTGGGGCTTGCTGGTCCATTGGTTCATCCGGAATCAGAGGGATGCTGGGAGTCAGCATGGCGCCGAATCCATCAATCTTCATTGCAATTAGATCGGCAGCCCCAATCTTTCTCTACAACTGTCGGAGCCATTCTGGCCAATGTCACCGTATTCGAGTTTTTTAAGAAGGCTACAGGAATTGCAGAGTCAAATCAGAGTAACCAAATTTACAAACTTGATCTTGAAACGCTTGAGGGAGACTGGATTTCATTCATCACACATCCATTGGTTTCCAATAAAGCTGCCCCTTCTGAACTGATGGAAGATCTTGATGTAAGGATAAAGCAAGAAAAGAGTAAAAACGAACCTTCGAGTAACCTCTTGGAATATTTCAGTCTATTAACTTCGGAAGAAACAGGAATTTTCCATACCTGGGAGGAGCGAAACTTGACACAGCTTCCTCTTTCGCAGTGCTATGTTCAAGCGGCTAATCCAGTGTCAGAGGGGCCAGCAGACCTACTGCCAGCGGTTGTCTGTTCGGGTTTTACACATGAGGAGGCAAAGAGGGAAGCGGGACTGACTGGTATTGAAATGTATGTTTTACAAATGTTCAAGGAATGTAGTGATCTAAAAGATAAGGCTGGTGAAAACATAGCAGGAGATTTGATCGGCATTGGTGCAGGGGAAACAATCGAAGAGGCAGTTTGTCGCGGCTTGCAAGCCTATTTAGAGAAAGAATTGAGAAATAAAAAGGAGGATCCACTGAATCCTGTTTTTCGCGTACAATTGGGACAAATTGAAGATCAATGCTGCAGATTTTATTTAAATGCCCTGACTACCTTAAATGGTACACCGACCATCGGTTTAGAAAATGAAATACTAGGCTTCCCCGTAATATGGGTAAAGTCGCAGGGGCGTCAGTACACTTGTATAGGTTTAAATACCACGATGGCTTTACGGAATGCATTACAACAAGCGCTTTTGGATGAACAAAATCAGGTGCATGCAACCGAAAGAATATCGGAGTCAGCTGTTTTTTTGAAAGAAAAGGAATTTAAACTCGAAGCACCTTCTTGTGAAGAAATAACACAATTGGAGCTATTACAATCTTCCATTCAGGTTTTGAACCAAAACAGCAAACGTCTAATCGTTTATGATCTTGCGTTCGAACCTTTTTTAAAACAGGAATTAGCAGGGGTGTATGGTGTGCAGGTTCGAGAGGAGGAATCCTAATGGCCGCCCATATTCTCATTGACGGAGAGGGTTTATTAGCGGATTATGTTTTTGATCAATTGTCCGGCAATTATCTTGTTAGGCGTCAAAGCCTATTAGAAGAAGTACCCGAAGAAACAGAATTAGCTCTGGTGCTGAGCGATGCCTGGAATCCAGCCATTCATCAAAAAGCAGAAGAAAAATACAGGAACACTATGATCCCGTGGCTTCGAGGTTTCGTTTCGTTTGGAGAGGGAATCATTGGTCCTTTAGTTCGCCCCGATACACCGGGATGTTCATTCTGCGCTGACATCCGGCGCATGATAGCTGGATCCGATCGGAAAGAAATGTGGCAGCTACAGCTAAAGATGGCAGCCGGAGAAGGTGTCATGCAAGATGCATGGGCATCAAGAACAGGACTATCACAAATGGCAGCTTTGATATGTAACGAAGTGCAGAGGGTTTTTAAAGGAGAACCCTGCAATTTAGAAGAAAGAGTGTTCATTATTAACTTGAGAACGTTAACAAATTTTAATCACTATTTCTTGCCTAATTCCTCATGCCCAATTTGCAGTCCAATACCTGAAGATACACCAGAATTAGCTCAAATTAGGTTAGAATCTAGTCCTAAATTTAATAGCAGTGGTTATCGCAGCCGTTCGATGGATGAATTTAAAACAGTACTGGTCAAAGACTATCTGGATTACCGTACTGGTATCATGAATGGAAAGATGCAGGATATCACCCTTCCATTTGCTGATGTTTTAGTGAACATGCCTTTATTTGAAGCGGACGAGGGAGTTGCTGGCCGGTCTAATTCTTATGAAATGAGTGAGCTGACTGCCATTTTAGAGGGTTTGGAACGATATTGCGGAATCGAGCCTCGAGGCAAAAGGACGGTAGTTCGTGATAGTTATCATAATTTAAAGCAAAATGCACTAAACCCTGAAAGAGTAGGTTTGCATGAAAAGGAACAATATACAAAGCCTCAGTTTCCCTTTAAACCGTTTGATCCTGATACTCCAATGAATTGGGTCTGGGGCTATTCGTTTTTACAAGAACGTTCTGTATTGGTTCCGCAGTTACTCGCCTATTACAGTTTGGGACATGGGGAGGGCTTTGTTTATGAAACATCTAATGGATGTGCATTAGGGGGCAGTTTAGAAGAAGCCATTTTTCATGCCATTATGGAGGTTGTCGAGCGAGATTCTTTCTTGTTAACCTGGTATGCAAAACTTCCACTTCCACGTCTTGACCTTAGTTCGGCTAACGATAAAGAATTACAGCTGATGGTCGACCGTATGCGTGAGGTGGCGGGATATGACCTTCATTTTTTCAATTCGACGATGGAGCATGGAATTCCAAGTGTGTGGGCAGTAGCAAAAAACAGAAGATCCAAGGGGGTAAACCTCATTTGTGCAGCCGGAGCTAACCCTGATCCTGTAAGGGCTGTAAAAAGCGCAATTTACGAGCTTGCGGGAATGATGGTGCATGACGAAAAACTGGAGGCAAACGAGCAAAAATATCAACATATGTTACAGAATCCGTACGAAGTACGTACCATGGAGGACCATGGTATGCTATACGGGCTGCGGGAAGCAGAGGAACGGCTGAATTTTTTACTGGATGATCAACGTCCATTACGTACATTTGCAGAAGAATTTAAGGAGACGCCTGCAACTACTGATTTGAAGGAAGATCTTCAGGATATTCTTCAGAGGTTCCACCGGTTAGATCTGGAGGTAATTGTGGTGGATCAAACGACACCGATAACCAAACGGAATGGATTATTCTGTGTGAAGGTATTGATCCCTGGTATGTTACCGATGACATTCGGACATCACCTGACCCGTGTAAAAGGGCTGGAGAGGGTCCTTAAAGTGCCAATGAAACTTGGATTTATGGAACAGCCGTTATCGTATGAACAGCTTAATTCAGATCCCCACCCATTCCCATAATTGAAATGGAGGAGGTGTAAAATTGGAACTAGAAACATTTGTACATCATCTTCACTTTGATACGGAAAAAGTTGCTCCTCCAGATTGGCAAGTGGATTGGGAGGATGCACCACTTCCCTATAAACTGTACCGGGGCTTGCCAGAGATTCCGCTGAACGCAGATGTACCGTTAACACTCAGCGGACGGGAAGCTAAGGCTGAACCCAGCCGGGAGGAGCTAGGTCATTTCTTATGGTATGTATACGGCCTTACTAAATACTCGCAAATCGCTTTAATCGAGGACACCGAGGAAAAAGGTGCTGTGAGCTATGCCCAGTTATTACGCAGATTTGTACCCTCTGGCGGGGCGTTATATCCCAATGAATTATATGTGTATGTGAAGCTGAAGGACACACCAATGGGAATTTACCATTATGATGCGGCACACCATCGCCTCCTCTTGCTGCGAGAAGGAAATTACGATTCATACTTATCAAGAAGTCTTGGAAATAGCTGTGATCTTTCTGACTGTTTCTGTACTGTTTTTGTCTCGACGCTATTTTGGAAAAATTTCTATAAATACAATAATTTTTCCTACAGGCTCCAAGGGTTAGATGCAGGTGTGTTAATTGGGCAATCTTTAGAAGTGGCCAAACGAATAGGGTTTTCATCTCGGGTATGCTACCAATTTCTTGATAGGTCTATTAATCATTTGCTTGGGCTGTCTGATCAGGATGAAAGTGTATATGCCGTTATTCCTTTATCTGTTAATCAAAACGTCAATAGTGCAGGCAACAATCATAATAGAATGGAAATTGTTTCTGCCACTGAATTGTGCCGGGAAGTGCCGCTGTTGGAGCATGCCTCCTATAACCGTTCTAAGAAGGTAATAGATTATCCTATCTTGAGAAAATTCAATGAAGCATCCATGTTTGAAACAACAGAGTCGTTTGTGAAGATAAAGAAAGATAGTAGTGTGAAAGTTTCCTTAGATTCGGAAATGATCCTGCTTCCCTTTGCAGAGCGCTTTTCATACGATCTTGCATCCGTTTGCAGGGAGCGGCATTCTCCAGATATCGATTTTATGATGGGGCAAGTCCGTCAAACGCAGCTATCCACTTTGTTAAAAGAGACCTTTTCCTTCTCGTATCAGAATGACCTTGATGGTACACATGGGAATGTGGAGAGTCCTGTTTCTTTATATGGTAGTTTTTACAACGTGGAAGGAGTTCCAAATGGTGCCTATTCTTATGACAATGCCACTCATGCACTTCGAAGAATAACTCAGGGAGATTTTCGAGAGTTTTTACAAAATGGATTAACAATGCCCAATGTAAATCTGTTTCAAGTTCCGCTCTGTCTGCATGTTGTTGGAGACAGGGAACATCTCAAAAAGGAATTGGGATATAGAGGATACCGCATTCAGCAAATGGAAGCGGGCATACTCTTGCAACGATTGCTCTTGGTATCGTGTGCTTTAGGAATGGGAGGGCACCCGCTATTAGGATTTGACGCAAACCGATGTGATGGACTTTATGGGATTAATTCGAAAGAAAAAACAAGCTTAATACAAATCCCGGTCGGTCCATACCGTCCCCGCGCCTGGTTAAAAGGGAGTTTGATTAGCTAGGAAAAACAAGTGTGCACTAATAAAACCCGCATTCATGCGGGTTTTTTAGTTTTTCTCATTGATTCGAATTTATTAATTCTTGTATTTTACGGGACACTAGCGGGTAAAAATTATTTATTGCACTAGTTGTTGAATTGCCTCCAAAAAATCCAGTACAGGGGCAGGTTTTAACATTATAGTCCGGACCGTTATCTAACACTCTTGCCTTCGCTCTTAAATCCCACCAATGATGGTAGGTGATGCTGTCAATCGAAGGGGTTAAGCCAAATTTTATACAAAGTAACGCGGTAACGGTAACAATTGTTTCTTTTTGTTCCGCAGTCAATGACATCGCGGCCAAGATCAAAGTTGCCAACATTTTCGATGGCGATCCCAACAGCGTTTGCCTTTGGGCCAATGGTACCGTCGGGAGCGATGTCAAATGGATTTTTACAAAGCAGTATACGTCTGTCCACTTGAATAATTTTGTTAAAACTTCCCCCAAGAGCCCCCCAATTCCCCCCATTTCTTTGGGGGAGAATACAATATTCTACTAAGCATAATAAAAATAAAAAACCCTAGAAGCGTTGATTTAACGCAGTTTCTAGGGTTTTTGTGATTGCTATTTAATAAGCAAATCAATTAACGAGAGTAGAACTCAACGATAAGAGTTTCGTTAATTTCAGCTGGTAATTCAGAACGCTCTGGTAAGCGAGTGAAAGTACCTTCAAGCTTGTCTGCATCAAATGTTAAGTAGTCAGGTACGAAGTTATTAACTTCAATTGCTTCTTTAACAACATCAAGGTTACGTGATTTTTCACGTAGGCTGATTGTTTGACCAGCAGCTAAACGGTATGATGGGATATCTACACGAGAACCATCAACTAAGATGTGGCCGTGGTTAACTAATTGACGAGCTGCACGACGAGTACGAGCTAAACCTAAACGGTAAACTACGTTGTCAAGACGTGATTCAAGTAGGATCATGAAGTTTTCACCGTGAACCCCACCCATTTTGCCAGCTTTGTCAAAAAGGTTACGGAATTGACGCTCAGTTACTCCATACATGTGACGAAGTTTTTGCTTTTCTTGTAATTGCAATCCGTATTCAGAAAGCTTCTTACGTTGGTTTGGACCATGTTGTCCAGGAGCGTAAGGACGCTTTTCTAATTCTTTACCTGTGCCGCTTAGAGAGATTCCAAGACGACGAGAGATTTTCCAGCTAGAGCCAGTATAACGAGCCATGAATGACTCCTCCTTAGTGTTTTTATTTTGGTAAAATAAAAACCGTTATGAAACATCAATGATAGCCATTTTGTTTTCATGCACCTTCGCCCTAGCAGCAGAGGGTTACAAGATACACCATCATAAGTAAAAATGACTTATGAGGAACGAAATGAGACCATTCACGTGTTCACATAGGCTGCAGTTATTTTACACAAAGAATATTATATAATTTTATTCATCAATATGTCAAGTCAATTTCAGGAAATACACTTTTTACATGCTAAAGGTGTTATTCAAGTTGTGGCACCGGACACGCTGGATTTTTCAAGAACTGATAGTATGGCACTTTTTAATGAAAATGAATTTGAGTGCCTCACCTAGTGTAAATGAATAGTATAATAGAAACGAATAGAATTGAAAACGTTTACAAAAAAATTGGAGGGGTCAGCTTGGAAAATAAAAATTTTCGTTTTGAAACGGAAGCAATTCATTCGGGGTATCTTTCAGATGAACATCAAGGAAGTCTAGTTCCTCCCTTATATCAAACTTCTACATTCACCTTTGCTAGTGCAGAGCAAGGGGAAAGGAGATTTGCAGGTCAAGAAGAAGGATATATTTACTCCCGTCTGGGCAATCCAACAGTTAAAATTCTCGAAGACCGGATGGCGAAGCTTGAACAAGGGGAAGCAGGTTTGGCCTTTTCCTCAGGGATGGCAGCAGTATCAGCCGTGTTAACCGCATTAACCAAAACAGGTGACCGTATCTTGTGTTCGCAAGGTGTATATGGCTGTACGTATGGGTTACTACAATTGTTAAAAGATAAATATGACATCGCTCATGATTTTTCATTAATGTCATCAAAAGAAATTCTAGAGGAAGAGATTCGCCCAAATACTGCATGTATTTATATAGAAACCCCGATTAATCCAACCATGAAACTAGTTGACTTAGAATTAGTTGCCAGCATCGCAAATCAACGTGGAATTCCTGTTGTGGTGGATAATACATTTTGCTCTCCGTATTTACAAACACCTATCAGCCTTGGATGTGATGTTGTTATTCACAGTGCAACAAAATATATTTGTGGTCACGGTGATGTTATTGCTGGAATCGTTGTTGGCAAAAGTGATTTTATCCAACAGGTCTCAAGAACAACACAAAAAGACATCGGCGGCACTGTCTCTCCCTTTGATGCTTGGCTTTTACTACGAGGGATAAAAACACTTCCCGTAAGGATGGATCGTCATTGTGAGAATGCAAGCAAGCTCGTTGAATTTTTACGTAATCATCCAAAAGTTGAAAAGCTCTATTTTCCTGGCAATAGTGACTATGTAGACGATAATAGGATCATGCAAAAACAAATGAAAAAACCAGGTGGCTTAATTTCATTTTCGATTAAAGGATCAAAGCAGACAGCTCAATTATTTATGAATCAATTAAAATTGATAAAAATAGCAGTGAGTTTAGGGGATGCTGAAACGTTGATACAGCACCCCGCCACCATGACGCATGCTGTCGTTCCAGTAGAAGAACGAAGAAAAATGGGAATAGAGGACACATTACTCCGACTGTCAGTGGGGCTTGAAGCATGGGAGGATATACAAGAAGACTTAGACCAAGCACTTGAAAAAATATAAAAAACTCGCCACGGCGAGTTTTTAATTTTACAAATGATCAACAAGAATGTCTGTAATTTCTTCTAACTTCTCTTGGTCTAATTCATCAAAGCGATTTTTATCTGGTGAGTCAATATCCAAGACACCTAGTAATTTTCCGTCTTTTATTAGTGGTATAACGATTTCTGAATTAGAGGCAGCATCGCAGGCAATGTGACCAGGAAATTGATGAACGTCTTCCACCCGGAGTGTTTCTTTTGTTTTTGCAGACGTTCCGCATACACCTTTGCCAAGCGGGATGCGCACACATGCTGGCAGTCCTTGAAAGGGTCCCAATACTAGTTCATTGTTTTCATCCATTAAATAGAAGCCAATCCAGTTTATCCGATCAAGAAACTGGTTTAATAATGCAGAAGTATTACTAAGATTAGCGATTTGGTTTTTCTCACCATGGAGTAGGGCCTGTAATTGTTTTTTTACCAATTCATAATTTTCTTTGCGGCTTCCTTTGTACATTTCGACATTAAACATGTTTTTTCACCCATCCCTTTTTACAATTCATGTTTATTTTATCAAACTGACAAGAAAAAGAGCATACTTTGTCGATAATTTATTAAAGGAATCCATCAACCAAAAAAGAATTGTTATAGTAAGGATAAAAAGGCAGGAGTATCAGGAGGTGTACGATGAAAAAGGATTCTAAAGAAGAAATAGTGAAAGCAGCGATATCGCTTTTTAATTCAAATGGATATGCTGGAACATCGATACGTGATATCGCAACCGTAGCGAAAGTAAACTCAGCAACCATCGCCTACCATTTTGAGAATAAGCTTGGATTATTAGAATATTGCTTTACTTACTTTTTTGAGCAATATTTACGCATTATTGAAGAAAAGTTTTCTTTAATGGATACAGGAGTAAAGGATTGTTTAAAACGGATAACAGCTGACTTGCTCCACTATCAATGTGAAAATATTGAACTTTCAAGCTTCGTATACCGAGAAATGTCAATGGATTCTCAGGTAGTCAGAGAAGTTATGTCCACCTATGCCTTAAAGGAGAAGTACTTTTTTCAAAAGATTTTTGAAAAAGGGTTTGAAAGAAAAGAATTCCGTCCGCATTCTATTGCTTACTTGATTATCCAATACAAGGGCTTACTTATGATGCCGTTTATTAATGCTCATTATTTACGAGAGGTACTTTATATTTTTCCAAATGAAAGGTTCTTTGAACAAAAGTACTTAAAAGAAATCAACAGTTGGATTGAAAACACACTAGGATCAAAAATTATTGAAAAGAAAGAGGCTATATTGTAGTTGAGACAAATAAACGGATATTTATATGATAAGCACTAGCTTGGAAAGCAAATTTCCTTCAAGCAAGTGCTTTTTAATTTGTAGTTTAAAAGCTAATCCTCTTTTCACTTAGATTTTTGTCATAAAATAATAAATGAAAATTTCTTTTTCAATAAAATTGAAAATAATAGTCAAAAAATGTCGTTTACATGGTATCATAGAGGCATTGAACTTTACCGAATAATGATGGTTTTTAATAGATTAGTATCTAGCGCTTTGAAGATTTATATGAAGTGTTTGAAACAGGGGGCTTGAATGTGAAATATTTTATTGGATTTATTATCCTACTACTAGCCTTATTTGTAATGGGGTATTTTATAAAGAAAAAGTATTTTAAAGAAATGGATAGGTTAGAAGCCTGGAAAATCGATTTGTTTAATCGACCAATATTGGATGAAATGTCAAAGGTAAAACAATTGAATATGACCGGACAAACCGAAGAATTATTCGAGGGCTGGCGTAATCAATGGGACGATATTGTTACGGTTAAATTACCAAATCTGGAAGAGATGTTATTTGACGCTGAAGAATATATCGACAAATACCGTTTTAATAAAGCAAAAGCTATACAACAGGAAACCAAAGAAAAGTTACAGGCAACTGAAAATGAGATTAATAAAATTGTTGAGGAACTCCATGAACTTGTCGGAAGTGAAGAAAAGAACAGAACTGAAATTGAGCAGTTAAAAGAATTATACCGGGAAACGAAAAAAACGCTGCTAGCTCATCGTCATAGCTTTGGAAAATCCGAAAAATATTTAGAAACTCAACTGGATGACGTTACGAAAAAGTTTCATGAATTTGACGAGAAAACTGAACATGGTAACTATCTTGAAGCACGCGAACTTGTTTTAGCGATCCATGATCGACTAATGAATGTTAAAAATAGTATGGATACCATTCCTCAGCTGTTAATAGAGTGTCAATCTCTAATACCAGCTCAATTGACTGATATTCTAGAAGGGTATCGTGAAATGACTGAAAAAGGGTATTATCTAAGTCATATTCAATTAGAGAATGAAATCGAAAGTTTACGAGGAAAATTGGTTGAGTATTTAGCCTTTATTGAAGAGACAAAAATGGAAGAAGCGCTTGAAGGCATTAGTGAAGTGAAAGAACGAATTGACATTCTTTTTGACTTACTAGAAAAAGAAGTGAATGCCAAGCGTTTTATCCTTCAAAATGAAAAAGGTATGAGTGGACTATTATCCTCTGTCCTTGAAGAACATGACCATCTCTCTAATGAAGTAAAGCATGTTCAAGAAAGCTATCATCTAACGGAAATTGATTTTGAAATTCAAAGGCACTTAGAAAAACAGCTTGCTTCTGTTACAAAGCATTATGACATCTTGATTGAAAAAATAAATATCAATGAAACGGCATTAACGATTCTTTGTGAAGAACTTAAAGAAATTAAAACGCATATTGAAATGATTCAGGAAGAGCAAGAAAATTTTGGTCTAAAGCTCCAGGCACTTAGAAAAGATGAGTTCGAAGCGCGTGAAACACTAAGGGAATTAACCAAAAAAGTGGGCGAAACGATCCGTTTAGTATCTAAGAGCAATATTCCAGGATTACCAGAAGATTATAAGTATCTATTTGAAGATACAAATGAAAGCATCCAAAACGTAAAGCTCCAGCTTCAGGAAAAGCCACTTAACGTTTCAGCGCTAAATCAATATTTAGAGATTGCCGTTTTAACAGTTGAAAAATTATCTAATACAACAACTGAACTGATTGAAAATGTAATGCTCGCTGAAAAGGCGATTCAATATGGAAATAGATACCGGAGTCAGCATCCATCTGTTGCTAAAGGACTAATTGATGCAGAACAGGCATTTAGACAGTTTGAGTATCAGGAAGCTTTAGAGCAGGCTGCTGCTTCCCTTGAATCCATTGACCCGGGAGTCTTAAAGAAAATTAAGGAAACCGTTGGAAAGTAATAAAAAATAAAAACCGATTCCGCCAAAAAATGGTGAATCGGTTTTTATTTGTTTGGCTTTGTTAAAGCTCATTGTTAATTGGAGCGGAACGCGAAGCGCCTGGAGTGGAAATCAACAGTATTGTTTAACAAAGCCATCCACAAACCTTTTTCAATTGATTAAGTTTGTGGTAAGATTTAGTCCTGCAAAGGTGAGGTGTTTAAAAGATGATTTATTTTGATAATAGTGCGACAACCAGACCTTTTAAGGAGGTTTTAGACTCTTTTGTGAAGGTTTCTAGTGAATTTTTTGGCAATCCATCTTCCCTGCATGGCTTAGGGCTGGAAGCTGAAAAACTTCTCACACAGGCGCGTTCACAAGTAGCTAACCTTCTATCTGTAAAACCAACAGAGATATATTTTACCTCTGGTGGTACAGAAAGTAATAATTTAGCTATTAAAGGAACAGCGATGTTACATAAAAATAAAGGGAGACACTTGATTCTATCTAGTGTTGAGCACCCATCTGTTCGCGGGGCAATGGAACAGTTAAAAATGCTAGGATTCGACATTACGTATCTACCAGCTGACCATACTGGAAGAGTTAATTTAGAGGATGTAAAAGCTTCTATACAAAAGAATACAATACTTGTTTCGGTTATGCAGGTAAATAACGAGGTCGGGACCATACAGCCAATTGCAGAAATTGGAAAACTCTTGAAGCATTATCCGACCATTCTCTTTCATGTAGATGCTGTACAAGCGGTCGGAAAAGTTCCAGTAAATTTAATTGAAAATGGTGTGGATTTATGTTCATTTTCAGCACATAAGTTTCATGGATTAAAGGGGACTGGTGCGCTTTTTATTAGAGAAGGTGTTAGATTGGACCCGCTCCTTTCGGGCGGAAACCAAGAATGGAAAGTTAGAAGTGGTACGGAAAATGTAGCAGGTGCTGTCGCTATGGCAAAGGCTCTAAGGATGACGTTAGCTAGAAGTGAATTAGATTTAGAAAGAATGAAACGGGTTAAATCACTTTTAAGAACAGGGTTAAGCAGGATAGATGACCTTTCGATCAATACGCCGCTAGAAAATTCTGCCCCCCATATTCTAAACTTTTCAATCAAAGGAGTTAAAGCAGAAGTTTTAATTCATACTTTAGAGCAAAAAGGAATCTATTTATCGACAACAAGTGCCTGTTCTTCTAAGAAACAATTACCAAGTCAGACACTCTTAGCGATGGGGGTTCCTGATGATTTGGCTGACAGTGCTTTTAGAATAAGCTTATCGTATGATAATACTGAAGATGAGGCAGAAAAAGTAATTGTGGCAATCGAAGAAGCTGCCAAACAATTAAGAAAGGTTATGAAATAATATGAATTATGATCATATACTGATTCGCTATGGTGAAATCTCCACCAAAGGCAGGAATCGAAATAAGTTTGTAGACAAGTTACGGAAGAGTGTTCGAATTGCGCTGGCTCCCTTTCCAAAGATTAAAATACGGGCTGAGCGAGATCGAATGTATGTATTATTAAATGGTGAGAATGCCCAAGAAATCAATAAGGCATTAAAAAATATATTTGGTATCCAATCCTTTAGTCCTGCGATAAAAGTGAAGAGGGATATTGAACAAATGAAAGTTGCTGCACTTTCATTAGTTAAAAGACTATACAAAGAGGGGCAAACCTTTAAAATAACTCCTAAACGGTCTGATAAATCTTTTGAATTGGATACTGAGGGTATCAACCATACTTTTGGTGGTCATATTTTAGAAAATATCCCTGGAATAAAGGTTGATGTGAAAAATCCAGATATTAATTTAAAAATTGAGGTTCGAAGTGACGCAATTTATATGTCATGTGAGAACATTTTAGGTGCAGGCGGGTTACCTGTTGGTTCAAGTGGAAAAGCGATGTTAATGCTCTCAGGAGGAATTGATAGTCCGGTAGCAGGCTATTTGACCATGAAACGCGGGGTAGAAATAGAAGCTGTGCATTTTTTTAGTCCACCATATACAAGTGAAAGATCCAAGGAGAAAGTAATTGATTTAGCCAAAAAGCAAGCTGAAATTTTTGGCTCAATGAAGCTTCATATTGTCCCGTTTACTGCCATACAGCAAACAATAAAAGAACAAATTCCTGAAAATTATTCGATGACATCGACAAGAAGATTCATGCTTCGAATTACTGATGAGATTAGAAAAAAACAGGAAGCTCTTGCAATTATTACCGGAGATAATCTTGGGCAGGTTGCCAGTCAAACATTGGAAAGCATGTTCGCAATCAATGAAGTAACGAATACGCCTATCCTAAGGCCACTACTGACAATGGACAAAAATGATATTATTAAAATAGCCAAAGACATTGATACCTATGATATTTCTATAAGACCTTTTGAGGATTGCTGTACGATTTTTGTTCCTTCTTCACCAAAAACAAAGCCGAAAAGGGAAAAAGTCATGCACTACGAAAGTTTCTTTGATTTTGAACATTTGATTCAGGAAGCCATCCAGGGAACAGAAACACTTACAATTAAACCCGACAGCAAACCAGGCTCAGAATTCGATGATTTATTTTAATTCTAAAGAATTTGTTAAATATTTGTGAACAATTACCAATTTTAAAATGGAATATAGCCATGTGATTCTACACATTCTATACTCACAAGGAGGTGATATCACATGGCTAATAACAACAACTCAAATCAATTACTTGTACCTGGTGTAGAGCAAGCTCTTTCTCAAATGAAATACGAAATTGCTACTGAATTTGGTGTACAACTTGGTGGGGATACTACTTCACGCGCTAACGGTTCTGTTGGTGGTGAAATCACTAAGCGTTTAGTCGCAATGGCTGAGTCTCAATTAGGCGGCGGATTTTCACGATAAAAATGAATAAGATGGCTACAGAGAGTGGGATTTTTCCCACTCTTTTTTTAATTTGTAAAAGTATTTTTTTTAATATAATAATTTTAAATTTTTGAATAATTTTGTATAATAATATTTGTGATGAAGTATTTATTTCGAATGAGGGGGAGAAACATGAACCGCGAAGAATTTATTGCACCAGAAAAGTATAATCTTGTATCGGAAGTTGAACAATTTGCAAAAGATCCAAAAAGATTAGCATTAAAATGGGAAAATGAATTAGGTGAAACAAAACAGGTTACATATGAAGAATTATTAAAAAGGGTGAACCAAGCGGGAAATGTTTTTACACAAAATGGTCTTAAAAAAGGCGATGTTGTCCTTGTTATCATTCCAAGACTAATTGAAGCGTATGTTGTTTACTTAGCGGCTTTAAAAGCTGGACTCGTTGTCA
Source organism: Neobacillus niacini (assembly GCF_000759675.1). Classification (GTDB taxonomy): domain Bacteria; phylum Bacillota; class Bacilli; order Bacillales; family Cytobacillaceae; genus Neobacillus; species Neobacillus niacini_A. Next base: position 179,551 of record NZ_BAWM01000152.1, on the reverse strand, counting down.
TTCCAAGCTCAGAAATGCTGCGAGAAAAGGACCTGCAATATCGTATTTCACATGGGGATGTAAAAGCGGTAGTCAGTTATTACCCGTTTGTCGTTCAATTTGAAAATATTACAAGTCCGCAACCACTTGTGAAGTTTTCGGTTGGAGAAAAGCAGGAAAGCTGGATTTATTTAGAAGAAGAGATGAAAGCGGCTTCACAAGATTTCGAACTTGCTGACACACTCCGTGAAGATATGGCGTTTTTATCCTATACATCAGGAACAACCGGTAATCCAAAAGGGGTTGTACATACACACGGATGGGCATTCGCACATTTAAAAACAGCTGCACCAAAATGGCTATGTATTGAAGATGGTGATACAGTTTGGGCTACGGCGGCGCCTGGCTGGCAAAAGTGGATATGGAGTCCATTTTTATCTGTGCTTGGTTCAGGAGGAACAGGGCTAGTATATAATGGCAAGTTTGAGCCACAAAAATATTTAAGCTTGCTAGAGAAATATTCCGTTAATGTCCTTTGCTGTACGCCAACAGAATATCGGATAATGGCAAAAGTAGAGAACCTAGGTGAATACAAATTACCTCATCTTCATAGTGCAGTATCCGCTGGGGAACCACTTAATCGTGAGGTTATTGATACTTTTAGGAGACATTTTAATATTGATGTCCGTGACGGCTATGGGCAAACAGAAAATACCTTGCTGGTTGGCATAACAAAAGGAATGGAGTTAAAATCTGGTTCAATGGGAAAACCAACTCCAGGCAATCGGGTAGAAATCATTAATGAAGATGGTGAAATCTGTTCAGTAGGCGAGGTTGGGGACATTGCAGTGCACGTGGAAACACCAGCCTTATTTAAAAATTATTATAAGGATCCAGAAAGAACAGCCATGCAATTCCGTGGTGATTATTATATAACAGGAGATAAGGCAAAAAGAGATGAAGATGGATACTTTTGGTTTGAAGGCCGCGGTGATGATATCATTATCAGCTCAGGCTATACCATTGGTCCTTTCGAAGTAGAGGATGCACTTGTAAAACATCCATTTGTAAAAGAATGTGCGGTTGTGGCTAGTCCTGATGAAATTCGCGGCTTTATTGTAAAGGCTTTTGTCGTGTTAAAAGAGGATGTCGATGCAAATGACCCTGAATTAACAAAAAATCTTCAAGAGCATGTTAAAACACTCACTGCACCTTATAAATATCCAAGAAAAATCGAATACTTGTCTGAACTGCCAAAAACAACTTCAGGTAAAATTCGTCGAATTGAACTTCGCCAACAAGAATTACAATCCATTAAACAATAGTAAGGCAAAAAAGGCTGTCGTAATTTTCGACAGCCTTTTTTACCTTATAAAAAAGTCCTCTTAACTTTTTCCCAGAAGGAATTGTCTTTTAGTTTTAGGGTTTTGATTTTTTTATCACTGAGTCTAATTTGAATTTTATCAACATGGCGAATGCTGATTGCCTCATTATCTAAGCCCATTGTAGGATGCGCATTGCCTTCGGAAATAACCTTCAGTGTAAGGGCACGGTTACCCCCTATAACAAACGGAGCACCCAATGTACGATACTTGTTATTATTAATAGACGCAACCTCACTCACCTGCATACACGGTATTAACGGGTCTACTACTGCGCCATTAACGGATTTATTGTAAGCTGTACTACCTGTTGGTGTAGCGACAATTAATCCATCTCCACGAAAGGTTTCAAAATGTAGATCATCAATAAAAATATCTAATTCAAGTGTTTTAATGATGGATGAGCGAATACTAAACTCATTCAGGCATGGAAATATCCCTTGACCGTCTACCATTACTTCGATAATAGGATAACGACGTACCTTTAAATCCTCATTGGAAACAGCCTCAACTTTAGAAACAGCCTCAACCATTTTTGAGGAATCATTAATTTTGAAATCACAATACATACTCAAACTATCCTTTGTTGTGATACCACCATAAAGTACATCATCACGAAAACCGGTCTTCCTGACAGCCTGAAGGAAAGTACCATCATCACCGATGCTTGCAATAATATTGGCGTTGCGGTGGTCATTTACAATCGTTAAACCGTACTGCTGTGCGGACTCATCTAAATTGCCGACTTTTTCCAGCATTTCTTTATCTAAATGATGATAAAAGTAAATATTACGTCTATTTGTCATAATACCCTCCAAATTTTGGTTGTAAATTTTGAAAAAAATACTCATGAAGCTTTTATTTTTTGATAAACTTAGATAGTCTGCTTTAATTTTAGCATTATTTTGAAACAATATTAAATTATGTAAGTGAAATTAATATGAATTATAGGAGGATTCTCTACATGAATGGGAAACGCTGGGCAGCTCTTGGAATTGCAGCGGCATTATTTTTTGTATCTGTCATGATTAATTTTTTATCTGCATTTGCTTTTAAGGGTGTTGAAACCGATATAAGTGAGCTTTTAGCAGCAACGGAGCAGCCTTTTACAGAGGAAATTGTGCAAGAAGGAAATGAAATGAAAAAGATTGTGGTTCTGGACGTTGATGGTGTTATTCAGGACACAACTGATGCAGAGTCTTTATTTCAAGCTGCTGGATACAATCATCAAGGATTTATGAAAAAATTAGATTACATAAAAGATGATGATACCATTAAAGGGGTTATTCTTAAGGTTAACTCTCCTGGTGGCGGTGTAGTCGAAAGTGCTGAAATTCATGATAAATTAGTAGAAATTCAAAAGGAGACAAAGAAACCAGTTTATGTTTCAATGGGCTCCATGGCAGCCTCTGGTGGTTATTATATTGCTGCTCCTGCTAAAAAGATTTATGCAAGCGAAGAAACTCTTACAGGTTCTCTTGGAGTAATCATGCAAGGAATTAATTATGAAGGATTGGCTGATAAGTATGGGGTGGATTTTGTAACCATCAAAAGCGGTCAATATAAAGATATCATGAGCCCAACCCGTCAAATGACAGAAGAAGAACGGCAAATCCTTCAAAAAATGATCGACAACTCTTATGAGGGGTTTGTTAAGGTAATTTCAGAAGGCAGAAATATGACAACTGATCAGGTGAAAAAGATAGCCGATGGAAGAATATACGATGGAAGACAAGCGAAAGAGCTAAACTTAATTGATGGTTTTGGGTACCTAGAAGATGTGATCGAGCAGATGATGGAAGAGGAGAAGTTAAAAGATGCTAAGGTTGTCCGCTACACTGATGCAATTGGATTTGGTTCCCTGCTAAATTTAAAGGTCCAAAAATTAATCGGAGCTGATAGTGAGATGGCTGGACTTATGGAAATTTTATCAAGACCTAATTCTCCGCGTCTAATGTATCTATATGCAGAGTAGGGGGGACAACAAATGGAAAATGAAAATCAAAAAAGCTTAACTCAGTCAGAAGAAACCATAGGCACAACTATTGCTGAGGAAAATTTGGTACCAAATGAAGAGCAATTTTCTACCACTTCAACTTATGACCTTGATAAAAACTCTATTCGGTATGCTGGTTTTTGGATGCGGTTCTGGGCATACCTGCTAGATTTGATTGTTATAGGGAGTATTGAGCGGTTAATTGTTAAGCCTCTATTTCGAATGCTTGAGATTCCGTTACTAGAATTTAATATGTTTGCCCCTATTTCTATAGCTTCAGCAATCATATTTTATTTATATTTTGTGTTAATGACAAAGTATTTTAATCAAACACTTGGGAAAATGGTATTTGGGATAAGAGTAATTGATTTGAAGAGTGAAAAATTATCATGGGGAACAATTCTTTTTAGAGAATGGATTGGTCGATTTATCTCTGCAACAGTGGTTGTAGGATATATCCTTGTTGCTTTTTTGCCAAAGAAACAAGGTCTACACGACCTATTTACAGACACCTCTGTTGTCCATGTCGAACGATAAAACTCAAGATCCGCTAACGACTCGTTAGCGGGTTTATTTTTTTCTCTTAAGGTGATACTAATAGGCTGAAAGGGTGTGAAAAAATTGGTTTGGCTGTACACAGCACTCATCATAATTATTTTACTAATTCTACTAATCATTTTTTCGAAATTAACAATCTGTCTTAATTATTTTCATCATAATGACAGTGATGATTTAAAAATAGAGTTTAGAATCTGGTTTGGATTAATTAAATATAAAGTGAATATCCCACTAATAAAAATTGATGATAATTCGCCGAGTATTGTCGTAAAGGGAAATACTCAAATGGGAGATTCAAACGTATATACATCCCAAACAAAGGTAGAACAAATTACAGAGGATTATATTATGACAAAATTAACCAACGCAAGAGAATTGATGCAGCATGTTTTTCATATGAGTGTCATCGTTCGTAAATTTTTGAAAAAAACGATAATTAAGCATTTCGAATGGCATTCATTAGTTGGAGTAGGTGATGCTGCACATACAGGCATCATTACCGGTGTACTTTGGACCATTAAAGGGAGTATCGTGGGTATGCTCAGTAACTTTTTAAGGATGAAGGAAATGCCGATATTATCGGTAACGCCCCATTTTCAATTGGCGATCATTCAAACCAGAATCACATGTATTTTTCAGTTTCGTATCGGGTATGCTATTTTAGCAGGATTAAAACTTATTAAATTCTGGAAGGGCGGACGCCCGAATCTCAAAATGAATACTGCCTATTCGAAGGAAAAAACTAAAACTGTGTAAAAGAGGAGGAAACAGCCATGTCTGAACATCCAATTCAAGGTTTAATGACAACTGCAATGGAAAGTTTAAAAGAAATGATCGACGTTAATACGATCATTGGTGATCCTGTTGAAACTCCTGATGGCAGCGTCATTCTTACCGTCTCGAAAGTTGGCTTTGGATTTGCTGCAGGTGGAAGCGAGTTTAAACTAGAGGGTGGTTCTTCGCAGCAATCGAAGGGTCAGCAGGAACAAGGTCAAAGTCAAGGTCAATCAAAGCTTCCTTTCGGCGGGGGTAGCGGTGGAGGAGTCTCCATTACTCCAATTGCTTTCTTAATTGTTAATTCTAGTGGAGTAAAAATGCTTCATCTTGACGAAAGTACCCATCTTTATGAGAAGATTTTAGAAATGGCACCTCAAGCCGTGGATAAGATTCAGCAAATGTTCTCGAAGAAAAATGAGCAACAGGGATCGGGGCAATCCAAAAAAAACGAATCTCCTAAGCAAGAGTTTGATATATAGGTGCAAAAGTTAATCTTCCGAACATAAGGGGAGGTTAACTTTTTTCATGAATGAGGGAGTCTAAATCATTGCAAAAAAAATTCTGAAAAGATATATTTACACTGTACATAATTGTAATGAGGGCGGTAATTAAATCGCTTTTGTTCGTACGAAAAAGGAGGATGTTAAAATGGCAAACGTAACTTTTAAGGGGAACCCAGTAACATTGCTAGGTAACGAAGTAAAGGTGGGCGACAAAGCTCCTAATTTCAGTGTATTAGCAAATGATTTATCACCTGTAACGTTAGAAAGTACTAAAGGGCAGGTTCGTTTAATCAGTGCCGTTCCTTCTTTAGACACCGGAGTGTGTGATGCAGAAACACGCCGTTTTAATGAAGAAGCAAATAGCTTAGGAGATGTAAAAATCTTAACAATCAGCATGGACTTGCCATTTGCGCAAAAACGCTGGTGTGGAGCAAACGGTATTGAAAATGTCCAAACATTATCAGACCATCGTGACCTTTCTTTTGGAGAAGCATTCGGTGTTGCGATTCAAGAACTACGATTATTGACTCGTGCCGTATTTGTTGTCGATTCTAGTGATACTGTTACTTATGTGGAATATGTAAGTGAGGCAACAAATCACCCGAACTATGAAGCAGCATTGGAAGCAGCTAGGGATGCAAAGTAATTAATAATGACGATAGAAGGCCTCGTCAATTGGATGAGGCCTTTTTATTTATTTGTATTAGGAGGTACAGTATGAAAATGGCTCCAGTCGAGCAGCTTTTCACTTTATTCAATGAAACTGCTCTCGTTTTACAGGAAGAACTATCATGTACATATTTAGAGGCATTAGCCGAAACAGGAGAAAATTTATTTAACGGTTCTGTTCTCCAGAATGAAGTAAGTGAAATAACCTTTAAAAGACTTGAGAAACAATACAAAGAAATCAATTTAGACAATTTTACAAAAGAAGAAATTCGAAAAGCCTATCAGCTCGTCATCTTAAAAGGGATGAAAGAAAATGTTCAGCCTAACCATCAAATGACGCCTGATAGTGTGGGAATGTTAATTAGCTATCTAGTGGATAAATTTATGAAGCAGTCTTCCTTCCGCTTGCTAGACCCGGCTATAGGAACAGGAAATTTATTAACAACTGTATTAAATCAATTGCAAAAAAATGTACAATCGATTGGTATTGATATAGATGACCTGTTAATTAAACTTGCCTATATAAATGCAAATTTACAAGAGCATCCGATAGAGCTTTTTAATCAGGATAGTCTTGAACCTTTATTTATTGATCCGGTAGATGCGGTGATAGCTGATTTACCAGTAGGCTTTTATCCCAATGATGTCCGGGCGTCAGATTATCAATTAAAGGCGGATAAAGGTCACTCCTATGCTCATCATTTATTTATAGAGCAAAGTGTCCGTCACACAAAGCACGGAGGATATTTATTTTTTATCATACCAAATGGTCTATTTGAAAGTGACCAAGCACAGCAGCTTCGTGAATTCTTTAAAGAAGAAATTATTATTCAAGGGGTACTTCAACTGCCACTAAGTATGTTTAATAATAAAAATGCAGCGAAAAGTATCTTAGTACTGCAAAAGAAGGGTGAAGGTATAGCCGCACCGAAACAAGCTTTACTTGTCAATTTACCAAACCTTTCCAACGCTGTTGAAATGGACAATATTTTGAAAAAAGTTGAAAAATGGTTTCAAGATAATAAGCGATAAAACCGGTTACAGTCTCGGTTTTATCGCTTTTTTGTAGGTATGAACAATTAGAATAATGTGAATAAATTTACATTTGCGTGGTAACCGCTTCCATCCAATTTACTCCTTGAAATGTAATATATACAGTGATTAAATGAGGTGTTGAGAGCAATAAACGATGTCTGTTTGAGCAAAATAACCTTGTACGAAAAAAAGGACTTCTTGAACCGATGTTGTTATATAAAAGGAGCGGTAAACGAAATGTCTAAAATAATTGCAATTAATGCCGGCAGTTCTTCTTTGAAGTTTCAATTATTTGAAATGCCGACTGAAGAAGTTATAACAAAAGGACTTATTGAAAGAATTGGTCTAAATGATTCAGTTTTTACCATTTCTGTAAATGGTGAAAAAATTACGGAAACAACTAATATTCCAGACCACGAAGTAGCAGTAAAAATGCTGCTAGATAAATTAACCACTTTAGGTATTATTCAATCCCTGAATGAGATTGAAGGTATTGGACATCGTGTCGTTCATGGTGGAGAGGCATTTAATGACTCTGTTCTGATTACTGATGAGGTAATTAATAAAATTGAAGAACTTTCTGAGCTTGCACCACTGCACAACCCTGCAAACGTTACAGGAATTAAGGCTTTCAAAGGTGTTCTTCCAAACGTGCCAGCTGTAGCAGTATTTGATACAGCCTTCCATCAAACGATGCCGGAAAGCTCCTATTTATACAGCCTTCCATATGAATACTATGAGAAATATGGTATTCGTAAATATGGCTTCCATGGTACGAGCCATAAATATGTTTCTCAGCGTGCGGCTGAACTATTGGGTCGTCCGGTAGAACAGCTTCGCCTTCTATCCTGTCATTTAGGTAATGGAGCAAGTATCGCTGCTATCGAGGGTGGAAAATCAATTGATACCTCTATGGGCTTTACACCTCTTGCAGGGGTAACGATGGGAACACGTTCAGGCAACATCGACCCTGCGTTAATTCCATACATTATGGAAAAAACAAATAAAACAGCAGAAGAAGTACTTGATGTCTTAAATAAAGAGAGTGGAATGTTAGGGGTTTCTGGTTTTTCAAGTGATTTAAGAGATATTGAAATTGAAGCAAGTAATGGCAATGAGCGTGCTCAGCTAGCATTGGACGTTTTTGCCAACCGCATTCATAAATATATTGGCTCATATGCTTCCCATATGTATGGAGTTGATGCCATTATCTTTACAGCTGGAATAGGCGAAAATAGTGATGTAGTTCGTGAGAATGTACTAAAAGGTTTAGAATTTATGGGTGTTTATTGGGATCCGGCTCTAAATAAAGTAAGAGGTGAGGAAAGGTTTATTAACTATCCACACTCACCAGTAAAAGTAATTGTCATCCCTACAAATGAAGAAGTAATGATCGCACGTGACGTTGTTCGTTTAGCACAATAATCCATGATAAAAAGGCAGACTGTCCCAGAGACGGTTTGCCTTTTTACGTTTTTTAAGTATATTTCTTTGTGATATACTGGAAGGAAATAGAACAGAAAAGCGGAAGCGTCTTGAACAGGGGCTTATGACCCCAAGCCCCTAGACGCTGCAGCTAGACATGGAAGTGAGGAGGGATTACCTATGCCATTAACTGAACGGGAAACAGAGGTATTGAATGAAATTAGGGAGTGGGAGAACCAGTTATTAAACTACGAGGCAAATGATTTACAGCTTACGTATGAAAAATATTTAGAGCGTTCTTTCTCTTTATTACCTGAAAAAGTTCAAAGCCAATTTTTTTCAGTTATTGATAGCTGGTTGTTCCATTTGCATGGTATGATCCAGGGCTCTCAGATACAGATGGACGCAAAGGAAAGAATCCTATCTTCAGGCCGTGTTTTTAATAAGGAATTGCACCAAATTGAGGATCTAAGAAAATTGGATATTGATCAGTTACAGTACATAGCTATGCAGCAAATTGCACGACATCGTCTTTATTCATTTGCGCAGGGTGGTTTAGCAGGTACAGGTGGAACACTTCTATTAGGTACAGATATTCCTGCAATGGCCGTCATAAATTTACGGGCAGTACAATTAATTGCCATGACATATGGTTTTGAGGTGAATACTCCTTACGAGATGATGAGTTCTTTAAGGGTCTTTCATACTGCCTCATTACCTCCGCGTCTACAAAAAGAAGGATGGTCGGTCTTAATGAATGAAATGAATTCAAGCGGTGACCATTATTTTTATCAAGGTGCCGAAGAAATTACAGATGTGACCTGGCTAGAACAGCCAATTCAACAATTACTAAAAGCAATGGTTATAACGTTGTTCCGCAAGAGGCTCATCCAAGGGATTCCGGTGGTCAGTATTGCCATTGGTGCAGGGACTAATTATCAATTAACGAGAAAAGTAACAGAATTCGCCCATAAATATTATCAGCTGCGATATCTTAATCAGAAAGAGGAATTTTAAGATGAGTACAACGGAACATAAGCAAGGAGCTCCAAAGACCGTCTATTGTAAAGTGATTACCGTAAGTGATACAAGAAATAAGGATACAGATAAGAGTGGCAAACTGATGATGGAAATGCTCGAACAAGCGGGGCATGCCATTGTTGATTATGTCATCGTCAAGGATGAAGCGGCTCCAATAAAAGAGGCCATCTTAAATGGCTGTGAGCATGATGATATTGATGTCATTCTTACAAATGGAGGTACTGGCATAGCAAAGCGCGATGTAACAATTGAAACCGTTCAAGGTATGCTGGATAAGGAGATCATTGGTTTTGGAGAATTATTTAGGATGTTGAGCTATCAAGAGGATATTGGCTCAGCTGCTATTCTTTCACGAGCTATTGCGGGAGTAGTTAAGAATAAGGGTGTCTTTTCTACACCTGGCTCTACAGGAGCAGTAAAGCTGGCTATGAATAAGTTAATCCTGCCGGAGATTGGTCATGTAGTGAGAGAAATTAAAAAAGACTTATAAACAACTAAATAATGAATGAAGTGCTCCCTTCAAAAAGGGGAGCACTTCTTATTGGTGCATTTTATCTGCCATTGTTTGGTTAGCTCTGTACCACAGCCATAAATCATTAATGATGGAAGCCAGATCAGCTATTTCACTATTTAATTCACATGAGGTTTTAAAGTTACTTTCTACAGAAAGTTGTGCTTGCTTTTTATTAATAATATTTTCAAGCTCAGCAATTCGATCAGGGATGGAACCACGAATTTGTTCCCAATGAAACAAGATAACCTGCTGTGTTTCCTCACTATATTGTGCCCATTCCATTTCTAGATTGGGAATTGAAATGCCAAGTCGTTGATCGAATGAAAAATATTCTTTCATGTGATAGCCTCCTGGACGAGTTATTCTTCTATTTTACAACACATCCAGAAAGCATTCACGATTTAATTTATTTTAGTTTAAGAGCTTTTTTGTGAACGGACAATGAGGACATCACATGGGGCATAACGTGTAATGTGTTCAGAGACACTGCCAATTAAGAACCTTTCAACGGCATTCATACCAGTAGCACCGCAAACAATTAAGTCAATTTTGTGCTTTTTAGCCATTTCCTTAGGGATTTTCACTTTAGGCGAGCCGTATTCAATTTCATAATGAACGTGTGCAACCCCAGCTTCTAATGCTTGGTTTTGATATTTTTCAAGCATATCAATAGCAAGTTTGTTTGCTCGGTCAGCAATATCTGGATCATAGGAATCAATTAATAGAAATGACCTTGTGTCGATAACATGCGCCAATAACAATTTAGCATTGTTTCTTTTAGCAATTTCAATCGATTTTTCTAAAGCCCGCTCTGACTCTTTTGAACCATCAATTGCAACTAAAATATGGTCATATTGAACTCGCATTGTAATCCCTCCTTACCTAAATTATACAATAATTTCTAGGGATAAATGTTTCAATTTTTCGAAAAATAATGAGTGTATCTTTGATGAAGGGAGAATTGGTCTGATGTTAAAGCAGGATCCTAACAAATCATTTTCATTTGAATTTGATGAACAAGGGATTAATGAAGTAAGTGAACAAATAATGAATTCGTATAATAGCGGATTTATTAACGAAGGAACTGAAAGAGTAAGTAAGGATGGAGTTCAGAACTTAGAGGGATAGTTTATTAGGACTCGCCAATCGGCGAGTTTTCCTATGTATATGACTATTAATTTTACATCTACAGAGACATTTACCCAAGAATCTCATTTTAATCCTGCATATCCTTTATTTGTGTAAGGAATAAAAATGAGGAGGAATTAACATGCAAGAAATGCCTAATTATTTGGAGTCAGTGGATCCTTACGATCAAAGGTTTGGTCACGGGTTTGGTGGGTTTGGTCATGGGTTTGGATTTGGAAGACCAGGCTTTGGTTTTGGATTTGGTAGACCATTTGGCTTTGGCTTTGGATTACCATTCCTAGGAGGATTAGCACTAGGGGCAGCATTAGCCCCAGGGTATGGATACGGATACGGATACGGATATCCTTATCCATATTATGGAGATCCTTATCCATATTATGGAGATCCGTACTACCAGTGGTATTAATAAAAAGAATGAAAAGAGCTTTGCAGAAATGCTTAAAGGGTTCCGTTTTCGGGTGCTTTCTTAATAAATGACACAAGAAATGACTTATGAATTGGCATACGTCATTCTCTTTATTTATCAAGGTTTCTGAGAGTTTTAAATATTGCGGCATAGGTCACCTGTTGAATACAAGATAAATTGAAACTTGCCCTTGGACCTTATAGTTTAAAGTAGCCATTTTGCAATTAGAATTCTTTACGATAATACGTTATATAGAAAAAACTACCTCAGTTAAGGTAGTCTAATATAGGAGAGACGTTTTGTGATTTTTTCCAAATAATAATATGCAGATGTGAGTTAGGAGTAACCTTCAAAAATTAATCATCGTTATTTTTATGTCGGAATGACATAATGGTTGTTTTTAATGAAGCGTATGAGCCTATGGCAGCATATCCATAAAACCAGCCCATAAAAATGCCTGCTACAAGATTATGTCTGTGACTTATAAAAATTGAGATACCTAAACCTAATATAAGAGCAATTGTGGGTATAAATTTTCTTGGTACTTTCAAAAATAATTTTATTAGTTGAGTTAGTAACATTATTACGGGGACTGCAATTATTGCATCCCAAAAATTTGTATGTATTGTTGGAAAATCCATGTTCTCAACCCCTTTTTAATTAATATGTTCCTTAACAATAAAATTAATTAGCGTAGTACGAAGAAAATGTGCAATATAAGAGAAGTTGCTTGTTCAGCAAAAAGAGTTGTTAGTTGAACACGAATGTGTGTTGAAAAATAACGCCTGTATCTATGATTACCAAGTAATCTAAGATCCAGGCGTTATTTTTCGAAACTATCTGTCCTTATATATATTAAAAGACTCTGGAGGCTTTTTGTTTTAATCTGTATATTTTCTGTTTTGGAAGTAATCTTCAATGTGTAATAAAGCACATCCAATTGTTAATGAAGCGGTTATTGTCTTCAAGACGGCTAGGGCATTAAAGTGAGATGAAAATTCGAATTGACTAATTTTTTTCAAAATAATAAAGCATCCACAAATTGGATGCTCGATTACTCAAAACAAAAAGGACCCATTTAGGTCCTAGAATAGCCTTCTTAAACCACCTTCTTAGCTCTACAAGAATAGCTGCCTTTGATGGCCGCAAGTCCTTATCTCCTGGAAATACGGTTTAAATCATTTGCTTAATAGAATCTACGTCTTCTTCTTCTTCTTTCTCTTTTGAATTCAAAGGGGAAAAACCGTCTTCTTCTAAAATCGTCACGAAAAAACCCCATGTGTAATTATCCTTCTTTCATTTCAGAAGTTTATATGACAAAGGGACAGATTAACTTAACCTGCCCTTTGTTCCGTACAATTTAGAAAAAAGAAGTCCCAATAATGATCAGTAGGATGAACAATACTACGATTAAAACAAAAGTGCTGCCTCCAGTATAGCCACCGTCGTAGCCATAACCGCCACAGCCGTATCCGCCCCATCCAAAGCCCATATTTTTTTACCACCCTATTGAAATATCTGAAGGAAAAAACTTATCACTCCGTATATATATTCCTAAAGACAAGAATGGATTAGACAATCACCCTATTGATAAGACAAAATTAGCGATTGCCTAAAATGTGGCCCCATATATACACGGCATAGCAGCTTTTCACTTTACCGCAAACAAAAAAGCCTGTATTCGCCTTATACGGGCTTTCAGTAACGGTTCGACCATATTGCTGTTTCTTCGCCCGCTTCTTTACCCAATAACATAGGGGGAGAGGACGGCGGTCCTAGTTTCCAGTTAAATTGGTTGATCCACTGTATCAGTATCTGCAATATTACTGGAACTAACTCCATTAATCGTTATGATATCAATGCCTGTATTGCTACTACCTGAACCGTGAATAGTCTTCACAGCGTTTTTAGGAGAAACAGACAAAGCGCCACCAACATTGACAACACCACCGTTCACGACATCAATTACTACTTGATAAGGTATTCCAGACATATAAAATCATCCTTTACAGGTTAATAATCTAATTTATGACTGGCTTACCACTTTAGTGAAAGAAGATAAAAAAGTAGATTCCTAACCGTACAGGAAATCGTTGTTTTAATGGGGCAAAACGGCCTATCATTCCACCATAAACAATAAAAAAAGCTTCAAAGGGTCAGGTTAGCTTGATAAAGTAAAGAACATTGGGTGTTAAATCCCAATGTTCTTAGTAGATTAATTTTATACTTCCGGAAAATCTAAGGCATTATTTTAAATTAAAAAAGGTGTTTAAGCAATTATATTTGACAGAACACAGTCTATTATCGGATAACTATAAACGGTCTCATCATCTCATAATCCTCGTGCTCCAAGATATGACAGTGCCATACATACAATCCGGTATAAGGACCAAACTTCATGATAATTCTAGCAATCTGGTTAGGATTAACTCGAACGGTATCCTTCCATCCTCGTTCGTATGGTTCCGGAGGAATCGCCGGACCCGTATAATGGATCATTTTCTCTTTGTTAAACTTTTCTACATCGAAATTTCTCCTATCTAAGATTTGAAAATCAATTAAGTGAAGATGAATAGGGTGTGTATCCGTAGTTAAGTTAATGAGATACCAAATTTCAGTTGATCCTAATTTTGGATTTTCAGTGATGGGGGCATCCCACTGTTTATTATCCAATAACATAAATTCACGACCGTACTTATCCATATTATCATTTAATGTTAGGTATCGTATTTTGGAAGCTGACTGTTCATTTATTTTGGGAACATGCATTATATAAGCCGGAATAGCACTCGTATCCACATTAGACAATGGATGAGTTACTCTAAACTGCATCACTGTGTCCGTATTTTCATCAACTGAATCTCCGGTTGGAAATGGAGCAGGCGCATCGTTTGTCATGATAATATTCTTACCCTCAAGATTGGTAAAATCAATGATCACCTCTGCTCGTTCTGCAGGTGCTAACATAATTTCTTTTACACCTATCGGGTGCTGTATAAATCCTCCATCCGTTGCAATTTGATACATAAGTTGTCCTGAGCCAAGTTTAATTCTAAAGAAACGGGTGTTTGCTGCGTTTAGCAACCTAAATCGATATTTACGTGGTTCCACTTCTAAATAGGGATGTACTTTGCCATTCACTAAAATCGTTTTTCCCACGAATTCAGGAATGATCGACGTTTCTAATTCCGGGATTGGTTTATCTGGCTGCTTTGGGTAATAAAGGGATCCATCTTTATTAAATGTCTTGTCTTGTATCATAATAGGGATTTCGTATTTCCCACTTGGTAAATTCAAGATGCGTGCCCGTTGATCTCTGATTAAATAGAATCCCGCCAATCCAGCATAAACATTAAGCCTAGTGATACCTAGGGCATGGTCATGATACCAAAGTGTGGAATCATGACCGCAATTATCATATCGATAGATTTGTTTCCTAAAATATCGACCGACTTGTTTGAATCCTCTTGTAAACCAAGCCTCTGGATAGCCATCGCTTTCCCATTCAACACAAGCTCCGTGTACATGTACTACCGTCCGTACTTCCGGTACGTCCATATGGGCACCATGCACCGTATGATCTACAGGAAACAGGTGCTTATCAGGAAGATTGTTGATCCATTTGATAAATACAATTTTACCTTTCTCTACTTCTATGGTAGGACCTGGATAGCCCCCTTCATAGCCCCATACCGTGGTATCATTTAACTCACTATGGAGAGATTGTTTAAATTCAGTCATATTCACTTCATAATACGTATGTAACTGATCTGTCCATCGAGGTTTTAAAACAGGTGGGATTGGAAGTTCGTCTACAAATTTAGTGAGAATTATTTTTGGCGGATTTGCTTCCTTACTACCACAATGGTTATTAGGTGTGCATTTACATTGATCTCCACATTTACAATTTGGATTTTTGCAGTACGGGTTGGTACAGTGTTTGGATGATTTGTGCAAGTTATGCGAAATGCCATCATTAATATTCATTAAGATTCCCCCATTTTCCTATTTTTTGAATTCCTGTCATACAAACCTTTGCCCTTCCAATTTTAGAAAATTTATAATGCTTTTGCATTTCCTATAGAAACAATATTCATACTATAATACTCCTTGTTTTCTTGAACTATTATAAAGTTATGCATGTTGGGCTTAGGAGGTATCAAAAAAGAGTTCAGTGTGAAAAAATATTAGTATAGTATATCTCCAAAACAACCGAAGGTCGGTGACCAGTTTTTCCAAGTTATATTAAGACCAAATGAAAAAAGGTCAACTAGTTAAAGAGGGGGACTGCAAGCGGTAATCTCTTTTGTTGTTGTGCTAACAAAGTAGGTTGGTTGAAATAGGCACATATTCGTTGCCCTACTCATAAGAATACGATAAAAGATTTTTCCTGAACTATCCCATAAATGAGGTGCATTTTGATGGACATCCGAACAATTAATCAAGTGAACGGCAAAGTGCCACAACCTATCCGTAGTGATGGAGCTGGCACGATAGACTCAGGACCTCGGAATATCCTTAGGGATCTTCAAAATCCGAATATGCTCGTCCCACCTATTACAGATGCAGGATTAGTTCCTAACTTGAAATTCTCATTCTCAGACACTTCTATGACATTAAATCACGGGGGATGGTCACGGGAGATCACCGCCAGGGAACTTCCGATAGCGACTACTCTTGCTAGAGTAAATATGAGCTTAACGGCCGGCGGAGTACGTGAACTCCATTGGCATAAACAGGCAGAATGGTCTTATATGCTGTTGGGACGGGCACGTATAGCCTCGGTTGATAAAAGAAGGAATTGACGTTGTTGAGGAATTATTTAAAAAGAATGTAATGGTACATGTATTAAATGTAGGATTACTTGAAAATACAACAATGGGACGATTCTTCCTCCAAACCATGTTAGCAGTAGCTGAAATGGAAAGAAATATGATTGTAGAACGAACTCGGGAAGGGAAAGCATCAGCTAGGAAGCGTGAGGATTTCAGAGAGGGTCGACCGAAGAAATTTAAAAAGGCACAAATAGATCATGCACTAAAGCTACTTGAAACAAATTCATACATGCAAGTAGAGGAAATAACGGGTATAAGTAAAAGCACGTTAATAAGAGCCAAGAAACGTCAGGAGCAGCTTAATCAATGAAGGCAAGAGTCGACCATCATGGTCGATTTTTTATTTTGAGGGGATAAAATTACTAAGCAATGATATTTATTATGAGGTTCATTAGTTACATTACAATTCAAATTGCAAATAAAAAATAATAATTATTGTTATTACGGTTTCCTATTGTAATTTGTTCATTAGAAATAAAACATTCTATTCTTTCAAAGGTACTGAATATATATAGGTGATGAGTTTTAGCGACAAGCATAAAATTCCCAATTGTACAAATATAAAAAAGGATTGAAGGGATGGATATGGAGGTTATCGGGAAAAGCATTATTCGTAAAGAGGCGCAGGACAAAGTGACAGGCCGTGCACAATACACACACGATTACCACACGACGAAAAAGCTATACGGAAGAGTTGTTATCAGTCCATATGCCCATGCACGAATCGTAAGTATTGAGATTGTTGGGCCGGAAGGTGTAAAAGTAAAACCAATTAATGAGATCTTCCACGAGCAACTGCAATTGAAAAAAGGTGAGTTTCTTATCCAGGTGGCCACAGATGAACGATATATCCATGCTCCTTTTATCAGCATCAAACGACGGCAACAATGGGAAACAGGTTACCCATTAATTACAGTCGCCGCTTTAAAAATGGATGGAGAGATACGGACGGCCATCAGCGGCCTTTGCCCGTTTCCGTTTCGTTCAAAGAAGATGGAGGCTCCGTTAAATAACCGTGAAATATCTGTACAGGAGCGGATTCAAAGCACTTTAGCCGAGATGCCCAGCCCGATTCTTAATGATGTTGAGGGATCATCAGAATACAGGCTGTTCGTTCTGCAAAATTTACTCGAGGATGTTCTAGGGGCGTTGGATATAGGGGAAAGGAAGTGATTGTGTGAAACTCCAAACGATTCATTTAAACGTAAATGATCAAATGCACACGGTGACCGTTAGAACGGGAGACACACTTTTATACACAATCAGGGAGAAACTTGGTCTAACAGGGGCAAAACCAGGGTGTCTGAATAGGGATTGTGGAGCTTGTACGATTAATGTTGACGGCTGGCCGATGAAATCTTGTTTAATGATGGCCGTAGAGGGGCCGGGGAAGCAAATTACAACGATTGAAGGCTTAAAAAATACCCAGATTCAGCAGGCGTTTGTTGAACATTTTGCTTTTCAATGCGGCTATTGCACACCTGGGTTTATTATGAATTGTCATTCCCTTATCCTGAAGAAACCGGATGCGGATGATCCGATGATCAAAGAGTGGCTTGAATCAAATATTTGCCGCTGCACTAGCTATAGCGAAATTGAAAAGGCCATCAAGTCTGCATTGGCAAAAAATAAGCACCATTCCAATTAGCCTAGTAATCAGGACAAAAGAGGTTGGTCTGCAACCTCTCTTTATGCTTAAAAATGAACTCCTACACGGAAGGTCCTCTGCTGCTCTGTTCTACACGAGTAAAGAAAAAGAGGTATTAGTTATTGTAGTTTAAGCAACAAATATTTTTGACAGAGCGCAGGTCTTATCTTTTCATAATCATATAAGACTGTGCATACATACAACCCTGTACAAGGACCAAACTTTATGCTAATTCGAGTTAATTGGATAGGATCAGCTCTTCTGTATCAAATGCCCATCATTCTGAGCGATAGGTTCTTGTTCAACTATAGAGTGTTTTAGTTTAATATGGATCCGGTATTTCTAATAAAGAAAACTCGCATACTGTGGCGAGTTTTGCATTTTTTTAAGCCATTACCAATATCAAAACTACTGTCATTTCGGCACAAATTTTTAGAAAAACACCTCAAAACGGAACCCTTTAAGAAATGCTGAAAGGCTCTTTCTGATATTTCCTAAGTACAAAGTAAAAAAATAAAAAGTTTGGGAATCGTTGGTTTTTTTGATAAAATGAAGTTGTTTTCAAAGTAATGGACATGCATCATCAGCTTTACTAAGAAAATAGAAATTTAATCATCCTGTTTTATTAATGCTGAGATTATTAGGAGGTAAGTACATGCGGATCGGCGTTCCTAAAGAGATAAAAAATAATGAAAACCGTGTTGCGATGACACCAGCAGGGGTTTTCAATATATTAAAATTTGGTCATGAGGTTTTTATTGAAAAAGGAGCTGGCCAAGGTTCCGGTTTCACAGATGAAGATTATGTTTCTGCGGGTGCGAAAATAGTAGAAACGGCTTATGAAGCTTGGTCAATGGAAATGGTGATGAAGGTTAAAGAACCTCTGCCAAGTGAATATCAATATTTCCGTGAAGGGTTAATTCTATTTACATACTTACATTTAGCTCCAGAACCAGAACTAACAAAAGCATTAATCAATAAAAAAGTGGTTGGAATTGCCTATGAAACGGTACAACTGTCAAATAGATCATTACCTTTATTAACCCCGATGAGTGAAGTAGCGGGAAGAATGGCCGCGCAAATTGGGGCACAATTTCTAGAAAAAGTTCATGGAGGAAAAGGGATTCTTCTTTCTGGCGTACCTGGTGTACAAAGAGGGACCGTTACGATTATCGGTGGCGGTGTAGCAGGAACAAATGCTGCGAAAATGGCGATTGGACTTGGGGCAAAAGTCACCATTATTGACTTGAATCCAGAGCGTCTGCGTCAATTAGATGATATTTTTGGATTTGAAGTGACTACACTTATTTCTAACCCGTATAATATAGCTGAGGCTGTGAAAGATTCAGACGTTGTTATCGGTGCGGTACTTATTCCTGGAGCTAAGGCTCCAAAACTAGTAACAGAAGAAATGATTCAATCCATGAATCCAGGAAGTGTCGTAGTTGATATTGCCATCGACCAAGGCGGGATTTTTGAAACAACTGACCGTATTACTACTCACGATAACCCAACCTACATTAAACATGGTGTTGTTCATTATGCGGTTGCCAATATGCCTGGAGCAGTACCTAGAACTTCAACTATTGCTTTAACAAATGTGACAGTACCTTATGCCATCCAAATTGCGAATAAAGGTTTTAGAAAGGCATGCCTTGAGAATGAAGCCTTACTTTATGGTATCAATACACTTGGCGGCTTTGTAACCTATGAAGCAGTGGCTGATGCACATGGTCTGCATTACTCCGATACAAAAACATTACTTGGACATATGAACACGAAAGGATGAGATTGATTCTCTTCTTTTTTATGTAGAAAAAATAAAGCCAGCTTCAAAACGAAGCTGGCAGTTAAATTCATTATATAGCCGCATTTGCCGTACCTTATATAAGAAAGTTTTAAACCACCACTCCTCAAAGTGGGTGTTCGCAGAAAGCCTCCTGCTTGTCCTCCATGTCGTATAGACAGAGGCTTGTCATTTTAGCTTCAATAGTAAAACTCCCTTTTACAGCTTAAAGGTTAAAACTTTATTATCACTACGAGCAACGCAGCTTGTATTAGTATATTACTTCATTTATCTCTTTTGTTCAATGGTAAAAAAATCTATCTAATTATTTTCAGTTCCTTCGGGAATTTTGTTAGTTGTTTTGAGCCGTCTTCTGTTATATACACATCATCTTCAATTCTAACACCAGCAACACCAGGAACATAAATACCTGGTTCAATGGTATAAACCATTCCTTCTTCAATAACTAGTTGATTTGTTTCTGTCATGGATGGATATTCGTGAACGCTGATTCCGAGTCCGTGACCAAGACGATGAGGGAAAAATTCACCATATCCGGCATCAGTGATGATTCTGCGCGCAGTCAGGTCAATCTCTGCAGCAGTTACACCTGGTTTACTTGCCTCAAGTGCTGCTAACTGTGCCTTTAAAACGGTATCGTATATTTCTTTCTGTTTATCATTTATATCACCATAGGCAACCGTTCTTGTGATGTCAGAGCAATAGCGATCAACCACTACACCTAAATCAAATAATACTAAATCACCCTTTTGGATTTTTGTGCCTCCAGGATTACCATGTGGGGACGCAGCATTTGCACCAGTCAGGACCATTGTTGAAAATGACATTTCCGTTACGCCTTTTTTCTTAAGTGCATATTCAACAGCATTTAATACATCTAATTCTGTTCTGCCCTCTTTAATTTCACTGCAGCCGATTTCGATGGCATAATCAGCTAAAGCGCAAGCCTCTTCAATGATTTTTAATTCCTTCGCATCTTTAATCATACGAAGCTTTCTTAATTTTTCTTCTGCGGAAACAAAAGCAGCACCCGAAAATAATACGGACAACTGTTCATAGCGGTCCACATTCATATGTTCCTTTTCAATCGCGACGTTACGTACTCCTTTTATTCTTTTATTGATCGAAGTATGTACTAAATCCCATGGATTTTCGATATCACTATAGCCGATGATTTCATGGTTCCAACCAGCCCTTTTGACATCATTCACTTCCATTCCCGGACAAACTAGGAAAGGCTCTTCTTCTTGGAAAACTGCTAAACCTAGTAAACGCTCGTGGGGATTGGAGAAAAATTCGCTTAAATAAAATACATTCTCAGAAGAACTGATAAAGCTGACATCAATCCCATTTTCCTTCATCCATGCTTGAAGTTTTTGTAATCGTTGATTCATTTATTTCAACCTCCTAAATAAAAATTCCTACTTGAGCGTATCAATTTTACAGCCATGTGTAAACAATCTGCTTTTAGGTTGTGCTAAAAAGAACTATTTATGGATATAAATGAGGGAGGAATTTAGAAATTTATATGGAAGTACATACTATAAAAAATTTATAGAGGAGATGGGTAGATGAAAGTTTCTTATCACGGGCATTCGGTTGTTCAAATTCAAATCAATGGCAAAAAGATAATTATTGATCCTTTTATTACTTGGAATCAATTAACAGACTTGAAAGTGGAGGATGTAAACCCAGATGTAATTATGTTAACTCACGGTCACAATGACCACGTCGGAGATACGGTTGAGTTAGCTAAAAGAAACAATGCGCTTGTTATAGCCAATCATGAGCTTTCTACATACCTAGGCTGGCAAGGGGTAAATACTCATGCGATGCATATTGGCGGCGCACATCAATTTGATTTTGGAAAAGTCAAATTAACACAAGCTTTTCATGGCTCCAGTTATACAACGGAAAATAATGAAATTATATATTGCGGCATGCCAGCTGGAATTCTATTTATGGCAGAGGGAAAAACGATTTATCATGCCGGAGATACGGCTTTATTTTCGGATATGAAGCTTATCGGAGAAAGACATCCAATTGATTTAGCATTCTTGCCAATCGGTGATAATTTTACAATGGGACCGGAGGACGCAGCGTATGCTGCAAAATTATTAGGGGCAAAATTAATAGTTCCAATCCATTACAATACGTTCCCACCTATTAAGCAGGATCCTAAACAATTTATTGAAATGCTTGAAAATAAAAATGGCAAAGTCCTAGAGCCTGGAGAATTTATAGAATTATAATACTTTTTTATCCCTTCTATGCATAAAGTGAAACAAGCAGTTCGTTTTGAAGGGAGACAAAGGAATTGAAAAAAAACCGGTATTTACTCTGCCTGTTGCTTTGTGGTTTTATGCTTTATTTTGCTGTACCAAGACTATCGGTATTTGCAGAAGGTCTGGAAGGGACTTTTGCCCTAACCTGGCTAGCGTTTGCAATAATTGTTATTGCAGGAAATCTTACAGCCATGTTATATAGTCCAAAAAAAGCAGTAAAAAAACGTCATCAACTCCGAATTAACAAAAAATCACGTTCATATTATTAATAACCATGCACAAAGGGGGCCAGTATTAACGGCTCCCTTTGTGTTGGTTTATTATTCAAAATAATGGTATAAATAATATATCGATAATTTATACTTAAAGGGCTATAGAAATGGGTGAAGGTCTTGGCTACAAAACATGAACAAATTCTACAATATATTGATGAACTTCCTGTTGGGGAAAAAATATCCGTACGACAAATCGCCAAGGCGATGACTGTTAGTGAAGGTACAGCCTATAGAGCAATCAAGGAAGCTGAAAATAAAGGCTATGTCAGTACAATCGAACGTGTTGGCACGATTAGGATTGAACGGAAGAAAAAAGAGAATATTGAAAAGCTCACCTTTGCAGAAGTCGTTAATATTGTGGAGGGTCAGGTTTTAGGCGGGAAGACTGGCTTGCATAAAACACTTAATAAATTTGTTATCGGTGCAATGAAACTTGAGGCGATGATGCGATATACAGGTCCTGATAACCTGTTAATCGTTGGGAATCGTACACAGGCACAGGAGCTTGCATTAAAGGCCGGAGCAGCTGTTTTAATTACCGGCGGCTTTGATACTGACGACCATATCAAGAAACTAGCAGATAGTCTAGAAATGCCGATTATATCAACCAGTTATGATACCTTTACAGTGGCTACAATGATAAATCGTGCCATCTATGACCAGTTAATTAAAAAAGAAATTATTCTGGTTGAGGATATCCTAACCCCGCTTACAGAGACCTATTTTTTGAAGACTTCTGATAAGGTTTCTAAGTGGCATACTTTAAATCTTGAAACCACCCACAGCCGTTACCCTGTGGTGGATCAGAACATGAAGATTCAAGGGATGGTAACAGCAAAAGATATCATGGGGCAGGAGACTGAAACCACGATCGAAAAGATTATGACTAAACAGCCGATGACTGTTTCTGGTAAAACAAGTGTTGCCTCGACAGCACATATGATGGTTTGGGAAGGCATAGAAGTTCTTCCAGTCGTGGATGACACCAACCATCTTGAAGGGATAATTAGCAGGCAGGATGTATTAAAAGCACTGCAAATGAACCAACGTCAGCCACAGGTAGGAGAAACAATTGATGACATTGTGACCCATCAAATGGTCTTAATGCGGGGAAGAGCAAAAGGGGAAGATGTGTATACTTGTGAGGTAACCCCGCAAATGACAAACCATCTCGGTACAATTTCTTATGGCGTATTTACCACGATAGTTTCAGAGGCTGCGAACAGGATATTACGAAGCTATAAAAAAGGAGATTTGGTTGTTGAGAATATGACCATTTACTTTTTAAAACCTGTTCAGATGGAAAGTCTTATAGAAATCTACCCGAGAGTCCTTGAAGTGGGCCGTAAATTCGGAAAGGTCGATGTCGAGGTCTTTAGCGATGGAATTCTAGTAGGTAAAGCAATGATGATGTGTCAGCTTATCGATCGGAATTAAAACAAGGAAAAAGCCGCTTCAAGATAAGCGGCTATCATTTATTTAACATTGTAACTTGTCTAGCTACAGCGCCTAGGGGCTCGGGTCATAAGCCAATCCGTCAAGAAGGTTAAAGAACAACCTTCCTGCCGGCTCGTCTTATGCCTGTCGCCCCTAGGAAAAATTGAACTGCATTTTTCCCTGGGCAAGGCGCTTCCGCTTTTCTATTTCTCTGCTTCTTCTGCGGCAAATGGGAGATAATGTTTATACTTTTTGAATCCAACCCAAGTAAATACACCGCCATACACAATAAAGATTACGGATACAATCAGTGTAACAGTCGTTTGTGAAATAAAGAATAAATGATTAATACCAAATAAAGTGACAAATAAACCAAGTGATATATTCGATTTTGCACCAAGCCATTTCTTTTCTACTGGCCGGCTGCTTCTAAAGTATTTGGTTTTATAGAATAAATAGAAAGCAAATAGAATGACAATAAAAAACACTAGAACAGACATTAAATTTCCCCCAAGTCTAAAATTCTCTTGTTAATTGTACATATTATTTTAACAAAATACTACCTTTGCTTCAAATCAATTGAGAGGTGATCACATTGAATGAAAAAATTTTAGATATGATCGAACAATATGAAACAATAATCGTCCATCGCCATGTCCGTCCAGACCCGGATGCATATGGTTCACAATGCGGATTAGTTGAAATACTAAAAGCATCTTTTCCAGATAAAAAAGTGTTTGCTGTTGGAAAAGAAGAAAGGTCGCTCCATTTTATGCGCCGTCTTGATTCCATTGAAGATGAAGTGTATAAAGGTGCTTTAGTTATAGTTTGTGATACCGCTAATGAGGAACGGATCTGTGATAGAAGATATTCATTAGGCGATAAACTAATAAAAATAGACCATCATCCAAATGAGGATCCATACGGGGATTTACTGTGGGTGGATACAACCGCAAGTTCTTGCAGTGAGATGATTTACGAATTCTATTTATTTGGTAAGGACCGAGGATTAAAATTAAATGATGCGGCTGCAAGGCTTTTATTTGCTGGTATTGTTGGAGATACAGGGAGATTCCTGTTTCCAAGTACTACTGACAAAACCTTTTTATATGCAGGGGAACTAATTCATTATAATTTTTCCCGTACCGAGCTCTTTAATAAAATGTACGAGCTTGATTCCAATATTATTAAATTGAATGGCTACGTTCTTCAAAATTTTGAAATGCAAAATAATGGTGTGGCTTCTGTTATGCTAACGAAGAAGCTATTGAATGAATATGGTGCAGAGCCATCAGAGGCTTCCTTACTTGTAGGAACTTTAGGTGATGTAAAAGGTATCAAAGCGTGGGTTTTTTTCATAGAAGAGGAAGACCAGATTAGGGTACGACTACGTTCAAAGGGTCCGGTTATTAATGGGGTTGCTAGAAAGTTTAAAGGCGGGGGACATCCACTAGCCTCAGGTGCATCTATCCATTCATGGGATGAGGTAGAGCATGTAATAAAAGAGCTTAGCGATGTATGTGACAACTATCAACAATAATGAAAGAATCGGCCTCATAAGCGCAGGCCGATTCTTTTTAATTCTCGAATTCTATTTCAAGTTGAATGGAGAGGGTGGTGAAGATGACCAATTCCTTTACCTGCAGTTTATACCTTTTGTCATTTATTTTAACGGGTTTATTTTGAATGATTTTCTTGATTAATTCTTTGCTTTTATAGACGGTATCAATGTCCTTAGCAATCATCATACTTATATCATCTTTTACGGAATCTTCAATTTCTGAAACACTTAGTAAGTCTAGCTTGTATTTTTCCCAATTTGTTATCTTTACATTGATTTTTTGAATGGTTAGCTGCTCAATCGTTCGTTTATTAATCTCTTTATATTCTTCCTGCCATATCTTCTTTTCTTCCCTTAAGTCAACGATTTCTTCACTTTGTTTATCAATTAATGCAGTATGCTTCTCCTGCCACACACCAAAAATATAAATAAAAATACACCAACTGATTGCGCCGCCAATAGCCATCCCTGCAAAAAAACGCTGCCAGGAAGGTCTTCGATAATAGGGGGGAATTCTCACGATATATACTCCTGAGTTAACCAATTAATAATCAGTGCACCGGTTTGAGCGCCGCCTAAGGCAGAAAGGATGATGAGGAGCTGCTTAAAAATGTCCCGGGTTTCGGCATTAAATAACCCTCTCTCAAAGGTATAGACGGCATCAAATGTCCCGCCAATTGCAGCAACAATTGCCCAGATTCTTAGATCTGTAGACAGCCTGTAAACAGCTGTCAGCGGTGGTTGTCCCGTCAGAAAGGCTGCGATTCCTCCAATCAAAGAACCGCCAAGAATAACTCCTAATGCAATAAAATAACTTTCTATAAACGTAGGAAAAAAACCAATTTCTTTCATACCTTCAACCGCCCTCACTCAAATATCCTATGTATCATTTATATGGACAAATATTCTTGATTATGTTGATTTATAATGGCCCTGTTAAAAGTATTTTGTAACTATGTTGATTTGTGCGGAAGGCGCGAGATTCTCGAAAATGCTATCGCATTTTCTTCGTGCGGTGATAATTCAATGAAGCTTATTCAATGTCCTGCGGGAGGACGGGGCAGGGGAGACCCCGCAGGCGCTTAAGCGCCGAAGAGGCGGTTAGTACCCGCGGAAAGCGAAGCGCCTGGAGCAGAAATCAACAGCCAGGTTAATAGAGACAATGATTTTAAAAAAATAAGAACATATTTTCCTTTTTTGCTTTTTGGCTCTATAATAAAAATAGGAAACCTGATAGGAAGGGGTGACAAGATGTCTTTTATTCACCTTCATGTTTATAGCGCATACAGCTTGTTAACAAGCACAGCCTCGGTTCATGAATTGATTAATAATGCAAAGAAAAAAGGATTTAAAGCGATAGCATTAACCGATAAAAATGTTATGTATGGAACAATTGAATTTTATAAGTTATGTCTAAAAAACAATATTCAACCGATTTTGGGGTTAACCGTTGATGTAGAAAGTGAAAACAGGAAGGAAGAAGCATTCCCGTTAGTCTTACTTGCTGAAAATGAAAAGGGATTTAAAAATCTTTTAAAAATTTCTAGTGCTGTCCAAACAAAAGCGGCTAACGGTATCCCTTTTAAATGGTTAAAACATTACGCAGAAGGACTTATTGCCATTTCTCCAGGAATAGAAGGGGAGATTGAACAAAATCTATTAAGCAATCAACAAGAAGAAGCGATAGAAATAATTAAAAAACTTCAGTCGATCTTTGGCAATGAGTCATTTTTCCTAGCTGTCCAAAACCATCAATTAGAGGAGGAAGCGATCGTTCAAAAGAGGATTCAAACGATTGCTGAAGAACTTACTATTCCATTGGTGGCAACAAATAGAGTTCATTACATAGAACAAGACGATATGTTTGCTCATGAATGCCTATTAGCGATAAAAAATGGAGATAAACTTCAAGATGAGCACCGAGAAAGACTAGAAAGCGATCAATTTTATTTAAAAACAGCAAAAGAAATGATTGAAGTATTTTCTGAATTGCCCGAAGCGTTAGAAAACAGTATTAGAATCGCTAAAAGGTGCTTGGTAAATATCGAATTGAACAAAACCTATTTACCTGAATTCCCGACAGAGAACGGACAGCCAGCAGAGAATTACTTAGAAATGCTCTGTAAAAAAGGGTTAAAGGAGCGCTTTGCTTCACCTGCTCAAGAGCATTTTGAACGATTGACCTATGAATTATCGGTCATTAACTCCATGAAATTTAGTAACTACTTTTTAATTGTTTGGGATTTTATGAGATATGCCCGTGAGCATGGTATTTTGACTGGGCCCGGAAGGGGATCTGCAGCTGGTTCACTTGTCGCCTACGTTTTGTATATAACCGATGTCGACCCACTAGCACATCATTTATTATTCGAGCGCTTCTTAAATCCAGAAAGGATATCCATGCCAGATATTGATATAGATTTTCCTGATCATCGTAGGGATGAAGTGATCGAATACGTTGCAAAAAAGTACGGAGAATTACATGTAGCGCAAATCGTAACATTTGGAACACTTGCCGCTAAAGCAGCGCTAAGAGATGTTGGCAGAGCCTTTGGATTGAATACGAAGGAATTAGAACAGCTATCAAGACGTATTCCAGCACGCTTAGGCATAAACCTTGAAAACGCCTATAAAGAATCGCAGCCTCTTAGAGCTTTTATTGATGAAAGCCCAATAAATAGAAAGCTCTATGAAACAGCGTTAAAGCTAGAGGGATTGCCTCGTCACATCTCCACACATGCTGCAGGAGTGGTTATTAGTGAGAAACAACTCATTGAGTTAATTCCGATACAACAGGGACATAATCACGTATATTTAACTCAGTATTCTATGGAGCATCTTGAAGAAATAGGTTTACTGAAAATGGATTTTCTTGGTTTAAGAAATTTATCCTTAATCGAATCGATATTATCTTCTATTCAAAAGAAAGCCGGAAGAAAAGTAGATATTAAAACCATACCTTTAAATGATGAAAAAACATTCGAACTGTTAGCAAGGGGAGAGACAACCGGTATTTTCCAGCTAGAATCTGAAGGGATGAGAAAGGTATTATCCCGCTTGAAACCTTCACGCTTTGAAGATATTGTTGCGGTTAATGCCCTGTATCGTCCAGGACCAATGGAGAATATCCCATTTTTTATTGACCGGAAACATGGAAGGCAGGCAGTAGAATACCCACATGAAGATCTAAAAGCCATACTGGAAAATACATATGGAGTCATTGTATACCAGGAACAAATCATGCAAATTGCTTCAACAATGGCTGGTTTTTCTCTCGGTGAAGCGGATTTACTGCGGAGGGCGGTAGGGAAAAAGCAAAAGGATGTGTTGGACAAGGAGCGAAACCATTTTGTCCAAGGTGCTTTAAAGAAAGGTTATAACGTATCACTGGCTAATGATATTTATGATTTAATTGTACGATTTGCGAATTACGGTTTTAATAGAAGCCATGCAGTTGCCTACAGTATGATTGCTTACCAGCTTGCCTTTTTAAAAGCAAATTATCCCCTTTATTTCATGGCTGGTTTGTTAACATCGGCGATTGGGAATGAAACAAAAATAGCTCAATATATCTTGGAAACAAGACAAAAGGATATTGACATCCTGCCCCCTTCCATTAATTATAGTGGATTTTCCTTTCAGGTAGAGAAGACAGGGATTCGTTATAGTCTTGCAGCGATTAAGAGTGTTGGTGCTGCAGCATTAAAAGAAATTTTTCAAGCAAGGAAAAGTAAAAAGTTTGAGGATTTATTCGATTTTTGCACAAGGGTATCTTCAAAAGCAATCAATCGAAAAACCCTCGAGGTTCTCGTACATTCTGGAAGCTTCGATGAATTTAACGAAGACCGTGCAGTCTTGCTTGCAAGTTTGGATGTTGCGCTAGAGCATGCGCAATTATTTAAGGTTGATGAATCAAGCCAAGTTGAGTTATTTCCTGATGAATTTCAACTTAAGCCAAAATACGTCTTAGTTGATCCTATTAGACTAGAGGATAAGCTTTCTTTTGAAAAAGAGGCTCTTGGATTCTACCTTTCGGATCACCCAGTCTCCATCTATGAAAAAAGACTTAAACAAGCTGGAGCATTTGTATTGTTTGAATTAACAGCGGAACATAAACGAGCAGTTGCTGGTGTGTATATTACTTCTTTACGGAAAATTCGTACAAAAAAAGGGGATTCAATGGCCTTTTTGAATGTAAGTGATTCCAGCGGTGAAATGGAAGCAGTCGCATTTCCAGTCGTGTACAAGAAATATTCCCACTTACTAGACCATGGGAAATTTGCAGTGATGGTTGGGAAAGTGGAAGAACGAGAAGGTAAGCTTCAATTTATCATCCAACAAGTATCTGAAATGGAAACATGGCTAAGCACAAAGACTAAGCAGGAATCCATTTTATATTTAAAAATAGTCGATGGAAAACAAGACGAGCATTCGCAAAATCAATTAAAACAATTGTTTAAGGAAAATGTTGGAAAAACAAAAGTTGTATTACATTATGAAACCAGCAAAAAAACCATTAGGCTGGGGAGTGAATTCATGATTTATCCCAGCAGTAAACTATTGAACTTATTGTGTGAATTTTTAGGAAATGATAATGTTGTTTTGAAAGAATAATTCTTTACAACTCTACCAGATATGTTTATAGTGGTAATGAGATGGGTGTGGTCTGACCACTAAATAACAGACTAGTAATGGTATTTAACGATTTCTTTTTGTACTAATTTAAGGGGTGGAATATCTTGACTTTACGGGAAGAAGCACTACACATGCATCGAATTAACAAAGGAAAGCTAGAATCTAAATCAAAAGTACCTGTAAGAAATGCAAAGGATCTAAGTTTAGCGTATTCTCCTGGCGTTGCCGAACCATGTAAGGATATTTATGAAAAGCCAGAAACAGTTTACGAATACACAATGAAAGGCAATATGGTTGCTGTAGTGACAGATGGTACAGCAGTCTTAGGTCTCGGAAATATTGGACCAGAAGCTGCACTTCCAGTAATGGAAGGTAAAGCAGTATTGTTCAAAAGCTTTGCTGGCGTCGATGCCTTCCCAATTTGCTTAAACACTACCGATGTCGAAAAAATAATTGAAACCGTTAAACTGCTTGAGCCAACATTTGGAGGCGTGAATCTTGAAGATATCGCCGCGCCAAATTGCTTTGTCATTGAAGAAAGATTGAAAAAAGAAGCGAATATTCCTGTTTTCCATGATGATCAACATGGTACTGCTATTGTTACGGCTGCGGGTCTTGTAAATGCGTTAAAGCTGATTGGCAAGAAAATAACTGAAATTAAAGTGGTTGCTAATGGGGCTGGAGCGGCTGGAATTGCAATTATTAAATTATTATACAGCTATGGTGTAAGAGATATTATTATGTGTGATACGAAGGGTGCCATTTACGAAGGACGCCCGCAAGGTATGAATGAGGTCAAGGCAGAAGTAGCAAAATTCACAAATCGTGAGAATCTTACCGGAAGCCTTGAAGAAGTAATAAAAGGTGCCGATGTATTTATTGGTGTATCTGTTGAAGGCGCACTAACAAAAGAAATGGTTGCTTCAATGAATAAAGATGCAATCATCTTTGCAATGGCAAACCCTACTCCAGAAATTATGCCGCATGTAGCAAAAGAAGCTGGAGCTAGAGTGGTTGGTACGGGAAGATCTGATTTTCCTAACCAGGTAAATAATGTACTAGCTTTCCCTGGGATTTTCCGTGGAGCTCTAGATGTTCGTGCAACACACATAAACGAAAAAATGAAGGTGGCAGCTGTTGAGGCAATTGCCAGCTTAATAAATGAATCTGAACTAAATGAGGATTATGTCATCCCAGCACCGTTTGATCCGCGAGTGGCTCCAGCAGTTGCTGCGGCAGTAGCAAAAGCGGCTATGGAAACGGGTGTAGCCCGGTTAAAAGTTGACCCTGAAGATGTAAAAGAAAAAACAATGAGGCTCGCTATTATTGGTAAAAGTGAGTGATTCGTTAGTGACAAATACTAAAGTATATCTAGAAATTGTTAAACATCTAAGAGAGATGATATCTGCAGATAATTTAAAATCTGGAGATAAAATCCCATCTGAACGGGAATTGACAGAGCGCCTGAATGTCGGGCGCTCTTCGGTTCGAGAAGCTTTAAGAGCATTAGAACTGCTAGGGTTAATTGAAACGAGACGCGGTGAAGGAACGTATATCAGGGATTTTCGTGGAAATCAACTAGTCCAGCTGCTTGGTACCTTTATTCTCCAAGATGAAAAAGCAAAATTAGATGTGATTGAAACAAAGAACCTAATAGAAATGGATTTTCTTCGGTTAGTTCTTAATAGAGCTGATGAAGAGCAATTGTTGAAGCTAAAGAGCTTGGTTGAAGCCGACCAATTAAATGATGATCAATTCTTTTATCAACTTATTGAAATGGCAGACAATTATTTGTTTTCGAGAATCTGGTTAATATTAAAAGACTATTACAATTCACTGGATATAAAAAATGTAGAGTATAATCGAAATAGCTTTTTAATGTTAATTGAAGCATTGGCTGCGAAAGATGAGAAAAAGACATTATATGCATATCGGCAATTAAGAAATTTGTCTATTTTAACCGACAAATACTAACAGATTTTGAAGTGTTTTTCCTTTATAGTGTTAGACAAGCAATCAAGCCCAATTTGATGTGGGCATTTTTAATGTTTGGGTGGTCTGACCAATTTTTAAAGGTTAGGTTTGAATTGTCATTATTTAAGGAAAGACTTCAAATATAAGATGATAAAAACTTGCCGTTTGGCAGATTTTTTCCAACGAGGGAGGTTTGGACAAATTGCTTAAAGAGCTTTTTACAAAAAATACGAATAAAAAGAAAAAATATGCAACGATTCCTACTGAGGCTGCGAAAAATGATGTACCCGAAGGAATTATGACGAAATGTCCGTCATGTAAAACGATTATGTATACAAAAGAACTTAATAAAAATTTGAAGGTTTGTTTACATTGTGGATATCACCATGCCATGAATGCAAAAGAGCGTATTGTTAGCTTTTTAGATGAAGACAGCTTCAATGAGATAGACGAAAACATGGTTTCTGAGAACCCGTTGAACTTCCCAGATTACCTGGAAAAGGTAGAAAAAGACCGTCAAAAAACGAAGATTAATGAAGCCGTAGTGACTGGCTATGGAAGTGTTAATAGTAATAAAATTGTCTTAGCCATTATGGATTCTACTTTTAGAATGGGAAGTATGGGTTCCGTTGTAGGTGAAAAAATTACCCGTGCGATTGAAAAAGCCGATGAAATGTCAGTACCATTTATCATTTTTACTGCCTCAGGCGGTGCCAGAATGCAAGAAGGCGTTCTTAGCTTAATGCAAATGGCCAAAACGAGTGTTGCTTTAAAGAGATTTAGTGATAATGGCGGTCTTATTATTTCAATTATGACCCATCCAACAACTGGCGGTGTTTCTGCAAGCTTCGCCTCATTAGGTGACTACAACTTTGCAGAACCAGGGGCATTAATAGGTTTTGCGGGTCGCAGAGTAATCGAACAATCCATTCGTGAGGAACTGCCTGAAGACTTTCAAACAGCAGAGTTTCTATTGAAGCATGGTCAGCTTGACGCGATCATTTCTCGTCAAGATTTAATCGATAAAATCACAAACTTACTTGAAATTCATCAACCAGGAGGTGAGCTCGAATGGTAGGGGAATTAGAATTTGAACGCCCGGTCGTGCAATTAAGAAATAAAATTGCCGAACTAAAAGAGTTTACAAAAACTGCAGATGTTGATTTATCTTCCGAAATTGAAAAATTAGAATTACGACTTGAAAAACTCGAAAAAGATATATATGACAATATCAAGCCATGGGATCGCGTTCAAATTGCCAGACACCCAAATAGACCGACTACATTAGATTATATTGCCAACTTATTTGACGGTTTCTTTGAATGTCATGGTGACAGATCATTTGGCGACGACGAAGCTATTGTAGGCGGGGTTGCTAAGTTTCGAGGGCTGCCAGTTACGGTCATTGGTCATCAAAGAGGAAAAGATACGAAAGAAAATATTCGCAGAAACTTTGGAATGCCACACCCTGAAGGCTATCGAAAAGCTTTACGCTTAATGAAGCAGGCGGATAAATTTAATCGTCCAATTATTTGTTTTATTGATACAAAAGGAGCCTATCCAGGAAAAGCTGCAGAAGAACGGGGACAAAGTGAAGCCATTGCTCGTAACCTATTTGAAATGGCCGGACTAAAGGTGCCAGTTATTTGCATCGTTATTGGTGAAGGAGGAAGTGGCGGTGCACTTGCACTAGGAGTTGGTAATCGCATGTATATGCTTGAAAACTCAACCTATTCCGTTATTTCGCCTGAAGGGGCAGCTGCAATTTTATGGAAGGATTCTTCCCTTGCAAAGAAGGCAGCAGAGTCCATGAAAATAACGGCCCCTGACCTGAAAGAACTTGGCATCATTGATGATATTATCCCAGAAATCAAGGGTGGTGCACATAAGGACGTTAAGGGTCAAGCTGAGGCGATTAATATTTTCTTGAAGAAATCCTTAAAGGAACTTCTAGAACTATCAGAAGAGGAGCTTGTGGCAGATCGCTATAATCGATTTAGAACGATTGGTGAATACTCATTTTTAAAGGATTATATTAGTATCTAAAACGTGCTTTCAGAGCACGTTTTTCTTTTATAGGACTTTGTTCCATTTCACATTTGTGTCAAAAAATAGCCAATATGTGTAAATGATGACGTTTCCATTTTGTGGTTAAGCGTTTCCAGTTAACCGATTATTCCGTCTATTAAATTTACTAATGTGATTGAGTTGTTTAGGGGTCTCTTTAATGGTATTTTATAAATATTACCGGCTTTTATGTAAATAATAAATGCAGGACACGTATAATGAAAACTCATATTTAAATATACATACGATTTTAGTAAATCACATGAGGTGGTAGAAATGAAAAAAATTGGTGTTCTAACAAGTGGTGGAGACTCACCAGGAATGAATCCCGCAATTCGAGCAGTTGTTCGAAAAGCTATTTTTCACAACGTAGAGGTCTATGGAATATATGGTGGATATACTGGACTTATATCTGGAAATATAAAAAAACTAGAGCTCGGCTCGGTCGGTGATATTATTCATCGCGGAGGTACCATGCTGCATACTGCACGCTGCCCAGAATTTAAAACACCAGAGGGACAGCAAAAAGGAATTGAGCAGTTAAAAGCACACGGTATTGAAGGGCTTGTTGTCATTGGTGGAGATGGTTCTTATCGTGGTGCAAGAGCTTTAACACAACATGGTTATCCATGCATTGGTGTACCTGGAACAATCGATAATGATATTCCTGGTACGGAAGTAACCATTGGTTTTGATACGGCTTTAAATACAGTTATTGATGCTCTGGATAAAATCCGTGACACCGCTACATCTCATGAAAGAACTTTTGTGATTGAGGTAATGGGAAGGGACGCTGGAGACCTAGCTTTGTATGCTGGATTAGCTGGTGGAGCAGAAACCATTCTTATTCCTGAAGAAGGCTATGATATGGCTGAAGTTACAGATAGACTTCGTAAAGGGCAGGAACGTGGGAAAAAGCATAGCATCATTATCGTGGCTGAAGGAGTTTGCAACGGCAATGATTTTGCCAAGCAGCTTAAAGAAGCAACCAACTTTGATACAAGAGTATCTGTACTTGGGCATATTCAACGCGGTGGATCGCCAACAGCGGCAGACCGAGTGCTGGCAAGCCGGCTAGGTGCAAGAGCAGTAGAATTATTAATCGAGGGCAAGGGCGGACGTGCAGTAGGGATTGAAAAAAATAGCCTTGTTGATTACGATATTGTCGAAGCTTTAGAAAGAAAGCATAAGCTAGACCTAGACCTTGTTAAACTTTCAAAAGAATTATCTATCTAAAAGTACTGTTTAAATATAGGAGGAAACAAAAGATGTTGCGTAAAACGAAAATCGTCTGTACGATTGGTCCTGCAAGTGAAAGTGTAGAAAAATTAACCCAATTAATCGAATCAGGGATGAATGTTGCCCGTTTGAATTTTTCCCATGGTGACTTCGAAGAGCATGGACAGCGAATCCAAAATATTCGTGAAGCCTCAAAACTAACAGGTAAGACTGTTGCTATTCTACTTGATACAAAAGGTCCAGAAATCCGCACTAATAATATGGTAAATGGAGCAATTGAACTTAAATCAGGGGATAATATTATTCTTTCAATGAATGAAGTAGAAGGTACCACAGAAAAGTTTTCAATTACATACCCAGGATTAATTGATGATGTGCATGTGGGCTCTAAAATATTATTGGATGACGGTCTAATTGGACTTGAAGTCCTTAATATTGATAAGGAACAAAATGAAATTCAGACAAAAATCCTTAACAGTGGAACATTGAAGAACAAAAAAGGTGTCAACGTTCCAGGAGTATCGGTAAAACTTCCAGGTATTACAGAAAAGGATACAAATGATATCATTTTTGGAATTGAGCAAGGTGTTGATTTTATTGCTGCTTCCTTTGTACGACGTGCCAGCGACGTGCTGGAAATTCGTCAGCTATTAGAGGAAAAGCAGGCTACACACATCCATATTATCCCTAAGATTGAAAACCAAGAAGGCGTCGATAACATTGATGAAATCCTTGAAATTTCGGATGGTTTAATGGTGGCACGTGGCGATCTTGGTGTGGAAATACCAGCTGAAGAAGTACCACTTGTGCAAAAAATGTTAATCAAGAAGTGTAATACGCATGGTAAACCTGTTATTACGGCTACTCAAATGCTTGATTCTATGCAGCGCAATCCACGTCCAACACGTGCAGAAGCTAGTGATGTTGCCAATGCAATATTTGATGGTACGGATGCGATAATGCTATCTGGTGAAACAGCTGCAGGGATATATCCAGTTGAAGCCGTGCAAACAATGCATAATATTGCATCTAGAGCGGAACAAGCTTTAGATCATAAAGAAATTTTATCGGCTCGCAGTAAAGATTCAGAGCACAATCTTACTGACGCAATTGGTCAGTCAGTTGCACATACTGCTTTAAATCTAGATGTGAATGCGATTATTACACCAACTGAAAGTGGTCATACGGCAAGAATGATATCAAAATACCGTACAAAGGCACCAATCGTGGCTGTTACAGCAAACGAGCAGGTTTTCCGTCGTTTAGCACTTGTATGGGGTGTGTATCCTCAGCTAGGAAGAATCTGCAGCTCTACAGACGAAATGCTGGATAGTGCTGTTGAAGAAAGTGTAAACAGCGGAATCGTTAAACATGGCGCTTTAGTAGTTATCACTGCTGGTGTGCCTGTTGGTGAAGCTGGAACCACTAACTTGATGAAAATTCATGTTGTCGGTGATATTATCACAAGAGCACAAGGAATTGGACGTAAATCTGCTTTCGGTAAAGTGGTTATTGCCCATACTGCTCAGGAAGCGATCGAGAAGGTAAAGCCAGGTTCCATTTTAGTTACGTTAGGTTCAGACCGTGATATGGTACCAGCCATCGAAAAATGTGCTGCTCTCATAACTCAGGAAGGTGGTTTAACCAGCCATGCAGCTGTAGTTGGACTTAACCTTGGTATTCCAGTAATTGTTGGTGTTGAAAATGCACTTGAGTTGTTTAGAGATGGTCAGGAAATCACAGTAGATGCCTCAAGAGGTGTTATATATAACGGACATGCCAGTGTCCTTTAATTATTGAAAAGGAGGGATATTCCCTTCTTTTTTCTTTTTAAAAGGATTATTTCAACTATTGGGTATATAATGTATACAAGCTGGTTTGAAGGAGATAGAAAAATGCGCTATTTAGCTTTATTAATTATTGTAATACCCGCAATAGATATTGGATTCCTGCTGTTATCAGGCAGAACGATTGGCGTTTTGCCGACCATTGCTTTTATCATTCTTACAGGTGTAGTTGGTGCCTACTTGGCAAAGAGGGAAGGTCTGCAGACAATAAAAAGAGCACAGGAACAGCTTGCTTATGGTCAAATTCCAGGTGAGTCTGTCCTTGATGGCATTTGTATTTTAATTGGTGGAACCCTTCTATTAACTCCTGGGTTTATAACCGATTTATTCGGATTTTTATTGTTGTTTCCTCCATCTAGAAAGCCTTTCAAATTTCTAATGATAAGTGCCTTACGTAAAAGGATTGAAAAAGGAAATATAAAAATTATTAAATAAAAACGTCAACTTCCAGATGGAGGTTGACGTTTTATGTATTAAGTTTCTTTCCCTTTAATAAAAGTCCATAAATCGTGAAATACATTTGCACGATAGAGTGTGTTTATAATAACGAGGGTGACAGGACCTAAAATTAATCCTAGAAAGCCAACTAATTTAAATCCGACGAATAAGGCGATTAAGGTGGCTAGTGGATCAAGACCAATATTGGATGAAAGTATTTTAGGCTCCATAATTTGTCTTTGAACAATAACAAGTAAATAAAGCACACCTAATCCTATTGCCAGACCTATATCCCCTGCAATGACCTCATAAATAATCCATGGTACAAAAACAGCTCCGGTACCTAGGTATGGAATAATGTCCACTATACCCGTTATCAAGGCGATTGTAATCGCATAATCTACGCGGAGGACAAGCAGCCCAATTAAAATAATAACGGTTGTAATAGATATAAGTGTTAGTTGAGCCTTTAGAAAACCAAATAAAGCCTTCTGCAAATCGACAAATACAGTTTTACCACTTGTTTTAGCCTTCTCAGGTAAAATGCGACTGCTTAGACGTGAAAATCTGTACCAATCCTTACTAATAAAAAAGGTTGCTAAAAAAGAAAAAATTAACACAGTTGCGGCATTTGGAAACCATGATAGGATCACAGGGATGTTGCCGAAAAGATTTTGTATGAAATTTCCAACTGTCGTACCAATGGTGGTACCAACATTTTGAATATTAGAGATAATGGTGTTTTGCTGTCCATCTTCTAATTGATTAAACATGCTGGTTAGTTGATTATAAAGAGGGATAATTTGAGCCGTAATATACTCTTCGATGTAGCCGATTAATGTATCCAAATGCTCTGGTACAACTCGAGCTAAGTAATTTGCTCCAGAAACAATTTCAGCTACTAACAGTGTAACCAAGCCCGCAACAAAGGCAAAAATGATGATTAAAGCTACAAAAACCGCTAATCCGCGAGGCATTCGAAGTTTTTTTTCAAAAATGTTAACAATTGGATTGATAAAAAATGCAATTACTAAGGCAATTAGAAATGGATAGGTCACTTTTGACAAATAATAAAATGATAGAAGTGCGAGAACGACAATGCCAATCACAAAAATGAACCTCATCGTTCGATACAAATACTTTTTATCCAATAACATGCCTCCTTATAGGATTATATAGGTAGCTTTAGTTTATCATTTTTTGTACAATACTGCATGATTTTGGCTGTGTTAAACTTGTCTGTTGATTTCCGCTCCTAGCAACAGAGTGTGCAAAATCAAGAATTTGCTTAAACACAGCCTAGATATTAAGTAAAGGATGGATGAAGTGAATGTTTAATGAGCCATTATTGTTCTTATTACTGCTTTTGATCATTGGAATTATCGCTAAAAATAATTCATTGTTGATTGCTATTGTCGTTTTACTATTATTAAAATTAAGCGGACTTGAATCAAAATCCTTCACCTATATACAGAGTAAAGGGATTAATTGGGGAGTTACCGTCATCACAATAGCAGTTTTAGCTCCGATTGCCTCGGGTGAAATTGGCTTTAAAGATTTGTCTAGTGCATTTAAATCACCTTTTGCTTGGGTAGCGCTTATTTCAGGTATGGTCGTAGCCTTATTAGCAAAGGGCGGGGTATCTCTATTAGAAAATGATCCGCATATTACAACGGCGCTTGTTCTTGGAACAATTTTATCCGTATCTATCTTCAAAGGTGTGGCTGTAGGTCCTCTTATCGGCGCGGGAATAGCCTATACAGCCATGAAAATGATTAAATTTTTTAGTTAGTTATTTTGTAAAATAATATTTTTTTTGTACTTTTCAGCCCCTTTTCGTTCACAAAAATCTGATAATTGTTTATAATAGGACTTGAAAGCGCATCCTTTTTTACATAAGTCACATTAATATGCTAGATTACTTGTAAAATAACTTTTTTATTAAAAGTTATTTAGCTTGTTGGATTTATCCCGAGCAAGCGCTCAATCTAGATATTTGTACAAAAAGGGCGCTAGTAATTCATTAACAATGTTTGAAATGAAGATTTTCTTCAACATTGCGTGACCGTTAAACGGTTTCAGCTGATAAAAATACTTCTTTTTACAAATGGGTAATGGGTAATGGGGAAATTAGAATAAGAAGGAGAGATTTTCTATGACAGTAACTCGAGGTCTTGAAGGGGTAGTTGCAACAACTTCTTCCATCAGTTCAATCATTGATGATACGTTAACTTATGTTGGTTATGACATCGATGATTTAGCTGAAAATGCTAGCTTTGAAGAAGTAATTTATTTATTGTGGCACCGCAAATTACCAACAGCGCCTGAATTAGCAGAATTAAAAAAGCAGCTATCTGAAAATGCTGCACTTCCACAAGAAGTAATAGAGCACTTTAAGATGTATCCAATTGAAAAGGTTCATCCAATGGCTGCGCTTCGTTCAGCTGTTTCCTTATTGGGTCTCTATGACGAAGAAGCTGATATAATGGATTCAGAGTCAAACTATCAAAAGGCGATTCGACTTCAAGCGAAAATGCCTGCAATTGTAACCACTTTTGCACGCGTTAGAAAAGGTCTTGATCCAATTGCACCTAGAACAGATTTAAGTTTTGCTGCTAACTTCCTTTACATGTTGACTGGGAGTGCGCCAGATGAAATCGCAGTAAACGCTTTAGACAAGGCACTTGTATTGCATGCTGATCACGAACTGAATGCATCTACATTTACTGCAAGAGTTTGTGTGGCTACTTTATCAGATGTTTATTCTGGCGTAACTGCTGCAATCGGAGCACTTAAAGGACCACTACATGGCGGTGCAAATGAAGCAGTAATGAAAATGCTTAAAGAAATTGGCACCATTGAGAATGTTGAGCCATATGTTCGCGAAAAACTTCAGAAAAAAGAAAAAATTATGGGATTTGGACACCGCGTTTATCGCTTAGGTGATCCTCGTGCCAAGCATTTAAGAGCTATGTCGAAAAAATTAACCGAGTTGACAGGCGAGCCGCATTGGTATGAAATGTCTGAAAAAATCGAAAGCATCGTTACTGGCGAAAAGAAATTACCGCCAAACGTTGATTTCTACTCAGCGTCTATGTATCATAGCCTAGGCATTGACCATGATTTATTTACACCAATCTTTGCAGTCAGCAGGGTTTCTGGATGGCTTGCTCATATACTAGAACAATATGATAACAACCGTCTAATTCGTCCACGTGCGGAATATACAGGTCCTGGCTTGCAGACATATGTTCCAATTAACCAAAGAGGTTAATAAAATTTTACTTTTTTCAAAAAAATTGTTCTAATAGGATTGTATGAAAAGGTTAAAGATTGCAATTCTTTAACCTTGGATTCAATCTCTTTATGGACAAGGCAATTGATAAATACCATTGATACATAATAGGAGGAGAACAACTATGCAAGGCGAAAAAATCACAGTAACAAACGGAGTATTAAATGTACCAAACAATCCAATTATCCCATTTATCGAAGGTGACGGTATTGGACCAGATATCTGGGCAGCTTCTGAGAGAGTATTAAACGCAGCAGTAGAAAAAGCTTATAAAGGCGAGCGTAAATTAGTTTGGAAAGAAGTTCTTGCTGGAGAAAAAGCTTTCAACCAAACTGGTGAATGGTTACCAAAAGAAACTCTTGATTTAATCAACGAATATTTGATTGCGATTAAAGGTCCACTTACTACACCTGTTGGCGGTGGAATTCGTTCATTGAATGTAGCTCTTCGCCAAGAATTAGATTTGTTTGTATGCTTACGTCCAGTTAGATGGTTTGAGGGTGTTCCTTCACCAGTTAAGCGTCCACAAGATACTGATATGGTAATCTTCCGTGAAAATACTGAAGACATTTATGCTGGAATTGAATATGAAAAAGGCACAGAAGCAGTTAAGAAAGTAATCGACTTCCTTCAAAATGAAATGGGCGTTAACAAAATTAGATTCCCAGAAACTTCTGGTATCGGTATTAAACCTGTTTCTGAAGAGGGTACAACTCGCCTTGTACGTGCAGCTATTAATTATGCGATCAAAGAAGGCCGTAAATCAGTTACACTCGTACACAAAGGAAATATCATGAAATTCACAGAAGGTGCCTTCAAAAATTGGGGTTATGAGCTTGCTGAAAAGGAATTTGGTGATAAAGTCTTTACATGGGCTCAGTATGACCGCATTAAGGCTGAAGAAGGCTCTGAAGCAGCTAACAAAGCGCAAGCTGATGCAGAATCAGCAGGAAAAATTATCGTGAAAGACGCAATTGCTGATATCTTCTTACAGCAAATCCTTACACGTCCACGTGAATTTGATGTAGTTGCAACTATGAACTTAAACGGTGACTTTATTTCTGATGCTCTTGCAGCGCAAGTAGGCGGAATTGGTATCGCTCCTGGAGCAAACATCAACTATGAAACTGGACATGCTATTTTCGAAGCAACACATGGTACTGCACCTAAATACGCAGGTCTAGATAAAGTAAATCCTTCATCTGTTATCCTATCAGGTGTATTACTACTTGAGCACTTAGGCTGGAATGAAGCAGCAAAAATGGTTATTAAATCAGTTGAAACAACCATTGCTTCTAAAGTAGTCACCTATGACTTCGCTCGTTTAATGGACGGAGCAACAGAAGTAAAAACATCTGAATTTGCAGATGAATTAATTAAGAATATGGAATAATTGGAAGGCTTAAGCACCTAGAGGATGAAGCTTGACAAGGATAATCAGGGCTGTTTTCGAACAGCCCCTTTCGAATAATGACAATAATACTTTCAAAGGGGAGAGTTTAAAATGTCTTTAAAGCGTAAAAAGGTTTCCGTAATTGGCGGAGGTTTCACTGGTGCTACAACTGCATTCTTACTTGCACAAAAAGAGTTAGGCGATGTCGTTCTTGTTGATGTCCCTCAAATGGAAAACCCTACAAAAGGTAAGGCATTGGATATGCTTGAAGCAAGTCCTGTTCAAGGTTTTGATGCGAATATTACTGGTACATCCAATTACGAAGATACTCGTGATTCCGATATCGTCGTTATTACAGCAGGTATTGCTCGTAAACCAGGCATGAGTCGTGATGATTTAGTTCAAACAAACCAAAAAGTTATGAAGAGTGTAACTGAGCAAATTGTGAAGTACTCTCCAAACTGTACAATTCTTGTATTAACCAACCCAGTTGACGCAATGACCTATACAGTATTCAAAACATCTGGTTTCCCTAAGAATCGTGTAATTGGGCAATCTGGTGTTCTTGATACAGCGCGTTTTCGCACATTCGTTGCTCAAGAATTAAATCTTTCAGTAAAAGACATTACTGGCTTTGTGTTGGGTGGTCATGGTGACGATATGGTTCCACTTGTTCGTTATTCTTATGCTGGTGGTATTCCGTTAGAAACATTAATTCCTAAAGATCGTTTAGAAGCGATTGTAGAGCGTACTAGAAAAGGTGGCGGAGAGATCGTTAACCTTTTAGGAAACGGCAGTGCTTATTATGCACCAGCAGCCTCACTTGTTGAAATGTGTGAAGCTATCTTAAAAGACCAACGCCGTGTTCTTCCTTCAATCGCTTACCTTGAGGGAGAATTTGGTTACGAAGGTATTTACCTTGGAGTACCAACAATCCTTGGTGCAAACGGAATTGAAAAAGTTATCGAGCTTGATCTAACTGCTGAAGAGAAGGCAGCTTTAGACAAATCAGTTGAATCTGTTCAAAATGTAATGAAAGTATTAGTGTAAATGATTAAAATTCGGGGGTTCAGCTCCCCGAATTTTTTTCTACTATAAATGAAACCGTTTACAAAGGGGCGTAAAAAATGCTTTTAGGGAAGAAAAGAAAATTAGGAAGAGAAATAAAAGAAATGTCAGTTGGTGAAAAACTAGCCTTAACCGAAAAAATCGAAGATAAGGATATTCTTCTGTATTTAGGGCTGACCGATGATGCAAATCCTCTATTTATTCAGCATGATTATGCTTCACAAACACCTTTCAAAAAACCGATTGTTCCAAGTATTATGCTAACAGGAATGATTACTTCGGCTGTTTCAAAGTATTTACCTGGACCAGGAAGTCATATTTTAAGTCAAGATATCCAATTTTCTAAGCCAGTTTACCATTATGCAACGGTCCAGTTGTTGTTAGAGGTTGTCGAAGTTAATCATGATGATCACACCGTGATGATTACAGTTGTTGGAACAAATGAAAAAGACGAAGTAGTGATTAATGGGAAACTAAAAGTTTGCCCTCCTCATCGCTTAGGAGGAATGGATGCCGATGTTTTAGATAATTTCTAATATCATGAAGGAATGTACTTCACATTCCTTTTTTTTTTGTCTCAAGTTAGATAGTGGGTATTCTTATTATTTCTATACTATAATGGAGGAAGGTGACGAAATAGATAAAACTCTCGGAGGTTTTTATGAAAAATAAGGTACTAGTTGTAGACGATGAACAATCAATTGTAACATTGCTTCAATATAATTTGGAACAAGCCGGTTTTGAAGTAGTCACGGCAATGGATGGCTTAGCGGGCAAACAATTAGCCGAAACGATGATACCTGATATTATTGTTTTAGATCTAATGCTTCCAAAAATGGATGGAATCGAAGTATGCAAGCAGCTGCGGCAACAAAAAATCATGACACCAATCCTAATGTTAACAGCTAAAGATGATGAGTTTGATAAAATATTGGGCCTGGAACTTGGTGCAGATGATTATATGATTAAGCCTTTTAGCCCAAGAGAAGTGGTTGCACGAGTAAAAGCAATTTTAAGAAGAGTTCAAATACAAACCATTAATAATGAAGTTGACCAAACGGTTGGTTACGTTATTGAAATCGGAAACCTTCAAATTTTCCCGGATAAATATGAAGCTTATTTTAAAAATCAGCAATTGGAATTAACCCTGAAGGAATATGAACTACTACACTACTTGGCTCAAAATAAAAATCGCGTTTTAACTCGAGACCAATTATTAAGTGCTGTTTGGAATTATGAATTTGCTGGCGATACTCGTATTGTAGATGTTCACATTTCACATTTGCGGGAAAAAATAGAAGAGGACACGAAGAAACCTGCTTATATCAAAACTGTCCGTGGATTAGGGTATAAGCTTGAGGAGCCGAAGGGGGAATGAACAAGTTCCGCACAAAGCTTCTTCTTGCACTAATTAGTTTAATCATAATCGGTTTAATCGGATTGGGAATTTTACTTGGTCAGCTTTTTAAAAGCTACTACCTTGA
Source organism: Neobacillus niacini (assembly GCF_000759675.1). Taxonomy (GTDB): domain Bacteria; phylum Bacillota; class Bacilli; order Bacillales; family Cytobacillaceae; genus Neobacillus; species Neobacillus niacini_A. Next base: position 134,829 of record NZ_BAWM01000152.1, on the reverse strand, counting down.
TACATATAATGAACGTTTAGATAAAGAGAGCAATCTTCTTAGCTTGTTTATTGAAAATAACGGTGGAGTGAACTCAATCAATCAACAAGAGATAATGGAAATAAGCAGTATGCTTAATGTAAGACTTGCTCTCACAGATACAAAAGGTAAAATTCTTTTTGATAGTGGGGAAAACACTTCTAATATAAATGGGATAAAAGAGAATATTAATGAGGTCTTAAAGGAAAAACCAAAAAATGAGACGAAGCTTGTTGAGCATGAGAAATACGACTTACACTATTCCTGGAAACCGATTATAAAAGCAAATGAAAAAGAAGGATATTTGTTCATTTTTACGAAAATAAGTGAGCTTAAAAAAGCATACGGGCAAATTTGGTGGATCCTGTCAATTAGCTTATTGATAGTGTTTATTGTTTTTATTTATCTTGGATATAGAATAACTGTAAGGTATACAAAGCCAATAGAAGCGGCTACTAATGTCGCCATTGAACTAGCGAAAGGAAATTACCGGGCTAGAATTGAAGGTAACGAATTAAACGAAACGAGTATGTTGAGTACTTCGATCAATGTATTGGCCCAAAATCTTCAAGAAATGAGTAAAGGTCAAGAAATACAGCAAGACCGCCTAAGTGCATTAATTGAAAATATGGGTGCAGGATTAATGTTAATTGACAGTCGTGGGTTCATAAATCTAATCAATAAGGGTTACTTTGATATCTTTCAGGTGAAATCCTCCGATTCCTTAAATAAATTATATTACGAAGTAATTGAACAAGAGGAAATTTGCAATATCATTGCAGATGTTTTCAGGACGGAACAAAAAATCAGAAAACATCTCCTTCTCCCATTAAGTATCGAGAGAAAATACTTTGATGTTCATGGGATACCGATTATTGGGATAAACAATGTGTGGAAAGGGGTTTTACTCGTTTTCCATGATATTACTGAGATTAAAAAACTTGAACAAATGAGAAAAGATTTTGTTGCCAATGTATCACATGAATTGAAAACCCCCGTCACATCAATTAAAGGTTTTTCTGAAACGTTGTTAGATGGTGCGATGAACAATCAAGATACCCTGGAAGCCTTTTTATCCATTATTAATAAAGAAAGTGAACGAATGCAATCGCTTATTCAAGATTTGCTCGATTTTTCAAAAATTGAGCAGCAGGAATTTAAGTTGAACATCCAGGACTTTGATCTGTATGAATTGATCAAAGAAGTTATTACCATGCTGAATAAAAAAGCAATTTCAAAGGATATTCGTCTAGAACTTGAGTTCAAGAGGGAAGAATTATATATACAAGGAGACCATGACCGCTTAAAGCAGGTATTTATAAATTTAATAAGCAATGCAATCTTGTATACCCCGCCACAAGGATATGTAAATATATCACTTTTTGAACACGAGAAAACAGTTAAAATCCATGTGAAAGACTCGGGTGTTGGAATTAAGAAGGAAGAAATTCCTCGTATTTTTGAACGATTTTATCGTGTTGACCGTGCAAGAAGCCGGGACTCTGGTGGGACAGGTCTAGGATTAGCAATCGTAAAACATTTAGTTGAAGCACATCATGGAAACATTATGGTAAAAAGTACCCTTGGTGAGGGCAGTGAGTTTATCATCGAATTACATAAATATTTGGATTAACCTGAAAGGGGTAATTGGATGGAAAAGAAAAAGTTAGTATTAATAGACGGGAATAGTATCGCTTACCGTGCATTCTTTGCACTGCCCCTGCTTAATAATGATAAAGGCATACACACAAACGCAGTATACGGTTTTACCATGATGCTGAATAAGATTATCGAAGATGAAAAGCCAACACATATACTGGTGGCTTTTGATGCAGGGAAGACAACATTTCGTCATAAAACCTTTGGTGAGTATAAGGGAGGAAGGCAAAAAACACCTCCAGAATTATCCGAACAATTCCCTTTTATTCGTGAGCTTCTTGATGCATATGGTATTCAGAGATATGAGCTTGAGAATTATGAGGCAGATGATATTATAGGAACGCTATCATTATCAGCGGAAAAAGAGGGTTATGAAATCAAGGTAATATCAGGAGATAAAGACTTAACTCAACTTTCCTCCGAACATACAACAGTTGGAATAACGCGTAAAGGGATTACCGATATTGAGGAATATACGCCAACACATGTGATGGAAAAGTATGGATTAACTCCTGAGCAAATTATTGATATGAAGGGGTTAATGGGTGACCCTTCAGATAATATACCGGGCGTACCAGGTGTCGGCGAAAAAACAGCGATTAAGCTGCTCAAGGAATTTTCAACGTTAGAGAAATTACTTGCCTCCATCGATCAAATGACTGGAAGTAAGTTAAAAGAAAAGCTTGAAGAATTTAAAGATCAAGCAGTGATGAGTAAGCAGCTTGCCACAATTGAAAGACAGGCACCAGTAGAAGTATCAGTAGAAAATGCTGCCTATGAGGGATTTGAAAGAGAAAAAGTTGTAACTTTGTATAAAGAGCTTGGCTTTCATTCCTTATTGGAAAAGCTGGGCGGAGACACGTCAAGTACTGAGCAGCTTGAGCTTGAAGATATAGAGTTTGTCACACCTGATGTGATAATCGATAATTTATTTGCAGGTGATAATTATTTCTATGTTGAAATGCTCGATGATAATTATCATTACGCTGATATCATTGGTTTTTCTCTTGTAAATGAAAAGGGATATTATTATTTTCCAACTGAATTAGCCATAAAGTCGGACAGCTTTAAAAAGTGGGCTGAAGATGAAACAAAAAAGAAAACAGTCTACGATGCAAAGCGTTCAGAGGTTTCTTTAAGAAGGTATGATATTCATTTAAAAGGGGTTCATTTTGATACGTTAATGGCCTCCTATATTATCAATCCATCTGAATCGATCGATGACCTTTCAACGATCGGAAAAAAATACGGGATTAATCTCCAATCAGATGAGTCATTTTATGGAAAAGGGGCTAAGCGGAAAATACCTGAAGCAACACAAGTAGCTGAGCACCTTGTTCGAAAAAGTCTTGCTATGTTTGACTTGAAACAAAAACTAGAAGACGAGTTAAAAACAAATGAACAATATGAATTGTTTACTGAGCTTGAAATGCCATTATCACTCATTTTAGCTGATATGGAATCTTGCGGAATCAAGGTTGATAGGGCACGTCTACAAAGGATGGGCAGCGAAATTCATGACAGGCTGATCGAAATCGAAGGCATCATTTATCATTTAGCTGGTGAAAAGTTCAATATTAATTCAACCAAGCAATTAGGTGTGATTTTATTTGAAAAACTAAACCTGCCAACCTTTAAGAAAACGAAAACGGGCTATTCAACATCAGCGGATGTATTAGAGAAATTAGCAAATGACCATGAAATCATTGAGCATATTCTTAATTACAGACAATTAGGCAAGCTTCAGTCCACTTATATTGAAGGTCTGCTCAAGGTAATTAGTCCAAAAACGGGTAAAGTTCATACGCGATATCAGCAGACATTAACAGCTACAGGCAGATTAAGCTCCATAGATCCGAACCTGCAGAACATTCCGATTCGATTAGAAGAGGGACGAAAAATTCGCCAAGCATTTGTACCATCAGAACCAGGATGGATCATTTTTGCAGCTGATTATTCGCAAATCGAGCTCAGAGTTCTGGCTGACATCGCTGGTGATGAAAAACTGATTCAAGCGTTTAAGGATGACCTCGATATTCACACAAAAACCGCGATGGATGTATTCCATGTTAATGCAGACGAGGTAACATCCAATATGAGACGACAGGCAAAGGCCGTTAACTTTGGCATTGTCTATGGAATTAGTGATTATGGTCTTTCCCAAAGCCTAGGAATTACCCGCAAGGAAGCTAGTCTGTTTATTGACCGCTATCTTGCCAGCTATCCAGGGGTAAAGGATTATATGGATGACATCATTCATTCTGCCAAACAAAAAGGCTATGTAGCTACCCTTCTCCAAAGAAGAAGATATATCCCGGAGATTACACATCGTAATTTTAACATTAGAAGCTTTGCAGAAAGAACGGCAATGAACACCCCGATACAGGGAAGTGCAGCCGATATTATTAAAAAAGCCATGATCGATATGGCTGAAGCGTTGAAGGATTATGGGTTAAAAACAAGATTGCTTCTCCAAGTGCACGATGAACTCATATTTGAAGCACCAGAAGAAGAAATCGAAACACTCAAGACATTAGTGCCTGATGTGATGGAGAATGCCCTCGAATTAAAAGTGCCATTAAAAGTAGACTATTCCTATGGCCCAACATGGTTTGACGCAAAATAAGGGGGAATTGTATGCCAGAACTACCGGAAGTTGAAACCGTAAGAAAGACGTTAAAACAGCTTGTTTCACATAAACAAATTGAGAATATAACGGTTCACTGGGCGAAAATTATTAAAAATCCAGTTGAGGTTGAACAATTCATTGACGCCCTTAGAGGGGAATCAATTGAGGATATCGGCAGAAGAGGAAAGTTTTTAATCATCTATACTAACACCTTTGCCCTAGTTTCCCATTTAAGGATGGAAGGTAAATATGGGCTATACCCAAAAGAAGAACCGTATGATAAACATACTCATGTTATCTTTCATTTTACCGATGGAAGTGAATTACGGTATCGGGATGTTCGTAAATTCGGAACGATGCACTTATTTAAAAAAGGGGAGGAATTTCAAAAGCCTCCTCTTATCGACCTTGGACCAGAGCCTTTTTCAGAAGATTTCACGAAGGAATATTTATCCGAGAAGCTGAAAAAGACAAACAGAAAGGTGAAGCCTGCACTCCTAGATCAAAAAGTCTTTGTTGGACTTGGAAATATCTATGTGGATGAGGCACTGTTCCGTTCTGGAATTCATCCTGAAAGGATTGCAAACTCTCTGAGTGAAGCAGAATTAACATTGCTGCATCAGGAAATTGTTAAGACATTAGATGAAGCGGTTAAAAAAGGAGGAAGCACCATTCGCTCCTACGTAAACTCACAAGGGGAAATTGGAATGTTTCAGCTTGAATTATTTGCTTACGGTCGTAAAGGGGAAGAATGCAAAAAGTGTGGAACCCCATTAGAAAAAACAACTGTAGGCGGACGAGGTACTCATTATTGTCCTACCTGCCAAAAACTTTAAAAATTGAAGTGAATTGACAATTTAATAACAAAGGATAGGCTCCTCCCATATACTATCGTAGTGATTGACGGAAGGAGCCCTAGACATCATGTTTCAATTGTTCTCACTTCTCCTGCTGGCTTTTGCTCTCAGTCTTGATAGCTTTAGCGTAGGGTTTACGTATGGACTAAGGAAAATGGTACTGCCGCTTAAATCAGTGCTCATTATTGCAACCTGTTCAGCAATCTCTTTAATGATTGCTGTGTCAATTGGTCATGCAATAGAAAAAATCTTATCTCCCAATATCACGGCAAGCCTTGGGGGCTTTATATTAATCGGTCTCGGCGCCTGGGTAATGTATCAATTTTTTAGACCGGAAAAAGATGCAGTACTACTCGAACATGAAAAGCTAATTATTAATTTTGAAATCCGCTCATTAGGGATTGCAATAAATATTTTAAGAAAACCAATGTCAGCGGACTTTGACCGTTCGGGTACGATTACTGGAATCGAGGCATTCATGCTTGGTTTTGCTTTATCCATTGATGCATTTGGTGCTGGAATTGGTGCGGCTATGCTTGGATTCTCTCCCTTTTATTTGGCCGCCAGCGTGGCTGTTATGAGTTCACTATTTCTTCTTTTAGGAATAAGAAGCGGTGCTTTTTTTCATAAATTTAGTTGGGTTCAAAAGTTTACCTTTTTACCGGGGATTTTATTAATTATCATTGGTATTTGGAAATTATGATAATGTGGAAAGGATAAGAGTATGTCACTAGTAATCGGATTAACAGGCGGAATAGCCAGTGGAAAAAGTACTGTTTCAAATATGTTGAAAGAATTGGCCATCACTGTCATTGATGCAGACGTAGAAGCCCGCCTTGCTGTTGAAAAAGGAGAACCAGCCTACCAAAAAATCGTTACTGAATTTGGTCATGATATTTTACTAAGTAACGAGGAAATTGATAGGCAGAAACTCGGTTCGATTATTTTTCATAACGCTGAAAAACGACAACTCTTAAATAGCATTGTTCATCCTGAGGTTCGAAAAAGGATGAATAATCAAGTAGAGGCAGCAAAGGTGAGCGGGGAACAAGTCATCGTCCTCGATATACCGCTGCTGTTTGAAAGTAAACTAACGCATATGGTGGAAAAAACGCTCCTTGTTTATGTGGATAAAGATATCCAGCTAAAAAGACTGATGGAACGCAATGATCTCTCACCTGAGGACGCAGAGGCAAGAGTGAAGTCACAAATGCCCCTGTCAGAAAAAGTACCTTTAGCCGATGCCGTCATTAATAATAATGGGTCTATCGCTGAAACAAAAAAACAGGTAATTGAGGTTTTAAAAAGCTGGGGAATAGAATTGACTTAATCAAGAAGGGGGCGCACCCTTCTTTTTTTTGTTTATGGAGAGAATAAGGATTAGATTGTGCCCGAAAAGGATGCAAGTTAAGTTCTTGAGCAAATGACATGGAGTTTTGTTACATATCTGAATTGTAAAACATTTTTAAAATTCCACACTTTATGTATCACTTATTCACCTTAATATGTTATACTAATTACGAAGAAACAAGTTAATAAGTATAACATATTAAGAAAGGGGCCGTGTAATGAAGGCGAGAATTGCAATAAACGGTTTTGGGAGAATTGGAAGGATGGTTTTTAGAAAAGCGATCCTTGAAAATAAGCTTGATATTATTGCTATAAATGCGAGCTATCCAGCGGAAACGTTAGCTCATTTAATTAAATATGATACGGTTCATGGACAATTTCAAGGGGATATCATTGCATTAGATGAAGAGCTAATTGTAAACGGTAAACGAGTAAAATTATTAAATAATCGAAATCCTGAGCAGCTTCCATGGAAAGAGTTAAATATTGATGTGGTTATCGAAGCAACCGGAAAATTTAACTCACGAGACAAAGCAAGTCTACACTTAGACGCAGGAGCGAAAAAGGTAATTATTACTGCACCGGGTAAAAATGAGGATATTACGATTGTTATGGGAGTAAACGAAGAAAAGCTCGATATCATGCAACATGATGTTATTTCCAACGCTTCCTGTACTACAAACTGTTTGGCACCTGTTGCAAAAGTGCTGGATGAAAAGTTTGGAATCGAAAATGGTCTAATGACGACGATTCACTCGTATACAAATGATCAACGAAACATCGATAACCCACATAAAGATTTGCGAAGAGCTAGAGCATGTGGACAATCTATCATCCCAACAACAACTGGGGCTGCTAAAGCGTTATCACTGGTATTACCTCAGTTAAAGGGTAAGCTGCATGGAATGTCACTGCGTGTACCTACTCCAAATGTTTCTCTAGTAGATTTAGTGGTCGATTTGAAACAAGATGTTACGGTTGATGATATCAATCTGGCATTTATGGAGGCAAAAAATGGTCCATTAACCGGTATCCTGGACTTTACTATGGAGCCGCTTGTATCAGTTGATTTCAATACAAATCCATACTCCGCTATCATTGATGGATTATCAACCATGGTAATGGGTAACAGAAAAGTGAAAGTGCTTGCATGGTATGATAACGAGTGGGGCTATTCTTCCCGTGTCGTCGATCTTACCTTATATGTCGCACATCTAATGGCTAATTCAAATCAAGTTAAAGTTGGATAAAACAAAAAATGCTGTCAATTGACAGCATTTTTTTGTAGCTTTTTCATTTGCAATTTCATATTATAGTTTGAAATTTGATTTTTTTTAGAGGAGAAAGGCCCTTTAAACACTATTACTAAAAAAAATTTTAGATTGATAGGTTGCAAAAAAAATATAAACTTAGTATACTAGTCATCGTGAACTTCTTGAAATTAGGTAGCAATTAATTACTTAAAGGGTTAGGACCTCTCTGGACTAACTTTCCCCCGTGGTAATTATAAGATACCGTCAATAACTCAGATTTCAAGAATGCAGCGAAAATGTTTAGAGGGGGAAAAATGAATATGGAAACAATGGGACGTCACGTTATCTCTGAATTATGGGGATGCGATTTTGAAAAATTGAATGATATGAATTTTATTGAACAAACTTTTGTCGAAGCAGCTCTGAAATCAGGTGCGGAAATCCGCGAAGTAGCATTTCATAAATTTGCACCACAAGGCGTAAGCGGTGTTGTTATTATTTCTGAATCTCACTTAACGATTCACAGCTTCCCTGAGCATGGATATGCTAGCATTGATGTATATACTTGTGGCGATCTTAATCCCAATGTAGCAGCTGATTATATTGCGGAAGCCTTAAATGCGCAAACACGTGAAAATATTGAAATTCCACGTGGTATGGGACCTGTTCATGTAAAACAGGCAAAAGTTCTATAATATTCTATAAATAAAAAAGCGACGAGAGGTGTATTTATAGTACACCTCTTTTTATTTTTTTCTCAAAGTATTGTAAACTAAGAAAAAAGATAATTTATTGGAGGATACCATGTCTATACTTAGGAATATATTTATTCGCTTCAGCAAACAAGTCGAAACGTCAGATCATCAAAAAGATAGTTCCTTAAATACCCATTATTATAAAGCAACTTTCAACCAGTTATTTCAGTCAATTGAAGATTCATTTAGACAGGATGCGGATTGCCGAATCGCAACTGTTTCTAAAGACCATGGGGAGATTGCAGTTGAAATCAATAAACCAATTTCTTGTTTTTTAATCGTTACAGTTGTTACTGTGAGACCAATGGAAACGGCGGTAGACTTTAATATTTCTTCTGAAAAATTTTCACCTATCGGACTGTATCCAATTTTAAGAAAAAGGCTTATTTCTTACTACGAGCGAATCAACAAATTACATACTCTTGTTAGAGTCGGAAAAAGCTCATAATACATCTTGTGTTACCGTTTTCTTTCTAATAAGATAAAGAATAGATATGTTATACTTATGAATGGATTGATTTGGGAGTTGATCAAATGAAGTGCCCTTCATGTCAAAATTATGGTACACGTGTGCTTGATTCCCGGCCGGTAGATGAGGGTCGTGCAACTCGAAGAAGACGTGAGTGCGAAGAATGTGGGTATCGATTTACAACATTCGAGAAGATTGAAGAAATTCCACTTATTGTCGTCAAGAAGGAAGGTACAAGGGAAGAATTCAGCCGTGATAAGATCTTAAGAGGCTTAATTAAAGCTTGTGAAAAGCGCCCTGTTGCTTTAAAAGAATTAGAGGATATTACCCAAGGGGTAGAAAAGGAATTACGCAGTCAAGGAATATCAGAAATAAAAAGTGAATTGATTGGTGAAATGGTCATGGACAGGCTTGCACATGTTGATGAAGTAGCTTATGTGCGCTTTGCTTCAGTTTACCGTCAATTTAAGGATATAAACGTTTTTATTCAGGAATTAAAGGAACTGATAAACAAGGAGAAATCCTAGAGAGCTAAAGAAAGTCTTTGGCTCTTTATTACTTTTTTTAAAGGGTGAATGATATGGCGCAGCATTGGCAGGAATTGATTCCGATTGACCGCTATCTTGTTACGTCAAATGGATTGCTGCATGAATATGATCGCAAAGTGCTGACTTTTTTGTATCAGCCCTTAATTGGCTCTACTTGTTTAAGCTTATATATGACTCTATGGGCAGAGCTTGAAGAAAATAAACTTTGGTCTGAATCCTCCACCCATCATTTATTAATGAATTTGTTAAGTGTCAACTTAAAAGATATCTACGAAGCTAGGTTGATGCTTGAGGGGATTGGCTTATTAAAAACATACGTGAAAACAGATGAAAGTGGACGTTCGTTTATTTATGAAATCCATCCACCATTGAATCCAGAGCAATTCTTTCTTGATGGAATGTTAAATATTTATTTATATCGTAAAATCGGGAAAAACCACTTTTCGCGGTTAAAACGTTTTTTTACCATCCCAAAAAAGCCAATGGAAGAGGACTATTTAGAAGTAACAAGAGCCTTCCAGGATGTGTTTGCATCAGCAACTCCAGGCAGTCTTCAGTATATGCAAGAGCATGCAGAAGACTTGGAGGCGGAATCCACTCAAGAATTTATCGGTCGTCAGGAACAAAAACCAATTCAAATTGATACTAATACCTTTGATTTTGATATGTTAATGGCGGGTCTTAATGAATCACTAGTCCCTCAAAAAGCACTTACCAAAAAAGTAAAAGAGGTTATCAGTAATCTTGCATTTCTTTATGGAATTAGCCCTATTGAAATGAAAAACTTTATATTAGGGGCCATTAATGAAAATGATGAAATTGATATCGACGACCTTAGAAAAGGTGCGCGTGATTGGTATCAATTTGAAAATTATGATCAACTTCCGAGTCTTATCAATAGAACTCAGCCTGCTGTCCATCAGGTCCAAGTGACGGAACCGAAAACGCAGGAAGAAAAATTAATTCGTTATTATGAAACCACACCGCCAATCGTTATTTTTAAAGAACTATCGGGTGGAGTGGAGCCTTCTGTTTCGAATTTAAAAATATTAGAGGAAGTCATGATTAAATACAAACTTCCCCCTGGTGTTGTAAATGTATTGATTGAGGTTGTTCTTAGAAAAACAGACATGAAATTTACAAAAGGCTTTGTTGAATCCATTGCAAGCCATTGGGCTCGGCTTAAAATAAAGAGTGTTAAGGAAGCGATGGAAGCAGCAAGGAAAGAAGAGCGAAGCTTTAAAGAAAGCAAAAAGACAGGAAAATCTACGAAACAAAAGCCTATTAGGACAGAGGTATTACCTGATTGGTTTGATGATAATGGGAAAGAAAGTGTTAAAGATTCCATTAAAGATAACTCAGAGCTTGAAGCGAAAAAGCGTGCATTTGAAGAAAAACTAAAAGCCTTTCGTAAATAGGGGGTGAGTGTAATTGGAAAAGATAAATCGAACACTTAAGCGTCTAGCATCAAATGAAAGCTTTCAGAAGCGCTATGAAGAGCAGCGGAAGCAAGTACTGAATCATCCCGATATTCATGCATTTCTGACAGAACACCAAAATGAGCTCGATTCGGCTGCCATTGATAAAAGCATGAGTAAGCTTTATGAGTACACCCAGCAAAGTAAAAAATGTAATCACTGTGAAAGTCTCGATGGCTGTATAAATTTCATGAAAGGGTATCACCCTGATTTGGTGCTGGTACGAAACTCCATAGACGTGATTTATAAGCGTTGCCCTAGAAAAGTGATGGCGGATGAACAAAAGAAGAATCAAAAGCTCATCAAAAGTCTATACGTGCCAAGAGATATATTGGAAGCTACCTTTGAGGATTTTGAAGGTGACTTGGGCCGTATGGATGCAGCAGATAAGACAGGCACTTTTTTAATGAATTATGAGGCTGGTCTAAAGCCAAAGGGATTATATCTACATGGCAAGTTTGGAGTTGGTAAATCATATTTATTAGGAGCCATAGCCAACGAGTTGGCGAAAAAGCAAATTTCAACGATGATTGTTTATGTTCCCGAGCTGATGCGCGAAATGAAAAGTGCAATTGGTGATTCTACCTTAAATGAAAAAATTGAAGCTCTAAAAAAAGAACCAATCTTAATGCTTGATGATATCGGTGCCGAAGCCGTTTCTAGCTGGACAAGGGATGAAGTATTAGGCCCGATCCTTCAGTTTAGAATGCTTGAAAAGCTTCCTACCTTCTTTACCTCTAATTTTGACTTTCAAGGACTTGAACACCATTTAACCTACAGTCAGCGTGGAGAAGAGGAAAAAATGAAAGCAAAGAGAATCATGGAAAGAATCCGAAGCTTAAGTGAACCAGTATTGGTTGATGGACCAAATCGGCGTGATTAAGGTGTAAATGACAGTGGATTACCGATGCATTTTCGGTAATCCATATTTTTTTTCACAATATAGGTGCATAACGGCTGTCTTAACTTCTATTTTGGCCAAGTCCCCCATATAAATAGTAAAACAGAGTATGGGTCAGAGGGGGGATTTGGTTGGCAGAAATCATCTTCCGAAGCAGGATGGATGCGAAGAGATTTTATGATCACTTGCTGAAGTGCTTACGATATCATTCAAATAATCAAGATATTCTTCTGTTTGAAGATCGACATATAGTAAAAATTTCGGAAAGCAAGGTTAGGTTTGAAGAGGTTAAAGAAGCATTTTATGAATTTATCATAATAATAAAGCGTGATGACTGGTTTAGGGCTATTTTACAAGAGCGATATTTTTTTGAGGATCCAGAAGAGCAGGAGCACATTATGGAGATTATTTATTCTGTTCTTGAAGGTCAGCGGGAGGATCTGGCTGTTTTTATTAAGGAAAATGCGGAAGAACCTCAAATTAGAGAAGCAGTTGAGGAAATTTTCAAGGAGGATGTCTCTTTTTCGTTTGACTCCTTTCTTAAATTTCGATTGCGTCCCTATTTGAAGATGTTAGAGAGTTACGTAGAAATATCGATCGATGAATATAAAATGGAGCAAGAATATCAAATGTTTATACAAACATTACGAGATTTTTTAGCAAGCCGTGAGCCTAAAATGGATACGCTGCATCTGTTGTTTGATGAGGAAATTACTTTCTTTGATCAGCAATTTGAAGAGATCAAAAGGGGAGAGTTGATGAGAATGATTGACCGGAAGCTTTTGTTTAACCATCCGGTTTATGTAGATTCTGCTTCGATTGCACCTTTATTATCTATCGCACCAAAGAGCATTCACCTTTATACCAAAAATCCAGATGAGCCTCTTGTCAGGACCATTAAAAACATCTTTGAAGAAAGAGTCTTGATAAAGTCTTACAAAGGTTTACGGCATACAAAAGAATGGATTCAACAGAAAAACACCGCTAACGAAAACGGTGCTTGAAAAATATTGTAATAATTGTGTGCTTGGTGTATTGATTTTTCAAAATAGAATCATTATAATAACGTACATAGTCCGAAATGCTGAAGCGCCTTGTCCAGACCCGACAAGCATAAGACGAGCGCTGACAGAAGGCGTTCTTTGCCTTTTCGAAGCGATTGGCTTATGATTCGAGGGGCTAGGCGCTGAAGCTAGACATCAATATATCAAGCAAAAGTAATGATAAGGACAACAGTATTTATTCACGGTTACCAGAGAGGGAGGACCTGGCTGAAAGCCTCCTAGCACGGATTGAATGCTTACCACCTTTAAACTTCAGCGGTGAACGCTTCTTTGAAGTGAGTAGTCGCCTGACGGGAAACAGCCCGTTACCCTGTCCTAAAGTCATTTTTAAGCTTTTTTTAAAATGAAAAATTGGGTGGAACCACGTGTTTATTAAACTCGTCCCTTTTCCAGGGACGGGTTTTTTTATTTTTCTAAAGCGTTTTAATAGGACGCTTCATTCAAAAGGAGGAGTTACCATGTCAAACGTTGTTAAGATTTCGTTTCCAGATGGAGCAGTAAAGGAGTTCCCTCGTGGAACAACAACGGAAGATATTGCTGCTTCCATCAGCCCGGGACTGAAGAAAAAAGCAATCGCTGGGAAATGGAATGGTCAATTATTTGATCTTCGCCGTCCAATCGTAGAAGACGGTTCAATAGAAATCGTTGTCCCAGATTCAAAAGATGCTTTGGAGATTTTACGTCATAGTACAGCTCACTTAATGGCGCAAGCGGTTAAAAGGCTGTATGGAAAAGAAGTAAACCTTGGTGTAGGACCAGTAATCGAAGGTGGATTTTATTATGATATCGACATTGAGGAATCCATTACTCCAGAGGACCTTCCAAGAATTGAAAAAGAAATGGCGAAAATCGTCAATGAAAACATTGAAATCGTTCGTAAAGAAGTAAGCCGTGCGGAAGCCATTCAGCATTTCAAAGCAGAGGGTGATCCTTACAAGCTTGAACTGATTGAAGCGATTCCTGATGAAGAGACTGTGACAATCTATGCGCAAGGTGAGTTCTCTGATCTTTGCCGTGGTGTTCATGTACCTTCAACTGGAAAAATTAAAGAATTCAAATTATTGAGCATTGCCGGTGCTTACTGGCGCGGTGACAGTAAAAATAAAATGCTTCAGCGTATATACGGAACTGCGTTCTTCAAGAAAGAAGACTTAGCAGAGCACCTTCGCTTATTGGAAGAAGCGAAAGAGCGTGACCACCGTAAAATCGGGAAAGAATTGAACCTCTTTACTAGTTCACAATTAGTTGGTCAAGGCTTGCCATTATGGCTTCCAAAAGGTGCAACAATCCGTCGGGTTGTTGAACGATACATCGTGGATAAAGAGCAGCGTCTTGGCTATGACCATGTCTATACTCCAATCATGGGAAGCGTGGATTTATACAAAACTTCGGGTCACTGGGATCATTACCAGGAGGATATGTTCCCGATAATGGATATGGATAACGAGCAATTGGTTCTTCGTCCAATGAACTGCCCGCATCATATGATGGTGTACAAAAATGCAATCCACAGCTATCGTGAGCTGCCTATCCGTATTGCTGAGCTTGGAACAATGCACCGTTACGAAATGTCAGGAGCTTTATCAGGACTTCAGCGTGTTCGCGGAATGACTTTAAATGATGCCCATATTTTTGTTCGTCCGGACCAAATTAAAGACGAATTTAAACGAGTTGTTAATCTTGTTTTAGCGGTTTATAAAGACTTTAACATTAATGACTATTCCTTCCGTCTTTCCTACCGCGATCCCCAAGATACTGAAAAGTATTTTGATGATGACGCAATGTGGGAAAAAGCACAGGGTATGCTGAAGGAAGCGATGGATGACCTTGGCCTTGATTATTATGAGGCTGAAGGAGAAGCAGCTTTCTACGGTCCTAAGCTGGACGTTCAAGTAAAAACAGCTTTAGGTAAAGAGGAAACTCTTTCTACTGTACAATTAGATTTCTTGCTTCCAGAAAGATTTGATTTAACTTATGTTGGTGAAGACGGCAAGCAGCACCGCCCAGTGGTTATCCACCGTGGAGTCGTTTCAACAATGGAACGCTTTGTCGCCTTCTTAATTGAGGAATACAAAGGAGCATTCCCAACTTGGCTGGCACCAGTACAGGTACAGGTGATTCCTGTTTCACCAGGAGCACACTTTGATTATGCAAAGCAGGTTCAGGAACAACTTCAGAATGAAGGCTTCCGTGTCGAATTAGATGGCCGTGATGAAAAAATCGGCTATAAAATCCGTGAAGCACAAATGCAAAAAATTCCATATATGCTCGTTGTTGGTGACAAGGAAGTTGAAGAAAATGCCGTAAACGTCCGCAAATATGGAGAGCAAAAATCAGTAACAGAGCCATTTGGACAATTCCTCGAGTCATTACTTGCAGAAGTAAAAAGAGGTTAAAATGATCACAAAGGGAGATTTTTCTCCCTTTGTTTTTTGAAAAGAAAAAATTTCTATTGAATAATTTTTCGTTTCTTGATAAAATGAATTTCGTTGTCATATGAAATGCATGTTTGACATTACGTCTTTGGTTATGTTATAGTTACTAAGGAAAATTGAATACTAGTTTTGGGAAAAGAAGAAGCACCCGCTTCTCACCTGATTGACGCAATTGGCAGTTGGCAGGTTTTACGTGAACTATTTAGTTTATTACTTTTGTTTCGTAAAGTGTGGGTGTATTCATCCGCACTTTTTTATTTGCTTAAACAAAGAATCTAAAGTTGTTCATAACTTGCCGATGCAGCAAAAGTCAGATGTTCTTGACCCGGATGTTGTATTCGTGAAAACCTTGGAGGTGGCTAATTATTAGCAAAGACATGTTGTTAAATGAGGGTATTCGCGCTCGCGAAGTTCGCCTAATTGATCAAAACGGCGAGCAATTGGGGATTAAAACCAAATTTGAAGCGCTGGAGATTGCCGGACGAGTGAATCTTGATTTGGTACTAGTTGCACCAAATGCGAAACCTCCGGTAGCCCGAATTATGGACTATGGCAAATTTAAATTCGAGAATCAAAAGAAAGAAAAAGAAGCTCGAAAGAATCAAAAGATTATTGTTACAAAAGAAGTTCGGCTCAGCCCAACAATTGATGAGCATGACTTTAATACAAAACTTCGCAATGCGATTAAGTTTTTGGAAAAAGGCGACAAGGTAAAAGCTTCTATCCGCTTCAAGGGCCGGGCGATTACCCATAAAGAAATCGGTCAACGTGTATTAGACCGTTTTGCTACTGAGTGCAAGGAAGTTGCAACTATCGAATCTCATCCAAAAATGGATGGACGAAGCATGTTCCTCGTTCTAGCACCTAAAAACGAAAAGTAATAAGGAGGACTATCCCAATGCCAAAAATGAAAACTCACCGTGGCGCTGCAAAGCGTTTCAAGAAAACTGGTTCTGGTAAACTGAAGCGTTCTCACGCATATACTAGCCACTTATTTGCAAACAAATCTACAAAAGCTAAGCGTAAGCTTCGTAAAGCTTCAGTAGTTTCTAAAGGCGATTTCAAACGCATCCGTTTCTTATTAACAAACATCAAGTAAATTCGAGCGATCGATTTATATAGGAGGGAAATTACATGCCACGTGTAAAAGGCGGTACAGTTACGCGCAAGCGTCGTAAAAAAGTTATTAAATTAGCAAAAGGTTATTATGGTTCAAAACATACATTATATAAAGTAGCTAACCAACAGGTTATGAAATCTTTAATGTATGCATTCCGTGATCGTCGCCAGAAAAAGCGCGACTTCCGTAAACTTTGGATTACTCGTATCAACGCAGCAGCTCGTATGAACGGTCTTTCTTACAGCCGTTTAATGCATGGCTTAAAGCTTGCTGGTATCGAAGTAAACCGCAAGATGCTTGCTGAATTAGCAGTAAGTGATGCAAACGCATTTGCTGAATTAGCAAACGTTGCAAAACAACAACAAAACAAGTAATCATTTAAAAGCCATTCTCCACTGTGAGGATGGCTTTTTCTATAAGGGAGATGGGGAAATGAGTATCATTTTTGGTGCGTATATCATAATGAATCTTATTGGTTTGATTGTGATGAAAGTAGATAAAGATCGTGCTAAAAAACATCAATACCGGATTAGCGAAAAGACGTTGTGGCTGATTGCTCTATTTGGGGGTGCGGTTGGTACGACTGCAGGGATGCAGCTATATCGACATAAGACGAAGCATTTATCCTTTAAATTTGGGTTTCCCATACTTGCACTAGCAGAAATCATTCTTTTAGGTTATTTTTACAGTTTATAGACATAACAGCATGGCCCATTCTATATGCTTAACTATCAAGAAAGATTAACACCCAGGGGGCTTTGTTTTATGAATGAGGACTTGTCTTTGCTGTTAATTATGGTGGAAGCTGGGGGGATTTTTGCTCCATTGGCTTTCGTTTTATTTCATCTGCTAAGATCGTTCTTATTTATTCCTGTATCGGTTGTCGTCATTGCTGGAGGTGTTCTATTTGGAACATTGTGGGGGACTATTTATTCGGTTATCGGTTTAATGGGAGTTAGCGTCTTTTTCTATGCTTTTATTGATAGAATGCCGAAAACACAGGAGCGCCTTATAAAAATAAAAAATCGTTGGTTCGGAGAATATCGAAATCTTACAGTTGGTCAAATTGCCATTTTAAGACTTATTCCATTTGTCCACTACCACCTGTTAAGCTTTTGCTTAAAACAAAGAAAACCAAGATTTAAAGAGTACATGAAGGCTTCTTTCATAACTAATATTCCTATCGCTTTTTTCTTTACGATCTTTGGTGAGTATATCTCTACCTTTACACCTTCTTTTATCGTTGTGATTCTTCTTGGTTTAACTTTTCTCGTATATCTATTGAGAGAGAAACAAAATGTTATCAAATGGAAGGAATTCTTTAAAAGAACAAAAGAAAAAGCCGCTGGTTAGGCGGCTATTTTTGATGCAAAAATTCATGTATGGGGCTTTTCCAATTGATTTGGGCCACTGGATATTTTTCATGTATTTTTTTCTCAATAAAGTAATAGTCTTCTTTAGCCATTCCTTGAATGGAAGTGGTATGATCCGGTGAAAGCGAAATGGAAACAACATCTATACTGTTTTTCGTGGCCCCTAAGTATTTTTCTCCCGTAAACACGACACCATTGTAGGTAAGTTGAAAATTCTTTATTACCTCCTCATTATCTACTAGTAAAAAGCGTTTGTGTTTTCGTGCTGTTTCTAATTTACGGGTTGGTTTGAGGAGGAATTTAATTGTTACAAAAATGATGAATATGAACAAGGATACTAACACTAAGCGCAACAGCCAAATCATGTTTTTGCCTCCTATACCTTTTTCTTACTATACGAATTAGGAAGAGAAAAGTTTCATTCTTCCTATACTTTGATATAATTTTGCAAAGGGAGTGATCAAGAAATGCAATTAGAAAAATTATTTAGGATGCAGCAAGCATTGGATCAGCATATCGAAGAAAAGCATGCATTACAGAACGAAGATTTATTTAACAGAAAGGTTCTTGCCTTGCTGGTGGAACTGGGGGAATTGGCGAATGAAACACGCTGTTTCAAGTTTTGGAGTATCAGGCCATCCTCGGAAAAAAGTGTGGTTTTAGAGGAGTTTGTGGATGGAATCCATTTCATATTATCGCTTGGTATCGAATGCGGGTTTCAAAACCTCGATTACACACTTGAGATTGAACCATCAACAGTGAACACTACAGAGCAATTTATTTTGATTTATGAAAAAGTAAATGTATTTAAAGAAAGCAAGAATGACATTGATTTTAAAACTTTGCTTGAATCCTATTTACAGCTGGGTACACTGCTTGGAATAACCTATGAAGAAATGGAAAAAGCATATTTTACGAAAAATGAAGTAAATTATCAAAGACAGCA
This sequence comes from Neobacillus niacini, assembly GCF_000759675.1. Lineage (GTDB taxonomy): Bacteria > Bacillota > Bacilli > Bacillales > Cytobacillaceae > Neobacillus > Neobacillus niacini_A. The sequence continues at coordinate 115,974 of NZ_BAWM01000152.1, read as the reverse complement.
GAATAACTATTAGCATAAAAATTACTGTATAATGAAGTTCGAACATACATAAAAGGGGGCGATTTGATGGCAAAATTAGATGAAACATTAACGATGTTAAAGGATTTAACCGACGCCAAAGGGATTCCCGGCAACGAGAGGGAAGTTCGTGAAGTTATGAAGAAATACATAGCACCATATGCTGATGAAGTAACAACAGATGGTCTTGGCAGTTTGATCGCCAAGAAGGTTGGGAAAGAGGACGGCCCGAGAATTATGGTGGCTGGCCATTTAGACGAAGTCGGCTTCATGGTTACACAAATTGATGATAAAGGTTTCCTTCGCTTTCAAACAGTTGGCGGCTGGTGGTCGCAGGTCATGCTTGCTCAGCGTGTCACGGTCGTTACGAAAAAAGGTGAGGTGGTTGGTGTTATTGGATCGAAGCCACCGCACATTTTATCTCCAGAAGCGCGTAAGAAACCAGTTGAAATAAAAGATATGTTTATTGATATCGGAGCAAGCAGCCGTGAGGAAGCTCAAGAATGGGGTGTCCGCCCTGGTGATATGGTTGTTCCTTATTTCGAATTTACCGTCATGAACAATGAAAAAATGTTATTAGCCAAAGCGTGGGATAACCGAATTGGCTGTGCAATCGCAATTGATGTTTTAAAGCAATTGCAGGGAGTTGAGCATCCAAACGTTGTGTACGGTGTTGGAACCATCCAAGAAGAAGTAGGCACACGCGGTGCACATACTTCTGCATCCAAAATTAACCCGGATATCGGCTTCGCAGTAGATGTAGGGATTGCCGGGGATACACCTGGAATATCTGAAAAAGAAGCAATGAGTAAAATGGGGAAAGGTCCACAAATCATCTTATACGATGCTACCCTTGTGGCTCATAAAGGCTTGCGTGATTTCATTACCAATTTGGCAGATGAATTGAATATTCCATATCAATTTGACGCTATCCCTGGTGGAGGCACCGATGCTGGTCCAATCCATATTACTCATAATGGTGTTCCTTCTCTTGCGATTACCATTGCCACACGATATATTCATTCACATGCTGCTATGCTCCACCGTGATGACTACGAAAATGCGGTTAAGCTGATTGTTGAGGTCATCAAGCGTCTAGACCGTGAAACGGTTGATAAAATTACATTTGAATAAATATAAAAAAGAGCTGCCGAGGTTGATCGGCAGCTCTAAACTTTATTACTTTAACCCGCTTTCAAGAGTTGTGAGCATTTCTTTTTTCTCTTCTTCAGAAGAATTTTTCCAGATGACTTCAAATAATACTCCTAAGCCTGGGAGCATTTTTTCTTCACCATTTTGGATGGCATCTACAATTGTATCCTCTAATTCATCTTGTGAGTTACCAGCAACATTGTGAATAATAGCATTTCGCAAATTTAAATTCATCATCACACACTCCTTATTAAATCCTGTATTTCTTTAATATGATTTCTAAATTAGGTTTTATTATGTATTTTTTTTGGGATATAATGAGAAAAAACACTGAAGGAGTACAAAGTTGAAGCATATTGAGTCCATTCAAAATCCAAAAGTAAAACAATGGAAAAAGCTGTTAACGAAAAAGGAACGGGATAAATCCGGAACTTTCTTAGTAGAAGGCTTTCATTTAGTAGAAGAAGCATTAAAACAAGGTGACAGTGTTATAGAAATCATAGTTTCCGATAAGACAGGTCTTCCGCCACGGTGGGATTCTGGGGAAACACCTGTTACCATTGTAACCGAGGAGATTTCAAATTCATTATCTGACACTGAGGCACCACAAGGAATTTATGCTGTTTGCCATCAGGTTCAAATAGAAGTACCAAATGCGAAGACGTATCTGCTCATCGATGCGGTTCAGGATCCAGGGAATTTAGGAACGATGATTCGCACAGCAGATGCTGCCGGCATTGATGCTGTGATTGTTGGAAAAGGAAGCGTAGACGTATATAATTCAAAGGTTCTTCGGTCCGCACAGGGAAGTCATTTTCACCTGCCAATCATAAGAGGGGACCTCCATGAATGGATAGAAAAGCTTAATGAAAAAAATATTTCTGTTTACGGTACAGCACTTGAAGGTGCTTCTGCATATACTGATATTTCAACAGGGGAATCCTATGCATTACTTGTTGGAAACGAGGGAAATGGTGTAAACAAAGATCTGCTGGCAAAAACGACTGCAAATCTTTATATTCCCATTTACGGCAAGAGTGAATCATTAAATGTTGCAGTCGCAACGGGGATCTTGTTATATTTTTTGAAAAAATAGACCATACTTGTTTGAATCCATCGATAAAGTATTATATAATAATCTACATTATTGAAAATAACAAAAACGATGACGGAGAAAAGTATCATATCAAATACCATTTAGGGAGAAAGTGCCGTGACTGAAAGCACTTTTATGGAAAGGATAGGAGAAGTTCACCTCCAGAGTTGGCATCGGGACCATTTCAAATAGAAATGTAAAGGTGCACCGGCCTATGCCGTTATCCGAATGAAGCGAACACAATGTTTTTTTACATACCGTGTTTACAAGGGTGGTACCGCGACTATAAACCTCGTCCCTTTCCAGGGATGGGGTTTTTTTGTTTTTTCCCTCATTCGAACATGATTAATTAAAAATTAAGGAGGAAATCCAAATGCAAGAACGATTAAAGGAATTGCAGCAAGAAGCTATTCAAAAAATTGAACAGTCTTCAAGCTTAAAAGAATTGAATGACATTCGTGTTGCCTATTTAGGTAAAAAAGGTCCAATAACTGAAGTGCTGCGTGGGATGGGTAAACTTTCAGCTGAAGAGCGCCCGATTATGGGAGCACTAGCAAATGAAGTCCGTGAAGCCATTGCCACAATTTTAGAAGCGAAACAAAAGGATTTAGAAGAAGCTGCAGTTTTAGAAAAACTAGCCTCTGAATCAATTGATGTTACATTGCCAGGTAGACCAGTTAAGGTTGGAAACCACCATCCATTAACAAGAATCATTGAAGAAATTGAAGATTTATTTATTGGTATGGGTTATCAGGTGGCTGAAGGTCCTGAAGTTGAGCAGGATTATTATAACTTTGAAGCGTTGAATTTACCGAAGGGTCACCCTGCTCGTGATATGCAGGATTCCTTCTATATTAAAGATGAAATTTTACTACGCACGCATACATCGCCAGTTCAGGCGCGGACAATGGAAAAGAACCAAGGGAAGGGTCCAATCAAAATTATCTGCCCAGGTAAAGTGTACCGCCGTGATAATGATGATGCGACACACTCTCACCAGTTCATGCAAATTGAAGGTCTTGTTGTCGGCGAGAATATTCGGATGAGTGATTTAAAAGGTACATTAGAGGTTTTTGCAAAGAAAATGTTCGGTGAAGACCGTGAAATTAGATTACGTCCAAGTTTCTTCCCATTCACAGAGCCATCTGTAGAAATGGACATTTCCTGTATGATTTGCGGCGGACATGGCTGTAATGTTTGTAAGAAAACAGGCTGGATTGAAATTCTTGGAGCAGGAATGGTCCATCCAAACGTCCTTGAAATGGCTGGCTATGATTCTAAAAAATACACTGGTTTTGCATTCGGTATGGGCCCAGAGCGAATCGCCATGTTGAAATACGGCGTCGATGATATTCGTCATTTCTATACGAATGATGTACGTTTCATAAAGCAATTTGCAAAACATGAGTAGGAGGAGGAACACGATATGTTCGTTTCATATAAATGGCTCCAGGATTATGTAGATTTATCCGGAGTGTCTGCTGACGAGTTAGCTGAAAAAATTACAAAAAGTGGGATTGAGGTTGAGGGTGTAGAAGTTCTTAACGAAGGAATTACAGGAGTTGTCGTTGGTCACGTTGTTGAGCGTGTACAGCATCCAAATGCTGATAAATTAAGCAAATGCCAGGTTGATATTGGTCAGGGTGAACCAGTTCAAATTATTTGCGGGGCACCGAATGTCGCGCAAGGTCAAAAAGTAGCAGTGGCAACCGTTGGTGCAGTTTTACCAGGTAATTTTAAAATCAAGCGTGCAAAGCTTCGCGGTGAAGAGTCAAATGGAATGATCTGTTCCTTAACTGAGCTCGGTATGGAAGCGAAGATTGTACCAAAGGAATATTCTGAAGGAATCTTTGTTTTTCCTCAGGATGCAGAGGTGGGGACAGATGCATTATCCTTATTAAACCGTGATGATGAAGTTCTTGAGCTTGGCTTAACACCAAATCGCGCGGATTGCTTGAGTATGCTTGGTGTGGCTTATGAAGTTGCAGCGATTCTAGGCAGAGAAGTAAAGCTTCCAGAAAGCGATCTTCAACCTGTAAATGAAAAGGCAACGGATTATATTACCGTTAAAGTTGATGCTAATGAGGATAATCCTTTATATGCGGCAAAAGTAATTAAAAATGTAAAAATCGGTCCTGCACCACTATGGATGCAAACAAGACTTATGTCTGCTGGAATTCGTCCACACAACAATGTAGTCGATATTACCAACTACATTCTTTTAGAATATGGTCAGCCGCTACATGCATTCGATTATGATCGCTTAGGTTCAAAAGAAATTCTTGTGCGCCGTGCACAGGACGGTGAAAAATTTGTAACGCTTGATGATGCAGAACGTACCTTAACTTTTGATCATTTAGTGATTACAAATGGAACAGAACCAGTTGCATTAGCGGGTGTAATGGGTGGAGCTAATTCTGAAGTTAGTTCTGATACAACAACCGTGTTGTTGGAGGCTGCTTATTTTACAGGGGGAACTGTAAGAAAAGCATCTAAGGACCATGGCTTACGAAGTGAAGCAAGTGCTCGTTTTGAAAAGGGTGTCGATCCAAATCGCGTACGTGCAGCGGGTGAGCGTGCAGCTTACTTAATGGCAAAATACGCTGGCGGCGAAGTATTAGAAGGTGCTTCAGAGGTTGATACATTAACTGTTGAACCTGCAGTGGTTTCGATTAATTTAGAAAAAATAAATAGTGTCATCGGCACGAACCTGACTGTTCAGGATGTTGAAGCTATTTTCGAACGCCTTCAATTTGCGGTTAATGTGGAGGGAAATGTAATTACTGTTACAGCTCCAACACGCCGCGGTGACATTAAAATCGAAGAAGACTTAATTGAAGAAGTAGCGCGTCTATACGGCTATGACAACATTCCTAAGACATTGCCAATCGGATCTGCTACACCAGGTAAATTATCGGACTATCAGGAAAAACGCCGTATTGTCCGTCAATATTTAGAAGGTGCTGGCTTGTACCAAGCAGTAACCTATTCATTAACAAGTGAGGAAAAAGCTGCACAATTCGCACTTGAAAAACGCGACTTTATTCGTCTAGCAATGCCGATGAGTGAGGACCGCAGTATTCTACGCTTAAGTATTATGCCGCAGCTATTGGAAGTATTAAAATACAACAGTGCCCGTCAAAACGACAGCCTCGCTGTTTATGAGACAGGTGCAGTATTTTTAGCAAATGGAAACGAAGTCCTACCTGAAGAGCAAGAGCATTTAGCTGGTGCCATTACTGGTCTTTGGCACAGCCATTCTTGGCAGGGTGAGAAAAAGGCAGTTGACTTCTATGTGCTAAAAGGTATTTTAGAAGGATTATTTGCAAAACTTGGCCTAACAGATAGTGTGACTTATGTTCAGGCTAAAGTGGATAACATGCATCCAGGACGAACTGCTGAAATTCACTTGAATGGTGAAAGAATTGGTTTTGTCGGTCAAGTGCACCCAACGATGCAAAAAGAGCTTGATTTGAAAGATACCTATGTGTTCGAGCTTTCATTAAAAGCAGTGCTTGAAGCTGCGACAGCATCACTAAGATACGAAGCCATTCCACGTTTCCCATCGATCACAAGAGACATCGCTCTTGTCGTTGATAAAGAAACAGTCTCAGGTGTGTTGAGAGACATTATTCAAACAGCCGGCGGAAAGCTTCTTAAAGAAGTAATCGTCTTTGACTTATACGAAGGTGAACGTATGGAAGAGGGTAAAAAATCTATTGCCTACTCACTGAAATACATGGATCCAGAACGTACATTAACAGATGAAGAAGTAACAAAAGTTCATACTCAAGTACTCGAAGCCTTAAAAGAAAAGGCCGGAGCAGTATTGAGAGGATAATAATTCTAGAAAACACTTTGGGGAAGCCAAGGTGTTTTTCTATTCCTTCCATAAAGCAGGAGAATGATAAACACGATCTTTAAACTTTCCTGTATAGGGTAGATTCATGGAAAACAGTAGTTTCTGAGCAATATGAATAGAATCAATGTGAAGAAAATGGCGAAACTCAGCATTTGTAATAGAGGGCTTAATGAGTAGAAAATAATCATGAACTGCTTGGTAATGGGCAGTTTTTGACTTCAGTTTACAATTTGGGCAATTCCAAGAGCCACGAAAATATTTCATGGGTAAAAAGCTGCATCCGGGGCAATGTACACCTGTGGGTATATCCTTTGGAGTTAGGTTGAAGTGTTGGAGGATATCGGGATTTTCCGGAGTGTGATTGTTTAAAAGGAGGCGTTTAATTTTTCGCAATTCCTTTGGATCTAAAAGATCTGTTTTGTTGTTTGTTTCAATTTGAGCTATTTTTTCTATTAAAAATTCACTATTACATATATGTTGAGTAATATGTTCATTTCCTGGTTCCGAAATAATAAGCGTCTTTGAATTGCTATTTACAAAAAGGTAATAGATAGGTATGTCTAGACAATTATGCTCCTTTAGCCACTTTTTTAGCTTGATTGCCTGAAGTCTTGCTTGTAAAACAGGATTTGTTTTTCTGGCACTTGAGTCTTTCTTCGTTTGAACCATTTGATTAAATTTCTTTTCAAAGTGGAGTTCTCCGCCCATATTTTTTACTTCTAGATTTAACCCAAAAGCGGAACAAAGGAGGAAATTATCTAATTGAAAGAAATAATTTCGATATAGAAGCCGAAGACCGTGGAAAATATAGTATTTTTTATCCGGAAGCATGCTTAAATGGAAGTCCAACGATTTCTCACCACGATAACCTGCCATTCTATTGCTTAATTCAGTGGTTACTTCAGGATGGACTTGATGATAGGGGGCTAATCTTCTATCAAGTGCCTGTAATTTTTCAATTCTTATCGTTATTTCACATGGTTTTGAGATCAAAAACATCAATCCTTTCTAACTTTTTAAAAATAATTCTGTTTGGAGAATGAAATACCCTTTCAAAAGGATGAAAATACATAATTTTGACACTATTTAGATAGGTTGGATTGGTTTACTCGCGGGAAATCTACTTTTACTCGCGCAATTTCTCTAATAACTCGCGAGTTTTGGAAATTTACTCGCCGAATATACTAGTTTACTCGCCAAACCCCTATATACAAGAAAAAAGACCAAATCATTACCAGATTTGGTCAACCTTTAAATTTTTTATTCACAAGATTAAGTGCTTTATCGGTATTGGCAAAGTGTAGCTTTACGAATTGAGGCAATACCTCTCTTCCTTTTTTCAAAATCAGCTTTGCTGCCGCTTCATCCACCGGAGCTCCTGCGCCTTTTGGAATCTTAAATCCTGCCGAATCACTAAGCTTGTCAATATACTGTACAAAGGCATAGCGTGCTAGGATCGATGCTGCTGCTACGGCAAGATGAATACCCTCTGCCTTCGTGCTAAAATAAACATTTTCTTTTGCAACTGCTTTTTGATTTTTCACATGTTGAAAATAGGTGCTTCCTTGAACAAATTGGTCAATCAGAATGGCTTCAGGCTTAACCGGTGAAATCTTCTCCAGCACATTTAGGATGGCTTGATTATGGAGGATGGCCTTCATTTTACCCTGTGACATTCCCGCCTTTTGAAGCTGATTATACTTTTCATTTTTTAGTGTCATTAAACTGAATGGAACAATATCTTTAATTACCTTTGCAATCGCGATAATTTTATCATCATTTAAATCCTTTGAATCTCTGACACCCAATTCTTTTAATAAAGGGATATCTTCCTTCCTAACATAAGCAGCGACAACCGTTATTGGACCAAAAAAATCACCGGTACCGACTTCATCAGATCCAATAACTGACATTTTCCCAATACCTTCTGGAAGATTACCTTTAGGAACTTTAGATTTGGCTGGAGCTTTTGCAGCAGCCTCCCCCCACCTGCTGGCTTCTGCTTCACTGCCATTCCCTTGAAATAATACTTTCCCTGATTTATAAGCCGTAATCATGGATCCAGAAGTCTTAGCAGCAAACACACTGCCAGGAGGAGTTTTTTCTAGTAATTTACCTTCGTAGTAGCTTTTCATTTTATTAATTTCAGACATACTTAGATTTAACACAACATTTCCCAAGTTGGAACCACTCCTCGACAATTTTCTAAAAAAAGTAAAAAACTCCAGTTAAAACTGTTTCGCTGTCTAGCTCCACAAGAGTAAGCTACGGAAGCGACGCATCGCGCGAAAGAAAAGCGTTAGCTTTTCTGAGGAGCGCCTAGCCCCTCGAGGTCGCTTCGGTCCAACTTGCGAAGTCAAAAGGCGCGACTTCACCTGCTGGCCCTCCAGCGCTTGTCGGGGCTGAACACAAAGGAAAACTCCTTAGAGTATTCTTCGCAGGAACAAGCTGTGCTTGTTCCGAAGGCGCTTTTGCTTTTCTCTTTTCGACACACATCCGTTCGTGTTATATTATAAAATAGGGATTTCTTCGAATCGAATGGAGGCAGTAATTTGTCAAATACAGAAAAAACTAGAACAACCGTTGATATATACGGACAGCAATTTGTTATTTTAGGTACCGAAACCCAAAGTCATGTTCGACATGTCGCTTCATTAGTTGACAATAAAATGCGCGAAATTGGTTCTAGGAATCCATTACTAGATGTTAATAAACTAGCTGTATTAACAGCTGTGAATGCCGTCAATGATTATATTAAAATGAAGGAACAATTAGAGCGGCTGCAATCTGAATTACAAAAGGAAAAGGACTGAATAAGTCATGCTGGATTTAGCAATTATTGTATTATTAGTTTTTGGTTTTTTTATCGGTTTAAAAAGGGGCCTCATTTTGCAGGTAGTCCATTTAACAGGTTTTATTATTGCATACATAGTGGCAAATTTATACTATAGCGATTTGGCTCCCAAATTAACGCTATGGGTTCCATATCCGAATCTTGGTACTACTTCTCCTCTAAAACTATTAAGTGAGAACAGTAATATGGAGGAGGCCTTTTACCGTGCCATTGCATTTGTGATTATTTTCTTCGCGGTTAAGATTTTGCTGCAAATCATTGGATCCATGCTGGATTTTATTGCCCATCTGCCTATTCTTAAGCAATTAAATGTGTGGGCAGGCGGACTGCTTGGTTTTGCTGAAGTCTATTTAATTATTTTTATTTTATTATATATTGCTGCGCTAGTACCAATGGAAATATTGCAGAAACCTTTGGATGATTCCATTATGGCGAACTTAATTGTTAATCATACACCATTCCTTTCGCAGCAAATAAAAAGTATGTGGATAGAATATACTGCTGCTTTAACTTCTCTCTAGGAGAGAATGCCCTACTTCTCTCTAGGAGAGAATGCCGTACTTCTCTCTAGGAGAGAAGTTTTTCTTTTAAAAGGTTAAAATAATAGTAAGGTGGGTTGAAGTGATGGAGATAAATAAAAAAGATTTAATTCGTTTATTAGAAACAATCGCGGTATATATGGAACTAAAAGGTGAAAATCCATTCAAGGTATCTGCCTTCCGCAAAGCTGCGTCTGCACTAGAATTTGATGATCGCAGCCTATCAGATATCGAGGATTTTACCAAGTTATCAGGAATCGGCAAGGGGACCGGAGCTGTTATTGAAGAATACATAAATGAGGGCACTTCCTCGGTATTGAAGGAGCTTAAGGAAGAGGTTCCTAAAGGGTTAATTCCGTTATTACAATTACCAGGGCTAGGCGGTAAAAAGATTGCTAAGCTTCATAAAGAACTAGGAATTGAAGATGTCACAACCTTAGAAGAAGCATGTAAAGCAGGCAAAGTGCAAAACCTGGCAGGTTTCGGGAAAAAGACTGAAGAAAAAATCCTAAGTGCGATTGCCAATGTTGGCTCTAGACCTGACCGCCTGCCTCTTGCCTATATGCTCCCAATTGCTGAACATATTGAGGCGAAGCTTTCTGAACTTCCTGAGATTCATAAATTCTCACGAGCTGGAAGTTTGCGAAGAGTGCGAGAGACGATTAAAGACCTAGATTTTATTATTTCTAGCGAACAGCCAGAAAAGGTGAAACAGTTCCTGCTGGATTTACCAAATATAAAAGAGGTTATTGGTGCAGGAGATACAAAGGTATCACTTGTGTTTGAGTTTGATTATGATGTTTCAGTCGATTTTAGAATCGTCAAACCAGAGGAATTTACGACCACTCTCCACCATTTTACTGGTTCAAAGGAACACAATGTCCGGATGAGACAGCTTGCTAAGGAACGGGGAGAAAAGATTAGTGAGTATGGTGTGGAAAATGTTGAGACAGGTGAAGTTCTTACTTTTTCTTCAGAGGAAGAGTTTTTCAAGCATTTTGACCTGCCATTTATTCCACCAGAAGTACGAGAAGATGGAAAAGAAGTTGAGGATTTCTCCGCATATGAAGATGAATTGATACAACTAAGTGATATTAAGGGCGATTTGCACATGCACTCAACCTGGAGCGACGGGGCTCATTCGATTGAGGAAATGGTTGAGGCGTGTCGTGCAAAGGGTTATAAATATATGGCGATCACCGACCATTCTCAGTATTTAAAAGTGGCAAATGGACTGACACGTGAGCGATTGCTGCAGCAAAAAGAAGAAATAAAAAAATTAAATGAAAAATACGATGATATACTAATTTTATCCGGAGTTGAAATGGACATCTTACCAGATGGCACATTGGATTATGAGGACGACCTACTTGCAGAAATGGATTTCGTCATTGCCTCCATTCACTCTGCTTTTTCACAGCCAAGAGAAAAAATCATGGAGCGGCTAACAACAGCATTAAAAAATGCGCACGTGGATTTAATTGCCCATCCGACTGGCAGAAAAATTGGACGCCGGGAAGGCTATGATGTTGATATCGATTTGCTGATAGAGTTAGCAAAAGAAACAAATACAGCATTAGAGCTAAATGCCAATCCTAATCGATTGGACCTTAAACCAGAATCTTTAAGAAAAGCACAGGATGCGGGAGTTAAAATATTTATTAATACAGATGCCCATAAGAAGGAGACGTTAGCACATATGTCTGTGGGCGTTTCAACAGCGAAAAAAGGCTGGATAAAAAAATCATCGGTGATCAACGCATTAGAACCGAATGACTTACTAGAATTTTTGCATAATCGAAAATAGGGGGTTTATCTCCATGCAAGAAAGAACGTTAAAAGTATTAGAATTTACCAAAGTGAGAGACCAGCTCATCGAGCATGCCGCTTCGTCTCTTGGTATAGATAAGTTAAAAAGATTAGCACCATCAACTGATTATGAAGAGGTCGTTAAGCTGCAAGCGGAAACAGATGAGGCATCGACTGTTTTACGAATAAAAGGAAATGTCCCGTTATCAGGTATTCACGATATTCGTGCCCATATTAAACGCTCGGTTATTGGGGGAGTACTTAGCTCTCATGAGTTGATACAGGTTGCTAGTACCATACATGCAAGCCGGCAAATGAAACGATTTATTGAAGATATTGCAGAAGAGAGAACAGAAATCCCAATATTATTGGAGCAGGTCGATCGTATTATCCCTTTAGTTAATTTGGAAGAGTCGATTAGGCATGCGATTGATGAGAGTGGGGAAGTTCTTGATAGTGCCAGTGATCTACTACGTTCGTTAAGACAACAACTGCGTTCGAATGAAGCACGTGTACGTGAAAAATTAGAGAGCATGATTCGTTCATCAAATGCAGCAAAGATGCTGTCAGATTCGATTGTCACAATCCGAAATGATCGCTTTGTTATTCCTGTCAAACAGGAGTATAGAGGGCATTATGGCGGTATTATCCATGACCAGAGCTCGTCAGGGCAGACTCTATTTATAGAACCACAAGTGATTGTCCAATTAAACAATCAATTACAGGATATAAGAGTAAAAGAACAGCTTGAAATTGAAAGAATATTGACGGAGCTTTCTGCAAAGACCGCGGAATTTGAGTCGGAGCTGCAGGTGATCATTGAGGTTCTGGCGAATCTTGATTTTATTTTTGCAAAGGCAAGATATGGCCGTAAGATGAAAGCGAGTATGCCTATCATGAATAATGAAGGACGAATCACCTTATACAAAGCCAGACACCCGTTAATTCCAATCGACGAAGTGGTACCGAATGATATTTTACTGGGGAAGGAATATACAACGATTGTCATTACAGGACCAAACACTGGCGGTAAAACCGTTACCTTAAAAACGCTTGGTCTCTGTTCATTAATGGCACAAGCAGGCTTACATGTTCCTGCCTATGATGGCTCAGAGCTTGCTGTTTTTGATGCCATCTATGCAGATATCGGTGATGAACAATCCATCGAACAGAGCTTAAGTACCTTTTCTTCCCACATGGTAAATATCGTGGACATCTTAGAAAAAGTCGACTTTAATTCACTTGTACTATTTGATGAGCTTGGTGCGGGTACCGACCCTCAGGAAGGTGCTGCGCTTGCCATTTCAATTTTAGATGAGGTGCACAATCGAGGGGCAAGGGTTATTGCCACTACGCATTATCCAGAATTAAAGGCCTATGGATATAACCGTGAAGGTGTCCTAAATGCCAGTGTTGAATTTGACGTTGAAACGTTAAGTCCAACCTATAAGCTTCTACTTGGGGTACCAGGTCGAAGTAATGCATTTGAAATCTCAAAACGATTAGGATTAAGTGACCGTGTTATTCAAGCAGCGAGGTCACATGTAAGTGAGGATACGAATCAAATCGATAAAATGATTGCCTCACTTGAGGCAAGTAAGCGTCAAGCTGAAATCGAACATGAAGAAGCACGTGATTATTTAAGACAGACAGAAAAGCTCCATCAGGATATGCAAAAGCAAATGATCGAATTTTATGAGAATAAGGACTCTTTGCTTGAAAAAGCGGCTGAACAAGCTGGTGAAATTCTTGAAGAGGCAAAGAGTGAGGCAGAAAAGGTTATTCGTGACCTTCGTAAAATGAGAATAGAGAAGCATGCTGATATTAAGGAACACGAATTAATTGATGCAAAGCGCCGTCTTGAAGCCGCAACACCAGAAATAAAGAAATCCGCCAAACAAATCAATAAGAAAACGAAGAAGCATTCCTTCACGCCTGGTGATGAAGTTAAAGTTCTGACATTTGGTCAAAAGGGTACACTTCTAGAAAAAGTGACAGGTAACGAATGGCAGGTACAAATTGGTATCCTCAAAATGAAGGTAAAAGAAAAAGATTTAGAGTATATCAGCACTCCAAAGCCAGTGGAAACAAGACCAATGGCGATAGTCCAGGGCAGAGATGCTGATGTAAAGTTAGAGTTAGATTTACGCGGAGAAAGATATGAGGCTGCACTCCTGAGAGTGGAAAAATATATAGATGATGCGTTATTATCAAACTATCCTCGTGTATCAATTATTCACGGGAAAGGCACGGGAGCATTAAGACAGGGAGTCCAGGAATATTTACGAAATCACCGTTCTGTTAAGAAGATTCGTCTTGGAGAAGCTGGTGAGGGCGGTTCTGGTGTTACTGTGGTTGAATTTAAATAAGGCTGTTTTTACAAAAATTGTTGTTAAAATCCTAAAGCCGATTTTAACGTGGAACAAACTATTTTTGTGCTTGAAATTAAGTTTGCAAGCTCTTTTCTTAAAATTGAAGGCTATTTTGCAACAAATCATAGCACATTCAAGCGCTTAATCTCCAAACAAGAAAGTTTAAGAAAAGAGCCTTAAATAATGTCCGGGGAGAATAGGAATGAACCAGTTTTGGGATAACATGTATATTCAAAGTGCTGCCAATTATAGCGTAGTTATTTTATGTGTGGTTGTCTTTTTAGCCATTTTTGAATTAGTAACGAAATATAAAAATTGGGAAGAAATCCAAAAAGGTAATATCGCGGTGGCAATGGCAACCGGAGGAAAAATATTCGGGATTGCCAATATTTTTCGCTATTCTATTGAGCAAAATGATTCATTAGTAACTATGGTTAGCTGGGGAGTATTCGGATTTGTGCTTTTACTGGTGGGATATTTTATCTTTGAATTCTTAACACCTAAATTTAATATTGATTATGAAATTAAAAATGATAATCGTGCAGTTGGATTCATTGCGATGATTATATCTATTGGCTTATCCTTTGTAATCGGTGCAGGAATTTCGTAAGGGGAGATTAAAAAGTGGAGACATTAGCGAAAGTGCTTCTTGGTTTATGCGCCCTGTTTTTGCTAATTGGTTTGGGGTACATGTTATTTTAAAGTGGAAATCATCGCTGATCATTTCAGCGGTGATTTTTTTTACTTGAAAATTTCGTGATATAGTGAACATATATTGCTATTGTAATTGTTTAAAGAGTCTGACTATATTATAATAAAAGGGAAGTGGAAAATTTTACAATAGAATAAAAAGGAGGGTTAATATGTATGAATCTAAACCATGGCTCACGTCTTACCCTGAGGAAATTCCTGCAGAACTGGAATTTCGAAAAGAAGCTGTTCAGCAGTATTTAGTAGATGCAGCAAAAAGCTTTCCAGAAAAAATTGCCATCCATTTTATGGGGAAGGAGATGACGTATAAAGAGCTTTACCATGAATCATTGTCATTTGCCAGTTATCTTCAGCAAATTGGTATTTCAAAAGGTGACCGAGTTGCCATTATGCTTGCCAATACACCACAATCAGTCATAAGTTATTTTGGCATACTAATTGCTGGAGGAATTGTCGTTCAAACCAACCCGTTATACACTGAACGTGAACTTGAATACCAAATGAAGGACTCCGGAGCAAAGGCTATCATCACACTCGACATCCTCTATCCTCGCGCTTCTAAGGTGATGCCGCAAACAGATTTGCAGCACATAATTGTAACCGCTATCAAAGACTACCTGCCATTTCCAAAAAATTTTGTTTATCCTTTTATTCAGAAAAAGCAATATGGAATTGTCGTAAGTGTTAAACATGAAGGCAATACCCATTTATTTAAAGAAATAGTGAAAATAAAGCCTAAAAAACTTGTGGAATATGATTTTGATTTTGAGGAGGATGTTGCGCTGCTTCAATACACAGGCGGTACAACCGGTTCTCCAAAAGGGGTTATGCTGACACATAGAAATCTAGTAGCTAACGCTTCCATGTGTACGGCTTGGCTATACAAATCAAAACCAGGTAAAGAATCAGTCTTAGGTATTGTTCCATTTTTTCATGTCTATGGAATGACAATCGTGATGATTTTATCGGTCATGCAGGCGTATAAGATGATTATATTGCCTAAGTTCGATGCATTGACCACCTTAAAGACAATCCAAAAGCAGCGTCCTACCTTGTTTCCTGGAGCGCCAACGATTTATATTGGTTTATTAAATCATCCTGAATTGAAAAAATACGATTTATCATCGATTGATTCCTGTTTAAGCGGTTCTGCTCCACTCCCAGTTGAAGTCCAAGAGGAGTTTGAAGCAGTAACAGGCGGGAAACTCGTTGAAGGGTATGGATTAACAGAATCTTCTCCTGTCACACATGCCAATTTCTTATGGGATCGAGGGCGGATAAAAGGAAGTATTGGAGTCCCATGGCCAAATACAGAGGTAAGAATCGTTTCAA
The DNA here is from genome assembly GCF_000759675.1 of Neobacillus niacini. GTDB lineage: Bacteria > Bacillota > Bacilli > Bacillales > Cytobacillaceae > Neobacillus > Neobacillus niacini_A. The sequence goes on along the minus strand of NZ_BAWM01000152.1, from coordinate 100,229 downwards.
TGGATGATGGCGAAAACATACCGGTTGGAGAAATTGGTGAAATTATTATTAAAGGTCCTCAAGTCATGAAAGGCTATTGGAATCGTCCAGAGGCCACAGAGGATACTGTTAAAGATGGTTGGCTGTACACGGGTGACCTTGGCTATATGGATGATAAAGGATATTTTTATGTAGTAGACAGAAAGAAAGATATGATTATTGCCGGAGGGTATAATATATATCCAAGAGAAATCGAAGAAGTACTGTATGAACACCCAGATGTTTTGGAAGCTGTTGCTGCGGGAATTCCAGATCCTTATCGGGGCGAAACCGTTAAAGCATACGTTGTGTTAAAAGAAGGCTCAAAGATCACTTCTGATGACTTAAACCAATATGCTAGGAAATATTTAGCAGCATATAAAGCTCCTAGATTATATGAACTTAGAGAAGAATTGCCGAAAACAGCAGTAGGGAAGATTTTAAGAAGAACACTTGTAGAAGAAGAAATGAGAAAGATAGAAGAAGAAAACAAAAAACATGCCTAATAGCTGCAATCCTTTCACTTATTTTTTTTTGCGTGATAGGGCTTGTCTCTATGGAAGTAATAAAGTAAGATAAAAATATCTTTGTATTTCTTGACAGAAATACAAGTAATATCTATTATAAAAATATGAATGATTATTCATTCATATTTTTCTTTTTGATTTATTAAATTACTTTCTTCAGGAGGAGGGAGAATTATGAAAAAAAACAAGCCAAAATACATGCAAATCATTGATGCAGCAGTTATTGCTATAGCAGAAGTGGGTTATCATCAGGCACAGGTTTCTAAAATTGCAAAGCAAGCTGGTGTCGCGGATGGCACGATTTATCTTTATTTTAAAAACAAAGAAGACATTCTCATCTCACTCTTTGAAGAAAAAATGGGAAGCTTTATTGAAAAAATAGATGAAATGATAGCAGGAAAAGAGACAGCGGCGGCGAAGTTATTAATGATGATAGAAGCTCATTTCAAAAACCTGTCTGATGACCATCACATGGCAATCGTAACTCAGCTAGAATTACGACAGTCAAATAAGGAATTGCGTTTAAGAATAAACAATGTTCTAAAAGGCTATTTACAAGTGATAGATAAAATCATCTTAGAGGGAAAAGAAACGGGAGAGTTTTCAAGCGATCTCGATGTCCGTCTTGCCAGACAAATGATTTTTGGAACGATGGATGAAACCGTGACAACCTGGGTTTTAAATGAGGAGAAATATGACTTAGTTGCACTCGCTAAGCCGGTTCATCAGCTGTTGATTAAGGGCTGCGGAAATCATTAATTTTCGAGTGTAAGAGGAGGAGGGATTCTATTGGAATACTTAAAATGGTCTAATCAAGACGGGATCGCGACAATCACCATCGGGCGTCCACCTGCAAACGCCCTCTCACAAGGACTATTAAGAGAACTGTCGGCTGTTCTAGACGAAATTGAACCTAATCATGATATTAAGGTGATTGTCATTCATGGGGAAGGGCGATTCTTCTCAGCGGGTGCTGATATTAAAGAATTCACCACCGTTTCATCTTCCGAAGGATTTGCGAATCTTGGAAAGTATGGTCAAGATCTATTTGATCGGATGGAGAAATTTCCTAAACCAATCATTGCCGCTATACATGGTGCGGCGCTTGGCGGTGGCTTGGAGCTGGCAATGGCCTGTCATATCCGATTAGTAGGAGAAAATACCAAGCTTGGTCTTCCAGAACTTCAGCTTGGATTAATCCCTGGGTTTGCTGGAACACAGCGTCTTCCTAAATATGTTGGCGTTGCACGGGCAGCAGAAATGCTGTTTACGTCAGAGCCAATCACAGGATTGAAAGCGGTTCAATTTGGCTTAGCGAACCATGCTTATCCGGAAAATGAAGTTTTCGAACAAGCACTTAAATTGGCGGGTAAAATCGCTAAGAAAAGTACAGGATCATTGAAAGCGACGATTCAATTATTAAACTATGCTAAAAATGAAGAGTTTTATGAAGGCTCTAAAAAAGAGGCAGAGTTATTTGGAGAAATATTTGTTTCCAGCGATGCAAAAGAAGGAATTCAGGCTTTTATTGAAAAAAGAGAGCCGCATTTTAAAGGTGAATAACTTCTATCCAAAAAGAAGTTAATAATAAATTTTTTTACGTTTAATTTTCTTAATCTTTGAAACAGAAAAAATGTTTGCATTATAGGAGGGAAATCATGAACATTTATGTACTTTTGAAAAGAACGTTTGATACGGAAGAAAAAATTACTATTTCCGGCGGAAAAATCAATGAGGATGGTGCAGAGTTTATCATCAATCCTTACGATGAATATGCAGTAGAAGAAGCTATCCAAGTCCGCGACGCAAATGGCGGTGAAGTAACTGTTATTTCAGTTGGTACAGAAGAAGCTGAAAAGCAATTACGTACAGCACTTGCTATGGGAGCAGACAAAGCGGTGTTAATTAATACAGAAGACGATGTGGAAAATGGCGATCAATTCACAACAGCAAAAATTCTTGCTGAATATCTAAAGGATAAAGAAGTTGATCTCATTTTGGGTGGAAATGTAGCCATTGATGGCGGTTCTGGTCAGGTAGGTCCACGTGTTGCTGAATTATTAAACATCCCGTATGTTACCACCATTACAAAGCTTGAAATTGATGGAACAACTGTAACCGTTACTCGTGACGTTGAAGGCGATTCTGAAATAATCGAAACAAGCCTGCCGTTGTTGGTAACTGCTCAGCAAGGTTTAAACGAGCCTCGTTATCCATCTTTACCTGGAATTATGAAGGCAAAGAAAAAGCCGCTTGCTGAACTAGAATTGGATGATCTTAATCTAGAAGAAGACGATGTTGAAGCAAAAACAAAAACAATTGAAATTTACTTGCCGCCTAAAAAGGAAGCTGGAAAAGTGTTATCTGGAGATTTAAATGATCAGGTAAAAGAACTCGTTCACCTTCTTCATACAGAAGCAAAAGTAGTTTAATAGGAATTGCACATACACGTTCAGAATGATGATTCTGATTAGCCAAAAATGATTTGCAGGAGGGTAAAGGAATGACTAGAAAAGTATTAGTATTAGGGGAAACTCGTGACGGTTCTTTACGTAATGTTAGTTTCGAAGCAATTGCTGCAGGAAAAACAGTGGCAGAAGGCGGAGAAGTGGTAGGTGTTTTAATCGGACAAAATGTTAGCGCTTTATCTGCGGAGTTAGTTCAATATGGTGCTGACCGCGTTGTTGTCGTAGAAGATGAAAAGTTAAACCAATATACATCTGACGGTTTTGCGCAAGCATTACTTGCTGTGCTTGAGAAGGAAAGCCCAGAAGGATTAGTTTTAGGGCATACTTCCCTAGGAAAAGACCTTTCACCAAGAATTGCAGCTAAGTTATCATCCGGCTTAATTTCTGACGCCACTGCAGTTGATGTTGCAGGTGGAAATGTTGTCTTTACTAGACCTATTTATTCTAGTAAAGCTTTTGAAAAGAAAATCGTAACGGACGGGTTAATTTTTGCAACAGTAAGACCAAATAATATTGCACCACTTGCTAAGGATGAAAGCAGAGCAGGAGAGGTTGCATCCCTATCAGTTGAAATCAAAGACCTTCGTGCCATTATTAAAGAAGTAGTTAGAAAAGCAAGTGAAGGTGTAGATTTAAGTGAAGCAAAAGTCGTTATCTCTGGCGGACGCGGTGTAAAAAGTGCAGACGGCTTTGAACCACTTAAAGAATTAGCGAAAGTATTAGGTGGAGCAGTTGGTGCTTCTCGTGGCGCCTGTGACGCTGATTATTGTGACTACTCATTACAAATCGGACAAACTGGTAAGGTTGTAACACCTGACCTATACATTGCATGCGGAATCTCAGGAGCGATTCAGCACTTAGCAGGTATGTCTAACTCTAAAGTAATCGTTGCGATCAATAAAGATCCAGAAGCAAATATCTTTAAAGTAGCTGATTACGGAATTGTTGGTGACTTATTCGAAGTGGTACCTTTATTAACAGAAGAGTTTAAAAAGCTTAAAGTCCATTCGTGAGGGCAATACTCTATAGGGCGAGCAGTGGCAAACTGTTCGTCTTATTACATATAATAAGCCAGAATACGAAAAGTATTTTAGGGAAAATTACATGCGAGACAGATTATTAGCATGATGTTTTAAACAATGCTATACTTTCGTTAGTATTTCAGTTTTCATTAGGAGGAATAAACAAATGGCTATTTCAAATGTAACAGATGCAAATTTCTCTGCTGAAACAGACTCTGGTCTTGTACTTGCAGATTTCTGGGCTCCATGGTGTGGACCTTGTAAAATGATTGCTCCCGTTCTTGAGGAACTTGATTCAGAAATGGGCGACAAAGTAAAAATCGTTAAATTAGATGTAGACGATAATCAAGAAACTGCTGCGAAATATGGCGTTATGAGTATCCCTACATTACTTGTTTTCAAAAATGGCGAAGTAGTTGACAAAGTAGTCGGCTTCCAGCCAAAAGATGCTTTAGCAGGTGTATTAGAAAAGCACGTGTAAGCATTAATTATACTTTACTAGGAAATTCTAGTAACCTAAACCCAGGTATAAGACACTGATAAAAAGTGTCTTATACCTGGGTTTTTTATGTCACCCAAAAGCAGGCTTAGTGAAGAGAAGTAAAAATATTGCACATTATAGTCAGAATCGTGTATCAATCAAAGAACGCTTATCAATTATAGTGAAAATATAAAAAAAAGGAGGTATCATTCTTGGAAAATAAAGTGATCAAAACGGGTTTACCAGTGAAATATGTTCACAAAAAAATATTTTGGACAGACCGGAGAAAAGAAGGTTTTTTTGGGTGGCTGTTCTTATTACCAGAATTAATAGGAATCTTGTTACTTTATTTATTTCCACTTATATTTTCACTTGTACTCAGCTTTTCTGAATGGAATTTAGTTGGAGGCTTGTCATCTATTCACTTCGCTGGGTTTGATAATTTCCTAAAATTATTTCAAGATGAAAAAGTTATTATGGCATTAAAAAATAATTTCTTATTTACCATTTTCACTGTTCCGATTGGAATGTTTCTGGCGATTATACTAGCCGTCATTATTCATACAAAAGTTTACATGTCAAGTTATTTTAAAATTGCGTTTTTTATCCCTTATATTTCATCCATTATTGCTATTGGTGCTGTATGGAGTGCACTATTCCATCCGTCCCTTGGCCCTATTAATCAATTTTTAGCCGGATTAGGGATTGAGAATCCACCAATGTGGTTAGCGAGTCCGAAAACCTCCTTAATTTCAATAATCATAATTACTATTTGGGCGGGAATTGGTTATCAAATAATTATTTACCTTTCTTCATTATCAAGTATTCCAGAAGAATTATATGAAGCAGCAAGTATTGATGGTGCCTCACAACTTCAACAATTCTTTAAAATTACTCTTCCATTGCTTGGGCCAACAAATGTATTTTTATTTATTACATTACTAATTGGTTCTTTTAAGGTATTTGATTTAATCGCATTCTTAACTCAAGGAGGGCCAAATAACTCTTCAACCGTTATTGTATTCCGTATTTATGAAGAAGGTTTTCAACAGTTCAATATGGGATATGCTTCTGCGATTTCATGGTTACTTTTCATCATAGTAGGAATTATTACATTAATTAGCTGGAAACTGCAAAAACGATTTGTACATTCTTGATGGGGGGGAATTAAATTGAAAAAAAAGCTTGAAATTAGTAAGATTTTATTCACAATTGGTATGTTAGTATTATCATTCTTTTTCCTCGTTCCGTTAATTTGGATGATGTCGGCAGCATTTAAATTTGAAAAAGATGTAATGGTATTTCCTATTCAGTGGATTCCGAAAGATTGGAATCTTGTTGAAAACTTCAAAGCAGTTTGGATGGCTGAAATTCCTTTTTATAAGTTTTATTTTAACTCTATAAAACTAGCTACCATACAAACATTGTCGACACTAATTTTTTCTTCAATGGCTGCGTTTGCCTTTAGTAAGCTTCAGTTTAAAGGTAGAGACTTCGTCTTTGCACTTGTTCTTAGTTTCATGATTATACCGGAACAAGCGACATTGGTACCAAGGTTTCTTTTGATAAAATGGCTTGGACTTTATAATACACATGAAGGTCTAATCTTGATGGGGTTATTCTCTATCTACTTTACCTTTTTAATGAGGCAATACATGCTCGGAATTTCCAATGAATATATTGAAGCTGCAAAATTAGATGGCGCAGGATACTTTACAATTTATTGGAAATTAATTCTGCCGTTATGTAAACCGATTTTAGCGACAGCTGGTATTATTAAGTTTATTTGGATTTGGAATGACTATCAGGGTCCGCTTATTTTCTTAATTAATAAAGAACTTTATCCTATTACCCTAGGACTGCAATTATTTAAGGATGACTTTGCTGATAACTTTGCCGTTTTAATGATGGCTTCATTATCTGCTATTGTTCCACTTGTCATTATCTTTATCATTATGCAAAAGCAAGTTATTAAAGGGATTGCTCTTGGCGGTGTAAAAGGTTGATAGCAGAGAAGAAAAACTGGTAAAAAAAGTGCACAAACTGTATCAAATTGTGCACGCAAAGTAAAAAGGACAGGAAGTATAATTTGAAATGTAAACGTTTTAAAAAAAGAGGGGGATCCAAATGAAATTAAAAAAGAAAGCAACTTTAGCCTTAAGTACCGCATTTCTAGCAATGTCTCTACTTTCTGCATGTTCAGGAAGTACAGAGTCAAATTCAAGTACGAGTGAAAAACCTAAAGACGAAAAAGTAACGATTAAGTATTACAATTGGGATAATGAGGTAATGCAGGCATCAACGGAAAAATATATTGAGCAGTTTGAAAAAGAGAATCCAAATATTGATGTTGAACATGTATCACTCGTACCTGGAAACTCTCTTGAAACACTTAAAAAGCTCGATGTATTAATGGCATCAGGTGAACCAATTGATCTTTTTGCTACTCCACACATCGACGGAATTTATCAACGTGCAGCACAAGGAGTAGTTGCACCACTTGATGACTTGTATAAAGAAAATAAATTAAATCCTGAAGAAGAATATTTTGTTAATCCTAAATTTGAGGGAAAGTATTATGGGATTTTACACAATGTATCATCAAATTTTGTACTGCTTAATAAAGATGCTTTAGATGAGGCGGGCCTTGAAGTACCTAAAGCGGGTTGGACATGGGATGAATTTAGTGAATATGCTAAAAAATTAACTAAGGGTGAAGGCACTGAAAAACAATATGGTGCATACTTCCACAACTGGGGATTGTATGCAAACCCAATTGCTCAAGTACATTTTCAGCATCCATTTATGACAGAGGATGGAAAAACTAATTTCACAGATCCTTCCTATGATTATTTCTTTAACCTTAGACGTCAAATGGAGAAATCGGATAAATCGATTAAACCTTATGCTGACGTGATTGGTGCAAAACTAAACTACCGAACAGAATTCTTTAATGGCGATGCAGCAATGTTATTAACTGGCTCATGGATGATTCAAGATACCGGCAATACTCAACAGTTTCCACATGAGTTCAAAACAGCTTTTGCTCCAGTACCCGTTCAGTCAAAAGGTGATAAGAATGAAATCTACATGGGTGGTAACTATTTAGGAATCGGTCAAAATTCCAAAAATAAAGAAGCTGCTTTTAAATTTGCCCGCTTTATTTCTACTAACTTGACAGAGGCAAGAACCGAGTTACCTGGTTGGAAAAAGGGAGATGCGAAACCATTAGTTGAAAAATGGATTTCCGGAAAAGAAGATTATTATGATGTAGATTCACTGATGTCCACTTTGTTTGACAGTACAGAGGCTTTACCTGCGTCTGAAGTAACCATCACATTTGCAGCAGAATTGGATAAAATTTTAGGCGATGGATTTAGTCAGTTTATCCTAGAAGATAAATCTGCCAAAGAAGTTCAACAGTGGATGGCTGATGAAGCAAATAAAGTGATTAAAGAGAACGAAAAATAAAAGTATTAAACAAAAGGCGCCTCAGGTGGGGGGGTCTTTTGTTCCATTTGAAAAACTAGATACTTTGGTTAATAATAGTTATACCAAATTTATGACTAATTTTGTTGTAAAATATTAATTGTAAACGTTTTTAATCTTAGTCCAATAAAAGGATGGCAGGAATGATATGAACAAATTAAGCTATTATCAAAAAATACAGTCATCATTTATTATATTAATCTTGCTCCCAGTATTGGTTATTTCAATATTGTCTTACAAAACAACAAAGGATAATGTAATAGAAAAAATTGAATTATCCAATCGTTCTGTATTGAATTTAGTTTCCAAAGATATCACAAAACTAGTCGATGATTTAAATTATGTTACTCATTTTTATGGGAAAAACGATGAAATCATTCGAACACTTAGTGATTTTAGTGAAACCGAGAAAATAAAAAGATATCGAGATTATGATAATTATCAGAAGGTTGTCACTTCCTTTGATTATATATCTTTTAAAATGTTAAACACCGATATACATATGTTTTTAGTTAATAATAAAGATTTTATCATTCCTTATTCTGATGGTATCTCAGGTAAAACCGCTTCTTTAACAGTTTTGAAAGATCATTGGAATCGTGTGCAAGGTCTTATAGATGTCGATCAGTCCAGTCATTTACAGGCTTTGGGTCTGGTTAATTATTTGAAAGAAGATGTAGACTCTTATTACTACTTTAGTCGTGTTATTAAACATCCTGAAAATGGTCAACCATTGGCAACGTTAAATATAGGAATCTCGAATAAATATTTTAAACGATTATTTCAATCTGCCAAGACTGGTAAACTTGCATTATTTGATGAAAATGGAAAGTTGATTGAAGGGGACCCTGCAATATCTTATAGGGATGGGGATAAGAGAAGTGGAGAAATACGAGACGAAATTTTAATCCCGATTTCAAAATGGAAGCTTATTCATGAGACCTCGGATGAAGAAGTAACAGGACAAATTACAAAAAACTTTTTACTGAGTTCAGTTTTAATTGCTCTTTTCTTTTTTATCTTTTTGTTAATTTCACTATTAATTGCTAAAAGACTTCATCGTCCTATTCAGAGATTGTCTTTCGTTGCTACCCAGTTTGGTAAGGGAAAACACGATGTTCGGTACGTGCTTGAAGGCAGAGATGAAATCAATGAATTGGGCAGAACAATTAATCACATGTTAGATGAAATAAAAGGGTTGATTGAAAAGATTGAACAAGAACAAGAAGAAAAAAGGGCCATAGAACTCCAGGCATTATTCGCTCAAATTCGCCCTCATTTTTTGATTAACACCTTAAATTCTATCAAATGCAGTTTATTTATAAATAATGATTATGAACATGCTGAAAAAATAAACGCTTTAATGAGTTTATTAAGAGCTTATATGAAAATAGATGAACCATCTACGATTGAAAGTGAATGCAAACTATTATTTTATTATATAGAAATCATGAGTATGAGAACTGAAGTGGATGTAGAATTGAAAGTTGAAATTGAGGATCAAGTTGAAAATATTGGCTTACCGAAATTATTACTTCAACCCTTTATAGAAAATGCCATTGTTCATGGATTATCTGAAAAAACAGCTGGAGAAATAACCATCCGAGCCAAAAAAATGGATCAATGGATCTTTATCATGATAAGTGACAATGGAAAAGGGATGAGTGAAAATCAACTTATGGAGTTAAACCGAATGTTAATGATTGACTTTGAAGAAACTTCTTATAATCGAGTTGGTTTAATGAATGTTGCAAAGCGAATAAAGCTTTCATATGGTCCAAATGCTGACATTAATCTTCAATTAAATGATAATGGTGGAGTAACAATTGTTGTTCAATTCCCGATCGACTCGAATAAAGAAGGTGAAAAATAAATGATTAACATCATGCTAGTGGATGATGATGTACCAATGATAAAATATTTACTTCAACTAATTAATTGGGAAGAACATGGCTTGAATATAGTTGGTACTTCTTATTCAAGTGTAAAAGCTTTAGAGATTTTTAAACAGTACGAACCAGATTTGGTTATTTCCGATATTGGATTACCACAAATGAATGGTCTTGAACTAGCTTCGGAACTTAAACAAATCAAACCAGATGTGAGAATGATTTTTTTAACCTGTCATGAGGATTTCCATTATGCACAAAAAGCCATTCAGCTTAATGCCGATAGTTATTTGATTAAGGATGAATTAACGAAAGAGCAGCTCGAAGAAAGTTTGAAAGCTTCGATTAAAAAAATTAAAGAAACCTCTGTTAGCTTAGAAGGTTTATCCTATAAGGAAATACTCAACCGGAATATTGAAATACTGAAACATTCGTTATTCGACCGTCTTATTAAAAGAGATGAGCCAGAAATGCTAATTCAGTTTGCAAAAAAGCTTGATATTAGTTGGCAGTATCCTTCGTTTATTTTAGGAACGGGTCACATATCCTTATCAACATTTATGGAAAAGTATTCCTACCGAGATCTGTCCATAATAAAATACGGATTTTATAATATTTCTTGTGATGTCGCAAAAAAATATCACGGAATTACATTTTTTAATGAGGAAGAATCCATTGTTTTCGTTTACAACTATCGTCAAAATATAAAATTTGATCATCTTCAGTACATTCAATCTTTATTAATAGAGATACAAGAGAACATTTTTGAATTGTTAGGTCTGGAGATTTCTTTTATCTATGGTCGTCAATCGTATGATATAAAAAATGTTGGGTTTGTTTTCCAACACATGATTCACAATCGATATCGTTTTTTTTATAATACTGTACCGATTTTGAATTGGGATAAGCAGACCAAACAAAGCGCTTTTTGCCCGATTAGCCGGCTTCTAGACAAAGAGATGAGTGAACTAGTTATCGCTGTAAAAGAAAAAGACAGTAAAAGAGTAAATGTGATACTAACAGTTATCACTCAAACCGCAGTGGAAAAGAATCTTGACCCTGAAGAATTGAAAATGGTTATTGCACGGAGAATCCGTTTAATTGAATTACAGTTTATTGAAACGGGAAATGAAGAGTTTTATTCTTTTCTTGAGGAATGCTCAAGACTAAGTGATGTAGTAAAACTTGTAGAAAACAAGCTTACACAGCTTATTCAATGGAATGGAAAAATGGACGGAGCCAGCAGCAGAGAGCCCAAGTTACAAGAGATTGATCAGTACATTGTTCAGAATCTTTCTGAGAATGTTACATCTACAGATGTGGCCGCTCATTTATATATGAACCCAAGTTATTTCTCCCGTTATTTTAAACGATTGACGGGCGAAAATTTTACCGATTATGTTCATCGTTTTAAAATCGGTGTTGCCATAAAAATACTTGAGCAAACGGGAGAATCAGTAGAAGAGGTCGCAATAAAATGCGGCTATTCAGATCGAACCTATTTTTCGAAAGTATTTAAAAAATATACGAAAATGACGCCGAGAGAGTACCGATCCAAGGTAAATTATTAGTACTTAATTATAAAGCAGCAAACACAACTAACTACTTGAACTTTAGGTGATGTGAGGTATAACAAATGTCAAATAAACTTATTTTTATCATGTTGGATGGTTTGCGTTATGATACGGCCGAAAGTCGGATGGGATATTTACATCATTTAATAGAAAAAGGAAAGGCTTCCCGTTTTAAAGTTAAATCCGAATTGCCAAGTATTTCACGTCCTCTATATGAGGTATTGCTTACGGGAACACCCGTTTATAAAAACAGAATTACATCCAATCAAACAATTCGTTTGTCCCATGAAGAAAGTATATTTCATTTAACAAAAAAGAATGGCTTAAAGAATGCGACAGCATCTTATTATTGGGTAAGTGAGCTCTACAATTCGGCACCATTTAATAAGATTACTGACCGATTTCAATTAGACGGACAAAAACCAATTGAAAGAGGCATTTTTTATTGGGAAGACCATTACCCGGATAGTCATTTATTCGCAGATGCCAATTTCCTGCTCAGTACCTATCAACCCGAATTTCTATATGTTCACTCGATGAACATTGATAATGATGGTCACAAATTTACTGCAGATTCAAAGGAATATCGAAATCGTGTACTTAATGTTGATGGCCTCTTGGCAGAATTGCTCCCCAATTGGATAGAAGCGGGGTATCAAATTATTGTAACTGCTGATCATGGAATGAATGATGATGGTAACCACGGCGGCACAACAACTGCTGATCGAGACGTACCTTTGTTTATCATTAGTGATAGGGTGAAACCTGGGATATATAAAGAGGATATTCCACAACTGCAAATTGCACCTTTAGTATGTGAGTTGTTAAATATTCAACAATCTCCTGCAATGCAAAAGCTATCCATTCCTGTTCTAAAATAGGGGCCTTCTATTTAAGAAGGCATTAGCTTTTAATAATTTAAATAATCAGTTTAAGATTTTAAAACAGACAACTCCCTTTTGGAAGTTGCCTGTTTTTTTCTGTCATGAGTTTACCCAGATGAATGGGCTTGAAGGCATTTGCTGAAATTATTGAGAAATGGCTCATTCTGTAATGGTTAAATTCTTTAATATCCGTTCACCTGTAATTCTATCTCTAGCCTTGACAAGAACATTTCCTTTTTTAAACGCCTTAACGATTCCATCTTTACTAACTTTTGCGATACTTTCATCTGAGCTTGACCATTCAATACCTTCAATATAAGCATTGGTTGGAACGACTTTCACTTTCATTTCCATTTTTTCACCAACAGTAAGAACATTGGAATAGCCTTCTAACAAGATTTGTTCAATTGGAACCGTCGTTCCACGATTTTGAAGATCATCAACGTAGAGTGTGCTTTCCTGTCCATTATTGGATTCGATACCAAAGTTCGTAAGTACTGAATCTGGTGTATGCCAGGATAAACTGGTTTGTTTTAATTCATTGTTCATATAAACATTATACTTCCCTAATCCTAAATTGATATCAAGCTTGAGTTTGTACCATTTATTTGGTTCTAGTGAAGGAATAATTACCTTATTGTTGAGTGGATCAATCAGTTGATGCCATTCACTGAGGTTCCAATTTCTCCTGCTTCAAAATCATTGCTATAGACCAATTCGTCTTTCCAGTTCGAAGGTTTATTATTTAGGCTGAACCTTGCTGTAATACTTTGGCCCATTGCCCCTTTAACATCGATCACCAGCTTGGTTTTAGCTGGACTGATTTTCTTTATTTGAATTCTAGGATCTACAAAGATGGAAGACTTAATATTATAATCTAATTCTATCTCGATGGAATCCTGCTTATGAGTAGGGTCACTTACCGCTATTTCAATCATATCACCTGGTATTTCCTTGAACATGACAGATGCCTTCTGATAGCTTGTAAGTTTATCAATGGTTATTTTTTCATTTTCCCAAAAGTTAACACCAATGATATTTAACTTCTTTTCTTTCACAGCATGAACTTTTTCATTATTAGCTAAAACCTTGATGTCTGGATTTTCTGAGTATTTCGCTGTCTCTTCTTTTGATTTGTTTGGCAGAAGAACGTAGGAGTAGCTTCCGTCACTAGGATTTACTCCGTGATTGATGGCCATTTTCATATAGTTTCTAGTAATCAATTGATCGGAGCCAGTCGTATTAATCTCTTTCCAAGAGCCGGTTCTAGCTTCTCTGTGGAATTTTACGGCAGCAGTTTTTGGGAAGTAATAGCCGATATCGCTTCCTTTTGCATTTCCACTTAAATGTGCCCATTTAACGCCTTCTTTTTCTTCCGTCCAGCCCAGTTTAGATGACATTTCCTGATTATCCACATACAGTGCATTATTTCCATTGTCTAGTAACTTTCTATTTTCGACAATCGTTTCAATTGGCCGCCCGTCAGTACTTTGAATATCCGACCCAAGTGCAATGACTTCATTATCAAACATAAACCATGATTTTTTCCCTTTTAAACTCATACCGTAAATACTTTGGTCTAGGAACATTCCGTTTGTCCCATATAATCCTTCAATTGTACTGCCGCCAACCCAGGATTGCGGGGAAGTCCTTCCTGTACCTGCGCCTACTGGCAGTTGTTTCGTCGCATCAACCGTTGTTCCAGGTAAACGGTAGGAATCAACCGTTGGCCAGAAATCGCCGCTATATTGCTGTAAATCATTATTATATAAATAGGTCATGCCTGAACCGGTATAAAACCCTTTTTGATTTTCGCCATTCATATTTCCCTCATAGGCACCAATTCGGTCAGAGTACATACTAATACCAAAAACATAACCCGGCCTTCTATGAACGACACGGTCCATATTAGCAAAGTTATAGTGACCGATCAGTTCTCCACTTGACTGAATAATAGAATCATTCATAATCGTATTTGCCATAGTAATAACAGGAATACGATTGAAGCGTTCAATCAGGTTTACGGAATCATTAGATGATATCCAATATTTCACCATGCTTTCAAACTTTGACTTATATTTCTTCGGTGCAAATTCCATATACTGAATGATCCTCTCGATTGCCCCTATACCATGGCCGATATCTTGGACATTTCCTCTTGAGATGGCACGGCCATTTACCATATCCATCATAAGCCCGCGATAAATAACCGGCTGAAATGCATCCAATATCATGTCATATATATTATTTAAATCTTCTTCATTTAATGTAAACGAACTATTCTCCAACAAATAAATCATATCTACCATTGACCCTAACAGCACGACACCATATGTTCCTGTATAGGCGATATTGCTATGGTCGACAAATGATCCATCAGGATAGAGCCCATTTCCCGTCCCTGATCGTTTTATTTCGATTACGGGGAAATGATCCCGGCCGGAGATAACTCTTGCTTCTTCTTTCGAAATAATACCTTGGACCGCAGCGACCTTTGTTAAATCAACGAGATTTGCCCCTGTTGCTTCGACACTCCAGGTTGCTCCGCCTACTCCATAATAATGGGTTGGCCTTGGAACATAGGTTTTAATGGAATTCATATATTCGGCTATCTGTTCATCACTTAAATACTCATACAATACGGCTGTAATATCATTGAGAAGTTGTGTCGACCCAATTTGCCAATCCCACCAATTGTTGTAGTGTTTACCGTTATAACGGTTTTCGATCATCCAATCCAATGCCTTAATAATATCTTTCAAAAGTTCCGGATTACCTTGCAGTTCGGATCCCTTCGTGGCATAGGCACTTGTTAAAGTCTTTAAATTTCTAAAACTAGTTGTTACATCAGCGGAATTTGTTTTACTGGACGCATTCTCCCATATGTATGTCCGGTCTGCGCTTTTATCCATGCTGGTCCATAATACCTTCGCATCTTCTGAAAGTTTGTCAATCTTTTGTTTTATCAGAGGGTTAGCTAAATCAATATAGGTATTTTGAACAACATAATTTGCCCATTTCTTTCTCATTTGATCGTATTCGTCTTCTTCATACTGATCTACTACTATAGCAGTGGAGGCTTGATGGTTTCCATCAACTGTTGTTGCTGTGATAACAGCACTTCCAGGCTGCAAAGCTTGGATTACGCCGCCATTGACTTTTACAATGTTTTCATTCGAAGAACTCCAGACTACCTGATGGTTGCTTGCATAAGAAGGTGATATGGTTGGAGTTACAATTGTCCCTTTTCCCTCATTTAGACGAACCTGGCTGCGATCTAAAGAGATTCCTGTCACAGGGATATCTCCCTCTAGGATTGTAACGGTGGCTGTGGCTTTAATACTTGGATCGTTCTTGGAACTAACCGTAATTGTTGCATCACCACCGGAATGGCCAGTAACCTTTCCATTCTCCACACTTGCTACCGTTTTATTACTTGAGGACCATTCAAGTTCTTGGAAGGTTGCATTCTTAGGATTAAGAGTATAGCTTAATTCAGCGGTATCTTCCTTAGGAATAGCGAGAGTCTCAGGGTCCAGGGTAATACTTTCGAGCGAAACAACTTCGGGTTTCATGCTCATAGAATCAACCCAAATGGTTCCTGTTGAGCCATTACCTGATGACACTTGTCCCGTAATAAGAATCACCTTGACATGATTCGTATCACTGCGTGTCGTGATGGATCCGGATAAATTCACCCAATCCGATTCCCCGCTGTGATTTTTAACAAATGCAAGATCATTTCTAACAAAAACGGTACTATCTTTTAATTGTTCTACCCGAAGGGTAACTGCGTTTTTCGAGCTATGAGGTGTTTGAATATCTTTTGTTTTGACTTTTGCATTTAAATGATAGATACTGTTTGGATTTACAGGGATGGAGCTATAATATTGGAAAAACCCTACGGTCTTGTTTAAATCAATTTGAACTATATTTTTTCCCTGGTCTTGGATGAGTTTTGCTTGTGGATTCGCTCCTCCTGAGTTTGCCCAGTTACGCAAATCCCAATAGGTTGGCTTTTGTCCCTTTTCCCACATAGAAGCGAACGTCCCTGCATCTTCACTTTCGTTTAACTCATTATTTTTCAAGAGTTCTCCAAGGCTGACTTCGGAACCTAGATTAGAAGGTGTTTCACCGATTGCCATGGCAGCGCTTTCGAAAAGTGGGACAGGTAGAGCTGCGATTAAACAGAAAACCAATACTAAATTTATTAATCTCCTCATTACTTCCTCTCCTCGAAAAAAATTAATAATGTTCGTAAAAACTCTTTCCCTCATCATTTTGACAATGTAAAATTCAGGTTTTTTTCTTCCTCCTCGCAAATAAACTCCGGTAACAAATTAAAATTTCTTATCCCTCCTAGTAACCAGTTAATAAATCATTTTAGTTCATAATCTAATAAGTTTTGGATAAAAATTTTTACCCATAAGAGAATTATTTTGACGGAATTTTTGAAATATTAATATGTGTTCAAACCCTAAATGAAATTTCAAGGTAAAAATAGTGCACACTTTTAAATAAATCACACATATTTCCTACCTCTTTTTTCTTTTAAACTAAATACATAAGGGTAGTAGAAATTGTTTAGGAATAGATTAAGGATTAGAGAATAGGAGAATGTATTCATGTGGAAATTAGCGATTGAAGATGCAATAGAAAAAACTAGGAATAATATTTGCCGTTTCGGTGAGTTATTCCCGCACGTTAGTATGAATGGCAAAAAATATGAGTTGAACGATAATGATGACTGGACCGATGGCTTTTGGTCAGGCATGTTATGGCTGTGTTATGAATATTCTAATGATCCTATTTTTAAAGGTAAGGCGCAAAAAACGGTTGAAAGTTTTCAAAATCGCCTAAATAAAAATATCGTTCTCGATCATCACGACATTGGATTTTTGTATTCGCTTTCTTCAAAAGCCCAATGGATGATTGAAAAAAACGAGGCAGCAAGAGAACTAACATTACAAGCTGCAGATAAGTTGCTTAGCCGTTGGCGTGAAAAAGGTCAGTATCTGCAAGCGTGGGGGCCAAAAAACGATGAAAAAGAAGGCGGAAGGATTATTATTGATTGTCTGCTTAATCTCCCGATTCTCTATTGGGCGAGTGAACAAACAGGAGATCCTAAATACCGGGATGTCGCTGAAGCTCAAGCGGAAAAAAGCAGGCGTTATCTTATTCGTGGTGATGACAGTTCCTATCATACGTTTTTCTTTAACCAAGAAACAGGTGAGCCCATCGGAGGAGCAACCCATCAAGGATATACAAATGGGTCGACATGGACACGTGGTCAGGCGTGGGGAATCTATGGATTTGCCCTTTCCTATCACTATACGAAAAATCTATCATATTTAAAAACAGCAAAAAGAGTTTCTAAATATTTTATTGAACATTTACCAGAAGACCATGTCTCGTATTGGGACTTTAGTGCGCCTGTTGATGGAAATACACCGCGTGATAGTTCGGCAACTTCAATAGCGCTGTGTGGACTACTAGAATTAATCAGTCATTTACAGGAAGACGACCCAGATCGATCATATTTTGAAGATGCAATCCATAAGATGATGAAATCGCTTGTAGAAAATTATTCAACAAAAAGTGAAAAAGATGCGGAAGGGCTACTTAAACATGGTTCTTATCATGTTCATGGTAACTTGGCAACAGATGATTATATGATTTGGGGAGATTACTTTTACCTTGAGGCTTTGATGCGTTTAGAGAAAAATCATAAAGGCTATTGGTATGAGTAACTTTACCATTGACCACGAAGAGGGGGAAAGGCTATGAGCACACTTTGGAACTTGCTTAATCTAGATCATCCTAGTCTTTTCGAGGTAAAAAAGGCATTTATTCAGAACAAATTCAAGGAAGCCCTTGATTTATTAAATATTCATTTTCTAAAAAGAGAAGAACCGAAGCTTTATTTTTACAATCATGAAATAGAACATCTTGTGGAATTTGCAAAAATCCATTATCCAAAGGACATTGAACGTGTGTACGCTGTAGCTGAACAAGTCGTCAATCAAGTGTTTGTGTTTCAAGAAGCCTGGGATATGGAACGGACAAATATCCCTGTTTCATTCAAAGGAAAAATAGATTGGAGCCATATTCCTTTTGACGACCCAGAATGGACGTATATGTTAAACAGACACCGATTTTTTATCCCTCTTGGCCAAGCCTACTTACTAACAGGGAATGAAAGGTATGCACAAACCTTTTGTGAACAGCTCTCAGACTGGATTGACTGTAATCCTAAACAAGCTAATTCGGCATCACTGACATGGCGGACGATTGATGCCGGCATAAGAAGCAGTAACTGGATTAAAGCTTATTATTATTTTAGAAATAGTCCCCATTTTACAACACAGAATTTTGAAAAAATGCTGCTTTCTTTATTTGAGCATGCCCAACATCTAGCAAGTGATTTTACGAATTGGAAAGCAATTAGTAATTGGGGTGTCATCGAGAACAAAGCTTTATTTGAACTTTCTATTTTTTTAAACGAATTTAATCAGGCAAGCATTTGGCAAACATTAAGTTTAGAGCGATTAAGGATCACCGCGCGTCTTCAAATTATGAAAGATGGAATGCACTGGGAACAATCCCCAATGTATCATAATGAAGTTCTTTTATGTTATTTAAGTACGATTCACCTGAGTGAAAATAATCAAATTGAAGTCGATAAATTAATAATAAATGCTGCAAGAAAAATGGTGTATGCAGACCTATTCATGGCTAAGCCTAATCATCATCAGCCGATGAAAGGTGATAGTGACAGTTTTGACCTCAGGGATATCATTACACGAGCGGCCATCCTTTTAAAGGATCCTATCTTAAAATTCGGAGGTTTCCCAACCATTGATTATGAGAACATGTGGGAATTTGGGTTAGAGGGAATTGACTTTTACACCAATCTTCCTGTAGAAAAACCAAAGGATTTGTCTGGTGGATTTGAGGATTCAGGGAACTTTTTTATGCGTTCAGGATGGGACGAGGATGCACTTTATTTATACTTTCATTGCGGACAATTAGGTGGTGGTCATGGACACGCGGATCTTTTTCATCTGGACGTCCATGCATACGGCAAAGAGTTTTTAACGGATCTTGGAAGATATAATTACAGTGACAGGTATCCAGTAAGAAGAGAATTAAAAAGTGCAAACGCACATAATACAACCCTTGTTGATGGAATTGAATTTACAGAGTGTATCGATACATGGGGCTTTGGCAAAATCGCAGCGCCACTAATGGCGAAATGGGTTAGCGATGAACAGTTTGATTATGTCGAAGGTAGTCATGACGGTTACCTACATTTAAAGGACCCGGTCTATGTTCGAAGAAGAATTGTCTTTGTAAAGCCGTATTACTGGCTGCTTGTGGATGAGTTTGAATGTAAAGGTGAACATACTTTTTCGCAGAACTTTCATTTTTCACCCGGAGAAATTAAGTTAGATGATTCAACAAATAGCTGCTTTACAGATAATTTGAATGAAGCAAATCTCCATCTCATTCCAATAAACTCAACTCCTTTTACAGCTGTAGTTAAGGAGGGGCATATCTCGTATGAATACAATCTGCTTGATAAAAATAAAAGTGTTCATTATGAAACAAAATCAACAGGCCCAACAGCTTTGATGCAGCTTATATACCCTCAGAGAGCCGGTGACAAGGCAATACCAACTGTGACAACGGTCGAAGTTTATGATTTGTTTGGAGAGATAGTGGATCGGAAAGATGCACAAGCATTTAAAATTTTTATACCACATCTGGATGAGGAGCATTTGATAATCGTTTGTCATAAAAAACCTTCCCTGCACCGAATGTCATATTGTATTGACGGGACTCAGCTTTTTGGAGAAATTGTTCTCATAAAAAGAAAGGGTGCCGAAGAAGAAGTGATTCTTATTAAATAGCACCAGCTGATGAGACAAATATAACCGAAAAGATAGGTGAAATATGATGGAAATGAAAGGAATGCTTTCAGGGATTTATCGAATTTCAGAGAAAGTCATGCTGATTGCTTATACAAACATTTTATGGATTTTGTTTTCTCTACTAGGCTTTGTCTTAATCGGTATAATGCCAGCGACTGTAGCCATGTTTGCGGTAATGCGAAAACTAATTAGGGAAGAGGAACAGGTATCGATCTCTAGCTTGTTTTGGAATAAATATAAGGATGAATTTGTGAAAGCCAATCTTTACGGTTACTTATTATTGATTGTTGGTGCTGTTTTTGTAATGGATGTCATGTTATTTCAATCCTTAGATGGGTTGCCATTTATGCTATTGTCAATCCTATCTGTCGGATTATTGCTGGTATTTTTGGCCGTTGTCCTATATTTCATACCACTCTATGTCCATTATGACTTACCATTTTTTCAATATATAAAAACAGCATTCTTATTAACTTTTACATACCCAATCCAAACATTCATCATGATTGCTTCCGGTGCGGTCATCGGATTCATCTTATTGCTGCTTCCTGGCTCATTATTTTTCTTTAGCGGAAGCTTGTATTGTTTTATTGTAACGAAAACAGCTTTGAAGGTATTTGCTCATGTAGAAGAACAAAAAGAGGTAATAGAAAGGGAGAGCCAGTATGGCGAGTATTCAATTTGATAAAAATAGCTGGATTATTGATAGGAATCGGGTTTTCATCAAGTCAGCAGCTGTTCACTATTTTCGCCTGCCTCGTGCAGAGTGGGATGAACTGCTAGATAAAGTAAAAAAAGCAGGCTGTAATTGTATTGAAACTTATATTCCTTGGAATTGGCATGAAGAGGCAGAAGGTGTATGGGATTTTGCAAACGATAAAGATTTGGGAACTTTCCTAAAGAAGTGTGAAGAAAGAAATCTGTATGTCATTCTGCGACCAGGGCCATACATTTGTGCGGAATGGGATTTCGGTGGTCTGCCATGGTGGCTGAGTTCCAAGGAAAACATGAAATACCGCTGTTATCATGAACCATTTTTACACTATGTAGATCTGTATTTTGACGAATTAGTACCGCGGATTCTTCCCCATTTGATCACTAATTCAGGTACAGTAATTATGGTTCAAGTTGAAAATGAGTTTCAAGCACTTGGAAAACCTGATAAAAAGTATATGGAATATTTACGAGACGGACTCATTACAAGAGGGATTAATGTTCCATTAGTAACTTGTTATGGCGGTGTTGAAGGAGCGGTTGAGTTCCGGAACTTTTGGTCTCATGCAGCGGATCATGCAAAAATATTAGATGAGAGATTCGAAGGCCAACCAAAAGGAGTTCTTGAATTTTGGGTTGGTTGGTTTGAACAATGGAGCGGGCCGAAAGCAAATCAAAAGACAGCAGGTATGTTAGAAAAAACTTTATATGAATTGCTGCGGGAAGGTTTTACAGCCATCAATTATTATATGTTTTTCGGAGGAACGAATTTTGACCATTGGGGCGGTCGTACGATTGGTGAACATACATTTATGATCACATCGTATGATTATGATGCACCCCTAACCGAGTATTTGCAAGAAACACCAAAGTATCAGGTAATCAAACGAGTTCACAGCTTTATTGATTGGGTCGAACCGGTATTAACAAATCCTGCGACTATTGATGAGTGTACCGCACTACCTGAAGGGCTGCAAGGCAAAACAGTACAGACTAAAGCTGGAAGTATTACGTTTCTTACAAATTCGAAATCGGAGCGTGCAATTCACAACCTTTATAGCCCAGAGGATCAATATCAACTCAGTATTACAATTGAGCCAGATGGAATTTTACCTGTCGTAAAGAATATGAAAGCAGGAAAATTAGCGGGCAAAACAGTGAAGATTTCAGCACTAACTGCATATTCAACAGGTTTTTCAAATAATGTTGGTACTGTCTACCATGAAACAGGGCAGCAATCCTCACTAGTTTTACAAGTAAAAGATTTTGATGAACTCTCGATTTCCTGCCCATATCCGCAGCGTTACGAAAAGCTAAGTGGTGGGGAATTGCAATTTACATTATTTCACGGGTCAAAACCGCAGGTAATTTCCATTAAGGATTGTAAAAATGAGTGTTTTGAAATCATCGTGAACGATCGAAAGACGGTGGAGAATGATGGCGAAGTCATTGATCCCGAAGGGGAGGTTACATTTTCATTAGCAGATTGGTATCAGGCGCCAGAAAAAATGGATGAATCGATGAGCAAGGAATCAGTTAAACCGCTGAACTTTAGTTCATTTGGACAATGGAGTGGGTATTTATCGTATACTGCACAGTTTGATTCGAACGAAACTGGTCAAAAAACTTTAATTTTCCCAAGAATTGAAGATCCAGCACGAGTATTCCTTAACAATCAATATATAGGACTTGTGAATGATTTAGGGGCAGCTTCTATCGAGCTTCCTGTTGAAAAAGGCAATAATAGCATCCGCTTCTTGGTTCAAAATATGGGTCGCTACAATTTCACACAAGCTTTAGGGGAACCGAAGGGAATAAGTGAGTCTCCTAGTCTTGATGGACTTGTGGTTGACTTATTAGATGGCTGGAAAGTGGAAGGTATCGGTAAAACACATTCATTAAGAAATGTTCCCGAAATCGAGGGAAGAATTTCATTTTTGAAGGAATTTGTCAATGATCAAGGCTTCGAGAAAGCCATACTTGTTGGAGAAGGACTTCAAAGATTGAGCTTGAATGACGGGGTGCCAGTCATGCTCATGACGAACGAAACTGCTTGGAATCGTTTTGATGCACCATATGGAGTGGCTGATGTAGGTCATCTCTTAAATGATGGCTTTAATGAATTTGAATTTGATGGGCAGGGGCTCAAAGGAATTTCGAAATTAAAGCTTTATTTATACAAGGAAGAAAATCAGATAGAACATTGGAAAATGCAAAGCGCTGCTCTTTTAACCGAACCGAACGAATGGCAAAGGATTGATCATCTATTAAGTAATGACGAGGTCAGACCATGTTGGTATAAAACCACATTTACAACATCATTGCAATCTACTGATGATGTAAAAGTGAAGATACGTTTAGATGGGTTATCAAAAGGAACTTTCTGGGTGAATGGTTTTTGTTTAGGACGATACTGGCAAATCGGACCTCAAGAAGAATATAAAATACCTACAAGTATCTTAAAACAGGAAAATGAACTTATTATTTTTGATGAAGAAGGAAGTTTACCACTACAAGTAAAATTAAATAAGGTATAATGAACTTATTCTTTTTATTTAACTGTCAGTCTTTTGAAAAAACCGGATTTTTTCCGGTTTTTTTATTTACCAAATACCTACGCTTTAATTTATGGCTATTTTGCTATAAAATTTTAAGATAGACTAAAATTGACGGATTGGAGTAGTCGGGAATGAATGAAACTATCAAACAAAAATTAACACTGCTGCCTGATCAGCCTGGCTGCTACTTGATGAAGGACCGTCAGGGAACGATCATTTATGTAGGAAAAGCAAAAGTACTAAAAAATCGCGTACGGTCATATTTTACCGGATCACATGACGGAAAAACGTTTCGACTCGTCAATGAGATTGAGGACTTCGAATATATCGTCACCTCATCTAATATCGAAGCACTGTTACTCGAATTAAATTTAATTAAAAAATACGATCCCAAATATAATGTGATGCTAAAGGATGATAAGACCTATCCGTTTATTAAGTTGACAGCGGAAAGACATCCGAAACTAATCATTACTAGAAAAGTCAAAAAGGATAAAGGAAAGTACTTTGGTCCGTATCCAAACGTTATGGCCGCAAATGAAACGAAAAAGCTTCTAGACCGAATCTACCCATTACGGAAATGCTCGACCCTTCCTGACAGGGTTTGTTTGTACTACCATTTAGGACAGTGTCTGGCGCCATGTGTAAATGAAGTTCACGAAGAGCAATACAAACAAATGACCGACGAAATCACCCGCTTCCTCAATGGCGGATTTAAAGAAATAAAAAAAGAACTAACTGAAAAAATGACCAGTGCTTCTGAAGAATTGGATTTCGAGCGTGCGAAAGAATTCCGCGACAAGATTATTCATATTGAAACCATTATGGAAAAGCAAAAAATCACAATGACAGATTTTACTGATCGTGATGTATTTGGCTATGCCGTCGATAAGGGCTGGATGTGTGTTCAAGTTTTCTTTGTACGCCAGGGAAAACTAATTGAACGTGATGTTTCCATGTTTCCAATTTACAATGAGCCAGAAGAAGAAATTCTCACCTTCTTTGGCCAATTTTACGAAAAATCCAATCATTTTAAGCCAAAGGAAATTCTGATTCAGGATGAAATTGACTTAAATCTAGCAGAACAGCTTCTTCAAGTTAAAGTCATAAAGCCGCAGCGTGGTCAGAAGAAAGACCTGATTAAAATGGCAATCAAAAATGCAAAAATAGCATTGAATGAGAAATTTTCGCTAATTGAAAAGGATGAGGTAAGGACCATAAAAGCAGTTGAGAATCTTGGAGAGCTTATGGGGATTTATACCCCTCACCGAATTGAGTCTTTCGATAATTCAAATATACAAGGGACAGACCCTGTATCTGCCATGGTTGTCTTTATCGATGGGAAGCCAAATAAGCGTGAATATCGTAAGTATAAGATTAAAACGGTCAAGGGACCTGATGATTATGAATCCATGCGTGAAGTGACGAGAAGAAGGTATTCAAGGGCATTAAAAGAGGAATTGCCACTTCCGGACCTCATTATTATTGATGGTGGAAAAGGACATGTGGAGGCTGTCAGAGATGTCCTAGAAAACGAGCTTGGCTTGGATATTCCATTGGCTGGATTGGTGAAGGATGATAAGCACAAGACATCTCAGCTTTTATATGGCAATCCACTTCAAATTATCCCGCTTGGAAGAAACAGCCAAGAGTTTTACTTATTACAAAGAATTCAAGATGAGGTTCACCGTTTTGCGATTACCTTTCATCGCCAAACCCGGGGAAAAAGCGCATTTCAATCATTGCTGGATGACATTCCAGGTGTCGGTGAAAAACGAAAAAAGCAGTTGTTAAAAGAATTTGGTTCGGTTAAGAAAATGAAAGAAGCCACATTTGAAGAGTTTAGAGCCATCGGAATTCCAGCCCCTGTAGCGGAGGAATTAATTAAAAAACTTCAATCCTAGTGATTGTCAGAAAAATGCCACTATGCTATAATGAGTGAAAATTATATTACTATCACTTTTTAATACTGAAGTGAAGGTAGAGGTGCGAGCTTCAATAGTAATGATTCGGAGAAGGATGAGCTTCAGTGATGAATCATGAAAGGGGATGTTCGCCGAAGTGAAGAAAGTCTCATTTCTTTCTTTTCTGGTCCTGTATTGAATAAATGCCGGATTGTCAAGACGATTGTCTTGGAGAGCTATCTTACATTGTAGACGCAGAATTTTTTTGTGTATTCAAGCAATGAGATGCCCTCTCATTGCTTTTTATTTTTTTTGCGGGGAAAAATATAATGATAGCTAAACCTATAACTGAAAGCAGGGGAAAAGATGGGTTTAATTGTACAAAAGTTTGGCGGTACTTCGGTTGGAAGTGTAGAAAGAATTCTAAATGTAGTGCAGAGGGTAAAAGCTGAAACTGATCAGGGGAATCAGGTTGTAGTGGTTGTATCAGCAATGGGAAAATCAACCGATCAGCTGGTGAATCTAGCGAAAGAAATTTCTGGACAGCCAAATAAACGGGATATGGATATGCTGTTAAGCACAGGGGAACAGGTAACGATCGCCCTATTGTCAATGGCATTGAATGAGCAGAATCTGCCTGCAGTATCGTTTACAGGGTGGCAGGCTGGAATTGTCACTGAGCCTGTCCATGGGAATGCCCGCATTACAACGATAAATACAGAAGCTGTAAATAAGCAACTTGTTGAAGGTAAAGTGGTAATTGTCGCAGGTTTCCAAGGGGTTACAGAAAATGGTGAGATTACAACTCTAGGCCGAGGCGGCTCAGATACGACAGCGGTAGCACTAGCAGCTGCATTAAAAGCTGATAAATGTGATATTTATACTGATGTAACCGGGGTTTTCACCAGTGACCCAAGATATGTGAAGAGCGCACGTAAATTACGATCCGTGTCTTACGATGAAATGCTTGAGCTGGCTAATTTAGGGGCAGGTGTATTGCACCCTAGAGCGGTAGAGTTTGCAAAAAACTATCAAGTACGGCTTGAGGTTCGCTCAAGTATGGAGAGAGTAGAAGGAACAGTAGTTGAGGAGGAAGCATCAATGGAACAAAACCTTGTAGTCCGTGGAGTGGCATTTGAAGATGAAATTACAAAGGTGAGTGTGTTAGGACTTGCCAATTCTTTAACTAGTTTATCAACAATTTTTACAACATTGGCCGAGAACCATTTAAACGTAGATATCATTGTCCAAAGCACAACAGAAGCAGAAACAGCAAATCTTGCCTTCTCGATTAAAACGGAGGACCTCCTAGAGACTTTAAATGTTCTTGAAGATAACAAGGATGTACTGAACTATGAGCAGCTTGACGCCGAAAATAAACTGGCTAAAGTGTCCATCGTTGGTTCAGGAATGATATCGAATCCAGGGGTCGCAGCTAAAATGTTTGAAGTTCTAGCAGCAAACCAGATCCAAATTAAAATGGTCAGCACCTCAGAAATCAAAGTCTCAGCAGTTGTTGAAGAAAAACACATGCTAAAAGCAGTAGAAGTACTACACCAAGCATTTGGCCTAAATAGCGAAGCATAATAAAAAATAAAAATGAAAAAGCCTTCCTTGGAGGAAACTCCAAGGAAGGCTTTTATCCAAAGTGTCCGCCTGAGGTGGACAGTGTCCACGAGAGGTGAACACCTTTTAGGTGTCACCTTGGTGACAGGCACCGACTAAATAGTATCTTTACGATCCCATTTGACGGTGAATTGGACTTTGTTTGCTTTTTTTACTGGGTGTTCGAAGGTTTCGGCAATGACTTGTTTTTGGAGTTCGATTTGTTGGGCCAGGAAGCCTGCTTCGATTTGGAAGTAATGTTCGGCTTTTGATTTGACTCGAGAAACGATTAAAGGGCTGTCTAGTTCAAATTCAATTTCATCTTTTCGTTCTTTTTTAATTTCGAGCTGTCCCCATGAGGCTCTTGTGAAAAATTCGATGATTTCATCAAGGCTTTGTAAAGGGTGACTACGCGCTAGTCGTTTTCCAGCCCAGTAAAGGATTTCGGGTGTGTCTTTTCCTAAGATCTCTGGCAATATGAATTCCCTAATTAATTCATAACCAAATAGAGAAATATTTCTTGGTTCATTCGATTGTAAATTAAGTTCGACGGCAGTACTTTCATTCATTTTTCTTCCCCTCTTTCTACCATTCTATTATATACAATTACGTCTTTAAGTTAAGAACACTTTTTATGGAATATAGTGTAAAGCGTTAGAGTGGTGAAGGATTGTTATTTTGCAATACGATAGCCTGTCTTTCATCATAATTATGTTTCCCAAATAAAATCATGGAGTATGGACTAAATTTAATTTTTCATTGTAATTCTACTGGATTTAATGCAAGAAAATTCCATTTTAACAAATAAAACTAATAATTTATTATAATATCAATATATTTTAAAAATTTTATTTTTATCAAAGTTTTGTGTATCCGTTTTCTTGACGCTCTATGCTGATGGGAGTAAAATGGACATGTCACATAATTGTCACAGTGGTGCTAAGTTTAGGAATTGTATTTAAAAGGACATTTAAAAAAGGCTTAACATCATTTTAAAAATTCAAGGGGGGTTAATTATGGCGGGGAATCGAGAGTTTTTGAATCGAAGATTGCATTCTTTACTTGGAGTAATTCCAATCGGAGTATTCCTATTGCAGCATCTTGTAGTCAATCATTTTGCTACAGGAGGGGCTGAGTCCTTTAACAAAGCTGCAGATTTTATGGGGAACCTACCTTTTAGAATTATCCTAGAAACAGTAGTTATTTATTTACCAATTTTATTTCATGCAATCTATGGCCTTTATATTGCTTTTACCGCAAAAAACAATGCCGGGAAATATGGCTATTTCAGAAACTGGATGTTCTTACTACAGCGTGTATCAGGTGTCATTACGTTAATCTTTATTACATGGCACGTATGGCAGACTCGCGTTGCAGCAGCATTTGGTGCACATGTTAACTATGACATGATGGCAGATATCCTATCTTCACCATTCATGTTTGGTTTCTATCTGATTGGTATCATTTCAACTATTTTCCACTTTGCAAACGGATTGTGGTCATTCTTTGTTAGCTGGGGTATTACAGTTTCCCCTCGTTCTCAAGTAATTTCTACATATTTTACAATTGGTGTTTTTGTAATCCTTTCAATTGTAGGAATTAGAACACTTTTAGCTTTTGTTTAAAAATAACTTCATACTCTGTGTTGAAAAATATCGGATTTTTTGGATTAAGGGAGTGAGTCATAATGAGTAAGGGTAAGGTGATCATAGTTGGTGGCGGCTTAGCCGGCTTAATGGCAACCATCAAAGTTGCAGAAGAAGGAACACCAGTAGAATTATTTTCACTTGTTCCAGTTAAACGTTCCCACTCCGTTTGTGCCCAAGGTGGTATGAATGGAGCAGTAAATACAAAAGGTGAAGGCGATTCACCATGGATTCACTTTGATGATACCGTATATGGCGGAGACTTCTTAGCCAACCAGCCTCCAGTAAAGGCAATGTGTGAGGCAGCACCTGGTATCATTCACTTAATGGACCGGATGGGAGTTATGTTTAATCGTACTCCAGAAGGACTATTAGATTTCCGTCGCTTCGGGGGTACTCAGCATTCGCGTACAGCATTTGCTGGTGCAACAACAGGTCAACAGCTGCTATATGCGTTGGACGAGCAGGTTCGCCGTCACGAAGTAGCTGGATTAGTTACAAAATACGAAGGCTGGGAATTCTTAGGTTCAGTTGTGGATGACGATGGTGTTTGTCGCGGAATCGTGGCACAAAACTTAACATCTATGGAGATCAAATCCTTCGCTGGGGATGCCGTTATCTTGGCAACTGGTGGTCCTGGAATTATCTTCGGAAAAACAACGAACTCTGTAATTAATACTGGTTCTGCAGCATCAATCGTTTATCAACAAGGTGCATATTATGCAAATGGTGAGATGATCCAAATTCATCCAACTGCCATTCCTGGAGATGATAAGCTTCGTTTAATGAGTGAATCAGCACGTGGAGAAGGCGGCCGGGTTTGGACATATAAAGATGGAAAACCATGGTACTTCCTAGAGGAAAAATATCCTGCATACGGAAACCTTGTACCGCGTGATATTGCCACACGTGAAATCTTTGATGTGTGTGTAAATCAAAAACTAGGTGTTAATGGCGAAAACATGGTTTACCTCGATCTTTCTCACAAAGATCCACATGAATTGGATGTTAAGCTTGGAGGAATTATCGAAATCTATGAGAAGTTCACTGGAGATGATCCACGTAAACTTCCAATGAAAATCTTCCCTGCTGTTCACTATTCAATGGGTGGGCTTTGGGTTGACTATGATCAAATGACAAACATTCCAGGACTATTTGCTGCTGGAGAATGTGATTTTTCACAGCATGGTGCTAACCGTTTAGGTGCCAATTCATTACTTTCTGCGATTTACGGTGGAATGGTCGTTGGACCTAATGCTGTAAGATATATTAAAGGACTTGAAAAGAGTTCTGACGCTGTCTCTTCAACTGTTTTTGACCGTCATGTAAAAGAACAGGAAGATAAGTGGAATTCTATCATGTCATTAAGTGGTACAGAAAATGCCTATGTACTTCATAAAGAGCTTGGTGAGTGGATGACGGATAACGTTACAGTTGTTCGCTTTAATGACAAGCTATTGAAAACAGATGAAAAAATCCAAGAGCTTTTAGTGCGATATAAAAATATCAATATCAATGATACATCTAAATGGAGTAATCAAGGGGCAGTATTCACTCGCCAGTTAGAGAACATGCTTCAATTAGCTCGTGTTATGACAATTGGTGCTTACAACCGTAATGAGAGCCGTGGTGCTCATTATAAACCTGAGTTCCCTAACCGTAATGATGAGGAATTCTTAAAAACAACAATGGCGAAATTTGTTGATAGCTCATCTGCTCCTGCTTTCCACTACGAGGAAGTAGATGTTTCATTGATTCAGCCACGTAAACGCGATTACTCAAAAAGTAAGGGGGAGTAGAAAAGCATGTCTGAAAATAAAACAGTAAAATTTATTGTTACCCGTCAAGATAGCCCTGATTCTGCTCCTTATGATGAGGAGTTTGAACTTGCGTATCGTCCAAATATGAACGTAATTTCTGCTTTAATGGAAATTAGAAGAAACCCTGTCAATACAAAAGGACAAACTACTACCCCTATTACTTGGGATAGTAACTGTCTCGAAGAAGTTTGTGGAGCATGTTCAATGGTTATTAACGGTAAGCCGCGCCAATCTTGTTCTTCGCTAGTTGATCAACTTGAGCAGCCAATCCGTTTAGAGCCTATGAGAACATTCCCAGTTGTGCGTGACCTTCAGGTTGACCGCAGCAGAATGTTTGATGCATTAAAGAAAGTAAAAGCTTGGATTCCAATCGATGGAACATACGACTTGGGACCTGGTCCTCGTATGCCAGAGAAAAAGCGCCAATGGGCTTACGAGCTTTCAAAATGTATGACTTGTGGTGTTTGTCTTGAGGCATGTCCAAATGTAAATAGCAGCTCAAGCTTCATTGGACCACAGCCATTATCACAGGTTCGTCTTTTCAATGCTCATCCAACTGGTGAGATGAATAGGTCAGAGCGTTTAGAAGCGATTATGGGTGATGGCGGACTAGCTAACTGTGGTAATTCACAGAACTGTGTCCAATCATGTCCGAAAGGAATCCCATTAACTACATCAATTGCAGCATTAAATCGTGATACAACGATCCAAGCATTTAGAAACTTCTTCGGAAGCGACAATGCGTAGCTAGATCTAATTATGATTCTTAAAACCTTCTTTTCTAATATGAAAAGAAGGTTTTTCTATCTATAGGCTAGGACCATTAAACTGCCTTTTGGTATACTAATAGTAAGATCTTTTCAAAGTTGGAAAAAGGATGATATATGAGGGTGAAAAAGCTTCCGTTATTAATAATATTGGCAGGATTAGTTGTCATTGGAATCGGAGTTTGGCAAATCGTTGAGACTAATTTTATGAGTGATGCTTCACTAAAAGAAGCTAAAAGAATAGTAGCACAGGCCGAGTCAAATTATGATGAAGAAGAACCTTTTAAAAACCCACAAAAAATTGTCCCTCCAAAATTTGGTGACACAGTCGGACTACTGACGATACCGAAGATTAAATCTGAACTGGCAATTGTTGAAGGTACTGACCCGAATGATTTGAAAAAAGGTGTAGGACATTACAAAGGTTCTTTCTTTCCTGGAGAGAATGGCAGATTGTTTTATCTGGTCATCGTGATACTGTTTTCAGGTGGTTAGGTGAGCTGGAGCCGGGAGATCTCTTTGAGGTGCAAATGCCAAATGGGAAATTTAAATATGAATTAACCAGTACAAAGATTGTTGATGCGGATGATAGAACCATCATTACCCTGCAAAATTCGAACGAAGAATTAATTGTTATCACGTGTTATCCATTCCGTTTTGTAGGTAACGCCCCACAACGCTATATCCTTTATGCTAAACCAATATAAAGTCCTTTTACATAAGGACTTTTTTTATTAATCTTTTTTCACAAAATTATTCTCCTTAAAGCATTTCTAGTCACTCTAGATGTGTCATTCACATATGATATCGTGACTAAATATATACCCACCCCACGGTTCATAACTGGCGAAGGCAAGGAGGGTCACAATACTTGAAGGAGAATGAATATACTCACAAGCCGTTACTCACCAAACGTGAAAGAGAAGTATTCGAACTCTTAGTACAGGATAAAACTACTAAGGAAATCGCTGGTGAATTATTTATAAGCGAGAAGACGGTTCGAAATCATATTTCCAATGCCATGCAAAAGCTTGGTGTAAAGGGGCGTTCACAAGCGGTTGTAGAGCTCCTTCGTATGGGAGAGCTAGAACTTTAATCATGACCGGCATCCTTCGGGACGCCGGTTCATGTTTTTATAAGGAATTTGAAGAATAATTATTTGTCGTAGACTTGGATAAATACATATGCTCAAAATGAATTTGCTTTGTAATATGTTTCAACTTGAAATTTTATCGAAAAAAGTAGAAAATAAGAGCAAGATGGAAGACCGGTAATGTCTGCGAAAACAAGGCAAGGGGAAGCCACATATAGGAGTGTTATAGAATGACTGTTGAAGATACACAAAAGGTTAGTGTGGAAATTGTCGCTAGAATAGAAAAAGATTTACGTTATATTTCAGGAATTGTTAAGCAAAAAGGTAGAGAGATGCTTAGTCATTATAAAATTACCCCACCGCAATTTGTGGCACTGCAGTGGCTTTTTGAAGATGGCGATATGACCATTGGAGAGTTGTCCACCAAAATGTATTTGGCCTTCAGTACGACAACTGACCTTGTAGACCGGATGGAAAAAAACCAACTGGTTGTAAGGGTAAAGGATCCTAAGGATCGCCGTGTCGTCAGAATTCACTTACTTGAAGAAGGCGAAAGAATAATAGATGAAGTAATAAAGAAACGTCAAGTTTACTTAGAGGAAGTTTTAACAAATTTCTCATTAGAAGAAATTCAACAACTTCAAAGCAATTTAATGAAACTGCATCAAGATATGCGTTAAAAAAGAGGCGAGAATTTTGAAACAACCAATTGGTGTTATTGATTCCGGAGTTGGTGGATTAACGGTTGCAAAAGAGATTATGAGACAGCTTCCTAATGAAAAAATCATTTATTTAGGGGATACTGCAAGATGCCCATACGGTCCGAGACCTCTAAAGGAAGTAAAAAGATTCACCTGGGAACTAACTACATTTTTACTAGAAAAAAACATAAAAATGCTTGTTATTGCCTGTAACACGGCAACGGCAGCTGTCCTGGATGAGATTAGACATGAGCTAAGCATTCCAGTGATTGGAGTTATTTATCCTGGATCACGTACGGCTATCAAGCGTACAAAGAACTATCGAGTAGGGATTATAGGTACAGAAGGAACCATTAAAAGCGGTGCCTATGAAAAAGCGTTAAAAGCACTTAACAGCCGATTATATGTTACAGGACAAGCATGCCCAAAATTCGTTCCTCTCGTTGAGAGTGGTGAATATGACGGGGAGATTGCTGAAAGAATTGTCAACGAAGCGTTAAAACCTTTGCAAAATCAAAATTTAGATACACTGATCCTCGGATGCACCCATTATCCATTGCTTGAACCGCTTATTCAAAAAGTGATGGGTGAAACTGTGAATGTCATCAGTTCTGGGGATGAAACAGCAAGGGAAATTAGTGCTATTCTCCAGTATAACAATATACTCGATACAGATGAGAATGAACCGGAACATGAATTTTACACGACCGGGTCACGGTATATCTTTTCAAAAATTGCTTCTCAGTGGCTGGAAGTACCTATTAATAATGTTAAAAAGATTAAATTATAATTAAGTTCCTATTAAAGGGGCTATTTTTTTTGGAAAATAAATGAAAGAATGTCCAATTTTCTTTTCTAAAGACGGTCTATTTAGTTGAATAAGCTCGTATACATATTAGTACAAACTGTCTTAGGAGGGAAAAAAATGTCTAAAAATAAAGTAAAACCCCTTGTTACCGCTGTTTTTGCTTCAACACTTCTATTATCGGGGTGCGGTTTGTTTGGTAAAGAAGTCCAGAAAAAAGTGGATCCACCAAAACAGGTTACAGTAACCGATACAAACCCAACTAAGGAAACCACCGGTAAGAATGAAGAAGTCGAAGGTTCAGTGAAAACAGAGTTATACTTAATTAATAAAGATGGCTTAGTTGTACCACAAACATTAACATTGCCGAAAACAACCTCTGTAGCGACGCAAGCCTTACAATACTTAGTTGCGAATGGTCCAGTTACAGATATGCTGCCTAATGATTTCCGAGCTGTGTTACCAGAAGAAACTCAAGTTTCCGTTAACATTAAAGATGGCGTTGCAGTGGTCGACTTCTCGAAGGAGTTTAAAAACTATCAGCCTGAGGATGAAAGAAAGATCCTTGAAGCCGTAACCTGGACACTCACACAATTTGATACAGTGGAAAAGGTAAAGCTTCAAATGAATGGTCATGATTTAACGGAAATGCCTGTAAATGGAACACCGATAAGTGAGAATCTATCAAGAGCTACAGGTATCAATCTTGATACTGCCGGTGTTACGGATATTACGAACACAAAGCCAGTGACAGTTTATTATATCGGCGGTGAAGAAGGAGCATATTATTATGTACCTGTTACAAAACGGGTTAACACGAGCGAAAAGAATAATATCGTTGCAGTGGTTAATGAACTGGTAAAAGGACCAGATACAAAATCTAATTTGGCTTCAGAGTTTATGCCTGACGTAAAACTTCTAGAAGTACCGAAAATTGAAGCTGGAAAAGTTACTTTAAACTTTAATGAATCCATCTATGGAAGCTTTGAAGAAAAAATTGTTTCTGAACATTTATTAAACGCTCTTGTACTTTCATTGACTGAACAAAAGGGAATTGAAAGTGTTGCGGTTACGGTAGATGGCAAGGCAGAGCTGGTCAACGATAAGGGAGAAAAATTATCTGAACCGGTCACTCGTCCAGAAAAAGTCAATACAGGTAGTTTCTAAAAATTAATTTTTGATATACTATATAGTGATAATCACAGGAGGTTGCCTTTAGGCTTCCTCTTCTTTATTTGATTTTTTTGATTGTCTGAGAAACGGTGGGAGTGGTATACCCATCCATAAGGAGGAAACAGTTGTGCGTGTTGATGGTAGAGAACGACTGCAATTAAGACCCATACATATTGAAACAGGTTATTTAATGCACCCGGAGGGCTCTGTCCTTATTTCAGTGGGGAATACAAAGGTAATTTGTACAGCAAGTATCGAGGAAAGAGTTCCACCTTTTATGCGCGGAGAAGGCAAAGGCTGGATAACAGCAGAATATTCCATGCTGCCGCGAGCAACAGAAACAAGAAATATTCGTGAATCTTCAAAAGGGAAGGTTACCGGAAGGACGATGGAAATTCAGCGATTAATTGGACGCGCTCTGAGAGCTATCGTTGATCTATCTGCATTAGGTGAAAGAACGGTTTGGATTGATTGTGATGTCATTCAAGCAGATGGCGGAACAAGGACTGCTTCCATTACAGGAGCATTTGTAGCGATGGCCATCGCCCTAAATCGACTTGGAGAAAAAAAGGGAATGAAGTTCCCGATTACAGATTACTTGGCGGCTACGAGTGTTGGAATTTTAAAAAATAACGAAACCGTTCTTGATCTAAATTATGCAGAAGATTCTAAAGCACTAGTGGATATGAATATTGTGATGACGGGAAATGGCGAATTTGTAGAATTACAAGGGACAGGCGAAGAATCTACGTTCTCTTACCAACAGCTGCAGGACCTATTAGGTGCAGCTCAAGAAGGGCTGATGGAGCTATTTGAACATCAAAAAAGTGCTTTAGGGGAAGAAATAACGTCAAAAATTGAAGCAAGACGTAAGAAATAAGGGGATCGAAGATGAAGGAAGTTATAATAGCAACCAAAAATCCAGGTAAGGCTAGGGAATTTGAACAAATTTTTGCACCAAGAAGGATAGCAGTCCGGACGCTGCTTGATTATCCTGAAATAGAGGATGTAGAAGAAACAGGAAAATCTTTTGAAGAAAATGCCACCTTAAAAGCAGAAGCTGTTTCGCAGCAATTGAATAAAATGGTGATTGGGGATGATTCCGGCTTAATAGTGGACGCACTAGAGGGCAGACCTGGAATTTATTCAGCGCGGTATGCAGGTGAGCCAAAGAATGATCAGAACAATCTTGAAAAGGTGCTGGATGAATTACAGGATGTTTCTGAAGAAAATCGTACCGCTCGTTTTTATTGTGCTCTTGCAGTAGCGTTGCCTGGAAAAGAAACCATCACTGTAGCGGGAACTTGTGAAGGTCGAATTCTCGCGGAACCAACGGGAACAAATGGATTTGGTTATGACCCCGTCTTTTATGTGCCAGAAAAAGGCTGCGCAATGGCAGAACTATCTTCGGATGAAAAGAATAAAATAAGTCATCGAGCCAATGCATTGAAAAAGCTTGAAGGTATCCTAGATTCTATTGTGGAGAGAGCGGAATAATCATGAGCAAAGTTCTTGTTGTAAGTGATAGCCATGGTTTAACGAAAGAGCTTGAGGTATTAAGGGAGCGGCACCTGAACGAAGTAGATTTAATGATTCATTGTGGGGATTCTGAGTTAATGGCTGACGATAAAGCGATAAATGGTTATTTGACCGTGATGGGAAATTGCGACTTTGGCGGCTATCCATTAGAAACAACAACTGAGATTGCTGGACGTAAGTTCTTTATTACTCATGGTCACAAGTATTCAGTGAAGACATCATTAATGAACTTAAAATACAAGGCAGCAGAGGTTGGTGCAGATATCGCCTGTTTCGGACACTCTCATGTTTTAGGTGCCGAAGTTATTGGTGGTACCCTGTACTTGAACCCTGGGAGCATACGCATGCCAAGGGAACGCTACGAAAAAACTTATGTGATTCTAGATTTATTAGAAGAGAAAATTAAAATGTCCGTATATGACATCCGTGGACAGGAACTTAAAGAGTTAGCATTTGAATTTGTTTTGCCAAAAAAATGAGGGAAGATTACTTCTTCCCCATTTAAACTACCCGGAGTGACCGAAATGTTTTTTCTGGTAGCTCTTGGGTCACTCCAGACTATCTGGAGTGACCCAAATGTTATTTCAGAAAGCCCTACGGTCACTCCAGACTATCTGGTGTGCTCCAAATGTTATTTCAGAAAGCATTACGGTCACTCTAGACTACTTGGAATGCCGCAAATGCTATTTCAGAAAGCCCTACGGTCATTCCAGTCATCTTGGAATGCCCCAATGTTATTTTTCAAAGATCTTGTTAATGGGAAAAGTAATATATTTGCGCGATTAGCCCAATTTTTATATGTACAAAAAAAATCTTCAAATAGTGTTGACTTTTATATATATCCTTTATATAATAAATCTTGTCTTTGAAAAACTTATTACGTCCCAGTAGCTCAGCCGGATAGAGCATACGCCTTCTAAGCGTACGGTCGGGAGTTCGAATCTCTCCTGGGACGCCATTTAACTACATACCAAAATATATTACTCACCTACTGAAGGTGAGTTTTTTTGTTTTAAAAACCAATAATTCAATAATCCTGCATTAAAAACTAAATTTGCATAAGGATGTGCCCGAAAACCACTCAGTAGCAGATTTTGGGGCACAAACCCATCTACCGGTACATTTTTTAAACTATGTTTGTTCACTCGCTCGCTCAATAAGGTGAGTTTTTTTGTTTTTCTCAAATTTCATGCTACACTATTTTCCATATAGACTATGTCTAGCTTTAGCGCCTAGGGGCTCGAGTCGCTTCGGTCCTGCAGATGAAGTCAAAAAGCGAACTTCACCACCAGCAGGCCCTCCAGTGCTTGTCGCCCCAGGGGAAAAAATGAAATGCTTTTTTCCCTGACCAAGGCGCTGACGCTTTTCATGCAGAGGACGGTATTTATATGAAAAAACGGGAACGAGCGAAACGGAAAGATAATATTATATTCCTTCCCGGACTCGAAAAGAGATTGACGGATAAGGGTCTTGAGAGCCTTCAAAACAAAAGGTACCAAGAAGCGATTACCTTGCTTGAGGAAGCAAGAGTCCATGACCCAGAAAATAGTGATATATTAATAGGTCTTGTCCTCGCTTACTTTGAAGCAGGAGCCTATATAAAAGCGAAAGAACTTACAAATGAAATGCTATTAAAGGGTATTGGTGATTATTTTCATTTGGTTGATCTTTATCTGACCATATTAATACAGCTGCACGAATATCAAGAAATAGTCTCAACGATTGAAGCCCTGTTTGACGAAAAGGAGATTCCGCCCGACCGGCATGATCACTTTCTCACCATCCTCCAATTTAGCCGGCGAATGGCTGACAATAATCAGGAGGAGCCAATGGAAGAACCAAAAGAAGATACCAATCTGAAAGAGCTAAAACTATCTTCACTAAAAAACTTAAATGAGCAAATGCTCGTGATTTCAAGTTTGGCGGAAAAGAATATTCGTCCCTATATGGATGAAATCAAAGAGTTTCTAAACTCAGAATCTGGTCATCCCTTCTTAAAAACCATGCTGCTGTCTCTATTAAAAGAGCAGGAATATGATAAGAAAATAATGGTTAGAAAGTTTAGTGAGGATCTAAGCGTTGTTCCCACAGAAATTCCAGACATTCAAACACAGCCGAGAATGAAGGAAATAGAGAATATACTAGAAGCAAAATTAGAAAATAGTGACCCTGTTTTATTTGAAAATATTAAAGGGATGGTAGAAAGGATTTTCTTTATTAGCTATCCTTTTGAGCTCAAGCCTGAAGCTGTGTCAGCCTGGGCTGCTGCTTTTCACCTACTCGTTCTTGATTATCTAGGCGGAGATAAGAATGTCGATGATATTTCAGATGAATACGAGATTTCTATCGAAAAAATAGAGCTGGCACTCTCAAAAATCAAAGAATTAGAAGAAATTTCTTATCCTAATATATAGGTAACTCTGTTGAAAGAAAAAAATCCTGTGTTATAATGTAAGGGTTGCATTGTGTAAAAACTATATTTTACATAAAAAAAGTGGAAAATGTCTTGGATGTACAAGTCATATTCCTACCATATTCGTTACGAATGAATTGATAATAGATTGTTGGAGGGAAAATGTATGACAGTAAAATGGGAAAAATTAGAAGGAAACACTGGCGTCCTTACAGTTGAAGTAAGCGCGGAAAAAGTAAATGAAGGCTTAACTGCAGCTTTTAATAAAGTTGTTAAGACAGTAAATGTACCGGGCTTCCGTAAAGGGAAAATGCCTCGTCCAATGTTTGAAAAGCGTTTTGGTGTAGAATCTCTTTATCAAGATGCATTAGATATTCTTCTTCCAGAAGCATACGGTAATGCAATTGACGAAACAGGAATCGAGCCAATTGATCGTCCTGATATCGATATCGAGCAAATGGAAAAAGGGAAAGAACTTATCTTCAAAGCGACTGTACAAGTTAAGCCTGAAGTAACATTAGGCGAGTACAAAGGTATAGAAGTAGAAGAGTTCGACACAACTGTAAAAGACGAAGATGTTGCAAAAGAATTAGAAACTCTTCAAAACCGTCAAGCTGAGCTTGTAGTGAAAGAAGAAGGTACTGCTGAACTTGGTGATACTGTTGTTCTTGACTTTGAAGGATTTGTTGATGGAGAGGCTTTCGAAGGCGGAAAAGCTGAAAATCATTCACTTGAATTAGGTTCTGGCTCATTCATTCCAGGATTTGAAGAGCAGTTAGTAGGATTGGCTACTGGCGAATCTAAAGACGTAGAAGTATCTTTCCCTGAAGAGTACCATGCAGCTGAACTTGCAGGTAAGCCAGCAGTATTTAAAGTTACTCTTCATGAAATTAAAGGAAAGGAACTTCCTGCATTAGATGACGAGTTTGCTAAAGATGTTGATGACGAAGTTGAAACATTAGATGCATTAAAAGAAAAGATCAAAACTCGTTTAGAAGAGAGCAAAAAGCACGAAGCAGAACACCACTTACGTGATTCAGTAGTAGAAAAAGCTGCTGCTAATGCTGAAGTTGAAATTCCAGATGTTATGGTTGAAAGCGAAGTAAACCGTATGCTGCAAGAATTCGAACAGCGTTTACAAATGCAAGGGATGAACCTTGAGCTTTACTTCCAATTCTCAGGTCAAGACGAGAATGCACTACGTGGACAAATGAAAGAAGAAGCTGTGAACCGCGTTCGCGTTGCTTTAACTCTTGAAGCAATTGCAAAAGCTGAAAACATTGAAGCTACTGATGAAGATGTTAATGCTGAGCTTGAAAAAATGGCTGGGATGTACAACATGACAGTTGAAAACATTAAGCAAGCACTTGGCGGACTTGAAGGTATCAAAGGCGATCTTCAAAAGCAAAAAGCGGTTGAATTCTTAATCGAAAATAAAAAATAACACATAATATAAAACGTGGCACGATTTTATCGTGCCTGTTTTTATACATTTTTTCAATTACATATTATAATAAGGACAGGGAAACCTTTTTAACAAGCAGGAAATAAAAGAATACATATCGAATTAAGTAAAACCAGCCATGTGAGAGATTTATTTTATTAAAATGTGGTTATGCTTATTGGGTACATAGGCATCATTTAAAGGGTGTCCAAACAAAAATGCGCTTTCAGAAAAACATAGTGAAGAAAGCTTTTTATTTCCAGTCCGCTGGGTCCATGTGTTACAATGCAATACATACATCTGAATAGTTTCGAAAAAGAAACGGATTTTTGTTTGTGTTACGCAACTTTAAATAGTGTTATAACACGTTTTCAAGGGGTGAAAGAATTGTTTAAATTTAATGATGAAAAAGGCCAATTAAAGTGTTCCTTCTGTGGAAAGACACAAGACCAAGTTCGTAAATTGGTCGCCGGACCAGGTGTTTATATATGTGACGAGTGTATCGAGCTTTGCACAGAAATCGTTGAAGAAGAGCTTGGAACAGAAGAAGAAGTAGAATTTAAAGACGTTCCTAAGCCAAAAGAAATTTGTGAGATCCTTGATGAGTACGTCATTGGTCAGGACCAAGCAAAAAAATCGCTATCGGTTGCAGTTTATAATCATTACAAGCGTATCAATTCTAATAGTAAGATTGATGACGTTGAGCTCTCCAAGAGTAACATCTGTATGATTGGACCAACTGGAAGTGGTAAAACTTTATTAGCTCAGACATTAGCGAGGATTTTAAATGTTCCGTTTGCTATCGCTGATGCAACTTCTCTTACTGAAGCAGGTTATGTTGGGGAAGACGTAGAGAATATTCTTTTAAAATTGATCCAAGCTGCTGATTACGATGTGGAAAAAGCTGAAAAGGGTATTATCTATATTGATGAAATTGATAAAATTGCCCGTAAATCAGAAAATCCTTCCATTACAAGAGATGTTTCAGGTGAAGGTGTACAGCAAGCATTACTTAAAATTCTAGAAGGTACGGTTGCGAGCGTTCCTCCTCAAGGCGGACGTAAACATCCACACCAAGAATTCATTCAAATCGATACCACAAATATCCTATTTATTTGTGGCGGTGCATTTGATGGAATCGAACCAATCATTAAGCGCCGCTTAGGTCAAAAGGTTATTGGTTTTGGTTCAGATATCAAGCAACAGGAAATTACTCAGAAAGAACTACTTTCTAAAGTATTACCAGAGGATTTACTCCGCTTCGGTTTAATTCCTGAATTCATCGGTCGTCTACCTGTTATTGCAAGTCTTGAGCAGTTAGATGAGTCAGCATTGATTGAAATCTTAACGAAGCCAAAGAATGCTTTAGTGAAGCAATATCAAAAAATGCTTGAAATCGATGAAGTAGAATTGGAATTCGAGGAAGGCGCACTTAACGAGATCGCGAAGAAAGCGATTGAACGTAAGACAGGTGCCCGCGGATTACGTTCGATTATCGAAGGAATCATGCTGGATGTTATGTTTGAC
This sequence comes from Neobacillus niacini, assembly GCF_000759675.1. GTDB lineage: Bacteria > Bacillota > Bacilli > Bacillales > Cytobacillaceae > Neobacillus > Neobacillus niacini_A. The sequence goes on along the minus strand of NZ_BAWM01000152.1, from coordinate 58,234 downwards.
CTTCCTTCTCGTAATGATATTTCGAAATGTATCATTACAAAAGAAACGGTCATCGACAATAGTCTTCCAAAGCTTGTCTTAGAAGACGGAACCGTTGTAGCAGAAGAAAAGTCTGCTTAATATTGAAAAATTTCGAGGGCCCAGCAAAATCGCTGGGTCCTTTTTTATGAAGCTTATACATGCCAACTCAAACAGTTTCTTACAATTTGTGGTTTATTCCACCTCTATGCAGGAAATACTTATTAATATCTAATGAGTTTACTTGTAGCAGGAGGGAAAAATATGAGTTGGACGGGGATTGCCTTATTTATACAGCTGTTTTTTGGAATAATCATTGGGCTGTATTTTTGGAATTTGCTAAGGAACCAACGAACACAAAAGGTTTCCATTGATCGGGAATCCCGTAAGGAAATGGAACAGCTTCGGAAGATGAGATCTATTTCATTAACAGAACCATTAGCTGAAAAAGTACGCCCTACAAGCTTTGAAGATATTGTTGGACAGGAAGATGGTATAAAGTCTTTAAAAGCAGCATTATGCGGTCCAAATCCTCAACATGTCATTATTTATGGACCACCAGGGGTAGGGAAAACAGCTGCTGCTCGATTAGTTTTAGAAGAAGCAAAGAAGGTTCAAAAATCACCATTCAAACAAAACTCTGTATTTATTGAATTGGACGCAACAACTGCTCGATTCGACGAAAGAGGTATTGCCGATCCACTAATTGGGTCCGTTCATGACCCGATTTATCAAGGTGCAGGTGCGATGGGGCAGGCGGGAATTCCACAGCCGAAGCAAGGCGCAGTAACGAACGCACATGGAGGAGTACTTTTCATTGATGAAATTGGCGAACTTCACCCAATACAAATGAACAAGCTATTAAAGGTTCTTGAGGATCGTAAAGTATTTCTTGAAAGTGCCTATTATCATGAAGAAAATAACCAAATCCCTACGCATATCCATGATATTTTTAAAAATGGACTGCCGGCAGATTTTCGTTTAATTGGTGCAACAACTAGGACACCTAGTGAAATACCACCTGCGATTCGGTCACGCTGCATGGAAGTTTTCTTTAGAGAATTAACACAAGAAGAAATCATTCAAGTCGGTAAAAAAGCCGCTGAAAAAGTAAAACTAGACATTAGCGAAGTGGGATTAGGTATTCTATCTACATATGCAAGAAATGGGCGCGAAGCCGTTAATATGGTTCAAATTTCTGCAGGGCTGGCCATTACGGATGAGCGCAATTTTATAAAAGACGAAGATTTAGAATGGGTCGCACATTCTAGCCAACTGTCACCAAGAATGGAAAGAAAGATTAATGACGATTCCCGAATCGGGCTTGTGAATGGACTAGCTGTTTATGGTCCGAATACAGGTGCTCTGCTCGAAATCGAGGTAACGGTTATCCCGGCGAAGGATAAAGGAACAATAAATATTACTGGAATCGTTGATGAAGAAAGTATTGGCGGACAAGGTAAATCAATCCGCAGAAAAAGTATGGCACGTGGTTCAATTGAAAATGTTATCACCGTTCTACGGTCAATGGGTGTTCCAGCGGGTGATTTTGATATTCATGTTAATTTCCCTGGCGGGGTACCAATTGATGGTCCGTCAGCAGGAATTGCGATGGCAACGGGAATTTATTCGGCCATTTACAAAATTCCAATTGATAACAAAGTAGCGATGACGGGAGAAATAAGTATCCATGGCAATGTGAAGCCGATTGGCGGCGTCTACCCTAAGGTAAAGGCGGCTCAAAAAGCAGGAGCAACAACCGTTATCATCCCTGAAGAAAACATGCAATCGATATTAAATGAAATAAAGGGAATCCGGATTGTACCCGTTACACATTTAAGTGAAGTTTTTGACATAGCCCTCGTCAATCAACTCGCACACAATCAAGTCATTCCGGCTTCGATTGAGCTATCTAAAAAAGAATCGATTTAACGATAACACTTCGGTTGTCTTAACCGAAGTGTTTTTTATCAGTAAAAGAGGAAAGAAATCCTCTAGCTTGGGGAAAATTAATTATATTGACAAGTAAATTCTGTGGCTTTCGTATTATTAGACACATATTTGCAAATAAGATAGAATTGTACAAAGACGATTTCTGCTATTATCAGCAGGAAAGATTGATTCATGCATGTGGAGGTGCAATTTAATGGCGAAAGATAGAGAATTGATCGTCCCCCTCCTGCCGCTTCGAGGGTTGCTTGTATATCCGACTATGGTCCTGCATTTAGATGTTGGACGTGAAAGATCGGTTGAGGCCCTTGAAAAAGCGATGGTAGATGACCATTTAATTTTTTTAACTACACAAAAGGATATTGCAATAGACGATCCATCGGAAGAGGATTTATACCAAATTGGTACCTTAACAAAGGTTAAACAAATGCTTAAGCTTCCGAATGGTACAATTAGAGTATTGGTTGAGGGACTAAACAGAGCCAAAATAGAATCATTTCATGATGAGGACGAATATTATGCAGTCAGCATTGTGACCTATGATGAAACGACAACGAAGGATGTTGAAGATCAGGCATTAATGAGAACAATGCTTGAGTATTTCGAGCAATACATAAAGTTATCTAAAAAAATCTCGGCAGAAACCTATGCCTCGGTGGTTGATATTGAGGAACCAGGAAGAATGGCAGATATTATCGCTTCCCATTTGCCAATCAAACTGAAGGAAAAACAAGAAATTCTTGAAACGATTGATGTAAAGCAACGAATGAATACCGTTGTAACGACCATTCAGAATGAAAAAGAAGTGCTAAATCTTGAGAAGAAGATTGGGCAGCGTGTGAAGCGTTCCATGGAAAGGACGCAAAAGGAATATTACCTTCGCGAGCAAATGAAGGCGATTCAGAAAGAATTAGGCGAAAAAGAAGGCAAAACGGGTGAAATCGCTGAACTAACTGAAAAAATTAAAAACGTGGGTATGCCTGAGCATGTTCAGCAAACTGCTTTAAAAGAACTTGACCGCTATGAAAAAGTGCCATCAAGCTCAGCAGAAAGTGCTGTTATTAGAAACTATATCGAATGGCTGATTACGATTCCATGGTCGAAGAAGACAGATGATGATATTAATATTCTTCGTGCTGAAAAAATTCTGAACCAGGATCATTTTGGTCTTGAAAAAGTAAAGGAACGTGTCTTGGAGTTTTTAGCTGTTCAAAAGCTGACAAATTCCTTAAAAGGACCGATTCTTTGTCTTGCAGGACCTCCTGGAGTAGGTAAAACAAGCTTAGCACGGTCAATTGCAACTTCTTTGAATCGTAATTTTGTCCGTGTTTCACTTGGTGGTGTTCGCGATGAATCTGAAATTCGTGGCCATCGGAGAACTTATGTTGGAGCGATGCCAGGCCGGATTATTCAGGGAATGAAAAAAGCGGGCACCATTAATCCAGTCTTTTTATTAGATGAAATTGATAAAATGTCCAGTGACTTCCGTGGTGACCCTTCTTCGGCGATGCTTGAGGTATTGGATCCGGAACAAAACCATAACTTTAGCGATCATTATATCGAAGAGACATATGACCTATCAAAAGTCATGTTCATTGCGACTGCCAATAACCTGTCAACGATTCCAGGACCACTTTTAGATAGAATGGAAATTATCACTATAGCTGGTTATACAGAAATCGAAAAAGTTCATATCACAAGAGATCATTTACTGCCAAAGCAAATTAAAGAAAATGGACTTACAAAAGGAATCCTTCAGGTAAGAGATGATGCGATTCTTAAGGCAGTAAGATATTATACCCGTGAAGCAGGAGTGCGGAGCCTTGAACGGCAAATGGCAACCATCTGCCGTAAGACAGCAAAAATCGTTGTTTCAGGTGAGAAGAAACGGGTGATCGTTACCGAAAAGAATGTCGAGGAGTTTCTAGGCAAACCTAAATTCCGTTACGGTCAAGCCGAGACAGAGGATCAAGTTGGGGTTGCAACAGGTCTAGCCTACACGACTGTAGGTGGTGATACATTGCAAATCGAGGTGTCTTTATCGCCAGGTAAAGGCAGACTAGTGTTAACAGGAAAGCTAGGGGACGTCATGAAAGAATCTGCGCAGGCCGCCTTTAGTTATATTCGTTCTAAAGCCAGTGAGCTTGGAATTGAAGAAGATTTTCATGAAAAATTTGATGTTCACATTCATGTTCCAGAAGGTGCTGTTCCAAAAGATGGTCCATCTGCAGGAATTACAATGGCAACTGCACTTGTATCTGCGCTAACGGGCAGAGCAATTCGCCGTGAAGTAGGAATGACAGGAGAGATTACTCTAAGAGGACGGGTGCTTCCGATTGGCGGATTAAAAGAAAAAACACTCAGTGCACATAGAGCTGGATTAACAAAAGTCATTCTTCCTAAGGATAATGAAATGGATATCGATGACATCCCAGAAAGTGTTAGAAATGAAATAGAGTTTGTGCTTGTTTCACATGTCGATGAAGTTCTAAGGCATGCACTAGTAGAAGGTGGATTACAATGAAAGTAATAAGTTCCGATATAGTCATCAGTGCCGTAAGGCCAGCGCAGTACCCTGAAACAGAGCTGCCTGAATTTGCATTAGCAGGGCGCTCTAATGTTGGTAAGTCATCTTTTATCAATAAAATGCTTAACCGTAAAGGTCTTGCGAGAATTTCGTCAAAGCCTGGAAAAACACAGACGTTAAACTTTTATTTGATTAATGAAATTCTTCACTTTGTAGATGTTCCTGGTTATGGATACGCAAAGGTCTCCAAATCGGAGCGTGCAGCTTGGGGAAAAATGATTGAAACGTATATAACTTCTCGTGAGCAACTTAGAGCGGTAGTTTTAATCGTAGACTTACGGCACCCGCCAACACAGGATGATATCATGATGTATGATTTCCTTAAGCATTATGAAATTCCGTGTATTGTTATCGCGACAAAGGCCGATAAAATCCCAAGAGGGAAATGGCAGAAATATTTAAAAGTGACAAAAGATACGCTTGATTTAGATGAAAATGATCAAATCGTCCTTTTCTCATCCGAAACGGGTGAAGGGAAAGATAAAGCGTGGTCCATTTTGCAAAGTTATATGTAAGAAAAAAACGTCAGGCAACTTTCGCCTGACGTTATTTTCTTTTTCTAAATAGAAAGTAGATTCCGACAAGAATAATAATGGCGGGCCAAAACTTCCATACAAAGCTGAGCCCATTTTGCAGTAAACCAAAATATTCTGCAACTTTGTCGTAAAATAATAGCAAAAATGCCAATACTAAAAAGAGAAATGCCTGAAACAAACCATTATTTGTTTTTTGGAACCGAAGAAAATAGCCAATCGATATAAATAATACGAGCATGCCAATTGTGTTGTTTGGCCAAAACACCATCTTGCCGGCGAGATGAAAATGAAGACCGAATCCCGCGATGATGACTCCCGGTAGAATTGATTCATGGTCCTTTGCGGAGTATCCCTGTCCTAAAAAAGCTACTCCAACAATAATAAGAAGAGTTGGCCATGAATACAATGTCTGTAGAGCCGTAAATCCAGACTGTTGTAAGAAAAGGAAGGCTCCAAAGCCTATGAGAATAATTCCAGGGAAAATGCGCTGATTCTTCATTTTAACACCACTTCCAGTAAGGTATACTTGAATCTAGTCTGTTTTTTTGGTACTGTACATAAGATGATATATTTATTAATTACTCAACTTTTTTCCTATATATTAGGCTAGCTCCAGCGCCTAGAGGCTCGGGGTCATATAAGCCAATCCGTCAAGAAGGTTAAAGAGCAACCTTCATGCCGTCTCGTCTTATGCCTGTCGCCTCTGGACACTAAGGAAAGCTCCTTAGATTAATCCTCGCAGGAACAAGCTGTGCTTGTTCCGAAGGCGCTTCTGCTTTTTATAGTAACACATAGTTTCATTTTCTGTTCACATTTTTCGGATAAAAGTTGAAAAATCCCGTGTTATAATCAGACTAGTTAATAATGTATTAGTAGGTTTTGTATTACTTTTTGGGGGTGTTCTAAGAAAATGCATATTGTAGTGATCGGTTTAAACTATAAAACTGCCCCTGTTGAAATCCGTGAGCGGTTGACTTTTAATGAATCTGACCTTGGAAATGCGATAAAGAAATTAAATACTAAAAAAAGTATATTAGAAAATATTATTGTATCAACGTGTAATCGTACTGAGATTTATGCGGTTGTAGATCAGTTGCATACTGGACGCTATTATATTAAAGAATTTTTATCTGATTGGTTCGGAATTGAACAATCAGAGTTTTCACCATTTCTATTTGTTTACGAAGAAGATGGTGCCATTGAGCATTTATTCAAGGTAACATGCAGTCTTCATTCAATGGTTTTAGGTGAAACACAAATATTAGGGCAGGTTCGGTCAAGCTTTATTTTAGCTCAAGAACAAGGAACAACGGGTACAGTCTTCAACCAGCTATTTAAGCAGGCGATTACAGTTGCGAAACGTGGACACGCTGAAACGGATATTGGCGCCAATGCGGTCTCAATCAGTTATGCTGCCGTAGAACTCGCAAAGAAAATCTTCGGTTCTCTTGAGAATAAGCATGTGTTAATTTATGGTGCAGGTAAAATGGGTGAGCTGGCGGCGCAAAATCTGCATGGCCATGGAGTTAGAAAAGTTACTGTTATCAATCGTACCTTTGAAAAAGCTAAAGTTCTTGCAAACCGTTTTGCTGGTGAGGCCAAAACAGTAGAAGAACTCCAAAAGACATTGGTTGATGCGGACATCTTAATTAGCTCAACAGGAGCAAAGGATTTTGTCATTACAAAAACAATGATGGGAAAAGTCGAGAAAAAGCGTAAGGGTAAGCCATTATTTATGGTCGATATTGCCGTTCCGCGTGACTTAGATCCAAGAATTGCAGAGCTTGAAAGTGTATTTTTATATGATATCGATGATTTAGAAGGAATTGTTGAGGCTAACCTTCAGGAGCGGAAGAATGCAGCTCAAATCATCATGCTGATGATTGAAAAGGAAATCGTTGATTTCAAGCAATGGCTCGGATTGCTGGGAGTAGTTCCTGTTATCTCGGCTCTTAGAGATAAGGCTGTTGCCATTCAAGCAGAAACGATGGTTAGTTTAGAACGCAAGCTGCCACATTTATCGGACAGAGATATAAAGGTTTTAAATAAACATACAAAGAGCATTATCAACCAGCTTCTAAAAGATCCTATCCTACAAGCAAAAGAATTGGCTGCTCGTCCAGACGCTGAAGAAGCATTGGATTTATTTATGAAAATATTTAACATTGAAGAGCTTGTAGAAAAACAAACGAAAGCAGCCGAAACCAATAACTCAATGGTTCATGTACCGCAGGCTTCTTTTCAGTCATAAGAGGTACTCCTTATGTATGACTTCTATATGACACGGCTGCACGAATTGACAGTAGTCCTATATGCCTTCAGTGTGTTGTTATATTTTTTCGATTTCATTCACCATAACCGGAAGGCAAACCGAATCGCCTTCTGGTTACTTGCGTTTGTATGGGTTTTACAAACAGTATTTCTAACTTCCTATATGATAAAAACAGGTAGATTCCCTGCGTTAACGATTTTTGAAGGTCTATATTTTTATGCCTGGGTATTGGTAACGCTGTCGCTTGGGATCAATCGTCTTCTAAAGGTCGATTTCATCGTCTTTTTTACAAATATACTTGGTTTTATTGTTATCGCCATCCATACATTTGCTCCTATTAAGTATGATTCACATGTCATAAGTAATCAGCTAATGTCTGAGCTCTTGCTTATACATATCACAATGGCCATTCTATCATACGGGGCCTTCTCTATATCTTTTGTCCTATCGCTTCTATATCTGATTCAATATGATTTATTGAAAAGGAAAAAATGGGGAACAAGACTTTTGAGAATATCAGATTTAAGTAAGCTGGAACAAACCTCTTATATATTAGTAGTAATTGGTGTTCCAATGCTGTTATTAAGTCTAATCCTGGGATTACAATGGGCCTTCTTAAAGGTTCCAGGAATGCCATGGTATGATATGAAAATTATTGGTTCATTTATTCTATTAACCGGATACAGTATCTATTTGTACCTGCGTATCGGTAAAAACATGTCAGGCAGACAATTAGCCCTTTGGAATGCCGGGTCTTTTTTAATTGTATTAATTAACTTTTTCTTATTTGGTCAATTATCATCATTTCATTTTTGGTACTCATAATATAGGAGGCACTCATGCGAAAAATTATCGTAGGTTCTAGACGCAGCAAATTGGCTTTAACACAAACAAATTGGGTGATTGAACAGCTGAAAAAGCTCGGAGGACCTTTTGAATTTGAAGTAAAAGAAATTGTCACAAAAGGAGACAAAATCCAAGACGTAACTCTATCAAAAGTAGGCGGAAAAGGATTGTTTGTAAAGGAAATCGAACAGGCAATGATGGATAAAGAAATTGATATGGCTGTTCATAGTATGAAGGACATGCCAGCCGTTCTTCCTGAGGGACTAACCATTGGCTGTATTCCTTTTCGTGAGGACCACCGTGATGCATTGATTTCAAGAGATCATATTAAGTTAAAGGATTTGAAGCCTGGAGCGATTATTGGCACTAGCAGTCTTCGCCGCAGCGCCCAGCTTTTAGCGAAGCGCCCTGATTTAGAAATTAAATGGATTCGCGGAAATGTTGATACGAGATTACAAAAGCTTCAAGAAGAAGAATATGATGCTATTATCCTAGCTGCAGCTGGGCTTTCACGTCTTGGCTGGGCAAAAGAAACCATAACTGAATTTATCGATGAAGAAATTTGTGTACCTGCCGTTGGTCAAGGAGCATTATCAATCGAGTGCCGTGAGGATGATAAAGCACTTCTTGAACTATTTGAAAAATTCACTTGCAAAAAAACAGAAAGAGCAGTTAAAGCGGAACGAGCTTTCCTTCATAAAATGGAAGGCGGCTGCCAGGTGCCAATTGCTGGTTTCGCCTATATTGCAGATAATGATGAAATCGTTCTAAATGTTTTGGTGGGTTCTCCTGAAGGCCAGGAAATCTTCAAAGAAGAACTTAGAGGGACTAACCCAGAAGAGCTTGGTATTCAAGCAGCAGACCTATTAATTGAAAAAGGAGCTAAGGACCTTATTGAGAAGGTTAAACGGGAGCTCGAAGGTCAATGCTAAAACCATTAGGTTTGAAAGACAAAAAGGTCCTTGTCCCTCGTGGAACAGGTCAGGCAAAATCCTTTTCACAACTTGTAGAAAAGTATGGAGGGATTTCAATCGAAATCCCTCTTATTGCATTTCGTCCTATTGATTTCAATCCGCAGCTGCAAACTGCTATGAATAAGATTGATACATATGATTGGATTGTTTTTACTAGCAATGTCACTGTGGAAACTTTCTTTTCTTTTTATAAAAATAAAGATCATACATCATTTCCGAAAATTGCTGTGATAGGCACGAAAACGGAAGAAGTACTGCAGGAAAAAGGGTTAAAAGCAGATTTTGTACCGTCTGGTTATGTGACGGAAGTATTTGTAAACGAGTTTTTACCGATTGTACCAAGTGGTTCAAAGGTGCTGATTCCAAAGGGGAATCTGGCAAGGGAATATATCTCTACTTCTCTAAGTAACCATGGTGTACTTGTAGATGAAATCATTATATATGAGACTTATATGCCAGAAGAGAGTACTGAGAAGTTAGCTAAAACGCTTTCTAAGGATGAAATTGATATCTTAATGTTTACGAGTCCTTCCACTGTTAATCACTTTATGCGTGTTGTGGAGGAGTATAAGCTGGAGAGTCATATTGAAAGATGTGTGATATGCTGCATTGGTCCAGTTACAAAAAAGAAATTACTTGCCTTTGGATTACCGGTTCACGTTTCTCCAGAGGAGTATACGGTTAAAGAAATGATTAACAGCACGATACAATTTTTAGAAAAATGATATCCGAAAATAGAATTTGGGGGTAATAATTAATGGAACTTCAATTTTCACGTCATCGTCGATTACGTTCAAGTGTTAATATGCGTGCACTTGTTAGAGAAAACCACTTAAGACCAGAGGACTTCATCTATCCGTTATTTATTTATGAAGGTGAAAACATCCGCAGAGAAGTATCTTCTATGCCTGGTGTATTCCAAGTGTCAATGGATAACCTAAAAGCTGAAATGGATGATATCGTTGCACATGGAATTAAGTCCGTTTTATTATTTGGAATTCCGGCAACAAAAGATGAGTGTGGTACACAAGCGTTTCATGACCACGGGATTATCCAAGTGGCAACTCGATACATAAAAGAACATTATCCAGAAATAATTGTTGTGGCCGATACATGCTTGTGCGAATATACCAGCCACGGTCACTGCGGAATGGTAGAAGGCGACAAAATTTTAAATGACCCTTCACTTGAGTTACTTGTAAAAACAGCAATCGCTCAAGCCGAAGCAGGTGCTGATATTATCGCCCCTTCAAATATGATGGATGGCTTTGTGACAGCCATTCGTGCAGGTTTAGATGAAGCTGGGTTCAAAGAAATTCCAATCATGTCTTATGCCGTTAAATATGCTTCTGCTTTTTACGGACCTTTCCGTGAAGCAGCAGAGGGAGCACCACAGTTTGGTGATCGTAAAACCTATCAAATGGACCCTGCAAACCGTATGGAAGCTTTCAGGGAAGCTGAATCCGATGTAGCAGAGGGCGCAGACTTTTTAATTGTGAAACCTGGTATGCCGTACCTTGATATTGTTCGTGATGTTAAAAATAACTTTAATCTGCCTGTTGTTGCCTATAACGTCAGCGGTGAATATTCCATGATCAAAGCAGCAGCTGCAAACGGCTGGATAGACGAGAAACAAACGGTTATGGAAATGTTGATAGCATTTAAACGTGCAGGCGCAGACCTTATTATTACGTATGCTGCAAAAGACGCATGCCGTTGGTTAAAAGAAGACCATTAATTACAACTGGAAAAGAGGAACTCAAAATGCGCTCATATACAAAATCAGTTGAAGCATTTAAAGAAGCTCAAACGATGATGCCTGGTGGTGTTAATAGCCCGGTACGTGCTTTTAAATCTGTCAATATGGATCCGATTTTCATGGAAAGAGGTAAAGGTTCAAAAATCTATGATATCGATGGCAATGAATATATTGATTATGTATTATCATGGGGACCGCTAATCCTTGGTCATACAAATGACAGAGTAGTTGAAGGAATTAAAAAAGTGGCTGAGCTTGGTACTAGCTATGGTGCACCAACATTAATGGAAAACGAACTGGCTAAGCTTGTGATTGAACGTGTGCCGTCGATTGAAGTAATAAGGATGGTATCATCCGGAACAGAAGCGACGATGAGTGCGCTACGCTTAGCACGCGGCTACACAGGTCGTAACAAGATTTTGAAATTTGAAGGCTGTTACCATGGACATGGTGATTCCTTATTAATTAAAGCAGGTTCTGGTGTGGCTACACTTGGGCTACCAGACAGCCCTGGAGTACCTGAAGGTGTTGCCAGCAACACAATTACAGTAGCATACAATGACCTTGAAGGTGTTAAATACGCGTTCGAGCAATTTGGTGATGATATTGCTTGTATTATCGTCGAACCAGTTGCTGGTAATATGGGTCTTGTTCCACCGCTTCCAGGATTCTTAGAGGGTCTGCGTGAGATTACATCTGAAAAGGGAGCATTGCTAATATTTGATGAAGTAATGACTGGATTCCGTGTAGGCTACAATTGTGCTCAAGGCTATTTCAATATCATGCCTGATATCACTTGTCTTGGTAAAGTAATTGGCGGCGGGCTGCCAGTTGGTGCTTACGGCGGTAAAGCTGAAATTATGCGTCAAATTGCTCCAGCAGGACCAATCTATCAAGCAGGAACACTTTCAGGAAATCCGCTTGCGATGACTGCTGGTTATGAGACCTTAAGTCAATTAACTCCAGAGCATTACGAAGAGTTCAAACGCAAAGGTGATTTACTTGAAAAAGGCATTACGGCTGCGGCTGAAAAATATGATATTCCTGTTACCTTTAATCGCGCGGGTTCCATGATTGGGTTCTTCTTCACCAATCAAGATGTAATCAACTATGAAACAGCAAAAACCTCTAACCTAGATTATTTTGCTGCATACTATCGTGAAATGGCTGAACAAGGTGTATTCCTGCCGCCATCTCAATTCGAAGGATTGTTCTTATCAACTGCACATACCGACGAAGACATCGAAAAAACAATCAAAGCAGTAGAAATTGCTTTTTCAAAACTTAAATAAATTTGAGCACTCACCCTTGTTGGTGGGTGTTTTTTTGTGGAATTCGGCACGTAAATCCAAAAAATCGGCGGGCTTAAAAGTTTGAGCGGGATTATGGCCAAATTCCGCGGGATTAATCCAATTTCCGGCGGGGTTAATTTCGTCCAACCACCCTAAATCCTAAACTTTTTCGCATCAGAAGGCTTTTTTATCATAATTAAAAGCATTGGTTCATAAAGTGTAAGTGACATAGTGATTTTACGTGAAGGAAACGAAAGGAGGAGTCGCTTTGTCTCAGGAGAATCAAACGTGCCTGCGATTTTCCTTGGAGGAGTCTTTGTGGTTTAGAAAAGGACAGGAAGTAGCTGAACTTGTGTCGATTTCTCTAGATCCGGATATTACCATCCAGGAAAATGATCAATACGTAACCATACGTGGTTCGCTGGAATTAACAGGCGAATATAGAAATGACGAAGAAAGTACAGTGGACGAGGAAGAAAATGTACCTAACCAAAGGTATGTAGAAAGAGTGGATCCACATGAGGAAGGCATTTGTGAATTTTCACACCGTTTTCCTGTCGATATTACCATTCCCAACAATCGGATTCAAAGCATTTATGATATTGATGTAATCGTGGAGTCATTTGATTATTCCATTCCGGAGCGCAGCTGCCTTAAACTATCCGCAGAACTGACAATCAGCGGCTTGTATGATTCAACACAACAACAAGAAGAAGATTTAGAACCTGAGGAGGAGTATGAAGTTCTCCACCGTTACCAGGTAGAAGCTCCAAGCGAAGAAGAACTAGAAGAATTACAACCAGAAGAGAATCAATTTGAGGATACTTTCTTGTTTGAGGCTGAAGCAAGAAAACAGCCAGAAGAGGAAAAGGTTGAAGCTTTTCCGAAATTCCCAACCTTTACGTATCAAGAGCCTGAAGAAGAGCCTCAGCAACCAGCAGTTTTTGAGTTTGCAAGAAGTGAAGTTACAGAGCGGGTCCAAGAGATAGAGGAAATCGTCGAGGAACCACCAGCACAGCCAATTGAAGAAGAAGTAGAAGAGCCAGCAGAAGCAAAAGAACCTGTTCTAGAAGAGAGTTCCTCCTCTCCAGGAGCACCTCCGAAACAAGCGAAAAAGAAGGCTGCAAAAAAGAAAACAATGACACTAACGGAGTTCTTTGCCCGAAAGGAAGACAGCTCCGATCAAGCTAGAATAAAAGTTTGTATTGTCCAAAAGGGCGATACGTTGGATAGTCTCGCCGACCGTTATGACATTTCAGTTCCAAATCTGCTTCGTTACAATAATCTTGAACTCAATCAAGATGTGTATGAGGGTCAAGTATTATATGTACCTGTTGCCTTAGCAAAAAAATAATCAACCAAACAAATGGCGAGCGGGTTTTTAACCTGCTCCCATCTTTTTAAGTACTTTGCTCTAGCTGAAAGGCAGATGAATGTTGATGAGTAATTCGAATCAGGTGGATTCGCTTATACCCATTTTAAACAACTATCAATTAAAGCCTTATTTTATTGAGGAACATGGCAATATAAAGAAAATCTATTCCAATAAAGGGACATTTGCATTGAAGAAAATTGTTCCAACAACTGGAACAGATTTTATTCGCCATGTCCATCTCCTTTATCAAAAGGGCTTCAATCGGATCGTGCCTATTTATCCGACAATGGACGGAAGGTATGCCGTCCTCCATGATAAAGCCTTGTATTACTTAATGCCATGGATGTCAAATGAAATAAAGGAAGACCGGACACAGAAACACCAGCAGTTATTTCGTGAATTAGCGAGGCTTCATACTTTATCTGCCAAAGAGATCACCGTGAATAAAGAGGAGCGTACCGAGCATTATGAAAAAACCATTCAGCTGCTCGATAAGAATCAGGAGTTTCTAGACGGGTTCATCGATGATTGTGAAAAAAAGACTTATATGTCACCCTTTGAGCTTGTGTATTGCTTGTACTATAACGAAATAAGTCAGGCCCTTCGTTTTTCAAAAACAAAATTTGAAGAATGGTATGAAAAAACAAAGGAAGCAGAAAAAGCACGAATGGTGATTACACATGGAAAATTATCATCCGAGCATTTCCTTTATGATGAAAAGGGTTACGGCTATTTTATTAACTTTGAAAATGCCCGTTACGGCTCACCGATTCATGATTTATTGCCATACCTATCACGTTACTTTAATAATCAGCCAACACGAAATGATGAAGCCATTGAGTGGGTTTACCATTATTATAAATATTTCCCCTTCAAAGCAGATGAAAAACTTCTATTCTTTAGTTATTTAGCTTATCCTATTCCAATCATCCAGGTAGTCGAACGGTATTATAAAAAAGAGCAGCCCAAAAATGAGTTGAAATTTGTCCGAATGCTGCAGCGGAAATACTGGCATTTAAAGAATTCCGAATATGTTGCCATGAGAATGACAGAACTCGATGAACAGGAAAAGAAGGCAAAAGAAGGAGCCCAGCAGCAGTAACTATTGCTTTTTGGGCTCTTAAACAATTTCAAAATAAATGGATACGGCAATCGCAATAAAAATACTTAATAACAAGACATCAAAGACAGTAGGTATAAACAGTGTTCGGATTAATTGAAAAATCGTAAACGGCAAAATCAGCTGCTCGCATACTCTCCTAGTCGTTCGATACCAGGGAGTGTAGGAGTACTTCGTGATGAACTTCCTCCGCTTCATATATTCCTTCCTCTCCAAAATGGCATTTCTTTTATGTATATTCTTTCTACCTAGTGAATTCCCCTAATTCCTTAACGTTTTTTTCAAAATGGTATATAATATAAAAAAATTGGCTATCATTATTGACGTCTAGAACACTTTTTGGGTAGTATAAACAATATAAATAAAAACACATAAGCAAAGACAGGGAAGAGTACGATGTTACCCGGCTTAAAGAGAGGGAAGCCATTAGCTGGAAGGTTTCCTAAGCAGACACTCGGAAGGTCGCCCTCGAGCTTCTTCAGCGAACGGATTTTCTAATCCCACTAGTTGAAGACGGATCAAATCCGTTATCCATTTAAGAGCCAATCATTAAATTTATGATTGGAAAAAAGGTGGTACCGCGAAGCAAACTCCATTCGTCCTTTTATGACGATTGGGGTTTTTTGTTTGTCTAGTTTTTCTTAATGGACAGAAAGAGAAATAAAGGAGATGGTCAAATGGATACAAAGGAAATTACCATGCCAACAAAGTACGATCCACAAGCAATTGAACAAGGTCGCTATGATTGGTGGCTAAAAGGAAAGTTTTTTGAAGCGCAGAATGATGAAGGGAAACAACCTTATACGATTGTTATCCCGCCGCCAAACGTAACTGGAAGGCTCCATTTAGGGCATGCATGGGATACAACATTGCAAGATATCGTTACCCGTATGAAGCGGATGCAGGGTTACGATGTTCTTTGGTTACCGGGGATGGACCATGCCGGAATTGCAACGCAAGCGAAGGTTGAAGAAAAACTCCGCAGCGAAGGCAAAAGCCGTTACGACTTAGGACGTGAAAAGTTCGTTGAGGAAACATGGAAGTGGAAGGAAGAATACGCCTCCCATATCCGCCAGCAGTGGGCAAAGTTAGGTTTAGGTTTAGATTACAGCCGTGAGCGTTTCACTTTGGATGAAGGCTTGTCAGCAGCTGTACGTGAAGTATTTGTCACTCTATATAACAAGGATCTTATTTATCGTGGCGAATACATTATCAACTGGGATCCTTCCACTAAGACAGCATTATCGGATATCGAGGTTATTTACAAGGATGTTCAAGGTGCTTTTTATCATATGAAATATCCGCTAGCTGATGGTTCTGGACATATTGAAGTAGCAACCACTCGACCAGAAACGATGTTAGGTGATACAGCAGTAGCGGTTCATCCAGAAGATGAACGCTATAAGCACTTAATTGGAAAAACAGTTATCCTTCCAATTGTTGGCCGTGAAATTCCAATTGTTGGTGATGATTACGTTGAAATGGAATTCGGTTCAGGGGCGGTAAAAATTACTCCAGCCCATGACCCTAATGACTTTGAACTAGGTAACCGACACAATCTTGAGCGCGTTCTAGTGATGAACGAAGACGGCTCGATGAATGAGAGAGCTGGAAAGTATCAAGGAATGGACCGTTTTGAATGTCGGAAGCAAATTGTTAAGGACCTTCAAGAGCAAGGCATCCTTTTCAAAATCGAAGAGCACTTGCACTCAGTTGGTCATTCAGAACGCAGTGGGGCAGTAGTTGAGCCTTACTTATCTACACAATGGTTTGTTAAAATGCAGCCACTTGCGAATGAAGCAATCGCACTTCAAAATAAAGAAAATAAAGTTAACTTTGTTCCAGAAAGATTTGAAAAAACCTACCTGCACTGGATGGAAAATATTCGTGACTGGTGTATTTCAAGACAGCTTTGGTGGGGCCACCGAATTCCTGCTTGGTACCATAAGCAAACAGGTGAAGTATTTGTTGGTCATGAAGCCCCTGCTGATGGTGAAAATTGGGAGCAGGATAAAGACGTATTGGATACATGGTTCAGCTCTGCATTATGGCCGTTTTCAACGATGGGTTGGCCGGATGTTGAAGCAGAAGATTTCAAGCGTTTCTTCCCAACAGATGTACTTGTAACCGGGTACGATATCATCTTCTTCTGGGTATCAAGAATGATTTTCCAAAGCCTTGAATTTACAGGTGACCGTCCATTTAAAGATGTTCTTATTCACGGTTTAGTTCGGGATGAACAAGGACGCAAAATGAGTAAATCTCTTGGTAACGGTGTGGACCCAATGGATGTAATCGACAAATACGGTGCGGATGCTTTACGTTACTTCCTTTCAACAGGAAGTTCACCTGGTCAGGATCTACGCTTTAGCTATGAAAAGGTTGAATCCACATGGAATTTCGCTAATAAAATTTGGAATGCCTCTCGTTTTGCATTAATGAATATGGACGGCATGACATATGAAGAAATAGATTTTAGCGGAGAGAAATCAGTTGCAGATAAGTGGATTTTAACTCAATTAAATGAAACGATTGAACAGGTTACCAAGCTTTCAGAGCGTTATGAATTTGGAGAAGCAGGTCGTGCCTTATACAACTTCATATGGGATGATTTCTGTGATTGGTATATTGAAATGGCAAAGCTTCCATTATATGGTGAGGATGATGCTGCAAAGAAGACCACTCGTTCGATTCTTGCACATGTTCTTGATCAGACGATGCGTTTGTTGCATCCGTTTATGCCATTCATTACCGAGGAAATCTGGCAGAACCTTCCACACTCTGGAGAATCAATTACAACAGCGAAGTGGCCTGAGGTAAATCCAGCTTATTCGGATGAACAAGCCGCACAAGAAATGAAGATGTTAATGGAAATGATTCGTTCCGTTCGAAATATTCGTGCTGAAGTAAACACGCCAATGAGCAAGAAAATTAAAATGCTTGTTAAGGCGAAGGATGATTCAATTCTGAAAGCAATTGAAAAGAATCAAGCCTATATTGAAAAATTCTGTAATCCAGAAGAGTTGCAAATGGGAATTAGCCTTGAAACACCAGAAAAGGCGATGACAGCTGTAATCACTGGACTGGAAATCATTCTTCCACTAGAAGGATTGATTAACATTGATGAAGAAATTGCCCGCCTTGAAAAAGAATATGATAAATTTACAAAAGAAGTTGAAAGAGTTGAAAAGAAATTAAACAACCCAGGCTTTATGAAAAAGGCACCTGAAAGTGTTGTGGCTGAAGAACGTGCAAAAGAAAAAGACTATCGCGAAAAGAGAGCAATAGTTGAAGCGCGTATCAATGAACTAAAAGGAATATAATGTGTTGAGACGAGTCCAAAACAGGATTCGTCTTCTTTTAAAAAAACAAATGGGGTGTCATGGATGTTTACGACTTATAACGAAGCCCTTGAATGGATTCATGCAAGATTAAGGCTTGGGATTAAACCAGGTCTTGCCCGAATGGAATGGATGATGGAGAAACTCGGGTCTCCAGAACGTAAAATGAAAACCGTCCATATTGGCGGTACAAATGGCAAGGGGTCGACTGTGACCTTCTTGCGTTCGATTCTTGAAGCGGGAGGCTATTCCGTTGGTACCTTTACCTCACCATATATCGAACAATTTAATGAACGAATCTCTGTAAATGGGAAGCCAATCAGCGACGAAGAGGTTTTAGAGCTGACGAATGTGATTCGACCGCTCGCGGATGAATTAGAAGAAACCGAGCTGGGTGGACCGACTGAGTTTGAAGTGATTACAGCCATGTCTTTCTATTACTTTGCCAATCTAAATCAAGTGGACATTGTACTATATGAAGTAGGCTTGGGAGGAAGATTTGATTCCACCAATATTATTCATCCAATAGCTTCAGTCATAACAAATATTGGACTTGACCATACGAATATCCTAGGACATTCGTATGAGGAAATTGCGTTTGAAAAGGCGGGGATTATTAAAGAAGGGATTCCTACATTCACTGCAGTTAAAAACGCAAATGCCATAAAGGTAATAAAAGAACAGGCCGAAAAAAAGCATGCTCCCCTATATAGGCTGAATCAGGAGTTTTCGATTACCTCCCACAGCCCGCAAACAAGAGGAGAGCTATTTACATTAATAAGTGATAATCAAACATTACAACAATTAGAAATCAGCATGATTGGCCAGCACCAAACAGAAAATGCAGCAGTAGCAGTTATGGCAGCACAATCTATAAATCTTCACGAAGAATTTTCAATCTCTGAGAGTGCAATAAGGACAGGCTTAAAGACTGCATATTGGCCAGGCAGATTTGAAATCTTATCAAAAAGTCCACTAGTCATTATTGACGGTGCCCATAATGATGAGGGTATTTCGGCCCTTGTCCATGAACTTTCAACTCGTTATTCTAACAATAATATTCATATTGTATTTGCAGCATTAAAGGATAAAAAGCTGGACGAAATGATAGCTCAATTGGATCAAGTTGCAGATGAAATCTCCTTTGTATCTTTCGATTTTCCTCGTGCGGCAGAAGCCATTGAATTGTTCTCATTAAGTCGTTCTAAAAATAAAGTAATCGGTGAAAAGTGGGATTCCCATCTTGCCAAATTAATTCAGAGACTACAGCCAGAATCCGTGTTAGTCGTTACCGGGTCCTTATATTTCATCTCTGAGGTCAAACCTTATTTATGTGAATTTTTGAAAAACAATGCAATTTCACTATGACAAGATAAAGTATTTTTGATAAAATAAATACATCTTGATTTCAAAATAATGGTAATGGGGAGGGGAGTTAATGGCAGTTCATCCAAAAATGAAAATAGCTATCTTTCTTGTGTGGTTATTGTTAGTTCCAGCAGGAATGTGGTTTACCTTTCAAACTTTTCCTCCTCATTTCTCAGGGCAATGGTTGGAACTATTAGCCTTTTTGACGTTAACATCTGTTGTAGCCTTTATGCCAATGGTCATAAATAATACTCCAATATTCTTGATTCAGTGGGTATCCCTTGCGACATTTTTAAGCTTTGGCTTGTTCGTTGAAATGATCTTTGCCCAAGCAGCTGTCATTTTGTTACTGCTAAGGCTGCGCGTTCAAAAGGAGCAATATTTCCGAATACCACTAAATTTGATAATGTTTTTTCTCGTATCCTTTGTAAGCGGTGTTGTTTACTACTCACTTGGGGGTCAAACGGGACCCAACCTTATAAATGACCCTCACTCTTTATGGCTTGCAGCTGTTTATGCATTAGTAAATTACTTTCTAAATCAGGTCATTATTTCCTTCTATTTATACTTCATTTATAAAAGTAAGGAATCTTATTTTGGAAAGGATTTCATGGTCGAGACCATCACTACATTCATTACCTTGCCACTTGGCTTTGTACTATATATGTTTTATAACCAGGAAGGTTTATTAGCATTATTATTTGTGGCAATTCCGTTTGCAAGTTTATCAACCATCTTTAAACTTTATTATTCTAGTGAAAATATTAACGAATATTTACAGAAAGCTGCTGAAATTGGTCACCAAATGGCAGAACGGCTTGAGGTTAATGGGGTTATTGACCTTTTTATTCAAAAGCTGATTGAAATGCTCCCAGTGGACTATGCCTATATCTTTGATGTCATTAGTGAGGACGAGCTCCAATTAGTCCGCAGGATTGAATGCGGTAATGGGATTACCAGCGAGATTGCTAGGGTAAAAAAAAATGAGGGTATTAGCGGTTATGTTTGGGAAAAGCAAAAAGGATATTTATACAATTCAAGAAAAGATTGGAAACCTTTTTCTAAGGACTTTGTCCCAGCGGATGCCGAAAGTATATTAGCCGTTCCGATCGTTAGAAATAAAAAAGTGATTGGAGTTTTAATGCTCGCTTCAAAGCGAAAACGAGCATACGAAAAATCCCAGTTAATGATAGTCGATATTCTTTGTTCCTACTTTGCGGTGGCAAAGGAAAATGCAAAGCACTATGAGGTAACAAAAACACAGAGTGAACGCTGCGCGTTAACGAAATTATATAATTATCGATATTTTGAAAAACATCTGACAGAAGAATTCGAAAAATTATATCAGTTTGAGAGAAGCGTATTATCGCTTATCATCCTTGATATCGACCATTTTAAAGAAGTCAATGACACATACGGACACCAAAGCGGGAACGAAATTCTAAGTGAATTGGCAGATAGATTAAGTAAACTTGTTGGTTCGCGTGGAACGGTCGCCCGTTATGGTGGCGAGGAATTTGTCGTTCTCCTACCTGAAGCCAATAAAGAAGAAGCCTTCCAGATGGCAGAAATGATCAGACAAGCCATCGCCAACTGGCCATTTACCTTACATCAATCGTTAGAGCTTATACAACAACAGATCAAAATTACAGCTTCGATTGGAGTCGCAACAGCACCTGAGGATGCGGAGGATGCACTAGCTTTGGTTAGACATGCGGATAGGGCATTGTATGTAGGGGCAAAGAGAGCAGGAAGAAATCGGGTTGCTGAGTATTCAACATGTTAATAGACATTAATAAAGGGTGTTCCGAATTGGGACACCCTTTCCTCATGCTTAATTGTAATTTACGATTGGCTTTATTTCTTCAGCCCAATCCATGAATTGATCAGTAATTTCGATTGTTTTATCCCCGTCTTGAATAACTCCGAGTGAACATTTTTCATCAAATTTCACCTTATTATAGCTTTCGGAATAGATTGGATGGTCGTAAAGACTTAAATCTCCAGTTATTGTGCCCTTTACACATATTTTTGCCGTTGAGTCGAATTTTGAGAAATCTATGTCTGTCATGTCGGCATTGCCAATAACGTATATTGAGGAATGTGTTAGTTTTTTTAATTTGTCATTTCCATCTCCAAATTTAGCATTGCCAACGACTACAATAGTAGAATTATGAATTCCTTGGTTAACGGTTTCGAATTGAGCGTTCCCTTTAACAAAGATTTTGGAATTATGGATTCCATTTACCTGCTTATTAAAAATAGTGGTAGTTCCAGGTGCTCCAGTAATGTATAAAGTTGAGTCTTCTATGCCCTTATTCATTTGTTTAATAAATTGAACACCATTGTCGAAAACAAGTTGAGAATCTGAAACTTCCGAAGGCTTTTCCACTATAATTAACTGATTGTAACTGCAATTTACATTATCAAAAACATCTCTGCCGTTTTTTCCATTTCCAAATGCTTCTGAGGAACAAGGAGATACGCTGGTTGGTTTTGGGATTAATGTTGTATAGTCATGATTTTGAGCAGGGATTGATTTCTCTTTTATCTCTGCCTTATCAATTGAAAACGTAAAGACAAATTTTCCAGTTAGTTTTTTTTCAGGCTGCTGGTTGGTAAATCCATAGCTTTCATAGCTGAATTCTATCTTCTCCACTGCCTCTTTGGATGTTGTATTACAGGTAGGGCATAATGGTGACGCGGTAAGATTTTTGATTTGGAAGTAAGTTTTGGATGGTACATCAATATCCTTACTAAGTGCAGTGCCGAAAGCTGGGAATAGTATAGAACTATTAAAAGCCTCAATCAATTTATCTCCGAGCTTCTTCTCATATTCCTCGATCTTTTCGTCTGTAAGTGGTATTTTGTTTACATAATCATTCTGAATCAGGGTTTTAATTTCACCTTTCTTCAATGCAATCTGTTCATGAAAGAAATCCTTCAACAATGTATTGTAATATTGAACTCCCATTTCTGCAGCATCCACTGTTTGAATATCGGTCTCTGCTTTTTTTACCTGTTTAACGTTAGTGACTGAAGCGCTCATAACAGCCAAACCTAATACAGAGAAGACCGTTATCGTTAACAACACGATGACAAGCGTCATCCCTCGTTCATTTTTTAAATTCTTCACATAAATACCTCCCTACAACCTCGAAATAATCGTTTTAACCTCGTATGCCTGGCTTGGCTGCTTTTTATCTTTAATAATAATTTTAATATACAAGGGCTGAGCGGTACTCACATTGGTTGTTGGAGAAAATGGTGTTTCTGTTGTCCCTTTGTAATCAAATAATGAGTATTCATAGCTGGAGTTCGATAGTTCAATCGTTTTGTCAACCGTACCATCAGGTTTTTTGCTAAGCAATTGTATTTTACTAGAATTAGGACCGTCCACTATAATATCATATGCTCCGTAGGATTCATGGAATTTTGTAATTGAAGTAACGACTATATTCATTTCCTGCTGGAGAGAAACATTCTCTTTTGATTTTTTTGAATAGTCAAAGCCATTTAGTAAAACACCATAGAGAAGGATACTAATAATAGATACAATCGCTAGGGTGGCTAGTATTTCTATGAGTGTAATCCCATCTTCATTTGACAGGCGTTTATACTTCTGCATTTAACCCTCCCCTTAATTTTCAAAATACGTGAATGCTTCAGATACGACCTTTGAGCCTTTTTTTACCTTCACATGTATTTTAGCTAGAGAGGAATGTAAATTTGGGTCATTGTTCGTATCAACTAATACTTCCACATTAAAGTTTTGACTCATTAACTTTAAAGTAAGGATCCCACTGTTTTTTGTAATATCTTCAGTTAAATTCAGCTTAGGGTAGCTTGATTTCGATATCGTTGTAACGGTTGAGGTTTTGGAATAGGTAATCAAGTCTTTTAACTCGAAATTTTTTTCGCCATTGACCTTGAATTCTTCCTGTACTTCTCTGGCAATATTTGTAGCTTTCATTTTGTCTGAAGAGACTGCATTATATTGAAATGAGTTTGTAAAAAACGTCATAAAACTTAGCAGGATAATAGATAAAATAACAATTGAGGTTAATAATTCTATTAACGTTACCCCTTTTTCATTTTTGAGTGAGTGGAACAAAAAATCACCTGCCATATCTATCTAATTTCTAGGGTGAAATTGCCTAGATAAAATATTTTTCGCCTTCTTTCAAAATGCCTAATAGTATTATACAATATTTAATAGGAGATTTTTGTCTATTTTTTGAGTAAAATGAACTAAAAATATATTTTTTTGAATAAATTTGTAGTTTAATAGGGAAAAAGAAGGGGAGTAAAAGAATGCAAATAATTCTCTGGGCCTTTGGTGCTATGCTGCTTTTGCTGTTGATAATATCCTTTTTATCACGAGATTTAAATTTAAAAGGAAAGATTATTGTTGTTTTGGCGGCTTTTACCATCGCTCTGGGTGGCCTTGCTACGGTTAATTTATTCACTTTATGGCAAACTTTGTTGATTTTGCTCGTTTTTTCATTTTTTGTATCATACATATTGGACACCCGTTTAGGCAAAGTGCTATATAAGCCATCTGCAGCTAATGAAGAGTTAATAGATGATATTGAATTTTCATTTTCGAATCACCAGACCGACAAAAAAGCTATTTTTGATGATTTATTTGATTTAGAAGAAGTGGAATTAGTTACTCCTTCAACTTTAAAGATGGCTGCTAGGTCAGCAACTCTAGAACCTGGACTGGTACAAGGTTTAGAAGATAGCGAGGACCTTGATGTTTCATTTTTACAAGAGCGGGATACAGAACAACCTATTGATGAAGGCACTGGAAATTTGGAGATTGTCGATGGGTACCTTTCTGAAATCGAAAGTATGCTCCTAGAGGACTCTGAAGAAATAGGTGAATCAGTGAAGGATGACTGGCTCGATGAGCGGGCAGATCATGATCCTATTGAAGGTAAGGAAGAAGAAAACAATGATAACGATGAAAACGATATTGAATTAGAATTACTAACTGCTTTTAAAGAAGCGGCTGCCGGGACCAATGATCCTCAAGAAGAAATTAATTCAAAAAAAGATTTTGAATTGCAAAAGAAATAGGTTGCTGGAATGGGGGCAATTCGATTGGGTAAAAATAAACGATTCATAAAACTGTTTGCGGTGCTATTTTTCAGTACTGCATTTATTTTTAGTTCCTCTCATTTCGGTGCAAAGGCATTTGAAAATTTCTCTGGTGCTGATGGAAAATTCTCTGAGGGAACAAGTGTTGGTGCTATAGATGTCTCTGGTAAAACCAAAAGTGAAGCAATCTCTATGTTAGAAGAAAAGTATGTTGACTGGGTGAAAAACACGAAGTTTGAACTACAATACAGCGAATTAATCGTTCCTTTTGATACAAATCTGTTTCATTTTGATTCTGCACAAACTGTTTCAGCGATTGTAGATGGACAGCAAAATCAAGCTGTTGTTACGATTGAAATGTTGCAGGTTGGTGAACAAATTCAAATTTTATTTCCGCAGCTTGACATTAATAAGCTTGAACTTACCAAATTAACTGCGGATTTATCCAATACTGCTTCACAGTTTAACAATGGTTCATTTAGTTTTAATTTAAGTACTGATTATTTAATGGTAGATCCAGCCTCCCAAAATGCAGTCATTAGTGAGGCGATTGTTGAGTTAAAGGATGTTCCAGGTAGCTTACAGGCAGTAATAGAAACGAATCGAGAAATACTTATAGACAAAGAAGCTACGTTTTCCGTGTTGGAGTTTGCTAAAAACCAATGGATAGAGAATTCATCTATTCTAAGCGTTATTGCAACAGGCATTTATCAAGCAATCCTGCCATCAAATTTTTCAATTACTGAAAGAAACATAAGCGGTGCGCTTCCTGAGTATGCAGTATTAGGTACGGAAGCAAAGGTCAATTCTGCAAAAGGTACAGATTTAGTTATAGTCAATCCAAATAAGTCATTGTATTCGATTGAGCTTAAATTAGTAAACAAAAGTCTAATCGTGACGTTAAAGGGTGAAAAACTTCTTAACAACTATGAAATTAGTAAAAAAGATGAACAACAATTAAAGCCGAAGACCATTAAACAATACAGTCCATTAATTCAGCCTGGAAATATTAAAGTTCAAACTGAAGGTGCTGATGGAAAAATCGTAAAGGTATATCGTGATGTACACCAAAATAATCAACTCATTAAAAGTGAGTTGATCTCAGAGGATTATTATCCGCCAGTTTATCGCGTTGAAATCCATGGATTAACAGGAACAAGTCAGGGCGCTGCAACAAATGCTGGAGGCAGCGCTACTGTTAGTCCTGATCCAAATGGCAGTCAAACCACTCCGCCATTATCTGACGAAACGCAACAAAACCCTGATGATACTGGCCTTTGGGGGAAACCGAATGAACAACCAAAATAAAATAAGAAGGGATAAAAAATGAAAAAGAGTCGAAAAAGACTTGGAGATTTGTTAATTGAGGAAGGATTTATTACACCTGAACAACTGCAAACGGTTTTAAACGAAAAGGCTCCAAACCAAAAAATCGGCGATGCCTTATTGCAAAGAGGTTATATAACGGATCAGCAATTAGCAGAGGTTCTTGAAGTTCAATTAGGAATACCGCATGTTAATCTCTTTCATTATCCATTTGATACGAATCTTTTTTCGCTCATTTCAAAGGAAACAGCGAAGCGTAATTTAATTATTCCGTTAAAAAAAGAAGGAAATAAGCTTTATGTAGCGATGGTGGATCCAATGGATTTCATCGTGATTGACGACCTGCGGCTGTCAACTGGATTTCAAATTGAAACTGTAATTGCTACAAAGGATGGTGTTTTAAGAGCCATCAATAAATATTACAATGTCGATGAAGATTTAGAGGAGTTGTTTGATGATCTGTCTTCAAGTGACCGTGGACGGGATGATGATGTAACAGATTTGGATTCACCTATTGTTCGTCTCGTCAACCAGTTATTGACGAATGCTGTTATCCAAAAGGCGAGTGATATTCATATTGACCCACATGAAACGAAAGTTGTCATAAGGTATCGTGTCGATGGGGTATTAAAAGTAGAACGTGTTTTACCCCGCCATATGCAAAGCGTGTTAACAGCAAGAATAAAAATTATGGCCAATCTTGACATAACAGAACACAGGATACCACAGGATGGAAGGATTAAATTAAATCTTGAATTTCATCCAATCGATCTTCGAGTTTCTACCTTGCCGACTGTTTATGGCGAGAAAATTGTTATGCGGATACTGGACATGGGTGCTGCATTAAATGACTTAACTAAAATAGGCTTTAACACACTCAATTTAAAGAGGTTCTCAGAATTAATTGAGCAGCCGACGGGTATTGTGCTGATTACCGGACCAACCGGTTCCGGAAAATCTTCTACTCTTTATGCTGCATTAAATAAATTAAATAGTGAGCAAGTCAATATAATTACGATTGAGGACCCTGTCGAATACCAGTTGGAAGGGATTAACCAAATTCAAGTCAACATAAATGTTGGTATGACTTTTGCCGCTGGACTGCGTTCCATTCTCCGCCAAGACCCGAACATCATCATGGTCGGAG
This sequence comes from Neobacillus niacini, assembly GCF_000759675.1. GTDB lineage: Bacteria > Bacillota > Bacilli > Bacillales > Cytobacillaceae > Neobacillus > Neobacillus niacini_A. The sequence goes on along the minus strand of NZ_BAWM01000152.1, from coordinate 31,217 downwards.
AAATTCGTGATAAAGAAACAGCAGAGATAGCTGTTCGTGCATCTTTAACGGGTCACTTAGTATTAAGCACCATTCATACGAATGATTCACTCGGAACTATTACGAGGCTCGTAGATATGGGGGTGGACCCCTTTTTAATTGCTTCCTCTTTAAGTGGAATAGTTGCCCAGCGTCTAGTCCGAAAGGTTTGCCGTGATTGTGGGGAAATACAAGAGGCCACCAAGCGGGAAGTGGAAATCTTTGCAAGACGCGGGATGAAAATTGATAAAATCAATCGGGGGAAAGGCTGCCCTTCTTGTAATATGACGGGGTATAAGGGGAGAATTGCCCTCCATGAAGTTCTGGTTTTAAATGATGAGATGCGACGAGTAATCATGAATGATGATTCTATTCAAAATTTAAGAGAACTTGCGATTAAAAATAAAACGATTTTCTTAATAGATGACGGTCTTTTAAAAGTTAAACAAGGACTAACAACAACAGAAGAAGTATTACGGGTAGCTATATTAGAGTAGGAGAAAACACTATGAAAGAAAAACTTGAAAATATACTACGAGCAGCACTCGAATTTAAAGCATCAGATATCCACCTCACTGTAGGGGTACCGCCAGTATTTCGGATAAATGGGGATATTAAACGGTATGGAAAAGATATTCTGCTGCCACCGGATACTGAAGAAATTGCAAAATTGACTATTCCAGAAAATATGTTTGAACTATTCAAGGAAAAAGGGGAACTTGATTACTCATATGGTCTTCCTGGAGTGTCTCGGTTCCGGGTTAATGCTTACCACCAAAGAAAGAGTGTATCGCTGGCACTCCGGGTGGTAGCTTCGAAAACTCCAACCCTTGAAGACTTAGACTTACCAAGAATTGTTTCAGAACTTGTCGAGAAACCTCAAGGATTAATTCTTGTCACAGGCCCAACAGGTAGTGGGAAATCAACAACTCTTGCCTCGATGATTGACTATGTGAACAGAACTATGCGAAAGCATATTGTTACGCTTGAAGATCCGATCGAATATTTACATCGACATGCAAACTCGATTATCGACCAGCGTGAAGTCGGTTTTGATACCCAATCCTATGCTAATGGATTAAAGGGTGCACTACGACAAGATCCAGATATTATTCTTGTTGGGGAGATGCGTGACTTGGAAACTATCGGGATAGCGATTACAGCTGCAGAAACAGGTCACTTAGTGTTGGGGACACTTCATACATCGAGTGCACCGGCAACGATAAACCGGATTATCGACGTATTTCCACCTGCCCAGCAGCCACAAATTCGTGTCCAGTTAGCTTCTGTTTTGGTAGGAGTTATTTCCCAGAGACTCTTTCCTACTGTTGATAAAAAAGGAAGGAAAGCAGCAACGGAAGTTTTAGTTAACAATCCGGCGATTGCGAACTTAATCAGAAACGAAAAAATTCACCAAATACAAAGCACGATGCAAACGTCACGTGCCCAAGGAATGCACACACTCGAAATGAGCATCAGAGATTTAATCGACCGCAACTTAATTCAAACAGAAGCAGCAACCAAATATCTACAAGAAAAGATGATGCTGGATGGCTAGATTTAAATATTCAGGACGGGACAGGCGTGGTAAAAAACAAGGAACGATGAATGCTGCTTCTAGACGTGAAGCGATGGTCAAGTTAAAGGAACAAGGAATTCGGGTTATTGAAATGACAGAAGTCCCAGAGACATTAATGACAAAGGATCTTTCCTTTGGAAATCCTGTAAAACTCCAACATTTTGTTATATATTTAAGGCAGTTTGCTACACTTTTAAAAGCTGGTGTTACAGTGGTGGACGCAACCGCAATTCTTGCTGTTCAAACGGAAAGTAAGGGATTGAAGAAAGCATTACTTGCTGTAGAGCAGGAGTTACGAGAAGGGAATCCATATTCTGATTCTGTATCAAAGCATAAGAAAATTTTTGATTCAATGTTTACAAACATGGTACGTGCCGGGGAAATCAGTGGGAATATTGATGAAACCCTCGAGAGAATGGCAGAACATTATGAAAAACAGCACTTTACAAGACAGAAAATTAAATCTGCTCTTACTTATCCAATAGTAATAGGTATTATTGCCATTGCAGTTGTCATTTTTTTGCTAGTCGCTGTCGTACCGACCTTTGTTAAAATGTTTGATGACCTTGAAGCAGAATTGCCTGCCATTACAAAATTTGTACTTTCTGCTAGTAACTTTGTTCAATCCTTTTGGTGGTTATTGGCGTTAATTTTAATCTTAATGGTAGTTTTATTTACCTATTTGAAAAGGAATAAAAAAGCTAAATATTACTTCGATTATATATTATTAAAGATACCCGTTTTTGGGAAAATGTTACAAAAGGCAGCTTTAGCACGCATGATGAGAACGCTTAGCTCTTTATTCTCGAGTTCGGTTCCAATACTCCAAGCAATGGCAATAGTTGAAAAGGTCGTTGAAAATGACGTAATAGCTAAAGTGATTAATGAGTCCAGGAACTCCCTAGAAAAAGGACGGTCAATGGCAGAGCCTATGAAGGAACATTGGGCCTTCCCACCCCTTGTTACCCAAATGATTACAATAGGAGAAAGTACCGGTGCCCTAGATGTAATGTTGAATAAAATTGCAGAGTTTTATGAAAAAGAAGTTGAGACAGCAACTGACCAATTAAAATCTTTGATTGAACCGATGATGATTGTTTTTTTGGCAGGAGTTGTTGGAATTATTGTACTGGCCATTATGCTGCCACAGTTTGAGATGTTTAAACAATTTTAACACCAAAATATTACAAATAAACCTAAGAAAAAATTAAAAGTGACAAATTACCCAAAAACTCTTTTAATAGCTTTGTAATTTATTGTATAATTTAAAGGAGAATATTACTAGGTTCATAGAACCAATAAGGAGCTGGAAAAATGATGCAAAATTTAATGAAAAAGATTAAAGATCAACGTGGTTTAACACTTATTGAATTACTTGCTGTGATTGTTATTTTAGGGATTGTAGCAGCAATTGCAGTTCCAAGTATCATGGGAATTATTAATAAGTCTAAAGATGATGCTAAAGTTGCGGAAGCAATTCAAATCATTAGTGCTGCTAAGCTTCAACATGCAACAAATTCTACAACAGTAGAATGGAGTAATACTGTTCTAGACGATACATTAGATAATTTACAAGATACTAGTTTTACCGTATTTTATGATGATGTTAATGGATACTCCATCAAGGATCATGATGTTGCTGGTCTAACTACAGCAGGATTTACACCTGTAGTTGCAGCGACTGGAGTAGATGCAGATGCTGTTGGAGGTATTACAGAAGACGATTTATTAGATTACTCAAAATAAAATGGTTTATACATTATTGCTAGTATATGGTATAATTTTTGGCTCCTTCTATATTGTAGTTGGACTTAGAATACCTTTAAAGAAATCAATTGTTACTCCACGCTCTTCTTGTCAAACTTGTGGGCACCAATTAAAATCGTATGAACTTATACCAGTTATATCCTTTTTGATTCAAAAAGGGAAATGCCGCGGCTGTCAGTCGCGGATTTCTCCTATATATCCGGTCTTTGAATTGCTTACTGGCATTTTGTTTGCAACAGCACCACTTTTTATTGGGTGGACAGGAGAGCTTGTAGTAGCCCTTACACTTATTTCGATGTTTATGATTATCATCGTATCAGATATAAACTATATGCTCATCCCTGATAAAATTTTAATTTGGTTTGCAGGGATTTTTTTATTGGAACGTATTATTTGGCCTCTACCTCCTTGGTGGGACAGCCTCCTTGGTGCAGGTACTGTTTTTTTACTCTTGCTCATCATTGCGCTAGCTAGTAAAGGCGGGATGGGTGGCGGCGATATAAAACTTTATGCACTGCTTGGATTTGTATTAGGTTTTAAACTCGTATTGTTTTCATTTTTCCTTTCGACATTATTCGGTGCTGTTATAGGTAGTTTGGCCCTGGTTTTCAAAATTGTAAAACGAAAGCAGCCTATTCCTTTTGGCCCATTTATTGCTGCTGGAACGTTGACTGCTTATTATTGGGGATCCGATTTGTTCGAGTTATATTTACAGTTTCTTTTTCAATGATTATAAGTAAGGGGTAATAAATATGGGATTCTCCCTTTTTTCAACTAAAAATAGAATAATCAACTTGGTGTTTAATGACCACTCAATTCGCTTTTTAGAATTAAAACAAAGTAACCCCCCTACTGCCCAAAAATGGAGTGAACGTTTTTTACCACCAGGAATCATCGTTGATGGGAAAATTGTTGATCTTGATTCTTTATCAAACATCCTTGAACAATGTATTGAAGAATGGAAGATACAAAGGCGTTCAATTCGTTTCATCGTACCAGATCCGCTTGTAATTATCCGAAAAGTCTCCATTCCAGCTGATATTCAGGAGGATGAAATTAAAGGATATCTATATTTAGAACTTGGTTCTACCATCCACTTGCCATTTGAAGAACCAGTTTTTGATTATCATCTCCTTAAAAACAATGGAAAAACACTTGATATACTATTATTTGCCGCACCAGAGCAGTTCGTAATGGAATATGCGGAATTATTCTCTAGTCTGAAGTTAGACCCAGTTGCTGCTGATATTTCGCCGCTTTCACTTTACCGCCTCTATCATCATTTGGACAAAGGTAATGAAAAAGATATACTTTTTACGGTCCAGTTTGATTTAACAAGTGTTAATTTGTGTATTTTTGAGGGTAATGTACCTATGGTTATGCGCCATTTTGCCTTGCCATTCAATATTGAAGACTGGGAGTATAACCAAGGATTATCAGGACTAGTTGAATTTACCTATAATGGTGCTGCAGAAGAATTGGTTATTCAATTTGAAGATATTTTTAATGAAATAAATAAATTAGTGGATTATTACCGTTTTTCGCTTAGCAATGAAAGACAGGATGTTACAAAGTTCCTAGTAAATGGAGACCATCCAATGTTAAAAGCGATTTATGATGAAATGATTGAGCGTTTCGAGGTTCCCGTCGAGATACTCTCACTACCATCAGATGAAAAAGCCAAGGGAGGTATTCCCTCAAATTTATTAGTATCCTTAGGTCTTGCCTTGAAAGAGGTGCAATGATGTTAGTAGAAATTAACCTCCTTCCTCAAAAGGAACCAAGGAAATTTAATATTTTCATTTTGATTGTGCTGCTGGCTATTATTCTCCTTGTCGGTGCGTTTTATTTTTGGCAAATACAGTCCACCAAAAGTGAAATTGCGAATCTTGATAGACAAATTTCTATGACAAAAGAAGTTGCTGAAAAAGAAGGGGAAAATGCTGAAAAAAATGAATCTCAAATGTCTATTACTCTTTTAAAAGCTGCAGTAGAATGGGCTAATAGCTATCCGATTCAAACAATTCCGATTATGCAGCATTTAACATCTCTTCTGCCAGAACGTGGGTTCATTCAATCCTTTGCTTACGCTGAAGCAGGTACAGTTATCCTTACCGTTCAGTTTGATAGTGCACGTGAGGCGGCATACTTCTTAGATCACTTAGGTGAATCTGAGTGGGTAGGAGAATCAACCCTAAATTCGCTTACGATTGAAGAAAAAGTAGAAGCTGAAAACTCTGCAGAAACTGCAGCTGCGTCAACTGGTGAAAATAGTGCCGCTGGGGCAATAAATGAAAACCAAGCAGCGACATTTAATAATGAAAATAACGATGATTCAAATGACCTATATCTTCCAAGGTATATTGGACAATTTGAAATTAAGTTAAATATAGTGAAAATTAAAGAACTGACAACTGAAAAAAGTGATGAGGAAGGAGTGACAGCCTCATGAAACTCCGTCTCTCTAAAATCGACAAAACTATTTTGTTTACTGGAACACTTTTTTTGGTATTAATCATTGTGTTTTCTCAATTCATTAAACTTTCACCATTAAAGAACGATGTAAAGATGAAACAACAGTCATTAACAACCGAGCAGAAACTTCTGGATGTGGTTACTCAAAAGAAAGCAGATGATACTGCAAAAGTTGTAGAAGACACACGGGAACTTCAGAAGAGAGTCCCTGTCAAACCGCTTCTAGAACAGTTCATTTTGGATTTGGAAAAAGCCGAGACTGTTTCAAAGAGTGTAGTTTCGTCCATGAGCTTTACTAAAGATGCCGATGTCTTGACAGCAAAAACGGAGTCAGCAACAACACCTGACCAGTCTAATGCCACGAGTCAAGAGACTGCAGCAACCGAACAGTCAAGTACAGAAAATCAAGAGGCAGCAGCTGCAACTGATCAACAAACTGCTCCAACTGCTTCAAATGGTCTAAAAAAGCTTACCGTCAGTTTAAGTGTTGAATCACCTACGTATGAAGATGTTGAAAAATTTATCGCAACACTTGAATCATTACAGAGGATTGTGGTTGTTGAATCGATCAATTACTCTGGAGGAGCAGAAATAACGACTCTTGATGCGGAAACAGAGAAAGCACCTATATCCTATACTCTTACCGTTTCAGCTTATTACTTGCCAGGATTAGACGATTTAATTGCCGAGCTTCCTAAAATCGATGCTCCGGCACCAGCTAACAAGAAAAATCCATTAAGCTCTTTTTCAGATACGACAAAGGCTAATTAATACTCTCGCGAAGTTTCAAATAATTTGGCGAAAGCATTGTATAACAAGACGACAAAAGTCTTGTTATTTTTTTTTGTCTTTATGATAGGATGGTAGATATTGCTATTGGTAAAGGGAGGAGTGCAAGTTTGTGGACAAGCCGAATCGTGGCAATACCATCAAAATAAAGTTAAATGGAGAAACCCCAACGTTCTCAGAAGACCCCATTCAGAAGGAACAAGAATCTATTGAAGATTCTTTAACTAAAGTGATTTCTATAGAGGATGATTTCCACGAAAAGGATGTTTTTCTCGAGACCTCTGCGGCAAAAGAGGCAGCCGATGAAAGCTTTGACTGGATTATTCCTGAATCTGCGGAAAATGATATTCAGGAATATAAAGTTATAAGCAGTCAAAATAAGAAAAAGGGTGAGAAAAAGAAGCCTGTTACGTTCTCAACCTTTTCAAATAAGCGAAATGGTGGAGCGTTTAAATCCATTGTAGTAACAGCCGTATTTGCTATCTTGATCGGGACAAGCTTTGGGGCGCTTATGCTTAAGCTAGTCATAAATGATAGTAGTAAGCCAGCTGTAACTGAGCCGGTGGTCGTAGGTAAGGGGACCGATAAAGGATCAGAAGAAACCGCAGGAAAGAGTAGTTCCATTGTCTTAGTAGCTCAAACAGCGTTTATTGTCCAAGGCGGTGCTTTTACGACAAAGGACGCAGCTTCTGAAGCAGTTAGTCAGGCTAAAGAAAAAGGTTTACCAGCACAATCTCTGTCTATGAGCGATAATGAATTTTTGTTTTTAGGTGTGGCTGATTCTATTGAAACAGCTAAAGCGTTAGGGGCACAATATAAAGCTAATGGGTTTGAAGATGTTTTTTCAAAACAAATCCCCATTGCCGAAAAGACTGTATCAGATATAAATGAAACCGAAAAAAGCTTTTTAGAGGCAGTGCCAGCTATTTATCAACAGCTATCAAAGGTCACTTCCAACGCCCTTGTTTCTGGTAGTATTTCATTGGAATCTAGTAAAGAAGTAACAAGTTTGGGTGATCAACTAAATCAATCTGCAGAACAGCTGAAAAATGAAAAAGTAAAAAATCTAAACAAGGAATTATCGAGTGCGTTGTCGAAAGTAGAAGCATTTCAAGAAAAGAAGAATGAAGATAGTTTGGTTGAAGCACAACAGCATTTATTAAACTTTCTTAGTATTTACTATTCACTTTAGTCGACAAAACCTGATATTTTCCGGGAAATTATTCTTTGGAACCGCGCCTGTCTAATTTGGACAGGCCTTTTGTTTTGAAGTCAAAATATTTTGAATTTGAGACAAAAATATATTTTGCATAATTTTACAAATTTCTTCGAAATTTATTGATATAAAAATTGTTTGCTTCTACAATTTCTGATACGATTATCATGTATCTCCCTAAATGATGCAAAAGGTAAGGTGATTAAATGCAAAACCTCATTTTAGCCTCTTCTTCTCCACGGCGAAAAGAACTTCTAGAAAACCTCCGATTAACATTCACGATTTCAAGCAGTGAAGTAGATGAAAGCTTTGATCCAAAGCTTTCTCCAGAGGATGTAGTTATGGATCTTGCCGAGCGAAAAGCAAAGGTCATTTTTAAAGAAAATCCAGAAGCATATGTCATAGGTTCAGACACGATTGTCGTTGCAGATGGTCAAGTCTTAGGAAAGCCAACTGACGAGGCTGATGCCAGAGGTATGTTAAAAAAGCTTTCTGGAAGAAAGCATGACGTTTACACTGGTGTTTCCATACTTTCTCCAAATGGAACATCCCGTTTTTTCGAAAGAACAGAAGTTTGGTTTTGGGAGTTAACGGACGAGGAAATCAATTTCTATGTACAAAGTGGTGAACCGCTTGATAAAGCAGGTGCATATGGCATTCAGCAGCTGGGAAGCATGCTTGTCAAAAAAATTAATGGAGACTATTTTGCGGTTGTAGGCCTGCCGTCAGCTAAGACCTATCGAGAATTAAAACGGCTGGGCTACCAGTTGACGTAAGAGCATTTGTAGTTCATTAACTCCCTATCATAGGGAGGAAATAGAATGTCAACCAATTCATTAATGATCCGTGATTTTCCTCAAGATGAAAGACCTAGAGAGCGATTTATTCAAAATGGTCCCGAGAGTTTATCAAACCATGAATTAATTGCGATCTTACTTAGAACCGGTACGAAGGATGAAAGTGTTCTTCAATTATCCAACCGGCTTCTTACAAATTTTGAGGGCTTACGACTTTTAAAAGCCGCAACCTTAGAAGAAATGACAGAAATTAAGGGAATTGGGCAGGCAAAAGCCATCCAAATTCTTGCTGCTGTCGAAATCGGCAGAAGGATAGCGAACCTAAACTATACAGATCGCTATGTGATACGCTCACCTGAAGATGGAGCCAATTATGTGATGAATGACATGCGCTTTTTATCACAGGAGCATTTTGTTTGTTTATATTTAAATACAAAAAATCAAGTGCTCCATAAACAAACCATCTTTATTGGAAGCTTAAATGCCAGCATCGTGCATCCTAGGGAGGTATTTCGCGAAGCTTTAAAACGCTCAGCCGCTTCAATCATTTGTCTCCACAATCATCCTTCAGGGGATCCCGCACCGAGCCGCGAAGATATAGAGGTTACCAAAAGGCTAGTGGAATGCGGGAAAATGATAGGGATCGACGTCCTCGACCACCTCATCATTGGCGAAAATAAATTTGTCAGCCTCAAGGAAAAAGGATATTTATAATACTATGATTTTTTTTGACGTTGGGATATAATAATGTTTATGATTTTTTAGGACATCTTTCGTGTTAATCATATAAATTTACTAGAAAAACACATGATGATTGAAGGTATATTCACTTATCTTTTGGAATTATCGTATCAGAAAGGGAGATACAACTATGTTTGGAATTGGGACTAGAGACCTTGGTATTGACTTGGGAACGGCAAATACCCTTGTTTATGTTAAAGGTAAAGGGATTGTATTAAGAGAGCCATCAGTAGTGGCCATGCAGACAGACACGAAATCAATTGTTGCGGTTGGTAATGACGCGAAGAACATGATTGGTCGTACACCAGGAAATGTGGTTGCGATGAGACCCATGAAGGATGGAGTCATTGCGGACTTTGAAATTACTGCAGTCATGATGAAATACCATATTCGTCAGGCAATAAAAAGTAAGAGCATTTTCTCCGGTAAGCCGTACGTAATGGTATGTGTTCCATCTGGAATAACGGCTGTTGAGGAAAGAGCTGTTATCGACGCAACACGTCAAGCTGGTGCTAAGGACGCCTACACGATTGAGGAGCCATTTGCAGCGGCAATCGGTGCAAACCTGCCTGTATGGGAACCAACTGGCAGTATGGTTGTCGATATTGGCGGTGGTACAACCGAAGTAGCGATTATTTCTTTAGGCGGAATTGTTACCAGTATTTCGATTCGCGTTGCCGGTGATGAAATGGACGATGCAATTGTTACATTTATCCGAAAAAATTATAACCTCATGATTGGTGAACGGACAGCGGAAGCGATTAAGATGGAAATTGGTTCTGCAGGTGACTCTGAAGGTATCGATAATATGGAAATTCGCGGACGTGATTTATTAACTGGTTTGCCAAAAACAATTGAAATCACAGCGAAGGAAATTGGTGCTGCCTTAAAAGATACGGTCTATGCGATTGTAGAGGCTGTAAAAAACACATTAGAAAAAACACCGCCAGAGCTTGCTGCAGATATTATGGACCGAGGAATTGTCTTAACAGGCGGAGGTGCCCTGCTTCGAAATCTGGACAGGGTAATTAGCGAAGAAACTAATATGCCTGTACTTATCGCTGAAAATCCGCTCGATTGTGTAGCAATCGGTACTGGAAAGGCGTTAGACCATATTCAATTATTTAAAAACAAAGCGAAAGAATCTCGTTAACAAGAAAAGCATAAAAAATAGAGGTGTATAATCATGCCACAGTTCTTTTTGAATAAACGACTAATCGTTTTGCTGGTAAGCATTATTGTTCTCGTGGCATTGATTGGGTTTTCGTTAAGGGAGAGAAGTAAACTATCCTGGCCGGAGCAGTTCTTAAAGGACACTGCTGGCTGGGTTCAATCCCTGGTTTCAAAGCCTGCTCATTTGGTTGCAGGTTTCTTTGAAAATCTTCAGGACTTGCAAAATACATATGAAGAGAATAAAGAATTAAAATCACGGATGGAGAAACTTGTTAGCCTTGAAGCACAGGTACAGGAGCTGGAAAAGGACAATAAAGAGCTGCGTGATATTCTCGGTGAAGAAGAGACCCTGAGAGATTTTGAACCTTTACAGGCAACAGTAATAGGTAGAAACCCTGATCGTTGGCATGAAATGATTATTATCAATAAAGGAAAAACAGACGGTATTAAAAAAAATATGGCTGTTGTCACGGCGCATGGCTTGATTGGCAAGGTAAAAACAGTCAATCAATTTAATTCAACAGTCCAATTGCTGAGTGCAATGGATCCAAAGAATCGGATTTCTGCTATTGTGCAAGGTGATACGAATGTATTTGGTCTTGTTGAAGGCTACGATAAAGAGAAAAAAGCATTATTAATAAAAGCGATTCCTTCTGGGGTGGAAATTAAAAAAGGACAAAATGTCATTACCTCTGGTCTAGGCGGTGTCTTTCCTCAGGGCTTGCAAATTGGTAAAGTGATTGAGGTTAAGCCTGACCAATATGGATTGAATCAAACGGCATTAGTAGAACCAGGTGCGGATTTTTACGATTTGGAAAATATCATTGTGATCACACGATCAATGGCTCAGCCTAAAGAAGAGGATATGAGCGGTGAAGGGAAGGAGGAGGATTTGTGAAGAAATTCCTACTTCCTCTTTTGTTTCTATTCCTTTTCTTATTAGAGAGCTTATTCGTACAATATATCCCTCCTGAAATATTTGGTCGCAACCACATTTTGGCGCCTCATTTTCTGTTTGGAGGTATATTGTTTCTAGCCATCTATGCCGGCAGAAAATATGGAATCATTTATGCTGCTATTTTTGGACTTTTATTTGATATTGTTTGGATTGAAATTATTGGAATTTACTTTTTCCTATTTCCATTCATTACGTACCTTATTTCGAAAATCATGCATGTGCTCCAGACGAATATTATTGTCGCATTTCTAGTGTCTTTAGTGGGGATTGCCTTACTTGAATTTGGTGTCTATGAAATGGACTTTTTACTCCATATCACAACGCTTGAATTTATGAGTTTTATGGAGATGCGTTTTTATCCTTCACTCATTTTAAATGCAGCTTTCCTATTGATTGCAGCTTATCCTTTAAAACGTCATTTTGAAAGTTTTGCGGAAAGCTTACGAGATGAATGATATTTGTATTTCTTTTTAAAAAAGGAGAATACACAAAGCGTGTCGAATTGTATAATAAAAGTAAAAGTGTGTCTATGAATTAAAAAGATGCCTATTTCCATAGCACTTTGTGTTTCTTATTATTTGAGGTGAGTTTTCTCCATGAAAAAGCGGCAAAATGTTACGATAAAAGGTACGAAGGATGGAATTGTCCTTCATCTTGATGATAGCTGTTCCTATGAGGAGCTGAAAAAGGAGCTCGACGAAAAACTTTCGGCAAACCAAAGCACTCATACTGAGCGTCATTTAACCCCTGTTAAAGTCGATGTTGGCAATAGGTACTTGAATGATGCTCAGCGTGAAGAAATAAAAAATCTCATTCGTCAAAAAAAGAACTTAGTGGTCGATGATATTGAATCCTATGTCGTCACAAGAGAAGAAGCAGATAAACTTAAAGCCGAAAACGAAGTCGTTACCGTAGCTCGGATTATTCGTTCTGGGCAAGTATTAGAAGTCCCAGGTGATTTACTGCTTATTGGAGATGTAAACCCTGGTGGAACTGTAATTGCAGGCGGCAATATATTTATCATGGGTTCTTTAAAGGGAATAGCTCATGCAGGAGTTTTTGGAAATGATCAGGCGGTTATTACTGCTTCAAGTATGCAGCCATCACAGCTGAGGATTCACGACTGTATCAATCGTGCACCCGATAAAGCCCAAAACAAGGAAAAACGTGAAATGGAATGTGCTTACATCGACGATAACCATCAAATCATCATAGATAGATTGCAAGTTTTAATAAATTTAAGGCCTAATTTAAATAGATTCGAAGGGGGACATTAATGTGGGAGAGGCAATAGTAATTACATCCGGTAAAGGCGGCGTCGGAAAAACCACGACTTCTGCTAATATTGGTACAGCGTTGGCCCTTCAAGGCAAAAAAGTATGCTTAGTGGATACGGATATTGGCCTTCGAAATTTAGATGTCGTAATGGGGCTGGAAAATCGAATTATTTATGATCTTGTGGATGTAGTAGAAGGAAGATGTAAAATCCATCAAGCACTCGTAAAGGATAAAAGATTCGAAGATTTATTGTATTTGCTTCCAGCAGCGCAAACAGTTGATAAATCAGCTGTTAAGCCAGAACAGATGCACAAACTCATTAATGAACTTAAGCAAGACTATGATTATATTATTATTGATTGTCCTGCTGGAATTGAACAAGGCTTCCAAAACGCCATTGCTGGGGCAGACCGGGCAATCGTCGTAACCACTCCTGAAGTTTCGGCTGTACGAGACGCTGATAGAATTATTGGTCTTTTAGAGAAGGCTAATACGATCGAGTCACCGAAATTAGTGATTAATCGAATTCGAAACCACATGATGAAAAGCGGAGATATGTTAGATGTGGATGAAATCACCGCACATTTATCGATTGAGTTAATTGGTATTGTTGCAGATGATGAGGAAGTAATTAAAGCTTCCAACCACGGCGAACCGATTGCCTTAAATCCAAATAGTAAAGCGTCTATCGCTTACCGAAATATCGCTAGACGTATTCTAGGGGAATCGATTCCATTGCAGCCACTAGAAGACACAAACAAAAGCGTCTTTGGTAAAATTAAAAAATTCTTTGGCGTTCGTTAAATAAACAAGCCTGTCCACTAGATAGTGGACAGGCTTTTTATTATAAATAAAGCACAATTTCCTTTTAATATTCCAGTAAATAAACCGTGAGTGCGGCTCTATTATATCGTGGTGGTTTCCCTCTTGGCACAAACGTATCAGCAATTAAAATACCGATCGCATCTCCAGCATTTAAAAAAGCTTGAACCGTTATTCCGGTGATGGTGCTTATACCGTTTGCATCGAAGGTAGAACCTATCAGTGGATCAGATCCATCAGGAAGTCGGTTGATGTTGAAAACGGCAAATTGTTCTTCTTCTAAAATAACGGATACATCTGCTGTGATCTGATAAACACCTGACTTGTAAACTGTAATTCTATTTGCTGCAATATCAGGTCTAGTATTTTGGTAGGGTCCGGCTATAGTAAAATCGATTAGGTTCCCAGCCGCAAGTGGGACATTCTTGCCATAAGGGTAATCTTGTTTATATAATGATCCATAAGTAAATGGCTTTACATTTTTGGTTCTCATATTTTTCCACCTTGGTTAAATATGCAAATGTCAACTGCCTAATTCTTCACACTTAATAAGTTGAGGATATGAAACGCCTCGGGAAATGGAGTATACCATTGCTTGCTTTGAAGACAATTCCTTAATAAGAAATTCTACTTGAGATGTAAGTTCTAGAGTTCCACAAGTATAAAAATCTAATGAAACATACTTCTCTTCTGGCCATGTATGAATAGATAAATGAGAAGTGGATAAAACCAGTACTCCTGTTACACCTTGTGGCTCAAATTGGTGGAAGTAACAGTATAATATCTCCATATCTGCACCAAGAGCCGCCTTTTTACACATTTCTTCTAAAAATTTGATGTCATTTAAATGAGTAGAATCGCACATAAATGCATCAATGATAATATGCTTTCCTTCTATGGTCAAAGTCCCATCATTCCCCTCCGTTTTCCTTTATAAGTTATCGTATGGGATTTATGGAAAAATAAATTGTACGGTTGTCCAAGTTTTATAGAAATAATAAAATTTCCAAAAAGGTGCTCTACTCATATTCAGAGTAGAGCCTTTTTGGTAAGTTACCTTCGTAGTTCTTGTTTATAAATTTCTTGTAGTTTTAGGTTTGACAAGGTATTCATATGTGAATTCTCTCGAACCGACCGGGATTTTGATGGAAAGCTAAATAAGCTGGACAGGTCTTCCGGGAGTGTTTGATTCGGGACAAATACTTTTCTGTTCAATGATTGCAGCTGCTTTTTTGAGGCCAAGTGAAAGCCCCAATCCCCAAATGAAGGAACATCGGTATGGTAGCTCCTGATATGCATTCCAGTCCCTTTAAGTGATAATCCAATACTCCAGTACACAAATGGAGCATACCCTGGTGAATGAGATTGACAAACTAAAATGCCATCTTCCGTTAGTAAATTGGATAATTGGCTGAAAAATTCTACCGTATACAATCGGCTCAATAGTTCATCACCTGGGTCTGGCAAGTCCACAATGATGACATCATAAGGTTCCTTTTGTTCTTTTTGAAATACCTGGATATCTTTCTGATGGACGGATACCCGTTTATCATGGAGTGCTCTTTTGTTTAGGGATGCTACTTTAGGTATATTACGGGCGATGTCGATCATTAATGGATCGAGGTCTACTAAGTCAATATGCTTAACATCTTGATATTTAAGAACCTCGCGAATGGCAAATCCATCCCCGCCACCTGCAATTAGAATACGTTCCCTTTTTGGAACCATGGAAAGTGCCGGATGAACAAGAGCCTCATGATAGATTTTTTCATCTAAAGAACTAAATTGAAGCTGCTTGTCTAGATACAGTCGCACATCATTTGTCTCCAACACTAATACACGATCTCCCTTTGTTCCGCCTTCATATAGTACTCGATGGGAATTGGAAAGCAGATGACGAAGTTCTTTCATGTCTTCCGGATCTTGCACATTATTCGGAAGGAATCTACATAGGCGTAAGCACTTTAATGAGTTGACAACAGCTTGTTTTTTGTATGACATTAACTGCTGCGAAAAAGTAAACCATGTTTTTATGTTTTTTGGTAATGAACGGTTTGGGGTATTTATTTTCTCTCCACACCACTTTAGAACTTTCTTCCCGGCAAGGTGAAATCCACAGTCTCCAAACCATGGAACATTAACATGATAGTTAAGAGTGTGAAGGGAAGCGCTTTGTATAGTTTTTTCAATACTCCAGTAAACCACCGGGGTATCTTCAGGTGATGCGGACTGTGAAACCAATATACCGTCATCGGTTAGGAGATTGGATAATTTTCTATAGATTTCTGTTGTATACATTTTGCTTCTTTCCTTGGCTTCTGGATCAGGAAGATCCACGATTATCACATCAAATGGCTGCTGTTCTTTCTTGAAGAAGTCATGAATGTTACTCTTGATAATTTGAACACGTTTATCAAAAAAAGAACCTTCATTTATTTCAGAAATTTCTTGTGTTTTCTGCGCAGCTAAAAGGGTTTCACCAGGTAGGGGCACGAAACTAACATGGCTTACATCTGCATATTTGAGGGCTTCGCGCAATGCCATTCCGCATTCATCACCGATGATTAAGACACGTTCGTGCTTGTCTGATATGACAAAAGCCGGATGAACAAGAGCTTCGTGAAAAATCCGTTCATCCAAGCTATTCCACATTAATTGATTGTTCCAGTATAAACGGATATTCTTCGTTTCTATCAAAAGCACGTCCTGGTATGGACTCTTCCCCTCAAAAAGAATTTGGTGAGGACCAGATAATAGTTGGTTCAGCTCAATGAAATCGTAAATATCCCCGCGATAAGAATGATCTTTGTGACTGTTAGACAAATATATTCACCTCTAATTGTAAGTTACAGTCATTATATGGATAAGCCAAAAAAACGTGTGGCTTATCCACAAATTCATGGAAGTTTCATTTTATAGGTAGGCAATTGTCCATTTTTTAGTTGTTGGGTGTTTGTAGTTAAATGGAAATATAGGTATAAATGTACAAAGACTTTTGAAAAATGTACAAAACCTAAAAAAGTTATGCCGGAGTCATACTCTCTGAGACAACCACATAGACTTGTACAAAAAGCTGTCTAAAGGTTGGTGGGTATAATGCGGTCTACACCAGAGGAAATACGGCGACGAATCGCAAAGCGAAAAAGAGAGAACAGTTCACCAGGAAAAGGTCCTGAACGAGAAATTACTTGGCCGGGGGAAGATGAAAAATACGGTTTTAATCATTTTTCTTCTTATGAAGCCGGTAAGGACGATGTTGTCCATCCTTTATTTAAGAAGGAAGTTTTCATCTTCAAGATCCTGGCATCCGCACTATTATTTCTTGTGATTGCTATTATGTTCCGAGAGAATTCTGCAACATTTGCTCCAGCAAAGGATTTTGTGATGAAAACAATGGAGCAGGATT
Organism: Neobacillus niacini; assembly: GCF_000759675.1. Lineage (GTDB taxonomy): Bacteria > Bacillota > Bacilli > Bacillales > Cytobacillaceae > Neobacillus > Neobacillus niacini_A. The sequence continues at coordinate 14,198 of NZ_BAWM01000152.1, read as the reverse complement.
TTAAATTTGCAACCGTGTCTAAATGGTACGAGGATCAATTCGGTAAGCCATTAGCTCTTCTGCCGTTTACGGAAGAAGAAAAAGGTGGGCAGGAAAACGTAGTTGAGAAAGACCATGATATACCTGTTTTTTCAGGAAAGGTCCTTGAAAACTTTGAGAAAAATGGACAGGGTATCATGATTGAAACCGAAAAAGGGGCACGCGTTGAAGCGATGAAAGAAGGGAATGTCATGTTCGCTGGCGTAAAGGAAGATACGGGTAAAACCGTCATCATCCAGCATGCTGATCAAACACAGTCCACCTATGGTAATCTCGATGAAATAAAAGTTAGTTTATATCAGTTTATTGAAACAGAAACTGTCGTGGGTACAGCCTTAGAATCAACCGGAGAAGACAAAACGAAGGGCACGTATTATTTTTCCATTAAAAAAGGCGATGATTTCATCGACCCGATTCAGGTGATTCGTTTTGAATAGAGTCATATATTTATTACAACACGTTCATATCCATCCATTGTTATGGATTGTCATCGCGTTATCTATTGCTACAGCACATTTCCTCGAGGTATGCCTTTTAATCGGCATTATTTTCATCCATGAAATGGGGCATGCTGCAGCGGCTTCTTTTTTTTCATGGAGAATAAAAAAAATCACCATCCTTCCGTTTGGAGGGGTGGCTGAAATGGAGGAGCACGGGAACCGGCCGTTAAAGGAAGAGGCCATTGTTGTCCTTGCAGGACCGCTTCAGCACATCTGGATGGTTGCGCTAGCATACACATTATTTTCCTTTGAGGTAATTCCTGAAGATTTGTACCTATTATTTTATCACTACAATATCATGATTTTTATCTTCAATCTGTTTCCGGTTTGGCCGCTGGATGGCGGAAAACTGATATTTATGCTCCTATCCTTAAAAAAATCATTTCCAATTGCACACCGATTAACCTTAATCATCTCCTTTTTCAGCATTGGAATCTTTTCGATTCTTACGCTCCTATCGGCACCAGAGCAAATAAATGTCTGGATTATCGTAGGATTCTTATTGTTCTCGCTCTATCATGAATGGAAGCAGCGTCGATATATTTTTATGAGATTCCTACTTGAGCGCTACTATGGCAAAAAGAGCGACCTCCAAGCCTTGAAACCCATCCAAGCAAATGAACAAGACTTGTTGATTGATGTGTTAGAAAAATTTCAACGAGGCTGTAAGCACCCGATTATTGTTGAGAGTAATGGCAAAGAAAAAGGGATGTTGGATGAAAATGAACTGCTGCACGCTTATTTTTCAGAAAAACGGTTAACAGATAAAATCAGTGACCTTCTCTTTTCTTACTAATTAGGTATAATAGAAACAATTAGAACAAAAGTGAGGATGTTGGTTTGGAAAAGTTAATTGTAAATGCAGTTTCAAGAGAAAAGAGATTTGCTTACGTTCGAAATAATACAGTTGAAGAAATTATTTTTGACCGACCAGAGCAACGATCTCTGGTCGGTAATATTTATTTTGGGACCGTAACCAAAGTTTTGCCCGGAATGAATGCAGCATTTATCGATATCGGCGAAGAGAAAAATGCCTATCTACATCGCGATGTGCTGGCTTCCTATGTATTATCACCTGAGCGGAGTATTGATAAAGAGAAGAAAAGTGTATCCGCCTTTGTTCATCAAGGCGAAAAGCTTTTGGTTCAAGTAGATAAGGATGCATCAGGTCCCAAGGGTTCAAGAGTAACGGGAATTATTGAACTTACTGGAATGAACCTTATTTATATGCCACAAGGGCGCTATGTTGCGGTTTCTAAAAAAATTGTTGATGAAAAGGATCATCTTCGAAGTTTAGGCATGAAACTGAAAAGTGAAGAGGAAGGGCTTATTTTTCGTACTTCAAGTACTTCTGCAACTGAAGAGGAAATGGTGAATGAATTAAATACCTTGCGAAGTCAATCAGCTGATTTGCTGGAGAAAGCAGCTACACTAAAAAAGCCAGGAATCATCTATCAAAAAGATACTTTTACCCAAATGGTCCTTGATTCCTTCACGCAAATGACTTCAGGAGAAGTATTTGTCGATGACCTTCCATTAAAAAAATTAATACAATCAAGAAATCCTAATCTAAAAATCACCTATTATAATGGGAAAGAAAATATATTCACACATCATCGAATTGAGCATGAAATTGACAAGGCGCTAAAGCGAATTGTCTGGCTGGACAACGGGGCCTATTTAATCTTTGATGAAACCGAAGCCTTAACCATTATCGACGTCAATACTGGGAAGTTCTCTGGCAAAAATGATTACCAAGATACCGTGGTAAAAACAAATACGCTTGCGGCTATCGAAATTGCCCGCCAGCTTAAGCTTCGTGATATTGGTGGGATTGTTCTTATTGACTTTATTGATATGAAAAATGATAAGGACAAGCGATACGTTCAGGAAACGATAGAGAAACAATTTCAACAGGATAAGACGAGAACAAAGATCATCGGATTTACGGCACTTGGAATCCTCCAGCTAACAAGGAAGAAAACAAAGGTATCACTCTCAGAAGCCCTTCAGGTGAAATGTCATGTTTGCGACGGGACAGGAAGAATATTAAGTGCAGATACGATTGCATTCCGATTGGAGCGGGAGTTGTTAGAACACCGTAATGCAGATGATGAAGCAGTATTAGTTGAAACAACGAAAGAGGTAAAAGAGGCAATTACACCACATCTTGAAATGGTAGAAGAATGGCTGAAAATGAAAGTATATTTTTCGATTCAGCCTTCTGCGACACATTTCTATGTTGTAAAACAATTTGGGAGTCATGCTGAAATAGCGCAAAAAGCTGATGAACCCTATTGACACTTTCGCCTATATCATGATAAAATTTTCAATGTTATGTTTGTAGCACCCGTGCTACAACCGCACAGGACAGGTATTAAGTCAATGCGTAAGCATTAGCGCCTGTATATGGCGAGTCTGAGTTTATAAGGAGGTGCAGTTATGTACGCAATTATCGAAACAGGTGGTAAGCAAATTAAGGTAGAAGCTGGTCAAGCTATCTACATTGAAAAACTTAACGCTGAAGCAGGCGAAACAGTTACATTTGATAAGGTATTATTCGTTGGCGGAGAAAATGTAAAAGTAGGAAGCCCATTAGTGGCTGGTGCTACTGTTACAGCTAAAGTTGAAAAACAAGGCCGTGCGAAGAAAATCATCGTTTTCAAATACAAAGCGAAGAAAAACAACCGTAAAAAGCAAGGTCATCGTCAGCCATACACTAAAGTTGTTATTGAAGCAATCAACGCGTAAGGTGTTATCACGATGATTCAAATTACGATTAATCGTACTGAATCCAATTCGATTCAATCATTTGAAATAAGTGGTCATGCATTTTTCGCTGATCGGGGAAAGGATATCGTCTGTGCAGGCGCATCCGCAGTATCCATCGGTGCAATCAATGCTGTGCACGCCCTAACAGGTGTTACTCCTGAGATTGAGCAGGGAGATGGCTTTCTCCGCTGTGTAGTTCCAGATGAACTTCCGGAAGACATAAATGAGAAAGTGCAGCTTCTTCTAGAAGGTATGATCGTTTCATTACGGACGATTGAAGAAGAATACGGAAAGCACATAAAAATTACCTTCAAAAAGTAGGAGGTGGAATAAATGTTATTAAAATTAGATCTTCAGTTGTTTGCATCTAAAAAGGGAGTAGGTTCTACAAAGAACGGACGTGACTCTATCGCAAAGCGCCTTGGTGCTAAGCGTGCAGATGGTCAATTCGTAACTGGTGGTTCAATCCTTTACCGTCAACGCGGTACAAAGATTTACCCAGGTGAAAACGTAGGCCGTGGAGGAGACGACACTCTTTTTGCAAAAATCGATGGCGTTGTAAAATTCGAACGCTTTGGTCGTGACCGTAAAAAAGTGAGCGTTTATCCAACAGCTCAAGAAGCGTAAGCTTTCAGTGAAAACTCTAACCTGATTGGTTAGGGTTTTCTTTTTTAAACGATAAGGAAAAATTATCCAGATAAAACTCCAAATTGACCACCCGAAAATAGCCTCATAATACCTCAATTGGAAAACATTCGCACAAAATTGCTTACTCATGTGAACTTTTTTGATATACTAACAGAAAATAGTTTTTTCGACACTTAAGCTAGGAGTGCGATTATGGACAAAGAATGGGATATCGTTGAAGTGCTGCGGCACTCACGGCATGATTGGCTGAATAGGCTGCAGTTAATCAAAGGGAACTTGGATTTAAATAGAATTGACCGGGCAAAAGCATATATAAATGAAATTGTGATCGAAGCACAGCATGAGTCAAACCTCTCAAATTTTCACATACCAAGGTTTGCTTCCTTGCTCTTAAAATCAAATTGGGAGAGTCATTTATTTCAGCTAGAATATGAGGTACTAACTGATTATGTAGCTGTGGGAGTAAATGATAAAATTTTGTCGAATTGGACAAAATCCTTCTTTATTTGCTTGGATCAGGCAATTGAGGCCTTTCAAGAAAATCATTTATCAATAACAATTCAACCGCAATCAGATGGAGTTCGTTTCTTTTTTGATTTTAGCGGAATAATAATAAAAAAAGAACTGATTGAACAATTCCTGATCTCCTCGGAAATCGAGTGTGTAGTTAAGGAATTCTCAGAAAACGAACTGGGTTTAGAAGTCTTTATGCCGATGGTGTAAGCTTTTATTCCGTTCGTTTATCAGTCAAATCAGGAGGATTTACATGTTTGTCGATCAAACGAAGATTTACGTAAAAGGCGGAGACGGCGGTAATGGAATGGTCGCGTTTCGTCGTGAAAAATATGTTCCAATGGGCGGACCTGCTGGCGGAGACGGCGGTAAGGGTGCCGATGTTGTTTTTGAAGTAAATGAGGGTTTGCGTACGTTAATGGATTTCCGTTATCAACGCCATTGGAAAGCCCCACGTGGTGAGCATGGAATGTCCAAAAATCAGCATGGGAAAAATGCGAAAGATATGATTGTTAAGGTACCGCCAGGCACAGTAGTTATGGATGCAGAAACAAAAGAAGTCATTGCCGATCTTGTTGAGAATGGTCAGCGTGCAGTCATTGCCAAGGGAGGACGTGGAGGAAGAGGAAATTCCCGTTTTGCGACCCCTTCAAATCCTGCGCCAGAGCTTGCTGAAAATGGCGAACCAGGTCAAGAGCGCGACGTTATCCTTGAATTAAAGCTGCTTGCAGACGTTGGACTTGTTGGCTTTCCAAGCGTTGGAAAATCAACTTTATTATCAGTCGTTTCTTCAGCAAAACCAAAAATTGCTGAATACCATTTCACAACGATTGTTCCAAATCTTGGAATGGTTGAAACAGAGGATAATAGAAGTTTTGTAATGGCAGACCTTCCAGGATTGATTGAAGGTGCGAGTGAGGGTGTCGGACTTGGTCATCAATTTTTACGTCATATTGAACGGACACGAGTAATCGTTCATGTCATAGATATGGCTGCAATGGAAGGACGAGATCCTTATGAGGATTATCTGACCATCAATAAAGAGTTAGAAGAGTATAATCTCCGCTTAACAGAGCGTCCGCAAATTATTGTTGCCAATAAAATGGACATGCCGGAAGCAGAAGAAAATTTAAAGAAATTTAAAGAACGCCTTGAAGAGGATTTCCCGATTTTCCCGATATCGGCTTTGTCGAGAAAAGGCTTGCGGGAGCTATTATTTGCAATTGCAGATAAAATTGAGCAGACCCCGGAATTTCCCCTTGAGCATGAAGAGGAGGAAACGGGGGTCCATCGTGTTCTTTACAAGCATGAGGCAGATCCTGAAGCATTCTTTATAACAAGAGACCCAGATGGATCATTCGTCATTACGGGTGAAAAAATTGAAAAGCTGTTTAAGATGACGAATTTCCAAACGGATGAATCTATCCGTCGTTTTGCAAGACAGCTTCGTGGTCTCGGTGTTGACGAGGCTCTAAGGAAAAAAGGTGCAAAAAATGGGGATATCGTTAAATTATTAGACTTTGAATTCGAATTTGTTGAGTAGGTTTTAAAAGGACTTTGAGAAATTCTAGCTGAAGCGCCCCAAATAGGTCCCAATATGGGCGCTTACGCTTTTTCTAATCAGGTGGGGTATAGAGATGAAAAATGAAAAATTTGATAAAAAATTTTACTTAATAAGAGAAGACGTCTTGCCTGAAGCCATGAAGAAAACACTTGATGTAAAAGAAATGCTCGAAAGAGGCAAGGCAGAGTCTATTTGGGATGCGGTTCAACAGGTGGACCTAAGCAGAAGTGCCTATTATAAATATAGGGATACTGTATTTCCATTTTCCACGATTGTAAAGGAACGCTTAGTAACACTTTTTTTTCATCTTGAGGACCGTTCAGGCACACTTTCAAAGCTTCTCGGTGTAGTTGCTTCTTCTGGCTGCAATGTGTTGACGATTCATCAAACCATTCCACTGCAAGGAAGGGCAAACGTTACACTTTCACTGAATACCACCGAGATTTCTACTGATATTGATGAGCTGCTTGCAGAATTACGCAAGCTTGAATTTGTAGAAAAAGTAGAAGTGCTTGGAACAGGCGCATAATGATTGCTCATTTTTAGCAGCAGAGAGAGATTTTTTGTTAGGGAGTGTGTGAAATCATGAAAGTTGGTTTTTTAGGACCAAAGGCAACCTTCACCGAATTAGCGGTGAAAAAGGTTTTTCCTGGATTCGAGCATGAACCATATCGGACGATTCCTGAATCCATGGATGCGGTTGTCAGCGAAAAGGTGGAACTTGCGGTTGTTCCTATTGAAAATACACTTGAAGGAACCGTTAATATTACAATAGATTACTTGACCCATGTGGTTCAATTGCCGATTGTCGGGGAGATTACCATTCCGATTAAGCAGCATCTGATGGTGCATCCTGATAACAGTGAAAATTGGCATGATGTTAATAAGGTGTACAGTCACTCCCATGCAATTGCCCAATGCCATAAGTTCTTACATACTAAGTTACATGGGATACCTTATGAGAGTGTCAGCTCCACGGCTGCTGCAGCCAAAATGGTGATGGACCATCCAGAATTGCGTGTAGCCGCCATCGCGAATGAATTGGCAGCTGAAGAATATGGATTGTCGATTGTACAACGAGATATTCATGATTTTGACCATAACCATACCCGCTTTTTCGTTTTATCAGAAAAGGGACTGGATTTTGAGGAACTCAGCGGTTCATCCCATTACAAAACAACCCTGATGGTCACACTTCCAACTGACAAAGCTGGAACGCTGCATATGGTCCTTTCTGCCTTTGCTTGGCGGAAAATAAACCTTTCCAAAATTGAATCAAGACCGATGAAAACAGGAATTGGCAATTATTTTTTCATCATTGATTTGGAAATGAAACTAGATGAGGTATTGATTCCAGGCGCAATGGCCGAACTTGAAGCTTTAGGCTGTGGTGTAACATTATTGGGAAGCTACCCATCCAAAATGGTCGAATTAAACTAAAAGTACCGGGCATATGCTCGGTACTTTTTGCTTTTAATATTCAATTAAAAATCCAGCTTCCTTCAAAGCTGCTTCGGCATTGTCTAAGGTTTGTGTACTTGATGCAGCGATTGTATGAATGTGAATGCCGCCTGTTAATTCCGATAATAACGAGGCCTTTGTATTATGGATGTTATCCATAAATTGTTTCACTTCTTGGCGATTGGATACCATAATCGAGGCAGTTAAATCACCGTAAACTGCATGCTCAATTTTAACATCCTTTACCAATACACCATGATCCACCATTAAATTTAGCTCTTTTACTGTGTCATCCGGTGAGTGACTGCAGGCGATGGTCCTTTCGAATAATGGCATGCCTGTGTTTTGCTTAAAATACAAATAGCCTTGACTTGTGGCGATAATCGGCTCATCTTTTGCTTTAAGGAGCGTAATATCCCCAACAATCACTTGCCTGCTTACATTTGTTCGTGTTGCTAATTCGCTTCCTGTAAGCGGTACAGGGCTGTCTTTTAGCAGTTGCAGGATGAAAGCTCTCCTTTCATCGCCTAATATTTTCTTTTGCTCAGCCATAAATACCTCCTCGTATTCCTACTCTATATTCTAGCACAGTTTCTAGTTTTTAAATTTTTTTACGATATCTACAATAGTTTCTCCAAGCTTTACTACATCTTCCCTCTTGGTTGTTTTTCCAAAAGAAATACGGATAAATTCCTTCCCTTCTTGAAGGCTTAATCCTAATGCTTGTGTCACTTTTGCTGGAGCTTGCATGCCAATTTGACAGGCACTTCCGGTTGAAATCGCGAACCCATAGCGATTACATTCGAGCATCATCCATTGCCCTTCAATTCCAGAAATACGAAAACCAATGATAGATGGTAACTGCGAGTCTGAATCTGACTGATAAATATGCACAAATTCCTTAATTGGATCAAGCGCCTCCATCAAAGTGCCACGAAGTTCTAAAAATCTATCGTGACTTTGCCCAAGTTCGTCATTAATTTTTTGAGCAGCCGCAGTCATCGCCGCTATCGCTGGGACGTTTACGGTTCCTGGTCTGAAGCCTCTTTCATGTGATCCGCCTGGGAAAAATGGGCTCCAAGAAATAGCAGGGTTGATATAGGCGCCGCCTACCCCTTTGGGCCCATAAATTTTATGACCAGAAAAGGAACAGCTGCTGACAAGCGGGGCAATCTTTTTCAATTCAATTTTTCCAAAAGATTGAACAAAATCACTGTGAAAATGGATGTCATGCTCCCTGCAAATAGAAGCTATGTCTTCAATCGGCTGAATGGTACCTATTTCAGAATTAATGTGCTGTACTGTCACTAAAACCGTTTCAGGAGTAATGGTACGCTCCAATTCTTCTATGTCAATGAGACCTGAAGAATTAAGTGGTAAATAGGTAATACTGTACCCTTCTAACCTGTTAAGAACTCCATGGATGGAAGAGTGCTCAGCCATCCCAGCTATAATGTGCTTCCCGGGTTTTTTAGGAGCAGATAATAATGCCTCAATGGCTAAAAAATTCCCCTCGGATCCACCACTTGTAAAGTATAATCCTTTTTTATTAACTCCTAAAAGATTTGCCAGCTCTTCGCGGCAATTCTCTAGTAACTCCTGTGACTGTCCACCTATATCATGGAGGGAGCTTGAGTTCCCAAAATACTCAGTAGATGCCTGAACAAACACCTCTGCTGCTTCAGAATCTAACGGAGTGGTCGCCGCAAAATCAAAATATATCATTAGTAATCTCCAATATTAGTATTTTTGAACTTTGATAATGCTCTTTTAAAAAACTCTTGATAATAGTTTAAATCTATGTAAATATAGATGTCAAGACACCTGTTAATCCAGGAGGAGTCAATATGACAAATAATGATGTTTTAATTTTAGGAAGTGGGATAGCTGCGCTGCAGTTAGCCTCGCTTTTAAATAAGGATTTAAATGTGAGGATTCTCACAAAGGAAAAGGTAAGAACAGCCAATTCTTATCTTGCTCAAGGCGGTATTGCTGCAGCTATTGGCGAGCATGACCATCCAAGTAAACATATTACCGATACGCTTGAGGCAGGAAGATATCACAATAATCAAAAAGCCGTCGAGCAAATCATTCATGCCGCACCTGGGTTGATTAAGTTCATTACTGAACAAGGATCTGTTTTTGATAAAAATCAAAAAGGTGAATTGCTCTTAGGAATGGAAGGGGCACATAGCGAAAAGCGAATTGTTCATGGCGGCGGTGATGCAACAGGTAAAAATATGGTTGAGTTCCTTATCAGCACGCTGAAGGAAAATGTCACCATTGAAGAGGATGTTTTTGCTTATGAATTATTGCTGAATTCTGAAAATCGATGTATTGGTGTAAAAGCTAAAGGGTCGGATGGACAGATAAAGAATTACTATAGCAATAATACGATTCTTGCTACTGGCGGTTGTGGACAATTGTTCACCTATACCTCAAATGCCGATACTGTCAGCGGCGATGGGATAGCGATGGCCTATTTAGCTGGTGTTGAGGTGGTCGATATGGAATTTATTCAATTCCATCCAACACTCTTATATTTAAATGGTGAAACAAAAGGGTTGATTTCGGAAGCGGTACGCGGCGAAGGTGCCGTTCTTGTAACCGATGATGGCACCCCGATTATGGAAGGTGTTCATCCTCTCAAAGACCTTGGCCCAAGGCATGTTGTTTCGCAGAAAATCTATGAATATCTTAAAAAAGGCTACAACATATATTTAGATATTAGTAAAATTAAAAACTTTAAGCAAAGATTCCCGTCCATAACATCCATATGTGAGGAAAATGGAATTCAGTTATCAAAGGGGAGAATCCCAGTTGCTCCCGGCAGTCATTTTTTAATGGGAGGAATTAAAACAGATTTATTCGGAAGGACTTCTATAAAGGGGCTATTTGCCATTGGAGAAGCCGCCTGCACAGGATTACATGGTGCCAACCGTTTGGCAAGTAATTCTTTATTAGAAGGTTTATATATGGGAGAAAAGTTATCCTCATGGCTAAATGAGGCTGTATATGAAGATATCGTTGGGACAGAGATCAAGCGTCCATTTATCCCTCAAGAAAAAGTAATCTTACCAGATAGACAACAAATTAAAGATACGATGATGGAGCGGGTCGGAATTGTTCGAAATGAGGTCAATCTCAAGAACCAAAAAGCATGGTTAGATACGTTTAATGCCCACCAAATAAATGATCTTGATAATTATTCTTTAGAAGAGATGACGAAGATTTTTATGCTGATGATAGCAAATTTAATTACCGAAGCTGCTCTGAAACGAACAGAAAGCCGTGGAGGTCATTATCGAAGTGATTATCCGATGGAAGACGATCATCATTGGTTAAACAAAACCATTATTCATAAAAATAGCCGGGGAATGGAGACGAACCATGAATACATTGAAACTGCGCTCGCTACTTGAGCAATTTTTTATCGAAGATATTGGGGAACAGGACATTACAACCGATTTAATCTTTGCAGATGATACTAAAGGGGAAATTGTTTTTCTCTCAAAGGATAACGGAATTTTTTGTGGAGAAGAAATTATAAAAGCGGGTTTTAAACTTTTAAATAGTGATATTGAAACACAGGTTTTTGTGAAGGATGGTCAAGCCATTGAATATGGTCAGAAGCTTGCGACAGCCTCTGGAAAAATCGCAGATTTATTAAAAGGGGAAAGAGTTGTCCTTAACCTTGTCCAAAGAATGAGTGGGATTGCCACCCTTACACGTAAAGCTATTTCAACACTGGACAGTGGTCATACCAAAATTTGCGATACGCGTAAAACGACACCTGGCTTAAGAATGCTTGAAAAATATGCCGTTACCACCGGAGGAGGCTTTAATCATCGTTTCGGTTTATATGATGGCATCATGATTAAAGACAATCATATTTCGTTTGCAGGCTCAATTTCTCATGCAGTTGAAACGGTTCGAAAAAAAGCCGGTCATATGGTAAAGGTCGAAGTAGAGGTTGAAACAGAAGCCCAAGTTAAAGAAGCCGTCACTGCAGGTGCAGATGTGATTATGTTTGACAATCGTACGCCAGACGAGATTAAAGAACTGATCAAATTAGTTCCAGCTGGATTCATAACTGAAGCTTCAGGCGGTATTCAATTGACCAATTTAGCTGATTATCGTGATACAGGTGTTGATTATATTTCACTAGGATTCTTAACACATTCATATAAAGCACTCGATATAAGTGTCAAAGTTCTCTGGAGTAAAGGGGAGGAATTATAATATGAGTATTTTAGCGACTATGAAAATGAATAAAATGATTCCTGAAAAATACAAACAAATGTCCAAGGAAGAGTTAGAGGCTAGAGTGGTTGAAGTGAAAAACAAATTAGGCTCAAAACTTTTCATTCCAGGTCATCATTATCAAAAAGATGAAGTGATACAGTTTGCAGACGCCACAGGAGATTCTTTAAAACTCGCACAATTATCAGCTGAAAATTCAGAAGCAGAATATATTGTTTTCTGCGGCGTTCATTTTATGGCGGAAACGGCAGATATTCTTACAAACGAAAACCAAAAAGTAATTCTCCCAGACATGCGTGCAGGCTGTTCCATGGCTGACATGGCAGACCTTGATCAAACCGAAAAAGCGTGGGAAATCCTACAGGGAATCTTTGGTGATACGATTACTCCTTTAACATATGTTAATTCTACAGCGGCGATTAAGTCTTTTGTCGGCGCTCATGGTGGTGCGAGTGTAACCTCTTCTAATGCCGAGACAATGGTAAAGTGGGCATTTACACAAAAAGAACGGATTTTATTTTTACCTGATCAGCATTTAGGTCGTAATACGGCTTATGATTTGGGTATTGGCTTAGATGAAATGGCAGTTTGGAATCCAATTACAAATTCGCTGGAATACGGAGGTGATCCTTCAAAAATAAAAGTGATCCTTTGGAAAGGTCACTGCTCGGTACATGAGAACTTTACGGTTCATAATGTCCATGACACAAGGAGTCAATATCCTAACATGACGATTATTGTTCATCCTGAGTGTCGTCGCGAGGTCGTGGAATTATCCGATATGGCTGGTTCAACAAGTTATATTATTAATGCGATTGAAAAAGCGGAGCCAGGTTCTGAGTGGGCAATCGGAACGGAGATGAATCTTGTCAATCGACTGATTCAGAATCATCCTGATAAAAAAATCATTTCATTAAATCCACAAATGTGTCCTTGTTTAACGATGAATCGAATTGACCTTCCACATCTAGTGTGGAGCTTGGATACATTAGAAGATACAAATAATATTATTAAGGTTAGTCCTGAAATTGCTGAAAATGCAAAATTAGCGCTAGATAGAATGTTACAAAACGCATAATGATAGGATAGATGCAATTTTTTAAAATTGCATCTATTTTTATATTTAAAGGGTTGATTCATATTTTCCCGAAAAAAAGCATAAGTTTTTCTGAAGAATGTTAGCACTTTGCCTATCATCACATAGAATATATGGACTTATGCATAGGAGGGAAATCAGAGTGAAGATCCATATCGTACAGAAAGGGGATACTCTTTGGAAAATCGCCAAGAAGTACGGCGTGAATTTTGAAGAGCTGAAAAAGATGAATTCACAGCTCAGCAACCCTGATATGATTATGCCCGGTATGAAAATAAAAGTCCCAACATCAGGTGGAAATGTAAAAAAAGAAGCGCCTATGGGAACTAAGCCGGGGGCCACAATCAACTTAGGCGCCAAGAAAGAAATGCCGATTGCTGAGCAACCGTATACCAAAGAGAAACCAAAAGAAATGCCGATTAAAACAGCTCCAAAGAAGGAGGTTCCAATAAAGGAAGCACCAATTAAAGCAGCACCTATTAAGGAAGCACCAATTAAAGCAGCACCAATTAAAGTAGCACCTATTAAGGAAGCACCAATTAAAGCAGCACCAATTAAGGAAGCACCAATTAAAGCAGCACCAATTAAAGTAGCACCAATTAAGGAAGCACCAATTAAAGCAGCACCAATTAAGGAAGCACCAATTAAAGTAGCACCAATTAAGGAAGCACCAATTAAAGAAGCACCAATTAAAGTAGCACCAATTAAGGAAGCGCCAATTAAAGAAGCACCTAAAACACCATACACTCCAAAAATGCCCCTGCAAATCATCCCAGAAATCGATATTAACAACTATTATATGAACAATATGACCAATATGGGGGTAAAACAGCCACAACTGCCTCCAAAACCAGCAAACATACTTCCTGAAATAAAAGAACCGATAAAGGAAAACCCAGTCATGCCTGTACAAGAAGCACCAATGGCAAACCAGTTCCCTGTACAGCAGCAAATGTTACAAGATTATTGTGTACCTATTTCACCAATAATGCCTGGATCAGGATTTTGTCCGCCACCACCACAATGGTGTCCGCCGCCTCCTTGTCCACCAGTATCATTCATGCCATATCCTCAAGTTCAAGGAGTGGCAATGCAACAGGCACCTAATATGTTACCTTATCAACCTGGACCAATGCCAGGCGTAGCAGGTGCGCAATATATGCCACATGGATTTGATGATGAATCTTCATCCTTTATGCCGCAATTACCGATGACAAACCCAATGCAAGGAGGCTTTGATCAAATGCCAATGAGCGGACAAATGCCTGGAGGAATGGGTCAAATGCCAATGGGCGGTCAAATGCCTGGAGGAATGGGTCAAATGCCAATGGGCGGTCAAATG
>NZ_BAWM01000153.1 GCF_000759675.1 Neobacillus niacini | reverse complement strand
TCATTCTATTTATAGAGGTTATGAAATCCTGCGAATAAGTGAGCATTCAAGAGATATTCGTATCAAACTGAGGGAGTTGAAGAAGGGAATCAAAGAGAGGATGCAGTGCAAACTGTATCCTCTAATCTTTTGCTGCACGCAGTATAGTCCGTTATAGGTGTAGCTACAAAATAATCTGGGATAGAGTGGTTAAAGATTTATCTATCAAAATCTAAACGTCTTTAGTTATATCATACCTTAACAATTGTCGATGCTTATAAAATTTATCAAAAATAATACCCATTAAATAGAAAAATAACAAACCAAAACAAATGTGAATAAGTGTAAATTTAACTCCAAATGAAGCAAATTCATAAACAATAACCGGTAATTTTGCAGTTGTCCAAACTCCTAAAAAAAATACAATATAGCGTATGCTTGCTCCTTTTTTTAATAATAGTGCTGCAATTGGAAAAGCTACGTAGAGAGGACCAGCTGCAATTACTCCTAATAATAGGGAGAACAAAATGCCATAGATGCCGGATTTTTCTCCCATATATCTTATAAGTGTTTCTTTCTCCACCCATTTGTCAAGCAAACCTACGAATATTAAGACAGGAGGGAGTAGAAACAGCATATCTAAAATGCTTTTTACTGTTAATTGAAATGCGTTCCATCCCAGCGATTGGTTTATAAAGGTAAGGATAATTAGCCCGAATAATAAAATGAAAAAGAAACGATACCTTTTTAATTTATTCATCCCATCACCACCCAAATAATATATGAAAATATTAGAGACATTACCAATGCAGATACGTTGCGAGAATAGGCAAAACTTCGCCCAAATATCTTTTGTTCCATAGGTAAAGTTGTGATTCCTACAGACATTAATGTAGATATTAATACAGCCACTTGAGGGAGTCCTGCACCATTTTGGACTAATGTGTGTCCAAGAGGAAATACAACAAAGCTTGGAACTAGTGCAATAGAACCAATTAATGCCGAATAAACAATACCTGTCAATCCAGATTTTTCTCCAATGATTGAAGAAATTAAGGTTGGAGTTAATATAGATAGTGATAGTCCAACGAAAAGCATAATTGATAACATGTCAGGTATAATATTACGAAAGCTTTTCCATGACTTTAATAGAGCATCTCTTGTTTTATTTCGATCTTTGATAAAAGAAATACTGAGAAGAATAATAGCCATAGCGTAAAGGATAGCACCATTAATCATGATTAGACTCCTTCCATTCTTTATATTTATTTAAGAAAAATGATAAATTCTTCATTTTTTCTTCTATATCTATTTGAAAATCTTCTAATTTTCTTTTTCCAACTGTAGTAATTTTGTACATTTTTATCAGCTTATCTTGATTAGATGTGTCTAAATACGACTCAACAGCACCTTCTTTCTCTAATGTTTTTAATGTGCGATAAAGAATGGCACTATCGATTGGATTGATGGGAAGCTCTTCTTCACATTTCTGCAGGAGTTTCCCTCCATAGCTATCTCCCTCTGTTAAAAACAGCAGAAGAAATGCACCTGTATGTCTCCCTGTATGTTTCATGAAATATATAACCTCCTAATTTAAATGTAAAATTTTTTTTGGCAACACCTTACTGTTAATAACAGTATACTGTTATCGACAGTAATATGTCACTAACAGTATGTCTTTTTTTAAAAATTTTTTGTTCAATTTTTCAGTTCAGCTTTCGTAGGGTTAGTTGGATGGTAGCTTAAGAATAGAATTACAGTCCCATCTCGTGTGATGGCAGAACAAGCGGGGGTATTGTTAAGAGGAATCCATAGTTATCACCTATGAAATAAACTCCCTTATAATTTAGAATGACAGAAACACATTGATGGTTTAAGAATTTTGTCTTTTACTGATTTAATAAGAAATTAGAATGTGAAGGATTGCACTTAAACTAACGGGTGCTTGAGTTTAAGAATAGGTTGCTGCGGCAGCCTTTTTATTATTGTGCTAACGGGGCAGTTTAGTTGAACAAGGAGTCGTACAAATTTTATAGTAATGATAACTTATATATAATAAACGGCGGTGATTAAGATTAACAAAGAGTATCCGTTTAAACCTAAGACAAATAAAGATTTAATGTCTGGTCAATTTTGGGCTATCCCATTATCATCTGGTAACTATGCCTGCGGTAGGGTAATTGAAATTCCTTCTAAAAAAGGAATTGGAAGCAGAACGATGTTTTTAGCTGGTTTAATGGATTGGCAAGGTTCTTTACCTCCAGTTGCAGAAGATTTAATAGGATGCCGAACACTCTATCAAGGTGCAGCAGGTATTATCACTATACATAAAACAGGATTGGAAGGTAAAATTAGCGGTTACAGACCTTTGGAGTTAGATGGGATTAGTCCTGATTATTTGCGTTCGCAACAATTTGGTGGAATGCTGATGAAAGGTCTTAATGAACTACGTCCGATAACAAAGGAAGAAGAAAGTAAGTATGAAGTCTATTCCACTTGGGGCTACACAGTTATCAAGAATTTAGTAGAAAATTTCTTTGTAATGAAAAAATGAGTTCTGGAACTATTCTATATTTGAAATACTAATTTAATAGTTCTTGTTAAACTAACGGGGTGCGAATATAGAATAAGAACATGCCTTGATCTAAGTAGCAGGATTGGTGCATGTTCTAAGGGGGATGCGTTAAATGAATAAAAAACGAACATTCATCATTGTTAGTATCTTAATATTGTTCCTGGTAATTCTTCCAGTTACAAAACCGTCCGCAAATCCTTTTAATGACTGGTTAACCAAAAAGTACGATATAGATTGTAACGGAAGAGAGTGTTTATCAAAATCTAATGCAAAAAGTTATAAAGTTGTAAGCAAAGAAACTGATAATTATTTTTTATTAAATATGACAGAGATAGAATTACAGATTGAAGATGGTGGTTTCGCATTTGTTGAAGGAATAGGGGTTTTAGGAGGGTTTATCCCTTCTACTTATAAACCATACTACGAAAAATAAGTTTAGGGCGATGGTTTATAATCACCGTTTTTTACTTCGATTATTTAAGTAGAATGTGAAATATTGTACTTAAACAAACGGGGTGCAAGAGTTAAAGAACGGGGATCGCTGCGTCGATCCTTATTTGTTATTGAGCTAACGAAGCGGGTTTGTTGAAGAAGGAAAAAAGAAACTTTTGTTGAATATTAGGTTAAATTCGATGAAAGGAGAGAATCGACTATTCATGGAATTATCAATGTCTCAATTATTGGCTTTAGAGAATATTACAAGGTATGCAAGGAACAATAGACATGAAGCTAAAGAAACAATTAATCACATACTTAAAATGTCTAATATTTCGGATAAAATATTTGAAAATGCTGTTGTTAAAATTAAGGCTCACGCAAAGATAGGATTACATTTTCATCCAGATAGACCAGATTCAACTATGAAATGCGTTGCTGAAGCACTGTTGGAGCAGGGAATATATAAGAGCCAGTTTGAAACATTTATATCTAATGGCAGCGTATCCGCATACCGAGGTGGGGAACGCGACCTTTGGGAGAAGAGAATTTTTGGAGGAGCATATCAACTGGAGGGCACAACCAATAACCAACGTCCTAAATATGGGGCACTAAATTTAATGTTGCACCCAGATGGACCTGCTCCACGTTTTGGATCATGCTATTTTCTTCTATCCCCCAGGGTTTCATATCGTTCCACGTACACCTATTTAGATTCGCATCAAGACCCAAAAGAAAAGGGTACCAATAAAGAGTTTGACCTCATTTTGGCTGCACTCTTGGAAGAGGCGTTCTTAAGAGATTTTGCAATTGGCGAAAGAAATCTGACACCAGCAAGGTTAATCAATCATTTGCTGGTTAATCTTGAAAGACCATTTACGGACCCAGCAAACAAAGAGCCTAACCGCAATCTTAATCACTATATTGAAGCCCAGGTTCATGGTGATATATCACTTAAAGAAGACGTGGAAGTGCTTGTTGCAGATCCTTCTTTCAAGGAAACATATGTAGGGAGAATCTTGAAACAAATATGCCATAAGTATTCCATTGATCTGTATTGGCACAGGGGCTTTGCTCTTATGGTAGATGAAGTTCCTTCTGATTTTAGAGGTCCATCAATGCCTTCCTTGGCAAATCGCATTGCACTAAATAATTTTATCGATGCAAAGATAATTGGATCTGCCGTAATGGATTTAAACCGCAATCCTGAAACTTGGAGTGATCGCGGAACTTATAAAGAGGTACTTCAGGAATTAAAACTATTGTGGCACGTTTTAGTGAGATATGGAAAGCAAAATCCGACATTGAAATAATGGTGAATTACGACTGCGATCCTTCAATAGGTAGGTCGCCTTTTTTCTTATTCCACAAGAAAGTTTATGAAATATTGTACTTAAACTAAAGGGTGCTTTAATTGAATAAAAGGACAATACATTTTTCATTTTTAGAAGAGTATGGTCAACAAGCGATAATAAGCAAGGAAATTAAATGCCGTTGTATGTAGACGGATAGCAGCGAAGTACCAATGAAGTTGGGTAATGCCGATGGAGGAAAGGCTAGGAATTGAGAAGATCATCTTAATTAAGGTGTTTTTTTTATTTCGATGAATGTAACAAAATATCTAAAAGGTTACATAGTCGAAATAGCAAAAGCAATTTGAGGAGTGGGTGGAACGCCTACCCCTTTTTTTGTTACTCCGTAACAAGTATTTATACATAAAAAAGCCAATCCTTTACACTTCAAGGGATTGGCGTTTATCACTTAGATTAAATTGGATTAGGTGACCAGAATCGAAACTGACCATGAAGAACCGTATTCCCCGCTTGGATTCCATGGAAACACTGTTTAAATCATTTGCTTAAAAGAATCTGCGTCTTCTATCGAATTCAAAACGTCTTCTTCTTTCGAAGTCAAAGCGGAAAGGGAAAAATGGGAAAAATCTTCTTTCAAAAGGGAAAAACCTTCTTCTTCTAAAGTCGTCACGAAAAAACCGATCTCTTCGATCAAATCCAAAAAACGGCATTTGATTCCTCCTCCTTTCATTCCAGAAGTCTATATGACAAAAGGGCAGATTAACTTAACCCGCCCATTGTTCCGTACAATTTAGCAAAATGAAGCCCCTACAATGATCAGTAGGATGAAAAGTACTACGATTAACACAAAGCTGCTGCCTCTATTGAAGCCACCGTCGAAGCCAAAACCGCCACAACCAAAGCCACCGTCGAAGCCACAACCGCCCCATCCAAAGCCCATATTTTTTCACCACCCTATTAAATATCTGAAGGAAAAAACTTATCACTATGTATAAATATTCCATAAGACAAGAATGGATTAGACAATCACCCTTGTTAGGACAAAATTGGCGATTTGCCTAAAATGAAAAGAAGCGTCTGCAATACATGCAAACGCTTCTTCGGAGGTGCTATATTGGCTTGGCGGCCGGTGGTAATAATAACATATGCACTCAGAATAAAGCTGAATGGGACAAGTGCTGATTAAAAGTATATTAAGCAGAGAAAAAAGCATCAGATAGGTTGCAAAGTCGAAAAAGCAATCTGAAGGGATGGGCGGAGTGCCTGCCCTTTTTTTATTGAACCCTTCTTCTTCAACTAACGAAGAAGGTTAGTAAAAAAAGGAATTGGCATTAACATCACGAATACTATCTGATATAGTGATTCAATTTTTGCTTAAGTGGGTGATGAGAATGAAGAATTCGTCAATATTAAATGTAATGGAAGCTCTAAAAACCAGATTAGATGAGAATAATTCATTAATTGTCCATAGTACGTCTGGAGATTACCAAAAAGTTGGTTTTAATTTTAACAAGCCTATTACTAAAAACGAATTAGAACAATTTATTACAAAAAATCATTTGGAATTGCCTACTGAATATAAAGAATTTTTATTATTACATAATGGTGCAGAGTTTTTTACTTACGAATATGGCTACTCCTTTTGCCTTTATTCAATCGAGAAAATGATAAGTGAATACAATTCAATGAAGGGTTATTGTGATGTGGGATATATTTTGAAATATTGCTACCCAATTGGCTATGTTGTAGATAGGGGTACGTTATTACTTGACGTTTCTAACTATAAACAAACTAATAAAGTAAATATCCTGTTGCTGAGTATTGAGACCATAAGTTTTTACTGTGATTTAACTACCTGGTTAGAAAGAATGATTATTGCACAAGGAAATGCGTATTGGGATTGGTTTTTTAAAGGGGTTCAACTCGATTAATTTTATTGCAGGAACTTAATAATTCTATTATCAGGATTTGACCTTTTTGTTTTTTTTAAAAGCAGATTGTGAAATGTTGTACTTAAACTAACGGGTGCTTTACTTCAAGAAGGAGTAAAGCCTTTTTCTTATTCAATTAACGGGGCAGGATAGTAAGAGAAGGGTATAAAATTTAAGTATGTTGAAAATTTTACTTTTTAAGATTAAGGGAAGCACTAACTTTCTTAAGTCTCTGGAGGAAATGATTTTGGAAAATCCTATACTGTTTTATAAAAATCCAAAATGGGTATTGATTGTATTTGAAATATCTCGCCTTATATCTTTATTGTTTTTTTTGGTGATTATTATAAGAGGTGTAATTGAAAAGGATTGGTTTTTGTGTGTTTATGGAATTGTATTTATTATCACGTTTTATATGCTTTTCCGCTATTATAGTGGAGATATTCGAGGGTATGTTGCTGTATATTCAAATAAAATTGTTGAAATTAAGAAACACAAAAGAGAAGTAATATTTAACGATGTAATTGAGATTAGATATTTTAAAAAAGAAATACGTTCAAAGCAAACATCGTATAAGGATTGTTTACATTTTTATGTAAAGAACCAGACTATTCCTGTACTTATAAGTCCTGCTTTTAAATCCACATTAACTGCTTATACTGTGAGGGAGGAAACAACGGAAATTTTGTCTTATATTAGGGTTAATTTTCCTTTTATTAAATATACAAAAGAAGAATGGAAGGGAACTTATTAAAGAGAGTTCTTGTCCAACTAATGGATGCAAGAGTTGAAGATGGGTCAGTGCTGCACTCCTCTTAAAGGAAGGGGTGTCTGTAAATATATTAGGGGGATTTAGATGTGGTTCAATGGGAATTTGATGGTTCAAAAAGGAAAATTAGGGGTTTAAGGCGAAGGTACAAAACGTTAGTAAATGATTTAACAGACTTAACAAAAACTATGCCTAATCCTAATGATTATGGTTTAGGTTATTGGCATCTACACTTACCATTCAGCCAAGAATATATAGATTCGAAAAATACACCGAACAAATTAAGGCGAGATATTATGCAAAAATTAATCGAACGGGTCGATTATTTAATAAACATAAAGACGAAAGAACAAAGTGATTATTGCATTTATGCTATTGTTTCATTACCCAATTTGTTTGACTCACAGATTGTAGTATTCCCAGACAAAAGCTGGTTTGATGGTTTTTTCGAGAGAAATTCAAAAGAACAAAAATGGATACCTCTGGATAGTGATAGAAATATTATTAAAGAGTGGAATCTTGTTTTATCTTCTGATTTAAAAGTTAGGGGTTTCAAAGAAATAATTTCGGACGATGACATCAACTATGAAGGCGAAATCTGGTTTATTGGTGAGTTAAATTAGATAAGTTCATTTTGCAAATAGGTGCTAATTCTTCAAATCAGGCTAGTATTTTATTTATTTCTAATAACAAGATTGTGAAAAAATGTACTTTCACTAACGGGTGCAAGAGTTGATTAAGGGGTTGCTACAGCTGCTGCGGCAACTCTTTTTCTTAACGGGGCAGGTTAGTTAATCTGGAAATGAGGGATAGAAATGAATACAAATGAACTAAGAGCATGGGCTGAGACTCACGATGTTGAAAAGAAAACAATTGAAAATTTTTGGAACGTAGTTAACTCTTATGAAGAGGAAGAAGGTGAACCTTTCTTTGGCGGGGACATTGATAAAAACCAATTGGAACTTAACCTAAATAATGTGGCTCTTTTCATCGATGCATGGAGTAAAGACTCATACACTCAATATGGTTTTGACTTCATTATTTCATATCTGCCAGTTATTCATAAGGAAGAAGATTTGGGTACATATAAATTGTATTTTAAACTTGATGGAGAAATTTTTGATGACAGATTTTCACCTTTTTAAAAGTTTCTTCTTGAACTAACGGGTGCTTTAGTGGAACAGTGGGGTTGTTGCGGCAGGCCTTTTTTTATTGAACTAACGGTGAGTTTAGTGGAATAAGAAAAAAGAAACCATCATACTCAAAAAGAAAAGATATATTATAAAAGAAGAGAAAAAGCTGCTAAAGATTACTTCCATCTGTTCGTTAATTTAGTATAGTCTAAATCATTATTATACAGAGGGGATTGATTGTGAATGGAAGATGTTTTGAAGCAACAATACGGTTTCATTAGGTCCACTAGACAAACTTTGTTTGCGTTTTTGGAAGGGATTCCGTTGCAAAAGTTGCACAATACAGTTCCAAACTTCGGGAACAGCAGTATTATAAGGACCCATATTCACGTTGCTGATTGCTATCTGGCCTGGCTTGGGAAATTCGCACTTAAACTCACTGATTGTTCGTTCGCTACAGATTATGATATCGAACACTCAGATGTTAAAAAGGTTCGAGATAGATTTGATTTAGTTGATGAAGTAGTACAACAGTTTTTGTTTGAATTCAATTCTCGCTGGATCGAAAATATAGAGAATCAGGTGAAGTGGCAGGAAGAAACATGGAGTACGACTCCCCTATGGCTCTTAACCCATACCGAAACACATGAGTTTCATCATAAGGGACAAATCGTATCGATGGCTCGGCAATTAGGTTACAATCCTCCTGATACAGACCTTGTTGAACCTGAGGCAAAAATCTAGGCTTCATGCATTAATTTAATAGAAAACTTCTTTTCATTAACGGATAAAGATAGTTAGATAAACAGCCCTATCTGTGGGCCGAAAATATTTCTTCAACTAACAAGTAGAATTACTTCAATAAGGGGGTGTAGTGCTTTTTATTGAAGTAAAGGGGCAGGTAAATACAATAAAAGACTATAATAACGAAGCCTAGATTGATGACGTTAAATCACGGAGGAATTTTTATGTTCTCTGATTTAGAATTGATGGAACATCATGTGAATGTGTTATTTAGACACGATACTGAAAATCGTGTGACAGTCGTGAATGAACCACCATACGACTTTGCACCACGAATTTTCGTTGGTGGCACCAGACTGGGTAGTGTAGTAAGGTATTCAAATATGTTGGATGCGAGTCTTGTAGAGAAGTTAGAACAAGTTATAGGGACGAATCCTGGTGCTCATCTAGTAGAAGTAATCAATGCTTTATGCAGAGATCGTAAATTAAATAATTTATGGATTGGACCAGCGTATGTGTTTCCTAATGTAAGGTACAGGTCTCGTGCAAAAGCAATACAAGTAAATCATGAAAACAAAGAACTACTAAAGTCTCATTTCCCATATACATTTGAGGATTTTGAGTATAAGCAACCTTGTTTTGTAATAGTTGAAGATAACCTTGCTGTTTCGATTTGTTGTAGTGCAAGGCAGACCTCAAAAGCAGACGAAGCAAGTGTATTTACACATGAAGATTACCGTGGAAGAGGATACGGTGTAAATGTTACAAATGCCTGGGCTGCGGAGGTACAAAAACAAGGACGAATTGCTCTTTATAGTACTTCGTGGGATAATTTTTCATCCCAATCTGTGGCAAGGAAACTAAAATTGATTCAGTATGGAACAGACATTCATATGAGTTGAAGTAACTGTAAAACGCAAGACTCCTTCTTCAGCTAACGGGTGCAGTAGTTAAAAATGAAGATCGCTGCGGCGATCTTTTTTTGTTTGTTGTGCTAACGGTCAGTTTAGCATTCCTGTAGATCGTTAAATATCAGGTTTGAAAAAAATAGAGCTTCTCAGTAAGATACGAGTATAGAGACCAATCTAACTCAAAATCTTAAGGAGGAAGCCCTACTATGAATTTTAAAATGCAAGACAAACAAAATCAACTAATAGAAAGAATTTCCGATACACATCTAATTGTAGGTGTAGATATAGCCCAACAATTACACGTTGCTAGAGCTGTTAACTTTCGTGGAATTGTAGTTGGAGATCCTCTTACATTTGAAAATAATGAAGAGGGATTCGTTAAACTATTAAACTGGATTCAAGATTTAAAAAGATTAAAAAACTTAGATGCAGCAATAGTATGTATGGAACCTACTGGCCATTATTGGATTAACCTATCCAAATGGTTAAATAACCAAAACATTGAGGTAGTAACAGTCAATCCCCACTTAGTGAAAAGGAATAAAGAGAATCGTGACAATACTCAATCGAAGAGTGATAAAAAAGATGCCCTCGTTATAGCGGATATGGTGAAAAACGGTTATTATTCCTTTGTTCGTCCAACAACAGAATCATTTGAGAAACTTAGAGTTCTAATTTCTAACCGTGATGTGATTGTAAAACGTTTCGTGATGGCTATTAATCAAGTAAATCGATGGGTGGATGTAGTCTTTCCAGAGCTCAGACAAGTGTTTAAAGATGTATCGTGCAAAGGGGCCATCGCAACTCTGCGTTTATTTCCTACACCGGATGAAATATCTTCACTAGAAACATTAGATGTCATGAGGGGGTGGAAGTCTTTAATGAAACGACAACCAGGACCCAAGAAGGCTCAATTATTAATCAATCTAGCAAAAT
>NZ_BAWM01000154.1 GCF_000759675.1 Neobacillus niacini | reverse complement strand
ATACCAATGCTTCAGATATAATTCACCGTTCTTCAAATAGTCACCGTCATTGACAGTAATGTATGGGAAACCTCCATTTACGCGCATATTAACCAACTGATCACGGACATGTTCCCATTGTTTATCAACTATTTTATAATCTCTTCCCTGTTTTTGAAAAAGATACATGTCTTCTCTCATTACAAGGTCTTTGTTTAAATAATTGCGTAAAAACGATATGTC
>NZ_BAWM01000155.1 GCF_000759675.1 Neobacillus niacini | reverse complement strand
TTTAGAAGAATGGTCGGGAAGACAGGATTCGAACCTGCGACCCCTTGGTCCCAAACCAAGTGCTCTACCAAGCTGAGCTACTTCCCGTAAAATATGGCGCGCCCGAAAGGAGTCGAACCCATAACCTTCTGATCCGTAGTCAGACACTCTATCCAATTGAGCTACGGGCGC
>NZ_BAWM01000156.1 GCF_000759675.1 Neobacillus niacini | reverse complement strand
CCGCGGTGAATACGTTCCCGGGCCTTGTACACACCGCCCGTCACACCACGAGAGTTTGTAACACCCGAAGTCGGTGGGGTAACCTGGGACAAAACTTAACCTCTTATTATAAATATAGGAAGTTAAGTTTTGTCCTAGGAGCCAGCCGCCTAAGGTGGGACAGATGATTGGGGTGAAGTCGTAACAAGGTAGCCGTATCGGAAGGTGCGGCTGGATCACC
>NZ_BAWM01000157.1 GCF_000759675.1 Neobacillus niacini | reverse complement strand
GCTGGATCACCTCCTTTCTAAGGATAATGCAGTCCATGTGGACTGATAAAACGTTGATGAGTTACTTGTTTGTTTAGTTTTGAGGGAGCAATTCTCTCAAAGTTTTTTTTAATCGTTCTTTGAAAACTAGATAATCGTAAGAAGAAGTCAAAGTAAAACCGAGAATCGCCATTTTAGTTTTTCTCTC
>NZ_BAWM01000158.1 GCF_000759675.1 Neobacillus niacini | reverse complement strand
GTAATCCTATTGGTCAGTTTTTTATTTGTTCTATCTTTTTTAAGCATTTATCCACTGATGGTTAATATGGTCACGTCCTTTAAGCACTTGTGTCTTAATAGTCTTAAAGTAGGTTTATACAAAATTCATTTATCGATTTTTTGTATGATTATTCTTAGTGCATGGACCATTCTTTCATTACGCTTTTCCTTTTTAATTTTCTTTTTCTTTTTCAGTGTTTCTGCTTATCTGATTTACTGGATTGCTGATCTTAAGTTTAAACACTTAATATCAAAGAAAGAATCGGGAAATCAGTTAAATAATACGCCTGCATAAAAAAGACAGATGGAAGCCCATCTGTCTTTTTTTGTGCAAAAACTACTCGCTAGAAACATAGAGTATCAATTTCCTTTGAATGGCTAACTTATGAAGCTAATCCAAATAATTTATGGATGAATTCTTTTTGGTTTTGGGCAGACTTCACCCCTTGATGAACCTGCTTCTTTTTAATCATATGCATCGCTTCTATACCACTCAGTATGTAAGTAGCTGTACGAAATGATTTTAATCCTAACATTGAACGAACTCGCTTCTTTATAAAACGATGATCCTGTTCTACCATATTATTGAGATATTTCACTTGCCTTATTTGTATGCCTTCAGGCATATGTTTCTCTTCTTTTAACTCTTGAATCGCTACGGGATAGGCTGGGTTTTTGTCCACTGTTATGACACGAGGTTTACAAACATGAGAAGTAGCCAAGGCTTTCATGAAAAAGCGCTTGGCTGCTTGTTTATTTCTTGATTCACTTAGATAAAAACCAATGGTATTCCCTTCTGAATCGACTGCACGATATAAATACATCCATTGACCTTTTACCTTAATATAGGTTTCATCGACTCTCCAAGAGTCATTTGTTGGCTTAAGATGACGACGTACTCTTTTATCTAATTGAGGTCCATATTGATGAACCCAACGCATAATCGTTGTATGAGCCATGGATAAGCCACGCTCCTCCATTATTTCCACCAAATCACGAAAACTTAAGTTGTACAGTAGGTACCATCTTACTGTTAACAAAATAATGTCAGGCTGATAGTGCTTCCATTTGAACAAATCTTCTTTTTCCATACCGATCGCAATTTCCCTGTCCAAATTGAAAAGCTTGAAAGAATGGATTTTTACGAACGAAGTAAAGCGGCTTATGCCATAGTTGCTACGAGTGAACGAGCGCCCTATGCAAATATTATTTTGAAAAAAGGTGTGCTTTAATTTAGAGTGTAATAGAATGGACCGTGAAAAATTCTTGAGTCCGAAAGAATAAGAAGGATCCAATCCAATTAGTATGGATTGGTTTTTTTGACTGCATCAAAGATTAGGTAAAAGGGAGCCGGGAAAAATGAAAGTTAGTCTTTTTGCTACTTGTTTAGTAGATATGTTTCAAGGTGATGTAGGCAAAGCAACAGTGGAAGTGTTAGAAAGACTCGGCTGTGAAATCGATTTTCCAGAATCACAAATTTGCTGCGGACTGCCGGCTTACAATAGGGGGTTTGTCAAAGAATCGTCAGTTTTTTACCGGCAACTTCCATCATTATTATCCCAAAAAGCAGTATCGTTCCCCGCATGACACAAGCGGCCCGCATCATTAATGAGCAAGTAAAAAACGACGAACAAATCGCCTCATGCATCAACTTCATCACAGGACCAAGCAACTCAGCTGACATCGAAATGAAACTTGTTGTCGGCGTGCATGGACCAATTAAAGCTACTTATCTAGTGGTAGAAGATATTTAATAGGCTGAAGAAGAAGAAGACGAATCGGACTTGAATCGTCTTCTTCTGCATATCCATTAGGAAATTTTATTTGTTACTTTTTGATTTCCTTGTTTTACTTTTATTAGAGTTTTTGGTATTTCGGTATTGTGAAGGAGAAAGATTCGTTACCCGTTTAAAGGATTGAGCAAAAAAGGACTGGGAAGAAAAGCCGGTAATGGTTGATATATTAGAAATCGGGTAGTTGGTGGTTTCTAATAATATTTTACTTTCCCGGATACGGGTTTGAATTAAGTATTCAATCGGAGAAACACCGAATGCTTTCTTAAATGAATGAGCAAGGTAGTATTTATTGATATGACTAACCTCAGCTAATGTATCCAAATTTATTTCTTCGCGAAAATACTGCTTAATATAATTTTTTATAAAGGCCACATCTTTACTAATCTTTTTAGTAGATGTTTCCTCCAAGGTAAATGCCTTTTTCCTCATCATCTTAAGCAATAAAATTTCTAATATGTTTTGTATGAGCAACTCATAATCTTCTTTTTGGTTTACCACTTCTTCAATCAATTGTTGGAGGTAAAAGAGATAGACGTTTTTCTCCTGTTTATAATTGAAAAAAGTGACCTGTAATCCCGGATCATCTGGAGATGAAAAAGCTAGACCTTGGATGCCAAGTGCAATATATTCAAGGGGGTGATCGACACCAGACTTTTCCGTATGCTCGGTATTCGGGTTGATGACAATTAAATCATGCTCTGTGACCGGTATTTCTTTTTTTGAAAAAATGAAAGTCCCTTTGCCCTTAGTAATATACAATATTTCAGTAAAATGATGAGTATGATTGGTGCTATGCCAATCTTTATCGTATTTTGCTTTTGTTACATAGAGAAGTTTAACTGGAAGATGGCCCCGTGCCGATGGTGGAACCTCATAAATTTCATTTGACAAATAACTTCCTCCTTCAAAAGCATTCTATTAAACTGAATTATAGGTTTTTTAGTGGAAAATTACAAACGGTAGCAAGATATCTAAAAAACAGAACAAGATGTTTATTGTGAAAGCGTTTTTCTAAATGTATACTCTACCTATTAAGATATAAAGAAATAAAGGGAGGATCAATATGAAAAAGAAACTTTTGTTGGCAGGTTCGATTGCAATGTTATCTCTAGGTTTGATGGCTTGTAATAACGATCAAAAGGTAGATTCAAAGAATGGTAAAACATCTAGTGAACAACAGACCCTTCATGTGGCAGCATTAGAGTCAGCTTATGGTAAAGATATGTGGACCAAAGTGATCGATGCGTATGAAGCAGCAAATCCGAAAGTTGATGTTGAATTGACTGTGGATAAAAATCTCGAGGATGTTATCAGCCCGAATATGAAAGCAGGAAACTATCCGGATGTGGTTTTATTGGCAGCCGGAAGAAAACTGGCACTGACAGAAAATTTGATTAAAGATAAAGCTTTAGAAGACATTTCGGATGTTTTGGATAAAAACGTTTATGGTGAGGATGTCAAAGTAAAGGATAAGTTGGTACCAGGTTTTACTGACACACTGGCAACCAGCCCTTATAATGACGGGAAAACTTATATGGCACCGATGTTCTACAGTCCAACTGGATTATTCTATAATGCCGGCTTGTTAAAAGAAAAGGGCTGGGAGGTACCGAAGACTTGGGATGAGATGTGGGCGTTAGGTGATAAAGCGAAAGCTGAAGGAATCGCATTATTCACATACCCTACTACCGGTTACTTTGATGCATTTTTCTATTCTTTACTATTAGAAGCGGGCGGACCTGACTTTTACAATAAAGCGATGAAATATGAAGATGGCATTTGGGAATCTCCTGAAGCAACGAAGGTTTTTGAAATTGTTGGGAAGTTAGCTAAATACACAGAGCCCACAACTGTTGCCAATGCCAATGACAAAGACTACACGAAAAATCAACAATTGATTCTTGATAACAAAGCACTGTTTATGCCAAATGGTACGTGGGTCGTTGGTGAAATGGGAGAAGCGCCTAAAGTGGATGGCTTTGAATGGGGTATGACAGCATTGCCGGCTATTGATAATGGCGGTGATCGTTACGCTTTTACCTTCTTCGAACAAATGTGGGTGCCAGCTCAGGCTAAAAATAAAGATGCAGCAAAGGATTTCTTAACGTATGTTTATTCCGATGAAGCAACGGGAATTTTTGCAGAAGCTGGTGCGATACAACCAATCGAAGGGATCTCCGAAAAGCTGACCGGTGACAATAAGCTATTCTATAGTATTTATGATTCCGGAGCAAAAGCAGGTATGGGTGGATTTGCTGCAACAGAAGCCGTTGAGGGTGTCAGCATGGCAGATACATTATTCAGAACGATCGACAGTATTGTTTCTGGCGATAAAAAAGTAAAAGATTGGCAAGAGTCCGTTGAAAAAGTGAGTGACCAATTACGGTCAGCATTAAAGTAATAGTTCACTAGTATAACGGTGAGTATTCTTCCTCACCGTTATATTTATTAAATGAGGTGATATCCATGAATAAGACAACAGAAAAAAGGATTTTTATTTTTGCTTGTACGTCACCAGCACTGATCTTGTTAACCATTTTTATGATTTTTCCTACGATTGAGGTATTCAGGATGTCCTTATATAAGTGGGGTGGGTTTTCTAATAATAAAGTATTTGTCGGACTCGATAACTTCAAAATCTTATGGAACGATATGAACTTCTTTCGATCTCTCCAAAACAGTATTGTATTGATTGTTATCGTCACACTCATCACCATGGTGGTGGCGATTTTGTTTGCTACTTTGTTAACGAGAGAAAAGATGAAAGGCAACAGCTTTTTCCGGATTATATTCTATATCCCTAATATCTTATCCGTTGTGGTCATTGCTGGGATTTTTTCTGCGGTTTATGATCCAACCACAGGCTTGTTGAATAATCTACTTGCTTTATTTAACCTTGAGAACCTTCAAAGAATGTGGCTTGGCGATCAAAACATTGCCATTTACAGCATCGGAGGGGCACTCGTTTGGCAAGCGATTGGTTACTATATGGTCATGTATATGTCGAGTATGGCGAGTATCCCAGAAAGTTTTTATGAAGCATCTGCTTTGGAGGGCGCTGGACGAGTTAGACAATTTTTCAGTATTACCTTACCGTTGATTTGGAATAACATTCGGACAACGTTAACCTTCTTCATTATCAGTACGATTAATTTAAGTTTTCTTCTCGTCCAGGCGATGACTGGCGGCGGTCCTGACGGATCGACGGAAGTATTTTTAAGCTATATGTATAAGCAGGCTTACACCAATTCTTCTTATGGTTACGGTATGTCTATTGGGGTTGTGATCTTCCTATTCTCATTCGTACTATCTGCGATTGTCAGCCGTGTCACCAAACGGGAAGTGCTGGAGTATTAAGGGGGTCCATGAACAATGAAAAAACAAAAAGGCATGAGCGCAGAAACAGCATATCGATTGTTTATCTACGTCGCACTGATTACATTAGCAATCTCTATCATTATCCCTGTCGCGTGGGTTTTCTTAGCTTCAGTGAAGCAAAATTCGGAATTCTATGGCAGCCCTTGGGTCATGCCGAAAGGTTTCTATTTTCAAAACTTCATAGATGCTTTCCAAAAGGCAAATATGGGTACCTATATGTTGAATTCTGTCATGGTGACTGCATTGGCGCTGCTTATTTTATTGATCGTCGCCTTGCCGGCAGCCTATGTGTTGGCAAGATACATCTTTAGAGGCAGTAAATTTTTGAACGCCTTGTTTAAAGCTGGATTATTTATCAACGTGAACTATATTGTCGTTCCAATTTTCTTGATGTTATTAGACGGTGATAACTTCTTACGGGGACAATTTGGAGCTGGATTCTTGCTGGACAATCTATTTATTTTAGCTGTGGTTTATGCGGCAACCGCTTTGCCATTTACCATTTACTTATTGTCCAGCTATTTCCAATCCCTTCCATCAACGTACGAAGAAGCGGCTTTGGTCGATGGTGCTGGATATTTCAAAACGATGATCTCGATTATGATTCCGATGGCACGGCCAAGTATCATAGCCGTCATCTTATTCAATTTCCTTGCGTTTTGGAATGAATACATTATTGCCCTTACGTTGATACCAGGTCCAAATAAAACCTTACCTGTTGGTCTGATGAACTTAATGGCGGCACAAAAGTCAGCAGCAAACTATGGCCAAATGTATGCGGGAATGGTCCTCGTTATGCTGCCAACCTTGATTTTATATATCATTGTTCAAAAGAAATTGACACAAGGGATGACCCTTGGCGGTTTAAAAGACTAGAGGAGGATTTACATGAAAAAGAAAATAGGCCGCGTTACTTTGCCAAGTGAAGAAAGTTTTCTTAAGGAAACAAAAGAATTGATGGAACGATGGGGCGCGGATGCGATTCGAGATAGCGATGGAACGAAATTGGATGATGATATTAAACAATTGGATGCAAAAATTTATACGACTTATTTTGTTGCGAGGGGCCAAAACGAGTTTGCAAAGAACCATATGGAAGAATGCCAGCAACTCTATTTGATGAGTTTGTTCAATACTGCACATACAGAAACCCTGGAAATTAACTTTATGAACGGCTATTTTGAAGAACAATTACAGCCGGATTATCACCATGATCCTAAGAAATACTGGGAAGTCATCGACCGGACAACTGGAGAAGTGCTCGACACGAATGATTGGGATGTAAGTGAAAAGGACAATCGTGTCTTGATTACCAAGGCAATTCCTTGGCATGAATACACCGTGTCATTCTTAGTTTATGCGATTTGGGATCCAACCCATATGTACAATCATATTACCAACAATTGGGGCGATAAGCCGCATGACATTCCTTTTGATGTTAGGCAGCCATACTCCAATGAATATATGAAAACCTATTTAAAACAATGGCTGACAGAAAATCCGGATACCGATGTGGTTAGATTCACAACATTTTTCTATCATTTTACACTGGTGTTTAATAATCTGGGCAAAGAAAAATTTGTAGATTGGTTTGGTTATGGGGCCAGTGTTTCGGTGGCTGCCCTAGATGCTTTTGAACAAGAAAAAGGCTACCGCTTAAGACCAGAAGACATTGTTGATCAAGGCTATTACAATACAGCTTTCAGAATTCCGACGCAAGCCTATTTGGACTACATCGATTTTGTTCAACAGTTTGTTGCTAAGGAAGCCAAAGAACTCGTCGACATCGTTCATGAAAGTGGCAAAGAAGCGATGATGTTCCTTGGTGATAACTGGATTGGTACGGAACCGTATGGAAAATACTTCGAAAGCATCGGCTTGGATGCCGTGGTTGGAAGTGTTGGCGGAGGTGCTACATTACGAATGATTGCCGATATCCCACATGTACGTTATACAGAAGGGCGATTCTTACCTTATTTCTTCCCGGACACGTTTTATGAAGGGAACAACCCGGTGATCGAGGCCAATGAAAATTGGGTTACGGCCCGAAGAGCATTACTAAGGAATCCTGTTGATCGGATTGGCTATGGCGGCTATTTGAGCCTTGCTTATCAATTCCCTGATTTTGTTGCTTATATTGAAAAGGTGACTGAGGAATTCCGCGAAATTTATGACATAATCAAGGGCGTTACACCTTACAGCGGCCTTAAAGTAGCGATTTTGAATTCTTGGGGCGGGCTTCGAACTTGGCAGACACATATGGTTGCCCATGCATTATGGTATAAACAAATTTATTCTTATTTAGGTGTTTTGGAATCGTTGAGCGGGGCTGCCGTGGAAGTTACCTTCATTAGCTTTGACGACGTTATCAATGATGGTGTGCCCGTGGATGTTGATGTCATCATTAATGCTGGTGACGCTGGAACAGCTTTTTCAGGAGGGGAATATTGGACGAATGAAAAGTTAGTCACCACCATCAGAGCCTGGATTCATAACGGCGGCGGCTTCATAGGAATTGGTGAGCCGACAGCCTATCAGCATGAAGGACATTATTTCCAATTGGCGACTGCCTTAGGTATTGACAAAGAACTAGGATTCAGTTTATCAACCGACAAATATTTTGTCACTCCTGTCGAAGAGCATTTTATTTCTGCTGACAGTACCCAATTCAATTTTGGTGAAGGTATGAAAAATATTTTTGCATTGTCAGAGGAGACGGAAATTATTGAGTATTCAGATGGAGAAGTTCACCTATCCAGCCATTCCTTTGGAAAAGGCAGAGCCGTCTATATCGCGGGGCTTCCGTATAATGAAGAAAACACGAGGTTGTTGATGCGCGCATTATACTATGCTGCCCATAAAGAAGAAGAATTCCACAAATGGCATGCAAGTAACATTTATTGTGAAGTCCATGTCTACCCATCCATTCGAAAAATGGCAATTGTCAACAATTCGATGAAGGAGCAAACGACTGTTGTCTTTGACGGAGATGGCAACAGTAAAGTGGTTACGTTGGAGCCTAGTGAGATCCGATGGGAGGATTTTTCCAATGAAGGCTAAGGTATTAATCATACTTAAAATGGTTGTGTTTATCATTTGTTTGGCATTGATTATCAACGGACAAAAGACAGTTGGTAAACTCGAGCTGGGCATGATGTTGCTTGGATTAGCAGGTCTCTTAGGACTGCTATATGATTACAATCGAAAATATGTGTAAAAAACTACCCATCAGTTCAAATACAAATGTAGTGGTGCGGAGAAATGAAAAGGGCAATGTGCTGGGGACTGGATATGTTCCCGGCCCTTTCAGGTTATAGAGTGTTAAACCTACTAGTGTCCTTTGCAGTATTACTATTAATCTGGAAATTACTAAAAAAACAATATTTCTAAAAATTTGGACAATATCTTTATTGTGTAAGCGTTTTAATCAAAGTAAGCTAGATTACAAGTAGAGGGTGGTACTTGATGTTAGGAATCATCTTCTATTTAAATAGGAAATTCAAAGGAGGAGAGGAATTGAGCAGGAGAAATTACAAGAGATTTAGCCATACACTGCTTGCACTTGTGTTGTTTTTGCCAACGTTCTTGACGGGGTTTATTCCGCCGTTACGTGTGGTAGCAGAAGTGACGAATCCATGGGTTACCATTTCAAATGGAGGAAATGAAGTAAATGAAATGGTCAACAAGAATGGGAAGGCCTATGCAAGGCTTGGAGCAGGCGCTGGAAATGACAATGGAGCCAAAGCAGCTATTTTTCAAGAAGAAAAGGCAGCAGCAAAAGAAGCAGGAACGATGGAATATACCTTTATTCCTGAATTGAATGGGGCAGATACCAGATTTGGTTTCTATCCTCATTATATTGATCATAATAATTTTGTTTTTGTAGGCTATGACTCTATAGGATGGTTCTATGAATACAAATATCAAGGCAGTGGAACCTGGCTGCAAACTAGACCAAACTTGCCACTTCCAGAGGCAGGAACTAAACATAATATAAAAATTAATTATAGCGGAACCACTTTAAATGTTACTTTAGATGGCCAAGATTTATTTGGACCGGTTACTTTATCCAATGATGTAAATAACCTAATTACAGGTAAGGAAGCCGTTAAACTGGGTGCATTTGGAGGTAAAAACAGCCATGTCCTCATTGAACTGGGGGATGCTCTTGGAGATGGAGGCACAGATCCAGGTGATGGAGGTACAGTGCCAGGTGATGGAGAACTTGTCGATATTACCGATAGCCAACTGGAAGAAGGAGATTTAAAAATAATTTCAGGCGACGGAAAGGTTTCCTATAATGAAGATGGTTCAGCTACCTTCAAGGTCACCTCTACTCAAAAGAATCGAATTGTCTACAATCAAATGAAACCAATTAAGAATGGTGTTTTTGAAGCGGATATTACACCAGGAACTGGTACGATGAACCGATTTGGCCTCATTTATCGTGTGCAAAATCCATCCGCCTATACGTATGTGGGAACGGGAGATCAGAATAATCAATATTTTGGCGAGATTTTTGGCCCCGCTAATACGTGGACATCAATGACATCTGACGTGGCACTAGAAGCTAATAAAACCTACCATATGCGCTTGAAATTCATGGATGATGTCGCAACCCTTTATATCAACGATAAAAAGGTGAATTCGTGGACATTATCAGGCGGTGTCGATCAAGCAGGATTACTTGGATTTGAAAAAAGCCGGGGTGCTGCAGACATTACGATTTCAAACATCAAAATCAAAGAAAATGTTCCTCCTAAAGCACCAAATACACCGCCAGTTGAGGATAACCTAACCTCAGACTATATGGATGTCGTGATTGACCAAGTTTTCCCGCGTGTCATCGAATACCGGGTTGCAGACAAGGTAATGGATGGACAAAAAACTCCTGTTTACGGTTTAAAAGTGAACGGTGTTCTTTATTATCCTGAAGTAAGTTTTGAAAAGAAAAATAAAAGTGAAGCATTATATACCTTAAAGGTTGTCGATGAGTATGAAAATCTTGACGCGGTATTTAAGGTCTCTTTAAAAGTCCAAAAAAATAAAGTGATTTATACTTTTGATGAAATCAAGAATGCCAAAAGCGCCAAAATAGAAACGGTTGAATTTGCGGATCTGAACCTAATCTCCGTCAATTCCACTCAAACTAATGCGAAAGCCAAATTAACGAATCTTAGCAGTGATGTGACCAAACCAGGGGATGTCGATGTCACTGTCGATGCATCCTTAGGAAACATCGGAACTTCAGGAAGCTACTATACTGGTTTCCTTTCAACGGACCAATTGAGTGCTGGTGTATGGTCTAGTTCAGAAGTCAATGGTTACCGAAATTTAGTAGCGAATCGTTATCAGAGTGAAGATGGCACGAAAGGCCTAGGAATTGGTTCTAGCTTGCTTTATTATCAACGAGCATTTATGCCCAATCCACAAGCTGATAAACCAACTATAAAAATTGCAATTGCAGAAGATCTGAACGAGGATAAGGAAATTGACTGGCAGGACGGAGCCATTGCCTACCGTGAAATCATGCAGAATATCCCGGGGGCGAATAATGTAAACAATCTTGTCGGCACCCGGATTGCCATGAATTTCGGCTCCCAAGCACAGCAGCCATTCTTAAAAACATTGGATAATGTTAAAAAGGTGGCTCTCGCTACAGATGGATTGGGGCAGTCTGTCCTGTTAAAAGGATATGGAAATGAAGGTCATGACAGTGCGCACCCGGATTATGGCAATGTCGGTGAACGAATTGGCGGCGCTGCAGATCTGCAAACACTTATCCGTGAAGGCCATCAATACAATACCGAATTCGGAGTCCATATTAATGCCCAAGAAACCTACCCTGAAGCCAAAGCTTTTAACGAAGACTTTATTGACGGGCCGAATTCAAGAGGCTGGGGCTGGTTAGACCAATCGTATACAATCAATAAATTAAAAGATTTGTACTCAGGAACGCGTGCAAAAAGACTAGACGAATTAAAAGCAGCTGCACCTGGGCTTGACTTTGTTTACTTAGACGTGTGGTATCAAGATCAATGGGAATCGGATCGAATCTCCGAGCAATTTCATGACCGCGGATGGAGAGTCACAACCGAATTTGGTACATCAGTAGCTAATTATTCTACCTGGCAGCACTGGGCTACAGATAAGAATTATGGCGGACCTGCCAGCAAGGGAATCAACTCAGAAGTACTCCGGTTTATTAGTAATCATCAAAAAGACTCTTGGGTATTGAATTGGCCGGAAGCAGGCGGAACGGCTGATCATCCATTGCTTGGCGGATTTGAATTAGCCGGTTTCGAGGGGTGGCAATCGGATAAGAACTTTGACCAGTTTATCCGGATGACATTCGATACCAATCTGCCAACAAAATTTTTACAAAAGTATTATGTCACCAATTGGACAGATGTTGAAGGTGACAAAAACAAAACAAACTTGGAAAAGGAAATTAAATTGGCGGACCCAAGTAATGGGGACGATGTGGTTGTAACAAGAAAAGAC
Organism: Neobacillus niacini; assembly: GCF_000759675.1. Taxonomy (GTDB): domain Bacteria; phylum Bacillota; class Bacilli; order Bacillales; family Cytobacillaceae; genus Neobacillus; species Neobacillus niacini_A. Next base: position 168,124 of record NZ_BAWM01000158.1, on the reverse strand, counting down.
AATTCCAGAGAGCGTATCATTACACTTAATGGGAATGTTGTCCTTGATGAACATGCCTATTTACTTCCTTGGGTGGAACAAGATTTTAACAATCCTACACCTGCTGCTGAAAAATTGTATCATTGGAATTTGGAAGGTGGTACTACAACTTGGACATTGCCAGATGGATTTGTTGGTCCATCTAAAAAGGTTTATGTGTACAAATTGACCGATCAAGGCCGGAAAGATGTGCAGAAAGTCGAAGTGATCAATAATCAGGTAACCTTGACAGCTGAGGCAGCAACGCCATATGTTGTTATTCCGGACAAAAAGGAAAAGGGCTTACAGGTCGAAAATTGGAGCGCCGAAGCTCATGTCTATGACACGGGATTCAATTCGGGAACCGTCAAAGATGAAGTGACAAAAGTGGCAGGAGATAAAGATGTTGTAAGTGTCATCAGAACGAATCAAACTGGAACAGCACGTAATGTAAGCAGCGGCGACTATTATCTGAATATGGAAAGTCCAGCGGAAAATACAACCGTTTCCCGCTCCATTACTGACCTTGTGCCTGGCAAGGATTATGTGGCAGAGGTATACGTAGAAAACAATAGTGATGTAAAAGCCGAAATCACAGTAACTGGCGGGGTAAAAGATGTAAGTAATTACACACTAAGGAGCCTGCAAAAGAACTTTGTAAAAGCAGACTCGCATGCTTCAAATGATGGATACAATAGCAAAATGCAACGAATGCAAGTAAGCTTTACGGCTACATCTAAAAAGGCTGAAATCATTCTCAGCCGTGAGGCCGGAGAAGGAACTACCAAATTTGATGATATTCGGGTCGTTCAAAAATCCTTGAATAATGAAGGATCATCCAGTGTATTCAAACAAGATTTTGAATCGGTCGTGCAAGGAATTTACCCATTTGTTATCGGGAATACGGAAGGTGTAGAAGACAATAGAATTCATTTGTCAGAATTACATGCACCGTATACACAAAAAGGATGGGCAGGCAAAAAATTAGTGGATGATGTCTTAGGCGGAAATTGGTCCGTTAAAGTTAATACTGGTAACAAAGGATTAGTGTATCGCACCATTCCGCAGCACTTCCACTTTGAACCGGGAGTTACCTATAAAGTATCCTTTGACTATCAAACTACGGCCAATGCCTATCGCTTTATCTCAGGGGATCAAGAAATTGATGTTCGAGATATTTCGGCTGCCAAGGGACTGAGCATGAATAATACACTATCGGCATCTACCGATACTAAAACGGCTGAATTTACTGTCACTGGTTCCAAGAATGGACAAACGTATATTGGAATTTTCAGTGATGGAACAAGTTTGAATGGAGATACTGGGGCAGGAACGTTTATTTTAGATAACCTTCGGATTGAACAGGTGCCTGTCACCACAGGTACTAAGTAGAACAATATTGCATCACATGCTACTAATACGATTAGGCATGGAGGTAAATAGAAGGGATATTATACCCTTTTATTCCCCATGTCTTTTTGTATATGATTTCAATCTGGAAATCACTAAAAAAACAATATTTCTAAAAAATTGGACAATATCTTTATTGTGAAAGCGTTTTAATAAAAGTAAGCTAGATTACAGGTAGAGGTGGTATTTGATATTAGGGCATCGTCCTCTATTAAAATCGTATATTCAAAGGAGGGTATATATGAAAAATTCAAGAAATAAGTTTAAGAAAACGATTGCAGTACTTTTAGCTGGTTGTATGGTAGGCTCTACATGGTATGCGAATAGTTCCCTGGTACTAGCTGAGGGAAATACGGCAATTAAACAAGAAGGAAGTCAAATTATTCCACAAGGTTCACAAACGGTTATTTCTTCTGATCAAATGGACGTTCTTGTCGATGTGAATTTTCCAAGAGTAATTCAGTACAATTTAAAATCTGGAAATGGAGCAGGGAAGACTTTTTACGGACAGACTGAGGCATTAGATACAATCCTTATTAATGACGTAGCAGTAAAACCAAAAGTAAAAGCAATAGTTTCATCTGATAAAATTGAGTACAAGATGACTTTAATAGACGATAGTAACAATATCAATGCAGTAATTACTGCAGAAATGGTTGTTAAAGGAAATATTTTAGAATTCAATATTACAAAAATTGTGGACAACAAAATCGTAAAAACAATTGAAATTCCAAATCACAATTTAATTTCAGTAAATAGTAGTCAAAAAGATGCTGTACTAGATGGAGTACAGATGTCTACAAATACACACATCAATGGTGACAGACAGGTAAAGGTTGATAATAATTTGAATACGCAAGATGAAGAGCAAAAAGGATATATGTATGCTTTTCTTTCTAATGATGAATTAAGTGCAGGTATATGGTCTAATACGGAGAATAGTTTAGCAAAAAAATTAGATCCAAATTCTTATGCTGCAAAAACTGATGCACAAAGAATTACAGCTACGGCTACGACTAATAGTGCAGGGCAAAAAACAATTGGTTTAAGTAGTACATTCTGGACGTATCAAAAATCAGAAGAGCATCGTAAGGAAGATGGCACTTTGGAGTTAGAAGATGGAACAGTAAACAAGGTAGATGAATTGCCAACTGCGAAGGTTGTTATTACTGGTGATGCTAATGGTGATAAAAAAATAAACTGGCAAGACGGAGCTATTGATTATAGAAATATTATGAACGAACCTCTAGGGTCAGAAAAGGTTCCAGACTTAGTTGGTTACCGCATTAGCATGAACTTTGGCGGTCAAGCCCAAAATCCTTTCTTAATGACTTTAGATGGAGTTAAGAAGTTTTCTTTAGGTACCGATGGACTAGGGCAATCTATTCTTTTGAAAGGTTATGGTAGTGAAGGGCATGATTCTGGTCATTTAAATTATGCAGATGTTGGAACTCGTATCGGTGGCGCAAAGGATATGAAAACATTGCTAGAGAAGGGTAAAGAATATGGGGCAACTTTTGGGATTCATGTGAATGCAAGTGAAACTTATCCAGAGTCAAAATATTTCCAAGAAGATCGTTTATTAAAAAATCCAGATGGAACTTATAAGTATGGTTGGAACTGGATTGATCAAGGTATAAACATTGATGCTGATTATGATTTAAGAAATGGTAGAGCACAACGATTCAAAGATTTGTATGACGTTCTTGGAGGCAAAAAGAATGATTTAGATTTTATTTATGTAGACGTTTGGGGTAATGGACAGTCAGGTGATAATAGTACATGGCCAAGCCGTCAGTTAAGTAAAGAAATTAACAGTTTAGGTTGGCGCTTAGGTAGTGAGTGGGGATATGCAAACGAGTATGATTCTACATTCCAACACTGGGCAGCCGATTTAACTTATGGTGGTTTTACTCTAAAAGGTATCAATAGTACCATCACTCGTTTCATTAAAAACGATCAAAAAGATGCATGGATTGGTAACTATCCCAAGTATGGTGGCGACGCGGATGCTCCATTATTATTTGGCTACAGCATGAAAGACTTCGAAGGATGGCAAGGTAGAAGTGACTACAAAGCCTATATGGATAACTTGTTTGCAGTGAACGTTCCAACAAAATTCATCCAACATTATAAAGTAACACAGTGGGAAGATGGAAATGCAGTTGAAATGACAGATAATAATAAAACTTACAACTGGGTACCAGGCATGAAGGCATTATTAAAAGATGACTCTGGTAAAAATACACTTGTAATTGAAAGAAAGTCTAATGATTTTGCAAATGATAAAGATGGTTACCGTACAAGAACTATGACATTTAATGGAAATAAAATATTTGAAGGTAAACCTGGTGATGAAAAGTATTTAATTCCATGGTCTTGGGATCAAAATGGTAAAAAATTGCCAACAGCGAAGGAAAAATTATACCACTGGAATACAAATGGTGGAGAAACTACTTGGACTGTTCCAACTGGCTGGAAAGGAACAGTTAAAGTTTATGAGTTAACAGAATTAGGTAAAGAAAATGTGGAAGACGTTACGATTAAAAATGGTCAGATCACATTAAATGCAAAAAAATCTACTGCATATGTAATTCATAAAAGAGCGGAATCTAACAAAGATGTTAATTGGAGCGAAGGAATGCATCTTGTAGATACTGGCTTTAACAGCAATTCCTTAAAAGATTGGATAGTTACAGGAGATTCAGAAGCGGTTAAGATTACGAAGAGTGAAGGTAATAATAACATGTTAACAATCTCTAACAATAAAGAGAAAGTAAATGTTACTCAAAAAGTAACGGGATTAAAACCAAATACTAAGTATGCTGCTTATGTTGGTATTGACAACAGAAGTGAAGAACAAGCAAGTATAACAATTACTTCTAACGGCAAAAAGTATACAAATAGTACTGGTAAATCTATCGCTAAAAACTATGTTAGAGCTTATGCACACAATACTCTAGGCTCCGAGAAAGCAAAAGAAGATGGTCAAATGGCTTCAACAGTAGATGGAACAAGCTATTTCCAAAATATGTATGTATTCTTTGAAACGGGTCAAGATGCATCTGATGTAACCATTGATTTATCTAGAGATGCTGGGAATGGTGCAAGTTACTTTGATGATATTCGTATCGTAGAAAATAACGCTAATAACCAAGTAAGCAGTAATCAATTCATACAAGACTTTGAAAATGTTGCACAAGGTATCTATCCGTTTGTTATTGGTAATATTGAAGGTGTAGAAGATAATAGAACTCACCTTGCTGAATTAAATGCACCATATACTCAAAGAGGTTGGAACCAAAAACTAGTAAATGATGTTATTGCTGGTAAATGGTCAATTAAAACTAATGGTTTAACACAACGTAACAAACTTGTATACCAAACAATACCTCAAAACTTCAAATTCAAACCAGGTGTAACGTATAAAATCACTTTTGATTATGAAATAGGTAGTAATGGAACTTACGCAGTAGTAACAGGTAATGCTCCATTTGAAGAAAAAGGAGTATTAACTAAGGATGAATTAAAATCAACAGCAAATAGCGATAAGGATGCAAAAGCTGGAACATATTCCTTTACTTTAAAAGGGGATGAATCAGGTCAAAGCTGGTTTGGTATTTATTCTACTAACAAAGCTGCAGATACTCAAGGCGTGACAGGTGCACAAGCAAACTTTAATGGCTATAAAGATATTATGCTTGATAATCTAGTAATTGAAACGGTATCAAACAACTAGAATCAGTTGTTTTGAAATGGGGGAAATTGACTGTAATGAACAAGTGCCTGTCGCTCCCTGAGTTTTGTCGAAGATTGATAAGTATTTTATTGGAATGTGAAAAATAGCGTCGAAGAGGGAAGTGTTTCTAACACTTCCCTCTGTCTTTTTTAAAAAGGACTATTTATATTTGTATCTGATGCCTAAAAAGGAGGAGGCGATATATCCTTATATGATTTATTTTCGCAACAATTCAACATCGTGGTAACCAGAGCAAAAGAGGCATTTGAACCCGTCCTCATCCGTGCTGACGAAAGTGAATATCTTCAAACGGAAGAAGGACGTCCTGCACTGCTGCTGGAACGAACTGCCTTTGATGCGAACGGTTTGCCTGTTGAATTTTGTATATCCATTGTTCGAGGCGATCGCTGCCGCTTTTACACTGAACTAACATAATTGGAGAAACTTGTTTTAAATATTGGGTTGACCCAACAAGTTGAGTGATATAATATTATATTAATAGGATTGAAAGTTTCGTTTTGTAAGATTAGATGAGCTCCAATTTCGATACTGAACGAACTTTAAAAAACTCATAGTTATAGTGTCTATGAGTTTCTCTAAAATAAAACTTATACCAACAACCCACCAATGCGTTGGGAATCTCCTGATTATTTTGGATATTATTTAAATTGAGGTGCTAAAGAGATGAAAAAGTCCATCGGTATTGATATCGGCGGTACAAAGATTGCAGCGGGAATCATTTCGGAATCGGGAGAATTGCTTCATCGTACGGAAGTGAAAAGTGATCCTTCCGACCGCGAAAACATGTTTACACAAGTAGTAACAGCGGTGGAACAAGTTCTTGAAGGAACACAGTTTTCTGAGATTGAAGGTATCGGCGTCGGGGTACCTGGTAAAGTCGATCGAGAGAACGGCATCGCTATTTTTCAAAACAATTTGCCTTGGCCGCAGTTTCCGATTGCCGACCGGTTACAGGAGCAATTTGGCGCCAAGACAATCACTATTGACAATGATGTTTATATGGCGGCTTTTGCTGAGTGGAAAGCGGCGCATGCAAAAACCAGCGAGACCTTTGTCTACGTGACGATTAGTACAGGAATCTCCTGTTCGATCATCCATCATGGTTCCTTTTTTAGAGGAGCCGGTTTCGCCGGGGAATTGGGGCTGATTCCTGTTCTTTCGAAGGAAGGCAATGAACGGTTGGAAAAAATCGCTGCCGGCCCAGGGATCCAGAAAATAGCCGGGGTTCCAACCAAGGATGTCTTTACTGGATATTTAAACGGGTCACAGGAATTTCAGTCAGCCATAGATGAGGTGACCGACCATTTGGCCCAAGGACTCTATTCCATTTCCTGTTTATTAGACCCGCATAGAATCGTTTTCGGCGGCAGTGTCATTGTGAATAACCCTTTCTTGCTTGAGTTAATCAAAGAAAAACTAAAAATCTATCAAATTCCTGAACAGCAGCATCTTTTAGAGCATATGAGCATTAGTACATTGGCGCAGAATAATGGGGTTGTTGGTGCGGGATTACGAGTATTCGAAAAATTCTAAAGAGGAGTGGTTGGTTATGTTTACATTAAGTCAAGAAAAATTAGTGCCATTAGGTGCATCGATCACAACGGCAGAAATCAAACAGCAGCCTGATTTATGGGCCGAAGCCTTTGCTTTATATGCAGAGAAAAGCAGGGAGATTGAAGAGTTTTTATTAAAATTATCAACCAAGCATGGACGGGTTCGAGTCATTTTTACAGGGGCTGGAACGTCTGCCTATGTTGGCGATACCGTCACACCATACTTAAAAGAAAAAGTCGATGAAAAACAGTGGGAATTGCACAGTATTCCGACAACTACTTTGGTATCTAATCCTTATCAATTCCTTAAAGCGGATTTTCCTACCTTGCTCGTTTCGTTTGCTCGAAGCGGCAACAGCCCGGAAAGTGTGGCTGCCGTACAATTAGCAGAACAAATCGTAACCGATTTGTATCAGGTAACGATTACTTGTGCTAAAGAGGGTCAATTAGCCAAGCGGGCAGCAGGGGATGAAAAAAATTTATTGCTTTTGATGCCTGAAAAATCGAATGATCAAGGATTTGCGATGACGGGAAGTTATACCTGCATGGCGCTAACGGCTTTACTCGTATTTGATTCTTTGCCGTTGGAAGAAAAATCGGCGATTGTGAAAACGATTCAGCAAATGGGTGAAAGTGTGATTCAAAGGGAAGACGCAATCCAAGAAATCATCGATATCGATTTTGACCGCATCATTTACCTAGGATCTGGTAGTTTAGAAGGTTTAGCGAGAGAAGTACAGTTAAAAATATTAGAGCTGACAGCTGGAAAAATTGTCACCGCCTTTGATTCACCATTAGGATTCCGTCATGGTCCTAAATCATTTGTGAACGAAAAATCATTGGTTTTTGTGTTTGTTTCCAACCAGCCTTATACACGACAGTACGATTTAGATATGTTAAAAGAAATGCAGCAGGATAACATTGCCAGCTATATTTGTGCGATCGAGGTTGATGGAGAAACAAATTATAATGGGAACACGTTTGGATTCGGAAGCGAGGCGCAATCCGTACCGGATGCATACTTGGCATTACCTTTTGTCATGATTGGGCAAACGGTCTCACTGCTAGCTTCAGTAAAAGTCGGTAATACACCAGATACACCTTCAGCGACAGGAACGGTGAACCGTGTCGTCAAAGGCGTAACCATCTATGAATATCAGTAGGGGAAGAAACATGTCCAAGTATATCTTTGCAGATACGTTTTTTCTTGAGGGAAAGGTTGAAGGCCCTGGATTTTTGGAAATAAAAGATGGAATATTCGGTGGTTTTTCAGAAAACAGGCCAGTGGAAGCGGCAGAAATCATTAATTATGCAGGCCATTGGATTGCTCCTGGTTTAGTAGACACACATATTCATGGATTTCGAAATCACGACATTATGGACAATGATGTTGAAGGATTGAATCAGATTTCTGAAGGGCTTCTTTCCTGCGGAGTTACCTCGTTTTTGCCGACAACCTTAACTTCCTCAACCGAAGCGTTGAATCATGTTGTTGAAATGATTGGTACTCATTACAAAAAAGTTCGCGGAGCCAAAATTAAAGGGATCTTTTTAGAAGGGCCGTTTTTCACCGAAAAACATAGAGGGGCACAAAACACGAAATATTTTTGTGACCCTTCGGTTGATCTATTGAAAGTTTGGCAGAAATTATCCAATGATTCTATTAAAAAAATTGCCATTGCGCCTGAAAGAAAAGGTGCATCCGAATTTATTGAATATGCCGTAGGAGAAGAGATTGCGGTGGCGTTAGCCCACAGTGACGCAACGTATGAAGAAGCAAAGCAAGCAGTTGAAAAAGGAGCTTCGATTTTTGTTCATACCTTCAATGGAATGAGCCCGCTGCACCATCGCGAGCCAGGGATGGCCGGAGCAGCGATGAATTTAAAAGATGTTTTTGCCGAAATCATATGTGATGGACACCATGTTCATCCTGCTGCTGCAAACATTTTAATGAATGCACGCGGCAGAGATCAAACCGTTATGGTAACCGATTGTATGATGGCTGGAGGAATGCCAGAAGGAAATTATCAACTGGGAGAATTCCCTGTAGAGGTGAAAGCAGGGGCGGCCCGCATCGAAGGCGGCAGTTTAGCAGGAAGTATTTTACAGCTGAAAGATGCTGTGAAAAATGTCGTTGATTGGGGGATTGCGACACCGGAGGAAGCGATCTATATGGCGAGTACCGCTCCCGCAAAAAGTATTGGGCTGGACGTGGAATGCGGGAAAATTGCTGAGGGGTACGCTGCTGACTTTATTGTGTTGAATCCTGATCTAGATTTAATTGCGACTTATCTTGATGGTGTTTGTCGTTACCATTTACGGAAAGAGGGAGTGCGATGATTTTAGCTGTCACGATGAATCCATCCGTGGATATTTCCTATCCGATACATGAATTCAAGTTGGATGCTGTGAACCGTGTGGAAAATGTTCGAAAAACGGCTGGCGGTAAAGGCTTGAATGTTGCACGGGTGATTACACAAATGGAAGAAAAAGTCCTGGCAACCGGTGTGCTTGGCGGTACCATCGGCGATTACATCGTTCAGGAATTAAATAAAAGCCGTATTTCCAATGACTTTTTAAAAATCGAAAAGGAATCGAGGAATTGTATTGCCATTCTTCATGAAGGGATGCAAACGGAAATTTTAGAATCTGGGCCAACCTTAACGAATGAAGAAGGGACAGATTTTTTGGAGAAATTTGAAGACCTGTTGGCTAAAGTTTCATTGGTGACGATTTCAGGTAGTTTGCCGAAGGGACTGCCTGTGGATTTTTATCAGCAAATGTTAGCGGTTAGTCAAAAGAAAGGAATTCCGGTGATATTGGATTCGTCAGGTGAACCGTTAAGGAAAGCCCTGTTACATAGAGAAAAACCATTTGTGATTAAGCCGAATATTACGGAATTGTCGCAGCTGCTCGAGATGGAAGTGGATGGCCGGATTTGCAGTTTGCAACAAGCTTTAGACAATGAATTATTTAAAGGGATTGAATGGATTGTCGTCTCGATGGGCGGAGAAGGTGCCTTTGTAAGGCATGGTGCGGATGATTACCGGGTTACCATTCCCAAAATAGACGTGGTGAATCCAGTCGGCTCCGGAGATGCGACCGTTGCCGGGCTGGCGGTGGCACTGGAGCGGAATCAGCCCGCTACGGCTGTCCTGAAAACAGCGATGACCACTGGAATGCTCAATACGATGGAAGCCGGAACCGGTTCGATTAATATGTCCAAGTTCGAGGAGTATTTTAATTTAGTCGAGGTTGAAACAATAGATTGATAGGGGGAGTTACAATGCTAGAATTAACAAAAAACAAGTTGGCAGCTTTAAAACGTTTGTCTGATGAAAATGGTGTTATTGGTGCTTTAGCGATTGATCAACGCGGCTCATTGAAAAAGATGATTGCCGCTGGGAGTACAAATCCAGTTGGAGATGAAGGCATTATCCGCTTTAAAGAATTGGTTTCTGAAGAATTAACTCCTTATTCAACTGCGATTCTATTAGATCCAGAATATGGATTGCCAGCTTCTAAAGTCCGCAGCAAAGACGCAGGATTATTGGTAGCCTATGAAAAGACCGGATACGATGCAACAGCCGTGGGACGTCTGCCAGATTTATTGCCAGAGTGGTCCGTGAAGCGATTGAAAGAAGCCGGTGCCGATGCCGTTAAATTTTTACTGTATTATGATGTCGATGAAGATGAGAAAATCAATGATTATAAACATGTTTATATGGAACGGGTAGGTTCTGAGTGTGCAGCCGAGGATATTCCGTTTTTCTTAGAAATCGTCTCCTATGATGCCAGCATTGATGATGTTAAAAGTAAAGAGTACGCAAAAGTGAAGCCGCATAAAGTGATTGAGGCAATGAGGGAATTTTCTAAACCGCAGTATCAAGTTGATGTACTGAAAGTAGAAGTTCCTGTAGATATGAATTTTGTTGAAGGGTATGCAAAGGGTGAAACCGTCTATAGTCAGGAAGAAGCTGCTGCGTATTTCAAAGAGCAAAGTGAGGCCACCGAGCTGCCGTTTATTTTTTTAAGTGCAGGAGTAAGCGCTGCATTATTCCAGGAAACGTTGAAATTTGCCAAACAATCGGATTCAACCTTTAATGGCGTGTTATGCGGCCGTGCTACGTGGAAAGACGGCGTTGCCCCATTTGCTTCAAGCGGAGAGCAGGCAGGCCGTGAATGGTTACAACTCATTGGCAAAAAGAATATTGAAGAACTAAATGTTGTTTTGAAAGAGTCCGCAAGCTCTTGGTTTGAAAAGGTTAAAAATAATAATAACTTCGTAGCTTATTAAGTTAGCGGCTATGTAAACAAGCAGTTTTAAAATAGGTAGTGATATGGATAAAAAAAGCCATCTATGTGGTAAAATAAGTATAAGTTCATCTTTTTTGAATTATCGAACCTAGTTATAAAGCTTCAGGACCAATGTTAAAATGGACCTGAAGCTTTTTTAATGCATTGGCTCTGTAGAAGAAAACCAAATCACTGTCTTTAGAGGTGGAGCTGTTAAACGAAAGGTTAATACATAGTGATATGTTCAGAAAGTCAAAGATTCTTTTCAAGGAATTTCAAATTTTTGTACCAGAACCTATGGTTGAGACTATAATTTCTTTATATTTCTATATAGAATGTTATATATAAAGTTTTTCTAAAATAGGAGGAAAGAATGTATAAAGTTGGGGTTATCGGTCCTATTTCATCTGTAGAACGAATTATTAATTTAGGTAAAGAATATGAGATGACCATGGATTTTATAGCTTATCCGTATAGCGATTTCCAAGATACTGAAAGAATTGTTCTGGAATATAATCACTATATCGATGTCTGGTTTTTTTCTAGCCAAATTTCATATATGATTGCGAAAAACACGTTAAATTCAGGAGAAAATTTAGTTTATATTCAACATACTGAATCCGGAATTTATAAAAGTCTTTTGCATATGGGATATTACCAAGCAGAGTTTTTGAATAGGGTAAGTATTGATGAATTAAAAACGTCCCACTTGGAACAGGCATTACAACAAATAGATTTTGCTCCTAAAGAAATCTATGTGAAAACCTTTGACGTTAACTCGAACACTCAAGAAATAATTGATTTCCACGTCAATTTGTGGAAAAGTGGAAAGACTAGTGGAGCTTTGACATGTTTTGAAGCTGTATATCTAAGTTTAAAAGAAGCTGGAGTGCCGACCTACCGAATATCAACAACTGACATGGAAATCCGCCAAACGTTAAGAATTCTTGCAGAAAAGACTAGAACTTTTTACTTTAAGGACACACAAATTGGCGTTCAAATTATTGAAATTGAACATTTTGACAAAATATTAGAGAAGGTTAAAAGTTCTTATCACTTGCAATATTTAGAATTACGTTTAAAAGAAACTCTACTTAGATTCTGTGAACAATTAGATGGATCTTTATTGGAAAAAGGGAACGGCCGTTACATAATTTTTAGTTCACGTGGTGCGATTGAACGGAAAATCAAAGTTTTACAAGATACTGTCTATCAGCTTTCATATGAATCTGAAACTGCAGTCACAGTAGGAATTGGGTATGGAGTGACCGTTCATTCAGCAGAAATAAACGCTCAACGTGCCATTCAACTATCAAAAGAAAAGTCAGAGCATGGGATTGTCATTATTCAAGAGGACGGAACAATTATCCAGTCCGCTGGTGAAGAAGATGAGTTATCTTTTTCTTACCGTATAAATGATAAAGATTTTTTAGATAAACTGAAAAAAGTCAAAATTAGTGTGAAAAATTATAATAAATTATACGCTCTAATCAAAAGAATGAATTGGAGTGAATTTACGATTAAAGATTTAGCAACTCATCTTTATTGGGATGAACGTAATGCAAGGCGCATTTTAGTAAGTCTATGTGAGGTTGATTTAGCAGAGTATGTCGGAGAGGAGTCTTATTCTTCTCGTGGTAGACCTAGCAAAATCTATCGATTGAAATAACCATCCAGCATTTGGATGGTTATTTTTTAATATTTCAGAAAAAATATATTGAAAAATTTGAATGATTAAAATAAAATTGTTTTAGGGCAATTACCTTTTATTAACCCTAAAACAATTTTAACAAAGGTAATTACCTATAAAAACACAGTTGAAGATAGGGGTAAACATCATGAATCAAGAACAATATTTGAAAAAGAGAATGGGGTTTTGGTCACTTACTGCACTTTCTCTTGGAGGAATTATTGGATCAAGTTGGCTTTTTGGACCGTGGGCAGCGGCAAAATTAGCTGGTCCAGCAGCAATTTTATCTTGGGTACTTGGTGCAATTGCCATTACACTCATCGCTCTTATTTATGCTGAATTAGGAAGAGTTAAGCCTGAAACGGGCGGTTTAGGTCGTTATCCACTCTATTCTAATGGAAAAATGCTTGCTACAGTGACTAGTTATTCCATCTGGCTTGGCTACTGTGCTACTGCCCCTGTGGAATCGGCTGGTGTTATTCAATATGCTAATCAGTTTTGGCCAGGACTGTATGATGTAACAAAGGAGCAACTTACTACAACGGGCATTATTGCTTCTACTATTTTGATGGTATTCTTTGTGGTTTTTAACTATTTTGGAGTTAAATTATTTGCGATTACGAACACAGTTATTACGGCTATTAAATTTTTAGTACCCGTTCTAACGATCATCGCTTTCTTTATGACAGGATTTCATGCGGAGAACTTTACAAGTCAAGGATTTGCCCCTAATGGTATTGGTGCGGGATTAAGCGCGATATTAACTAGTGGGATATTTTTTGCATATACGGGATTTGGTAATGTGGTTATGATGAGTGGTGAAGTGAAGAACCCTAGACGAAATATTCCACTAGCTTTGATCACATCACTGGTAGCTGCAGCAATCTTATATGTATTACTTCAAATTGTTTTTATTGGAGCAGTTCCACCAGATATGCTCGCTAACGGATGGAGTGGAATTCAGTTTGATTCTCCATTTGCTAATCTAGCACTTATGGCAAATATGGTTTGGTTATCATGGATCATTACAGCTGATGCTATGGTTTCCCCAACAGGTTCAGCGCTGGCTTATACAGCTGGAACTTCAAGACATGTATTTGGAATGGCGAAAAGTGGGTTCATCCCATCTTACTTCGGAACAATCAACAAACGATTTGGTGTGCCAACTCGTGCGCTTGCGCTCAATTTCTTTGTCGGAATGCTCTTCTTATTCCCATTAAAAAGTTGGACTGCAATTGTTGCGATTGTAGGAGCAATTGGTATTTTTAAGTATGCTTCAGCGTGTGTAACTGTCATGGTTTTCCGGAAGGTTGGTTTGACACAAGATAAAGGTCTCCCAGGCATGCATATTATTGCTCCAGCAGCCTTTGTTTTTGCTACGCTTCTAATTTATTGGACGAACTGGAGTAGGGTACAACTTGCCATTACGGGGTTAATTATAGGAATTTGCGCTTATTTAGTCATCCATTTTATAAATAAACATAAATCAATTGAAATCTTTGGTGGTTTATATCTTGTAATTTATATTTTATTGCTAGTTTTAATGTCCTATTTAGGGAATTTTGGTGGTAATGGTATTGTTCCGGAGCCATTTATGTCTGTTGTTGCAGCAATAATTGGATTTATTTTTTACCAATTTGCCGTTTATAACGGTGTATGGTATATGCGAAAAAAAGGGAACATTGAAGAATTACAAGAAAGTGTATCTAATATTTCTTAAAAGTATATATATTTAAAAGGAGCACTCGTTATGAAGCTTTGGGGCGGACGGTTTAGAAAAGAAGAAAATAAATTGATGGAAGACTTTAATAGCTCACTTAAGGTTGATAAAAGGCTTTATGCTGAAGATATTAAGGGAAGCATCGCCCACGTCAATATGTTAGTGCAATGTGATTTACTCACAAAGCAAGAAGGCGAAGATATTGTAAAATCACTTCTTTCTATTTTAGAGGATATTGAAAACGGAACATTACTTATCGAAGGAAATTTCGAAGATATCCACAGTTTTATTGAAGCGAATTTGACTGAGCGTATTGGTGAAACAGGAAAAAAACTTCACACTGCACGAAGTAGAAATGACCAAGTGGCTACAGATATGAGGCTTTACGCTAGAAATAAGGCTTTAGATGTTATTGAATCTATTGAGGACCTACAAAATAGCCTAGAAAAAAAGGCAAAAGAAAATAATGTGATTATGCCAGGCTACACCCATCTTCAGCGTGCTCAAGTAATAACTTTTCAACACCATTTAATGGCATACTATAACATGTTGGATCGCGATAGAAAAAGAATTCTTAAAGCAATTGAAATTATGAACGAAAGTCCACTTGGTTGTGGGGCTCTAGCTGGAACTACTCATAATATAAACCGAGAAATGACTGCAGAAAAGTTGGGATTCTCTAAACCAGTAGATAATTTTCTGGACGGAGTAAGTGATAGAGACTATCTTTTAGAATTGATGTCTGACTTTTCAATTATCATGATGCACTTAAGCAGATTAAGTGAAGAATTAATATTATGGAGTAGTCAAGAGTTTAAATTTATTACGATCGATGACGCTTACTCAACTGGCAGCAGTATCATGCCTCAAAAGAAAAATCCTGATGCCGCTGAGCTTATTAGAGGAAAAACAGGACGAGTATATGGATCACTTACTTCGCTATTAACAACGATGAAAGGCTTACCATTGGCATACAATAAAGATATGCAGGAAGACAAAGAACCTTTTTTTGATTCACTAGATACAGTATTATCATGTTTAAAAATAATGTCTAAAATGATATCTACTATGAAGGTTAATAGTGAAAACATGAAAAAAGCTGTGAAAGATGGTTTTCTCAATGCAACAGAGGTTGCTGATTATTTAGTTAGCAAAGGAGTTGCTTTTAGAGATGCTCATAGCATTGTTGGTTCTATTGTAATTTATTGTGAAGATACTCATAAAGCAATTGAAGAGTTGACTGTAGACGAATTTAAGCACTTAAGTTCATTATTTGAAGATGATATATATGAATATATTGATTATCAAAATATTTTAAATAAAGGTATTAAAGTGGGCTTACTAAGATAATTGCTACCGCTAGAAAAGCCATCCAGTGTTCTGGATGGCTTTTTAGCTTGGCTTATAAAACTCTTTTAAACTCCCTTAAATGCTTTACGGTAAATTTCAGCCAATTCTGTTACTAAAGGGAGCTTAGGGTTAGCAGTGGTACATTGGTCTTCAAATGCTTTATCTGCGAGGTAGTCAACCTTGCTTTCGAAAATGCAAGCATCTACATTATTTGCTTCAATACTCATTGGAATGTCAAGCTCTTTTGCAAGGCGAATGATTTCATGAACAAGGCTTTCGACTCCTTCTTCAGTTGTATTCGCAGGCAGTCCGAGTGTTCTTGCAATTTCAGCATAACGCTTATCTGCCACAAAGTGTGCATATTTCGGGAATGCTGTAAACTTATTTGGTTTTGCAGCGTTATAACGAATAACATGCGGCATTAATATTGTATTTGCACGTCCGTGAGCGATATGGAATTCTGAGCCTAGCTTATGGGCGAGGCTATGGTTGATACCAAGGAATGCATTCGCAAAGGCCATACCAGCAATGGTTGAAGCATTATGCACTTTTTCACGTGCCAATTCGTCACTGCCATTTCGATAAGCTCTAGGTAGATACTCAAATACAAGCTGGATGGCTTTCATTGCTAGTCCATCAGTATAATCATTAGCCATACAGGACACATATGCCTCAATGGCATGAGTCAATACGTCCATTCCAGTATCTGCTGTTATATGTTTAGGAACAGTCATAACAAACTGTGGATCAATAATTGCTACGTCTGGTGTTAATTCATAATCGGCAAGTGGATATTTTATATTTGCTTCTTTATCCGTAATAACTGAGAATGAAGTTACTTCTGACCCTGTTCCTGAGGTGGTTGGAATCGCTACAAATTGTGCCTTTTCTCCTAATTTAGGGTATTTTACAATTCGTTTTCGGATATCAAGAAATTTTTGTTTTAAACCGAAGAATTCTGATTCTGGATTCTCATAGAACAGCCACATACCTTTGGCGGCATCCATAGCTGAACCACCACCAAGGGCAATGATTACATCTGGCTGGAATTTAGCCATCATTTCGGTACCCTTCATAACTGTATCAATTGATGGATCAGGTTCCACATCTGAAAATATTTCACAATGTACGTAATCAGGTCGTTTCCTTAAATAGTAAAGTATTTTATCAACATAGCCTAGCTTTACCATTCCAGGGTCAGTTACAATGAATGCTTTTGAAATCTTCGGCATTTTAGCTAAATACTGAGTTGAGTTTTTCTCAAAATAGATTTTTGACGGGATTTTAAACCATTGCATATTAACATTCCTTTGGGCTACTTTTTTAATATTGATTAAGTGAATCGCACCAACGTTAGTCGAAACAGAATTTCCTCCATATGAACCACAGCCAAGTGTCAATGAAGGCATATAAGCATTGTAAATATCACCGATGGCACCTTGTGAAGATGGGGCATTGACAATGATTCGTCCTGCTTTCATCCTGTAGCCATACTGCTTAATCACTTTTTGGTCTTTGGAATGGATTACTGCAGAATGTCCTAATCCGCCAAATTCTAACATTTCCTCTGCTCTTTTTAAGCCTTCTTCAAGACTTCTGACCTTGTAACAGGCTAGGACAGGGCTTAATTTTTCTCTTGATAGCGGGTATCCTGGTCCGACGCCATTTAATTCAGCTACAAGAATTTTTGTGTTTTCCGGAACAGTTACTCCTGCCAAAGCGGCAATTTTGCTAGCAGCCATCCCAACAATATTCGGGTTAACAGCACATGAATTTTCATTAATAACTAATTTTTCAACCTTTTCTTTTTCTTCTTCATTTAAAAAATAACAGTTATTGGTGATCATCTCATTTTTGACCTCTGAATAAATCTCTTGATCAATAATAACTGCTTGTTCAGAAGCACAAATCATTCCATTGTCAAAAGTCTTTGATAAAATTAGGTCATTTACTGCTTGATGAATGTTGGCTGATTTCTCCATATAGCATGGAACATTTCCAGGTCCAACACCTAGGGCTGGTTTACCAGAGCTATAAGCGGATTTGACCATTCCCGCACCGCCAGTTGCAAGAATCATAGCTACCTTTGCGTGATTCATCAGTGCTTGTGTGGCCTCAATAGATGGCGTTTCAATCCATTGTATGCAATTCTCCGGTGCGCCTGCCATTATAGCTGCATCCCTAAGGATTCTTGCGGCCTCACTGCTGCATTTCTGTGCTGATGGATGGAAGGCAAATACAATTGGATTTCTCGTTTTTATTGATATCAATGCTTTAAACATAGTGGTGGATGTTGGATTGGTTACAGGTGTAACACCTGCGATAACACCAACCGGTTCTGCAATTTCAATGATTCCTTCGTGTTCGTTTTCGTTTATGATGCCGACGGTTTTATCATACTTGATATTATGATAGACATATTCAGTCGAAAACATATTTTTAATGATTTTATCTTCGTAAACCCCTCTTTTGGTTTCCTCAACAGCAAGTTTTGCAAGCTGCATATGCTGATCAAGACCAGCTAAGGCCATTTGCTTCACAATATTATCAATCATTTCTTGGTCAAAGCTGCGGAATTCTTCTAACGCTTTTAGGCCATTTTCCACCAAGGTATCAACCATTTTTGTTACACTTTGCAATTCCTTACCCGTTTTTTCCGCCACTGCCATTTTAATTCCTCCAATTACTTTAAACTTTGTGAATTATTTCACAAGATTATTTAAAAAAATAATAATAAACGAATTGATATGATCTTACATTGTTACTCGCAAACCGGATTTCGTGGTATCTTTTCAAAGGATATGTCAGTTAGGACCTTTGTATATTTTTTTACAATGATGACAAAATTTACTGTCCAAATATAACTTGGAATATTTTCATTATCCTTGAACATCATTGCCTCAAATTCGTCACCAACGGTTTCTTCGAATGCTGCTTGTGTATAAGTTTCAGAATCTGTAGAAAAGGACTTCCATTCACATATCATCATGTCTTATCACTCCTTGTTCCTTTGTAAGTCCATAATAACATGAATTACCAACTATACTTTGTGAAATATTGAACAAAGTTTGAAGGTTGATGAAATATAACAAAAACAGTTCTTTTTTCCTAAATGGAGGACAGGAGGCAAAAAAAAAGCCCAATAGATGGGCTGTTAGTTTTCTTGTTTTTCTTTATCGAACCAAAGCAGTTCTTGATCCTCTTCATCACCATTATAATTAATAAAAATTTCTTCGCCTGCTTTTATGTCTTTATAAGCATAAAAGTCAAAAGTATGATTAGGAAAGTTTATTTCATAAGTAGCATTTGGCTGATAGGAATGATTAAATAACATCCCATAACCTAAGAGAAGGCATGTATGGTTTATTCCATATTCAAATGCATAATCCGCAAGCAGGGTTTTTTCAATATGTTCATGCTCTGCATTTGGATAGGCAATAACAGGTGCCTCATGGATAAGCTCACCTTTTTTTATTTCACGCGTTGCAAATACTCCTCTGTTGAACTCTCCATCACTTACTTTTGAAGACTTTACTTCTATCATGTTCGTCACCTACATTTACTTTCTATGAAGTCAATTATCCTTTTAGTTTGACAGGTAATTGCTTTGAAAGCAACCGTTTCACGGTCATCTCGCATGATAGTGTGTCTAAAAAGCTCGATTTTTAAACGAACATATGTCAATATGCTCAAATTTTGAAACCTTAAACAAGCCTTTGTCGGTTAGTTTTAGTTCCGGTATAACTGGAAGAGCCAAAAAAGATAGCGTTAAAAAAGGATTAAAGTGGCAGTGTGCACCTAGCTTTTCGAGGGCAAGGTGAAGGTTATTAAGACTTGAATAAACCTCTTTGTAAGGACGGTCAGAAATTAAGCCTGCAATCGGCAGTTCTAATGAAGCGATGATTTGTCCTTGTTTAGTGACAACCAACCCGCCCTGCATTTCTTTAATCTTATTTGCAGCCAGTACCATGTCACCATCATTGGTTCCAGCAATAATGAGGTTATGTGAATCATGGGCTATAGTGGTGGCAATTGCACCATATTTTAAACCTAAGCCTTTGACAATTCCTAACCCAATTTGCCGAGTACTATGATGACGCTCAATTACCGCAAGCTTTAACTGATCACTACAAATCGAGGGTTGGAAGAACCCTTGATCGCAAACATCAACTTCTTCAACGATATGTCGTGTGACAAGACTGTTAGGGATAATTTCAATAATATTTGCCTTGTTTGATGATAATGGAATCTGAAAATTAGATTTAATGATTTCGTCAAAATGAACTGATTTTCTTAAAGCAGATGTGTGGTCCTCATGTGTGTTACTACAATCCATAATCAACTTACCATCTTCGACTACTGCAATTCCATCCTTAAAGACGTGTAATATTGACATAGTTTCAAGGTTATCAACTAAACTAAAATCAGCCTTGTAGCCGGCTGCAATGGCCCCTTTATCTTCAAGTCCGAAACACTCAGCTGCATTGATTGTAGCCATTTGAATAGCTGTGATTGGAGACAGTCCATTATCAATTGCCAGCCTAACATTGTGATCGATGCTGCCCTCATGCACAAGATCATCTAAATGCTTATCATCCGTAACAAACAAGCACCGGCGGGAATTGTACTGATTTACTACGGGAATTAACTTCCGCAAATCTTTTGCCACGGTTCCCTCACGGATCATTAAAAACATTCCACTTTTCAGGCGTTCCTTTGCCTCCACAGCTGAGGTACTCTCATGATCTGTCCGAATACCCGCAGCCATGTACACATTTAAATCACTTCCAGATAATCCCGCAGCATGGCCATCCACTTTTTTTCCGTATTGCTTAGCATCGGATATTTTGTTCAACATATCATCCTCTGCATGGAGGACAGCTGGAAAATTCATGATCTCCGCTAATCCAAGAACTCGTGGATGTTGGTAAAAAGGTTGTAAATTCTCCGCTTTTAAAATAGCACCTGAGTTTTCAAAGCTTGTCGCTGGAACACAAGAAGGAAGCATAATATAAAAATCGAAAGGAAGGTTTTCGGAAGAATCGAGTATATATTGAATACCAGGAGCACCTAAAACATTCGCAATTTCATGGGGATCTGCAATAACGGTTGTTACTCCGTGGGGGAGAAGGACTTTTGCGAATTCACTTGGGGTAACCAAGGACGATTCGATATGAACATGACCATCAATAAAGGCAGGAACGACATAACGGCCCTTTGCATCAACAATATTTTTCCCTTCATATTGTCCTACACCTGCGAAATAACCATCCACAATGGCAATATCACCTTCTATTATTTCTCCATTAAAGACATCAATAATCCTGCCGTTCTTTACAACCGTATCCGCAGGTTCTTTTCCAGAAGCTACAGAGATTCTTCGGGTTAATTGAATTCTCTCCATTGCTTAACACCCTCTAACTATAAGATTAGTATTCTACTTTATTCTTTGAACTTTCCCAAGTACGAAAAGGGAGATCACCATCATCTGGGAAAACTTGTTTCATCGGAATTTTTCGATATTCCATTGGTAATTCGAGTTGGTCATATATGAACTGATCATCAAACCCTATTTTTGCGGCATCCTGCTTTGTGCAGGCATAATATACAGCCTTCGGTCTAGCCCAATAGATGGCACCAATGCACATGGGACAAGGTTCACAACTGGTATAGATTTCACAATCTGTCAGCTGAAAATCATTAAGATAACTGCAGGCGTCACGTATGGCTTGAACCTCTGCATGTGCTGTGGGATCGTTAGAGGCCGTTACTTCATTTCGTCCGGTACCAATGATTTTTCCGTCCTTCACGACGATGGCTCCAAATGGTCCCCCATGGTTGGTTAATACATTATTAAGTGCTTCTTCAATTGCTTTTTTCATAAAATGATTATCTGACATAGGACCTCTCCATTCTCCAATGTATTGATGTTTAGTTCTCAGCCGGGCTAAAAGATATTCCGAATGATTAGTGTGAGATACATTATTCTATATCAAACCAATTATTTCTTCCATGTTGTCAGGTTTGCTGACAAACTTTTTGAAGTTACAGCCTTTGAAAAAACTTGTTAGATTATATGACACTTATGTAGATACTATTTCGTCATTTCGCTATTATAGTGAAAAAATGGCAGGACGAGTTTGCTGTACCACCGTTAGTTGACAAATATCCTAGCTATTTATGTAAGAATTTTAAAAATAGAGAAAGAACAGGTGGGTATTTTTAGGGGGTCTAGAATATATATAGTTTTAACAGTAAACCAGCTGTACTGTAGTACAGCTGGTGATTTATTAGGTATTCGGATATTGAAAGGAGCTGGCAGGCTTCATGCATTTAAATGAATTGATTGGATGTGAGGAAGTAAATCAAATGAACAAGCAGGAGTTTGTACAAAAAGTAGGCTGGGTGTTTGAACACTCTCCTTGGGTGGCTTCGGTCGCGTGGGAAAATATTCCGTTTGAATCACGTGAGACCCTTTTACAAACAATGATTGACATTGTACAAAATGCGGGGGAATCCAAGCAATTAAGATTACTTCGTGCTCACCCAGATTTAGGAACAAGATTGCAAATGTCCGAGATTTCCGAAAAGGAGCAAGCTGGAGTAGGTCTTGATCAGCTTTCAAAGAAAGAATATGAGGAATTTGTTTCCCTAAATAAGATGTATGTTAATAAATATAAATTTCCTTTTATTATGGCGGTAAAAGGGCAAAGCAAGGAAAGTATTCTAGCTGCAATGAAGCAAAGGGTCCATAATTCTTTCGAGGAAGAATATAACATCGCCTTAAATGAAGTATATAAAATCGCCGGCTTTCGATTGAATGATATTTTCAGAGAATAAAGCATTCATGATGACCATGATCAAAGGAAAGTCGAAAAAGAGGTTTCTAATTAAGGCCATAAGTGACCGTAAACAAAGGAAAGTCGAAAAAGAGGTTTCTAATTAAGGCCATAAGTGACCGTAAACAAAGGGAATTCGAAAAAGTGGTCAATAATAAAGGCTATAAGTGACCGCGATCAAAGAAAATTAGAAAAAGTGGTCACTTATAAGGGCTATAAGTGACCGTACTCAAAGGAAAATAGAAATAGTGGTCACTAATAAGGGTTATAAGTGACCGTACTCAAAGGAAAATAGAAAAAGTGGTCACTAATAGAGGCTATAAGTGTCCGCAATCAAAGGAAATTATAAAAAGTGGTAACCAAGAAGCTACCCAATTCAAAAAACTTTCAGTGACTAACCCTTTCCAAAAAACAAAAGGAGGCTGTGAATATGAAAAGAACGATGAGCTATGGGAAAGCAGATGTTTGGGTTTATCGGACTTACGCAAAGCCACTAACCAGTATTCGTTCTATTCCTGAATCATCTTTTTCAGGTAGAAAGAATATCCTCTTTGGAATGAATGTAAAGGTCGCGATTGAAGGAGAAGCATTTTTTTCCTCTTTTAAAGATGGTGATAACACTTTAGTTGTTGCAACAGACTCGATGAAAAATTTCATCCTCAAGCATGCCGGAGATTATCAAGGAGCAACACAAGAGGGGTTCCTTGAATTTGTCGCACACCGCTTTCTTGAGACCTATTCACATATGTCAGGCATTAATATCTCAGGGGAACAAATTTCCTTTGAAGAGCTCCCCGTCCGGACGAATGAATCCTTCGAGCCTAGTCCACTTGTGTTTCGCTATTCATTAAATGAACAGGCTGGGACCACCATTGAAGTGAAACGTGAAAAAGATGAAATTATCACCTCCCATCACATAAGCAGTTTGAAGGGTCTCAAGCTTATAAAGGTAAAGGGCAGTTCGTTTTACGGCTATTTCAAGGATGAATATACCACCTTACCAGAATCCTATGATCGACCTCTGTTTATCTTTTTAAATATTGATTGGCGCTATAACAATATCGACGATGCCCGAGGAAATTCATCAGATGGGTATGTAGCTGCAGAACAAGTAAGAGATATTGCTTACTCTGTCTTTCATGAGCAGAACTCTCCATCCATTCAAAATCTAATTTACCGAATTGGTACTAGAATCCTAGAACGCTTTCCACAGTTACTAGAGGTTCGCTTTGAATCGAATAACCGCACATGGGAAACCATTTTAGATGAAATTCCTGATTCACTGGAAGGAAAAGTATTTACAGAACCTCGTCCTCCATATGGCTTTCAATGTTTTTCCATGACACGTGATGACCTCGAATCTGAGGGAGAGTCAAAAAAATGATCGGGAAGCTGACAACACATGTCCTTGACATAAGTATTGGCAAACCCGCTAGTGGTGTGTTGGTAGAGTTAGTACGAGTTAGTCGAGATAAAAAGATAGAGCACATCCTAACTTCCTATACAAATGAGGATGGCAGATTAAATCGGCCTCTTTTGGAGGGAGACAATATGAAAAAAGGAATCTATGAACTTCATTTTTATATAGGAGACTATTACCGAAATCGCGGAACTTCCGCTGAAGATCCCTCATTCTTGGATTGTGTTCCCGTTCGATTTGGTATTTCTGAACCGGCTTCTCACTATCACGTGCCGCTTTTGATTTCACCAGGAGGGTACAGTACTTACCGAGGGAGTTAGGAGGAAAAATGAAAACAGAACTTTGGGTGAAGAACGGATATGTTTTTACGGAAGAAGGATTTCGGAATGTCTGTATTAAAATTAAAGATGGCGTAATTTATACGCTCTACGAAAGTGAACACGAACCCTTCCAAGAAACCCATGTAAATATCATTGATGCAAGCGGTTGTTTGGTGGTCCCGGGATTTATCGATGCACATGTTCATTTTAATGATCCAGGTCGAACCGATTGGGAGGGAATTGAAACGGGAAGTCGTGCCGCAGCCATTGGCGGGACTACAACTATTTTTGATATGCCGCTGAATTGCTCTCCATCCATTACAAATGTGGAAAAACTAAACCTTAAAAAAGAATACTTAATCTCTAAGTCTTATATTGATTATGCATTATGGGGTGGATTAACGGACAGTAACGTTAACAATTCCTTAGAACTTTCCACAATGTGTGAGGGGCTGATCGGCTGGAAGGTATTTATGTCAGATAGCGGTATTGATGATTTTCCATATGTCCGACCCGACCAATTAAAGCAAGCTATGAAAATAGCCTTGGAACAAAAGAAAATCCTTGCCCTGCACGCAGAATGGCAGGATGAAATTGATAGTCTTACAGCATTTTATAAACAACAAAATGGTATGAGTGAGAGAAGTGCCTTTCTTGCCAGCAGGCCAATTTCAGCAGAAGAGAGGGCAGTCGACTATGCCCTTGAGTTGGCTGCAAAATATGGTACAGCTATTCATTTCGTCCACATTAGTTCAGCTAAAGTAGTCGAAAAAATTCAGGAAGCAAAGAAAAGCGGGATAAACGTTACGGTTGAAACCTGTCCTCATTATTTAATTTTTGATGAAGAAGATTTCCTAAAAACTGGTGCTATTCTCAAATGTGCTCCGCCGCTTCGACCAAGGGAAGAAGTAGAAGGGCTATGGGATTGTATTTCAAATGGTTGGATTGATACCATTGGTTCCGATCATTCACCCTGTCTTTTTTCTATGAAAAATACAGACTCCATTTGGAATGCATGGGGTGGAATCCAAGGCGTACAGTTTACCTGGCTAGCCTTATTGGATGAGGCACTTAAAAGGCAGATTCCCCTTAAAAAAGTTCTTCCATTAGGGACAGCTAATGTTGCTGAACGGTTTGGAATATCAGGAAAAAAAGGAAGAATACAACCCGGATTGGATGCGGATTTTGCCTTGATTTCATTAGATGAAACAACGATTGCCGATCCGGCTTCAATTGCTTTTCGAAATCAATATTCCCCCTATGAAAATAAAACATTTAATTTAAAAATAAAGAAAACAATTTTACGAGGAAAAGTAATTTATGACGATAAGAGAGGTGAAGCAAAAGAGAAATATGGTGAGTTTATCCACCAAAAGGAGGGATTTTATGGCTCAGTTCCCCACTAATCTAAAAGAGGCAATAGAGTGGCTAGCCTCTTTTGGGGAAGAGCCAGATGGAGGCGTTACTCGAACACTTTATTCTCAGCCTTGGAAGGAAGCCCAGCAAG
Organism: Neobacillus niacini; assembly: GCF_000759675.1. Classification (GTDB taxonomy): domain Bacteria; phylum Bacillota; class Bacilli; order Bacillales; family Cytobacillaceae; genus Neobacillus; species Neobacillus niacini_A. The sequence continues at coordinate 142,241 of NZ_BAWM01000158.1, read as the reverse complement.
CCTTAAAGGGGTGGATGGAGGAAGCTGGGCTGCTGACAAATTATGATTCTATTGGAAACTTATTTGGGAGATTGGCTACTCCTAATCCGAATGCCCCGACTATTCTAATTGGCTCTCATGTTGACACCGTTAAATCAGGCGGTAAATATGATGGTGCTTATGGAATTATTGCTGGAATAATGGCATTAGACTATTTAAAAAAGAAGTATGGGCAGCCAGCCATAAACCTTGAAGTAGTTTCTTTTTGCGAAGAGGAAGGCAGCCGCTTTCCGCTAGCTTGCTGGGGTTCAGGTATGATGACTGGAGTCTATTCCTTTAAAGATATTAGTGAAATCAAGGATTCGGAGGGTATTAGCTTTGAGACAGCTATGATGGCTGGAGGATTTGGACTTTCTGAATTCAGGGTCCGTAATGATATCAAAACTTTTATAGAACTACATATCGAACAAGGACCCACTCTTGAAAAAGTAGAAAAATCAGTTGGAATTGTCAAAGCCATTGTCGGACAAAAACGATTCCGGATAACGGTAACCGGTGAATCTAATCATGTTGGTACGACTTCAATGAAATGGAGAAGAGACGCCCTTCATGGAGCGGTAAACATGATTCATGACTTATACGAAAGTATGAAGGAATACGATGAGGATCTTGTAACAAGTGTGGGACAGCTATTTGTGGAGCCTAATATACCAAATGTAATTCCAAATCAAGTTCAGTTTACAGTCGATGCCAGACATCCCAGCGAAATGGTTTTGCGCTCTTTTTGTCAGCAATTTTCCAATGCGTATCAAAACATAGCCAAAAAGCACAGTTTGGATATAAAGGTAGAGAAATGGCATGAAGTTCAGCCTGCCCAGATGGATAGTGAACTTAACGAAATCATTCAAACTATCTGCACTCGAAGAACTATTTCCTCACATTGGATGAATAGCGGTGCGGGGCATGACGCCCAGCTGTTTTCACGAGTTTGCCCTACGACAATTCTATTCGTTCCCAGTCATGGCGGTATTAGCCATTCACCGCTCGAGTTTACTTCGGCAAAAGACTTAGAAATAGGTCTAGAAGTACTCATACAATTATTACATCAATTAGCGTACAACCGCTGAGGAGGGATTATATGAATCAGGATAAAGAAAAGCTGGTGCAGTGGATAGAGGACCATGAGGAAGATCTAGTCGCTTTTTTAAAAAAATTAGTGCAGACTCCATCCGATAATCCAGCTGGTGATTGTTTGCCGATAGCCAAAGTTCTAGAGAAACAGCTTTCCGAGCTTGGGTTTGAAAATGTGTCTCTCCTAGAAGTAGACGAAGAGAGTGTAAAAGCAAATGGGATGATTAGCATGGCTAACGTCCTTGCCCCAACAGTCTTTGGTGAAGGAACAAATGTTGTTTTAAACGCACACGGAGATGTTGTTCCTCCTGGTTTAGGGTGGAGTGTCGACCCATATGGAGGAGAAATTGTGGATGGAAAAATGTATGGGCGAGGGGTAGCTGTGTCAAAGTCTGATATTGCTGCTTATACCTATGCGGTGCTTGCTTTAAAACAACTTGATTATCCGTTATCTGGGAGAGTGGATCTTGCGTTTACATTTGATGAAGAAACAGGAGGAGAAATAGGTCCCAAGTGGCTAATAGACCGAGGCTATATCAAGCCTGATCAAGCCATCGTTGCCGGGTTCACTTATTCGGCTGTTAATGCACATAATGGATGTTTGCATTTTGAAATCAAAACAACCGGAAAGTCAGCACATGCAGCCCTACCGCATACAGGAATTGATGCAATTGAAGCAACTACTAAAATCGTAAATGTTTTATATGATTATCGTAAGACACTTACAGAAAAAAAATCATCGATACCAGGCATTGACTTTCCGACCTTGAATGTCGGGCTAATTTCAGGCGGAATAAACACCAATGTAGTTCCAGATGAATGCACGATTCGAGTGGACCGGCGATTAATTCCCGAAGAGGACTTCATTTCTGCAGAAACTGAGTTTAGAGAAATGGTCCATCAAGCTGTATCGGATATTCCTGGAATAAAAGTAGAACTCAGAAAAATCCTCCATGCAAAAAGCTTTGGACCAGTTCCGGAGAATACACCATTAGTTCAAGCTTTGGCTGCAAATTGGCAATCGATTTTGAAGGAGGAGGGGGAGCTACCGATCCACGGAGTACCGTTATATACAGATGCTCGCCACTTCTATGCGGCAGGAATTCCTACGATTATGTTTGGAGTCGGACCAAAAGTGCTAGAAGAGGCAAATGGACACCGAGCAGATGAAAATATTCGTTTATCTGATCTACAAGCTGCCACCAAAATCATAGCCTGTACCCTTTATGATTTATTGGCGGGTACATAGATTGGGTGGTGGCGGAAGTATGGTTTGGCACGTAAATCAATAATTTGGCACGTAAAACTGGAAAACGGCACGTAAATGAAAAATTCGACACATAAAAGGGTTTTTCTGGAAAAAAGGTCATTTAAATTAGATTTAGAATCATGCTCAACACAAAAAAACTGCCTCAAACGTTAGCTTGGCCTGGCACTCGCCAGGCTTTTTAGTTGATTAAGGTGGTGTTGGATCCAGTTTGGCACGTAAATCTATATTTTGGCACGTAAACTTAGAAAACGGCACGTAAACTAGAAAAATGGCATGTAAAAAATCAAAGGAGTGAAATAAATAAAAAGAGCCAAATGTTGGCTCTTAAAAGGTATGAGCTAAATCTTTAGCACGTGCTATCGCGTTTTCTTTGATTTCTTGTGCTTTGTCAGGCATTGCATTATGACCCTCAACAAATAACCCTTCAAAAGATGGGACTCCAAAAAATTGCATTATGATCTCAAGATAGCGGTGTCCCATTTCCATTGCAGCTGCTGGACCTTCTGAATAAATGCCCCCACGTGCTTGGATATGTAATGCTTTCTTGTCCGTTAACAGACCAATTGGACCTTTTTCGGTGTATTTGAATGTTTTACCTGCAACCGATACTGCATCAAGATAGGCCTTCATGACAGGTGGAAAGGAGAAATTCCATAAAGGCGTGACAAATATATATTTATCTGCAGAAATGAATTGCTCACTAAGCTCAGAAAGCCTGCCGACTTTTGTTTTTTCATCTGCGGAAAGTTCAGCAAAGTCCGTGCCTGAGCGAAGTTTTCCCCAGCCACTGAAGACATCTACATCAATTTGTGGAACGTCTTCTTTGTAAAGGTCCAGATTAATAATTTCATGATCCGGATTAACCTCTTTGTAGACATCAATAAATGCTTTCCCTACGGCCATACTATAAGATTGAGTATCATCATGGGGATGAGCTGTTATGTACAATACTTTTGTCATTTTCGTACCGTTCCTTTCCTTATATAGCTTGCATTCTAGTTTGTGCTGTGAATTAAATTATATGCGGGTGCCTATTATATACATGGAGAATTTTTTATGATAATTAAAAAAGGATTTGCCTATTTGCAAATCCCGTCTACTGGTTAGTTATTATTTTCGCTCATATAAGGATTACCACTAATATTTGCTCGAATTTCATCAGTTAAAATAAACGGCTCATTTACTGGTGTGGTGCTAGCGGATGATTCAGTGTTTTGAATACTTCCATCATAATGAATTGGTTTATTTGTCATAGGTAAATTCACCTCCACTAATGTAGTGTATACATAATTCTACGATTTATTTACTATGTTTGATAGGTAATTTTTAATATTCTAAATGTTATTTTTGTTGGTATAAATTCACTATGAAAACACTAGTATTTGGGTATAATGTTTTCCTTATTTAACCTTTCCTTGTTATTTATGATAAAATTTTTAAAAAAGGAGTCGGCTCATCATGAAAATAATTGACCTGCATTGTGATGCATTACTTAAATTGTCTGAAGGAAAAGGCTCGCTGCGTTTTGCTGATTCGAAAGAATTACAGACCAATAAATCTCGATTACATCAAGGGCAAGTCAAGGTTCAGTGTTTTGCGATTTTTATTGATCCGGATATTCCGTCGGACCATAAGTTTCAGACTGCGATAGAGCAAATAGATTATTTCTACAAGGAAGTACTCGGAAAAAACCAGGACATGGTTCATATCAAAGAATGGTCTGATTTTGAACGAATCAATATCGGCCAAATTGGTGCCATGCTAACACTTGAAGGTGTGGATGCTATCGGTAACGATATAATGAAGCTTCATATCCTTTATCAGCTGGGTGTTCGTTCAGTTGGTTTGACATGGAATAATGCTAATTTAGCTGCAGATGGTGCAGGAGAACCACGTGGAGGCGGACTTACGCTTTTTGGTAAAGAGATTGTACAGTTTAATAATGATCATCAAATCCTGACAGATATCTCTCATCTAAGCGACAAAGGGATTTGGGAGGTCATCGAATTAGCCAAGTATCCAATCGCAAGCCATTCTAATTCACGAACGCTTTGCCATCATTTACGTAATTTAACGGATGACCAGGCCACTGCGATGTTTAAAAGAAACGCTATGGTTCATGTGATCTATAACCCTCCATTTGTAAAAGAATTTGGTGAGGTGAAAATTACAGACCTAGTCAGACATATCGACCACTTCTGTTCATTAGGTGGTGCGCAGCACATTGGGTTGGGCTCAGATTTCGACGGAATATCAACGTTTATCACGAATTTAGAGGACGCATCGAAATCGCAAAATCTGATTAATGAATTATTAAAGCACTTTAAAGAGGATGAGGTGAGAGGTTTTGCTTACCAAAACTTTCTTGACCATCGGCCAGGAGTGTTAGGATGAAAATCAGGCAGGCAGGAATAAGTGTAGGCAGGCTTCCAACAGGTTCCAAAAATTGTATAACCGATGTTGAGGGTGTAATGGTTGGACATGTAACGCTGGATTATCCTCTGGATGAAGCAGGAGAAGACTATGCCTGTACAGGAGTTACAGCGATAATCCCCCATAAAGGGAATGTATTTAAACAGAAAGTAACAGCTTCAAGCTATGTGATTAATGGGTTTGGGAAAACAACTGGCCTTGTTCAAGTCAATGAGTTAGGACAGCTTGAATCGCCGATTATGCTGACGAATACGTTTGCAGTACCTGCAGTCACCCAAGGAACTTTAGAATATATGCTGGCTGAGAATCCTGAAATTGGGGAAACAACAGGTACCATTAACATAGTTGTTGGGGAGTGTAACGATAGTTATTTGAATTCGATACGGAAATTTCCTGTAAAGCCGGCGCATGCGATTGACGCGATTAGAAATGCTTCAGATAATCAGGTCGAAGAAGGTGCTGTTGGTGCCGGTAAAGGGATGATTTGCTTTGGTTACAAAGGTGGGATTGGTACGTCTTCGCGTACCATTGATGAATACACGATAGGGTGCTTAGTCCTTAGTAATTTTGGTAAAAAGGAAGAACTTCAAAAATTACGTTATTTAAAAGTGGAGGGACTTTCGGAAACGGCAGATGGCTCGATTATCATTGTGCTCGCAACAGATGCACCTTTAAGTGACAGGCAGTTATTGCGTTTATCAAAACGCTGTGGCATTGGGCTTGGCAGAACCGGAAGTCATTTTAGCCATGGCAGCGGTGATATCGTCATCGCGTTTTCAACTGCTCATAAATCAGAACATTTTACTGAAGAAATGACGGAACAAAGGCTCCAACTTCGTGAAGAACATCCCCTGATGAACCAATTATTTACGGGAGCGGCAGAAGCAGCAGAGGAAGCAATCTTAAACTCACTGTCTCAGGCAGTCACAACAAAAGGAAGAGCGGGAAGAGTAGTAAATAAAATCACCTTTACGGACGGGGAATGAACCATATGTATCTAACCATTAAAGAAACAGCAGAATATCTGAATATGCCAGAGTCAACCATTGAAGCCTTAATCAAACAAAAGAAAATCCGTGCCATCCATGACGGAGAAGAGTGGATCATCAACAAAGAACAATTCAACACCCACCTAAAACAAATCGAAAAATACAAACACCTAGTCGAAGAAATCCTAAGCGAACCCATCCCCGAAGACCACGACATCAAGGACGAGGACTAAAAAATATTATGGTGCCTGTCACCGGTCGTGGACAGTGTCCACGTGGAATGGACAGTGTCCCGAAAAGCCTAATAAGGAGGGGTTCTAATGGGTAATTTGTTCTTGAAAAGAGTTTATGAACCGTATGATGAGTCTGATGGTTTTCGGATTTTAGTTGATCGTATTTGGCCACGTGGGATCTCAAAGGAGGTGGCGAAGCTGACGGCATGGGAGAAGGAGGTTGCTCCAAGTCCTGAGCTTCGTAAGTGGTTTTGTCATAAGCCTGAGTTGTTTGAGGAGTTTCGAACGAAATACTTAGAGGAATTGCGTACGGATGAACAGAAACAGAAGATTTTAGATGAAATCATTACAATGACATTAAAGGGGAAAGTTACTCTCCTGTACGGTGCAAAGGATCCTGTATATAATCATGCTATTGTTTTACTAGAGGAGTTAAAAAGAATAATGAATCATGAAGAAGAAAAATCCAATTACACGTATTAAGAGGAGTTCCCATTAAAAAGGGGATTTCCTCTTTTTTGTCCCATTCAATAAAGGATTATTATATAAACCTATGGAATATCTATTTATGAATATTAGAAATCCTACTAACCCAAAAGGAGTACAATATGTAGAGACTGTTCTTAGAAATACGGGTGTTTTTACAGATGATTTGATAGACCCCCTAGCATATTTTCGGGTCCCATCCATGAGTTAGATAACAAACTGAATACCATCTGGAGTTAATTCTTATTGATACTACATGAGTGCAGGTGCCACTGGGAAAACTCCTAAATAAGTCAACACAACTGGGAGTTTTATTATGAAAAATTATGTCGTATTATTCTGTATAATTTTGGTCCTGTTTGGGACTTATACCGGGCTCCGTGGTTCGTCGGCCAGTACAAAGGAGATTAACCTTGTAGCCCTCGGTGATTCAATCACGCATGGAGTAGGGGACCCTGCAAAAAAGGGGTATATAGAAGGAGTTAAAGTAAAATTGCAAGAAAAACTGAATACTCCTGTTAAAGTGAGCAACTTTGCTATACCTAGGTATACAACCGATAATATTCTCGAACAGCTGAAGGATAAAAAAATTTACATGCAAATAAAAAAGGCAAATTATATTATTCTTTACATAGGAACGAATGATTTTAGAAAGAGTGCAGAATTTCAATTTAATCCACTTCATGTAAAACGAATCAATCAGGGAAAAGTTAAATTCACAACCAATCTTCATAGGATCATTGAAAACATAAGAAAAGGCAATTCTGCTGCTCCTATTTTTGTGCTAGGTCTATATCAACCCTATATAGAATATCCAAATCAGAAGGAAATTCTAAGCACGATAGAACATTGGAACAATGAGATAGTCAAGGTGGCTGGTGATTATGAGCAGACTTACTTTGTTCCTATTCTAGACCTATTTCAAAACAAACCAAAAAGTAACTATTTCAGTGATTCCTTACATCCCAACCCTGCTGGATATCAATTAATCGCTGAACGATTATCTGCAAAAGTATTAAAAGAAGTTAGTTTTAAATAATCAACGAATTAGAAATCAAAGTGAGACTAAGCTATGAATTAAGCAACTAATACTAAAAGGAGTAATTACAATGAGAACATTGAATCAAATACCCGTTGTTAAAGCAGAAATGTTAATTCGCAGACCGGTCGAAGAAGTATACGAAGCATTTATTAACCCTGAAATTACTACAAAATTCTGGTTCACCAAAAGCAGTGGGAGATTAGAATCGGGTAAGCGTATTAGATGGGATTGGGAAATGTATGGTGTTGGAGATGACTTGCTTGTTAAGGAAATAGAGCAAAACAGGTTAATTCGGATAGAGTGGTCCGACGGCACCCAAGTTGAGTGGATATTTTCTCCTCGAAATGATAATGAAACTTTTGTCTCGATTACCAACTCAGGTTTTTCTGGAAGTGGAGATGAAATGGTAAACCAAGCCGTTGATTCAATGGGAGGGTACACAATGGTACTATGCGGGTTAAAGGCGCTTCTTGAGCACAACATCTATTTAAATCTTGTGGCCGATAAGGCTCCTGATGCTCTTGTTAATAAGTAAGTGTATTAAGGCAGATAGATCCACGTGGATTTGGTCTGCCTTATTTAGAGGGAGTCTACCATATTGAGAAAAGCCTGGAATCAAGGAATCCTATTAGCTGGGATAAGTGCAGGTTCCATTTGTTTCCTTTGAAAATAAAGTAATCGAGACCAAACTTCAAACAGAATTCTTAGGTTCTTATAAAAGACTGTATCTCCAGAATGCAGATCTTAAAACTATTTTAATGATGTTATTTGGTAAAGGAATAAAGCGAAAATAGGTATAATTACCTTCCCTTTTAAGCAGTATAAAGATGTTGCTTGTCAACATACATAAAAGGAGGAATTACTACTTTGACAAATCGAAATGACAATCGTAAACAACCACATACTGGAGGAAGCAAAGCAGACACAGAATTTGGTGCAGAACAAGGATTAAGCAAGAAAGCAAGGAAACAAGCAGCAAGAGATAATAAAAAGAACTCTTAATTCAAAGTAAAAAACGCCTCTAGGGGCGTTTTTCAATTTTATATTACAAAATAAAACACACATAAGAAGTGAGACAAACTGCCAAGCATGATAAAGATGTGGAAAATCTCATGAAAGCCCATGTATTTGGATTGAAGGAATTTTGGCTTAGCCCCGTAGATGACACCGCCGATTGTATAAAAAATACCTCCGAGTATTAATAAAAATAAACCCTTCGAGTCCATGCTTCCTGCTAATGGTGAGAATACAAACACAATCATCCAGCCCATGACAAGATACAGTGCTGTAGAAATCCAGCGCGGACAATTAAACCATACCATTTTAAAAACAACTCCACTTAAAGCTATCGCGGCAATGATTGAAAATAGGATATTACCGGTTGTTCCATTTAAACTGATAAAACAAAAAGGTGTGTAGGTACCTGCAATCAAAATAAAAATCATCGAGTGATCGAGTCGTCTTAAAAAAGCAATTACATGATCTTTAGCTATTACCATATGGTAGGTGGCGGAAGCAGAATAAAGGAGGATCATGCTGACACCAAAAATAATGACAGCCGTAATGGCCATCGTTGACGAGGTCGTACTCGACACTTTGATCACCATCGCAAGAAGTCCTACAAACGATAACAATGCTCCAGTTAAATGAGTCAGTCCATTAATTGGTTCCCGAATAAAATTGCTCAAGTGAAAACCCTCCTAATACAACATGTAGTTTTGATAACTACTTATAATGATACTCGTAAAACACCATCTAGTCAATGGATAATTGTTACGATATAATGTTAATCAGAGAACACTAGAATCGGGGTTTTTGTTATGGAAAAAATCAATGATATACTCGACCAGCTTGGATTGGAATCTAACCTAACGATAGATGAAATACCGAATATTGATTTGTATATGGATCAGGTAATACAGTTATTTGAAAACAAATTTGCAGATTCAAAGCGAAATGAAGAGGAAAAAGTTCTTACGAAAACAATGATCAATAATTATGCGAAAGGGAAACTGATCTTTCCAATTAAAAATAAGAAGTATTCAAAAGAGCATTTGATTTTGATGAGTTTAATTTATCAACTAAAAGGAGCTCTTTCCATTAACGATATTCAGGTCACGCTTGATGGCATAAATAAAAGGATTATCAAAGAGGATATAGAAATAGAATCTTTTTATAATAGTTATTTAGCTCTCTCCCAAAAAAACGTTACTGATTTTAATGAGGATATCAATGAGCGTGTCAAGGATGTAAATGAAGAAGTATCAAAAATGGAGGATCGGAACGCTCCTTACCTCGAGCAGGTACTTATGATTTCTTCGCTCGTACACATGAGTAATTTATATCGAAAAGTAGCAGAAAAGCTGGTTGACGAAATTGTAGTTGAAAAAGAGGGAAAGCGTCATAGATAATTATATCTTTGACGCTTTTTCTAGTTGATTCACTTCCTCATCTGTATATCTTTTACGTCTGTACCAATATCAATTATTTTCGGTGCAGAATCATGAACCACAACATTATTTATTGAGACTGAATCAGCCCGATTTACCCCTCCGTAAACTTTAATATCTGTACTGGCACTTTTAAACCCCTTTAGTGAAAGATTACTTAGTACCACATTCCTTGCACGGTACTGTATCGCAATAATTGGGTTGCCTTTGTAGTCGTAATCAGGGTCGCCAATCAATGTAAAGTGGTTGATAACGACATTTTTATAGGCAGACACTACCAAGCCGCGTGGCGTGGAACCCTTATATAAATCTGTGAAAATCGGTCTAATGGCGGCAAGATTCATAGCAGTAATATTGTATGCCGATTTTGACTCAGTATCTGTGCTTTTGTGGTGTCCGATATGACGGAAGTTATAGGATCGGTTATCGTTGACAGAAATATGTCCTAGGATTTTCACGTTTGAGGCAGCAGATGAATTTTGATGGGCCTTAATTTCAATGCCCCCAAAGCATCTTGCAGTTGAGTTATTAACCAATAGAACATTCCTCGATCCATCATCAATTTCGAACCCATTTGAATTTGAAAAACCCTTATGATGTGCACGGCCGCTCGGATCACACATATGAGAATTGGAAATAAATATGTAATCACTATGATGGGTGGTAACCCCGTCATCTCCAAATCCATACCCATTTAGGTTATCGAGCCAGACGTATTTGCTGCCACCTTTACCACGATATCCGTCCCCAGCATAATTGTACAGGGTAGAGGAAATATCAAAGCAATGAAGTCCTGAATTAATTCCTTCAACATCATTTATCCAGCCATATGTGACATTTGCATAGGTCAAACAGCTTGAATGATTTCCCCAAGTACTCGTCTTTTTTACATCTCCGAGCCTTTCAACATTCCAATCTAAACTCATTCCCTGTACAAAAATATGATTATTTCCTTTCCAATGGTTTGAGTTGGTAATTAATCTCGTTCCTTTGGAGGAACTCTCATGCAGTTTAATTGTTGTTCTTCCTTTTCCGGCACCTATAAGGCATGTCCATGACGGAAGGAGGATACCTTTTGTGATAAAGATTCCCGCAGGAACAATTACCTTTACCCTGCCATTTCCAATCGCATTTTTAAAAGCTGCTGTATTGTCTGTTTTTCCATCCCCAATCCCGCCAAAATCTTTAATATTTACTTCCCTTGTAATCCCACTCAGTAAGTTTCCGTATTCGTCATCTAGTTTTAGCTTCCATTCAGGATACACATTTCCTTCAGGATCGATGTTTATTTGTGTTGGTTCCAATATGCTCGAAGGCTTAGCGAATAACCGAAATAATCTCTCAATGATTTTCTTTGAAAAAGGAACTTTAAAAGGTACCTTGTTGACTTGAGGAATAGGCTTATTTTCAATGCATCGCTGGAAAAGCTGCGCTGTCTCTGTGATGACCTTATCTATATCTAGTTGTTTACCTGTAATTTCCGAAAGGAGTTCTCCATTTTTTTGAGGATTATGGAATTTATCAAAATTCATCATTCTTCTTCACTCCTTACATTAATAAAACTATTATCGCCGATAAGTAGGAAAAGCTCTAGTATATGGAAAAACAGGTCCTTGTTGCTGAGAATCTTTAATAAAAAAATTAGTCAGTTTTATGTATCTTGAATATTTATTAACCATTAACATCAAAATACTAACATACGTTCGGAGGTGGCGGAAATGGAAGATAAGAATTATGAAAAAATCTATGAAGAGTATAAACAGCAAAGTGAGCAGCAAGCACAGTTAGAGGCGGGTCAAGGCAATCTTGATGGAAAAGAAGAATTTGTTGCGGTTAAGAAAAACGATGATGGGGATATTATTGCTTTTAAAACAAGTACAGGTAGAGAGCTGGATTACATTACGGCTCTAACTGAAGCAAAATCAGGTCAGATCTCACATGTAGATGTTTTTCATAAATACGGCAGAGATATCATTCGAAGCGAACCGGATGGAATAAAAGAAAACAATCTTGATCGACTTCCCGAATTTTAATTTGGCGAAGGGAGTGGCACATAATAGCCGCTCCTTTTTCTTTTCATTAGAAAAAGGTTTTTTAACAACTCAATGGAATATAAATAGATAAAAGTGTTTTTTAGGGGGGAAAGTAGTGAAGATTTTGAGACTGATAGGGGTTGTTGGATCGATTGGAAGTTTGCTATTTTGCAGTTTTATCTTAGTTTATAACCCATATACGCATTCAAGTGTGGACCCAGATGTCTTTACATCTTTCACTATTATGTACTTATCGCCCATTATGTTGGCGATTTACGCAAGCCTTACCTTGAAACACAATCTACTTATTATTTGTTCTATCTGGGCATTGCCGCTCAGTTTATATTGTTTAGCAACTCCTGGTGTATTTAAATTTCTTGTTATTGGACCAATTCTATTACTTATTGTAGGAATCGTAATGTTAAAGAATAAGAGAACTTATTAGAGAAAAAGGTGGGAGTAATGTTTTTTCTTTTGCTAACAGGAATGATTATTTCATTTGTGGTTGGAACTACGTTTTTACTTAATGGGGAAATGGTATTTGGCCTGCTTGCCATGGCAGTGGGTATTTTATTGCTGCTGTTTGTCCTGTTTTATTATGGAAAAAAGAAGTATCGTAAAAAGAAGGATGATTGTACACCAGACTGCTACGATTTCGATTGCGGACCAGATTGTGATGGAGGACCTGATTGTGACTGTGGACCAGATTGTAATTAAATTGAAGTGGTTAATGGATCTTGTACCTTGTCATCGGATGAAGTCTAGAAGTCTAACCATAAAAGGGTATACTCTCCCCTTGTGTGCACGATGCACAGGGATATTATTGGGTTATTTATTTTTTCCGATATTATTACTCGTTAATTTGAATTTATCTCTTTGGTTGGGGATAATATTAAATTTTCCAATGGTTTTGGATGGCTGGACCCAAAAAAAGAAACTTCGAATGAGTAATAATTCATTAAGGTTTACGACAGGAATCATAAGCGGCTTCGGTCAGAGTATTATAATTGTTAGTATCAGCCAGATTATTATTTCTATTGGATTGTAAAAAAGTACACTTTTATCCGTTTCATACTTGTCCAAGTAAGCATAAGATATGGCAGGATGTTATGGAAGGATGTAGATTTATGTTTGATTCCTTGTTTGAGTTCTTATCCCAGCTATTCACATTGATTTATCAATTTATTATATATATTTTACAAACACTTCAAAATATTTTATAAAGGTCGAGAGAGACGGCCTTTTTTTTGTTAAAGTGGAATTATTAGAATTTAAAGGTTGTGAAAAAAGTGGAATGTTTAGGATGTAATTTAGCAAATCAAAATTTGCCGGTTCATGTTGTTTTTGAAGATGAATATGTATGTTGTTTCCTAGACTATGAGCCATATAATGAAGGGCATATTTTAATATTGCCTAAAATACATGTTCATGACGTGGAAGAACTTGACGAAAATACTGCCAATGCAATTATGAAGGTATCTATTCTTCTATCAAAAGCAATAAAAAGATTGTTTAATCCAGATGGGATTACTATCTGCCAAAATGGCGGGATATTTAATGAATTAACTCATTACCATATGCACGTTGTACCTAGATATAAAGATCAATCATTTGCAGATTTCTATTCAGATGATGAGACTGTTATAGAAGATGAATCGAAGTTAAAAGAGACAACTAGAAAACTAGTCGAAGCTATTAGTGAATTAATCAAATAAGGGGAGGGTTCAATATGATAACTCTTTACATAACAAGGCATGGTGAAACAGAATGGAACCGAGAAAAAAGAATGCAAGGCTGGTTGGATTCAAATCTAACGGAAAATGGAATTAAAAATGCTGTATCTTTAGGTGAAAGACTAAAGGATATAGAATTAACAGCGATTTTTTCAAGTCCAAGCGGGAGGACAAAGGCTACTACCAATTTTATTCGGGGTGAAAGGAATATTCCTGTTATTTACGATGAGGATCTCAAAGAAATTAAACTAGGTGAATGGGAAGGAAAAACTCATTCATCAATTAAAGAAATGTATGAAGATGAGTTTGAGTCATACTGGAACACACCCAATCAATTTACCACTGTTGGAGGAGAAACGTTTGAAGAAACACGAGAAAGAGCTGTTCGTGTTTTAAACAGAATTAAAAGAGAATATAAATCTGGGAATATTTTAATAGTTACTCATTCAGTACTAATAAAATGTATGTATTCATTTTTTAAGAATGCGTCAATAGAAACCTTATGGGAACCTCCATTTATTCACGATACGAGTCTAACGATTGTAGAAATGAATGAAAATGGATATGAAATTGTAGTAGCAGGAGATATATCACACAGGGAAACTGTAAAATAAAGTAGGATGTGAGGACGTGGACATTAGACTAGTCAAAGCAACAACCTTAGATGCACAGGCGATTTTTGATATTCAGGTAAAGGCATTTATGCCCTTGTTGGAAAAATATCAGGATACTCATACAAACCCAGCAAACGAAACAATTGAACGAGTATTAACAAGAATAAACAATCCTAATGGTGGATTTTATAAAATAATTGTCGATAACTTCCTTGTTGGTGCCATATGTATTCTATCGAAAGAGGAATTCCATTTCTGGATAAGTCCAATGTTTATTCTTCCTGCCTACCAAGGGAAAGGGATTGCCCAGAAAGCTATTACTCTTATAGAAGAATTGTTTCCCCAAGCCATTAGCTGGGAATTGGCGACCATTTTAGAAGAAGAGCGTAATTGCTACTTATACGAAAAAATGGGATACATAAAAACAGGTGTTAAAAAGAATTTAAATGAAAATACCACACTGATTTATTTTAAAAAAGTACTATAGAGAAATGGGGGTGAGGGAGATAAATAGAATAGAACCCTACAAAGCAGCTGAATTGTTTACTTCGAAACATTTCCCGAATTGTCATGGAGCTTTATTAGCAGGGAGTGTCGTTCGAGGAGAATCCACAGCAACATCTGACCTTGATATCGTTATCTTTGATAAGAATCTCAAATCGGCATATAGAGAGTCAGTCATTGACTTTGGTTGGAATATAGAGGTTTTTGTACATAACTTATCCTCTTATAAGGAGTTTTTTAAAAATGATTGTGAACGAGCGAGACCATCATTGCCTAAAATGGTTTCAGAGGGAATCGTCATAATTGATAGTGGAATAATAGAGTCCATAAAACAAGAGGCAAATGATTTATTAGAGAAGGGTCCAGAAGAATGGTCTGCTGAAACCATCAAAATAAAGCGTTATTTTATTACGGATTTACTTGACGATTTTATAGGGAGTACCAATAGAGCAGAGGAAATTTTTATTGCAAATACACTTGCTGAATTAGTTAGTGAATTTGTCTTGAGAACGAATCGAAAATGGATAGGTACTTCAAAATGGGTAGTTCGTTCATTAAGAAACTATGATGAAAAGTTTGCAGACCATTTTGTCGAGGCGTTCGATAGCTTTTATAAAACGGGTGATAAAAATAAGATTATAGTAATGGTTGATGAGATCCTACAGCCATTTGGCGGTCGGCTATTTCAAGGTTTTTCATTAGGGAAATAGTAAAAAAGAGCTTGGATCCAAGCTCTTTTCATTTCTTTATACTTCAATTTGTTTTATGATTTTAGCAGGATTTCCACCTATCACGACATTATCAGGAACATCTTTTGTTACGACTGCGCCGGAGGCAATCACGACATTATTTCCTATGTTGATTCCTGGATTGATAACGGCTCTTCCGCCAATCCAAACATTATGACCTATGTTTACGGATTTTCCATACTCTTTACCTGAAATTCTTTCATTGGGGTCTAGGGGATGTGTCGCTGTATAAATGTTTACTCCAGGGGCAATAAAGCAATTATCTCCGATTCGAATTTCACAAACATCCAAAAACACACAATCAAAATTTGCATAGAAATTCTCTCCAACGTGGATGTTGTAGCCATAATCGCAACGGAAGGTTGGTTCTATGTATATATTCTTTCTAGTTGAGCCGAATAATTCATTTAATAGAGCAGTCCTTTTCTCCTCATCGGTTTCAAGTGTCTCATTGTATAATCTGGTAAGTCTTCTGGCATTTAAACGTTCTTGCAACAATTCCGGATCGGCGGCATAATAAAGTTCACCGCTCAACATTTTTTCTTTTTCAGTTTTCATTTTAATCTCCTGATTTTTGGAATTTAAGTTAATAGAAGCGATTATATCATATCAAAGAGTCGAACATTAATAAAAAGAGATATGAAGACCTATTTGTATGAAAAATGGAAAATCCACACATACTTTCCTCATTAAGACACTTTATCTGAGGAGTAGTATAATGCATTGGTATGAGAAGTTGAATCAATATTTTCCGATTGAGGAAATGAAGTCGAAAGAGCATATGGAAACATTATTAAGAGAGAGGTCTGATATTTATCATAAGGATGAGGGACCTAATCATGTTTTGATGTATGCAGAGTTAGATGATTTTGTATTTATTGATTATCTTTTTGTTTCAAGAAATGCCCGTGGTCAGGGACTCGGTCATCAGCTGTTAGAAAAAATGAAACAAAAAGGAAAGGCAATCATTCTAGAAGTTGAACCAGTTAGCTATGAAGACAGTGATACAGGAAAAAGGCTGCATTTTTATAAACGAGAGGGCTTTGAACACGCAAACTCAATAGGTTATCAAAGGCGGTCATTAGCAACAAATGAGGTTAATAAAATGGAAATTCTCTATTGGGCACCAAATAAAGAGTCCGAAGAGCTAATTTTTGAAGCGATGAGAAAGACATATAATAAGATTCATACCTATAAGGATCAACATTTTTATGGTGAATCCTACCAACCTGTTGAAGAGGTCTTGACCTTTAATGAAGATCCTCAAAATCAAAATATATTAGATGAACTTGAAAAATAGAGCTTTACTCTTAAAGGAGTAAAGCTTTTCTATTTTTTGGAAGGATTAACAGGTTAAAATGATGAATATATACTTTTGAGAATCATTTTGGAGGTGTTTGAATGAAAAGGCTAATAATCATCTTATTTCTTTCAACGTTTTTATCCTCCTGCAATCAAATCATTGGCTGTCCTGATGGCGCAATTGAGTGGGTTGATCTGTTAAAGATTAATGATGTTACCTATCAACACCAATTTGAAGAAGCATCGGATGAACCATTAAGCACTCAAATTGAAAAGGGAGAGCCGGTTGGAAAAGTTACCTATAAAATGGCTGATAATGCCTGTAGTGACCATAAAATGAGAAATGGCGATGCAGCCTATTTAGAAAAAGGAACGACTGTTTATGCTGTAAGGGGCTATCCTTCATCTTTCATGGTGGTTGCAAACGATAAAGTCTATGTGGCAGATCAAAAGAAAGACGCAAAAACAATCGGAGATATTTATCCAATTAAGGATTTGGTAAAGGATATCCATGTTGAAAGCACAGATGACGGCCGCAGAATTCATACTTTTTCGCCTGAAGCGAAGGAAAAGTTTCTTAATGAATGGCTTTTATTAGCAGTTACAGACCACATGGAAATGTATAAAGAGAAAGCTTTTGAAGGCAATCGAATATTTTTAGGGATTGAACTGAAAAATGGAATTTCATTTCGAGAGCTATACTGGTCTGATACCAACGCTTTCCATCGCGGTGCCTATGGAAACAAAAAGATTCAGGAAGTAATTAATCAAGAATTAGCTTTTATAAAGTAGTTTTTTTAACGAAGTGGAGGTATAAAAAATGAATAGAATAAACCTGATTACGTTAGGCGTAAAAAATATCTCTCAGTCTCTAAGGTTTTATCGAGATGGATTAGGATTTGAAACGTCTGTTTCAGAGGAAAGCCCAGGAATTGTGTTCTTTAAAAATGGAGGTACGAAACTGGCTTTATATCCTTTAGATGAGCTGGCAAAGGATATCAATGAAAACGACCCTCCTACAGCCCAAGGTTTTTCTGGGATTACTCTCGCTTATAATGCAAAATCCGCAGAAGAGGTCGATCGGATTTTTGAAACTGTGGAACAAGTTGGAGGAAAGATTGTAAAAGCCCCACAAACGGTATTTTGGGGAGGATATAGTGGATACTTTTCAGATCCAGATGGGTACTATTGGGAGGTAGCCTATGCTGAAAGCTGGAATTTTGATGAAAATGATATGTTAATCATAGAGTAAATGATAATGCTTTAACTCACTGGGAATGTGGAAGCGGAAGGGAGTTGCGCGAACGCGGATTCGGAGCCGATGTTAAGCATTCCAGCCGGTTAAATGTCTATCAAACAGTACCAATTTTAAAAAATGAACATTTTGTGCAGTATTTTGGGAGAGGTTTATTGAATGAATCAGATACATATCCGACATTATGAAGAAAGTGATTTTAATAGAATACAAGAGTTAAACCAAGAAGAGGGCTGGAATAACTTAGTGGAAAAGAACGAAGACACGAAGGAAGCATGGAGAAAATCAAATGTATCATATGTTGTAGAAGCAGAAGGTGACGGTATAGTAGGCTATATTCGAGGTTTTACGGATACACGTATCACTCTCTATATTTGTGAATTGTTAATTGACAAAAGTTATCGAGGGTTCGGTATTGGGAAGAAATTACTTCAGCACGTCCACAGTTTATATTCCAAAACTAGAATAGAAATGCTTGCGTCTAGTACTTCTCATACTTTTTACGAAGAACAAGGATATCGTGCATTTTACGGTTTTAGGAAGACGATAGAAGAGTAAAGTCAGGAGAGATTTTATTGAAGAAAATTTATCTTATCAGGCATTGCGAGGCCAAAGGGCAGCCATCTGAAGCACCACTAACAGACAGAGGTTTTAATCAAGCCATTCATCTATCTGAATTCTTTGGCGATGTTCCTATTGACCGGATTATCGCTAGTCCATATAAGCGTGCAGTTCAATCGATAGAAGCACTTGCTAAGAGAATCAATATTGAAATTGAAACGAACGAGCTATTAACTGAACGTGTATTAAGCACCCATAACCTTACTGATTGGTTTGAAAAACTAAAAGACACGTTTGATGATCTTCAATTGAAATTTGAAGGTGGAGAGTCAAGCAAAGAAGCAATGAAACGAATCGTAGAAGTGGTAGAGGGAGTATTTAAAAGTGCACATCAAAATACTATCATCGTTACACACGGAAATTTACTGTCTTTACTATTAAAGCATTTTAATAATGAATTCGGATTTGATGATTGGCGGAATCTACGTAATCCTGATGTGTTCCTTTTGAAAAATGAAAATAATAAAGTAACCTTTGAACGAATTCTAATGGAATCAAGCAATGAATGAAGAAAAAGTTATATCGCTAATTAAAAAAGATAAATGAAGATGGAAATTTTAGAAACGGCAAATTCACTAAACCTACCTGATTGGTGGATTTGTGCTGGATTTGTCCGATCAAAAATATGGGATACCTTACAACGAGTTTCAAAAAAGAAATGAGAATCAATTTGGCAAAGGTTAAGAATTCACCACAATTAAAAACAAACGCTCAGAAAAGGCTTATGCATATAAAAAATGCATTTTTGAAGGTTCACCTATTAATTGATATAGTGTAGTTAAAACCTAGTATTTTAGAAAGGAGATTTTTATGAAAGAAAATAACATTACCATTAATTCAATTGATGAATACATATTGCAATTTCCTAAGGAAGTTCAAGATATACTTCAAAATCTAAGGAATGTGATTAAAGAGGCTGCCCCTGAAGCAGTTGAAAAGATAAGCTACCAAATGCCTGCATTTGCTTTACATGGAAATCTAGTGTATTTCGCTGCAAATAAAAATCATATAGGATTCTATCCAACCTCAAGTGGCATCGCAGCGTTTCAACATAAATTTACAGATTATAAAAGCTCAAAAGGAGCAGTCCAGTTCCCTAAAGACAAACCGCTGCCATATGATTTAATTAGCGAAATCGTTAAATTTAGAGTGGCTGAGAATAGAAAGAAAGCAGAGGGAAAAGTGAAAAAGAAATAATCGGAGGGAAACTGGTGGTAATAGAAAAGGAAATCAAAGTTGTCATCGGAGCAGGGGAATACAATAATAATCCAGGTTGGTTACATACACAGGAAGAAGAGCTCAATTTAATAGATGAGACCACATGGGAAAACAAGTTTTCTCATAATTCCTTAACAGCGATTCTAGCTGAACACGTGTGGGAGCACTTAACATTTGAAGAAGGTATTCAGGCTGCTAAACTTTGTTATAAATACCTAGAACCTTCAGGTTATATCCGGTGTGCGGTTCCAGATGGATATTTTCTAGATGTGGATTATCAAAATATTGTAAAAATAGGGGGGCCTGGTCCAAAAGATCATCCGGCTGCAAGTCATAAAATTGTACATAATTATCGAACACTATCTAACATGTTTGCAGAGGCAGGTTATAAAGTTACTTTACTTGAATATTGTGATGAAGCAGGTAATTTTCATTATAATGAATGGGATGCTGAAGACGGTGTAATTTTTCGGTCGAAAAAGTTTGATCCTAGGAATCAAGGAGATAAACTATGTTTTCCTTCTCTAATCATAGATGCATTTAAGCTTTGAGGAACATATAAAGGGCAGGGGAAATCCTTACCCTTATTTTTATTTACGCTAGTTAGAATTAGCCTTTCTTTCCTTGGTATTTCATCTTACTTTCAGCTTCACTCATGTTAGGATTCTTTCTAGGTGTACTTTTGCTGAGCGCCTTCTTCATCTCAACACTTGCATCATCGTTTGTATTGTACTTTCCATCCATCTTAATCACTCCTTTTCGTTACTTATTATCAAACTGATTAAATTAATTCATTCTTTAAA
This sequence comes from Neobacillus niacini, assembly GCF_000759675.1. Classification (GTDB taxonomy): domain Bacteria; phylum Bacillota; class Bacilli; order Bacillales; family Cytobacillaceae; genus Neobacillus; species Neobacillus niacini_A. Next base: position 121,396 of record NZ_BAWM01000158.1, on the reverse strand, counting down.
TTCTTATTAAAGAAGGAGGAAATATTGATTCTTAAATAGAATATTGATGAACTTAAGGTTTAATTAAAAAGTGGTGGTCTATTTGAAAACAGGGGTTCCTAAAAAAATTCATATTATCGGCTCGGTTGGAAGTGGCAAAACAACGTTAGCAAAAGAGCTGTCAGTGAAGTTACAGATTCCCTATTATGAATTGGATAATATTGTTTGGAAAAGGCATAAATCTGGTGATATAAGAAGGACGGAAGTTGAAAGAAAGGTATATTTGAATACAATTCTTCAATCTGATGGTTGGATTGTGGAGGGTGTTCATAATGAAGATTGGGTGAAAAATAGTTTTCAAGATGCGGAGTTAATCATCTTTTTAGATACAAATTACTCAGTAAGGACCTATAGAATTATTAAGAGATTTGTTTTACAAAAGCTTGGTGTGGAAAAATCAAATTATAAGCCCACACTGAAAATTTTTTGGAAAATGTTTAAATGGAATCGGTATTTTGAAGAGAAAGGGAAACCAAATTTCTTTAATAAATTTGCCGTTCATCATGATAAAATTTTAATTGTTACAAAAAATGATGAGATAAAAAATTACTTTAAAATAGGCTAAATAAAATTAGGAGTTATTTAAATATGAACTGTTGGAATCAGATGTAAATAGAAACCTCTCGTGGAACTAGTTGTTTTTAATAATAGCAATCATTACCCATTCCTTGAGGAATCGGAGCTATTATGAACGGATTTATCCAATTCCTTACGTTATAAGGGGATGAAATGGAACATCTGATTCCAATTGATGGATGTTTTAAAGTTACATGGGAACCAGAAAGGGCGTCTGATTCCCTTAGACGAGTAAATTCAACTGATAAGGAACCAGATAAAGCCTCTGATTCCCGTTGACGAGTAAATTCAACTTATAAGGGAATCAGTTGAAGCCTCTGATGACCAGTAACGTAAAAATACGACTGGATGGGTAATCAGATGGATTTTTATCGAGGCTCCTTTTAAATAAAGGACGTGAACATAGTGATTCAAGCAGCTTTGTTATTTATTCTGGCAGGAATTGCTGAGATAGGAGGGGGGTATCTTATTTGGCAATGGCTGCGGGAAGGAAGGCCGTCCTACTGGGGAATCATTGGAGGCATCGTTTTGGCTCTGTACGGTGTAATAGCTACCTTTCAGTCCTTTCCATCATTCGGAAGAGTCTATGCAGCATACGGGGGAGTATTTATCGTGCTTTCAATCCTGTGGGGATGGGGCATTGATAAAAAAACACCGGATTTATATGACTGGGTTGGGGCCGGAATATGTATTGTTGGTGTTTTGGTGATGTTATTAGCACCACGGCATTAAAAAATGAGCTTGGACATCCAAGCTCATTTTTTTATTTACTTGCTAGCTCATATTGTGAAATTTTATCTTCGTAATTTAACGTAACTCCAATTTCATCCCAGCCGTTAAGCAGCATTTCTTTAGGATAAGGTGGGATATCGAACTTAATTTCTAAACCTTGATTATCATAAACCACTTGGTCTTCGAGGTTCACAGTGAGTGTGTACCCCTCAGATTCGGCCTTGCGCATGATGGTTTGAACCTGTTCTTCACTTGCTTGAATAGTGAGAATGCCGTTTTTCACGCAGTTATTTTTAAAAATATCTGCATAGCTTTGGGCAATAACAACTTTAAAACCAAAGTCCTGAATCGCCCAGGGTGCATGTTCACGAGAGGATCCACAGCCAAAGTTTTCACCAGCTACTAAAATAGATGCTCCTTGATATTTTGGATGATTCATAGAAAAATCTTTTCGAAGGTTACCATCGTCATCAAAGCGCCAGTGATAAAATAAAAACTGCCCAAATCCACTTCGCTCAATTCTTTTTAGAAATTGCTTCGGAATAATTTGGTCTGTATCAATATTACTTCGATTTAACGGGCAAACGACTCCGGTATGGATGCGTAGTGGTTCCATTTATAATACCTCCTGTGCAGTGAACTGACGAACATCAACGAAATGACCTGCAACTGCAGCAGCAGCTGCCATTTCCGGGCTAACAAGGTGGGTACGAGATCCGTTTCCTTGACGACCTTCAAAGTTACGGTTAGAAGTGGAGGCACAGCGCCCGCCTGGAGGAACAATGTCATCATTCATTGCCAGGCACATACTACAGCCAGCTTCACGCCATTCAAAGCCTGCTTCTTTAAAAATTTGGTCAATGCCTTCTTTTTCGGCAGCAAGTTTTACACTAAAAGAGCCCGGAACAACAATGGCCTTAACCTTAGGGTTAACCTTGTGCCCACGAACGACATCCGCCGCTTTTCGTAAATCACTTAATCGTGAATTCGTACAAGAACCGATAAAGACATGATCAATTTTTACACTTGAAATAGGTTGATCCGCTTCAAGTCCCATATATTGAAGGGCACGAGAAATCTCATCTTTTTTATTAGACTTTTCTTCTTCTTCCGGGTTTGGAACAGAGGCTGTAATAGGGATGCACATGCCTGGGTTAGTTCCCCATGTAACCTGCGGTTCAACCTCAGATGCCTCAATTTCAACAACAGCGTCATATTCGGCACCTTCTTCAGTGGAGAGTGTCCGCCATTTTGCTACTGCTTCCTCGAATGCTTCTCCCTTCGGAACATGTCGACGTCCTTTTAAGTATTCAAAGGTCGTTTCATCCGGAGCAATCAAGCCTGCTCTGGCTCCGCCCTCAATAGACATATTACAAACGGTCATACGTTCTTCCATTGAAAGGGAGCGAATCGCTTCACCTGTGTATTCCATCACATAACCAGTTCCGAATTGAACCCCAAATTTACCGATAATCGCTAAGATTAAATCCTTCGCTGTTACGCCTGTTCCAAGCTTTCCATTCATTTTAACATTCATCGTTTTTGGAGGTGCTTGCCAAAGTGTTTGTGTTGCCAGGACATGTTCTACTTCACTTGTCCCGATACCGAACGCTAGAGCACCAAACGCACCATGTGTAGAAGTATGACTATCACCACAGACGATTGTTTTTCCAGGCTGTGTAAGGCCAAGTTCAGGACCAATTACATGGACAATTCCATTGTCTGGGTGTTGACGATCAGAGAGTTCAACACCAAATTCCTGACAGTTCTCTTTCAATGTATCAATTTGTTTCTTTGAAATAGGATCCTTGATTACATTTCGATCACGCGTTGAAACATTGTGATCCATTGTTGCATAAGTCAGATCCGGGCGACGCACTTTTCGTCCATTCATTCGTAATCCTTCGAATGCCTGAGGAGAGGTTACTTCATGAACAAGATGCAAATCAATATAAAGTAAATCAGGTTTTCCTGCTTCTTGATGTACAACATGCTGCTCCCAAACTTTTTGAATAATATTTTTTGGCTTTTGCATAGTGTCCTACCTCACGTTTATAGATTTAGTGGAGAGGGGAAGATGTCCCCAAAGTGTTAAAGAGTATTTTCATAATAGGGATATACTGCGATGCTAAGATATATCTACATTGACCCAAAAGCATTTTCTATATGATCTACGGTCACTCCAGCCTATCTGCATTGACCCAAAAGCATTTTCTACATGATCTACGGTCACTCCAGCCTATCTGCATTGACCCAAAAGCATTTTCTATATGATCTACGGTCACTCCAGCCTATCTACATTGCCCCAAAAGCATTTTCTATATGATCTACGGTCACTCCAGCCTATCTACATTGACCCAAAAGCATTTTCTATATGATCTACGGTCACTCCAGCCTATCTGTATTGACCCAAAGGCATTTTCTATATGATCTACGGTCACTCCAGCCTATCTGCATTGACCCAAAAGTTTTTTCTATATGATCTACGGTCACTCCAGACTTCCTTGCGATTCTGGAGATATCTCTGGGCTCCTGAAGATATAACTCCGAATCTCGAAGTAATATCTCCGGTATGCCATAAAAATAAGTTTCCTAAATAGGGAGAAGCAGCTGGACTGATGAGCCCAGCTGCGGTCAATTACACATAACAGCTCATGATACATTTTGATGCGTTTTGAGACTTAATAAAATCAACAATATGACGAGTCATTTCTGCAGTTCCGACAAGTCTTCCTTCTGGAATTTGAAGGTCTGCAGTATGGAATCCAGCATCCAACACAGACTGGACTGCATCCTCGATCAGTTTCGCCTCATCGTTTAATTGGAAAGAGTAACGCAACATTAACGCAGTTGATAAAATCATCGCTGCTGGATTGGCAATCCCTTTGCCGGCAATGTCTGGTGCTGAGCCATGAACTGGTTCATATAAACCAACACCATCTTCACTCAGGCTGGCTGAGGCTAGCATTCCAAGTGAGCCTGTTAATACTGAGGCTTCATCACTAAGAATGTCACCGAACATGTTCTCTGTAACAATAACATCGAACTTAGAAGGATTTGTAATCAATTTCATTGCAGCGGCATCAACGAGAACATGCTCAACCGTAACATCTGGATACTGGGCTTTTTTCTCTTCCACAATTTCACGCCACATTTTACTGGATTCCAATACATTCGCTTTATCAACAGAGGTAAGGAGTCCACGCCGCCCTTGGGCCGCCTGGAATGCTTTGTCTACGATTCTTTCAATCTCTTTCCGAGTGTAAGCAAGTGTATCAACTACTGTTTGACCGTTGTCACGACGTTCACTAGGAGTACCGAAATAAATGCCTCCAGTTAACTCACGGACAATCAATAAATCGCTGCCCGCCACAACTTCCTCTTTCAAAGGAGAAGCATGCAGCAAATTTTTAAATCCTTTAATCGGTCTTAAATTTGCATATAAATCAAGGGCCTTGCGAATTCCGAGTAATCCTCTTTCAGGGCGTAAATGGGAGGGGTTGTTATCCCATTTTGGGCCTCCAACAGCACCTAATAATACAGCATCAGCTTGCTTGCAGGCGTCAACTGTTGTTTCCGGCAGCGGTGTACCGTATAGGTCAATGGCTGCCCCTCCGATCTCATGGGATTCGAAGGTAAAACTATGGTTAAACTCTTCAGCAATTGCGTTCAATACGTCTTTTGCAGAATTAATAACTTCCTTGCCAATCCCATCACCAGGTAGTAATACAATATGTTTTTTCATTCGAAGCAACCTCCTCATCATTTTTTACATCGCCTCGCAGAAAGACTCTTAAGCTTGAGCTGGTTTAAGCTTGAACAACAGCTTTTTGGTTAAAAAATACTCGATTAACAGTATTCAAGAACGCTTTTGCAGAAGCTTCTAATACGTCTTGAGCTGATCCGCGGCCACTTACTTTTTCACCATCAACCGTCATTTTTACATGTACTTCAGCCAAGGCGTCTCGCCCTTGACCAACAGAATTTAATTTAAAATCAGTAAGATGAATTTCTTCTTTAATTAGAGCTTCCAATGTGTTCATTAGAGCTTCAACGCTTCCTGAACCCGTACGTGCTGTTTCAACTCGAACACCTTCTGGCGTATTGAGTGCAACAGTAGCAGTAGGGAGGTTGGCAGAACCATAATGAACTTGGAAAGCCACAAGTTCATATTTTTTAACATCAGCAACGGCTGTTTGGATGTCTGTTAAAATGGTAAATAAATCTTCATCGGTAACTTCTTTTTTACGGTCGGTGAGCTGTTTAAAAGCTGTAAATGCTTCTTGAAGCTTTTCAGCTGATAATGTAAAGCCCATATTTTCAATTTTATCTTTAAATGCATGACGTCCGGAATGCTTACCAAGAACTAAATCATTTGATTGAATACCGACCATTTCAGGTGTGATAATTTCATAGGTTAAGGTGTTTTTTAATACACCGTCCTGATGAATACCAGACTCATGGGCAAAGGCATTTTTTCCAACTACCGCTTTATTTCCAGGAACAATCATACCAGTGAAACGACTGACTAGGTCACTGGTGCGCTTGATTTCTTTTAAAACTAGATTTGTAGTATAAGGATACTTATCTTTTCTAATATTAAGAGCTACTGCAATTTCCTCAAGTGAGGCATTCCCCGCACGTTCCCCAATCCCGTTAACCGTTCCTTCCACCTGGGTAACTCCATTTTCGATGGCTGCAAGTGAATTGGCGACAGCCATTCCTAGATCATCATGGCAATGGCAGGATAATGATGCCTTATGGATATTTGGAACGTTTTCTCTGATATAGCGGAACATGTAACCATATTCCGCAGGAGTTGCATAACCTACAGTGTCAGGTAGATTTATGACGGTTGCTCCAGCGTCTATGACCTTGGTAATGATTTGAACAAGAAAATCAAGATCTGAGCGGGATGCGTCTTCAGCAGACCATTCGATATGAGGGAATCTTTGTTTTGCATAACTCACCATATCGACAGACGTTTGAATTACTTGCTCAGGTGTTTTGAACAATTTATATTTCATATGAATAGGGGAGGTGGCAAGAAAAACGTGCAACCTTGGTTCTGCTGCATCCTTTAATGCGTCCCACGCAATGTCAATGTCCGACTTGGTTGCTCTTGCCAGGCCTGTGACGGAACTATTTTTAATCGTCCGGGCAATTGCTCTAACAGCTTCGAAATCCCCTTGGGAGGAAGCCGGGAACCCGGCCTCCATAATATCCACGCCAAACCTTTCTAGTTGTCTAGCGATTTCTAGTTTTTCGAGCTGGTTTAAATTTACACCAGGAGACTGTTCACCATCGCGCAGTGTCGTATCAAAGATGTTAACGTGAACCATTTACCACCACTTCTTTCTTTTGGTTTACAGGCTTTTTAATAAATGGCATTAAGGCACGAAGCTCACGGCCGACAACCTCAATTGGGTGATTGTTTTCGCTGCGGTTAATCGCATTGAATTGTGGGCGGTTCGCTTGATTTTCAAGAATCCATCCTTTTGCGAAGGCGCCAGTTTGGATATCTTTTAATACATCTTTCATGCGCGCTTTTGTATCTTCGTTAACAACACGTGGTCCAGAAACGAAATCTCCCCATTGAGCTGTATCAGAGATAGAATAACGCATGTTTTCTAATCCTCCTTCATAAAGAAGGTCAACGATTAATTTTAATTCGTGTAAACACTCAAAGTAGGCAACTTCAGGCTGATAACCAGCTTCAACAAGAGTTTCGAAACCAGCTTTGATTAGGGCAGTAGTACCACCGCAAAGAACTGCTTGTTCTCCAAATAGATCTGTTTCTGTTTCTTCTTGGAAAGAAGTTTCCAATACACCAGCGCGGGCTGAGCCGATACCTTTAGAATAAGCTAGTGCTAGGTCACGCGCTTGGCCAGTGTAGTCTTGGTAAACTGCGTATAGTGCTGGAACACCAGCGCCTTCTGTATATGTGCGTCGAACTAAATGTCCTGGTCCTTTAGGAGCAACTAAGAATACGTCTACATCAGCTGGTGGAACAATTTGTGTAAAATGAACGTTAAAGCCATGAGCAAATACTAGTGCGTTTCCAGCTTCAAGATTAGGTTTAATGCTTTCTTCGTATACCTTTGGCTGCATTTCATCAGGAAGTAATACCATTACAACGTCAGCTTGTGCAGTTGCCTCTGCTACAGAAGTAACTTCAACTCCATCTTCAACTGCTTTATCCCAAGACTTTCCGCCTCTTAAACCAACAACTACGTCAAAGCCGCTTTCCTTTAAGTTAAGTGCATGTGCATGACCTTGAGAGCCATATCCGATTACTGCGATCTTCTTTCCTTGTAAAACTGCCTCTTGAATATCTCCGTTATATAATACTTTTGCCATTATAATCATCCCTTCGAAAATGTTTATTTTATTTGAGAGTAGGTAGTTAACTCGTTAACTTGTGGTTGATGTCCGCGTAAGAAGGCGGTTAATCCTGTTCTAGCAATCTCTTTTATTCCATATGGGCGAAGAAGGTCTATCAATGCGTCAATTTTGTCTGGTCGACCCGTGATCTGAATCGTTAAACTGTCTTTGCTTACATCAATAATTAGAGCGCGGAATGGGTCAATAATTCCGTTGATCTCACTGCGAAGCTGTGAACTGCCCGCCACTTTGATTAAAGCAAGTTCACGCGCGACAATCGCCTTATCCGTAATATCGGAAACCTTTAATACGTCAATTTGCTTGTTCAGTTGTTTCGTAACTTGTTCAAGTCGTTGTTCATCTTCAACTTCAACCACTAGGGTCATTTTTGAAATACCTTCGGTTTCAGTCGGACCAACAGAGATACTTGAAATATTAAATTGTCGTCTTTGCAACAGACCTGTTACTCGATTTAAGACACCACTTCGGTCCTGAACGGTTAAGGAAATAATCCGTTTCATGATGGTTTCACCCCAATCATTTCATGTATACCTTTTCCAGGAGCAATCATTGGGAAGACTTTTTCCTGCTGAAGCACTCGGCAATCCATTAAAACAGGACCATCGTAAGCAAATACTTCAGGGAGCTTAGTGATTAATTCTTCTTGGCTTTCAATCTTTATTCCCCTGATATGATAGCTTTCAGCTAGCTTCACAAAATCTGGCTGTGTTTGAAGAATGGACTCGGAAATACGGTTGCCATGTAATAATTCCTGCCATTGTCGAACCATACCTAGGGCACCGTTATTGACGATAATGATCTTAATCGGTAAATTTTGTTCATAAATAACGGATAACTCTTGCAGAGTCATTTGGAAACCAGCGTCGCCGACAATGGCTACAACTGTGCTTCCTGGTGAAGCCATTTGCGCTCCAATTGCAGCAGGGAAGCCGAAGCCCATCGTTCCAAGTCCTCCTGATGTAACCCAGCGATGCGGTTTTTCAAAATTGTAATACTGAGCGGCCCACATTTGGTGCTGACCAACGTCCGTCGTGACAACGGCATTACCATTTGTTACTTTATGAATGGCTTCAATCAACCATTGTGGGGACATTCCGTTTGGATCGTGTTTATACCATAATGGGAATTCTTCTTTATACTTATTTAGTGTTTCTAACCATCCTTCAGTTTCGGGTGATTCTGCTGTCTGATTGATTAGTTCAACCAATGCTTCCTTTGAATCAGAAACAATTGGAATATTTGTTGGAACATTTTTTCCAATTTCAGCAGGGTCGATATCAATATGGGCAACCTTGGCATTTGGAGCGAAGTGCTTTAGATTTCCTGTAAGCCGGTCATCAAAGCGGGCACCTATATTAATTAGTAAATCTGATTCGTATATTGCCATGTTTGCTGTATATGTTCCATGCATGCCGCCCATCCCGAGAGAGAGAGGATTGTTTGCTGGGAAAGTTCCAAGACCAAGAAGAGTGGTTACAACTGGAATCTTGTGCTTTTCAGCAAAAGCTGTTAACTCTGTAGAAGCTTTACCGTGAAGAATACCAGCACCAGCTAGAATAACCGGTTTTCTTGACTTTGTAATCGCATCGGCAAGTTTTTTGATCTGCAGCGGATTTGGCTTTGTTGTTGGCTGATATCCAGGCAGGTGGATCGTTCCTTCCTCAGGTATTTCGAATAATTCTCCTGCAGATATGTCTTTTGGAACATCAATTAAAACCGGACCTGGACGCCCTGTAGAAGCAATATGAAATGCTTCTTTTACAATCCTAGGCAAGTCAGAAATGGATTGTACCTGATAATTATGCTTTGTGATTGGTGTTGTGATAGCCATAACATCTGCTTCCTGAAATGCGTCTGTTCCGATGACACCTCGTGCAACCTGACCAGTGAAAATGACTAGAGGTAAAGAATCCATCATCGCGTCTGTAATTCCAGTAACCAGGTTGGTTGCCCCAGGACCTGAAGTTGCAATTACAACACCGGGTTTTCCAGTAATGCGGGCATATCCTTCAGCCGCATGAATACTTCCTTGCTCATGACGGAAAAGGACGTGTTTAATGGTGTCTCTCGCACGGTAAATCGCATCATATATTGGCAGAACGGCACCCCCCGGATACCCAAAAAGCGTATCAACACCTTCATTAATTAATAAGTCAATGAGCAGGTCTGCACCCGTTTTTGGTGCCGTACTGGTTTGGAAGTCCGGCTTTGCTTCTACTTTCACCTTGTAATCCCTCCTTGTGAATGTTCGAATCTTTTTTTAAAAAATTTATGGATATCATCCCAAAATAGTAAAAGAAGGCCATAATCTCTCCGAATAAACTGCAGTTACAAAAAACATTAGCAGAATATATCGGGGAGAAAAGGCCTTCCTTTTCTCGGTACCACCCGGTTTTACAGCATCCTCACGAATACTGCCTCTTGAAGCGGCTGAAATGAATCATAACCGCTTCTTTTGGTAACAGGTGCTCCAAAAGAACACCCGATTGAGCCTAATAAGTAAGGACTGTTCAGCTCAATACTCAGGGATGATGTCGGAATAAGGTGTATTACTGGGCTTCCAGCAACCCCAGCTCTCTGAAAATACATTTTCTTATTCCTTTATTCCCGTCATCGATTTTGTCTATGAATTTTTCAAATCTACTGAAATGTCTTTAACCTCGGCGATTAAAAGGGAGCCTAAACCCTAAGTAGGTTAAAGTTACAGTAAAATTTTTTGTTTCTATATCTTCATAACCCCGCCTGTATTAGCGGATGTAACTAACTTTGCGTATTTGGCTAGGTAGCCGGTTTTGATTTTTGGTTCTGGCTTTTGCCATAAGCGTCTTCTTTCCGCTAAAACCTCGTCATCCACAAGCAATTCAATGGACCGAGCCAGTAGGTCGATTAGGATTTTGTCACCATTTTCAACAAGAGCAATAGGTCCGCCTTCTGCTGCTTCCGGTGATATATGTCCGATTGAAATACCGCGGCTGGCACCTGAGAAGCGGCCATCAGTTATTAGTGCAACTTCTTTACCTAATCCACGCCCCATAATTGCGGATGTAGGGGCAAGCATTTCTGGCATTCCTGGACCGCCTTTTGGACCTTCATAGCGAATAACCACAACGTGTCCTGCATGCACAGTGCCATTATTTATATTTTCTTGCGCTTCTTCTTGAGACTCAAAAACGATTGCTTCACCAAGGAATGTTTTAATCGATGGATCAACGGCACCGACTTTGATAACACTGCCATCTGGAGCAATATTTCCATATAGGATGGATAGTCCGCCAACAGGGCTATATGGATTGTCTTTGGTACGGATAACATTCTCATTTGTTATTGTTGCATCCTTCACATTTTCTTGAAGAGTTTTTCCAGTAATCGTTAAGCAATCCTTATGCAGTGCACCTTCAACTTTATAAAGCTCATTGATAATGGCACTAACTCCGCCAGCATGATGAATATCTTCCATAGAATAATCGGACGCGGGCATAATTTTTGCTAAATATGGTACCTTTTCAGCAATTTTGTTGATATCCCGTAAATCATATTCAATACCTGCTTCATGAGCGATGGCTAGGGTATGTAGAACGGTGTTAGTCGATCCCCCCATGGCCATATCCAAAGCAAATGCGTTGTCAATCGCTTCTCTTGTGATAATGTCACGAGGACGAATATCATTTTTTACTAATTCCACAAGATGTCTTGCAGCGTGACGGATTAACTCATGTCTTTCCGCTGAAGTAGCGACAATCGTTCCATTACCAGGAACTGTCATCCCTAAGACTTCCATTAGGCAATTCATCGAGTTAGCAGTGAACATTCCTGAGCATGAACCGCAAGTAGGGCAAGCATTTGTTTCAATGTCGAGCAACTCCTGCTGTGTCATCGAACCACTATGGTAAGCACCGACGCCTTCAAAAACGGAGGTGAGGGAAAGATTCTTACCAGTCGTTGGAGAAACGCCTGCTTCCATGGGACCACCTGAAACAAATACAGATGGAACGTTGGTTCTGGCTGCGGCCATTAACATCCCTGGTGTAATTTTGTCACAGTTCGGAATGTAGAATACACCATCGAACCAGTGAGCATTAATTACAGTTTCAGCACTGTCAGCAATAATTTCACGGCTTGGCAGGGAGTAACGCATTCCAATATGCCCCATTGCAATTCCGTCATCTACACCAATAGTGTTAAATTCAAAAGGTATTCCGCCAGCTTCTCGTATTGCTTCTTTTACAATTTCACCGAAATGATTAAGGTGTTTATGTCCAGGGATAATTTCAATAAATGAGTTACAGACACCGATAAACGGTTTTTCCAGGTCCTTCACTGTTACCCCAGTAGCGTATAATAAGCTGCGGTGGGGAGCACGATCAATCCCCTTTTTAATCATATCGCTTCGCATTATTTATCTCCTAACTGACTATGGCATGGTTTGATGATTCAGGATAACAAGCCACACCGTCCGTTGTTACGATTTTTCTGAATTCTTCTAATAAGTCATTTGTAACGTCGCCTGGTTTGCCGCTGCTAATGATCCGGCCATCAACATTAATTACAGCAATGACTTCTACAGCTGTTCCGGTTAAGAACACCTCATCAGCAACATAAACATCATGCCGAGTGAATGGAGATTCTCTAACCTCATAACCTTTCGCTTTTGCTACATCAATAATAGCGTTTCTGGTAATACCTTCTAATGCTCCCAAGTAAACAGGAGGGGTGTAAATAACTCCATTTTTTACAATGAAGATATTGTCAGCGGAACCTTCTGTTACATATCCTTGATCATTGAGCATTAAAGCTTCCTCTACACCAGCTTGATTGGCTTCTAATTTAACTAGAATATTATTTAAATAGTTAAGTGATTTAATTTGAGGACTAAGTACATCTGGTCGATTTCTTCTGCTTGGCACTGATGCAATTTTGATTCCTCGATCGTAATATTCCTGAGGATACATTTTCAATTCCTCAGCGATTATAATAACGCTTGGTTTCGAGCAGGAGGAAGGGTCTAGGCCGAGATTTCCTTTACCTCGTGAAACTACGACACGAATATAGGCGCTGTCTAATTCATTTTTTCTGATTGTATCCACAATTAATTGTGTCATTTCTTCCTGTGTATAAGGAATTTTCAGCATAATGGATTGTGCTGATTCGAACAGTCTTTTTAAGTGAGCATCGAGTCTAAAGACGTTTCCGCTATAAACACGAATGCCTTCAAATACTCCATCTCCATATAAAAATCCATGGTCAAAAACTGAAACTACAGCATCCTCTTTCTTGACGAATTCTTCGCCAAGGAATATCCATTGACTTCCCAACCTAACCACTCCTTTTAGTCATGAAACATTTTTTAGATAATTTAAAGAAAATCCATGCCATATCTCCTATTTAAGGAATGACCGAAGGCATGTAAATTTATTAGAATATTTACTACAAATTATATTTTCAGTAATCTTACACCCAATCTAAATCTTGGTCAATATAAAAAACTGACAATTCAAATAAATCCGAAAAATTGATAGCGTTTTCATTCTTGTCAGATTAAGGTTAGCGAGAAATAAAAATAGTAAAAAAATTTTTTTTGAGGTCTAATAAGAAGAGTGAAAAGAGGTAATTTCATACGGGGATTCTATTATAGTCAACTTATAAAATGGCTTGGATTAATAAGCCGATCAACGGTAAAAAAAGGATCATTAGTTTTTCACTATATTAGTTTTTTACTTTTGCTACTATCTAATTTTCGCAAGATATTCGTATATCTCTCGTAGATTTTTATAACCCATTGATTGGGCAAACTCCAAATAATGACCCCAAATATGCGCTGTCAGTTTCGCATCACCTAGGGCGTGATGACGATTGATTACATCAATTCCACATTTCTTGCAGGCATCTTCGAGTGGAATAGATTTAATTAGAGGATTTGATAGGCGCAGTAAAAAGGTGGTATCAATAATTCTGTGTTCAAATCTAGTTTTTAATAGATCCCATGTCATTTTTTGCATAAAGGCCTGTTCATGCTTGGCGTGGTGGGCAACAAGTGCATGATTTTTAACAAATTTGAAAAAATCCATTAACACTTCAGAGGCAAAGGGTGCACGACGTAATTCTTCTTCACAAATGTTGGTCAAGACTGAGATTTCCTCTGAAAGACTATTTGGAGAATGTACTAGGGAATAAAAAGTTTCAGTTTCTATGATTACATTCCCTGTCATTTTGATAGCGCCGATGGAGATGACTCGATCTCCTTTTTCAGGATAGAAACCGGTCGTTTCTAAATCAAACACAACAACTTTTAATTCGTGAAGGGGCGTGTCAAGGCAGTTATTCACTTTCATTTCTTTTTGAAGCTGTCTAATAAATGAGATATTTTGCATGTTAGTCTGCCCCTGAACTCCTGCATAAATGTTGGGACCAAGTCTACCTGACATCTGCCTGAAAAATTGGATCATATCATTCATTCCCATTAGTAATTCTCCTTTTCTACTAAATTTCTGACATAACGATAAAGGGCAGCCCCGTTTTTCAATATTTCTTTTACTTCTTCCTTTTGTTTTTTTGAAAGGGATGCTACAGGAAGATAATGGCTATTTTCGTAATTGTCAGGTTTTGATAGTGATAGGCGAAGGTTTAGTAATTTCAAAAACTGTTGCTTATATATTTCTTTCTTAATAATAGGTAGTTCAATTTCGGGCAGCTTTTTCAGCCGGGACAGAGTAGAGGTTTCGAGTATATTCCCTTTTATAGCCAATAGACGTATCGCATTTACATATGGAAAAAGGGCTTTTTCTTTTATATTTAGGGAACCCGAATGTGGTCCGTGTGTTTCCACTAGGATTTGCCCTAGCACGCCAATTCCTTTTTTTAGGTGCAGGGTATTATCAAGTACTTTTTTTAAGAGATTCTCATTTTTGATAGTCTGATATACTTCAATCTTTAAGTTTTCTAGAAAGCTTGCTTCACCATAAAGGGATCGACCATCAATAAAAATCAATAGCTGGCGAATCGATTGCCAATTCGAGTCGATGGACCAATTGGCTAATTGCCTCCTCCATTCGGATAGTGATTTACACCATAAGGGATTGCTTGCCATAACAGCTCCATCACAATATTCATAGCCGGCTAGTTGCAAGCCGTGTGAGATTTCTTTCCCTAATGCCAAAAAGTGATCATTTATTTCTGTGCCTTGCTGTTGATAAATAATGCCATGGTCCTGATCGCTCCAGACGGATTGCTCAAACCTTCCAGCACTACCCATCATAAAAAAGGTAAAAGGGCAGGGCAGGGGCCCGTATCTTTCTTCTATTTCTTTAACTGATACCGTGATTACACGATGGATGATTTCATCATGAAGCTGGTTTAACTGTAAATGATTGCGAGAAACCCAAATAATTTGGTCATCACGGAATCTTCTAATCTCTAAATAGCTGGTCATTCATTAAGTTCCCCCTATATATAAAAATACATTTCCATCCCCTTTCTGCCTGAAAGGGGATGGGGGAATGGTTTTAGAAATATGGCTATTAAGCGTTCAACTTTGGCTCTGAACTAATTGTGGTTTTTTCTGCTTTTACCATTTCAGGGTAACCATAGCTTCCATGCTCGCTCATGTCAAGACCAATAATTTCTTCTTCTTCTGTAACACGCAAGCCATTCATGACAGCTTTCATAATGGTTAATAGGATAAAGGAAACGATAAAAGCAAAAGCACCACTGCTTACAACTCCTAATGCCTGAACGCCGAGTTGGTGTAAGCCGCCTCCGTAAAATAATCCTGGCTCTCCAACTGTTGCTAATTCTGGTGTTGCAAACAATCCTGTTGATAAGGTTCCCCAAACACCTGCTGCACCGTGTACAGACAAGGCAGCGATTGGATCATCAATTCCTTTGCTTTCAAAGAATCGAATGCTATAAAATACAAGGAATCCTGCAATGAAACCGATTAGGACGGCAGCCCATGTATCAACAAAAGCACAGGAAGCCGTAATAGCTACTAAACCTGCTAAGGCACCATTTAACATCATTGGGACATCTGCTTTTCCCATCACAATCCAAGAGATAATCATCGCTGCAATGACCCCAGCGCCTGCTGCTAGGTTGGTATTAAGTGCTACGAAACCAAAAAATGCACCGTCAACAGAAACAGTAGATCCTGCATTAAATCCGAACCATCCAACCCATAAAATTAGCACGCTTAGTGCAGTAAATACTTGGTTGTGGCCTGCGAGATTATTTGCTGAACCATCTTTATTATATTTTCCAATACGAGGCTTAAGGATTAATGTAGCTGCAAATGCTGCCATCGCTCCTGTTAAGTGAACAACAGTTGAGCCGGCGAAATCTTGTTTACCATGTTCGGCTAACCAGCCTCCGCCCCAAATCCAGTGAGCAATTGGCGGATACACAATGACTGAGAATAATATTGCAAAAACAAGATATGCTCCGAGCTTTGCTCTTTCAGCAAAACCTCCAAATGCGATTGTTAAGGAAATTCCAGCGAAGGCTAATTGGAATAAAAAGAATACAGCTCCGGAAAGTGATAACCCTTCAATATCATATCCTGAGTAGAAAAAGTCTGAAAACCCAATAAGTGCGTTTCCTGCTCCAAAGATTAATCCATACCCAACTGCCCAAAATACAACAGAGGAAATACCAAATGTAAGTATTGTTTTCCCTGCAATATGTCCAGCATTTTTCATTCGGGTTGATCCCGTCTCCAGTAGTATAAAGCCTCCCAACATGAGTATGACGAGTACCGCTGCAACCATTACCCATAAACTGTTCATTAAGAATAAAGTATCCAATATTTCTCCCCCTTTAGTTCATGTTAATTTTCTTAACATTTGGTGTATTTGTATTTTTACATGGAAATGGAGAAGATTCTACAAATGTGTGAGGTTTTCTAACATGGTTTTTAGGGGGATGTCAGATAAAAAGAAAAATCCATCCTCTGGTTAAGAAGATGGACCTTTTCGTAAACCAAATTGTGCATTCAATTGTCCTTGTATCATCTTTCTTCTAACATCATCCTGATTTTGCTTCTTCTGAGCTCGAAGCATTTCTTTTCTAATTTCATGCGTTTGAACACCATCTTCAATTTTGTTCGCAATTTCCACTAATAATTCAACATCAGCAAAGGAATATTTTCTGCTCCCGCCAGAGGATCTTTCAGGAAAAATTAATTTTCTTTCCTCGTAATAGCGTATTTGCCTTTCTGAAAGACCAGTTAGGTCCCTTACAATTCCAATGGTTATCACTTTTTTATCTTTATAAGAAAAATCATTCGCCATTTTATGATATCACCACGCTCTATTGTGATTAGATTCTATACAATAATTTATGTTAATTTTCCTTACATTGATTGGATTTTGATACTTGGTAACTTAAGATGCTTTCGTTTACTCTTTAGGGGGGAATGTCTTTATAAATATGGTTTGTAGTTCACTTAATGTGAGGGAATGTAGATCATGCTCTGAAGCGTTATAAAGACCAGATTCAAATAGTCTATTAATGTAAAATAGTTTAAGTGTTTCGACTCCTTTACGCAATTGATTAGTCATAGCAATCCAACTCCTCAATGATTTTGAAGTGCTCGTAAAAGTTCATAACCTTTTGTGCCAAGCTTTTTCAATAACTCTTCATAAAGTTCATCTCTTAACTTATCTAACTGTATAATTCTCTCTGCTAATTTTATTTCATTCGTCCGGTACATTCCCAATCTCCCCTTCAAAGTGTGTATATTGTAAAAGTTACTTAAATTTTTTAATATTGTCAGTGTTTGTGTTAGAAACACTGACAATATTTTTGATATGTAAGAGGATATCTTACAAATTGAAAAGAACCAGACGTTAACTGCCTGGTCCTTACAAACTTTTTAATATTCTCCATCAAAAGGAGTGAATGGGAAGTTAAAGCGTCTTTCCACTTGACGCAGGCGTTGATTGACACGTTGTAGACGACGTTGAAGTTGGGTAACGTCACGTTGAAGTTGATTGATTTCTCTTTCCTGACGCTCATTTTGTCTTTCAAGTTGATTGACTCTGCGCTCCAGTTGTTGTGGTTGTCTATCTGGATCATACGGGTCATATTGGTTTTGTTGTGCATACGGATCTAACTGATCATATTGATTGTAATCATACTGCACTTGAGGAACTTGATGATAGCCATATGGATACATTGTGCAACTCTCCCTTTTTTATTTAATACCCTATACATTATGTAGTCATTCGCGGAGAGTGTGGGCAAGTGCCTAAATAGATGATATTTCTTGGCATCGTACTTATTATTCTAGTAAAAACTATTTTCAGATTGTTTTTTTAATCTTTTACAATAGTAAATTAGTAAAGTTTTCTTAATAAAATATTGAATAAGTATCCAAAAAAAGTTATAATCACTTATATTCTAAAAATTAAAAATGTTTCAAAGATTAACTTTTTAAAAAACTTTGGGGGGGAAGTAAATGAAGAAGAATTTTAAATTTTTTACAACGTTCATGGTCATGGCATTTATGTTAATACTCACTGCTTGTGGCTCCAGTGAAACAAGTGGTAATGGGGATGGTTCCGATAAGGAAAAGAAAACTCTCCGCGTAGTTACGGACGCAGCATACGCACCATTTGAATACCAGGATAAGGGTGAAATTGTAGGCTTTGATATTGACTTAATTAAAGCGGTTGCAAAAGAAGCGGGATACGAAATTGATATTGCTCATACAGGGTGGGATCCAATATTCGTAGAATTAGAGAAGAAAATTGCCGATATTGGTATTTCGTCGATTACCATTAATGATGATAGAAAGAAAACCTATGATTTTTCTGTACCATATTTCTTATCTACCAATAAGATTATGGTTCCAGAAGGCAGTGATATAAAAGATGCTGAAGATTTGAAGGACAAAACAGTTGCTGTTCAAAACGCAACAACTGGGCAGGAAGCAGTTGAAGGACTTCTTGGTAAAAACAGCAGTCAGATAAAAAAGTTTGAAAACAATAACTTAGCAATCCTTGAGCTTAAGGCTGGAGGAGCGGACGCGGTTGTTGCGGATAATACAGTAATTGAAGAATATGCAAAAAATAATCCAAATGATAAATTTATCATCCTTGAAGATAAGGACGCATTTGCTCAAGAGTTCTACGGATTAATGTTTCCAAAGGGAAGCAAGTTAAAAACTGATTTTGATAAAGCGCTAAACGAAGTATTTGATAACGGCACATATGCAAAAATTTACAATGAATGGTTTAAAGTAGATCCAGACGTACAAATCTTAAAAAATCAACAATAAGAAGAAAAATTGCGTAACTCTTGTAAAACTAGCAGTTACGCAATTTTTGGTTTAATACCTAGTCTTACATAATTTAACAGAGGGTCAACGTTTCATTAGGAGGATTATTATGGATATTCAATGGGATATTTTAGCTGAATACGCACCCTTTTTTCTGAAAGGGACGCTATTGACAATTGGCCTTTCGTTAGCTGGTATATTAATAGGGACAGTACTTGGATTGTTTATCGGGTTAGGAAAAATGATGAAAAATAAATTTCTATCCTTACCGTTTGGTATTTATATTACCTTTTTCCGTGGTACACCAATGCTGGTACAAATTATGTTAATTCACTTTGCGGTAGTACCACTGTTCACAGGAGGAACGAATGCAATAGCTGCAGCGATTCTAACTCTGTCATTAAATTCGGCAGCATACATTGCAGAAATTTTTCGTGCAGGGATTCAATCGATTGATAAAGGGCAGATGGAAGCAGCTCGTTCTCTCGGAATGACACATGTACAGGCTATGCGTCATGTTATCCTTCCACAAGCGTTTAAACGAATGATACCACCGCTAGGTAATGAATTTATAGTCTTAATCAAAGAATCTTCACTCGCTTCCTTAGTTGCAGCCCCTGAGCTCATGTATTGGGGACGAGCGATGCAAGGTCAATATTTCCGAGTATGGGAGCCATATATCACGGCGGCGCTCATTTACCTTGTATTAACGCTTTCTTTAAGCTTCATATTAAGCCGTCTTGAAAGGAGGCTGGCAACAGAATGATCGAAGTGAAAAATTTAAAAAAGTCCTTTGGAACCAATGAAGTCCTTAAGGATATTAATGTAACTGTTAAATCACAAGAGGTGGTAGTTGTGATTGGTCCATCTGGTTCAGGTAAATCTACTTTCCTGCGCTGTATAAATCTTTTGGAATCCATAACTGATGGACATGTCTATATTGAAGGAATTGATATTACTGACAAAAAGACAGATATAAATAAAGTACGGACCGAAGTGGGAATGGTTTTTCAGCAGTTTAATCTTTTCCCTCATAAAAAAGTGATAGAAAACATCATGCTAGCGCCAATGCAGGTAAGAAACACTTCAGCAGAGGAAGCGAGAAAAAAAGCTTTAGAGCTTTTAAGGAAAGTAGGATTAGAGGATAAAGCAGAAGCGTTTCCTGATTCCTTGTCGGGGGGGCAAAAACAGCGTGTAGCGATTGCAAGAGCGCTGGCGATGGAGCCGAAGATCATGCTTTTTGATGAACCAACCTCTGCGCTTGACCCAGAAATGGTCGGAGAGGTTTTGGAGGTTATGAAACAGCTTGCTAAAGAAGGCATGACCATGGTTGTGGTAACTCATGAAATGGGGTTTGCAAAAGAAGTAGGGGACCGCGTCATATTTATGGACGGCGGGCTCATCGTTGAAGAAAATACCCCGATTGAATTATTTGATCATCCAAAGGAAGATCGAACCAAAGCCTTTTTGAGTAAGGTTTTATAATAATAGGGAGGCTGGCTGCTTCCCTATTATTTTTGCTATCTTTGAAGCTTATGGGTGTTTCTCGTTAAAATCCAGCAACAAACTTTGGCAGTTTTTATAGGTTTTCATGATTATTTACTCCTTTTAATAGGTTCAAAATCGAATACGTCAACGATTTTATCCGCTTTTATACGATTTTGGCAGAGTCTAAATAATTGGTTAAAGAATCCTTCTACTTCGAAGGTAGAGGCAGGAACTTTGATTTGTACAGTAGTCGAGCCAAACATTTGCTTGAAATAGGCTTTTCTTTGATCGTTTTTCCCGTCACGTTTCAATGGTTTGTACATCCACACGATATGTGGGATTCCATCTATTTCTTCGATGACTCTAAGCTCCGCTGCTGTGGTTGATTTATTATGCAGGTAAACGACTAAATAAAAGTTGTCATTGCGGTGCCAATCGATGAATAGAAAATAATAGCTAGTATCGCTATCGACCCGAGTAACATCAAAGACTGCCAAGGTTTGTTTACCATTAGTCCATTGATGAAAACCAGGCAATGTTCCATGTACTGTTTCCATTTTTTTAATATCAAAAGTGGCAGGTCGTGATTTTTCAATCAAATCTGCCAAATAAACTGCTTCGTCCTTTTCCAAAGTTAATGCTCCTTTTGGTAGATTGATTTCATTATACGGTGTAATTGGTTAAAAGTAGAAGCCTAATAAAAAGCATTGTATTCAAATTGAAATATTACTGAAACATGAATTAAAAAATCCTTTGGTAGAATCGATATAATTGGGACTAAAAATGAGTACATAGTTCGTATTGTATAGAGGAATAATTCTGCCTCTTTTCCATATGAATGCATAGAAGTGGTGGTAATAGGAGGGTCAGACATGACATTGGAAAGTCAGTTAATAAAAAAATCATATTATCAAATGTACATAAATGAACATGAAAATGTGCAGCCAATACGTGTGCTAGGTAATGCGTATCAGGAAGAGCTTCAGAAAGACCTGCCCGATTTAACATCTATACGCTTTGCGCAAGGTGAAATCTATTTTCACAATCGTGACTTTGAAGCAGCCATTTTCAAATGGGAAAACATTGCGGGGGAACTCGAACTGTGGGCTAGGAAAAATATTGCTGATGCCTACTATGAAACAGGTCTTCTCTCTAACGCTGAGGATCTTTATCTTTCTATTGATACTAATAATCTTACATTAAAGACAGAAGTGGCACTGCAGTTATTTTCTCTCTTTATTGACCGGGGGAAGCGTGAGGAAGCGGTTGATATTATCAAAAGAACGATCGATTCTAATCCCGATTACCCAAATGTGACCGCTATAGCTAGTGCTTATTTTGAAGACCAGCAGGATTGGGATAATGCCATTGAGCTCGCAGTTAATGAAGCGAGGCGGACAGGTTCACTTGAGTGGTTTGAGACGGTGAATTCTTATGTAAAGAAGGGTGTTACAAAAAGTTTAAATCCAAATTATTTCATACAAGCAATATTTGAATTGTATAGCTTAGACCAGGAAAAGTTTGAAGAGCTTACAACTTCCCTTTGGAACAGTTACAAAAATGAAGAGTCGTATTTTACATGGTTAAAAGAGGTAAATCATCTACTACTGAATCTTGATATTAGCCGAAACAGTAATTTTCAATACCTTTCAGACCTTCATTATCAAACTTATTTTGGTTTAATAAATGGAGACTATTTCATTAAAACGCTAGAAGATCTAGTACCTGACCTTTTAACAAATTGGCTGCGATTAGCAGTTCCAAAGCATACAGTCTTAGTGTCAGCAGCAGTATTGTCATGGAATGAGCTATTTCCAACAAGTATTAGTATGTCGATTGTTAGTGAGGCTGAAAATCTTATTAGTGAAACAGAAAGTCACATTGACGAATTAGAAGAGTGTTTACATCTCTTTGACGCAATCATTAGTTGGGCACAAACACACGATATGGGTGAGAATAACCACTTAAAATGGATGGTTCAGCAATTGAATAATTTTGACACCCACCACCTGTTAATTACAGGTATGAGTGGCAGTGGAAAGTCTACTTTCGTAAATTCAATCCTAGGTGAAGAAATTCAGGATAGCCCAACTTCCTCACTCGTTATGTTTAAAGACTATGACGACTTAAATATCTATGAAATAACTGACCAGGAAACCGTTCGACTTACGGATTTTACGCAATTTCAAGAGCGAATGGATCGACGCCGTAATGCGCTAGAGTCGATTATTGAATTTCAGCAGCCATTCCCATTTTTGTATGAGCAGAAACTAGCACTAATTGAAACACCTGGTTTAAAAGGGAGCCACCAAGATCGGTATGAAGTACTGCAGTATGTTCAAATGGCAGATACTTTATTATTTGTCTTAGATGCCAATGCCCCGTTTGCGGAGACAGAGAAGAGTATTCTTTCGCAAATTCATGAGCTTGCACCTGATATTCCAGTCCATTTTCTTTTGAATAAGATGGATACGATTGTTAATGAGCAGGAAGCAATTAGGATTTTTGATGAAACAAGATCTAAGATACAGTCGTATTTACCTGAGGCAGAGGTATTTGCTTATTCCTCTCAATACGAAAGGGGACAGCAATTAGTCGAATTAAAGGATTTTATCCAATCGATAAAAGATACAAGAAACATAGCTGACAAGCGCTTGGCAAAGCTTTTATTCTTCATACGAACAACCATATCCAAGCTGTTGCAAAAGAGAATTGATGTTGAGAATCAATTAATTGAGTCGGTGCGTTGGAATGAAGAAGTAGTAATGAAGCTAAATGGAGCTCTCAATCAATTAAAGGATGCTGAGTCGCAAAATACAAAAGCAATCACGAGGTCCTACCGCGCCATTAAAGAAACGATTCAAAATGAAATTTCTATTGCAGTTCCGAAAATACTTCAGGAATGTTCCGAGTTAATTAAGGAAGATAGCAATATTAGTACGATTCATTTGGAGATAAATGATGTGATGAACAATCGAATACAAGATTATTTGGAGCGAGAGGTAATGCCGAAATATTATTCATCGCTTCAAGAATGGATTAGCAGCGCTAAAGCGGAGTTTGAGCAAGGGCAGGAATTTTTGAATGAGATGGCTGAAGGCCTAAATAGCTTGTATGGGGAAGAGCGAATTAAGACAGAATGTGACTTTAAAGTGCTGGATGATTGGCATCGTGATACTGATAGAATGACGAGCCGGTTCCAATTAGAAAAGGTTAATATCTTACTTCGCAACACTCCATCACAATTTTTACTAAAAAGTGCAGGGAAACTATTTGGAGCAATATCTCAAAATAAAGCCATGGTATATAAAAAATACAAAGCCTTTGTGAAAAATGATAGCTATTCTGAACCAACTGAGATTGTGATTGAACGCTTTTTCCAACAGTTTGAGCTTTTTGAAAAATCATTAGAACGTGACATTACGATGTTCTTTAGACAGCCATTGAAAATCTTTAATGAAGCAATCGAAGAATCACTGACCCAAATAACGACAAATCAAGATATTTTGAAAAAAATGAATACAAACCCAGAAATGTTCCGTGATCCGTTGACACTATTTGAAGTTAGACTACGTCAATTTGAATGGACCACAATAGCAGGCAAGGGTGTACAAACGATTTACTAATAAATGAAGGGTGCCTCAGGTGAGGCACCCTTTACAATTAAACAAAAGCAGCAATAATAATTCCCATTACCGTCAAGGAAACCACATGATAGCCTGCACTAATGAAGAATAAAGTGTAGTTACGGCTCTCAAAAAAAGTAGGCGATAATTCTCTAAATGCAGCAATTAAACCAATCAAAAATCCGAATAAAGCCCCGTCCAAAATGGTTACCGTATCTAATAACTGAATAAATAGGGAAAGAACAACTGCAGTGAAAACTCCTCCGAGTGTGGTTAAGCCATATCCCACATAAGCCCCTTTTGGATCTATATCCTCCATTTTCTTACCTAGAGCTTTCACCCAAATGTTAGAAAAAAGAATAGGAGAATACCAGAGTGCTCCAATCACCATATTGGCTACAACGGCTAGAATGATGGCTAAAATACTTATATTTGTGAAATCCAATCCAATTACCCCTTTTGTTTTCCTATTTTTGGTGAATTATATCATGATATTTTTATTAAAACAAAACTCTTATAGAAATTGTGCCAAAAAGAAAGGGCAGCTATTTGAAAATTGCAGCACAAGTATCTACAAACCTTTTTCCTCAAGCAATTTGAGCAATAAATCTGGCCGATTTGTCAGTATACCGTCAACACCTGCATCAATCAATTTTTTCATTGTTTTTGGATCATCAATAGTCCAGTAATGGATTTCCATTCCAAGACGGTGTGCCCCATCAATTAACCTTTGGTCTGTTAAATCAAAGCCGCTGTCCTCCACAGGGATTTGGAATGCATCGACTTTTGGAACATAAAGATTTCGTAAAAAGAATTTATGAAAGACAACAAAGCTTTTAACCTCTTGTCTGCCAGCTGTAATGGCGACACGGCCTTTTGCATACTTCTCAAACGTTTGGAGAATCTGTTGGTCGAATGAACCAATTATGATTTTTTCCTCCATTTGGTATTTTTCAATGAGGTCCCATAATTTCGAAGCAATTTCCTCTATTCTTTCAGGAGGGTTATCATCTTTAATTTCTATTTCTATTTTCATGTCATCGAATGTTTGAAACATCTCTTCGACCGTTGGGATATAGACACCCTTACCACGGAAACTATAGTTGCCATCTAAGTCTCTAAAATGATAACCTGCATCAAGCACTTGAAGTTCTGCTAAAGTAAGGTCTGCCACATTGCCTTTTCCATTGGTTGTCCGGTTAACACTTGGGTCGTGGATCGTAACTAAATGGCCGTCCTTTGTAATATGTATATCCGTTTCAAGGACATCCACTCCCATGTTAGCAGCATTCTCA
This sequence comes from Neobacillus niacini, assembly GCF_000759675.1. Classification (GTDB taxonomy): domain Bacteria; phylum Bacillota; class Bacilli; order Bacillales; family Cytobacillaceae; genus Neobacillus; species Neobacillus niacini_A. The sequence continues at coordinate 95,963 of NZ_BAWM01000158.1, read as the reverse complement.
AAGGAAGCCATTGTATTTGAAGGTGCTAACAGCTCACCGCCTTGGTGGGCAATGACCAATGGGCGATTATGATTAAAAAAGCTTTTCTGTTTAATTTGTTTGACAGGAAAAAAATTAATGACTAACAGGAAAATGAACAAAGCAGAAACTATCATTTTTAAAGATAGAAGCACTGTTTTCTTTCTCCGTGTTTTCTCTATTGTGACATGTTGCATAGTGCTGCTCCTCTACTAATAGCCTTTAGAAAAATCAACAAGATTTACCGAAAGCCGGGTACCAGTAATATAGTTTTTTAGGTTCGGTATTAGGATATTTTCAATAACTCTTTGATTATAATGTTCAGTTGAACCTGCAATGTGCGGAGTAATAATCACATTTTCCATATCCCACAAAGGACTATCCACACTTAATGGTTCCTGTTCAAACACATCTAAACCTGCACCAGCAATGATTCCCTTCAGTAATGCTGAAATCAAGTCGTCTTCAACTACGATTTCACCACGTCCAATATTGATAAAGAAAGCGGAAGGTTTCATGAGGTCGAATTGTTTGGAACCAAATAAGCGTTTCGTCTCGTTGGTTAGCGGAAGTGTGACAACGACATAATCACAGTTGGGAAGAACCATATCTAATTGATTGGTGGTGTACATTTCATCGACGAATTCCTGTTGTTTTCCAGAATGGCGAACGCCGAGCACCCTCATTCCAAAGGCTTTTGCAATTTTTGCAGTTTCTTTGCCAATTGTTCCAACACCAATTATTCCAATCGTTTTTTCGTGCATTTCCAGCTTTATACCGGAATGGTGCCATTTTCTTGCTTGTTGATTTTTCACATATGTATGAATCTTTCTTGTTAAGCCAAGCATCAAGGCAAAGATACTTTCAGATATTGGATAAGCATGTACGCCATTCGCACTTGTTACGATTATGTTTTTAGATTCCAGCGACTCAAGCGGCAGGCTATCAACACCTGCACTCCAGGTTTGGAGCCACTTAAGTTTTGATTGGGGGGCTAGACACTCTTTTTCTATTCCCTTTTTCCAGCCTGCTATAATTTCAGCATCATGTAAATGATCCTGCCAAATATCTTTATCTTTACCCGCTATGATTGTCCAATCTGGGATAATTTCTTTTATCTGATCGAAAAGATTCTGATTTAAAGTATTCGTAATAACGATTTTTCTCTTTTGCATATTTTTCCTCCATTTGGACTTATATTACTTATTTTCATGATACCTGAATTTACTGAAAAAGGATAACGATTATACAAGAAAAATAGATGATTTCATATTTCTATTTTCTAAGGTTCTGTGCTATTATTTAGTGATACGAAATAAACAGAATTTTTCCTCAATCTTCTATAAGAAGAGTGATAAGGAGGTGTTTCTTTGAAAGAGCGTTTGTGGACAAAATCTTTTATTATGTTGATGGCTGGGAATCTATTTGTATTTATGTCCTTCCAAATGCTTATTCCAACCTTACCGCCTTACATAAAATCCATTGGTGCAAACGGGCTAGAAATTGGTCTTGTTACGGCATTGTTTTCGATTGGTGCTGTTCTCATAAGACCCTTTATTGGATACATGCTCGAATACAAACAAAGGAAGGCGCTAGTTATAATAGGAGCAGTCATTTTATTAATTATTACCGTCCTATACCCAATTTCAAGAATTGTCGTGATATTCTTGTTTATCCGTTTTATTCATGGTCTTGCGTGGGGCTGGTCAACAACGGTGAATGGAACAGCTGCAGTGGATGTAATTCCATTTTCACGACTGGGTGAAGGGATGGGCTATTTTGGGCTTTCAACCACAATTGGTTTCATTATTGCTCCTAGTCTAGGAATTTTCTTATATAATGTTACCTCGTTTACCAATCTCATTATTATTTCAGGCATATTAGGATTTATTTCCGTCGTTCTGCTTGCACTTGTACATTACAAAACACCGGAAGCTGTTTTAAAAACAAAAAAGGAAAATCTTAAATTTTCCTACCTAGGTTCACTAGTGGAGAAATCGAGCTGGTACCCATCTTTTATTACACTCATTATTTGTCTTGGTTATGGTTCAGTCTCAACCTTTATCGTTATCTATGGGGAAGAAAGAGGCATTGACCAAATCTTTTTATTCTATATTCTTAATGCAATTATTGCCACGGCGGCTAGACCGCTTGCAGGAAAGTGGTTTGATGAAAAGGGTCCTGTCGCCATGGTCTATTTCTGTATTTTTGCTACCTTTGTTGGGTTGTGGGTTCTTTCCTATGCACAAACCAATTTTATGCTTGCCGTAGCAGGAGGATTGTTTGGACTCGGTTTTGGCTGTGCCTTACCAACCTTACAATCCTGGACCTTATCCATGACACCCGAAAATCGAAGAGGTGTGGCGAATGGAATGTTCTTTTCTTCGATTGATTTAGGGATTGGCTTAAGCGGTATTATCTTTGGTGCAATAGCACAATTCACTGATACAGCTAATCTCTTCCGGATAAGTAGTCTATTTTTAATTATTGCCATTGTTTTAACTATGATAGAAGTTAGGAAAAAAAGAGTTGCTCCGAAGGAAAGAGTTGTTTCATAAACAAAAGGTCAGGACCTCTCGAGTAAGAGGGCTGACCTTTTTATTTGGATTAAGCGTCTTGTCTGAGTCTTCTTTGCAATTTTAGGCTAACAAATCCAGCTAAAAGGACCATCGAACCAATTGCAGCAAAATTGTAAGCAGGAGATGCCGTATTTGGAATAGCATGCCCAGTTGCTTTTACTTGAGGTGCAGGTGCAGGTGCAGGTGTATAAAATTTCCTCCAAACGAAATTTTTCTATTGCCAAATTCTATTATAATCTTCTATTTTTCGAATATTCAATATATATAATCCTACAAATTATACAAAAAGACCTATGACTTTATGATTATAGTTTAAAAGACAAATTAATATTTTTTGCTAAAATATTCTAAAAATTCTCTACTTTTGTTACAATAAGTAGGAGTGAATTTTTATTAAAAGTCGGAACAGTAATTACCACGAACATTAGGCTACCACTATTTTGAAAGCGCTTAATCTGGTGGTGAGGATGAACCTGAAATTGATGTTTCTGAACAGAATGATTTGGAAATCTTGTACACCTCAGGGACAACAGGACGACCGAAAGGCGAATTGTTTGATCATAAGAGGAATTTAAATGTAGGAATATCTGTCACTATTAATATGGGATTGCTTCAACATGAGCGTATCCTTCATGTCGCACCAATGGCACCTGAGTTAGTGAAAAAAAGTATTCAGTTATTTAAAAAAGATTGTTCTATAATCTTTGCGGCCTGACCGAAAGGGGACTAAGAGGAATTCTATTCAAAAATTAGTGAAAGCTTAGTAATTGGTTATTAGTAGAAAGTGGGGAGTTCATAATGAAACAACACGCATATTTAACAGGAGACCATGAAATTTTTCGCAAGTCACTAAGAAAATTTTTGGAGAAAGAGGCTGTACCATATTATGAGGAATGGGAAGAGGAGAGAATGATTCCCCGCTCCTTGTGGAGAAAGATGGGAGAACAGGGATTCCTTTGTCCAGATTTAGATGAAAAATATGGTGGCAGTGGAGTCGACTGGGGGTTCTCTGTTGTTATTAATGAAGAGTTAGAGAGAATTGGTTCTGGCCTAGTGGGAATGGGTCTGCATAATGATATCGTTGTCCCATATATCAATTCTTTCGGCTCAGAAGAACAAAAACAGCGCTGGCTTCCACGATGTGTAACAGGTGAATTGATTACAGCTATTGCTATGACCGAACCTGGCACTGGGTCTGACCTTGCCAATATTAAAACCACAGCAAAGCTTGATGGTGACCACTATATATTGAATGGACAAAAAACCTTTATAACAAATGGGATTCAATCTGATTTAATCCTTGTGGCTTGTAAAACGGATCCAAATGCAGAACCAAAGCATAAAGGAGTGAGCTTGCTCCTAGTGGAACGGGATGCTCCCGGTTTTTCAAGAGGAAGAAAACTGAACAAAGTGGGGCTTCATAGTCAGGATACCGCGGAGTTAATTTTTGAAGATTGCCGAGTTCCAAAGGAGAATCTACTTGGCGAAGAAGGCAAAGGCTTTCTATATATGATGGATAAACTCCAGCAGGAGCGCCTACTTGTTGCTATCGCAGCACAAACTGCCGCAGAAGTAATGCTTCAAGTGACGATTGACTATGTGAAGAGTCGTGAAGCCTTTGGAAAACCTGTCAGCCAATTCCAAAATACTCAGTTTAAAATTGCGGAGATGGCGACGGATGTTGAGATGGGAAGAGTGTTCTTAGATCAATTAATAGCTGAACATATGAATGGTCAAAATGTGGTAACGAAGGTTTCGATGGCGAAATGGAAGCTGACGGATACCGCAAAGAAAATTGCGAGTGAATGCCTGCAGCTTCATGGCGGCTACGGGTATATGGAAGAATACGAGATTGCGAGAAGATTCCGCGATATTCAGGTTTCAAGTATTTACGCTGGTACGAACGAAATTATGAAAACGATTATTGCCAAAAATTTAGGATTATAAATTGGAGGAGATTGGATGACAACCACTATTGGACAAATTTTTGACTTAACGGTAAAAAGAAACCCGAACAAGGATGCAATATATGATGTTAGAAAAAATGTCCGCTTTACGTATAAAGAATGGAGTGAGCAGGTTAACCGACTTGCGAATGCGTTGTTGAACGAAGGAGTCAAAAAAGGCGACCGGGTATCCACATTCATGTTTAATACGGAAGAGTTAGGAACAGCATTCTTTGCTTGTGCAAAAATCGGTGCTATCTTCAATCCAATAAATTTTCGTCAAATGCCTGAAGAAGTGGCGTTTATCCTATCTGATGCAACTCCTAAAGTGGTTTTATTTGAAAAAGCGTTGGAGCCTGTAATTTCTTCTATTGAAAATCGTTTTGAAGCTACTTCCTTCTGGTTTATCGACCAAGAAAAACCAGCTTATGCTGCCAGCTATCAGGAGAAATTAGCAGCCGCTTCAAGTGAAGATATTCAGGCCGATGTAAATGAAAATGACATCTACGCGTTTATTTATACAAGTGGGACAACTGGAAGGCCAAAAGGTGTCATGCATAGTCATCGCAATATGGTGGATCAAAGTGTACTCTGTATTGCTTCGCAAAAGTTAGAAGCAGAAGACGTAGGACTTGTGACCGCTCCGATGTTCCACTGTGCAGAGCTTCATTGTGCCTTTTTACCAAGGATTCATGTGGGGGCGAGAAATGTCATTCTGCACCAATTCAACCCAAAAGTTATCCTACAATTAATAGGACAAGAAAAGATAACCAAATTTTTCGCAGCTCCAACTATGTGGAACATGTTACTTCAAGAAGATTTAAGCCAATATAATACGGAAAGTCTAAAGCTTGGTTTATATGGTGCAGCACCAATGGCCCCATCTCTCGTTCATGCTCTACATGATCGCTTTGGAATTGGGCTTGTTCAAGCCTATGGAATGACAGAAATGGGACCAGCCATTACCTTCCTATCGGAGAATGACCAGTTAAGAAAAGCGGGATCGGCAGGTCAAGCCGCTATTAACCACAATATCCGTGTGGTTCGTACTAGAGAGGATGGACCATCTGATCCTGATGATGTAGTTCCAGTTGGTGAAACAGGAGAAATTATTGTGAAAGGTCCATGCATGATGGTAGGCTATTTTAACCGTGAAGAAGCCACGAAAAAATCGATGTATAAAGGCTGGTATCATTCAGGTGATATTGGTTACCTAGACGCAGAGGGCTTTCTGTTTGTAAATGACCGACTGGACGATATGATTATTAGCGGCGGGGAGAATATTTACCCACGTGAAGTTGAAGATGTTTTACATGCACATGAAGGTGTCCTGGATGTCGCGATTGTGGGTCAGCCTGATGATCGCTGGGGTGAAAGTGTGACCGCTTTTGTTGTGAAAAAGGATCCTAAGCTGACTGAGCAAGACCTTGAAGACTATTGTAAAAACAGTGACAGTCTGGCGAATTACAAACGCCCGCGTAAATATGTATTCTGTGAAGCATTGCCGCGAAATGCAAGTGGAAAAATCCAAAAATTCGTATTGCGGAAGCAGCTAGAAGAACTGTTTACACAGGGATAATGATAGGAAAGGTCGCCGAGAAAGTTTCGGCGACCTTTCTTTACAATTTTAGTTACAGATTGCGGAAAATATTGGCAGTTGGCAAGAAATACTGACGAATGGTTGAAAATACTCTCGGAAGATAGCCCAACTTTGTTGTCTAAATCTAGCATGGAACTTTTACCTGTAAGGAATCCACACAACTAAAATCTAATGTATAATAATAGAAGGTCATTTAGTACAAGGGGGAGACGTATTTGTTGTTTGAAAAAGCTCAACGATTATTAGAATCTCATTTCGGTTATTCATCCTTTCGAAATGGGCAGGAGCGTGCCATCCAATCCGTATTAGCTGGTGAAAATACGATTTGTGTCATGCCCACTGGCGGAGGGAAATCGATTTGTTATCAAATTCCTGCACTTGTTTTACCAGGTACCACGATTGTAATATCCCCGTTAATCTCACTTATGAAGGATCAAGTCGATGCCCTCGTACAGGTAGGAATTCCTGCAACTTTTATCAATAGCTCACTAAGTTACAATGAAGCAAATGAACGAATCAGGGAAGCGAAGCAAGGAATGTACAAGCTCCTATACATAGCCCCCGAGCGATTAGAATCCCGTGAATTTATCGAGGACCTTAAACAAATAGACATTCCAATGGTTGCGGTTGATGAAGCCCACTGTATATCACAATGGGGACATGATTTTCGCCCCAGCTACCGGCATATCCAGCAAATGGTCCGAAGCCTTCCACAAAAACCGAATGTAATTGCTCTTACTGCAACAGCAACACCAAGGGTTCGAGAAGATATCTGCGAGACACTCGATATCGATGAAGAGAATTCCATCATTACCGGTTTTGAACGTGAGAATCTTTCTTTTGCTGTGATTAAAGGTCAAGACAGGCTTCCCTTTATAAGAGATTATTTAAAAAAGAATGAAAAAGAAGCAGGCATTATCTATGCGGCCACCCGGAAGAACGTTGACCAGCTTTATGAAAGACTCAAAAAAGAAAATATCAATGTGGCCCGTTATCATGCAGGGATGGGGGACGCAGAGCGCATACGTGAGCAGGATCGATTTTTAAAAGATGAAGCTTCCGTTATGGTGGCAACATCAGCTTTTGGTATGGGAATTGATAAGTCCAATATCCGATATGTCCTCCATTTTCAACTTCCGAAAAATATGGAGAGTTATTATCAAGAGGCAGGTCGTGCCGGACGAGATGGACTCGAGAGTGAATGTATTCTTCTTTATTCCTCTCAGGACGTACAAGTTCAGCGCTTTTTGATTGATCAATCCAGCGACCGAACACGGATTCATGCGGAACTAGAAAAGTTACAGCAGATGGTTGATTATTGCCATACAGAAAACTGTTTGCAAGAGTTTATACTAAAATATTTTGGGGAAACAGAGACCGAGTCATGCGGACGGTGTGGCAATTGCCTCGATTCCCGCTCTAGCATTGACGTAACGAAAGAAGCGCAAATGGTGATGTCTTGTGTGATTAGGATGGGACAGCGATTCGGTAAAACACTAACGGCGCAAGTATTAACAGGTTCAAAAAATAAAAAAGTAACCGAAATGGGCTTTCACAAGCTTACAACATATGGAATCATGAAGGAAAAGGGTTCTAAAGAAGTAAGTGATTTTATCGAGTTCTTAATCTCACAAGAATTAATTGCAATTGAACAAGGGCAATTTCCAACCTTGTATGTTTCCCAAAAAGGGAAAGACGTCTTGCTTGGAAAGAATAATGTTCATCGTAGGGAAACTGTTAAAGTCAGAGAAATATCCAAAGACGACCCATTATTCGAAACCTTACGTGAAGTAAGAAGAGCGATCGCAGAAACGGAAAATGTACCGCCATTTGTGATTTTTTCTGATGCAGCGCTAAAGGACATGTGTGCTAAACTGCCAAAAACAAACCAAGAATTTCTAACAGTAAGCGGTGTGGGAGAGCACAAGCTGCAGAAATATGGACTTGATTTTATTCAAGCAATTCGCGCATTTTGCGAAACACACCCTGACAGACTGCCAGAGCTGGGAACAGCACCTTCTCCGAAAAAGGCAGCAAAAAAGGCAATTGGTGATTCTCACCTTGAAACATTGCAGCTACATCAACAAAACTTAACAATCAACGAAATTGCAGAAAAACGTGAGCTGGCAATGAGTACCGTTGAAAACCATTTAATTCAATGTGCTCAGCAAGGAATGGAAGTAGATTTTACCCAGCTCATTCCTACAGAATACATTCAATTATTAGAAAAAGCAGTTGAAGAGGTTGGTAGAGATCGTTTAAAACCTATTAAAGAACAATTACCTGAAGAAGTAAGTTATTTTATGATTAAAGGCTATCTATATTTTTTAAGTAGAAAGAATAACAACTAATTAATTTGTTGTTATTTTTAGAATATTCACAATCTAATTGTCGTCTGCAGAGTTAATTTGTTGATATTTCCCGGGAATTTGTCGATAAAAACAGCCGTATAACATCATACGGCTGTTTTTATTCTTCCGATTCACCCAAAAATGGTTTGTTTACAAAGTAATACATCCACGCCATTAGTACGCTGCCGCCAAATAAATTACCTATGGTTACGGGAACTAGATTATGAATGACTCCTCCCCATGAAATCGTTCCAGGGTGATTCAGGACTAAAGCAATAGCGAAGGTACACATATTGGCAATACTGTGCTCATATCCGGAGATAAAAAAGCAGAACACAAAAAGTATCATCGAAAACATTTTGGGTCCGTCTCCTTTTAAACCGAGAGGAATAAAAAAGGCTAAGCAAACAAGCCAATTACAAAGGATTGCTCTAAAAAACAGCTCCATTGTAGGAACCTGCATTTTCTTTTCTACTACGCTTAATAAAAAACCATTAACCGACGATTCCTCATAAAGTCCAGTAGTAAAAATGATAAAGGCAAAGACCGCAGCCCCTAGAATATTTCCAATGTAACTGCTAATCCACAACTTAGAGACTTCTAGCCAAGCCATTTTTCGCCGCAATGCAGCATAACTGTAATAGAATGTATTACCAGTAAACAAAACTCCACCAGCATAAGCAATTAATATGATTGCCGATCCAAATGTGAGAGCTGCCATCGGATAAGCAAAAGGGGAATGTACCGTATAAAAGTAGTTTCCCGTTTTAAAAGCAACAATTACACCAAATCCGATAAACATACTAGCAAGCATTGATCTTAAAATATAACGTAATAGGCTTTGCCTAAAGATTTTCACCTTTTTTAACGCTAATTTTTCGACCTCACGTAAGGGTTGACTCTCCATATTTGCACCATCCACAATTTTCGATTCATCCCTTTAGTTTCTATTAATAAGTACTAAATTATGTATAATAAAAGGATTGGTTTCATAAGTTTTGTAAAAAGGAAGAGTAGTTTAAATTAGCCAAAAAAACACTATATCAGCTATAATAAAGTGGTTTTTCTAATACAGATTTTAAGGAGTTTACTATGTCCTATTTTAAAAAAATAACCCCTGAATATGATCCGTGGGAAGCTTACAATGATATAAAGCAATACGGAAAGCCTCAACTTACCAATATCGAATTCACTACTACAACATTATGTAACATGCGCTGTGAGCATTGTGCTGTAGGATACACTCTTCAAACAAAAGACCCGTCTGCTCTCCCACTTGATATGATCTTGCATAGGTTAGAAGAAATTCCAACTTTACGTTCTCTAAGTATCACGGGAGGAGAACCGATGCTTTCCTTATCCTCTGTTAAAAACTATGTGGTGCCAATTTTGAAATATGCTCACGAACGCGGCATTCGAACGCAAATCAACTCGAATTTAACGGTTGATTTAGCACGATATGAATTAATCATTCCATACTTAGATGTATTACATATTTCACATAACTGGGGAACAGTGGATGATTTTGTAGAAGGCGGATTTGCGCGGATGGTGCAGAAACCGGACCACGAGCAACGGGAAAAATATTTTATGAGAATGATAGACAATAGCCGGGAGTTGGTAAAGGCAGGTGTAATGGTATCTGCGGAAACCATGCTTAACAAGCGTACACTTCCACATTTGGAGAAGATCCATCGCCAAATTGTTGATGAAATGCTCTGTCAGCGACATGAGATTCATCCTATGTATTCGAGTGATTTTGCTAGTAATCTCGAAACATTGTCCCTTGATGAAATTAGGGGAGCCATTCATCATTTACTAGATGTTCGAGATGAGATGGTATGGATGCTTTTCGGAACACTTCCATTCTACGCATGCAGCAACAAACCAGAGGATTTAGAGCTATTAAAAAGGCTATATAACAGTAAAAATGTAACAGTTAGAAATGATCCCGATGGTCGTTCCCGTCTAAATGTCAATATCTTTAACGGAGATATTATCGTAACAGATTTTGGTGATACCCCTCCGCTCGGAAATATCCAAACTACCAACTTGCTAGAAGCTTATCAAACCTGGCAGACGTCGAGTCTAGCGCAGGAATTAAGTTGTCATTGTCCAGCTGTTTCATGTCTAGGTCCAAATATTTTAGTTAAAAACAGTTATTATCAGGATTTGGATTTTTCAAATCTACAAAATAAAATAAGCAAATAAAAAAAGCAGGCGATCCCTGCTTTTTTTATGCTGTATGTTTAACAAGCTTTGGATGGCGGTGCATGGAGATAAACAAGATGATTCCACTAACTATCAATAATGCACTAGTACTAATAAACACAGCGGAAAAACCTAAATAACCAGAAATGAATCCTCCTAACATCGGGCCAATGATATTTCCAAGGAACCGCAAGCTAGTATTGTAGCCTAGAACTTCACCTTGCATAGCTATTGGTGCTTCTTGTCGAATGTAAGCAATTCTCACAGGAATGATTCCTCCTATTGCTATTCCAAGGGCAAAACGGATCATAACGAGCTGCCAAAAATCAGTAACTGCAGCACCAGGCAGGTAAATAATTCCTGATACGAATAGTAGAATCACAAGGATTTTAATATAGCCATGCTTATCGGCAATCTTCCCCCAATTTCTCGACATCAGCAGATTTCCTAATCCAGCTGCAGAAAAGGCGATTCCGGAATAAAACGCGATGTTTGTGTGACCATGCAGTTCACTGACAAATAAAGATAGAATCGGCTGTATACTAAAGTGGGCGATTTGTACGAGTGCCGAAATAAGTAAAACAGTTAATAATACTGGATTCTTAACAATATGTGCTAAAACTTCTTTACTGGAATAATGTGATTTAGTTCCTTTTTTCGCTTCAATCACATATTCCCTAGTTGCAAACACAAGCAGGCCAGAAACAAAAATAGCAATAGATGTCCACTTAAAGGTCAAGGAGTAACCCAGTGAATCCGCTAAAACCCCGCCAAGCATCGGACCAAGCAGCGAACCCGTGATACTGCCTGTTTGTAATGTTCCAAGTACACGACCAGCTATTTCCTTCGGTGTTTGTGTGGAAATAAAGGCTTGAGACATTGGAATAAATCCTGTGAAAAATCCCATCAAAAGCCGCAGCAGGAATAGCTGCCAAACAGATTGGACATAGCCCATGAGGAATATGGAGAAACCCATCCCAATTCCACAAATAATCAGAATTTTTTTCCTGCCATACCTGTCGCCAATTTTCCCCCAAATCGGTGAGAAGATAAAAGCTGATACAAATGTTACTGCAAAGGTTATTCCTGACCAATGCTGGACATATTTCTCCGAAAAGTCTCCCAAAGTCTCTATGTATAACGAAATAAAGGGTAGAACCATTGTCATACTTCCAGCAACAAAGAAGTTGGAAAACCACATGATCACAATATTTCGTTTAGCCATCTCCGACTTAGTCATGTAAGTTCACTTCTTTCTGCAAAGTATTTCGTTTCCCTAAATAGTATAATACCGAAATTTTAAAAAAATGAAAGTTATATTACCTGTGATTAGCTTCTGGCATTAGATTAGTTATTATGTAACTTTGTGTAAAAAGTGGTTTAATTTAAAATATTTAGAAAACACTATTGATAAATTGTTAATAGGAGATTAAGTTTAGTTTAATACTTTAAACAAGTAAAAGAATACGTTCTCTTATCAAGGGAGGACGTAATAGTTCTTATACATACATAGGTCATAGATACAGATAGTCCGTAAACGTTGATGTATATAGATTTTTAACGTGGTACAACGCTAAGGAAATACCAATATTAAAAAGCCCTATTTCTCAATTTAATTCTGAGAAATAGGGACTTTTTGGTTACTCCAGAAATGCGCCCGATTGTGGAAGAATCGTAAATTTTATTAAACGCTGTAGAGCCTACTTGCGCTTATCAGGGTACTACCCCTAATGGTGAAGCGGATTATTCAGATAAAGCCTCAGGGGTAGAATGCTTACATCCTGCGGATATAAATAGAAGATGCCCCAAAACATCGCTTTTAGGACACCAACCTTTATTCCTCCTTCTAAAACTCTAGTTCAGACAATTTAAATTCTGCTATTTCTTTTGGAGATGTTAAAATAATCATTGTCTCCCTTCGTTCAATATAATCAAGGGCTCCGATTTTATTTGTAAGAATGTCTTGAAGATGTTTTTGACTTTTCGCCCTTACTTTAATTATCGCGTCATATCTCCCCGCTACTGTATCACATTGTTCAATTTCGGGAATATTTTTTATTCCATTAGAAAGACTTTCAGCTGCTTTTTTCCCTTGTCCGGTAATAAGCGCGACATAGGCGACAACGGTGTAGCCAAGCGCTTCAAAATTAATGCCAGTAAAAAAACCAGTAATTATGCCCTTATTTACTAGCCTTTTAACACGATCATTAACAGTCACCCTCGAAACACCAAGCTCATTTGCAATATCCTGGTATGATATGCGGGCATTTTGTGACAGGGCATTTAAGATGGTTAAATCCATTTGGTCAATCAATTCAGACGCGAGTGGCTCCTCATTTTTTTTTGTGTTGGAATTGTCTAACATATTGGTAATTGTTTTCCTTCCTCATTAAATTTGATTGAGATGTTATCAAGTAATGTAAAGAGTATATTCTTCGATTGTTTAAGCAAGGCGGTTTGATTAAGAATATCTTAAGGTTTTTGCATAAATTCACCATGGGTCTCACCATATTCAGAGTTCTTCAAAATATAATCAATCTGTTCATTTGTTAACTCTGGATGAAACTGCACCCCTATGACACGATCTCGATATATAAACATTTGGTTCTGGCAACCTTTACTTGAAGCGAGGCGAATCGCGCCTTTCGGTAGGTCAAAGGTATCGCCGTGAAATTCAGCAGCCGTAAATTTTTTGGAAAAACCACTCAAAAGATGGGGCATGGTTATTATATAACAAAATCTTTCTACGTTTTATTAAATCACGACGCTTCTATTTTTGAAATATCCGGGTTTAATGAAAACTTTGGTTTGGTTTTAACAGCAATGAAAAATAATAAAAATTGTACAATAGAAAGTATAATAAGAACATTTAGGATCAATCCATATGAATGATTAATATTATAAAGGGCACCTGAAACGATAGGAGTGATTCCTGCACCTAATGAAATAAATATAGATACGGCTCCATAATTTGCTCCATATTCTTTCTCACCATAAAGTGCTCCTGTAATATAGGCAGGTGTAACAGTTATAGCCGTTGAGCCTATTCCCGAGAATATGGAGTAAAGAATAGCTGGAAGTACTACATTTGCTTTCATCAAAAATAGAAAACTTACTAAACTCCCTGCAGATATAAATAGTACAGTTGTAATTAATCCTAACTTATCAAATAATCGTCCGATTAATAGTTTGGCAACGATCACCATTGCTGAACTTAATGATAAGAGCAATGCGGCTGTTTTCGCTGTAGTACCTATTTCATTTAAATATGGAGCAAGACTTATAAGCATACTATTTACAACGATACCGCCTACTAGAATGGCTAAAGAAAGAGCCCAAAATGATAACGATTTTAATAATTCACCTTGAGTTATACCTGTTAATACTTTCTTTTGTGCATTTTTAACAGATTTTCCTTCACCTAGCGGCAAAAGACCTTTGTCAGCTGGATTTAATCTTATAACAAATACAGCCAATGGTACTAATACCACAAATATTAAAATTCCTAAAGTAAGATATGCGGATCTCCATCCATAAGCTGTGATGAGCCAGTTAACAACAGGACTAAGAATTACACCGCCGAAACCGCTCCCCGATAAAGCCAATCCTAAGCTTAAACCGCGTTTATCATTAAACCAATTAGTGATTAAAACTGAAACAGGAATTAATGAACCTCCTACCATACCTGCCCCCATTAGGATTGCAAATAGATAAAAGTGAATTAATTTAGTTGAAAATGAAAACCCAACAAATGCAAGAGCTGTAATTAAGATAAATAAGGTTAAATATAATCTTATATCGATCTTTTTCATTAGTCTGCTTGCAATAGGACCTATAGCCATTCCAGCGAAAGCCATTATGGAAAAATACAGCAAAAACTGAGGTATACCAACTCTAAGTTCTTTCGTAACCGGCAAAATAAATAGGGAAACTAAGTTTGCAATCGTGCCATAGATTAAAGTCATAATCATGAAAGTGGCTACTACTATCCACCAACCATAAAAAATCTTTCCATTTTTATTCATAAACAACCTCCTATTTTGCTTATTACCCCAAACCATAACAAAACAAAGTGATATTAAATTAGTTAATTACAAAGTGATCGTCTGGCTATATTTCTATAACTAAACTGTAAAGGTTGAGTACCTAACTTAATTATTTACAACTAATATAAAATCACTCATACCTTAAATTAATCATATAGGCTCCAATCCAGCATATGACTGGAAGCGTTTACAAAAATAATATTATTCACTATTAGGTACATTTAAGACTGTGTGGATTTACATCGTTAAGATAATTGAAATTTAAAATGTCCGCCTCCAGGGAATTACTTATATACTCCGAGGATTTGTATTCTTTAAAGTAAATTTCAGGAGACTCCCAAATTTTATCGCTTAGCTCGATAATTTCCCCTTTTTTGTTCGATAAAATCAGAAATGATTGTTTGCAATTCCATATTTAGGTCTCTCTTTTATATAAATCTCCTCTTTATTTAAAAGAGTTTATCGTTTTAGATTAAGGTTTTATAAAACACTATCGTTTGTTAGCCGGTAATTGAGGAATAACAAACGATAGTGTGTTAACGTTTGTTTGAACGATAATGAATCAAAACTTGAAGCTATAAACATAAGGTAGTGTTAAGTTCCAATATAAATGAAGCAAAGTCTAGTTTTATCTCAATCATACCGGTAACAATTTCTTGTGCATATCACATTTTCTAGGTTATCCCAATCTTTGTTTCAATTTGAAATTGAAAAATGTAAAGCACTTGAATCGACAAACCTTGCCTACAACATGAAGTATTGATGATTACTATGTTGAAATGTTTTCATTCCAAACATATAAGTTTTCGAACCACCATTATTGTCCAATATATTCTTCTTGATAACCCTTATCTATATTTTCTAATAAGTTAAACAAGAAAGAATGTGCTCCTTCAAGTAGATCATTGCGGTTTAAAAACTCCTCAGGTTTCTGAATAAATGGTCCATCGGTCAATTCATGTCCTAATTTTTTAACAATTTCATTAAGTGTATTCGCTGTGAATTCAGGATGAAATTGCAACCCAATAACCCGATTTTTATACAGAAACGCTTGGTTTAAACACGCCTTACTTTCAGCTAAATGAACAGCTCCCTGCGGTAAATCATAAGTATCAGTATGCAATTGAAAAACTGTAAACTTTTCTGGCAAACCGTCCATAAGTTGCAAGGATTCTGCTTCTTTCCTACATTCTAACTGCCACCAGCCGATTTCTTTCACCGAATGAGGGTAAACAGGACTTCCCAAAGCACTTGCGATTAACTGTGCTCCTAAACAAATTCCTAAAACAAATTTCTTCCTACGAATCGCCTCAGAGATATAATCTTTTTCAAACCTTAACCATGGTTTTTTTTCCTCCTCGTAAGCTCCCATCGGTCCACCTAGAATAATAAGCAAGTCATAATCATCTGGAGAAAGAAAATCAATATCTTCATATACCTGTGTAGTAGTAACAGAATATCCCTTTTTGTTAATCCACGTTTCAATTTCTCCGAGTCCGGCTAAAGGATCATTTTGTAAACAATAAATTCTCATATTTGTCTCCCTCTTTGTGTACTTTGGGCTAATTTAAGGTCGTAACCTAAAATAATTGTAATATCTTTTTAGTTCATCAATAAAACATTTTGAAATATAAATTCATCTTGAATAATTACTATTGTTATAGATTGATTTTTAATTTGGAGAGAAGCTCCAACATATATTTCGTATTTTTCCTGATGTATGGGCTTTCTTCCCAAACAGCAGAGATAGAGCTTCCAGTTGAATACCTTCCAAATCCAAACATGTAATCCCTTTAGAATCGATTAGCTGAAACATATCCATGGGAATACAAAGGATAATGTACTACACCACCCGATTCCGGCTTCACCATACCTAATTCCGCGTATACAAGTCCTACAAGCATCATTGCGATCCCACCAATAATCTAAGCGAGGATGGATGCAGGACCAGCTGTATTTGCTGCTATTGCTGCCCCAAAAAGCCAACCAGAGCCTTAATGCCACCGAGAGATCTGCAGTAAGTGACCAAAAACCCATTTTCTTTTTCAAAAATTGATCTTGATTCATGATGACCCCTCCATTTTTCTACTATTTCACCAAAATTAAATATAATTATAACTTTACAAAGATGATACAATGTTCATTTTAAATTTTCAATGTAAATTTAAAAAAATAAATAAATTATCACTGTAAATATATTATTTAATTTTTATTACGTTTGTTAATTTATCAAAATAGAAGACTTAAGTAGCTTTTAAAACGAAGATAAGAGAAAAGAGTTGATGAAATAAAAAGACTTATTAGAACTAGGGGAAGTGTCAGGAAAATGCAGATTTACAACGTTAAGGAAATTCCAATATAAAAAGATCAATTCCTCTGAATTACAATAGAGTGGAAATTGAGCTCTTTTTCGTTACTTCATTAAAGCGTAGGTAATGCAGTTCCCCTGACGCTACCCCTTATTGAACTAAACTGCTTACGTTAGTACAGTAAGGAAAACTTAACAATTATGTATAAATATTAGCGTTTATGCAGTTTTTTCATTGAGTAATGATTCATAAAAAGTAATAAACAAACTGCCAAAACATACATCAATTAAGGTAACATTACCTTGTGGCTGTTAAACCTTATCAAATAGACCACTAAATACAATAGGTGACGATACTTTATGACGATAGTGACGATACTATTTTTTAACCGTCACCTGTTTTGACCAGTCGTATCAAGGGTTAGTGACGATAGTGTCGCTCAATCGTTGTATTTCCACTTGGCTGATATTATTCCAGGATGGGGTCAATCTACAGTATTTGAAGAAGAATGGATGAAAAACTTAAAAGAGCATTATAAGAAATAGTATTAAAAGATGACCTTAACGCCTTTTCTAATGGGAAGGCGTTTTTTAATTGATAAAAGGCTGGGTTTTGATTAAACTTAGGAAATCATAAAAAGAAAGAATAGTTGTGGTGAAGGTTAGATGGATAACGAAAAAGTACTTACGTATGAAGTAATAGAGGTTTGTTTACTTGCCGGGAAAATTATGCTCCAAAGCGGTGGTGAAACCTATCGGGTTGAGGATACGATGATGCGGATTGCTGCCGCTTTTGGTATTGAAAATTCTCATAGCTATGTAACTCCAACAGGAATCATATTTTCTGCTGAGGGAGATGAGCCTACAAAAACCAAATTAATTCGAATTATGACGCGCTCCACTGATTTGAAAAAGGTTGCTATGGTCAATAGTATTTCACGAAAAATAACCAGCGGTGAGGTCGACCTTCAAGAGGCATTTACCCTATTAAAGGAACTCGATGAACTAAATGTAACCTTCCCATTTATGGTCCAGGTTGGAGCAGCATCCATTGCAAGCGGCTGTTTCATGATCATGTTTATGGGGGAATGGATAGACTTTATCCCTGCGATGTTAACTGGTGGGTTAGGTTATTTTGGCTTTTTATATTTTCATCGCTTTATCCCTGTTAAGTTTTTCTCAGAGTTCTTAGCCTCTTTTATTATTGGGTTACTTTCGGTAATCTTTGTAAAAACAGGATTAGGCCAGCAGTTAGATAAAATAATCATAGGCTCGGTAATGACATTAGTTCCAGGACTCTTAGTTACCAATGCAGTGAGGGATTTAATGGCCGGCCATTTAGTATCAGGCTTATCAAAAGGTGCAGAAGCACTACTGACTGCCTTTGCCATTGGCTCAGGAATAGCTGTAGTTCTATCTTTTTTGTAAAAGGAGGCTTAATGTGGAGATCATTGGACAATTAATCACAAGTTTTATTGCAACAGCAGCCTTTGGAGTCATTTTTAATGCACCGAAGGAAACTTTAGTAAAATGCGGACTTGTTGGAATGGGCGGCTGGATTATCTATTATATAGCGGAAAAGTATACAGGAGATTCTGTTTTAGCCACATTAGGAGCAACCCTATTTGTGGGGATCGTCAGTCAAGAGTTAGCCAAATTCTATAAAACACCTGTTATTATTTTTAGTGTTGCTGGAATTATTCCATTAGTACCAGGTGGTTTGGCTTATGATACAATGAGGAATTTTGTAGAAGATGATTACTATCGAGCACTAGCCTTAGGTGCAAAAGTGACGATGCTTTCAGGCTCTATTGCTTTTGGTCTTGTTTTTTCAGAAGTCATCAATCAGGTAGTAAGAAAGATTAGAGGGAGTAAAGTGTGGAAGGTCTAAAAAATCTCCAAAATTGGACGAAGGCAGAGGATTAATCTCCTCTGCCTTCTTTTGCTTTGATCCTAGATGGACCACTATTGTAACTTGTGAATGGATGTTTCTAATTAACAGCCATCGCAAGGTAAGTATTTATATATAATAAATGGTATTAAAAGACCAATTTGCCGCGGTTACTCTTCCACCTGATGGTTTTATACCTAAACGACGTAAGCCCTACCTCTCTTACATCCTTACGGCTCCGAAGCCGATCCAGCGTGAATAAGTTTTACTTTTAAAACATAAGCAGAATGCCAGAAAAAATTCTTACATTGCGTTATCTCGTCTATTACAAGTTACATAAATGTTAAGCACAATTAATAATAATATATTAAATTCATACATATGTCAATAAATAATTGAGATGTAAATATTTTTGGTAGAGAAAGTGAATTTCTATAATTAAAGGAATAAGCCAATATTTAGTAGAAATATAAAGAATAAATATTAAGAAAGGAGGGGAGGAAATGCTTTTTTTTCGAAAACTGTTCCTAACTGCCTCTCGGTACCGGTATCGAACGGTAATCCTATTTACACTGCTTTTTATCATTGTAAATGCAGAAATAATTCAATTTCTAGAACCGAAGACGTTTGAAAGTAGTTTACATGCAGTTTGGTGGATTCTTACTACGATGACTACTGTAGGCTATGGAGATGTATATCCGACTACGGAAGCAGGAAGAACCTGGGCGATGATTGTCGTCTATACATTAGGAATAGGACTATTTGGAACGGTTATTGGGGTGATTGTAGATGGTGTCGCCCAATATAAAAAGCGAAAGGAGGAAGGGAAATTGTCTTATAAAGGTGAAAATCATTTTGTCATTATCGGCTGGACTGCTAAAAGTAAAAGCACGATTAAGGAACTTTTACTATGTGATGAGAAAACGGATATCTTGTTGATTGATGAATTTGAAAAGACTCCTTATGAGCATGAAAGGTTTCATTATATTCAGGGGAGCCCTACCGATGTAGAGACATTAAGGAAGGCAAGGATTGAAAATTCTCAAGCCGTTTTGTTGTTTGCTGCTGAAGGGATTGCGAATCCTGATTTAGTAGACGGTAAGACTCTTTTAGTTGCTTCCTCTATTGAACGATATGATGATGGAACGGAAAAGAGTATTTATACGATTGCGGAAATCGTAAACGAAAAGCATGTAGACAATTTTAATCATGTTAAGATTGATGAGTTTATTTTATCAAATGGTTCTGTCTCAAACTTGATGGCGAAATCTGCACAAATGAAGGGAGCCAGTCACCTTTTTACTCAATTGCTAAGCAGGCAGGATGGAGACGGGGGTAGTGATCTTTGGGAAGTCAGCGTTAGTCCTAAGTGGAGCACGTATGGTGGGGCATATGAACATCTAAAGGAAAAAGGGGCTCAGCTAATAGCAGACAGGAATGATTTGAACATACTCAAAAAGTGGAATGAACCAATTCCAAAGGAAGCAAGATTATTTGTCATTTGTGATAAACATACATATCAAAAACTTTAAAAAAACGCATCGTTACGATGCGTTTTTTTTTCAATAGGTTAAACATCCTGCAATAACAATCCCTATTGATACGGACAGTAATAGTAGAAAAAGACCAACAGCACGGTTATCTTCTTCAATGCTTTGGGTTACGTTAAAACGGGGTGTGAGCCATTCAGCAAGATAAAAGACGATAATCTGAGCCACGATTCCAACCGCTCCCCAAATGACCATATCTAATAACGAGATGGAGTTAGCAAGAGCGGAATATAAAACAATTGCCAGTCCCAAGAGTCTTCCTCCCAGTACATAGCTTGCTGCTTTATTTCCTTTCGCCATTAAGGAGAATTCCTTTACCTTAGTGGTGATTTCCATTAAAAAGAGTCCTACGAGTAATAAAGCTAGAGAAACCGCTAAATATAGCAAGAAATCTAACAATTAAATTCCTCCTTTTTTAATTCCAACTGGTAAGAAATAAGATTCGTTTCCTGTGATTTTGCCACCCGCTCGAATTCCAATACTGCTCGGTTTCCCGGCGATAAGGAATGAACCAAATACCATTGATAGTTCTTCCAAACCCTTTTCTGTTTCAAGTGAAACAACAGGAAGTGGTACATACGATTGATAGACTGGCAGCTCATTTTTGTACGTTTGTAAGGGATTTTGGGCATCTACATTGGTTTGTAGATCCCATATGGTAATGGTATCTCCTTCCCTGCCGAATGATGGTTTTTGAACATAGGCAGCTGTACCAGTAAATGCATCTGCTTCAAGATAGGTAGGCAGCATAAATGTTTTAATCCAATCTTGTTCGTCCTTCGTATAAAACTCTTCTTTTTCGGCTAATCCCCATATCAGACATTGGATGGTTTTGGGCTGAAGAAGAAATGCTGAAACAGGATTTACAATCGAAATTTTTCGATCCTTAGCAAGTTGTAATAATTCAATTCCTACGAGGTCTCCTGTATTTGGATCTCGATCCTCAAGTAGATGTTCAAGAGGATAAGTCTGCCGATATAAAATATCGATTGGAACCCCATTAGAATCTAATAATGCCTCATCCGTAATCCTTAGTTCTGACATTGGAATGATTTGATTTTTAACCTTACATAACTGACTTAAATAAACCGTGGTATTCCAATCCTCCATATGGTCACTGTGGGCTGTGAACACAACATTAGGGGACTCATGTCCCATTACGGATTCAAGGACAGCCTTTGTGATACCAGAAGCAAGAAGTCTTTCTTGGTTTGCGTTCGGATTACGATAGCCAAATTCTGAACAAACTTCCCCGTTGATTTTGAAACATTCGACGATAAAAGTTGGGGTGTCAGAATTAAACTCAAGCATTTTTACACCATTACTCGTCAAAGCAAAATCAAATCGAGAAATGACTGATTCAGGAAAAAGGTTTTTCATTTTAAGAAATGGAAGGCCGGCAGCAGGGAAACCAAGTTCAAGAAGCTGTTCGTCTGGAAGGCTGCGCAGGAGACCTGCTGTTTTAAAAAATATCCGACCCAACCTTTCTGTAGCTTCCTTCAAAAGGTTATGTGTTTGTTCTGTAATGGTAAATACATGATAAAGACTGTATTCGCTTCCGTATAAGTTCGACCAAAAGTCAGGAAACTTGGGGTAAAATTGGC
This sequence comes from Neobacillus niacini, assembly GCF_000759675.1. Lineage (GTDB taxonomy): Bacteria > Bacillota > Bacilli > Bacillales > Cytobacillaceae > Neobacillus > Neobacillus niacini_A. Next base: position 73,859 of record NZ_BAWM01000158.1, on the reverse strand, counting down.
TCCGGTTCTTTGCGTATGTGGACATGTGATTAACCTCCAAATCCGCCTTTTGAGCCGCTGCCAAATCCGCCCTTAAAACTTGAGGAAGATTTATAAGATTTATAAGCAGAAGAATTTAACAAAGCAGATTTATTACGGTAAAACAATCCTCCATAAAAGAAATGACCATAATAACTTGAGCGAGTATCATCACATTGCCATACTCCTTCTTCATCATCCCATTCCCAGTCTGAACAGTTTGTGTCATCTGGCTCTGGGGGTAAGTCCTGTGCCTGGGAACAACCGGATAGGGTGGTTCCAGCCATAAGAGAAGTAAGAACACCAGTGATTAACCATTGGGTTTTCTTCACCGTCTCACGCTCCTTTTTAAGTTATAATTCTATTATAAAAGTAAATTTTAGGAAAACAATGGTAAGATAAAAACAAAACGAAAGAGGGATTGAAAATGAGGTTGGAATATCGACTCGATGATGAGAGTAAACACTATCCAGCTTTATGGAATTACCAAAATATTTCTCCAATTGAAGCAGCAGCTAGAATGACCTGTGAATTTTTTGTAAAAGATGGAGCGACCTATGCTGTTAGTGCGACTGCGATGGACCCAGATGGAACGGCAGTTTTGTATGTGGAAAAACAAAGCTACACCAACGATTCTTCCGATACTATATATTCTCACATTGGTTTTGAAGTCAGGGAATTGAAAGGAACCACATCTGCTTTAGTTGAAGGAAAAGATGTTTGGGAACATGAAGAGATTTTGACAACACTACATTCTGATTTAATTTACCTTCAAAAGGATGGGAAATTTGCGGAGTTCGAACTTGATTCAAGGGAAATAGATGAAGATCGTAAATGCTATGTTTTTTATGGTACATTTTCTGGTGAAAATCGATAAATAAAAACAAGAAATAAAAAAACTAACCAAACTATCAAGTTGGTTAGTTTTTTTATTAGGTCAGGAAATCTTTTAAATTTTACCAATATAGTAATTATTTTTTGTGGGAAACGATAAATATGACTGGAATACCAGGGATAATGGTATTATTAGGAAAGTAATTTAATTTTTCTAAATATATTGCTTTTTTAAAAAAATAATTATATTATACTGATATAGATTTTTAAGGACTACTTTTTCAGAACATTTCGACTTTAAGTCGTGGAGGTATAGACATGAGTTTATTTAGGAAAAAATCAATTACGGATTTAATTAGGGAAGTTGGACAAAAAGATTCAACTTTGAAGAAAGAGTTAGGAGCATTTGATTTAACAATGCTTGGAGTAGGTGCAATTATTGGAACAGGAATTTTTGTACTTACAGGAGTCGCCGCAGCAGAGCATGCAGGTCCAGCGCTTATTATTTCATTTATTTTATCAGGGCTTGCCTGCGTATTTGCAGCACTTTGCTATGCGGAATTTGCTTCAACCGTACCGGTGTCAGGCAGTGCCTATACGTATAGTTATGCTACATTCGGAGAAATAATTGCTTGGATATTAGGTTGGGTTTTAATCCTTGAATATGGGCTCGCTTCCTCTGCAGTGGCAAGCGGATGGTCAGGTTATTTTCAAGGGCTTCTTTCAGGGTTTGGAATTCACCTTCCAAAAGCTCTATCGAGTGCTTATAATCCGGCAAATGGAACTTTTGTTGACATACCTGCAATTGCGATAATCTTTATTATCACGATGCTTTTGACACAAGGAGTTAAAAAGTCGGCACGGTTAAACACAATCATGGTTGTGATTAAAATTGCTGTAGTTTTACTATTTATTGCTGTTGGTGTTTGGTATGTAGAACCTGCAAACTGGACTCCGTTTATGCCTTTTGGTTTCTCAGGTGTTGCAACTGGCGCCGCAACTGTTTTCTTTGCCTATATTGGGTTTGATGCTGTTGCCACGGCAGCAGAAGAAGTGAAAAACCCACAAAAGAACATGCCAATTGGAATTATTGCTTCATTATTGATTTGTACTACTTTATATATTGTTGTCTCTGCTATCTTAACAGGAATTGTTCCTTACACGGATCTCGGAGTGAAAAATCCAGTTGCTTTTGCACTTAATTACATTAACCAGGATTGGGTGGCAGGTTTCATTTCATTAGGAGCAATTACTGGAATTACGACCGTGTTACTTGTCATGGTTTATGGACAATCAAGGCTGTTTTATGCAATCTCTCGCGATGGTTTGCTTCCTAAGGTGTTTTCAAAAGTAGACAAAAAGAAACAAACACCAATTGTGAATTCGTGGATTACATGCGTGTTAGTAGCGTTCTTTGCTGGTGTGGTACCATTAAATAAACTAGCTGAACTAGTGAATATTGGAACACTATTTGCTTTTATGACAGTTTCCATTGGAATTTTGTATCTTCGTAAAAATAAGCAAGCACCGACTACAGGCTTCCGTGTCCCCCTTGTTCCATGGATACCTATATTGGCTTTCGTATTCTGTGGATATTTAGCGTTGCAGCTTCCAGCAGCTACATGGAAAAGCTTTGGTGTATGGATTGTAATTGGTCTGATAGTTTATTTTGGATATGGTCGAAAACATTCAAAGTTAAATGAAAAAGAGGAAAGAATGAATAAAGCAAGCTAATTCAATAGTGTAATCATAAAAAGGACTTGTAAAATGGCAAGTCCTTTTTATGTTCGGAGTAAACTTTGTCGAATTCCATCGAATTTACAAAAAAATAACAGGTTTTTTCTTAGAAAGGTGGTAAAATGGTAGGAGATAATTTGAATCATTTTTGAATAGAGTACTTAAGGGAGTAAAACAATGAAAGAAACCCCAAATAATCCTAAATTGATTTTGGAAGAATCAAAAACAGTGAAATTATTTATATCACTTTTTTATATTTTTTTCTTTTCATATGATATTTTTCATTACTATATTGTCCCTATATATACAAAAGAAGGCATGATTGGGTTAGAAAAAAATGGCTTAGGTTTTTGGTTTCATACAGCTATTATTGGACTTCTCCCCATAGCTCTATATTTTATAAAAAAGGGCAACCCTTATATTGTAAAATATATATTCCTTTTTAGTTTTGCATTTATCGAGACGGTAAATAGCCTGGTTATATATTTTGGTTCAAATAAACCTTACGGGTCAGGAAATATTGTTGAATTGTTATTTGTATTTTTCTCGCCCATCTTTGTGAATAAAAAATATTTTTGGATAGCAGCATTAACAATGATTGGAAAATACGCAATTATTGGAGGTATCTTGCAAGATACTAATGTAGTAATTCCAATAATTACTTTTTCTGTTCTATCTGTAATAGCGTATTTTTTATTAACACGTTTTACCTCCTATATTGATTCATTAACCTCCGTTCATTTAGAGCTTCGAAAAAAGGAGAAACTTGCAGTGATTGGACAAATGGCAGCAGGTATTGGTCATGAAATACGCAATCCTCTTTCTTCATTAAAGGGTTTTACGCAGCTGCAACAGGAAAGATATCCAAATACAAATGACTTTTATCCAATCATGATTCAAGAAATTGATCGAATTAATTCCATTGTTAATGACTTGATGTACCTTGGAAAACCAAAAGAGATAAAATTTGTTAAAGCGAATATTGAAGAAATAATTGCTTATACTCTTTCGATAACTCAACAACAAGCTGAGAAACAAGGAGTTACGATAAAAACGATGATGGAAGGTCCATTGCCTCCTTTAGATTGTGATTCTCACCAGCTAAAGCAAGTATTTATCAATCTGTTAAAAAATGCAATTGAATCAATGCCTGAAGGTGGAACAATCAAGGTAAATGTAAATGTTTTAGAAGGTAGAAAGATGTCTATTTTCATTGATGATGAGGGATACGGAATTGATGAAGAGAACATTCTCAATTTAGGCGAACCCTTTTTTACTACCAAAAGGGATGGAAATGGACTTGGATTAATGGTTACAAATCAAATTATTAAAGATCATAAAGGTAATATGAAAATTGAGAGTAAGCTAGAAAAGGGTACTAAAGTTACTTTGGTTTTGCCTATAATACAGAAATAAATGAAAAAATAATTCTATAATAATACAAAAATCATCAATATAATATATTTCAACGCTATACTTGATGAGATATAATGTAGGGGAATAAAGAAAATAGTTGTATTTTGTAGAAATTACTTATTTTAACAAAAAGATTGTTGCCATTAGCTATTATTATCGTCCATACTCGAGGCGAAATACCGTAAAATGTACATGTTTTTAGAAACATTGGAGGATAATATGATACCACATGAAGAAAAACAAACTGTTAAATGGTACTTATTAATTTCTTATATTATTTTAATAGGCTACGATGTTTTTTACTATTTTATTGCACCTACCATCATAGTAGAAAGAGAAAGTGGTTTTCCAAGTCATTATTGGATAATCAACTATATAGTATTAACCATCTTAATATTTGTCTCAATTTATTTAAGTAAGATTAATAAACAATCATTGATTAAATATGTTTTTTTTATTAGCTATGTATCCACTTCATTTCTAGTTGATATACTGACCTACTATGATAAAGCTGAATCCTACACTAGTGGGAATGTTGTAGATGTGTTTTTGATTTTATCATTACCTCTATTCCTAAATACCAGATATTATTGGTTAGTAAGTCTAGGGATCGCTTCTAAATATATACTTACAGGTGTAATTTTAAAAATTTCCTTTGTAATTATGCCAATTATTCTACTAATTATTTTAGCGATTATGTCGTACTTTTTATTAGTGCGATTTCAAGGGTATGTTAGAGCTATTAGTACTTCATATGATAATCAATTAGAAGGAATTGTTAAGGGTGTTATTGCGACACTAGAACTAAAAGATCCCTATACAAGAGGGCATAGTGAACGTGTGGCCAGTTATGCATTGTTGTTAGGAAAAGAAATCGGCAAGCTCTCAAAAGAGCAGCAAAAATCCTTTTATTATGCTTGTTTACTTCATGATATTGGTAAGGTTAATATACCTGATCAGATTCTAATGAAACCTGGAAGGCTCACTAATGAGGAGTTTGAGATTATCAAAACTCATCCTGTTGTAGGAGCTGAAGCAGTAAAGAACGTTGAAGGAATTAAGGATAGTATTTGTGTCATCCTTTCACACCATGAACGCTGGGACGGAAAAGGATACCCTAATCAATTAAAGGGTGAAGAAATACCTTTACTTGCCAGAATTTCTGCAATTGCTGATGCCTTTGATGCCATGACCTCTTCACGTTCTTACCGGGAAGCAATGCAGGTTGAAGAAGCATACAGACGTATTATTGATGGAACAGGGTCCCAATTTGATCCGTTGCTAGTAGAAGAATTCAAGAAGATCTACCCAGAATGGGTCAAATTTCATGAGACGTATCCATGGACTAAAAAGTGGGAATTACATAAGGAGGTGGGGTCATGAAAATCCGTAAACTTAAAAAGGTTAAAACAACATGCTGGTGGTGCCCTTGGATCGGAATAAAAGGATAAGAAAATTGGGATGCTAGCAATTGCTACGCATCCTTCTTTTATTATTAATCATAGTTAGGAATGGTGTCCAGATGGCGATAAACCTCCATACATGTCTCACGATGGTCCCAGTCGAGATTCGCAAGGATAAAAAACATTATATTGTTGAGGATAAATTTTCAGGTGAATTTTATGAAATGCCGGAGGTTTGTATTGAGGCAATCCAATTGATTATTCTAGGGGAGCAGCTAGGGGATATTGAAAGAAAATTAAAGAGAAGATTTCCCCAAGAGGAAGTAAAACTACTTGATTTTGTAACACAGCTGTTAGAACTGGATTTGATTGATCAAGTTGATGGCATAAAGGTAGAAAAACAAGAAAAGCAAAAGGATAGCTTAGGTTTTTTATGGATTTCTCCACAAGCAGGAAAATTATTTTTTAATAAGTTTACCTACCCCTTTTATATTACACTTTTCCTACTTAACATTGTTCTTTTTATTACATTCCCTTCTTTACTTCCCCATCACGAGGACATATTTGTACTTGATGTAATGGTAATAAATGCTCTTTTATGGATGTCTTTTACTTTTTTATTAGTCCTAGTTCACGAATTTGGACATATTTTGGCAATGAGAGCACACAATCTCCCAACGAAACTAGAGGTTGGCCATCGCTTGTTTTTTGTTGTTCTTGAAACAGATATGTCTTCGGTTTGGAAATTGGCTCCAAAAGACCGCAATGTCCTTTACTTAGCAGGTCTTTGCTTTGACAATGTTATTCTTTTTACTGCCCTAATTATTCAGTTATTGATTCCATCTGGACATGAGTTTATGAGTGGGTTAATGAGCCTTGTTGTTTTCGATGTTGTTTTACGAATGATTTACCAATGCTGCTTTTATTTGAAAACGGATTTATATTATGTCTTCGAGAATGTAACAGGATGCTACAATCTAATGGAAAATGCCTTACAGGCTATTAGAAAGCAACTACCTTTCCTTAAATCGAAATCAAGTGAACAAGTTAGCTTTATAAGCGAAAGAAAGACAATTACTATTTATGCCATTTTCTATTTTATTGGGATTGCCATAAGTATTGCATTATATTTCATTTTCTATATTCCAGAAGTAATTCATGCAGGAAAACAGTTGCTCCCTGGTTTTGGAATGGTACCAACAAGCCTTGCTTTTTGGGACGCTGTGCTTTTCTCCCTTCAGATTAGTATTTTTTTAATGTTACTATTGTACTCCTATTGGAAAAAGTATCGTAGAATCAAAGTGTGACTAAACTTTGTCTAAAATAAAAATTCTAAGGGTTTTTTCCCCCCTAGATGGGGGAGTTCCCCTATATTGGTAGCACTAACGATTTTCTTACAATAAGAGTAAGAAAACTCGTTTGTGTTATTTTTTTAGGAGGAGCTAAAATGCAGACTAATACGTCAATTAATAAAAAGACAGGACGCTCAATCAATGATGCGTTTGCGTCCAAATTTGCTAAATCAATGTTTTTATCCGTATCTGCACTCGTTATTCTATCTTTTATCGGAACAAGAATGTTTACGCACGTTGATTTAAACTTGTATGGATATATGGTCGGGACGATTGTTTTTATCGGAGGCTTTTTCTATCGCTTTATAGCATGGGGTGAAAGACCGCCAACCAAAATTTTAATTAAAAAGGGTTTAAAGCTTTTAAAAAGAAAAAGCACACCTAAAACTGCCGTTAATCATTTAGGTATCTATGATTTTATTAAAAACCGCGGATTGTACCGCTGGGTACAGCATATTTTAATCGGCTGGGGCTGTGTTCTTGCTTGTATGGTTACCTTCCCGCTCGTGTTTGGCTGGATGTACTTCACAATGGATGACAACGGCCACTATACGATTGTACTTATGGGTCTAAATTTAATGACGGTAAAAGCAGATGGAATCATTGCATGGTTCTCCTATAACGCTCTTAATATTTCTGCTTCAATGGTTATTGCAGGAGTATGTATGGCTTTACACCGCCGTTTGAAAAATATGCAGGCAAGAGCGGAGCAAAAATTTATCTACGACTTTCTGCCACTTTACTTATTGTTATTTATTTCAATTACCGGACTTTTATTAACCGTTCAAAACGTATTTTTACATGGCTGGATGCAGCCGCAAATGTCGTTGATTCACCAGTTTTCAGTTATCGTAACCTTAATATATCTGCCATTTGGAAAGCTTGCACATATTCCATTCCGTCCAGTGAGTGTTTTTGCTAGAAACTATCGTGAGCATTACGGCGATCAGGCAATGAAAGAATGTAAAGTGTGCGGCGATCATTTCGTATCAGTTGAACAATCAAATGATGTCATTAACGTGCTCGGCGTAAATGAAATGGAATTCAATATGCAGGATGGCTTTAACCTTGCTGAATTGTGCCTTCCATGCCGTAGAAAATATCGTATTTCAAGATTCTCAGGATTCGCAACGCACCAAGTTAAGGTTAAGGAGGCAAACCAGAATGCAAAGGGATAATTATAAGAATGAAAGAGATAAATATTTTAAAGAAATCGAAAATTTAAACCATCCCAATGAAACATTGGTCAAGACGCACTGTAGTTATTGTGCCATGCAATGTGGGATGAACCTAAGGGTAAATACAAAGACAAACAAGATCATTGGGGTTGAGCCTCGATATGATTGGCCGGTTACACTAGGAAAGATGTGTCCGAAAGGAGTTACTGCTTACCAACAGGTAAATAATAAAGATCGGTTATTAAAACCGTTAATTCGTGATGATCAATCATTAAAAGGAACGAAAAATGGCTTCCGTGAAGCAAGCTGGGATGAGGCATACGACCTCATAGTGAAAAAGTTCACAGAGCTCCAAACAACATATGGAAAAGATTCACTTTCAGTGTATAGCGGTGTTTCAATGACGAATGAAAAGTGTTACTTAACAGGGAAATTTGCTCGTGTTGGACTGCAAACACGCTACATTGATTATAATGGCCGATTCTGTATGGCAAGTGCAGCAGGTGGTTTAAATCGCTCATTAGGTATAGATAGGGGTTCAACAATTCCATGGACGGATGTACATGAAACCGATTGTATTTTTCTTGCAGGAAGTAATACCGCGGAATGCCATCCAACGATGATGTTTCGGGTTTGGGCAATTCAAGAACGGGGCGGCTATGTAATTGTTGCTGACCCAAGGGAAACGCCAGTCGCCAGAAGAGCTGATCTCCATCTTGATTTAAAGCCTGGTACAGACCTAGCACTTGCCAATGGGATTGTAAATTTACTAATCCAAAATGGCTATGCTGATGAAGAATTTGTAAAAAATCACACAAATGGCTTTGAAGAAACAAAGGAGCTAGTAAAAGAATTCACGCCAGAATATACAAGTGAGATCACAGGGGTGGCACCAGAAAAAATTATCCGCGCGGCCGAATTGTACGGAAAAGCACCGAATGCCATTGTTATGTTTGCCAGAGGGATTGAGCAACAAATTAAAGGGGTAGATAACGTTTCTGCCTATACCAATATGGCACTTGTTACTGGGAAAATTGGTCGAGCTAAATCGGGTGTTGCGACCATTACTGGACAAGGAAACGGTCAAGGAGGACGTGAGCATGGACAAAAAGCTGATGCACTTCCCGGATACCGTAAAATAGCGAATCCTGATCATGTAAAATATGTTTCAAAGGTTTGGGGTATTGAACCGGAAGAAATGCCAAAAGAGGGTGTGTCTGCATTCGAAATGTTCGGATTAATGGAGCAAAAGACCATTCGTTCTTTATACCTATTATGTTCAAATCCTGCCGTTTCTGCACCTGATCAGAATTATGTGCGTGAACAGATGAAAAACTTAGACTTCATGGTATGCGTTGATTTTTTCCTTTCAGAATCTGCTGAATTTGCAGATGTCGTGCTCCCTACAACCACTTGGGCGGAAGATGAAGGTACCACAACAAATGTAGAGGGAAGAATCATTAAGATTAACAGAGCACAAATGCCGCTTGGTGAATCAAAGCCAGACTGGCAGATTCAAATAGAAATTGCAGAGCGTCTCGGCCGAGGGAAATATTTTTCACATTTAAAAACGTCCAAAGACGTGTTTAATGAGCTTCGTGTAGCTTCTAAAGGTGGAACGGCTGATTATTACGGCGTAACTTGGGAAAAGATTGATAAGCAAGACGGCGTGTTCTGGCCTTGTAAAGATGAATCTGATCCCGGAACACCGCATTTGTTCTTAGATAAAAAATTCAATCATCCAGATGGAAAAGCAAAGATTCTCGCATTGCCATACAGACCGTCAGCAGAAGAACCGGATGAAAAATACCCATTACGCTTAACAACTGGACGGGTCGTCTATCATTATTTATCAGGGAATCAAACGAGAAGAATTCAATTCCTTCGTGATATGTGTCCGGAACCATTCGTAGAAGTTCATCCAGAAACAGCAGAAAAATACAGCATTGAACATGAAGAATACGTTCGTCTCTATACTCGCAGGGGGGAAGCAACATATAAAGTGAAAATTACAGAGGCTATTCGGAAGGATACCGTGTTTGTTCCATACCACTGGGGTCATGAAAAATCTATTAATCTATTGACAATCGGTGCACTTGATCCCTATTCAAGGATGCCAGAATTTAAAACTTGTGCAGCGCAGATTGAGAAAATGAAAACAAGGGCGGTGCAGTAAATGAAGAAGAGGCTATATTTAGAACTTGAAAACTGTATAGGGTGCCGTTCCTGTTTGGCTGCTTGTACACAGTGCGGCGGGCACGAAGAGCGTAACCGTAACTACGTTTACGATGTTAACCCGCTTGTTAACCGTCAAACCATGCCTCTTATGTGCCTTCACTGTGTGAATCCAGCATGTGCTAGAAGCTGTCCGGCGCAAGCAATCCAAATCCATGAAACCGGAGCCGTTCTATCGGCTCTTGTAGAGAAGTGCATTGGCTGTCAAAATTGTACGATTGCCTGCCCATACGGAATTCCAAAGTTTGATACAGAACAAAATTTAATGTACAAGTGCGACCTATGTATTGACCGTTCAAAGGACGGTATTCCTCCAATGTGCGCCAGTGTATGTCCGTCCAATACATTGCAATGGTTAACAGATGAAGAAATTGAAGCAAAGCAAAAACAGTTTAATTTAGATAATGGTAAATGGGTTACAAGTATGCCTTATTTAGAAGGTGAAACAAACGTTAGAGTGAATCTCCCTGGTATCCTGCAGGGTGTCACAAAATTGTTTTAGGAGGGATTAACAATGACAGACAAAAATAATAAAATCCCGTTCAATGAAGATAACTATACACATAATATAAACCGCAATAATGAGCGAAAACTAGACCGCCGCGGTTTTATGAAAACATTAGTTGGGGCAGCCGGGGTATTCGCTGTTTCATCACTTCCATGGGGTGTCCTTGCCGCGAAAGAACTTAACGGGCTGGGTGATAAAAAATATCCAAAGCAAAAAATTACCGATGTAAAGTCTTTACCTATTGGGGATGCAGTAGAATTTTCCTTTCCAGGTGAGCATGATAGTGCCATCCTCATTAGGCTTTCAGAAGAAAAATATGTCGCTTATCAAAACGCTTGTACCCATCTTCGCTGCCCGGTATTTTGGAAAAAGGATGAGGGCGAAATGCTTTGCCCATGTCATCACGGGAAATTTGACGTTGAAACTGGTGCACCTACAGCAGGTCCGCCAAGACGTCCGCTCCCTGAAATTTATGTAAAAGTAGAAAACGGATCCGTTTATGCTGTAGGGGTGAAGCGTTATGAAGCGTAGTTACGTTAGTGTTGCACTCCTTTTAGCTGTATTATTTATGAATATTATTGTTACACAATTTATGGTTCATCAGTATTTTTATGAAAATTATACAAACACAATTGTTGCAGCAGTTATCAATGTAATACTATTTCCTGCGGCATTCCTTATTTATAAAAAAGGTGTGAAAATCAATGATTAGTGAAACCTATCTAGATTTTTGTTTTGTACGGGAACAAACAGGTGAATTTGCTGCTGTTATTGATGAATTATTTAAAAACATGTTTGGGAAAAAGCGGTTAAATTGGTTTCTAGAAGAAAAGACCATTGATGGTGCTGAAATGGTGATTGCTGAAGTAAAAGGTATGAGTGACTGGGGCTCAGAAGAAGAAACAATCTTGTTCCTTGAAGATCATGCAGATTCAAAGTTTTGGGAGTATCTGCAAGGTTACAAGATGTTCATCTATCCCGTCAAGAAGGGATGTAACAGCTGTGGAACCCATTAACGTTGATGATTTGCAGAGATTTGTTGGATCAACAATGGAAATAGCAATTGAAGATAAGCAGGGCGGAGATCAAGCCCCTGTTGTAAAAAAAATAATAAAGAAGATACAATACTGTCCTGATCATACACATGTCCGCTTTTATTTTGATACTATGTATTTTTTAGCAGTGCCGCTAAACAGCAAAGTAAATCAAACAGAAGTTATGTTTTCAGCTTCGGACCTAGAAAGTGGTTTAACCTATACATTTCAAAAAGTTTAGATGATGGATAAAAGGTAAAGGGGGGGTAAAAAGTGGTGCATTCTGATTCAAAACAACTAATTCAATCTTATATTATTCAATCACAAGAGGACGAAATTAAACGTATTTCTTTGGAATTGCATGAAGGTGTTGGACAAAATCTATACAGTATTCTTACTGGATTACAATTAGTTGAAACAGGCTTAAATCAGCCCCATTTGATAAACTATTTACGCGAAATGACTCAGTTGATTGAAAAGACGATACAAGAAATCAGATTGCTTTCAGTAGAGCTGCATCCCCCTGCGCTTACCACACTTGGCTTATTGCCAGCTATTAAGAGCTATATAAAATTATATACTTCAACATTTGGTGTTCTTGTTGACTTAGAATCTATTGGGGAAGAAAAACAGTTATCCGAGCAAAATCGTGTTGCCGTTTTTCGTGTTTGCCAGGAGGCTCTTACCAATATTGCTAAACATGCAGATACATCGAATGTGAAAATGAGTTTGATTTGGAAGGAAAACGAATTAAAAATAATGATTGTTGATTTCGGCGGGGGATTTGCAGCAGATGGAATCGAGATTAACCCTTTTTCTTTAGGAATTGCAGCCATGAAGGAAAGAATGCTTCTAACTGGCGGTCATTGTGTCATTTCCTCTAAAATAGGAGAAGGTACATCTGTTGAAATATCTCTTCCTTTATAGGGAAGGGAAGGAGAGTTAACAATGATTAAAATCCTATTAGTTGATGATCATGCCGTTGTAAGAATGGGTCTTACAATGCTGTTAAATTCTAATCCCGAAATGCAAGTGATTGGTGAAGCTTCAGAAGGTAATGAAGGCATAAAAAAAGCGATGAAGCTTAAACCAGATGTTGTTGTAATGGATTTAAGTATGCCTCATGGTAAGGATGGATTATCAGCGACATCTGAATTGAAAAAACTAATGCCAGATGTAAATATTCTAATTCTAACTATGCATAATGATGAGGAATACCTTTTTAGAGCCATTCAAGCCGGTGCGTCAGGCTGTATTCTAAAAACTGCACCACATGATGAGCTTATTGCTGCTATTGAGTCTGTCTCCTTAGGAAATGCTTACTTACACCCAGCTGCCACTAAACGATTAATGGAAGAATATTTAGGAAGCGTTAAGCATGACAGCCATGATACCTATCAACTATTATCCGATCGAGAAAAAGAAGTCCTTACGCTTGTTGCTAAAGGCTATGCAAACAAAGAAATAGCAGAACAGTTAGTTATTAGTGTAAAAACGGTAGAAACTCATAAAGGTAACCTTATGGAAAAACTCCAAATGAAGACAAGGCCGGAATTGGTGGAATATGCCATTAAAAAGGGGTTGCTAGGTTATGGAATATAAGGAGAATACCAGCGAATGACAGAATTAAGAGATATGCCAGCGGTTATGGAGGTTTGTGATCAGTTGCTGAAGGATGTGGGGTGTGACTTTGTTGCCCTTGCCCTCCAAAATGAAGTAGGTCCGGATGTTCGATGGCACTTTGCTTCAGGAAACGAAAATGATAAATATAAAAGAATAACCGTCCGTTTTGGAAAAGGAATCGCTGGAAAAATCATTTCAAGCGGCAGTCCAATGATGATAAGTGACTTTCCGAATGATATTTATGGAAAAGTAACAGATCATCCGATTATGCTTGCTGAAAAACTTGTCTCTTGTTATGCGGTCCCCTTATTCTTTAATGGCTCCCCTAAAGGGGTTTTATTAGTTGGGAAAAGACGTACATACACTTTCATAGACAATGAGCAGGAAATGGTGAAGGAGTCTGCTGAAACACTTGAGCAGATTTTAAAAGGACATATCTTAGGTGGAGGGGCGTAAGTCATGGACTTGGATAGACAGCTGCCTTTAAATGAGCTCACCAGCCTTGAATTGGAATTGAAAAAGTCGATTCAAGAATTGATGGATTTTAAGTTTGCTCTTGATGAATCCTCCATTGTAGCTATCACGGATGCAAGAGGAATCATTACATATGTAAATGAGCAATTTAGTCGAATTTCAAAATATCCTAAAGAAGAATTGGTAGGCCAGGATCATCGAATTTTGAATTCGGGACACCATTCTGAAGGGTTCTTTAAGGAAATGTGGAGAACGATTGGTTCAGGGAAAGTCTGGAAGGGTGAAATCCGTAACCGTGCCAAAGATGGGACCTACTATTGGGTGGATACTACGATGGTTCCATTTATAAATGATAAAGGGAAACCTTATCAATATTTAGCTATACGTTACGAAATAACGGAACGAAAACGAGTCGAACAAGAACTACAAAAAATGATGACGACCATAATTGATGTTCAAGAAGAAGAGCGAAAGCGCTTATCACGGAATTTACATGATGGCATTGGTCAAAATTTATACAGTCATCTTATTACCATCAATCGGTTACTTTCAGAAATGGATCATCCCTTGCTTTATCAAATGCAAACGGAAGCAACCCAATTGATTGAAGAGATTCGCGATATCTCTTGGGAATTACGTCCATCTGTATTGGATGACCTAGGACTCGTTCCTGCGATCCGCTCCTTCCTCGCTCGGTTTTCAGAGAACTATCATATTGACGTTTATTTTGAATGTATGTTAAATCGTCGTCTCGATATTAGTATTGAATTAACCATTTACCGAATCATTCAGGAAGCATTAACTAATATTCGAAAGTACGCAGACGTTTCCGAGGCGGCCGTCACCGTTAGAGAGTTTGATCATAGTGTGAGGGTGATGATTGAAGATAAAGGGAGAGGCTTTGAGGCAGGGACTGGGTCTCGTGGTGTTGGTCTTTTCAGTATGGATGAAAGAGCACGGGCTGTAGGCGGAGAACTTATTATTAACTCTTCACCAGGTAGGGGGACAAGGGTAATTCTAGAAGTCCCAACTAATCCTGCAATGGAACTAAAACCATAAAAATAGAACCAAGCCTTCGTGCCTGGTTCTATTTTTTCTATATTTTAAATGAACTTTTTAAGGATACAATTCGGTTAAAGACGAGTTTATCAACAGTAGTATGCTTAGGGTCTACATTGAAATATCCATGTCTAAAGAACTGGAATTTGTCATGTGGTCTGCTTTCACGCATGTTCGGCTCTACAAATCCCTGCAGTATCACTAGTGATTCCGGATTTACGTTATCGAGAAAGGTTTTTTCCACCTCGTCATTTTCCTCTTCTGTTTTATCGAGGATCAAAGGTTCGTATAAACGAAATTCAGATGGAACTGAATTGGTTGCTTCCACCCAATGAATGGTTCCCTTTACCTTTCGACCAGTAAAGCCAGTACCACTTTTGGTTAGTGGGTCATAGGTGCAACGCAGTTCAATGACTTCTCCGTTTATATCCTTGATAACTTCTTCACACTTAATAAAATAGGCATGTTTAAGTCGAACTTCATTACCAGGGAAGAGGCGGAAATATTTACTTGGCGGATTTTCCATGAAATCGTCTTTTTCAATGTAAATCTCTCTTGAAAATGGAATTTTCCGGATGCCCATTTCTGGAACCTCGGGATTAATCTCTGCATCAAGTAACTCGATTTGTCCTTCCGGATAATTCGTGATGACTACTTTTAATGGATTTAGAATCCCCATTGTCCGAGGAGCCTTTAACTTTAAGTCTTCTCTAACATAGTGTTCGAGCATTTGTGAATCAACAGCTCCAGAACCTTTCGATACACCCGTCTCACGGACAAAATTACGAATCGATTCAGGGGTAAATCCTTTGCGTCTCATTCCAGAAATAGTCGGCATCCGTGGGTCATCCCAGCCATCAACAAACCCTTCGTCTACGAGTTGTTTCAGCTTACGCTTGCTCATTACGGTATTAGTCACGTTTAAGCGGCCAAATTCAATTTGCTGCGGCGTACTGTCCATTTCGCATTTTTCCACAACCCAGTTATAAAGTGGACGTTGGTCTTCAAACTCAACTGTACAAATCGAATGGGTAACATCTTCAATCGCATCCTCTATAGGATGAGCGAAAGCATACATCGGATAGATACACCACTTATCGCCAGTGTTATGGTGTGTTGCACGAGCAATTCGATAAATGACAGGGTCGCGTAAATTGATATTAGGAGACTTCATGTCAATCTTAGCACGAAGAACTTTTTGTCCATTATCAAATTCTCCGTTCCGCATCCGTTCAAATAAATCAAGATTTTCCTCGACCGAACGATCCCGAAAAGGGCTCTCTTTACCAGGGGAGGTCAATGTGCCACGGTATTCACGAATTTCGTCAGCGGATAGGTCATCCACATAGGCAAGTCCTTTTTTTATTAATAGAACAGCGCGTTTGTACATTTCTTCAAAATAATCAGAAGCAAAGAACAAGTCATCCCATTCAAATCCCAGCCATTTTACATCTTCTTTTATGGAATTTACATATTCGATATCTTCCTTTAACGGATTGGTATCATCAAATCGTAAATTGGTTTTTCCGTTAAACTCATCAGCTAATCCAAAATTAATAATGATGGATTTAGCATGACCAATATGTAAATATCCATTTGGCTCTGGAGGGAAACGAGTGATAATTTTATCGTGTTTACCGGATTCCAAATCCTTAATCATAATATCTTTTATAAAATTAGAACCTAGATTGTCCACTCTATTCAACCTCTCTCTTCAATGTCTAAATTTAGGCGTCACCCGCTATGCAGTTACTATTCCTTTAAGACGCCCAAACAGCATTCGTAAATCTACTTATTTATAAATAACATAAATACTGATATTTTTCCATTGTTCCCATTTATTCATTGAAAAAATAAGTCTACAATGAAATTTTATCAAAAAATACGGCAAAAATCTAAAATTGGAAAAGGTAAGCTAAAAAGGCTACAATATATGCTTGAAGAAGTATGGGAAGGGGATTTAATATGATTAATTTAGGTACAGTCGGAACAGGGTGGATTACAGCATCCTTTATAGAGGCAGCAAAACTGAGCGGAGAACTAAATTTAACGGCAGTCTATTCAAGGACAGAAGATAAAGCAAAAGAGCTTGCCCATACATATAACGCAGCACACTATTTCACAGATCTAGATGAAATGGCAAAAAGCTCAGAGATTCAGGCTGTCTATATTGCTTCACCCAATTCAGTCCATTTTGAACAGGCACTTACTTTTTTAAAAAATAAAAAGCATGTTATTTGTGAAAAGCCGATATTTTCAAATCCAGCTGAACTGGAAAAAGCCTATCAAACTGCTGAGGAAAATGGTGTTTATTTATTTGAAGCCATTCGCAATATTCATACTCCAAACTTTCGTATATTAAAGGAAAAACTTCATATGGCAGGTAATCTAAGAAGTACCATGCTTCCATATATACAGTATTCTTCTAGATACGATTTGTTTTTAAGAGGTGAGAACCCAAATATCTTCTCTAGCACTTTTTCAGGCGGAGCCCTAGTAGATTTAGGAGTTTATCCGCTTTATTTAGCTGTGGGGCTATTCGGGGAACCAAAGAAGGTTAGCTATCATCCCGTGATCCTATCAAGCGGTATCGATGGCAGCGGTACGCTGGTGTTAGAGTATCAAGACTTTATCTGTACCATTCTATGTTCTAAGATATCTCATTCGGTTATGCCATGTGAAATTCATGGAGAAAGGGGAACCTTTGTCCTTGGTGATGCGGCTCCGATATCTGAAATCAAATTCATCGACAGTCACACGAAAGAGAGCGAAATCTTAAGTGTGACCCAAGAAGATAAAGACATGGTCTACGAATGCATAAATATCGCTAAAATTATTGAAACGAATGATGATAACCAGTATGAGAATTTAAAGAATATGAGTAAAATCGTACTAAGAATAACGGAAGAAGCTAGGAAACAGAACAATATTGTATTTGGAGTGGAACGTTAGAGTAATTGTAGATAGCTTTAATACTTGTTATTTGAATAATACCTGTAATCGAACAGGCTCAAGCATAATTCGTCTTGCCCTGTCTGAATGGTACCTGCATTGGTGACCACAATTTCGAATTCCCTTGGATATCGGTCACCAGGAGCACTCCTTGGTGACCACTAATTCGATTTCCTATGGATATCGGTCACCAAGAGCACTCTTTGGTGACCACAATTTCGATTTCCACTTGATTCCGGTCACCAAGAGCACACCTTGGTGACCACAATTTCGAATTCCCTTGGATATCGGTCACCAAGAGCACACCTTGGTGACCACAATTTCGATTTCCTATGGATATCGGTCACCAAGAGCACTCCTTGGTGACCACAAATTCGAATTCCCTTGGATATCGGTCACCAAGAGCACACCTTGGTGACCACAAATTCGAATTCCCTTGGATAGCGGTCACCAAGAGCACTCCTTAGTGACCACAATTTTGATTTTCCTTGTTTTCCGTTCACCAAGAGCCTCCTAGGTGACCACAAATTCGAATTCCCTTGGATATCGGTCACCAAGAGCACTCCTAGGTGACCACAAATTCGAATTCCCTTGGATAGCGGTCACCAAGAGCACTCCTAGGAGACTACAATTTCGATTTTCCTTGGATATCGGTCACCAAGAGCTTCCTTAGTGACCACAAATTCGAATTCCCTTGGATAGCGGTCACCAAGAGCACTCCTAGGTGACCACAATTTCGATTCCCACTTGACTCCGGTCACCAAGAATACTGCATTCAGACATCACAAGAGTAATCGACCTAGTCTGCTCCTAATCCGCCATCGGACAACGCATCAATTATGTCTGTTTTAAGTATAGGGTTGTGAAATCTTTATGAAAACGGCATTCTCGATGACTTTTATCACATCCCCAGTTTTACTTCGTTCCTTATATTTAGGGTGAAGAGATTGGAGGCATCGTGATGAAGTCAAAGAACTGGTATAAGAAACAGTTGAAAAGAAAGCCGGTTCAAATAACAAGATACGTTGTTCAAGCGGTATTCCTGTTGTTTTTACTATATGTCGGAGTTCGCTTTTATCATTTTTATATGCATTTTGAAACACTTGGAGAAACACCTTTTGTTGAGAGACCGTCTGCGGTTGAAGGATTCCTGCCAATCAGTGCCCTAATGGCATTAAAGGTATGGTTCGCTACTGGAGATTTTGATCTTATTCATCCTGCCGGACTTGTATTGCTAAGCTTTTTTGTTGGCGGCGCTATTCTTTTCAAAAGATCGTTTTGCAGCTGGATCTGTCCAATAGGAACAGTGAGTGAATGGATTGCAAGAATAGGAAAAAAGCTGTTTAAAAGGAATTTTGAAGTACCAACCTGGCTCGTTTGGCTGTTAACCCCTATAAAATATTTATTATTGCTTTTCTTTTTGGGGATGGTTATCGTTATGCCAACATATGGTGCCATTGCCTTTCTAAACGAACCATATAACAAAATATCTGATGTAAAAATGCTGACATTTTTTATTGATATCAGCGGTTTTGGTTTAGGTTTTCTTATCGTAATGTTTGTGCTTTCCTTATTCTTTAGAAACTTCTGGTGCCGCTTCCTCTGCCCTTACGGCGCCTTCATCGGGCTTGGTTCTATATTTAGAATTACCAAGGTTCGTAGAAATGAAGAGACGTGTACAAACTGTGAAATGTGTACGAAGGTTTGTCCATCCAGAGTAAAAGTACACAAGGTAGAAACAGTAAATCACTTAAACTGTACTGCTTGTATGGCCTGTGTAGAAGCATGTCCTGTGAAGGATACCTTGAATATGACAGTGGCAAATAAAAAGGTAAATAAATGGTTTATTCCGGTTTCATTCTTTGTTGTATTTTTCTTAATCGTTGGATTCGCAAAGATTACCGGACACTGGGAAACGATCATCAGCTATGAGGAATGGAAAATATTAATTCCTGAAGCAAAATATATAGATTAAGAAAAAGAGTAATCTGTTACCCAAACAGGTTACTCTTTTTTTATTCATAAACTTTTCAGATTATTTTCTAAAATAAAGTTGAAAAACCCAAACACGTCACATATAATAAAAATGTACATTTCCAAATAAACAATTTAATTTCCTATTTGGAAATCAAGGGAGGTAAACATCATAAAAAAGGCTAATATTCTCTTAAAGCTTGAAAAAAGTGGTGTGATTGCAGTTTTAAGATCAGACACAAAAGAAGAATCACTAAAAACGATTGATGCACTAGTAAATGGTGGAATTACCGGGTTAGAAGTAACCTTCACTACTCCACAAGCAGATGAAGTGATTCGTGAAACAGTATCAAAATATAAAGATAACTCTACTATTGTCACTGGTGCAGGAACTGTTCTTGACGCGATGACGGCAAGGATTGCGATCATGGCTGGAGCAGAATTTGTCGTAAGTCCAATGTTTGATTCAGAAATAGCGGAGATCTGTAACCTGTATCATATACCGTATTTGCCTGGCTGTATGACGATTACAGAAATGAAAACAGCACTTCGATCAGGTGTAGATATTATTAAACTATTCCCTGCGAGTACATATGAACCTGGTTTTGTGGATGCAGTAAAAGCCCCACTACCACAAGTTAATATTATGCCAACAGGTGGAGTTAACCTAGAAAACATGGAGCAGTGGCTATCTAAAGGCTGTGTAGCTGTTGGTGTAGGAGGAAATTTATTAGCCCCTGCTAAGACTGGAGATTTTGATCAAATTACCATACTGGCAAAACAATATATCGATAAATACCATGAGATAAAGATGGTGAATGAATGAGCAGCATCGTTACTTTTGGGGAAATCATGTTAAGGCTATCAACGTCTACCGGCACACATTTTGGCAATGCAGTAAGCTTTCAGGCTCATTATGGTGGAGCAGAAGCAAATGTTGCCGTAAATTTAGCAAATTTTGATCATGATGTTGCTTTTGCCAGTAAAGTTCCTGACAATGCTTTAGGATTTGCCGTAAAAAGGCATCTTCAAAAATATGGTGTTAAGACAAAAGAATTGCTTTTTGGAGGCAATCGTCTTGGAACCTATTATCTTGATAGTGGTGTAGGTGAACGTTCTTCAGCTGTTATTTACGACAGAGCTAATTCAAGCTTTGCTTCGGTACAGAAAATGGAATGGGATTTCGAACAGCTTTTTGAAAACGTAAACATTCTACATGTTTCGGGAATTACGCCATCACTTTCAGAAAAGTTAGCAGAAATTACGATGAACATGGTGAAAGAAGCAAAAAAGCGGGATATAAAGGTCAGCTTCGATATTAATTTCCGTTCTAAGCTTTGGAATCATGAGCAAGCCTCGAAGGTTATTTCAAACATATTGCCATATGTAGATTATTGTTCTGCAGGAAAAATGGATGCTATTTATTTGTTAGGTATTCCAGAAAATCTGTCAGGTCAAAACGATACAGACTATTACTATCAAAAGATGCATGAGAAATTTAGTAATATTCAAGTCTTTTATTCTACTAATCGTGAGGTTCATTCAGCAACCTCTAATACGTTACAAGGTACGCTTTGGAAAGACGGAAAAACCTATTTATCCAAGGTTCATAAGCTAGAACCGATCATCGACCGGGTAGGCGGTGGAGATTCGTTCTCAGCAGGGATTCTGCATGGTTTACTTACTGGTGCAGACCTCAACTATACTGTATCATTTGCAAACGCATACTCTAGCTTGAAACATACCATTTATGGTGATTGTAATCCATTTACGGTAAAAGAAGTAGAAAATTTAATGGAAAATGGCAGTGCAAAAATTAATCGATAATAGGAGTGAATAAAATGGAAACTCGTTATACACATAGTCCAGAAGATATTCGTCATTATTCAACAGAACAACTGCGCAAGGAATTTTTAGTAGAAAGTATTTTTGTACCAGGAGAAGTTAGATTAACGTATACACATAACGACAGGATGATCTTTGGTGGTGTTACACCTACAGATAAGCCATTAACAATTGAACTTTCTACTGAATTAGGAGTTACATATTTCTTAGAACGTCGTGAACTAGGTATTATTAATATTGGCGGACCTGGATCAATTGTTATCGAGGGCTCTGAAGAACCAATGAAAAAGCAAGACGGTTATTACATTGGAAAAGAAACAAAGGATATTCAGTTTAAATCAGAAGATCCGGCTAATCCAGCAAAATTCTATACCGTTTCTGTACCGGCTCATCATAAATACCCAAATGTAAGAATTAGTATTGATAATATTGAACCTATGGTGACAGGGGATTCATCAACTTTAAATCATCGTTCCATTTATCAATATATTCATCCGAACGTATGTCAAAGCTGTCAGCTTCAAATGGGATATACCATCCTAACACCAGGAAGTGCTTGGAACACAATGCCATGTCATACTCATGAACGCCGTATGGAAACATACCTTTATTTTGATATGAAAGAAGATACTCGAGTTTTCCATTTCATGGGCAAACCGGATGAAACAAAACATTTAGTAATCGCTAATGAGCAGGCTGCAATCTCTCCAAGCTGGTCAATCCATACTGGAGTTGGTTCAAGTGACTATACATTCATTTGGGCAATGTGCGGTGAAAACATTACTTATAATGATATGGACATGGTTCCAATGAAGGATTTAAAATAAATTTTTTCGAAATATCGTTTTAATGTAGTTCATTAAAAACATACGGAGGATTTAAAAAATGGCGTATGATTTACAACAATTTTCATTAGATTATTTTAAATTAGATGGTAAAGTGGCTATTGTGACCGGCGGCAATACAGGACTTGGACAAGGATTTGCGGTTGCGCTGGCAAAAGCAGGTGCGGACCTTTTTATCACTACCCATGGGAATAACTGGGGAGAAACGAAAGAATTAATCGAAAAAGAAGGACGTCGAGTAGAGTTTTTTCAAGGTGATTTAGCAAATAAGCAAGTTTCTAAAGATATCGTTTCTAAATGCTTAGAATCATATGGCAGAGTAGATATTTTGGTAAATAACGCAGGTACTATTCGCCGTTCACCATTACTGGAGTATAAGGAAGAAGATTGGGATGCAGTAATGGATATTAATCTAAATGCTGTTTACTTATTGAGCCAAGAAGCTGCCAAAGTAATGGTGGAACAAGGCAGCGGAAAAATCATTAATGTAGCTTCCATGCTCTCTTTTCAAGGCGGTAAATTTGTACCATCCTATACAGCCAGTAAACATGGTGTCGCTGGATTAACAAAAGCATTTGCGAATGAATTAGCGATAAAAGGTGTGCAAATTAATGCTATTGCACCTGGTTATGTTGAAACAAAAAATACAGCACCAATTCGTGAGGACGAAGTGCGTCATGCAGAAATTACTTCTCGTATTCCAGCTGGTCGCTGGGCAACTCCTGCTGATTTGCAAAGTGTAGTGGTCTTCCTTGCAAGCAAAGCATCTGATTACATGAATGGAGCCATTATTCCAGTCGATGGCGGCTGGTTAGTCCGCTAACGCAAAGGTCATTTATAGATTAAATTACTAAGAATATAGCTATCTTTATATAGCTATATTCTTTTCATTATCTGGGGAGGGAAAACCATTTGTACTACTCTACTATAGCGATCAATAATCGAAGAAAAGAGATTGCAAGCTTAGCAGCTAATAAAGCTCTTGAACTTCCTTTATTGCCAAGTGGATACTGGTTTCATAAAGATTTACGTGATAATTTTTATTACGCTATTCATTTATTTGCCTATTGTGTAGACAAGGAATTTGATTGTGATTGGAACGAGGAACAATCTAAGAATGCTAAAGAAATAGCTCTTACTATGATTCATAATGTATTATCACTTCAGGAGAAAAATCCTCAGAATCCGATGTATGGAAACTGGCCGTTAAATTTGGGTAACGACCCTTCCAAGGCAAAACCAAATTTCCTCCCAGTAGAATTGATGGGATGTTTACTTATATTGTTTTATAACAAATATCAGCATGAGTTGCCCACTGACGTAAAAAATGATTGCTATCAAGCTTTAACGCATATGTATGAAAGTAATGTTTATAAACAACCATTGACTTATATGTATCACCATGAAGCCAAACATACCTCTCTAAAATTATTACTCGGTGATTTCTTTCATAATAAGGAGCTAGTAGATCAGGGACACCAACTTGCAAAAAAACAATTAAATCATATAAGAGAATTTGGATTTAAAGAATATGGTGCGCTTCCGTGGTTCTGGCATTGGGTCCAATCCTTTACCTGTGTATGGGACGTCTTGGAGGATTTAGAAGTAAGAAGCACAATGAGTGAACTTCTTGATTATTTATGGAGGTTGCGAGCTGATTATTACTTAAAGGGAACCTGGGCAGGTCCGCATTCACGTCAGTGGCCTCATGATGCTCCGAAGGATAGAAATACTCTGTTTGATTATATTCAATTTGGTGATTTTCCTTTGCCAAATGATATTGTTAGATTGGAAGGATCTGCATTATTTACGTATGAGGTTTCTGAAGATATTGTTAAGAGTGTTACCAATCGTACACAACCGAATGAAATAAAACGAAAAATCAAATTTTCAAATGCTGATGGTATTGTGACAGAAAAAGCACATACATATGTGTTTATTACGCCTGAATACGCAGTTGGGGGTATCTGGGAAAGAATAAATGAATATGACAATGAACAGCAGCGCTGGGATATCACTCTGCCGTTAACTCAATCAGAAAGTGTGAATCAGGCGTTTTTCTTTCAACCGGGAGAAAAGTACGTCCCCGGTGATGACCGTCATTCAAGCTCTTTTGGAGAAGTGATGTATCATAAGGACACAGTTATTCAAGTTTGGAATATCCCTTCGGATGAAGAAGCGCATCCATTTATTAATGGTTGTCTCCCGAAAGGAGAGTGGAAATTTACTGAAAATAAAGGTTATGGTAAGGTTGGGGACACCTTTATTACATTTCAACTGATGAACGAGTTTAATTGGGAAGAAAAAAATGATAGAATTTCAATCATTAGCCCGATATCTTCCAATTGGAATGGGGTTATTATGGAGATAGTATCTGCTAAGGACGCTCTTGTATGGGGCATACATGATTTGGAAACATATATCACTGCTATGGAAGTAAAGAATAAATCTTGCTTTACTAGTGAGGGCTCTGTTAACAAAACAACCGTATCCTATATAACATGGAGAAATGATGTAATACAATTTAGTTTAGATAACAAGGGGAACAAGGACAGGGTGCTTAACGGTCACAGCATCTCATTTGTCGATTATCAAATCAATTAGATTACTTTATAATAAATTTTAGAGATGAAGGGAGGTCATAAGATGGAGAATGCAAAACAACCCTATGGTACTGTTCTAATAAAGGCTGCTAGTATCCTTGATTTTCTGTCAGCAAAGAAAGAACCACAAGCGTTAAATGTGATTGCACAGGAAACAGGATTAACAAGTTCAACTGCCTTGAAGATATTGGATACCCTTCTTCTAATTGGGTATGTGAAAAAACATCCAGAAACGAAAAAATTTGAGCTTGGCAGTGCCTTAATAAAATACGCAAACAAGTATCTTGCAAATCTGGACATTTCAAAAATCTCTTATCCTTATTTAAAAGAGTTGCAAAATAGTTTAGATGAAACGATACACTTAGGTATTTTAGAAGGCGATGAAATTCTAACAGTTAACAAGTTGGAAACGAATAAGCCAATTGTTTGTTTAAATTCTAGAATTGGTTTATCTAAGCCTCTTTATTGCTCTGCAATGGGGAAAGCGGTCCTTTCAGAAATGACGGAAAGTGAAATATTAGCTTATTTGAACCGGGTGGAACTAAAGGCTTTAACTGAAAGTACCATTACTGATTCGGAGACTTTATTTAAACAGCTAGAGGATGTAAAAAGAAATGGTTATGCAATCGATGATAGTGAAGGCGAAAAGGATGTTTATTGCCTGGGTGTATCACTGGTAATGAACAATCAAACATACGGCGCGTTTAGCGTGAGTGTGCCCTCCTATCGCATTTCACCAGCGGTAAAGGATGAAATCGTTACTGCCATACTGAAAACAAAAGAAAACATCTTGCGAGAATTACAGCAAAATTATGTGTTTATCTAAGTGAAAAGTAAGAATCTATTTTGGAGAATCTCTTTCAAAATAGATTCTTTTTGTTTATAGAAGATAAGCTACTTCCAGCCCATTTTTTCATATATATAATAAAAAATAAAATGGGGTAGTACGGATGTATAGAAGAAATACGGAACAGGAAAATTGGGTTACCTACCTTCTTTCCTTAACCAGAATGGTTTACCTTTTTCCAGCTGAAGTCAAAGAGATTGGCGGAAGTAAGTGGGGATACATTAATGACAAGGGGGCTTTTGTCCTTCCTCCAAATTATGAAATGGCTCGTGACTTTCAGGAAAATGGTTTAGCCATCGTTCAATTAAATAATCTTACAGGTATTATCAACAGTGACGGGTATTTTATAGTGAAACCAAAATATGATACAATTAGTCCTTTTTCAGAAGGACGGGCAACCGCTATCGACGATGAAGGCTTTAAGGTATTGGATGAAAGCGGGAAAGAAATTACCTCTAAGGCGTATTCCTTTATCGGCGATTACCAGGAAGGCAGAGCATTAGTTGCCAATACTAACGAGCATGGCGAATATTTATATGGTTATTTAAATAGAAGGGGCAATGAAGTCATTCCATTGTCCTATGAATCTGCTAGTGACTTTAAAGACGGAAAAGCTTTAGTAAAAATGAAAGAGGGCAGCTATGCTCTCATTGATCTTACAGGAAAAGTATTGAATTCCTACCCTTATTCTTTTGTCGACGATTATGGAGAAGGCATGCTGGCATTTCGTAAAAGTAATGATGGAAAATGGGGTTACATGGACGAATCAGGTAAAGTGCTCATTGAACCACAGTTTACCGGAACACAGCCGTTTGTTGAAGGGAAGGCAATTGTTAATGTAGATCATAATATTTACGGGCTTATTGATAAGCAGGGGAAATTTATTATTAAACCGCACTATAATAGTCTATTAAACCTAGAAGAAAATCGATATGCGCTTGGAAAAGCGAGCGATCCTGAACGACCTTATCTTTTTCCCAAATATGCAATAGCTGATTCTAACGGACAAATTTATACTGGTTTTATTTATAATGGAGTATCGAGTTTTAAGGATGGAATCGCCTCTGCCTATAATGACGAAATTACATTCTTTATCGATAAGCGTGGTCAGAGATTGGATCACCTTCCAAAGGTTAACGGCAGTGGTTTACTAACATTTGATAAATCGTTAATTAAAGGAGATATTGATCTCCGTATTCTCTATTTTGATAAAAAAGGAAAGTTAATTTGGAAGCAAAATACAATCATTCCTTTAAACGACCATTATTCTGTTATCGAAAATAAATATAAACCAAATAAGGATTATTTAGTTTATTATCCACAGATAAAGGGTGTTGAATCTCTGGAGAGCGTTAATCAGACTTTGAAGACTCTATCTGGAGTAAAGCCAATACCTCAACATACACAATTAGAATCAAGCTACGCAGGTGATTTCGACGTAAGTTTTTATAAAAATAACCTAGTAGTCATTGAGATAAATGGGTATGATTATCCTTTTGGTGCCGCCCATGGGATGCCTATAAAAAAATATGCCCATTTAGACCTCAAGTCAGGGAAATTTTATCAACTAAAAGACTTGTTTAAGCCAGGGGCAGATTATGTAAAAGAAATCAGTGAGATTATTGGCAAGCAAATCAAAAATGATGAGCAATATTCCTATGTTTTCCCGGAAACGTATAAAGGGATACAGGCAGACCAGCCCTTTTTTATTAGCGAAGAGGCGTTGAATATATATTTTGAGCCTTACGATATTGCCCCTTATGCTGCAGGCTTTCCAACCTTTACAATTCCCTTTAATGAAATAAGTGATATCATCAATCAAGCTGGAGACTTTTGGCGTTCCTTTCATTAATTGACAACACCAGTGCAGCGATATATTTTTAACATATGATAAAAAATGCTGTCTAGGGAGTGGGATGAATGAAAACAATTGATATTTCCAGAAGGCTTGAAAATGGAATGCCAGTTTGGCCAGGAGATACACCCTTTCATTATGAGGTGTCATGGTCCAAAGCAGAGAGCGGGTCTGTTAACGTAGGGAGCCTTTCAATGAGCACCCATACTGGAACTCATGTTGATGCACCTTTTCATTTTGATGATGATGGAAAAAGAATCATTGAATTGGACCTCGAATTGTATATGGGTCCTGCAAGGGTTGTAGATATGACTGGGAAGGATAGCATTGGAGCTAAGGATTTAGAAGATGTAGATTTAGAGGGTATTCAAAGAGTGTTATTTCGAACACTATCATGGGAAAATGCATCTGAATTTCCAGAAAGAATTCCCCATTTGGAAGCTGACCTCGGTCCATACTTAGCGGAGAAGGGGATTCGGCTTATTGGGGTGGATGTTCCATCGGTCGATCCCATTGACAGTAAAGACCTTTATGCTCACCATAGTTTAAATGAAAACGGAATCCATATCCTTGAATCAGTCCTTTTGGATCAAGTAGAACCTGGTGATTATGAGTTAATTGCCCTACCGCTGCCATTGGTTGATGGGGATGGAAGTCCGGTAAGAGCAGTATTACGTTCACTATAAAAATAGAAGCAGCGAAAATGATCAATTTCCGCTGCTTCTTTCATGAAATACTTAACATAAAACCAATATAGCCTGAAAGGATAAATAGTAGACTCATTACTATTGCTAAAACCTTAGGAGCCTTTTTAATAAAGGTTACAATCACTAATGCCAAGAAAAGTAATGAAATCAAAAATAGGCTTATTGAAACAATTCCAGGTGAAAAATCAAAAGGAAATTCTATTGCACCTGGATGGAAAAAGGTAAATAGCTTTGAAGCCCCTTCAGCAAAAATCATCCTGCTTAGTTCATGAGGCGGTGAGACTTGTCCGAGTGCACCTGTGATGGAAAAAACAATTAAAACAATCACACTTTCCAGCTTCGCCCATGGAAGCGGATTATAAGAGGGATCATTTTTAAGTCTCTTCCGAATTAAAAAACTGTTAACAAAGGCAAAAACCAGTAATGGTAGAATGGCCAAATGTTTGATTAATAGTGTTTGACCATAGGAAATGGCTGTTACATTAACATAATCGGTCAAACTCATGTGATAGGTCATTAATGATATTCCTGTAATGGTCGTGGTGACCAAACATAAAACAGCAACGGGTGAAAACCACTTTAAGAAATTCAGCCAATGATCATGGTTACGTGAAAACCAACTTACCACCAGCAGAATTCCAACCCACGTTGTAATCGCCAAAAAGTGGGCTGAATGTGTGATGAAACCCGACCATTTGGATAAAGACGCTGCGTGGCTGGACCAGCCAAGTAAAGCAATTAAGATAAGTGTAAAAGCTAGACCTGTTATAGAGAATAAAGGTTTTTGTTCAAGTTTAATTGGAATTAGATAAATGAACAGGATCAACGAAATAATCCCCGTACTAATCCATGTCTTACCAACCTCGAAATTCGTTAACACAGACTTAAGAGTATAGCCTAAGCCCAGGTCCTCGTATAAATATAGAACAATTTTTAATACCGGTAAAAATGAAAATATAGCAATACCTAATGCTGCACCTAAAAGCACACCTTTTGGAATCTTAATTTCCGGTCGTGCAGTTTTCGGTATAAGACTAAGAATAAAGCTTCCTAGTAACAACGAAAAACAACAATAAAGTAATGCCTCACTTATAATACCTGCAATAAACATCTAGACTTGTTTCCTCCTAAAAATCAACCAATAGCTTCCGAAGCCCAAAACCATGATCAAACCAATAATGGCAGGGAGTACATAATTCATAATTTTAGGTTCATCTAAAGCAGGGTCATTTGCTTCTGTGGCTTGTTCTTTTATTACTGTTTCAGTGTCTACAGCTGATTTTGTTTCGGCTGTAGTCACATTTGTATTCAATTCTTCTGTCTCAACTTGTTCTGGAGGTGTTATATTCTCAGGAAGCTGCATGGTAAAAGGAACATCGCCCTCAAGCGGGTGCCCATCTTCTCCAATTATTTTCCAATGAATGTTATACGTTCCATTTAAAAGATTGTTTTCTACATTAGCGATTAATTGATTACCGCTAATGGATACTGTAGAAAGTGGAATAGAGATATTGTTTTCATCAAATAAGGTAAAAGAACTTGTTGGTTCTAACACAGTTTCAAAAGTAAGCGTGATAGCTTTAAGTGACTCTGTTACGATCTCTCCATTTTTTGGCGTAGAATCTTCCAAATGGGAATGTGCAAAGACATTTGCTCCAAATAAAAAGAACAACAACGAAGAGAGTAGAATAATTTTATTTAACATCATTATCAACTCCGATATATTGTTATCTTGCTGTTCTTCATTCTACCACCAATTCAAAGAAGTTATATCAAATTAAAGATAATGTTCACAATACGTTCAAATATAAATTATTACTATACTTAACCTATTTTACTATCTATCCTCATTAATATCATAGATGAGAGTGATATAAATCAATTTTTTATAGTGAAAAGGGTGATACACTTGGTGAAAATCATAATCATGAGGAGATGAAATGATGAGCAGCTATCAAATTGAAGGACAAAGAGCCGTCATTGATATTCGCGAAAGGGTCTTAAAGGGCGAACATCCACGACGGGAAATCTTAAATTTTGTAAAAACGGCACCGGTTGGGACTATATTTGAAATTCATTTACCGCATCGTGGCGAACCACTGGTTGCGACCTTTCAATCTATGGGGATGAACGCGATTGTAAATGAAATTGAACCAGGACATTTTCGCCTGATGGCAATAAAATTGAATGAAATTTAACCAAACTCAGAAATTCTTTTTAGCTGGTCCATCTCTAGAATCTGTATCTGCCTTTGACCTTCCATGCGAATTAAATTCTTGGACATAAAAGTCAAAAGCTTTCTACTTACAGATTCTGGAGTTGTTCCAATAAAGCTTGCTAAATCTTTCTTTGTTATCGGGAGCGTAAAAGTCTTGTTCTCAATGTTCATTTTTTCATGAAAAAGAAGAAGCGCCTTTGCAAGCCTTTGCTCCACTTCCATTAGACTTAAATTCCCCAATGACTCATCTGCTTCATATAGACGGTCGTTCATAGCCAGTAAAAAGCGGAACGACATATCAGAGTTACTTTCCATCACTTTTAAAAAGTCTTTTTTTTCTATTGAGCAGATTGTCGTTTGTTGGGCGGTTTCCGCATTTATATAATGTTTCTCATCTCTCAAAAGTGAAAATAGACCAAAGAAATCCCCAGGAAACAGGAGACGAACGATTTGTTCTTTTCCGTCTGCTGATGTTTTCGTTAGTTTAATCAGTCCTTCTTTAACGACAAATAACGTACTAGATCGTTCTCCCTCTCTAAAAATACATTCTCCTTTTTGAGCCATACGGCTGCGCGTTACCTTCCGCAGTTGCTGAATATCCTCCTCATTTAGTCCTTTAAAAACAGGAACTGTGATGAGACAGGATGATTCATGAGAGCAATGTTCACAACACACTTTTCAACCACTCCCTTAAAGTATTCGTTACTAGACAGTTTATCTTTCTTATAAAGACTTTGTCGTGATTCAAATCAAACCTTGATGTAAGTCAAGGTTTGATAGCTGGAATTTCTATAAACTAAGGTAGAATCCATGAATGAAAGGGGATATTCAAAATGAGTATGATTCAGTTGTCTCTAAATGATGTTGCCTGCTCTGGGTGTTTAGGAAAAATCAAAAGGAAAATAAAAAGATATAACGGGATAGAAAAGGTAAAGATCTTAGCTGGAAGCGGAAAAATCGAAATTAACTATAATGAAGCGATTATTGAACCAGAGGAAATAAATTCTACCATTCATAAATTGGCTATTCGAACATTTGATTAATATATTCTTCCTCCACGTTAAATAGATTTTTAAGCATTTGGGTCACTCCAGCCTCCATGGTGAACGGATGAATGGGTTTTTTATGGACACATTTTACTAAATAGGTTAGTATCAGAGGCATGTGTGGATATAATATGAAGAAATGAGATAAAAAAAGGAGTCGAATATGTTAAATACCTTAAGCCCTTTTTTACAAGAAAACTGGGAAAAGTCCGGATTTCAACAACCTACTTCCATCCAGGAAGCAGCAATCCCTCTGATTCTTGAAGGAAAAGATTTAATCGCAGAATCTCCAACTGGCACGGGCAAGACACTTGCTTATTTACTGCCATTATTAAATAAAATTGAACCTAATTCCCAATCACTCCAAGCAGTTGTATTAGCGTCTTCGCAGGAATTGGTCATGCAGGTTTATCAAGAATTTCAAAAGTGGTCAGAAGGCAGTGGAATAAGAGGCACATCCATTATTGGCGGGGCAAACGTAAAACGTCAGCTTGAAAAATTAAAAAAGCGTCCCCATGTTATTTTTGCTACACCGGGACGACTGTTTGAACTAATCAAACAGAAAAAAGTAAAAATGCACGAAGTGAAGCTGGTAGTTTTGGATGAAGGGGATCAGCTGCTGATTCCGGAGCATCTTAACACGGTTCAAAATATTGTTAAATCAACAATGGGCGACCGCCAAGTTGTTTTATTCTCAGCAACGATGAAAGCTGGAACAGAGAAACTGGCAAAGGAAATAACAAAGGAACCTGAAATCCTTCGAATAGAAAAGGATGAGCTGGCTTCCTCTGGAGAGGTTGAGCATATCTATTTCCTTGCTGAACCACGAGATAAGATTAAGCTTCTTGAAAAAATTGTCCGTTTAGATGACATCAAAGCTCTGGCATTTATAAATGATATTGGAGAAATCGAAGTTTTTAAAGAAAAGTTTCACTTTAAAGAATTATCAACAGGAATATTGCATAGTGATATGAAGAAATTGGAACGGCAGGCGGAGTTAAAGGCTTTCCGTGATGGCAAAACGAAAATGCTGATAGCTACAGATGTAGCAGCACGAGGATTGGATATTCAGGGAGTTACTCATGTTGTCCACGTGGATTTCCCGAGAGATATTGCCCAATATGTTCATAGAGCTGGAAGAACAGGACGAATGGGAGCGAATGGGATAGTTATTTCATTAGTCACGGAACGAGAAGAGAGAGAATTAAAACGATATTGCCAAGAACTTAATGTCACGCCTAATAAGAGAATATTTTACAAAGGCCAAATTGCTGAACCTGAACAAAAGGCACGGCGTTAATCAAAGACAGTGGGGATAACTCACTGTTTTTTTGATTGGAGGAATTCAATCATTTTTATAGAATCTTTATCTATAGGAGGGAATAACATGGAAAATCCTAAGTTAAACAAATATCTAAATGATTGGATTGAGGAAGCCACCATCACCCAAATGCAGGAAAAAATGACTAACGGAGAGCTTACCTCAAAAGAACTTGTGTTGATGTATCTACATAGAATTTCGATTTATGATAAAAATATTCACTCGATCCTTGAGGTGAATCCAGAAGCTTTACATATCGCAGCAGCTCTTGATGCACAGCGGAAGGAAACGGGACCACGCAGTGCGTTGCATGGTGTTCCCATTTTGATAAAAGATAATATTGATACAGCTGATAAAATGCATACGAGCGCTGGATCTTTAGCATTAAAGGATTCGATTGCCGTAAAAGACTCTTATGTGGCGGAACAGCTTCGAAAAGCAGGAGCTGTCATTCTTGGTAAAACGAATATGACCGAGTGGGCAAACTTTATGGCTATTGGTATGAAAAGCGGGTATAGCTCACGCGGAGGACAAGTATTAAACCCATATGGTCCAGGACAATTTGAAGTTGGTGGATCTAGTTCGGGTTCTGGGGCAGCTGTTGCTGCAAATTTAGCAGCAGCAGCGATTGGAACGGAAACGTCTGGTTCGATTTTGAATCCATCCTGCCAAAACTCACTAGTAGGAATCAAACCGACAGTGGGTCTAATTAGCAGGAGAGGAATTATTCCGATTGCCCATACGCAGGATACTGCTGGACCAATGGCTCGAACTGTTAGGGATGCAGTCATCCTCTTGAATGCCTTAACGGGTAGAGACGAAGAAGACCCAATAACAAGAACGAATCCACTAGTTGGGAAAGACTTTACAGAACATTTACGTAAAGATGGACTTAAGGGAAAAAGAATCGGAATTGCCATGGAAGGATTCATTGGACAGTTAAGTGAAGAAATGCAAACGGTCTTCCAAGAGACTGTTGCTGTTTTAGAGGCGTCCGGTGCAGAGATTATCGAACATATCGAAATTCCATGTGCGACAGTGAAATGGTCGTACAATGTTTTGACTTATGAATTTAAACCCGACTTAAACGCCTATCTAAACAATCTTCAACCATCTATACCTATTAGGTCGTTAAGAGATTTAATACAATTTAATCATGAAAATGAAGAAAAAATGCTCAAGTATGGACAGGCAGTTCTGATTCAATCAGAAGCAACAAGAGGTTCTTTAACCGAAGGAAAATATGTGCAGTCATTGGAATTTGATTATTATCATTCTACCCAGCAAGGAATTGACTATGCGCTTGAGAAGTATCAATTAGATGCTATTGTTTTTCCAAGTGAAGAGGGTTCGCATATTAGTGCCAAAGCTGGCTATCCGACCATAGCTGTACCTGCTGGTTATACCGCTGAAGGTGAACCTGTCGGGATTACTTTTGCAGGAACCGCTTATAGTGAACCTACGTTGATTGAAGCAGCCTATGGTTTTGAACAATTAACAAGGTTCCGAAAAGCACCAGTTCTTGGTGTAGAATAACTTCATCAATTATCACTCATACTATTTATGAATTTCTCTAAAAGGAGATGATAGTATGGGAAAAACGAAACTTGGTAATGCCAATGCCCAACGAAATAACAATCGTAAAAAGGGAATGAAAACCAGTGCTGAACTTGTTGAGTTTTCAACAGGTGAAGAGTTAAAACAGAACCGTCCGCACGGTAAATAGAGGAAACGCCTCCTGCAGAAGGAGGCGTTTCATATTTAAGCGAATTTGTAGATATCGGTCAAAAGTGTGTAGATAAATTCAAAAAGTGTGTAGATAACGACTTAAAGTGTGTAGATAAAAAGTAGAATTGTGTAGATATCTCACAATGTTGTGTAGATATCCGATTCATATCATTCATCCCCGACATATTTTAGTGCCTTTTTAGCTGGTCCTTCAATGACATCTCCTGAATACGAGTACCGGGAACCGTGACATGGACAATCCCATGACTTTTCGGCATGATTCCATTCACATTCACAGCCTAGATGTGTGCAAGTTGTATCAACGATATACAATTTGCCGTTTTCATCTTTATATGCGCCTGCACGCTTGCCATTATGCATGACGACAGAACCTTCTCCAACCTCCAAATCCCCAGGATCCTTTGGAACAAACTCAAGCTTCCCTTTTATTAAATGTTTTGCCACATCTGCATTGGTTGTCACAATAGATTTAATATCTGGATCAGCGTCAAATCGTGATGGGGAATATAATTCCTTATAAGGATTATCACGATTTAAAACAAAATCAGTAAGTAAATGTGCCGCAAGAATTCCAGAAGTCATACCCCATTTTTTATAGCCGGTTGCCACTAAAATATGCTCTTTACCTGCTGTAATAGGACCGATATAAGGTACCTTATCTAAGCTAACCAAATCCTGAGCAGACCAGCGATAATGATACTCCGATAAATCAAACACTTCCTTCGCAAAGGATTCAAGTGCAAGATAATGATTAAGGGTATCGATACCCTGTCCTGTTTTATGGTTTTCCCCGCCAAGAATAAGGAGGTTACTCCCTTCTATAGGTGTATAGCGAATCGATCTGGTCGGGCTGTCAGCACTAATATACATGCCTCCTGGGTACTTCATATCCGTTTTTATCCCAATCGCGTAGGACCTATCCGCGTACATTCTTGCAAAATAGAGACCCGGTTTATCGTAAAAAGGGAAATGAGAGGCAATCATTACATGCCTGCAGGTAACTCGATGTCCATCCTTAGTGACAACCTTAGGCTGTGAAGAATCTTCATCTTCAATATCAACAGCTGTTGTATTTTCATAAACAGCACAGCCAGCACCAACAGCTTCATCAAGGAGACCTTTTAAAAATTTCAATGGGTGGTATTGTGCCTGATTTCGCATTAGTAAAGCAGATTTTATTTGAATATCAAAGGGAATGTTACCTACTAAATCACCGTCGATTCCAAGTCTTTGGTAAGCTGACCACTCCATTTCCAACTTTTCAGCATATTGATCAGAAGTAGCGTAGACATAGGCGTCTTGTTTGCTAAAATCACAATCTATGCCTGTTTGTTTCACTGTAGTTTCAACGAAATTGATGGCATTTGAGGATGATTCAAAATAAAGCTTCGCCTTTTCCTCACCAAAATGACCTATTAATTCATCGTAAATCAATCCATGCTGAGCAGTAAGCTTAGCAGTTGTATGTCCTGTTGTTCCGTTTAATACTCCGCCTGCTTCAATCACTGCGACTTTTACCCCTTCTTTTGCAAGTAAATACGCAGCGGTAATGCCTGTAATTCCAGCTCCGATAATCGCAACCTCTACTGTTGTGTCTTCATTCAATGTTTCAAAAGTGGGTAATTCTATTTCACGCCAATACGTTCTGGGAAAATGGTGGGTACTTTCAGATGAACTCATTTGTATTCCTCCAGTAATATATTCATAGGCTTAATTTTTCCAAATTTAGCGAAATCATGTGATGGTTTCCATTATTAATGAAATATTATTTGGAAAAAAATTTAGATTGACGAAAGATAGTGGTATTGATATTTTTTAATATAATAACTATTTCGAAAATTAAGAAGAGGGTGCTGAAATGGGGAAGAGATTTGAGACAGAAATTTTACATGGTAATAAGAAAAGTAATAGCAAAATAGCTAGTAAAGTTACACCAATTTATCAGACCTCTTCATTTACCTTTAAAGATCTTGATGAACTAGAAGGATTTTATCATGGGAATGGTCAATATCTTTATTCACTTGTCGGCAATCCGAATACAGATGAGCTCGGGGAATCAGTTGCATATAAAGAACCCTGGAATTCCAGGGTTCGTTTACGTTAATGATATAAGATTAGTCGATTTCTTTTTTTACCGGATCAATACGGGTGGAGTCTTCAGAATTCAGCGTTCCTCTTAAAAAATATACCAATGTACCACCAACAAATCCAAGACAAATGATAAAACCAATGGCAGTCACCCACCATCCAGCCATTCAAATCCCCCCTTTCTAATCTATATGCGAAGGGGGGACCTTTTTTTCATTATTTATTTCTTCTTATCCAAATCAGCATAATAATCTACTTTCTTAATATTTACTCCTACAAACGTTTCAATGATGGATTGCCCGCCTGCAATCGAGAATATCAAAATAAAGACAAACGTAACCCGTGGAAACAGTAAATATCCGCCACCGAGAAATATGGCACTCCAAACTCCAGCACACCAATAACATTTCAATAAATACCCAAACATGCCTTTCGGAATTTCCTTTGTTTCGATTCCATGATTGGTTTCTACTTTAACTTTCTTCATAAATGGCCTGCGTATAAATTCAGTGATTTTATCAAAAACAATTAAATGCGTTAATCGGTAACTTGCTAAAATTAACATGACATAGGTAATCCATGAAATGTCTCTCATTTTCTCCTCCGAATTTCAATGATAGTTATAGTCTGTCGTCTACCATGAACACTAAACAAAAATTTTATATTACTACCTGTATATTTTGAGCCTTAAATCAAAAATATATATCGGAGGAGGCGAAAAAATGAAAAAATCATTTTGGTTTAGTTTAATGTTTTTACTATCGCTAATTAATATACCAAGCATTTCATTTGCCCAGCAGATTTACACAGTCCAGCCAGGCGATTCACTATGGAAAATCGCTGTTCGTTACCAAGTTGGGGTTTCTGAAATCATCTCAGCGAATCCGCAATTTAGGAATCCAAACCTCATTTATCCAGGAGATAAGGTTACAATTCCTAATTTTGATGCAACTAAAAGCATTGAAAGTCAAGTCATCCAATTAACGAATCAGGAACGAGCAAAAAATGGATTAAGAGCCTTAACTTTAGATTGGGAGCTTTCCAGGGTGGCTCGTTATAAGTCCATGGACATGAGGGATAAAAACTATTTTAGTCATGATAGTCCGACATATGGAAGTCCCTTTACGATGATGAAGAACTTTGGAATTTCCTATCGCTCCGCAGGTGAAAATATTGCAGCAGGGCAAATAACGGCTCAGGAAGTGGTTCGAGCTTGGATGAACAGTCCGGGTCATCGAGCAAATATTCTAAGTGGAAATTATACGCATATAGGTGTTGGATACGCGAAAGGCGGATCACAAAGACATTATTGGACACAAATGTTTATCTCCAAATAATCAATAAAAGGGTCAGTTCCTACACAAGGGACTGACCCTTTCTACGTCTTAAGACCGATATGAAAATAAAGCGCTGGTTCGTTATGAGAAAATTAGAATAGAGGTAAGATGAAATCAAGATAAAGAAAGGAGGAAAATACAAAATGAAAAAATTTGGTTTACTACTAGCTGGTGGAATTGCGGCCATCATTTTACTTTCAACAATAGGTCCGATGGTAGGATTACTGGTTGGTCTTGCTATTCTGTACTTCATTTTCAAAAAGTTCTTAAAGGCTGAATCGACCGGAGGCAAGATTGTTCTGGGGATTATCGGATTCTTTGTCCTAATGGCCTCTATTCATAACGCTCCTGCTATCATTGGTGTTCTTGCTGCCTATGTACTTTATCTTGTTTATAAAAACTGGAATAGCAGCAAAAAGACAGTGATAAAAGAGGAGACTGACCCGTTTGTAAATTTTGAAAAACAATGGAATGAACTTAACAATCATTAATCAAAGGAGAGATAATAAATGACAAACTTATTTGCAAGAATTAAAGATACTATTATGGCTGATTTACATGCTGCGGTTGACCAAAAGGAAAAACAAAATCCAATTGCTCTTCTTAACCAATATCTACGCCAATGTGAGCAAGAGACTGAAAAGGTAAGAAAGCTGGTGGAACGTCAATATTCACTGAAAGATAAATTCACTAGGGAATATTCCCAAGCAGTGGAGTTGGCAGAAAAAAGGCAGTATCAGGCGGAAATCGCTTCTAAAGCAGGTGAAACCGAGCTTTATGAATTTGCTTCAGCAGAACATCAGCAATACTCAAGCCGTGTTGAACGTCTTGGAGCTTCTCTTGAGCAAGTTAAAGGTCAGCTCGGAGAATTAGAAAGAAAATATGAGGAAATGAAACATAAGTTAAAAGATATGCAAATCCGTCGATTGGAATTAATGGGCCGTGAGAATGTAACCCGCGCTAATCATCGAATGAATAAAGTATTAGACTCAAATACTACATCTAATAATGCAAACACACGTTTTCAAGAAATTGACAATTACTTAGATCGTTTAGACCATCAAGTAAAAAGTTCTTATTACCGCGATACCATTGATGCAAGAATTGCTCAATTAGAAAAAGAAATGAAATTAGAAGAAAGCAAGTCCATTTAATAACCAAAACATGGTATTCTATAAAGGTGCAGTCCTCTGCACCTTTTTGGCCATAACAGGAAAACAAAAAACAAACAACAAAAAGGGAGGGTGGCCAGATGTTAAAAAATGCAAAGAATGATTATACAGGATGGCTGGTTGTAATTGGGGTTGTCGTTCTGCTGTTAGAAATTCTATTTTTCAACAGTGGTCTTATATTCTCCCTTCTATTTTCTGGTGGTCTCATTTATATTGGCAGAAG
Source organism: Neobacillus niacini (assembly GCF_000759675.1). Classification (GTDB taxonomy): domain Bacteria; phylum Bacillota; class Bacilli; order Bacillales; family Cytobacillaceae; genus Neobacillus; species Neobacillus niacini_A. The sequence goes on along the minus strand of NZ_BAWM01000158.1, from coordinate 34,206 downwards.
AAAAGCAGGGAAGAGAAGTGGAAAAGTTCTTTTCCTAGCAGGAATTATTTTTCTTTTAATTAGTGTATTTAGCATGATGACCTTCAAGTTTTTATTGCTGGCTATTCTCTTACATTTTATTATTCAATATTCTAACTCAAAAAAGAATCTAAATAAGATTACATTAGATATAAAAGAAGCAGAGCAGGCTAAACAGGAAGAGACGCTGATTAAGACCAAGCCGCTTTTTGAAAATATATTTTTCGGACAGCAAAAAACGCCTAGCGGTGTTTATGAATGGAATGACATTAACATCCAATCTGGAATTGGAGATACCATCATAGATCTAAGTTATACTGTTTTGCCAAAAGGTGAAACGATCATCTTTATACGAAATGTCATTGGAAATATCCAAGTCCAAATACCTTATGAAATAGAAGTAAGCGTTCATCACTCAAGTGTTGTTGGTTCTACTACTGTTTTTGAAAATCATCAGGCTCAGGTTTTTAACCAAGCTTTCCATCTTAAGACAGCCGGCTATGATCAGGCAGAACAAAAGGTGAAAATCTTTACATCCTTGTTGGTGGGAAATTTAGAGGTGAGCCGGATATGAGCACCATCCAAAGGCAGGTTGTTTGGAATATTACCTTTTCGGTTATTATTGCCTTCATTGTGGCTGCAACCTTTATAATTGTTTTTCCGATGTCAGATTGGTCTGAACTATGGAATCGACATTTTATGGATATCCCGTTTGTCATTTTTATACCTGCATTCAGTATTGCTATGGGGATACTACTGGGCATCGTTTCAGGTATATTCTGGAGAAGACAGTTTCAGGCTGTTGAGCATTCATTGCACCAGTTAGAGCAAGGGAAACAGATTGGATCAAATGAAAAGCAAACCATTACAGAAATGCAAAGTATAGCCGAACAGATTGATAGAATAGGCAGGCAAATGTCTGAACAAGCCAAGCTTTCACAACGATTGGCTACGGAAAAAGTAGAAGACCAGGAAGCCAGGATTCAAGAAATTATTGAACAGGAACGAAATCGACTCGCTCGTGAATTACATGATTCAGTCAGTCAGCAATTATTTGCTGCTTCCATGATGATGTCTGCCATCAACACAACCAAACAAAGTACGAATGAAGAGGATAGGGAAGCTAAGCAGTTGAAAATGGTGGAAGAAATGATTCACCAATCACAACTTGAAATGCGTGCTCTGCTTCTTCATTTGCGTCCAGTTGCGTTAAAAAATAAAACGCTGCAAGAAGGAATTGAAGAGCTATTAGTCGAATTATCACAGAAAGTAACAATGGAAATTAAGTGGAAGGTAGAAGCATTTCCACTAGATAAGGGAATCGAGGATCATCTTTTCCGTATCCTCCAAGAGTCTGTATCCAATACGCTTCGTCATTCAAAGGCGAACAAACTTGAAGTTTTATTGATTATGCGTGATGACCTTGTAATCCTAAGAATTGTTGATGACGGGATTGGCTTTGAAGTCGATAACATGAAGGCTGGATCTTATGGTATGCAGAATATGCATGAGAGGGCGCTTGAAGTTGGAGGCACTTTAAAGGTAATCAGTGTGAAAAGTAAAGGTACAAGGCTGGAAGTGAAGGTACCGGTTATGATAAATGGAGATGGTGTAAATGATTAGAGTAGTATTTGTCGATGATCATGAGATGGTGAGAATTGGAGTTTCCGCATATTTATCTGCACAGCCAGACATTGAGGTGGTTGGTGAGGCCGCTGATGGAAAAAAAGGCGTGGAACTGGCACTTGAGCTAAGACCTGATATTATTTTAATGGATTTAGTGATGAAGGAAATGGACGGGATTGAAGCAACCAGGCAAATTATTGAAAGATGGCCTGAAGCAAAAGTCATCATTGTCACCAGCTTTTTAGACGATGAAAAGGTGTATCCCGCACTAGAGGCCGGTGCTACTAGTTATATGTTGAAAACTTCAAAAGCAGATGAAATTGCTAATGCTGTTCGCGCTACATATCATGGACAGTCAGTTCTTGAGCCTGAAGTAACAGGGAAAATGATGGTAAAAATGCGCCAAAAACATCAACATCTGCCACATGAAGAACTCACCAGCCGTGAAATGGAAATTCTCATGTTAATGGCAGAGGGAAAAACAAATCAAGACATAGCGGATGAGCTATTTATCGCATTAAAGACAGTTAAAACCCATGTGAGTAATATATTAAGTAAACTTAACGTTCAAGACCGAACACAGGCTGTCATTTATGCTTTTAAACACTCGTTAATTAAATAACACTTCATAAAGGACTGAACCAGTCCTTTTTTTATTGAATCTAGCTCCATAAGAAGAAGGATATTAAAACTATCGCTTTTTATAATAGTTTTTCTAAGGGAGATAGATTCCCTTTGACGTTTTCCAATTTTTCTAGTCATTCTGTAGTCGAACATATTCATCGCATTTTTTTGACATATATAAAATTTATCATTAGTATCATTATCAATTCGATTAATTTACAGGAGAGACAAAGATGAAAATTTATGTTGATGCAGATGCTTGTCCAGTAAAGGATATTATTATCTCAGAAGGTACGAATGCCGCAATTCCAGTAATCCTTGTTACGAGCTTTTCCCATTTTTCTATTGCGGAACAACCATCAGGAGTGGAAACCATTTATGTTGATTCTGGAGCAGATGCTGCGGATTATAGGATTATGAAGTTAGTAAGCATAGGCGATATCATTGTTACGCAAGATTATGGTCTTGCTTCGCTGGGTTTAGCAAAAGGGTGCAGAGTCTTCCACCATAAAGGATTTACCTATACAAATGAAAACATAGATCAATTATTACAAACACGTTATTTAAGTGCTATGGCTCGAAAAAGCGGAAAGCGTACAAAGGGACCAAAGCCTTTTACATCAGAAGATAGGGAGCAATTTAGGGAGCTTTTTAAAAGAGCCATTGCTCACAATACATAACCACAAGGTATATTCTTCAACGTCTATTACATAATTGGCTACGTTATAATATACTCGAATGATATGATCTAGCCCTACAAGAATCAGTGGGTTAGGACAAGGCTCGAGGATTTCCAGTGGTTCCTGTCCGAATAAGCCTCAGATTCGGACAGGGCTTAAGCACTTCCCGTGGTCCTATCCGAATAAGCCTCGAGCATTTCCCATGTTACCTGTCTGAATAACCCTCTATCTCTGAAGTAAACCTGTTAACCTTCCTCCTTTCAAATTTTGTTCTTATCTAAATCCAACTCAGCGAGAATTAAATAAAAAATCCCTACTAATCTTAGAACTTGTCTCATAGGTTTATAAAAGTGAGATTGTTTTAAAGGGGAGTTCTTAATGGCTATCTTTTACAAAGGAATTTTATTTTTAGCCCTTTCTGCTTTTTTAGGGGAAGGCGTTGAATTCTTAGTTAATTTGATTCTAGCAAAAGAGTTGGGCAAGCATGGATTAGGTTTATATATGTCGATACTTCCATCAATTTATTTACTCGTTCTATTGTCCAGCTTCGAACTGCCGGTTTCAATATCAAAGTTTGTTGCTGAAAAAGAGGAAAAGTTCCATCGAAATATCCTTTATCATGCGATTACGATTACCATTATATTTACGAGTATCCTGCTGCTCTTGGCTATGGTGCTAATGCCGTTTATCTCTATATTCAATGGATACCATCCTTATACGAGATGGCTCATCATTTTGTTAATTCCCGTCATTTCCTTTACCTCGGTAGCTAGGGGATATTTTATGGGAAGACACCAGATGGGGAAAATTGCCATTGCTAATTTTATACGAAAATCAGTCCAGCTAGTGTTGTTGTTCTTATTATTTCGGTTCTTTGAATTTGACTCAGAAGCCTCCTTACTAATTGCGATTTCTTCATTTATTGGCAGTGAGATTGCTGTGTTTCTTTATTTATGCTACACATTAATTATTCAATTTCAACAATTAAGGCGAATGCCCTTTTCCAATTTAAATCGTAAGGCGGTTCGTAAAAATTTAATGGCTGTTTCGGTTCCAACAACTGGATTGAGATTATTCTCTGCATTAACAGGTGCAGTACAACCCTTTTTAATTAAGTCGGCACTGGTCCGGTCTGGACTTTCTGATACCATTGCAACCGAACATTTTGGCATGCTAATGGGGGTTGCCGTTTCAATTGGATTTTTCCCTGCATTTATCGCCCATTCCTTAATGACGGTCCTAATACCAGCTGTTTCGAAAACATATTCGTTAAGAGATTACTCTACACTCCAAAAAATGCTTTCACAAGTAATGAAGCTTACCTTTCTTTATGGGGTCCCAGCCGTGTCTATTTTCTATGTTTTTGCCCGGCCGCTTACTTCCATATTCTTTGAATCATCTACTGCGGCTGTATATTTACAAATGCTCTGGCCGTTTTTTCTATTCCATTTTTTTGTGATGCCAATGCAGGCATTTTTAATTGGTTTAGGACTCATAAAGGAGACCTTTATTCATGGCATTTGGTCAACGATTGTTTCCTTTTCAATCATCATTATCCTCGCAATACGCCCTGAATGGAGGATGGAAGGTGTCATTATTTCCATGAATACAGGTGCAGTCTTATTGGCGTTGTTGCATTATTTAACCATTTGCAAAAAAATTGGTGTTTCAATTTTTATGAAAGGCATCATCCAGAAAAATAATTAGGAAAAAATCAGTTGCTAGTGTAGGGGTTAGCCATTTTTATTCCGTCTATTAGTATAAGAAGTGTTGTAGGGAAGAAGGTATCAAAAAAATGCGGGATAAAATGACCGATTTGTTTGAAGAAATGGTAATTGAACATGGGAAAGCTATTTTTAATTATATTTTTTCTTTAGTTAAACATAAAGAACTTGCGGAGGATCTTTACCAAGAGGTTTTGACCTCAGCATATTTAGCCTTTAATTCTGTAAAGGAACCAGCTAAATTAAAAAGCTGGTTATTTACGATTGCGGGCAATAAGTGTCGCGATTATTGGCGAAAGGAAAATAAAGCAAAGCAATTTTGGAAGGAAGAGGTGTATTCCTATTCCTCTATAGTAGAAGCTCCACCTCTCCCGGAAGAGGAAGTTCTACATAAAGATTCAGCTAAAAAAATGGAAGAAACGGTCATGTCATTACCAGAAATATATAAGTCTGCTATTTTTCTATATTATTTTAAAGACTTTACTTTACTTGAAATTTCAAAAAGAAGTAATATCCCAATTTCAACAGTGAAAACAAGGATGAAAAGGGGAAAGGAGCACCTTAGACCAAAGCTCCAATCTTTAGCATAATAAAAAGCCGGGAGATCCCGGCTTTTGCTCATTAATCTTTACTTGATATAATTCCGAAGATACGTAGGATACTAACGAACAGATTGATAAAATCTAAGTATAGATTTAATGCCATCAAAGGAACTTCTTCGGCACTTACACCGTAATGCTTCATCCGGTTGAAATCAAAAAGAACGTATCCGCTGAATACCAATACACCGATGAATGAGAAGGCTAACATAGCTGTAGAACTTAACGGCATGAATATATGCCAAATGGATATTGCAACTAAAGCGAGCAAAGCAGCAAGTAAGAAACCGCCTAAAAACGAGAAGTTACGTTTTGATTTAGTTGCATAAATTGCTACTCCCGTAAAAACGACAGTGGTACTTGCAAATGCCATCATTACCACATTTGCTCCAGCCGTCATTGCATAATAAGAAACAATTGGGTACAACGTTATCCCTGAAATAAAAGTGAAGATATACAGGAACGTATAAGAAATGGCTTTTTTACGTCTAAAGAAAAGGGCAATCATCAACAAAACAAATTCAAGGATAGCTAATGGTAAAAATAATGCAGGTGGTACAAATGTACCTGCCATGGTTCCAACAAAGGCGATGGCAAGTGAGAGAGCGAACGTCCTTATAACAGAAGGTAAAAATTCAGTTGATGTTTGTGTATACAATTTTATTCACCTCAGGAAATTTATTTATATCTAGAATATACGAAGAAGAGGTCAAGATGTTTCATTTTATCGAGAAAAATCTTTTTCTGCTTTCAATAAATCTCTTATTTCAGCAAGAAGTTCTTCTTTCTTGTCAATTTGAACCACCACTTTAGCTTCTTCTTCTTTCTTTTTAAAACGAGAAAGGAATTTTATGAACATAAATATAGAAACAGCAATGATTAAGAAATCAATAATCGACTGGAGAAATACCCCATATTTTACTGATCCATAAGCTAGGTCGGCAACACTAACCCTTCCAATAAGCATTGCAATGATTGGCATAATAATATCTGCAACAAGGGAGGCAACGATCTTACCGAATGCTCCACCTATAATGACCCCGACAGCGAGATCTATCACATTACCTCTCATGGCAAACTTCTTAAACTCATTTAACATAAAAAAACCTCCAAATTTATTTAATCAGTAAAGAGCAGCTTCCAACTAAGGAGCTGCTCCATTTATTATACTATTTAAAAAGCCCAATTGCCTTTTCTAAATACTGGTTCACTTGTTCCATCAGCTTTTATGCCATCGATATCCATTTCTTGAGAGCCAATCATGAAATCGACATGAGTAATACTTTCATTGAGACCATTTTCTTTTAGTTCTTCTGAGGACATTTTCTTTCCACCTTCAATACAGAATGCATAAGCGCTTCCGATTGCTAAGTGGTTTGAAGCATTTTCATCAAACAAAGTATTATAGAATAGGACATTAGATTGTGAAATTGGTGAGTTGAAAGGAACTAGTGCTACTTCACCTAAATAATGTGAGCCTTCATCCGTTTCAACTAAACGCTTTAGGAATTCCTCACCTTCTTCAGCTTTATAATCCACAATTCTTCCGTTTTCAAAGGTAACAGAGAAACGGTCGATAATATTTCCGCCGTAGCTTAATGGCTTTGTACTTGCAACTGTTCCATTAACACCCTCACGATGAGGAACCGTGAAGACTTCCTCTGTCGGCATATTAGCCATGAATTCAAAACCATTTTCGTTTACACTGCCAGCCCCAACCCAAATATGGTTATTAGGAAGTTCGATTGTTAAGTCAGTTCCTGGTGCTGTATAGTGAAGCTTTTGGTAGCGTCTTTCATTTAAGTAGCTAACCTTTTCATGTAAAGTTTCATCATGTTTTTTCCACGCTTCCACTGGATTATCAGCTTCCACACGAACAGCTTTAAAAATCGCATCCCATAGTAATGAAACTTGTTGGTCGCTTGGTGCATCTGGAAAAACCTTAGCAGCCCAAGCAGGAGATGGAGCAGCAATAACGGTCCAGCTGACTTTGTCAGATTGAACAGCTTTACGGTAATTAGCTAACGCAGTTCCAGCTGCTTTTTGGAAGTTAGAAATACGTTCTGGGTTTACCCCTTTTAGTAAGTCAGGGCTGGAAGAAACAATAGCCATAAAAGCGGCACCTTGTTCAACCAAATCTTCTTGTTCTTTTGCGCGCCAAACAGGGTATGTAGTAAAAGCATCATCTGGAGCTAATTCGTATTTTGTTCTGGATACCACATCATCGTTCCAGTTAACTACAACGTTTTGTGCGCCTGCTTCATAGGCTTTTTTCACAACCTGGCGGACAAATTCTGCAGCATCTAACGTCGCATTAACGACTAATGTTTGACCCTCCTGAATATTAACACCAACTTTTACGGCAAGCTCAGCATATTTCTCAAGGTTCTTTTGAAATTCACTCATTTTTTAGTCTCCTTTTTCAGAATCTTCCTTAATTATTTTAGCCTTTTTAATGTTAAAAAGAAACTGATAACAGTAAAAGGATGTACAGCACAAAAATAAGGTAAAAAAATAAGTAGGGATGTGACTCTCTACTGTAATTTGCTTCCATATACTTTTATATTAAGAAAAACGCCTGTAGAAAATAAGACTAGAAAAGTAATAATACCAGACAATGATGTAGGAGACATAAATTGGGACAATTCCATCAATACCACCCTCCTTATAGTAGAAAACGTTTACATATTAATTATAATAGTAAACTACTAAAATGTGAACATTTTAGTACAATTTATTGACAATTTTTTGAACAAAAAAAGGATCCTAATTAGGATCCAACGCGGTTTTCTTTTCAAATGAATAAAACATAAGCCAATACAAGCCTGCACTTGCAAGTGCGAGGAGGCAAAGTACGAAAAATGTCCATTCATATCCTATCCAAACAGTCAATGGGATGGATAATGGAGCGATTGTTCGGCTGATTGTGAATCTTAAGCTGGCAGCAGCAAAATATTGTCCTCTCATATGCTCAGGTGCAAGCTTGGAAACAAAGCTTTGTTGAATTCCTGCTCCCATTAACTCAGCAAAGGTAAAGACAGCCATCGCGATAATAAAGCCCCATATCCAATGGGTTTGACTAAAAAGAAATATGGATATCGCATATATGATTGATGAAAATACAAATACATTTCTTTCTTTATATCTTCCCATCCATTTTGTAATCATAACTGTTAATAAGGCAACGAGGAAGCCATTTTCTGCAAGCACAATTCCAAAGGCTTGCTCACCTTTTACGGTAAATGACCAGTCTCCTATTGAAAATAGAGTTTGTAGGTCAATTACTTCTTTCATATAAACAGGAAATAATAAATCCAATTGCATAAATGTTTGACCAGCTAAGACACCTGCAATAATAAAAAGAAAAAAGGTTTTATCTTTTATAATTAATGTGTAATCCTTCAACTGGTTTTGTAAGAAATAGTACCATTTTCGATCAGCTTCCAGGGCTTCCACTTTTTGAACTGGTGCTGTTTCTCTAGTCCATTTTGCTAATATTAAGCCAAGTAAAATACAAACAATACCAGCAAATATTAATAGTTCAAAACGATGATTCACATAAAAAATCGCACCTAATATAGGACCAATTACGACCGCAATATTTATCGAAGTGTAGAAAATGGCAAATACACTGCTTCTATCCTTTTCGTCAACGACATCTGCCACCATTGCTTGGCTGGCAGGCCAATAAAACGAGCCGAAAACGCCAGCAATTGCGAAAGCGATAAATCCCAACCAGGGTGATTGTAGCCAAGGGGAGCTAGCAGCAGCAAAAGCTAAAAAAGAAAGCCCTTGGCCAATGGCTGAAAGAACCATCATTTTTTTTCGCCCAAAGCGGTCCGCACAGTATCCGCCCATCAAATTGGCAAGCACAGCAAAAACTTGTGAAAACACCAACAAAAAGCCAGCTTTATTTTTACCAAATTCTTCAGCAAAATATATGGTCAAAAACGGAAAGAACATCCAAAACGTAATATTCATCATCGCTTCACTAAACAAGCGAACCTTTAAATTCGGATCCCAATCTCTAATCCTCATGTTGTACCTCCGAAACAAATATGTATGATAGCTTATACATCATACTATCCCAATGGAAGAAAATACAAGAAAAAAGCAGGCACAAAATGCGCCTACTTTGGGATTTAGTCTTGGTCCTTCAATGCTTGTTTTAGTAAATCACCAAGGCTGGTTCCGAAATCTTCTTTTTGCGAATATTTCTGTACTAATTTTTTCTCTTCTCTCTTATTAACAGCTTTTTTCTTTTCTTCCGCCTTTTCAACCACATTACAGCGACGGCATTGAAAATACACTCCTGCCTTTCCTTCGTGGAGTTCCATCTTTTTATGGCACTGCGGGCAGCGTCGATTAGAGAGCTTAGGATCTTTTCGTTTTCGATACGAGCATTCTAAACTTGAACAAACTAGAATTTTTCCTTCTTTTGTGTTCTTCTCCTTTAAAAATGAATTACACTCTGGACACTTAGAACCTGTTAGGTTGTGGGCTCGGTAAGATTTGTCACTGGCTTTAATTTCAGAAACAAACTGTTCTGTCTGGCGTCGAATCTTTTGTAAAAAGACTTTTGGATCTGCTTTTCCTTTAGAAATACTTTCTAGTTCTTGTTCCCACTTAGCTGTTAATTCGGCTGATTTTAATTCATCATTCACCAGCTCAATTAGTTGTTTTCCTTTTTTGGTTGAATGGAAGCGTCCGTTTTGACGTTCAACAACTTCTGTTTCCACAAGCCTTTCAATGATTTCTGCACGGGTTGCAGGGGTTCCGAGTCCGAACTTTTCCATTTGTGCTAAAATGTCAGCTTCAGAATAGCGTTGTGGTGGTTCCGTCCACTTTTGATTGATGGAGGCATTTTTAACCGTAAAGGATTGACCACGGGATAACTTCTGTAACCCAGTCATTGTCTGGTCGGAATCTTCTCTTCCTAAAACCTTTTTGAAACCTAAATCGATGACATTTGTTTCTTTTGTTGTAAATAGCTCACCCTCCACTTTGAAAGTGGCATAAACTGTTTCATATTCATAAGCGGAATAAAACAGTGCAAGGAAGCGTTTGGCAATTAGGTCATATATTTTCTTTTCATCGGAATCAAGCTCACCTAAGTTTAAGCGTTGCTCAGTAGGGATAATAGCATGATGATCCGTTACTTTTTCATTATTAAATACCCTTTTTGCCAAAACTTTTCCATTGCTTGCTAAAAGGGGTCGCACTTCATCTTTGTAACCTGAAGCCATTCCTTGAAGACGATCTGCCATTGTATTGATCATATCCGTTGTTAAGTACCGAGAATCCGTTCTAGGATAGGTGACAATTTTATATTGCTCATATAATCGCTGCAAAACAGTTAATGTCTTTTTGGCTGAAAAACCAAACCTCTTATTGGCATCACGCTGAAGCTCAGTTAAATCATATGGAAGAGGTTGCGGCTCAGATTTTTTCTTTTTATCAATACTTTCAAGAACCGCCTTTGCTTCAGTAATCTTTTTTTGTATGCTTTCAGCCGCTGCTTTATCAAATATTCTCTTTTCGTTGTTCTTCTCCCATTCAGTTGTAAGTGGTCCGATATCCGCTTTTATTGTCCAATATTCCTGTGGGACAAACTTTTGGATTTGCTGTTCACGGTTTATGACCATTGCTAGAGTTGGAGTTTGAACTCTCCCCGCAGAAAGGGGGTCTTTATACTTGGTTGTCAAAGCCCTTGTCACATTAAGTCCAATCAGCCAATCTGCTTCTGCACGGCAAACAGCAGAATGATAGAGGTCTTCAAATTGTTTTCCCGGCTTTAATTGTTTAAAGCCATCTTTAATTGCCTTGTCTGTTTGGGAAGAAATCCACAGTCTTTTCAGTGGTTTATTCCAATGGAGTTTTTCAAGAATCCAGCGGGCTACAAGCTCACCCTCACGCCCAGCATCGGTTGCAATGATACATTCATTGATGTCTTTTCTTTTCGCTAAAGCTTCAATTGCGCGGAACTGGTGGTTTGTTTGCTTCATTACCTTCAATCCCATTTTCTGTGGGATGATAGGGAGGTCCTCTAAATTCCATGTTTTATATTTTGTATCATAGTGCTCAGGCATTTTGAGCTCAATTAAATGACCTAGTGCCCATGTCACAATATATTGATTACCTTCCATATAACTTTTATGTTTTTGATTGCAGCCAAGGACACGTGCGAGTTCTCTGGCTACACTTGGTTTTTCTGCAAGTACAAGAGATTTCATAAATACTCCTTTCTATAACACAAAACTCTTCATTCAGTATAACTGAAATAAAAACTAAATTGTAATTTGGACAACTTCACTGTCCTTTATTATTGTGCTAAAGTGTTATCGTGCTAAAATTCTGACAATTATATTGACAATCAAGCTTTTTATCACATACAATAATTATTAAGTAAATAGAATTTTTGAATGGACTGATAACCTATGAGGCATCCAAAAACAAAATTATATGAACTAATGTTAATAAAAGAGGCTGGACTCCAAATCTAACTGAAATGGAATCCAGCCTCTTTCTTTATTCAATTAAAGTGGTAGAGGTGAGAAATATGATTATGCTAACAGGTCAAAGTTTAACATTGGAACAAATGAAAGGCGTATTATATCGTAAAGAAAAGGTTTTTGCTTCTGAACAAAGCATGGAAGCTGTAAAAAAGAGCCGAGAAGCGGTAGAAAAAATCGTTTCTGAGCACAAAGTAGTCTACGGTATTAATACTGGATTTGGAAAGTTCAGTGATGTGTTAATTGATAAAGAACACGTCAGGGATTTGCAGCTTAATTTAATTCGCTCCCATGCTTGTGGGGTCGGAGAACCTTTTCCGGAAATTGTTTCAAAAGCAATGGTTCTTTTACGTGCAAATGCGCTTCTAAAAGGGTATTCAGGATGTAGACCAATCGTGATTGAGAAACTATTGGAGCTGGTTAATAAAGAAATCATACCGGTAATTCCCCAACAGGGTTCACTTGGTGCCAGCGGTGATTTGGCTCCCCTATCCCATTTAGCTTTAGTGCTGATTGGGGAAGGAGAAGTCTTTTACAAAGGAAATCGAATGGAATCAATTCATGCGCTTCAGGATGAAGAGATACTTCCGATAACATTAGAGGCAAAAGAGGGTCTTGCGCTTATTAACGGGACTCAGGCGATGACAGCAATGGGAATTGTCGGCTATCTAGAAGCAGAGCAGCTTGCATTTGAAAGTGAACTCATCGCTGCGATGACAATGGAAGGATTGACCGGAATCATTGATGCGTTTGACGAGGAAGTTCATGTAGCACGAGGCTATCAGCAGCAGATTGATACAGCGGCAAGAATACGTAAGTATCTAAATGATAGTTTATTAACCACAGTCCAAGGAGAATATCGCGTTCAGGACGCTTATTCACTAAGGTGTATTCCACAGGTTCATGGTGCATCCTGGCAGGCACTTGATTATGTTAAGGAAAAATTAGAAATCGAAATGAATGCTGCTACAGACAATCCATTGATTTTTGATGATGGAGAAAAAGTTATTTCTGGTGGAAATTTTCATGGTCAGCCGATTGCTTTCGCAATGGATTTTATGAAGATCGCGGTTGCCGAGCTTGCGAATATTTCTGAAAGACGGATCGAGCGATTGGTAAATCCACAGTTGAACGATTTGCCGCCTTTCTTAAGTCCTGAACCTGGTTTGCAGTCAGGTGCTATGATCATGCAATATGCTGCTGCCTCGTTAGTATCAGAAAATAAAACACTCGCCCACCCAGCAAGTGTCGATTCTATTCCCTCATCTGCGAATCAGGAAGATCATGTGAGTATGGGAACCATTGCCTCAAGGCATGCGTATCAAATTATCCAGAATGCTAGAAGAGTGCTGGCGATTGAACTGATTTGTGCCATGCAGGCGGTCGAAATTCGCGGGGTAGAGAAAATGGCAAGCCAGACAAAGAAGATATATGAGAAGGGAAGAGAGCTTGTTCCTTCAATAAATAAGGATCGAATCTTTTCTAAAGATATTGAGCGGGCAGCAAAAGGTTTAAAAGAATGGGACTTACGAAAGCTTATTCAAAAATTTGATAATGTTAAATAAACAAAAAAGGCGTGATTCATCACGCCTTTTTTCATTCTATATCTTCGGTTTCCACTCTATTCTTAAATGCTTCTCTAACTACAAGAAATTCTTCGTCTCCAGGGGCTTCTTCCGAACGTTTTTCAGTTAAGTTATCCTTTGGTAAGTTTCCGGGATGACCTTTCTTTTTATGATTAAAATGTTCTCCACGTGCCAAATCAAACACTCCTTTCGTCTACGAATGTATCATTCCCAAACGAAGGAAATTTATTAGTAAGAAAGGGAGGGCTAGAGAATTATTCTTGTTTACTGTTTTTATCAGACTTTGCAGGACTGCACATGAGATCAATAAGGTAACCGAAAAATACCATAAAGGCAATCGGAATAGCGTAATTTAAAACATGAATGGTTGTCATAGACTGGATTCACCACCATTATTTTAATATTTATAATATTTAGTATATTTTAATGGTGTTTATAGTATATGTCAATTGTCACAGAATAGACAAATTTCACAGTATTTTCTAGTCTTTTCATAGCATTTTGCAAAATCTTTCCCTAGGGAAAATAACTCAAATTCGACTGTAAATCCTCTTATTTTCCATTAAACTTCCATTTAAATTGTAAGTTTTATACATTATGCAAAATACTTAAAGGGTATTTTGTAGAAAATTGGAGTAATTTGTGTGAAAAAAAGGTTCGAAAAATTAAAATATTTGACAAAATGCAACACATTACTAAGAAAGTACTATATATAATGAAAATAGAAATTATGGATTAGGAATTGCTGTCTAGCTAATATACAGAATAATCAATATTTATGAGCATTACGAATCAGAAAAAGGCAAACCCATTGAAAAATGGGGACGCAAAGCCGAGGATCTAAGGTATATATTTTACTATGATGGCCGGGTTACCTGGAATACGAATATGTATTTTAGGAGTGAATGAAAGTGGCAATAACTGATAGTATGATGAATGGAATGGACGCAGAATGGATAGCTCTTATTTTAGAAGCAAAGGAGCTAGGGATTTCGAAGGAATCAATCCTGGATTTTCTCCATCAGAATGAGGTTAGAGAGGTACTAGTAAAGAATCGCTAAGATACATAAAAGAACAAAGCATACTACAAAAATTATGGTAGTATGCTTTCTTCTTTAATTATTCATTATTATTTTGACCGATCCGCCACTTATTGAATTCAATAAAATCGCGAAATTGTTCTTTTGAGACACCTGAATCCATCGCTTCTTTTACAATGCTCATCCAATCACTATCTAATTCTTCTTTATTAATCTGTTCATTTATTAGATGATCAACAGGTACGTTTAATACAGAAGAAATCTTTTCAAGGAACTGAATAGATGGATTTCTTTGCAGGTTTCTTTCAAGAGAGCTTAAATAAGATTTAGCAACTCCTGCTTGCTCAGCAAGTTCTGATAATGACATCTTTTTCTCTAACCGTAGTTTTTTAACACGATCACCTATCATTGAGCTCACACACCTAATATTTATATTATTGCTATAATAATTTTATCAGAAAGCATAGGAAAGTTCCATATTAAGAACAACGAAAATTATTACAAGTTTAATACTAAATTTACAAAATCAATTATTTTTTGAAAAAAAGGTCTGATAGAGCTAATATTAAAGAGTGTTTCCAATTTTACAAAGAATACATAAAAATATTAAAAAAGGTTGGGAAGATCATGATTGTTCTTAAATCACAGCGGGAAATCGATGCGATGAAAAAAGCAGGAGAAATTCTTGCCTCATGCCATAAAGAAATTGCAAAAATGATCAAACCGGGTATAACCACTTGGGAGATTGATCAGTTTGTGGATGAATACCTTATTAAACATAAGGCAACCCCACAGCAAAAGGGGTATAAGGGCTATAAATATGCTACCTGTGCTAGTATTAATGATGAAATATGCCATGGTTTTCCTAGACAGGAACCATTAAAGGAAGGCGATATTGTAACCATCGATATGGTTGTCAATTATAATGGCGGGTTAGCTGATTCCGCATGGAGCTATGCGGTTGGAAGTGTGTCTAAGGAGACTGAAGATTTACTAAAGGTAACTAAGGAAGCACTTTATAAAGGTATTGAACAGGCTGTTCCTGGAAATAGGATCGGAGATATCGGTCATGCCATTCAAACATATGTAGAAGCGGAGGGCTTTTCGGTTGTTCGTGATTTTATTGGACATGGAATTGGTGCAGTCATTCATGAAAAACCTGATGTACCACATTACGGGCTGCCAGGAAAAGGACCAAGAATTAAAGAAGGAATGGTGTTTACCATCGAGCCAATGGTCAATGTCGGCATGTATCAAACAAAAATGGATGCTAATGGTTGGACAGCTAGGACCATTGATGGTAAATATTCTGCTCAATATGAACATACCATTGCCATCAGTAAAGAAGGGCCAGTTATATTAACTGAACAAGATAAATAAAAAAACAGATCCTTGAGATCTGTTTTACTTGTTTTTACGAAGGTTTCCTAGTTCTTCTACCAAAGCTTGCATTTCATTAGGGCTAAAAGAAGGTTTTTTAATAACCATCTCATAAATTTCTTTTAATTCCTCGTACATTTCTTCATCAAAGTGTGAAGGTTTAATGGCTCCAAGATTTAATACCTTTAATTTTTCTTTTATTTGTTCAATCATAAACTCAACATTTTCAGTCGTTTTTTCAGATAAATTCATCCTGTCACCCTTTCAAAATTCCTAACTTTATCTTTTCATTTTCACTAGTAGATGTCAATCTAAACTTGTTTTTTTACTTGCATTGTAGTGTTAAAAATAAAAAGGATAGGGTATTGTTTTAAATAATAGGGATATAAATATGCTCGGCTATTGCAATTGACAGTAAGCTTAAAGCAAAATATAAAGTGATGAACGTTGGTATTTTTTTCATAGTGATGAAATGAATGATAAAAACAAAATGGAAGGAGAAGTTAAAAAATGGGTAAAAATTTATTTTTGAAAGGCATTTTCTATGGAGCATTAGCAGGTGGAGCGCTAAGCTTATTAGATAAAAAAACACGACAAGATATGAAGGTGAATGTGAAAAGAGCGTATGAGCAAGTTAATTATGTTGTTCGCCATCCTAGAGAAATCACGGAAAATGTAAAAGAGACGGCAGAAAAAATTAGAAACACCATTGAGCAGGTAAGTGAGGACATTTCTTATATTACTGGAAAAGTGGACGAACTCCGTGAGTTAACTCCCCAAGTAAAAGAAATGGTCAAGGAAACGAAGAACACTTTTTCTCATCAGGAAGATTCAGCACGCGTAGAAGATTTATTAAAAGAGGTTGTTGTGGAAGAAGAACTAATAGAAAAGTAAGAAAAAGGAATCGTGTGTAAAAGGAGAGGTGAGAAATGGAAAAGGTAGTGAATGTTCGCAAATCTTTGTTAAGACTGCTATGGCACCGGATAGAAGAAGATGATATTCCAGGTTTATCTGCACAGCTCGCCTATTTTTTTCTTCTTTCACTGTTTCCACTTCTTATTTTAATTTTTTCCTTATTGCCATATCTGCCCATTCCATACCCTGATATTTTAGGGAGTATTAGAGAGTTTGCACCCCCGCAGACAATGGATTTAATCGAAAAAAATGTTCACTATGTGATGAATAATCGGAATGGAGGATTGCTTTCCATTGGGGTTATTGGAACGATCTGGTCTGCATCTAATGGAATTCATGCACTGGTTAGAGCTTTTAACAAAGCATACAATGTGAACGAAAGCCGTTCTTTTATCGTCTCTAGAGGAATGGCCGTCCTGCTGACCGTAGGAATGATCATTGTTTTTATCGTTGCATTATTACTACCGATATTTGGTCGAGAAATTGGAGTGTTTCTTTTTTCTTATTTAGGTTTTACTAAGGAATTTCTCCGTATTTGGGATATGTTACGATTGGTCGTAAGCGCCATTATTTTATTTATTATTTTCACAGGATTGTATTGGATTGCTCCCAATATCAAATTACGGTGCAGAAGTGCTTTTCCTGGTGCAGCTTTTGCTACTGTTGGCTGGATCCTTTCTTCATATGCTTTATCTTATTACGTGGGAAATTTTAATAACTTTTCACTGACCTATGGAAGTATTGGAGCTATCATTGTTTTACTGATTTGGTTATACATATCTGGTTTTATTATTATTATCGGCGGCGAGATTAACGCTTTTTATACTGAAAAGAATAAATCCAACTGTTAAAAATTTTCTTTTATGAAAACCGCTATTTTGTAAACAATATAGATGGGGAATAAGACAACAAATAGGGGGCTCATCATGACAAAACAAACAAAAAAAGATGGCGGCACAAAACAAAAGGGTAAAGGCAGCAAAGGAAATAAAACATCAGGTTCTGCAAACGGAACCAACGGATACCATTAAATAAAACCGGGCTATCGCCCGGTTTTTTAATTTTTTAGAAGCCTTAAACTGTTTAGAATCACTAGAATGGTACTGCCTTCATGTCCAATAACACCAAATGGCAAATCAAGTAATTGAAAAAAGTTTGAAGAAATTAAAATCATGATCACTGTTATGGAGAAGATCACATTTTGTTTAATAATCCGATTCATACGTTGTGAAAGATGAATGGCTTCGGCAATCCTTGGTAAATCATTTTTCATTAAGACTACATCCGCAGTTTCAAGTGCAACATCCGAACCTTCTCCCATGGCAATTCCAACATTTGCAATCGCTAATGCAGGTGCGTCATTAATTCCATCTCCAACCATCGCGATGGTTTTGTATTTCTCCTTCAACTTTTTAAGATGCTCCACTTTTTCTTCAGGCAGACATTCAGCAAAGAACTGATCCACATGACTTTCTTCTGCAATTGCCTTAGCTGTTTTCTCACTATCGCCAGTAAGCATGACCGTGTAAATCCCTTTTTTCTTTAAATGGTCGATGGCCAGCTTTGTTTCTTGTCTAACAACATCTTTTAAAGCAATCATCGCTGCTAAACAATCGTTAACTTGTATAAATACAAGTGTATTCCCTTTGCTTGCTAGCTCAGAGGCTTTACCTTCAGCGAATGTTAGGGCGGCTTCTCTACCAACAAAATCTGCTTTGCCTATTTTCCACTGTTCACCACATATTTCGGCTTTTATGCCCCATCCAGAAACATCTTCAAGGTTTTCAGGTTGAACAAGGTCACGTTCAAGATTTCCTTTCACATACTTGACAATGGATTGTGCAAGAGGATGATTCGATTGATTCTCAATGGATGCTGCCTTCCATAAAAGCTCCATTTTTTCAAAGTTTTCATTTACAATTATTTCAGTAACTTCTGGTTTACCTTTCGTTAGCGTACCAGTTTTGTCAAAGGCAATTGCTTCTAAGTGGCTTAGATTCTCTAAATGTACGCCGCCTTTGACTAAAATACCTCGTTTTGCACCATTTGAAATGGCAGACAATGTTGCTGGCATAATGGAAGCAACGAGAGCGCAAGGGGAAGCAACAACCAACAAAATCATGGCCCGATAAAACGACTCATTCCAGCTCCAATCAAGTAAGAAATAGGGCAGGAACATCATCATTAAAACGATAACTATTACGGTTTTTACATAGGTACCTTCAAAGCGTTCAATAAACAGCTGTGATGGAGATTTTTCACTTTGAGCAGATTGTACAAGCTCAATGATCTTATGAAAAAGTGTTTCATTACTTGCTTTTGTTGTTTGGACAGTGATGGCGCCTGTTAAATTTACTGTCCCCGCAAACACTTCTTTATCTAGTCCTTTTGAGACTGGCATCGATTCCCCTGTAATGGCAGCTTCATCAATGTTCGTAACACCATTCTTGATGACTCCATCTGACGGAATTCTTTCTCCAGGCTTAACAAGGATATGGTCGCCAACTTTTAGCTCGGTAACAGGTACACGCCTTTCAATCCCATTATTCATAAGAAGTGCTTCTTCAGGCTGAAGCATCATTAGCGAGGAAATCTCTTTGTGACTCTTATTCATCGTATAGGTCTCTAATGCACCACTAACCGCAAATATAAAAATCAAAATTGCGCCTTCAGTCCAATAGCCGATAATCGCAGACCCAATGGCTGCAAAAATCATCAGCATTTCAACGTTTAGCTGTTTGTTTTCATACGTAGCTTCAATTCCTTCCTTCGCTTTTGCAAAGCCACCAATCACAAAAGCCAATAAATAAAAGATAATGGATGCAACATGATCACCCATTTTGTCCGTAATCCAACCTGTGGCAATGAAAACACCACTTAAACCAGCCGCAATAAGTTCAACGTGAGGTTTAATTTTTTCAACAAACCCTACCTTTGGAACCACTTTTGATAATCTCTTCGCATCCGTACTCATTTCAGTTTCCCTCCCCTATCTATTTCTGTCTAGCTACAGCGCCTAGTGGCTCGGGGGCATAAGCCAATCCGTCAAGAAGGTTAAAGAACAACCTTCCTGCCGGCTCGTCTTATGCCTGTCGCCACTGGACAAGGCGCTTCCGCTTTTCTTTTTCTAATTGAGAAAAATAATCAAAATCATTACCCCTAAAAAACACGAAAGCTGTCATCAATTAAGATGACAGCAGCCTTCCAAAAACAATTATTAGATTAATTTAATTTTATCATACAATATATGTTAATTATATAAATATGCTCCAAAAATGCTTAGGAGTTATGCTGCTCTACCATTGAGACTGTCTTTTTGCCGAAAGCATAAATAATGATGGATAAGGTTAATAACATCGTACTAATAATATAAAAGAAACTTATTCTTTGGAAAAATTGAATAAATAACCCGCCAATAATAGGTCCGCTCAAACTTCCTAAGCTAAAGAATATACCGCATAACAAATTTCCCGTTGCTAACAAATTCTTCGGAACTAAATCCGTCATATAGCTGATTCCGAGTGAAAATGTAGAGCCTACAACCATTCCAGATAAGAGGAAGGAGATGATAAGTCCAATAAAGGAATGTTCAAATATGCTCGCTGATGTAAAGGTTATAAATCCAAGAGAAAGAACAATCATTAATATATTTCTTCGTCCAAACGAATCGCTTAGAACACCTAATGGCAGTTGTGTGATGATACTACCAATGGCAAAGGCTGTTAACACTAAGGAAACACTGGCTACATCGATATCCCTTCTTAGTGCATAAACCGGAAAGCTGCCGTTTAAAGAGGATTCTAAAAAACCGTAGCAGAAAGGTGGAAGAAAAGCGACCCAGCCATATTTCATTGTTTTTCTAAAGCGCTTGATTGTGTTGAAAAATGAATTGATTTCTACTTCCTGTTCTGGATACTCGTTCTTTAGTGTAAATACAAACACCCAGCCAAATAAACATAAAATAGAGGAAACGATAAATGGCAATGCTTCATTAACATTAACAAGTGGTGTCATCAAAGGTCCGCTTGCAAATCCAATCCCAAAAAATAAGCCATACAAGGATATATTCCGACCTCTTTTTTCGGTTGGAGAGGAGGATGTAATCCAGGTTTGTGTGGCAAAATGTAAAGCATGGTCACCAATTCCTATTAGGGCACGCAAACAAAACCAAAACCAAAAGGATTTCCACAATGGAAACAGTGCAAGGGCAACAACCACCAGCCCGCCCCCGAGAATTATTGTTGGTTTATACCCATATTTTCGCAGCGGCATTTCCATAAAAGGAGAAACGACCAGGATTCCAATATAGAGTGCAGTCGCGTTTAATCCATTAAGGGAGGAGGATACCCCGCCTTGTTCAAAAATAACGGCAATAAGCGGAAGAAGCATTCCTTGTGAAAAACCAGAAATGGCAACTATAGTCACTAGAATCCAAAATTGAAATTTATTTTTAGTCATGATATGATCCTCGTTATTTGTTAATTAGTACTTCCATGAAATGGCTCCAAAAACGATGGTAACGAGAAAACAATGCATTTGCAAGTAAAATATTCTTCACCCTTTTAATGAATCCGAAAATAGGTTAATCTCTTACTGTAGGAATTTTTATACAATTTTTATATTTTTATCTTCAACTTTTACACCAACTTTAGGAGGGATAACGGTGGAAAAAATATTCATGCTGCTCACATTTATTGGCGTCCCACTTTCAGTCATTGGGACACTCATGCACTGGCCGACCATGATACTCTTTATTGTTTACTGTGTTTCAATTATCGCTTTGGCCAGTTATATGGGGAGGGCAACCGAAAGTTTGGCGATTGTCGCAGGACCACGGGTGGGAGGTCTCTTAAATGCTACTTTTGGAAATGCTGTTGAATTAATCATTTCCATTTTTGCTTTAAAGGAAGGATTGATTGGGGTTGTCCTGGCCTCCTTAACAGGGTCAGTTATAGGGAACCTGCTCCTCGTTGCTGGATTATCCTTCTTTATCGGCGGGGTTAAATTTAAAAGGCAGAAATTTAATGTTCATGATGCAAGGCATAATTCTGGACTACTCATGTTTGCAGTCATAGTTGCCTTTGTGATACCAGAAGTTTTTTCAATGGAAATGAATGAATCGAAAACATTATCATTAAGTATTGGGATATCAGTGATTCTAATCTTACTTTATCTTGCAGCACTTTTCTTTAAATTGGTTACCCATCGAGGGGTCTATCAAAGTGAGAATGCCGAAACACATCATGAGGAAGAACCAGAATGGAGCAAAGGAAAGGCAATTGGCGTTCTATTGGTCGCCACCTTAGCTGTTGCCTATATTTCTGAAAATCTCGTTCATACATTTGAATATGTAGCAGAATCATTTGGCTGGACCGAGTTATTTATCGGAGTCATTATTGTAGCCATTGTAGGTAATGCTGCCGAACACGCCTCTGCAATTGTCATGGCATTTAAAAATAAAATGGATATTGCGGTTGAAATTGCCATTGGATCAACACTTCAGATTGCCATGTTTGTTGCGCCAGTGCTAGTCTTAATTTCGCTTTTCTTTACTGAAGCCATGCCGCTTGTTTTTACAATGCCAGAGCTAATTGCCATGGTAACCTCCGTGCTTCTTATGGTTGTAATTTCGAATGATGGAGAATCGAACTGGTTTGAGGGACTAACTTTACTTGCAGCCTACTTCATTATGGGGATAGGGTTCTTCCTATTATAAAAATGGATACGTAAGAAGACTCTGTACCAGCAGGCACAGAGTCTTCTTATAAATTTTAAATTCGATGTAAGGGTAAATCATGTAATTGTGCTATAATGTTCAAGCATTATGCTATATGGGGTAAAACCAATCGCGTTTCTTGGGCCCATCAATCACCAACCTTCATGTTTAATTTATAATTGAAAAACACGAGTGTTGAATTTTCATATATGAGTGGAATCCCAACCTCCTTAGTGGTAAATGGTTCGTCGATTGATTACTGCCCTCCTTTTTTAAGGTTAAGTATATTATAACTGATTATTCGAATTTTGTAAATGTTCTGATTATTATTTTTTAAGGAGAAATAAATGGCATTATTTTATCGCTTTATATTCTTTATTGCAGGGTTATCCATTATGACCTTTGGTATCTGTTTAACCATAAAAGCCGAACTGGGAGCTGGGGCTTGGGATGCTTTGAATGTTGCTCTTACTGACTCGGTAGGTCTGACGATTGGTACCTGGATCATAATCGATGGAGCAGTGTTAGTAGCAGTAAATTCCTTATTGGTGAAAAGAAGACCTGAAATATTATCGATATTAACCATCATCTTAATTGGATCTTTAGTTGACTTATGGATGTTTTTTGTATTTGATCCATTGGAAGTTAACGGATTACTATTTAAGGTAGTAACCTTAGTTCTTGGAATTTTCATCATTGGGCTTGGTGCGGCCATCTATTTACAAGCAAAGTTTCCTTTAAATCCGATAGATTCTTTTATGATGGCCATTATAGAGCGTTTTCGAGTTAATTTAATGATGGCGAAGACGATTGGAGAACTGATAGCTTTAGTTCCAGCATTGATTCTTCAAGGACCCATTGGTATTGGTACAATCATTATCACTTTTACAATTGGCCCTTTTGTTCAACTGTGTTTTCCTTATTTTGAAAAATTAATGAATAGACTGTTAGAAGGTAATTTTCAGGGTAAATATTGAAATAATATCGAGGATATGGATAAAAGTTTTCAACTCCGAAAACACTATGAGCAGACTTATTACTGCTATATTGTGAAAGGAGTTTTTCTTTGTGAAAAAATTGATCACTGTCGTCATGACGCTGCTATTACTATTAGCTTTCCTGCCAACAGCTTCGGCTGAGAACGCAAATGCTAAAAAAGGACCTGTAAACTATCAAGTTCCACCTTCGGTACGTAATATAACAAAAGAAAATACCTATCCCAATTCAACTCAAGACTTGCCAACTTTGCAGCCTAGTGAGTTAACAAAAAAGCTCATTGACTCTTCCAAGGTGAAAATTGAAAATCCCGATTTAATCCGTATGTTGAATGAGTCAAGCATCAATAGTACACCGTTTGCACTTGGTTATCGAGCAATCGTATACCTTGGTCAGTGGCCATTAAATTATGAATCGACTGAAACGTCCTCGAACTGGGAATATCAAAAGGTTAATACCAACTATTATGATAATCGCGGCGGAAAGGTACCTTACCAGATCCATTATGTTCAAGAAGCGCAAAAAATTATCCGTGGCGGGTTAACAGCAAAAATTGCAAACGCTGAAGATGTAAAAAAGATGATGCTGTTAAAGGCTATGGAAAAAACACATCTTCCACTTTCATTTGATACGATTATCGGTGCAGGGACGAAAAACGACCATGTCTACAATATTCCTGTCAATCGCTTAGGGTACTTATATGCTTACGCACCAGCTGTTAATGAAAAAGGCAAAGTTACCTATGGTGAAGTTTATTTAATGCTTAAGGGAAATAAAAAAGTAATTGTTATTAAAAATGTAACGTCACAGGGAATCGGGGCATGGATTCCGGTTCAGGACCATGTTTCATTTGGTTTTGCTGCTTCAGAGAGACCAAGATGATTTTGGAGAAAGAACTCCTACAAAGGTCGTAGGGGTTCTTTTTTGAAAGGCTGTGTTAAAGCTAATGGTTGATTTTTCACTCTGTTGATTGGAGTGGAAGGCGCGAGACTCCTGCGGGAGACCCCGCAGGCGCTTATGCGCCGAGGAGGCTCCCCGGACCGCCCGCGGGAAGCGAAGCGCCTGGAGCGGAAATCAACAGACAAGTTTAACACAGCCTTTGAAAAAGAGTTGCAGAAAGTGTAGGATATTGGAGTAGAAGGGGGAGAATCAAATTGGGTAGTCCGACACATGATAAAAATACACAAGTTAGTTTTTTAAAGCAAAGATTGAACATGTTTCTAGATGTATTGGATGCTATTGATCCGGAGGATACGGATATTGATGATATTGACAACTTAATCAAAATGATTGATGAATTAGAATCCAAATGTAAGGAATTCAACCATCGTGAAGCACCAGAGTCTGTTTAAATGCAGACTCTTTTTATTTTGAAAACCTTTACCTTTAAATCATTTGCTTATAGGAGTATAATAATAATCGTCTAATAGTTGTAATTTTTAAATAGATTGCGAATCGGACAAGGGGAAAGGGGTACTTTAGGTGAATATCGAGAAATTTCAGGAAAGTATGTACAAGTTAGTAGTTGAAACTTCTACAAAGCTTCCAAAGGATGTGCGCCGTGCGGTTAAAGCGGCAAAGGAGAAGGAAAACGCTGGTACAAGTGCAGCAATGAGCCTTGCTACAATTACAAATAATATTAAAATGGCAGATGATCAAGTCTCACCTATTTGTCAGGATACCGGATTACCAACTTTTAAAATTAAAACGCCTGTTGGTGTAAACCAATTAGAAATAAAAGAAGCGATCAAAAATGCGATTGTCATCGCGACAAAGGAAGGAAAACTACGTCCAAACTCTGTTGATTCATTAACAGGAGAAAATAGCGGCGACAATCTCGGTGCAGGTTTGCCGGTTATGAAATTTGATCAATGGGAAAAAGATTATATCGATGTTCGTCTGATTTTAAAAGGCGGGGGCTGTGAAAATAAAAACATCCAGTACAGTCTTCCATGTGAATTAGAAGGGTTAGGAAGAGCAGGACGTGACCTTGATGGCATCCGAAAATGTGTCATGCATTCCGTTTACCAAGCACAAGGGCAAGGCTGCAGCGCTGGTTTCATCGGAGTTGGTATTGGCGGCGACCGTTCATCTGGCTATGACTTAGCAAAAGAACAGTTATTCCGCTCATTAGACGATGTTAATCCAAACGAAGATTTGCGCGCTTTAGAAGAGTATGTACTAGAAAATGCCAATAAATTGGGAATTGGCACCATGGGATTTGGTGGAGAAGCAACTTTGTTAGGCTGTAAAGTTGGGGTGATGAATCGAATACCAGCTAGCTTCTATGTATCTGTAGCCTACAATTGTTGGGCATTCCGCCGCTTAGGAGTGAGTATTGACCCTGTGTCAGGAGATATTAATGAGTGGATGTATCAGGAAGGCGATTTCATTGATTTCACTGAAACGGAAGCTGAAAAAGAAACAGCAGCAGCTCGTGCAAATGACGTGATTACGCTGCAAGCCCCAATAACAGAAGAACAAATCCGTGAATTAAAGGTCGGCGATGTAGTTCAAATTAACGGTATGATGTACACCGGTCGTGATGCGATTCATAAATACCTGTCTGATCATGATTCACCGGTTGATTTGAATGGACAAGTGATCTATCACTGTGGTCCAGTAATGTTAAAGGATAAAGATGGTATCTGGCATGTAAAAGCAGCTGGTCCAACCACAAGTATTCGTGAGGAGCCTTATCAAGGTGACATCATGAAGAGATTTGGTATCCGTGCTGTTATTGGAAAAGGCGGAATGGGTCCTCGTACGCTGGCAGCTTTAAAAGAGCATGGCGGTGTTTATCTGAACGCCATCGGCGGCGCTGCTCAGTACTATGCTGATTGTATCAAGGGGGTTGAAGGTGTTGACCTGATGCAATTTGGTATCCCTGAAGCAATGTGGCACCTTCGCGTGGAGGGCTTCACAGCCGTTGTTACAATGGACTCACACGGAAACAGCTTGCATGCGGATGTAGATAAGTCTTCATTAGAAAAATTAGAACAGTTTAAGGAACGGGTTTTTAGCTAAGTTTGAGGGTAGACTCCATTGCGGGGTCTACTTTTTTGTGATTTGATGGCTTGATTGTAGAAACTGTATGGTTTTTTGTAGAAGGTGTACGGTTAAATGTGGAAACTGTAGGGTTTTTTGTAGAAGCTGTACAGATAATTGTAGAAACTGTATGGTTATTTGTATGAACTGTACGGTTCTGGAGCAAAATCAATTCAGCCAACCAATATTAGTCAAAAAATGTTCATAATTATATTCAATTTTAGGAAGGAAAATAGGATTTAAAAAAGAAAATTCTTATCAAATGATTAGAGGAGGAAATTTTTTGTTTGATAAAAACCTAACTGTGCCCATACTTTTACTTCAAGCAGAGGCTGTAGAGAGAAGATTAAGTGGGAGTCATGAAAAAGTACAAGAAGTTAAAACCAAGATAAAGATTTTAAAGTCAGGTTATAATGGTGAAAAAATAATCAATTACCAATTAGGTCAAATACCTCATCATAAATACCACATTTTCCACGATCTCCGCCTTCCAATAGGAAAAGCATTTTTTCAAATTGACGCTCTACTCCTTTCTCCCAATATCCTAATGAACCTTGAAGGTAAGAATCATTCAGGAAAAATAACCATTGAAAAAAATCAAATGATTCAAGAGGCTTTTGATACGAGAGAGAGATTTGAAAATCCTGTTTCACAAGCAAATCGACATTCGTTATTATTGAAATATTGTATGGAAATAAACAATGTTCCTAAGATTTTTATTGATAATTTAGTTGTTTTTTCTAGGCCTTCCAGTGAAATTATTATATCTCCAGGTTACAAGGAAGCAGAAAATAAGGTCTGTAAATCACATGATTTAATAAAAAAGATTGAGGAAATTGAGGGTTATAATAAAAAGGTATGGATGAATGAACAAGATATTTTAAAATTAAGCGACCTTCTTTTAAAGAAACACACACCTAAGAGAGTAGACATATTAAAATTGTTCCAAATACTTGAATCGGACATTATTACTGGTGTTCAATGCCCTTTATGTTTAATTGCACCTATGATATATAACAGACATAAATGGGTATGTCCTTCATGTCAATGTATTTCAAAAGATGCCCATATAGGAGCAATAAACGATTATTTTTTGATTAATAAACCCTGGTTTACTAATTCAGAAATACGTCATTTCCTCAACCTTCCATCCCCGAGAGCGATTGCCTACTTATTATCTTTCCTAAATCTAACTCGAATAGGTCATACAAGTGACAGTGTTTACCACCAGCCTCAACTTTTTCCTTAAAATACTAATCATGTTTCCCAAATACAAACAAACACTATAAAAAACAAAATAGGGGGAACATGGATGAAGAAATTATTGTGCATCCTAAGTTTGCTGCTGTTAATGGTGCCTCAGGTTACGTATGGTTACGTTCCTAATAAGCCAATTAATTGGGGGTTTAAGAAAGCTGTTGATGAACAGCCGCCCGATGCTGGAGCAGAGTATGAGAAAGTGCTTGAAAAATACGGAGCTTTCTATAAAGGCGATCCAGACTCAAAGATCTTATATCTTACCTTCGATAATGGTTATGAAGCAGGATATACAGGTAAAGTATTGGATGTATTAAAAAAGGAAAAGGTTCCGGCGACTTTTTTTGTGACGGGGCATTATTTATTATCTCAACCTGAATTGTCGAAGCGGATGGTGGATGAAGGTCATATCATTGGAAATCATTCTTGGCACCATCCTAATATGACACAAATCAGCGATGAGCGAATTCGTGAAGAGCTTAGAAAAGTGAAGAATAAAACAAAAGAGTTAACAGGTCAAAAGAAAATGAAGTATTTGCGTCCTCCTAGAGGCGTTTTTAGTGAGAGAACGATGCAGATTGCAAAGGAAGAAGGCTATACGCATGTTTTCTGGTCATTGGCATTTGTGGACTGGGATACGAATGCGCAGAGAGGCTGGAAATACTCGTACGATAATATTATGAGACAAATCCACCCTGGCAGTATTTTACTTCTGCACACGGTTTCGAAGGATAATGCCGATGCCCTTGAAAAAGTGATTAAGGATTTGAAAAAGAGAGGATATAAATTTAAAAGTCTTGATGAATTTAAACCGGAAAAGAAAGGTCTTTCAAAGATTATACCGAGTTTTTGGAGAAAATAATTTGTAAAAAAGCTGGATTCGTCATGAATTCGGCTTTTCTCTGTTAATAATGCTATAATGCGGAGATATCAAACAGGTATTCGATGACTTTTCGATAAAAAAATTACATCACTTTGAAGCCGAATTTCATTTGAAATTCGGCTTTTTATTCTTTTAAATCGGCCTGAAAACACTATTAATAACTTCAAAATGGTAAAATAACGTTTTTTTACTATATATTTGGAAAATCGATGTAAACCTATTGTCTTAATAGATATATTGAATTTATTTTGGAATTTTACTTTTTTATAATAGTAATGGAATCAATAAATTAGAAATGCATTTATCTAAAGAGAGGGTTAGATCAAAACAACTAAAGCATACTTTATTTTTTATTGGTAACCAGAAATAATAATTTAGGAGGAAAGACGTAATGTTTATTCATAAAAAAGCAATACTATTTTTTTTACTAAGCAGTTTTTTATTACTTTCAGCATGTTCTAATGATGTAACATCAGATATGAACGAAAAAACAGATACATCCAAGACAGCCCAAACGACTATTGAAACAGAGGAATTGAAAGCAAATATTGAAAATGAAGAGTGGGTAATCGTAGATACAAGATCAAATGATGCATTCAACGGCTGGGCATTAGATGGGGTTGAAAGAGGCGGCCATATTAAAGGTGCTGTGGATTTTTCCGCTAGCTGGCTATTAGTAGAGACTGATAAAAAAGAAGAAAAATTAACTGAGGTATTGAAAAGTAAAGGAATTACAGCTGATAAAAAAGTTGTTCTTTACGATGCAAACGGTAAAGATGCACAAGCTGTTTCTGAATATCTAAAAAGTGAAGGCTTCAAAAATATTTATCAATATGATGTGAAAGAATGGGCAGCCAATAAAGACCTGCCATTGGAAAGCTATCCTAATTATGAAATGCTTGTACCGGCAACATGGGTCAACGATTTAGCTGCAAATAATAACGATGGAAATCCTTATAAAATTTTTGAAGTTAGCTGGGGCGAGGAAGCACCGGATTATAAAAAGGGCCATATTCCTGGAGCAGTCCATATTAATACGGATGAAGTTGAAGAAGGTCCAGTTTGGAATCGCTTGAAGGACAAAGAACTTGAAAAATTTGCATTAAATAATGGGATTACAGTGGACACAACAGTTGTTCTTTATGGCAGTGACTCAATGCCAGCTTTTAGAGCAGCTGTAATCTTAAAATATATGGGTGTCAAGGATGTCAGGGTGTTAAATGGAGGATATGCTTCATGGCAAGCTGCAGGTTATGAAGTTGAAAAAGAGGAAAATTCCAAAGAATCGGTTGCTTCTTTTGGAGATGTGGTACCTGCTAATCCAGAGTATATTATTGATTTACCAGAAGCAAAAGAAATTCTTGCTAATTCAGATACCAGTACACTTGTTGATATTAGAAGCTGGGATGAATATATCGGTAAAATATCAGGGTATGATTATATCGAAGCAAAAGGACGTCCAGCAGGTGCAATTTGGGGCCATGCAGGCTCGGATTCTAGTAACCTTGAAGATTTTAGAAGTATAGATAATACGATGCGAAACGGTTCGGAAATATTCGCAATGTGGGAAAAAGATGGGATTAACCCCGATAATGAGTTATCTTTTTATTGTGGAACAGGATGGAGAGCGGCGGAAGTGTTATTTTATGCAGACGTTTTAGGCTTAGAAAATATTTCACTGTACGATGGCGGTTGGAATGAATGGAGTATGGATCCTTCCAATCCTGTTGAAAAAGGAGAACCGAATAAAAATTAATAATATATTGTGGAAAAAGACAATTCGAATGTTGGTAATGTCTTTTTCTATCTGAATAGGAGGATATCATGATAAAAAGATTCCTTTTTTACTTGATGATGTTGATGCTGCAATTTTCTGTTATCATCTTAGCAATTGTTTTAGAGGATTTATCGTCTGAAAAAATGGGAGTTGCCAGATATTTATTATTTAAGAAGCAAGAGTTCGAAGCGTCGTTTTTTACTCCTTTTCTAATGAATCTATATACCTCAATTTTTGTTATCGGAACTATCATTTGTTTATCGATCCTGATGATCAAAGGTAAGAGTAGAAAAAT
Source organism: Neobacillus niacini (assembly GCF_000759675.1). Lineage (GTDB taxonomy): Bacteria > Bacillota > Bacilli > Bacillales > Cytobacillaceae > Neobacillus > Neobacillus niacini_A. The sequence continues at coordinate 3,530 of NZ_BAWM01000158.1, read as the reverse complement.
AATCATTTCACTTCTATTTGCTGCTATTGCAAATTTAGTTGGAATCATTTTTATTCGATCTAATTGGCAGCTGGCTGCCTATCACTTCTTTTTAATTGGAATTTTCATCGTTATTGCATTTCAATATGTAGGAATTGTGTTTTCCACTCTTAAACGTCGTCCAGTTTAGCTGATTCTGTTTTTTCTATTAAACATGCTATAATATGGCATTGAATAATTTGGAGTGAACAAAATGAAAACAGATCAATCAATTAAGATACAGCTAAATCAGACCTTTCCCTTAACAATCAAACGACTCGGCATTAATGGGGAAGGTGTCGGTTATTTTAAAAAGCAGGTGGTTTTTGTACCGGGAGCCCTTCCAGGTGAAGAAGTAGTAGTCGAGGCAACCAAAATTAACCCTAAATTTGCTGAGGCAAAAATTAAGAAGATTCGTATTAAATCACCGCACCGTGTTCAGCCGCCATGCCCGGTTTATGAGCAATGCGGCGGCTGTCAGCTGCAGCATTTACAATATAGCCAGCAATTAAAAGAAAAGCGGGATATTGTCATTCAATCGCTTGAACGTCATACCAGGCTTGCCGTGGACAAACTTGATATCAGAGAAACCATTGGTATGGAAGATCCTTGGGGATATCGGAATAAAAGTAGTTTTCAACTAGCAGGAAGAGACGGAAAAGTTTTAGCAGGATTATACGGCTTAAACTCTCACCAATTAATTGATATTGAACATTGCGCCGTTCAGCATTCACAAACGAATGAAGCAGTAAATGCTGTTAAAAAGATTCTCGAAGAATTGAAAATTACAATTTATAATGAAAAATCACGCAAGGGAATCGTTCGGACCATTGTTACCCGTGTCGGTGTGCAAAGTGGCGAGCTTCAGGTGGTACTCATTACAAATCAAAAGGAATTACCGAAGAAAGAGCAGATTATTGAGGAAATCCAAAAACGACTTCCAAATGTGAAATCCATTGTTCAGAATATTAATGAACAAAAAACGTCACTTATTTTTGGCGAGGAAACGCTGCCGCTAGCGGGTGAAGAGTTTATCCAAGAAACATTGGGTGAACTGCAATTTGAACTATCAGCAAGAACCTTCTTCCAGTTAAATCCGATTCAAACCATTAAGCTTTATAATGAAGTGAAAAAAGCAGCAGCTTTATCAGGTAAAGAAAAAATCGTAGACGCCTATTGCGGTGTAGGAACAATAGGGTTATGGCTCGCTGATCAGGCAGCAGAAGTGCGTGGTATGGATGTCATTCCAGAATCGATAGAGGATGCAAAGAAAAATGCTAAACGGCATGGGTTCACCAACACCAAATATGTACCAGGAAAAGCAGAAGAGGTACTTCCAAAATGGGTGAAAAAGGGCTGGAAGCCAGATGTCATCATAGTCGATCCCCCAAGAACAGGTCTCGAAGGACAATTAATCCAAACCATTTTGCAGGCAGCACCAGAAAAGCTCATATACATTTCATGCAATCCGTCCACTTTGGCAAAAGATATTCAAATGTTAAGCGCCAAATACGAAGTCAAATATATTCAGCCGGTAGATATGTTTCCGCAGACCGCACATGTGGAGTGCTGTTCACTACTTATATTGAAAGACAATTAAATGATGTGGCCGTGTGTAAAAAGTCTCTCTGATATTCAGGGAGGCTTATTCTTTTGAGGTGTGATATGATAAAAACAGGAACATATATTCTTGTTTTATTGAAATTTAACAACGGGGATGGTGTGACTAATGGGTGACATAAATATTAAGCAAAAGAAATTTGCAGATTATTATATCGAAACTGGCAATGCCACCGTCAGTTATTTGAGAGCTGGATATGAAGCAGAAGGTAATGCTGCCGAGGTGAACGCCAGCCGCTTGCTAAGAAATGCTAAGGTCATGGAGTATATTAAGGAGCGGAATGAGCAATTGGATGTGCAATTTATTGCGGATATTACGGAAACAAAGCGGTTTTGGACGGAAATTATGCGGGATGAAAATGCTGACATGAAGGACAGGTTGAAGGCGTCGGAGTATATTGCTAAAACGAACGGTGCTTTTGTTGAGAAAAAGGAATTACAAGGTTCTTTTAACAATAAGATAGAGTTTGGGTTTGTTGATCCAACTGTTTCAGATGATTAATTAATCATACTGCTTTAAATGATGGAGAGAATTACAGTCATAATGATTGTATTTCTCTCTATTTTTTTAGCAATAATTATTGTAGCTAAAGTCCTATGCCATGATACAATTATAGTTGGAAAATTAAGGAGATGTATATGTTCTCAGGGGGAGAATAATGAGGAAGAGTTTAGTTGTAGTATTTGCCATGTTATTATTAACTGCATGTAGTAACAGCGTCAGTTCTAATGAAACTGTTTACCAATCTGAAATTGATGATCTTCAATCCACGATTGATGAAATGGAATCGACTATTAATGATATAGATACAAGGATTAGTGATTTAGAATCACAAAATGAGGAATTAACAAGCCAAAACGAGGATATGCAAAATAATTTGGATGATGCATTATCTCGGTTGGATGATCTAGAAATGAATCTATCGTACTGATTTAATAAGATACTAAAGGTGTTGTTATAATTTGTTAAGAGGAAGAGATGCATTATTTTATGGAATTGTTCTAGGTGGTATTGATGATTTTTTAGACTACTTGGATGAATTAGACGATAAAATAAATAAAGAAAAAATTACACTCGAAACAAATGCCGAAGGGTTATCCAAAGAAGACCAATTAGGTTTTTGGTTTGACTTTGCTGATGAACATGATAAGTATGAAAAAATATTTCCTGCAATTTTAAGGAAATCAATATTTACAAGTCTTTTTAGTTATTTTGAACACCAGTTATTTAATATGTGTAAGGACAAAGAAAAACTTAAATCTATTAAAAATGTGTATGGTTTGGATAAAGCCAAAGAATATTTATCAAAGATAGAAAATTTAGGTGAAATATTTAAGGGTAGAGAATGGAATATAATTAAACAATACAGTCAAGTTAGGAACTGTATTGTTCATGCGGGTGGAATTATATACCTTATGTCAAATGACGGTGAACAACAAAGTGTTCGTAATTTTATTAAAGCAACCAAAGGAATTATTATAAATCAAGGTGATGTTATAGAATTGGAAACTAACTTTTGTAAGGAATTTGGAAGTGTAGCTGGTGATTTTCTAGAGATTATTCATATCTCAATGAAAAATCATTAGGAGTTAAGTAAACGATTTGGTTAGGAACCAATACTGCCCACTGATAAATTAAATTTTTTTTGAAAAGTCCAAATGAATTTTTAAGTGATCTTGAAAGCTAAGAACACATAAGGAAATAAAAGAATACTAAGATCGGAAGGGGGGACATATTTTACTTATTTCACTAAACGGGTGCTTTACTTGAAGTTCCAGCTGCCAATCTTGGTGGCTTTTCTTATTGCACTAACGAAGCAGTTGTGCGGCCGAGCATAGGTCGTATCATATAGCGGGTGGGATTCCCGTCGAGAAAGAACTAGCCATTCACT
>NZ_BAWM01000159.1 GCF_000759675.1 Neobacillus niacini | reverse complement strand
AAGGGAGCAGGGCCTCGAGCTCATATAACTTCTCTTTTAAAATAAAAGAATCTATTTCCGTTACGGCGATAATATGATCGTTTTCAGTATGAAAATAGTGGATGTCATCCGGTTTAAGAATATGTTGCATTTCTCCCTTTTTTCCAATCAGGAATTGTTGCTCTCTACCATAGATGAAGTCAATTAATTCCTGTATATGTTCATCCAACTCAG
>NZ_BAWM01000160.1 GCF_000759675.1 Neobacillus niacini | reverse complement strand
GCCATTATGGATGAGAAAGGGTTTTGACTATTAAATTTGTCTTTACAATTAAGGACAGTGATTGCCTTTTATTATAGGAATGGATAAAGCCCCTCTCCACTAGGAGAAGGGCTATTTTAAACATATTCAGGTAATAATTCTTTAATCTCTTGTTCTACACTGACCAACCCACTTAACCACAATTCAACAAGTCTCACTCCATCAATTAATTCAATACCTAATCCTTCAGAATATTGCCTGGCAG
>NZ_BAWM01000161.1 GCF_000759675.1 Neobacillus niacini | reverse complement strand
GCAGGATAGTTGAAGAGGGATTGGGAATCATACACCTAAAAAAGGGTGTAAGAATTATGAAAAAAATATGTCTTATTGTATTATTTTTGTTAATTTCTATTGGTGCTAGTGGAAAAGCATCTGCTAATTCAAGTAATACACCAAGACCATTTGAAGAGATTTACCTTGAAATTGGTTACCAATCAGTTGATGAGGCATTAAAAGCATTTGAGCATCACTTTAAGCAAGATTTGAAGTTACCTCTCCGACAGCCCCCTATTGCTTTTACTCATCCGTTTGGAAGGTTTAGTAACTTAGAAGGCGATATTAATGACTCATTTGAAATAGTATTCATAAATGATAAATCGCCTGAAAATCATTATAAAATTGATGTTCGACCTGTTAAACATAAAATTTCAATCCCAGATAAGTATGTTTTAAAAC
>NZ_BAWM01000162.1 GCF_000759675.1 Neobacillus niacini | reverse complement strand
CGTCAAACGTATTATTTTGACACCGAAAAATGCAAAGTATGCCCTTTCCGTGAAGGATGTTACACAGAAGGAGCAAAGAGTAAAACTTATTCGGTAACAATTAAATCTACCGAACATAAGGAACAAGAAACGTTTCAAAATAGTGATAAGTTTAAAGAACTGGCTCGTTCACGTTATAAAATCGAAGCCAAAAATAGTGAGTTAAAACATGGACACGGTTATGATACGGCATCATCTGCGGGTCTATTTGGCATGGAAATCCAAGGCGCCACAACAATATTCGCTGTCAATCTCAAGAGAATTCTCACTCTTCTTAAAGAAAAAGAATAAAGAATAGGGATAAAAAACG
>NZ_BAWM01000163.1 GCF_000759675.1 Neobacillus niacini | reverse complement strand
GTGCCACAACAATATTCGCTGTCAATCTCAAGAGAATTCTCACTCTTCTTAAAGAAAAAGAATAAAGAATAGGGATAAAAAACGGCAATTTCTTGTTCAAAATCGAACAAGAAATTGCCGTTTTTTTGTCTAGACCATGCTTACATTTCTAAAAACGTAAGTTTTTCAGTGCCC
>NZ_BAWM01000164.1 GCF_000759675.1 Neobacillus niacini | reverse complement strand
AGGTTGTGAACAATTTAAAGCATACCACAAGCATCTATTTGGAACTGAAGTAAAAGCATTTGTGATGGATGATAAACAATTTAAAAAGGTGGCTAATTGGATGCGCTATTTTCATCCAAATGGAATTTATAGATAATTTTGGGTGTCTAGTAATATTGGATTTATTTGCTTCCGTTGGGTGAATGGTCCTGTAGATAGAATAATGAA
>NZ_BAWM01000165.1 GCF_000759675.1 Neobacillus niacini | reverse complement strand
CGTTTGCTTTCTCTTCCTCCGGGTACTTAGATGTTTCAGTTCCCCGGGTCTGCCTTCAATACCCTATGTATTCAGGTAAAGATACTACTCCATTACGAGCAGTGGGTTCCCCCATTCGGAAATCTCCGGATCAAAGCTTACTTACAGCTCCCCGAAGCATATCGGTGTTAGTCCCGTCCTTCATCG
>NZ_BAWM01000166.1 GCF_000759675.1 Neobacillus niacini | reverse complement strand
GCTAGAGGCTTTTCTTGGCAGTGTGGAATCAGGAACTTCGGTACTATATTTCCCTCGCCATCACAGCTCAGCCTTTACGGTAAGCGGATTTTCCTACTTACCAGCCTAACTGCTTGGACGCGCATATCCAACAGCGCGCTTACCCTATCCTCCTGCGTCCCCCCATCACTCAAACGATAAAGAGGTGGTACAGGAATATCAACCTGTTGTCCATCGCCTACGCCTTTCGGCCTCGGCTTAGG
>NZ_BAWM01000167.1 GCF_000759675.1 Neobacillus niacini | reverse complement strand
TGGGACAGAATAGTTCAGTAATTTACCCACCTGAATATAAATATAAAAAGGTATATAGGATTTTTCTCACGAATTAACTGCCTAATACTAGTGTAAGTTGAGATGCGGTTCCAATGAACAAATATTTAAGTTGAAAGGAGATTTTTATTTGTGACACAAACATCAAGAACTATTCCTGGAGCTGCAGTACGCGGAACGGCATCTGGCGTATTTTTCATGGCGTTTTTCGGTACTCTGTGGGCGTACACAGGAATTATGGGATTGCAAGGCTGGGG
>NZ_BAWM01000168.1 GCF_000759675.1 Neobacillus niacini | reverse complement strand
TGGGTTCCCCCATTCGGAAATCTCCGGATCAAAGCTTACTTACAGCTCCCCGAAGCATATCGGTGTTAGTCCCGTCCTTCATCGGCTCCTAGTGCCAAGGCATCCACCGTGCGCCCTTTCTAACTTAACCTAAAAAGGTTTTACTCTTATTTAAATAAGAGAGAAAAACTAAAATGGC
>NZ_BAWM01000169.1 GCF_000759675.1 Neobacillus niacini | reverse complement strand
GCGGTAACGTGTGGAGCTGACTGATACTAATCGTTCGAGGACTTAACCAATTTTTAAAGCGAACTCGTTTTACAACTTCTTCTGATTATCTAGTTTTGAGGGAATGAAACCTCAACAAAATAGTCTGGCAGCAATGGCGAGAAGGTCACACCCGTTCCCATACCGAACACGGAAGTTAAGCTTCTCAGCGCCGATGGTAGTTGGGACTTTGTCCCT
>NZ_BAWM01000170.1 GCF_000759675.1 Neobacillus niacini | reverse complement strand
CGACTTTCATTGAAATGATTCGATACAAAGCCGAGCGAAAAGGTGTTCAAGTCATTGATAGGGAAGAAAGCTACACTTCCAAGTCTAGTTTCTTGAATCATGACCCCATTCCGACATTCGGAGAAGAACATCAAACTATTTTTAGTGGGTATCGAAGCACTAGAGCTTTTTACAAAATTAGGGGCTCAAAAGTTCTAATCCATGCAGATGTAAATGG